>NZ_CP060825.1:4102500-5435000 GCF_014489615.1 Streptomyces genisteinicus
TTCGGACGAGGTCGGAGTGGTGGAGCCGCTGACCCAAGGTGGTAGTAGGTAAGCGATGGGGTGACGCAGGAAGGTAGTCCAGCCCGGGCGGTGGTTGTCCCGGGGTAAGGGTGTAGGCCGTGTGATAGGCAAATCCGTCACACATTAAGGCTGAGACCTGATGCCGAGCCGATTGTGGTGAAGTGGATGATCCTATGCTGTCGAGAAAAGCCTCTAGCGAGTTTCATGGCGGCCCGTACCCTAAACCGACTCAGGTGGTCAGGTAGAGAATACCGAGGCGTTCGGGTGAACTATGGTTAAGGAACTCGGCAAAATGCCCCCGTAACTTCGGGAGAAGGGGGGCCATTCCTGGTGATGAGTTTTGCACTCTGAGCTGGGGGTGGCCGCAGAGACCAGCGAGAAGCGACTGTTTACTAAAAACACAGGTCCGTGCGAAGCCGTAAGGCGATGTATACGGACTGACGCCTGCCCGGTGCTGGAACGTTAAGGGGACCGGTTAGCTTGGATTCGTCCGGGCGAAGCTGAGAACTTAAGCGCCAGTAAACGGCGGTGGTAACTATAACCATCCTAAGGTAGCGAAATTCCTTGTCGGGTAAGTTCCGACCTGCACGAATGGCGTAACGACTTCTCGACTGTCTCAACCATAGGCCCGGTGAAATTGCACTACGAGTAAAGATGCTCGTTTCGCGCAGCAGGACGGAAAGACCCCGGGACCTTTACTACAGTTTGATATTGGTGTTCGGTTCGGCTTGTGTAGGATAGGTGGGAGACTTTGAAGCGGCCACGCCAGTGGTTGTGGAGTCGTCGTTGAAATACCACTCTGGTCGTGCTGGATGTCTAACCTGGGTCCGTGATCCGGATCAGGGACAGTGTCTGATGGGTAGTTTAACTGGGGCGGTTGCCTCCCAAAGGGTAACGGAGGCGCCCAAAGGTTCCCTCAGCCTGGTTGGCAATCAGGTGTTGAGTGTAAGTGCACAAGGGAGCTTGACTGTGAGACCGACGGGTCGAGCAGGGACGAAAGTCGGGACTAGTGATCCGGCGGTGGCTTGTGGAAGCGCCGTCGCTCAACGGATAAAAGGTACCCCGGGGATAACAGGCTGATCTTCCCCAAGAGTCCATATCGACGGGATGGTTTGGCACCTCGATGTCGGCTCGTCGCATCCTGGGGCTGGAGTCGGTCCCAAGGGTTGGGCTGTTCGCCCATTAAAGCGGTACGCGAGCTGGGTTTAGAACGTCGTGAGACAGTTCGGTCCCTATCCGCTGTGCGCGTAGGAGTCTTGAGAAGGGCTGTCCCTAGTACGAGAGGACCGGGACGGACGAACCTCTGGTGTGCCAGTTGTCCTGCCAAGGGCATGGCTGGTTGGCTACGTTCGGAAAGGATAACCGCTGAAAGCATCTAAGCGGGAAGCCTGCTTCGAGATGAGGACTCCCACCTCCTTGAGAGGGTAAGGCTCCCAGTAGACGACTGGGTTGATAGGCCGGATATGGAAGCCAGGTAACTGGTGGAGTTGACCGGTACTAATAGGCCGAGGGCTTGTCCTCAGTTGCTCGCGTCCACTGTGTTAGTTCTGAAGTAACGAACTCGCCTTTGCCGGCTGGTAGTTCGACATCTTCATAGTGTTTCGGTGGTCATAGCGTTAGGGAAACGCCCGGTTACATTCCGAACCCGGAAGCTAAGCCTTTCAGCGCCGATGGTACTGCAGGGGGGACCCTGTGGGAGAGTAGGACGCCGCCGAACAATCATTGTGGGGAAGCCCCGGAACCTTGTTCCGGGGCTTTTCTGCGTTCACCGCCGAATCCCGCGCATCCCGGACGGACACATCCCCGACGTACGCATCCCGGACGACCCCGCACGCGTCGGCGTACGGATCACGCTCGAACGGGCGTCGCATAGGCTCGGGCCCATGCGCTACGACCTCGTCATCTTCGACAACGACGGCGTGCTCGTCGACAGCGAGCCGATCGCCAATGTCGTCCTCGCCGGCTATCTCACCGAGCTCGGACACCCCACCACCTACGAGGACTCGCTGCGCGACTACATGGGCGCCGCCGTCCACCGTGTGCACGACCTGGTGCGGGAGCGCACCGGGCAGGCGCTGCCGGGGGACTTCGACGCCACACTCCACGCGCGCACCTTCGCCGCGTTCGAGCGGGAACTGACCGTCGTCGACGGCGTCGTCGACGTGCTGGGAGCGCTCCGGGACGGCGGCATCCCGTACTGCGTGGCCTCCTCCGGCAGCCACGAGCGCATCAGGTTCGGACACCGCAGGACCGGCCTGGACCGCTGGTTCGACGACTCCGTCGTGTTCAGCGCCGAGGACGTGGGGCGGGGCAAGCCCGATCCCGCCCTGTTCCTGCACGCCGCGCGGACGATGGGCGCCGAGCCCGGACGGTGCGTCGTCGTCGAGGACAGCCGGCTCGGGGTGGCCGCCGCCCTGGCCGCCGGTATGGACGTGTACGGATTCACGGCGATGACCTCCGCACAGGTCCTGGCCGGCACCAAGGGCTGCTTCGGGGACATGAAGGACCTCCTCGCACTGCTCGTGTGATCCGTCTACTGCCCGGTAGACCGCGGGCCTACGCTGTGCGGCCATGACAGATGCGCGGTTGCGCCACGGGCGGGCCTCCCTGGCGTTCAGCTTCTTCGCGCAGGGCGTCGCGTTCGCCCTGCTGGTGACCCGGATACCGGCCGTGCAGGAGCGGTACGGGATATCCGACGGCCTCCTCCCGGTGTTCCTCGCGGCCGTGCCCGTCCTCGCCGGAGTCGGCAGCGTGCTGACCGGACGGGCCGTGCGGCGGATCGCGCCGAGCGCCGTACTGCGCTGGTCCCAGCCGGTGGTCCTGCTCTCCCTCCTCGGCGTGGCCGGCGGACGGGACGTCTGGCACGTGGCCGTCGCACTGGGCGTGTTCGGGCTCGCGGTCGGAGCGCTCGACGCCTCCATGAACATGCTGGGCGTCAGCCTCCAGCGGGAGTACGGGCGGAGCATCATGCTCGGCTTCCACGCCGCCTACAGCCTCGGCGGGATCACCGGTGCCACCCTGGCGTGGGCCGGGGCCCACCAGGACCTGGCCCTCCTCACCTCGTACCTGCCGGTGGTCCTGCTGCTCGTGTCGGCCGCCCTGGTCGCGAGCCGGTGGTACGCGGACCGGACGGGCGGCGAGCCGGAGGGCCCGGACGAGGCCGGAAGCGGCGGTACGGGGGTGCCGTTCGGGGTGCTGATGCCGCTGTGCCTGGTGATGGCCTTCGCGTACATCGGGGACTCCACCGTCTCCAACTGGAGCGCGAAGTACCTGGAGGACGTGCTCGGCGGCTCGGAGGAGCTGGCGACGGTGCCCTACAACGCGTACATGGTGACCACCCTCATCGGGCGGACCGTCGGCGACCTGGGCGTGCGGCGGTTCGGCGCGGTGGCGGTGGTCCGGTGCGGGACCCTGCTCGCGGCCGCCGGCTTCGCCGTGGTGGCGACGGCACCGGGGCCGTGGGCGGGCATCGGGGGCTTCACCCTGCTCGGGCTCGGGCTGTGCGTCGTCGTGCCGCAGACCTTCGCCGCGGCAGGCCGCCTCGCCCCGGGGCGGAGCGACGCCGCGGTGGCACGGCTGAACGTCTTCAACTACGTGGGCTTCCTCGTCGGCTCGCCCCTGGTGGGCGCGCTCGGAGACGCGTGGAGCTACCGGGGGGCGATGCTGGTGCCGATGGTCCTGGTGCTCGCGACGCTCGGGTACGCCCGTTCGTTCGGATCGGACGACGCCCGATACGGTGGCGGGCATGAGCGGCCGCGGGTTGTTGATGTGGGACGAGGCGGTAACGAAGTATGACTTCGGGGACAGCCATCCGATGGATCCGGTGCGGCTCGCACTGACCATGGGTCTGGTGCGGGCTTACGGGCTCGACCGTGCCGTGGACGTGGTGGCGGCGAAGCCCGCGGGGGATTCGACGCTCCGGCTCGTGCACCGGGCCGACTACGTCGCGGCGGTCCGCGCGGCCTCCGGCGACCCGCACGGGGCCGACCAGTCGTACGGGCTCGGCACGGTCGACGACCCCGCCTTCGCCGGGATGCACGAGGCGTCGGCGCTGATCGCCGGACAGTCCGTGGGCGCGGCCGAGGCCGTCTGGCGCGGTGAGGCGGGGCACGCGGTGAACTTCGCCGGCGGCCTCCACCACGCGATGCCGGGAGCCGCGTCCGGCTTCTGCATCTACAACGACGCCTCGCTGGCCATCGCCCGGCTCCTCGAACTGGGCGCGGAGCGGGTCGCGTACGTGGACGTCGACGTGCACCACGGGGACGGCGTGCAGGCCGCGTTCTGGGACGACCCCCGGGTGCTGACGATCTCGCTCCACGAACATCCGCGGACCCTGTTCCCGCAGACCGGCTGGCCCGAGGAGACCGGTGGCGGCGGCGCGGCCGAGGGCTCGGCCGTCAATCTGGCGCTGCCCGCGGGAACCGGTGACGAGGGATGGCTGCGGGCGTTCCACGCGGTGGTCCCCGAACTGCTGGCGGACTTCAGGCCGCAGGTGCTCGTCACCCAGCACGGCGCCGACACCCACTTCGAGGACCCGCTGGCACATCTGGCGGTGTCGCTCGACGCACAGCGCGCGGTGCAGGAGGCGTGCCACGACCTCGCCCACTCCTGTGCGGACGGGAAGTGGATCGCGCTCGGCGGGGGCGGTTACGAGATCGTGGACGTGGTGCCGCGGTCGTGGACCCACCTGGTGGGGATCGCCGCGCACCAGCCGGTGGAGCCGGAGTCGGTGATCCCGCCGGAGTGGCGGGACGAGGTGTACGCGCGGACGCGGCGACTGGCCCCCGGGCGGATGACCGACGGCCGGTGGCCGGTGCGGTGGAACGGCTGGGACCAGGGCTACGACCCGGGGGACCGGCTCGACCAGGCGATTCTGGCCACCCGGCGATCGGTGTTCCCGCTGCGCGGCCTGCTGGCCTGAGCCGGTCCCGCAACCGCCCGGTGGGACGGGTGCGGCCCGGCGGAGGGGCGCGGCCCGGACAGAGCTGGGCCGGATTACGCCAACTGTGCGTGTTTTCCCGGGTTTTCGCCCTGCGGGGCGGGTGCTGCGCCAGCATCTGAGGAGTGTGGAGCACCACTGCGCTGCGTGCGCATCTGCTGGCCTCGGGACTGGCCGGGGACGTGGCCACCTCGCGCGAGGCGAGCCTGCGGAGCTACCGCGCGTTCGCCGCGGGGGATCCGCGGGTGACGATCGGGCTCGACCCGGGGCCGGCGTGGAGCGAACGGCGGCTGATCGCGCTGATGGCGGCCAAGTGCGGGGTGTCGGCGGACCCCCGGTGCGTGCGGGGCGACGACGTGATCGACCCGGAGCTGACGCTGCGGGCGCTGTCCGCGTTCGCCGGACGGCTGGGCGAGGCGGTGCGCCGGCGGGCCCCGGTGCTGTTCGGTACGGGGCATCCGCACCGATTGCTGGGGTTCTACGCCGGTCTCGCAGACGCCGTGTCGGCGGCGGGATGTCCTGTTCTCACCCCTGCGCAGGGGCGAAGTGTCGACATAACGACCCGGTTCGGCGTACGCACGCTCACCCTCGTCTACGTCCGGGGGGTGGCTCTGCTCCGGGACGGAACCGGTGCCCGCGGCGGCGTGCACACGCATTCGCCGCTGCCCGTCCGGCTCGCGCTGGAGGCTGCGGCCGAGGCCGGCGGCCCGCTGCCGGGGCTGGTCGTCGGTGATCACGGGTGGGTCTGCGGGGCAGGTCAGCTGGGCATCGAGGCCATCGGGCTGGCCGATACGGACGATCCGGCGCTCTTCGTCGGGGAGGCGGAGGGCAGGGTGTCGGTCGCCGTGCCGCTCGACGACGCCGTCCGGGCGGGCTCGTATCTGCCGCTCACGCGCTATGTGCTCAATCGGGCCCGTCTGTCACAGTAGGAGACCGATTGCAGCTCCTCTTCCCCACTCGTATCACCCGCCCCTAGTCTGGGCAGTGAGCGCACAGCGACGAAGAGTCACCGGAGGGGAAGCCGGTGCGCGTCGGGTGCGGAAGGTACAGGTGGGTCATGACAGCTGGCAGCGAAAGGCCTCTCAACGAGGTCAAGTTCCTTACCGTGGCGGAAGTCGCCTCGGTGATGAGGGTGTCGAAGATGACGGTGTACCGCCTGGTGCACAGCGGTCATCTGCCGGCGATTCGGGTGGGGAGGTCCTTCCGGGTACCGGAGCAGGCGGTGCACGAGTATCTCCGCGAATCCTTCGTGGGGGTGGAATCGGCGTGACGGGGGGCGGGCGATCGCCCTCGGATTACGTCCCTCACTCGGCGGCAGGTAGGCTAGGCCGACGTAGGTCGTGTGGGCCCAGACGCCCCGCACCAGTGAAGAGAAGTGAGCGAGGGTAGTCGTGGGCTCTGTTATCAAGAAGCGGCGCAAGCGGATGGCCAAGAAGAAGCACCGCAAGCTGCTCAAGCGCACGCGCGTTCAGCGTCGCAACAAGAAGTAAGCGGCGCTGTCCGTCTCTCGGCCCTCCCACCGTCCGGTGGGAGGGCCGAGGTGCGTTCGGGGCGCGGTGAGGACGCCGCGGGGGCGCGAATCGAAAGGTCCTGGCAAAAGTGCGCCGTGCGGTCATCACAGTGCAACAACGACGCGCTACGGTGACGCCAGGACCTAGGGAAGGCGCTGATCTTGGGCAAGGTCGTGCTCGTCACCGGGGTCGCCCGACAGCTCGGCGGCCGTCTCGTGCGCCGCATCGGGCGCGATCCCGAGGTGGACCGGGTGATCGCGGTGGACGCCCAGACGCCCGGACACCAACTGGGCGGCGCGGAGTTCGTCCGTGCCGACATCCGCCAGCCGGCCATCGCGCGCGTGCTCGCCGAACACGCCGTGGACACCGTCGTGCACCTGGACGTCACCGGTACGCCGCTGGGTGCCGGCGGGCGCACGTCGGTCAAGGAGACCAACGTCATCGGCACCATGCAGCTGCTGGGTGCCTGCCAGAAGTCCCCGACCGTCCGGCGGCTGGTGGTGAAGTCCAGCACGAGCGTGTACGGCTCCGCGCCCCGGGACCCCGCGGTCTTCCTGGAGACGACCCCGCCCAAGTCGCTGCCGAGCGGCGGGTTCGCCAAGGACGCCGTCGAGGTCGAGGGCTATGTGCGCGGTTTCGCCCGGCGCCGGCCGGACGTGGCCGTGTGCGTGCTGCGGTTCGCGAACATCCTGGGCCCGTGCGCGGATTCCCCGCTCGCGGAGTTCTTCTCGCTGCCGGTGATGCCGACGGTCCTCGGCTACGATCCGCGCCTCCAGTTCGTCCACGAGGACGACGTGGTCGACGTCCTCGGGATCGCGCTGCACGAGCCGCGCCGGGGCACCCTGAACAGCGGCACGTTCAACATCGCGGGCGACGGCGTGCTCACCCTCGCCCAGTGCTCGCGCCGGCTCGGGCGGCCGACGGTCCCGGTGCTGCTCCCGGCGGTGACGTGGATCGGTTCGGCGCTGCGGACGGTCGGGGTGACCGACTTCTCGCCGGAGCAGATCCGGCTGCTCACCCACGGCAGGGTGGTCAGCACCGTGCAGATGCGCGAGACACTGGGGTTCACCCCGCGGTACACGACGGCGGAGACGTTCGCGGACTTCGCCCGCAGCAAGGGGCCGGGGCTGCTGCCGCCCCAGGCCCTGGTGAAGGCGGTCGACCAGGTGGCGGCGGCACTGCCCTCCGGGCGGGGCGCGCGGCCGGCCGGCCGTACGCCCGGCCGCAGTGGATGAGCGGCGGCGCACAGCGCCCGAGCGGCGCGGACAGGCCCGGGGAGCACCCGGGCGGGGCCCGACAAGGAGCACAGCGGACGATGGCGGACGCCAAGGTCATTCCGTTCGACGACGACCGTTCGCGCGGTGGCGCGCAGCGCCCCGCTCGGCGGCGGCCCGCCGGGGCCGGCCGCAGGAAGCCCGAGGCGGCCCCCGCGGGCGAGTCGGCGGGCGGCGGCGAGCAGCCGGCCGGCGCCGGGGCGGCACGGCTGCCCCACGGGCGCGGTGCGGGGCCCCGGGAGAGTGTGGTGAGCGCGCTGCCCGGGCAGCCGGCCGGGGACGACGGGGAGCCGGCCGCCGGGCCGTCCGGCGGACCGGTGCCGTCGGAGGGCGGGGGCTGGGAGCGGCGGATCGCGGGAGGGCTGGCGTTCCTGCGCAAGCGGCTGACCGGTGACTACGAGGTGGACGAGTTCGGCTTCGACGAGGAGCTCACCGACCAGGTCCTGATGTCGCTGCTCCGCCCGATGTACGAGAACTACTTCCGCGTCGAGGTGAAGGGCATCGAGAACATCCCGTCCGAGGGCGGGGCGCTGGTGGTGGCCAACCACTCCGGGACGCTGCCGCTGGACGGACTGATGCTCCAGGTGGCCGTCCACGACAACCACCCGGCGGGGCGGCATCTGCGGCTGCTCGCCGCCGACCTGGTGTTCATGCTGCCGGTCGTCAACGAGCTGGCCCGCAAGGCGGGGCACACCCTGGCGTGCGCGGAGGACGCGGAGCGGCTCCTCACGCGCGGCGAGGTGGTCGGGGTGATGCCGGAGGGCTTCAAGGGCATCGGGAAGCCCTTCTCCGACCGCTACAAGCTCCAGCGGTTCGGCCGGGGCGGGTTCGTGTCGACGGCGATGCGGGTCGGAGCGCCGATCGTGCCGTGCTCGATCGTCGGCGCCGAGGAGATCTACCCGATGATCGGCAACGCCAAGACGCTGGCGCGGGTGCTGGGGTTCCCGTACTTCCCGATCACGCCGACGTTCCCGTGGCTGGGCCCGCTGGGCGCGGTGCCGCTGCCGACGAAGTGGACCATCCAGTTCGGGGAGCCCATCGCGACGGACGGGTATCCGCCGGAGGCGGCGGAGGACCCGATGCTGATGTTCAACCTGACCGATCAGGTGCGGGAGCAGATCCAGCACACGCTGTACAAGCTTCTGGTGCAGCGCCGTTCGGTCTTCTTCTGAGCGGTTGAGCGGTCCTTCCGCGCCGTCGTCCCGCGGGGCGCGGGCCTTCGGTGCGCGGACCTGTGGGGCGCGGGCCCCGTCCGTGCGGTGGACGACGACGAGGGGTGCTCCCACCTGACCTGTGGGAGCACCCCTCGCGTCGTACCGCGGCCGTCCGCGTCAGCCCGGTGCGGTGGGCGGGCTGTCCGTCATTCGTCCTCGGCGTCGAAGCCGAGTCCGGGGAGGATGCCCGGAAGCAGCGGCGGGATGGTGACGTCGGGGACGGGGTCCTGCGACTGCCTGCCGGACGGGGGCGGGGTGGTCTGCTGTGCGGGCGGGTCGAGGAGACCGCCGGTGTTGCCGCCGAGCAGACCGTCGTCGGCGGGGGCGGTGCTGGATCCGGACGGGCGCGGTGCCGTGTCCTGACCGGGCCGGCCGCTCTCCTGCCCGGGCCGGGAGGGCGCCGGGCTGCCGGGGTGGGTGGCGGTGCCGGATGCCTCGCCCGTGCCCGGGGCGGGCGATCCGGGGGTGTCGCCCTGCGGGGTGGGCGGGAGCAGTGCCTGGAGCGGGCCGACCTCTTCGTCTATGGCGTCGAAGGCCGAGCTGACGTCGGCGCCGACGTCGGCGAGCTGGAGGGGGAGCCGGTCGCGCAGGCCGTTCCAGGTGTCGCGGTGGGCGCGCGAGAAGGAGTCCAGGGTGGCGATCGGGCCGAGCGAGCCGTCGCGCGCGTACGCGGCGCTGAGCAGCCGGTGGCCTTCGCCGACGTCGTGCCGCATGCCGGTGAGCACCCGGCGGATCTCGCCCATGGATTCGTGGTCCAGGCTGCCCGCGCGGTCGCGCTCCATCAGGCGGCGGGCCTCGCTCAGCCGGGTGGAGGCCTGGTCGAGGTAGAGCTCGCCGCGGTCGGAGTCGCCGTCCGCGAGGACCAGCCGGAAGTCCTCCATGCCGCGCTTGAGTCCGTACAGCGAGTCACCCGGGAGGGCGTCGCCACTGGCAGCGGCCACTCCGCTGAACGCGCCCGCGGCAACGCCCACGGTCAGTCCGCCGGCCGCAAGTCCCTTGGACCACCGGGAACGCGGCCGCAACTTCCGGAGCGGGGAGGCCCGATGGGCGCCGCGGCCGTGGGTCCGCTGCTCGGGCACCGTAGGGCCCGCGGACGCACCTGTGCCGGCGGTGCCCTCCATGAGCATCGTTTCCATGGCGGCCACGAGCCGGGCGCGCTGGACCACCTTGACCTCGGGGTCCATCTCCGGTTTCGGCAGTTCGCCGAGACCGTGTGCCAGGCTGAGCAGCCGTTCCTGCCCGGTCTCCTCGACCGGGGTGTCCGGCTGTACGGCCGCCTGGTCTTCCAAGGCCTGGGCGAAGGCGCTCGCCCGCCGGTGTGCCGAAACGTTCGCGATCACTGGCGGCACCTCCTCTCGTCATGACGATCGACTCCCCTGGGGGGCTGGAGGGTTGCACGCCTTGAGCACATCCACACGAACGAGTGAGTGGCTGCGGGCATGGCGCGTCCACAGGGAGCCTGCATCCCGCACAACGAGCGGCGCGGCACTTGGGTTACGCGCGAAAGATGATCGGACCAGTGCGTCATCGGGGCGTCACCGAGGGTGAGTTGGGTCGGGGTGGGTGCGGGGGGTGGGGCCCCTGTGGGGGAGGGTGCGGCCGGGTCGCGGTGGTGCGGCCGGGGCCGCCGGGGAGGCGGGGTCTCAGCGGGCGTCTTCGGGCAGCAGCCGGGCGAGGGTGCGGACGGCGCGGTACTGCAGGGTCTTGATCGCGCCTTCGTTCTTGCCCATGGCGCGGGCGGTCTCGGCGACGGACAGCCCCTGGAGGAAGCGCAGGGTCACGCACTCCTGCTGCTGCGGGTTGAGTTTGCGCACGGCTTCGAGCAGGGCGGCGTTGGACAGGGACTCCAGGACGGAGTCCTCCGGGCTGCGCTCGACCTCGTTGGCGTCGAGCATCTCGCCGGTGGTCACCTCCAGGCGGAAGCGGCTCGACTTGAAGTGGTCGGCGACGAGGTTGCGCGCGATCGTCACCAGCCAGGCGCCGAAGTCGCGGCCCTGCCAGGTGAAGGTGGAGATCCGCCGCAGGGCGCGCAGGAAGGTCTCGCTGGTCAGGTCCTCGGCCGTGGCCTTACCGCCGACGCGGTAGTAGATGTAGCGGTAGACGGTGTCGCTGTACTGGTCGTACAGCCTGCCGAACGCCTCGGCCTCGCCGGCCTGGGCGCGCTCGACGAGGTCCATCATGCGCGCGCTGTCGCTGTCGGCCGTGGGGCGGCGGGCGGTGGTCGAGGCGCCGGCGGTCCGGGTGCCCCGTCTGGCGACGGTGCGTGCGTCGCCTGCCCGGCGCCCGTCGGCGACCGCGGTGCGCGCCGGGCCCGACTCGATGCCGTCCGCGAGGGCGTAGCAGGGGGCGGCGGGACCGCCGCCGGCGAGGGCGGGTGTGGCGAATGCGGGGACGGCGTACGCGGCGGGGACGAGGCCGCGCAAGTGGTCGATGACCGCTGCGCGCAGCGTAGCCAGGCCCGAGGCGTCAACCCCGACGTGTGGGTACACGGGACTCCCAGAGGCAGAGCTTTCATCACGTGCAGTGCGGGACCGTTCACCCGTCGTGATGACTGGTGGGGTCCGTCATGCGTCTGAGGAGAATAACGCTTCGTACAGGCAGTGCTACACCCAGTTGCTCAAATCGCCGTTTGAGACGGTTCTGTGGTGAGTTGATGACGCATCAAGTCGCACATCGTGAGCAGTTGTTGATCGCTTTACGTCGTGATCTGTCCTTATGGAGGGTGATCCCCGGCCCGTCGGTCACAATGCAACCGGTCGGGGCGTCAAGGCGCGTACGGACGATCGTTTTTTCGCGACACGCCCGCTGCCGTGCCGGATTCCGCAGGGCGGGCCCGGTGCGGCGACAGCCCTGCGGGAGGAAGCGGGGTGCGGGGGCGCGCGGGGGCGTGAACGGGCATGAGGACGCGCTCGGAGCGGGCTGGGGGCCGTGGCCCCGCGCCGTCGGCGTCAGCGGCGGCGGCGGTGGAGGGCGACGGCCGCGGCGGTGCCGCCGGCGAGGGCGCCGACGCCCGCGGCCGCGGGGATGCCGACCTTGGCGGCCTTGCGGCCGGTCCGGTAGTCGCGCAGCCGCCAGTCGCGCGCGCGGGCGTGCTTGCGCAGCTTGCTGTCCGGGTTGATCGCGTACGGGTGGCCGACCAGGGACAGCATCGGGATGTCGTTGTGGCTGTCGCTGTACGCGGCGCAGCGCTCGAGTTCGAGTCCCTCGGCGGAGGCCAGGGCGCGTACCGCCTCCGCCTTCGCCGGGCCGTGCAGCGGCTCCCCGACGAGTTTGCCGGTGTACACGCCGTCGACCGACTCCGCGACGGTGCCCAGCGCCCCGGTCAGCCCGAGCCGGCCGGCGATGATCGTGGCGGTCTCGACCGGGGCCGCGGTCACCAGCCAGACCTTCTGGCCCGCGTCCAGGTGCGCCTGGGCCAGCGCGCGGGTGCCGGGCCAGATGCGGTCGGCCATGTACTCGTCGTAGATCTCCTCGCCGATGGTCATCAGCTCGGAGACGCGGTGGCCCTTCACGATCGACAGGGCGCTCTCGCGGGCGTCCTGCATGTGCTCGGGGTCCTCGACGCCGGCCAGCCGGAACCATGCCTGCTGCCAGGCGAACCGGGCGAGTTCGCTGCGGTGGAAGAACTTGCGCTTGTACAGCCCGCGGCCGAGGTGGAAGATCGCCGCGCCCTGCATCACGGTGTTGTCGAGGTCGAAGAAGGCGGCGGCGTGCACGTCGCCGGCGACGGGGAAGACCGGCTCGGCGGGCGGCGCCTGCTCGCCCTCCAGCTCCTGGAGCGCCTCGATGGTCTGCGAGGACTTGCGGGCTGCCTCGGCTGCGGCCTCGCCTGCCAGCACGCTGCGTGCCGTGGCGGAGCGCCTTCGGGGGGTGAGCCATCCCAGTGCGGCCATGCCGTGAGCATAGCCAGTCCGCGTCACCGGTCCCGACCCGGCGGGATGCGGCGGCGTGAACAGTCCGGGTCCGCGCTGTTAAGCGGAGCCGGTCGGCGCGGCCAGAATGGAGGGCATGAGTCCGCTGCTGCGCCGTACGAAGAAGAGGGCCGACGAGCGTGTCGTCACGCTGATCGGCAAGCCCGGCTGCCATCTGTGCGACGACGCGCGCGAGGCCGTGCGCGCGGTGTGCGCCGAGACCGGGGCCGCGTTCGAGGAGAAGGACATCACCCGGGACGAGGAACTCCACCGCGCCTACTGGGAGCAGATCCCGGTGGTCCTGGTCGACGGCGAGCAGCACACGTTCTGGCGGGTCGACCCGGCGCGGCTGCGCCGGGCGCTGCGGGACTGAGGAAAGCGCGAGGGGGCGGGAATCCCGGGGGCTCCGGGCCCTGTCCCCGCGCCGGGTGCACAGGGCACAGTGGTGTCGCCAAGCGGTCTCGGGGGGCGTCGTCGCGAGGAGTGTGCACACCTTTGTCCCCTTCGAGCACCGAACGGCCCCGGACCGTGCGCGGTTCCAGGATCGGGCCCCCTGATCGCGTGACCCCCATCACTTTGCACGGACAAAGCGGACACAATCTTTGTGCACGCGTTCACAAAGACATAGCCTGCATTCGACGGGGCGGTCTTGGGACACACGGCCGCCTGCAGCCTCGCTCATCCCCCAGGAGCATCGTGGCAACTGGCCGAAATCACCGACCGGCGACCCGTAGCCGAGGAATCCCCGAGGCCACCGTCGCCCGGCTCCCGCTGTACCTCCGCGCGCTGACGGCGCTGTCGGAGCGGTCCGTGCCCACGGTGTCGTCCGAGGAGCTCGCGGCCGCGGCGGGCGTCAACTCCGCGAAGCTGCGCAAGGACTTCTCCTACCTCGGCTCCTACGGGACCCGCGGTGTCGGCTACGACGTCGAGTACCTCGTCTACCAGATCTCCCGTGAGCTGGGGCTCACCCAGGACTGGCCGGTCGTCATCGTCGGCATCGGAAACCTCGGCGCCGCGCTCGCCAACTACGGCGGGTTCGCCTCCCGCGGCTTCCGCGTCGCCGCGCTGATCGACGCCGACCCGTCCATGGCGGGCAAGCCCGTCGCGGGCATCCCCGTCCAGCACACGGACGAGCTGGAGAAGATCATCAGCGACAACGGCGTGTCGATCGGCGTGATCTCGACCCCCGCCGGGGCCGCCCAGCAGGTCTGCGAGCGTCTGATCGCGGCCGGTGTCACCTCCATCCTCAACTTCGCCCCGACCGTGCTGTCCGTGCCGGACGGCGTCGACGTGCGCAAGGTCGACCTCTCGATCGAGCTGCAGATCCTCGCCTTCCACGAGCAGCGGAAGGCCGGCGAGGAGGCCGAGTCCTCGACGCGGAAGGGACCTGACGGGGACATGCCCGCCGTGATGCCGGCATGAGTCTCCTGGTGGTCGGACTGAGTCACCGCAGCGCTCCGGTGAGCGTTCTGGAGCGTGCCTCGCTCTCCCCTGACGCGCAGGTCAAGCTGTTGCACGACACCCTGGCCGCGGAGCCCGCGACCGAGGGCGCCGTCCTCGCGACGTGCAACCGCATCGAGCTGTACGCGGACGTCGACAAGTTCCACGCCGGCGTCGCCGAGCTCTCCACGCTGCTCGCCCAGCACAGCGGCGTCGGCCTGGAGGAGCTCACCCCTTATCTGTACGTGCACTACGAGGACCGGGCCGTGCACCACCTGTTCTCGGTGGCGTGCGGACTGGACTCGATGGTCGTCGGCGAGGGACAGATCCTCGGCCAGATCAAGGACGCCCTCGCCCGCGGGCAGGAACTCCACACCGCGGGACGGCTGATCAACGACCTGTTCCAGCAGGCGCTGCGGGTCGGCAAGCGCGCGCACAGCGAGACCGGCATCGACCGTGCCGGGCAGTCGCTCGTCACCTTCGGCCTCGAACAGCTCGCCGCGGGCGGGTCCGTCGACGCCTGGGCGGCCGACAAGCGGGCGCTGGTCATCGGCGCCGGCTCGATGTCGTCGCTCGCCGCGACCACGCTGGCCCGGCTCGGCGTACGCGAACTCGTGATCGCCAACCGGACCCAGGAGCGCGCCGAGCGACTGGCCGCCGCCCTGTCCGACGCCGGCGCGCGCGCCGTGGCCGTGCCGATGTCGTCGGTGGCGGACGAACTGACACGTGCCGACGTGGCCGTGTCCTGCACCGGGGCGACCGGTCTCGTCCTCACCGCCGAGGCCGTCGCCGCCGCCGTGGCCCAGCACGTCGAACCCGCCGCCGGAACCGGCGCCGACCTGCGCGCCCCCGAGGGCAGCCTGGTGGCCCGCCTCGCGGCGGCCGCCGCCCGCCACGGACGGGTGGCCGAACTGCCCGCCGCCGCCGAACCGCTGGACGACACCGAGGCCGCCCGGTCCGCCCGTGCCGCGATCACCGGCGTGACCGGCGGCATGGACGTTGCCCCAGGCTCCGAATGCCCGGTCGGCCTCGACGACACGCCCGCCGGCTCCCTCACCCAGCACGGCGCCTGGGCCGCGAGCACCCCCCGCGTCCCGCACCCCGCCGGCCGCCCGGCGCCCGCCGCCGGCGACACCCGGCCGGTGCGGCTCGCGCTGCTCGACCTCGCCATGCCGCGCGACGTCGACGCCGCCGTGCACCGGCTCAGCGGTGTCCGCCTCGTCGACATCGAGTCCCTCGCGGACGCCTCCGCCGACGCGCCCATGGCCGCCGACGTCGACCAGGTGCGCACCCTCGTCTCCGACGAGGTGGCCGCCTTCGGCGCCGCCCAGCGCGCCGCCCACATCACCCCGACCGTCGTCGCGCTGCGGACCATGGCGGCCGACGTGGTGGCCGGCGAGCTGGCCCGCCTCGACGGGCGGCTCACCGGGCTCGACGAGAAGCAGCGCGCCGAGATCACCCAGACCGTGCGCCGCGTGGTGGACAAGCTCCTCCACGCGCCCACGGTGCGGGTCAAGCAGCTCGCCGGGGAACCCGGCGGCGCCGGGTACGCGGACGCGCTGCGGACCCTGTTCGACCTCGACCCGGAGACGGTCGCCTCCGTCAGCCGGGCCGATCTGAATGACGCAGACGTCAAGAACCGAGGGCGAGTATGACCGAGAGGGCACTGAGGCTCGGGACCAGGCGCAGCAAGCTCGCCATGGCCCAGTCCGGGCACGTGGCCGAGGCGGTGCGCCGCGCCACCGGCCGGGACGTCGAGCTCGTCGAGATCACGACGTACGGGGACACCTCCCGTGAACACCTGTCGCAGATCGGCGGCACCGGGGTGTTCGTCGCGGCGCTGCGCGACGCGCTGCTGAACGGGGAGGTGGACTTCGCGGTCCACTCCCTCAAGGACCTGCCCACCGCGGAGCACGAGGGCCTCACGGTCGCCGCCGTGCCCCCGCGGGTGGACCCGCGGGACGCGCTCGTCGCCCGCGACGGACTGACCCTCGACCGGCTGCCCGACGGCGCCCGCGTCGGCACCGGTTCGCCGCGCCGCATGGCGCAGCTCAACGCGTACGCCCGCTCGCACGGGCTGCGCATCGAGACGGTGCCGATCCGCGGCAACGTCGACACCCGGATCGGATACGTACGGAGCGGGGAGCTCGACGCCGTCGTGCTGGCCGCGGCCGGACTCCACCGCATCGGCAGGACCGACGAGGTCACCGACTTCCTGTCGGTCGACTTCGTCCTGCCCGCCCCCGGCCAGGGGGCCCTGGCGATCGAGTGTCCCGCGTCCGACGCGGCGCTCGTCGCCGCGCTCGCCGAGCTCGACGATCCGCACACGCGGGTCGCCGTGACCGCCGAGCGCTCCCTGCTCGCCGCCCTGGAGGCCGGCTGCTCCGCACCTGTGGGTGCGCTGGCCGACCTGCCGGCCGACGGCCAGGATGCCACCGAAATGCGCCTGCGGGGCGTCGTCGGCACGACCGACGGCTCCGCGCTGGTGCAGCTGTCCACCACCGGTCCCGTACCCACGTCGCACGGCGACGCACTCGCGCTCGGTCGCGAACTCGCGTCCGAGATGCTCGCCAAGGGTGCGGCCGGTCTTATGGGGGAGCGAGCACTTTGAGCCCCACCACCTCGAACCATCCGGCCCTCCCGGCACACGGGCACGTCACCTTCCTGGGCGCCGGTCCCGGCGACCCCGGTCTGCTGACCCTGCGCGCCGTGGAGGCCCTCTCCGGCGCGGACGTCCTGGTCGCCGAACCCGCTGTGCTGGAGGTCGTCCGCGCTCATGCCCGGGCGGGCGTAAGCACGCCTGAGCTGACGGTGGTTGACGACGCGTCAGTGTCCGCCGGCATCCCCGTTCTCAGGGACGCGGCCAATCTTGTCATGGAGGCCGCACGGGGCGGCAAGCGGGTCGTGCGTGCCGTCACGGGGGACCCGGGCCTGGACACGGACACGGGGCGGGAGATGCTCGCCTGCGCCGCCGCGGGCATCCCCTTCGAGGTCGTGCCGGGTGTCGCGACCGCCGTCGGCGTGCCCGCGTACGCCGGTGTCCCGCTGCGGGACGCGGAGGGCGCCGACGTCCGGTTCGTCGACGCCCGCACGGCGTCCGACCGCTGCTGGACCGAGGTCGGGGCGAGCGACGGCACCGCCGTCGTCTCCACCACGCTCGACTCGGTCGCCGCGGCGGCGGGCGAGATGGTGGCGGCCGGCCGCAAGCCGGACACCCCGCTGACGGTCACGATCGCCGGCACCACCACCCGCCAGCGGACCTGGACGGCGACGCTCGGGACCATCGCGCAGACCCTGAAGCAGGCGAAGGTGCTGCCCTCGCCGGAAGGGCACCAGCCGGTCATAGCCGTCGTCGGCGAACGCAGCGCCGCGGCCCAGCGCGACCAGCTCGCCTGGTTCGAGTCCAAGCCGCTCTTCGGCTGGAAGGTGCTGGTGCCGCGCACCAAGGAGCAGGCGGCCTCGCTCTCCGACCAGCTGCGTTCCTACGGCGCGGTCCCGCACGAGGTCCCGACCATCGCGGTCGAGCCCCCGCGCACGCCCCAGCAGATGGAGCGCGCCGTCAAGGGCCTGGTCACCGGCCGCTACGAGTGGATCGCGTTCACCTCGGTCAACGCCGTCAAGGCGGTGCGGGAGAAGTTCGAGGAGTACGGGCTCGACGCGCGCGCCTTCGCCGGCATCAAGGTGGCGGCGGTCGGCGAGCAGACGGCGGCGGCGCTGGTCGACTTCGGCGTCAAGCCGGACCTGGTCCCGAGCGGCGAGCAGTCCGCGGCCGGGCTCTTGGAGGACTGGCCGCCCTACGACCCGGTCTTCGACCCGATCGACCGCGTCTTCCTGCCGCGTGCCGACATCGCGACCGAGACGCTGGTCGCCGGACTGATCGAACTCGGGTGGGAGGTCGACGACGTCACCGCCTACCGGACCGTCCGCGCCTCGCCGCCGCCGGCCGAGACCCGCGAGGCGATCAAGGGCGGCGGGTTCGACGCGGTGCTCTTCACCTCCTCGTCGACCGTGCGGAACCTCGTCGGCATCGCCGGCAAGCCGCACAACGTGACCGTGATCGCGTGCATCGGCCCGGCGACCGCGAAGACGGCGGAGGAGCACGGCCTGCGGGTCGACGTCCTGTCGCCGGAGCCGTCGGTGCACCGCCTCGCCGAGGCCCTGGCGGAGTTCGGCGCCGCACGCCGCGCCGCGGCCGTGGAGGCCGGCGAGCACGTGACCCGGCCGTCGGAGCGGCGTCCGGGTGGGCGGAGGCGTCGCACGACGACGTGACGGCCGAGGGCTGTACGGGTGTGACCGGCGTGGCCGGGCGGGAGGAGCCTCCCGCCCGGCCACGCGGGCGTTCCGGGGATGCGCGCTGCGCGCCTGCTGCTCCGGTAGGGGCGTGCACCCCTGCCGGTCGCGGCTCGGGGCGGCGGCGGCTCCGGTGTGGGCGGGCGGGGTGCGCCGGCGGGTGTGGCGGGACGGGTGCGCCGGGGGGTGGCGCGCGGGGCGGGTGTGCCGGGGGTGGCCCCGGCCGGGCCCGTACGCGCGGAGCGCCGCCGGAGGCGCCTGCCGGGGGCGGTGCGCGGTGGGGCCGGGCGGCGCGCGGGGGCCGTCGGCCCGTGCGGGGGCGGGGCGCACCGGGGGCGTGGGTGTTCGACATGAGGCCGCCGGCGCAGTACACCGGAGGCAAGTGCGCCGGAGCACGGGCGGGCGCGGGACGAGTGGGTGACGGTCACATGGAATCCGAGACGCTGCGCGTCGATCCTTCCAACGCCGACCAGGCGGAGTCCTGGGACGGCGACCAGGGCGCGTACTGGGCGGAGCACGCCGCGGACTTCGACCGCGCGGTCCACGCCTACCAGGAGCCCTTCCTGAACGCCGCCCACCTCCAGCGGGGCGAGCGGGTCCTCGACGTCGGCTGCGGCGCGGGGCTCACCTCGCGTGCCGCGGCCCGGCTCACCGTGGGCGGTCCGGTGCTGGGTGTCGATCTCTCCGGTCCGCTGCTCGCGGTCGCCCGCCGCGAGGCGGAGCGCGAAGGGCTCGACAGCATCCGCCACGAGCACGTCGACGCCCAGACCCACCCCTTCGACGAGGCGTCCTTCGACGTCGCCATCAGCCGGCTCGGCTCGATGTTCTTCGCCGACCCCGTAGCCGCCTTCCGCAACGTCGCCAGGGCACTGCGGCCGGGCGGCCGCCTGGTGCTGCTGGTGTGGCAGGACGTCTCCCGCAACGAGTGGTTCCGCTCCTTCGTGGCGGACCTCGCCGACGGCCGGGACGTCGGCCCGCCGCCGGCGGACGCCCCCGGCCCGTTCTTCATGTCGGACCCGGACACCGTGCGCGAGCGCCTCCTCGCCGCCGGATTCCGCACGCCGCACCTGGACGACCACCGGCTGTCCATGCGCTTCGGCCGCACCGTCGACGAGGCCTACTCCTTCGTCTCCGGCATGCTCGGCTGGATGCTGGAGGACCTCGACGAGGCCGGCCGCACCCGCGCCCTCGCCACCCTCCGCGCCGACCTGGAGGCCCACGCCACCCCGGACGGGGTGCGGTACGGCTCGGCGGCGTGGGTCGTCACGGCGACGCGGCCGTAGCGCGGGGTTCCGGGGCGGTGCCGGGACCGGTACGGCCCGGGTGGCACCGGGTGGGATCCGGCCGGTGCCGGGGCCGGTCGTCCGCACCGGTCCCGGGTGGTCACGGGACTGCCCCCGACCGCCCGCGCACCGCACGCGACGGCTGCCGGGCGGCAGGCCCCGCCCGCCGACGAGGTGTCGGTAATCCCCCGTCCCGGGCGGGCGTAGCGTGGCCGTATGACTGCGTACGGATCCTTCCCCGGTGCCCGCCCCCGGCGGCTCCGCACCACACCTGCCCTGCGGCGCATGGTCGCCGAGACCCGGCTGCACCCCGCCGACCTGATCCTCCCGGCCTTCGTGCGCGAGGGCATCGGCGAGCCCGTGCCGATCGGCGCCATGCCCGGCGTCGTGCAGCACACCCGGGACACGCTGCGGAAGGCGGCCGTCGAGGCCCGCGAGGCGGGCGTCGCCGGGATCATGCTCTTCGGCGTGCCCGAGGACCACAAGAAGGACGCGCTCGGCACCGCGGGCACCGACCCGGAGGGCATCCTCCAGGTCGCGATCCGCGACGTGCGGAGCGAGGTCGGCGACGAGCTCGTCATCATGTCCGACCTGTGCCTCGACGAGTACACCGACCACGGTCACTGCGGCGTCCTCACCGAGGACGGCCGGGTGGACAACGACGCCACCCTGGAGCGCTACGCCGAGATGGCGCAGGTCCAGGCGGACGCGGGCGTCCACGTGGTGGGCCCGAGCGGGATGATGGACGGTCAGATCGGCGTCATCCGCGACGCGCTGGACACCATCGGCAAGGAGGACGTGTCGATCCTCGCGTACACCGCGAAGTACTCCTCCGCCTTCTACGGCCCCTTCCGCGAGGCCGTCGGCTCCTCGCTCACCGGCGACCGCAAGACCTACCAGCAGGACCCGGCCAACCTCCGCGAGTCGCTGCGGGAGCTGGCGCTGGACCTGGAGGAGGGCGCCGACATGGTCATGGTCAAGCCCGCGGGCCCCTACCTCGACGTCCTGGCGAAGGTCGCGGAGTCGGTGGACGTACCGGTCGCGGCGTACCAGATCAGCGGCGAGTACGCGATGATCGAGGCCGCCGCAGAGAAGGGCTGGATCAACCGCGAGGCCGCCATCGCCGAGGCCCTGCTCGGCATCAAGCGGGCGGGCGCGAACATGATCCTCACGTACTGGGCGACCGAGGTCGCCCGCCGCATCGGCACGACGGGCTGAGCCGCCGGGGGCGGCGGGGAGGCGGGGCGGTGACGGCAGCGCGCGACGACGCGGCGGCGGGCCCGGACACCGCCCCTCGGCCGTCGCCGCCTCCCGCTCACGGCATCGACACGGCCCGGTCGCTGGAGGAGCTGGAAGGTGACGTCTGGCCGGACCCCGAACCGCCGGTCACCGGCCTGGTGGAGACCGTGCACGCGCTGCGACGGTGTCCCGTCGCGGAGCTCACGGCCTGGGACATGACCCGCCTCCTCGGCCAGCGGGTGGGCGCCGCGGTCCTGGTCCCGGTCGCCCTCGACCTGCTGCGGGCCCAACTGGACTCCGGCGCCTGGTTCGAGGACGACCTGCTCGCCGCGGTGGCCGCGCAGCCACCGGACTTCTGGGCCGCACACCCCCACCGGCACGCCGAGACGGCGGCCCTCGGCGGGCAGCGTCGCGGAGGCGGGTGAGCCGCAGTGACCGAGCAGGCGTCCCGTATCACCGCGACGTGCGGCACGTGTGCGGCGGAGTGCGACGGATGGCTCGTCCAGCTGATCCGGGACCGCCGGCTCCACTGGGAGCGCGAGTCCTCGTGCGCCTCCTGCGGGACGACCGTGTGCGACGGGGACCGGGGCGCGGCGCCTGCCGACGTGCGGGCCGCGCTCCTCGCGGATCACGGCGAGTACCGGCTGACGGCGGAGGGGACCGGGCCGCGCTCCGGAGCGGTGCCGAAGGCGTTCCGCGACGCGTTCGAGGTCTCCCTGGCCGAAGCCGGGAGCGCCGCGAATGCCGCCCGCGGCGCCGGCTGGTGCGGCACACGAGTCGAAGTGGTCCTGGTGCAGCGGCTCCTCGACGGGGCGGGGGTCGCCGCCTCCGTCATCGAGGTCCGCGAACCTCAGCGCAGGACGCGGTAGGTCACGTGCGTGACCAGGCTCGCCGCGCGGGAGGAGAGCTGTTCCAGCCTCAGGGGCGGGACGCCCTCGAAGAGGCGGGTGCCGGAGCCGAGGGTGACCGGGGAGACGGAGAGGCGGAGTTCGTCGATCAGGCCGGCGGCGAGGTACTGGTTGATGGTCGTGGCACCGCCGACGACGGCGACCTCCCCGTCCCCGGCCGACGCGCGGGCGCGGGCCAGGGCGGCGGTGATGCCGTCGGTGACGAAGTGGAAGGTCGTGCCGCCGGCCATCGGCTGCGGCTCGCGGGCGTGGTGGGTGAGGACGAACACCGGTGAGTGGAAGGGGGGTTCGTCGCCCCACCAGCCGTTCCACGGCCGGTCCCAGCCGCCGCGTACGGGGCCGAACATGTTGCGCCCCATGATGTAGGCCTTCGCCTCGCCGAACCGCTCGATCTCGGCACGGTTCTCGTCCGGGGTGTCGAACATCCAGGCGTGGAGGCGCGATCCCGATCCGTCACCCCCGTCGTCCCCGAAGGGGCGCTCCTCGGTCTGGTGGTGCCCGGCGGTGTACCCGTCGGCCGAGACGGTGATGGTGCCGATCACCCGGCCGGTGACTCCGGTCATGGCTTGCTCCCTCTGCCGGCGGTCCGATGCGTCCGAGGCCAGTAGTACAGGGGTTGCACGACTTCCGCGGAGGGCGCGTCGGGCGTCGGGCTGTACGGGTGAGCGATCCGGCCGCTCAGGCCAGGTGGTCCACGAAGGCGGCCCAGGCGGTGGGGGTGAGGGTGAGGACGGGGCCGGTGGGGGTCTTGGAGTCGCGGATGTGGACGGTGGGCTCGGCCCCCCGGCGGTCGCTGTGGCCCGACGCACGCCGTTCGTGGGCGACTTCCAGGCAGGCGCCGCCCTCGCTGCCGCTGTAGCTGGACTTGAACCACAGGAGTGCGGTGCTCATCGGTCTCCTAGCAGGCGATCCAACAGGGCCCTGCTGTCCTCCGGGGAGAGGGCCTGAGCTCGCAGCATCGCATACTTCTGCCACAGGATGCTGACCTCGTCAGGTGAGTGGACCAGCTGGCTGCCCCGCTGGCTCTCGCTGTAGCCGAGGTGCTGGTGATCGGGGGTCTCCAGGAGGATGAAGGGGCCGTCGAGCCCTGCGTGGCTGGTGCGCCCGAGCGGCATTACTTGCAGGGAGACGCAGGGGAGATCCGACCGTTCACGCAGGGTCCGTACTTGTTCTGCGAAGACCTCCTCGCCGCCGATCCGGTCCAGCAGGATCGCCTCCCACATCACGAAGCTGATCGTCGGCGGGTGCTCCCCCGTCAGGATGCGCTGACGGTCGAGGCGCTGCGCGACCCTGGTCTCGATATCGTCCGCGCTGAACGCGGGTACCCGGCTGCGGAACACCGCCCGTGCGTAGCGCTCGGTCTGGATCAGCCCGGGGACGACCTGGTTGTCGTACCAGGAGAGCGCCACCGCCTCCCGCTCCAGGTCCATGTACTCCTCCGCCCACGCCGGGATCAGGTCCACCTCGGGCATGTTCTCCACCGCGACCAGGAGCGCGCCCTTGGTGTCGAGGCGGGTGTCGAGGCGGTCGGCGAGGTCGGGCTTGAGGGGGCGGCGGCCCTGTTCGATGGAGGCGACGGTCTCCTCGGCCAGGTTGAGCTCGGCGGCCAGGTCGCGCTGGGTGAGACCGGCGGCCTCGCGGAAGCGGGCGAGCTGGCGGCCGAGGAGCCGCATGGCCGAGGCGTTCTTCCGGTGGCGTCGCACGGAACTCATGCCCGTACAACTCCCCTGGCCAGGGTGTGCGTTACGCCCGGACGGCCCGTACAGATGGGGTGTACGGGCGGGCGCACTGATGCGGGAGAGCGCGGGCCGGGAGGCTCGGCGCCGTGGATACGACGATGCGCGCCGAGGTTGTGCGCGAGCGGTTCTGGCGGCGGGAGCGGCGTTCGGTGCGGGAGGTGCGGGAGTTCGTCCGGGAGGTGGCGGGCGGATGGGGCTGGGATGGCGAGCGGCTGGGCGACGTCCTGCTGTGTGCGGACGAGCTGGCCGCCAACGCGCTCGTGCACGGGGTTCCGCCCGGCCGCGGCTATCTGGTGCGGCTGGTGAACGAGGACGCCGGCCGCCGTCTCCGTGTCGAGGTGCACGACAGCGGGGACGGGCGGCCGGCGATTCCCGGCGGACCCGGGCACGACGAGGAGTCGGGGCGGGGTCTGCGGATCGTCGACGCGCTCGCCGACACCTGGGGTGTCGGCGAGCGCGAGCCGGGCAAGGCGGTGTGGTGCGCCTTCACCCGGAGGCCGTGAGGCCGTGGGCGTGTGCGGCCGTGTGCGCGCAGGCCCGTGGGGCCCGGCGACTACGACACGTTGCGGACGGTGCCCTCGAAGGGCTGCCCGCTCGGGCCGCCCTCGTCGTCGACGAGCTGGAGGCGGACGTACTCGGCCGGTTCGCGCACCCGGTCTCGGACGGTCGGGACGGCCAGGTCGGCGGTGGTGTCGCCGGCCGGGACCACGGTCCACAGCGTGCGGTAGTCCAGCTCGGAGAGACGGACGGCCGGGCTCGGGACGTCCTCGACGAGCATGCGCACCCAGTCGGGGTCGACGTCGGCGCTGGAGAGCTCGGCGCGGCCGTCCGGGACGGCGGTCATGTCGGCGAGGACCGGGATCTCGACATCGGCGGGCTCCGACAGGGAGATCCGCCAGGTCAGTGGCTTGCCCTCACTGACGTCGGCGGCCACCGGCCGGACGGTCACCTTCGGCATCGGGTCGTCCTCGGTGGCGGTGACGCCGCCGGAGTCCGCGCCCACCACGGTGCCGCGGACGGCCTTGACCAGGACGTCGTGCTGCGCGCCCCAGCCGAAGCGGGTGTTGCCGGTGACGCCCACCTCGACATCGATGCCCGCCGTACCGGGGCCGACCTCGACCAGGCGGCCGGTGGTGGCGCCGGTCGCCGGGTCGACGACGTAGAGGCGGACCGTGCCGGTGCTCTCGCCGGTGGTGCTGACCGGCACCCGGTAGGTACGGGTGCCGGAGTCGCCCTCCTCGACGGTGAGGCGCCCGAGGTCCACGCGGGTCAGCGGCGCGGCTTCGACGGCGGGGGTGCCGGGCTGCCATGCCCAGGCGTCCATCAGCCAGGCCTTGCCCGAGTGCGAGACCGGGACGAGTTCGAGGGAGGCGACCCGGGTGAGGTCGAGCTTTGCGGCGTTCGCCGCGGTGAGCGGGACGCGGACCTCCTGGGCCCAGTAGGAGGAGGTGCGGTACGTGCCGGGCAGCCCGTCGACGCGGACGCGGCCGAGGTTCGCGCGCTTGCCCGCGGCGTCCGTCACGGCCACGTCGAACTGCGTGCCGCGGGTGTTCGGCGGGACGGCGACGCGCAGGGCGAGGGAGTCGGCGCCCGCCGCGGAGAGCGGCTTCTCGGGCGTCACCCGGGCGGCCGTGCCCGGGGCGTTCCAGGCGAGGGCGATCGCGCGGCGGCCGGCCTCGTGCTCCGGGCGCCAGTAGGCGAAGTGCGGCGAGGAGCCGGTGACGCCCTCGCCGAGGCAGGCCGTACCGCCGGGGGCGACGGCGTCGCAGAGGCGGGCGCCGGAGACCTTCAGCGGGCCGTCCGGCAGGAAGCCGGCGCTCCGGTTGCCGCCGACGGCGTGGGTCAGCACCCGGGCCGGGTCGGCGGACGGCGCGCGGCGCCCGGTGCCGTCGACGAGTTCCCGCACCCGGTCGTCACCGTCGACGAACAGCCGTGCGGCGGCGGCGATGTAGGTCGCGCCCGCCCTGTGCTGCTGGTCGGCGGTGAGGCGGCCCGCCTTGCCGGGGGAGCAGAGCGGGTCGGGGAACTCGGGGTCATGCCAGAAGTCGTCGCCCGCGGGGGCCGCGGCCTGGCCGGGGGTCCACTCGCTGTTGAAGTAGTTGTGGTTGGCGCCGACCATGTAGACCGAGCTGTGCAGGGCCGCGCCCCGGCTCACCCCGCGGGTGCCGTCCGCGTACACCTGGCCCTGGAGGTCGGAGACGTCCCCGTCGCAGCCCGGCAGGATGGTGAGCGACGGGACGTCCGCGACCGGGTTCTGGCCGAAGATCGTGGGGCCGATCAGGACCGTGCCGCGGATCGTCCAGCGGGTGCCGCCGGGTGCGCCGTCCTGGGCGGCCGGCGGCGGGTAGAGGCTGTCCATGGCGGCGCGGTTGACGCCTTCGCCGCCGCGGGAGTGCCCGACGAGCAGCACCCGGGACAGGTCGGGCTTCGGGGTCTTGCGCACGGCGTCCGGCGCGGAGGCCGGGGCCGCGGCCCAGTCGGCCCACCGGGCGAGGTGGCTGCGCACCAGCGAGGAGCGGGCCTGGGCGCCGGCGTCCTCGACGGCCGCGTCCTGGCCGTTGATGCCGTTCGCGGAGATCGAGACGGTGACGTACCCCTGGGAGGCGAGCAGTTGCTGGTCGCGCAGGTAGCCCTTGTGGCTGGGGATCGGCTGGGCGCCCTTGGCGCAGGGCCAGTCGATGGTCACCTCGTCCTCGCCCTTGCCGGGGACGTAGCAGGTGGCGTGGCGGCCGTGCAGGAAGACGGCGACGGGCCGCTCGCCGGCCGCGTCCTTCGGGGCGACGACCAGGCCGCGCATCTCGACGGGTTCGGGCATGCCCGGCAGCTTCAGCGACGGCAGGTCGTACTCGCCGGTGGTGGTCGCGTAGGGGCCCTTGGCGCCGGGGTCGACGGCTCCGGCGGGCTGGACGGGCGGGAGCCTCAGCATGGCGGGTCTCGTCGCGCGGTGCTTGCCCGATCCGGCGGCCGCGTCGAGCCGCCGGCCGGCCGCCTCGACCCGGAGGTCGTCCAGATCGGTCGCCCGCACGCCGTCGAGGGGGAGCCGGAAGGTGCGGTTGTCGTTCCCCGGCTGGGGCACGCCGAGCAGGGTTCCGTTCGCACGGAACTCCACGCGGGCGTCACCGTGCGGGACCGGCCGCGGCGAACGCCACTCCAGGTGTGCCGCCCCGCCCTCGCCGGTGATCCGCCACCCGGGCGGCAGCGCGTCGGCGCTCTTCTGCGCCGTGGTCGCGGTACGTGTGTCGGGCGCTGCCGGGGCGGCGTGTGCCACCGCGGGCGCCGCCGCCATCACCGTGAGCACCGCCGTCGCGGTGGCCCAGGCTTTTCGGCCACGTATCAAGGCTCCTCCTCAACCCCGTTGCGGGCGCGCTTGTTTCAGGTCGAACGCGCTCTCGGTCTCGGAGACGGGGAGGGGCGGGCGGGGGTTGCCTGCGCGGGGTGAGGGATCGTGGGCGGGGATCGTGAACGGCGCAGGCGCGTGGCGGCGCCGGGCGGGGTCCGGGCCGGGGCGTGCCGGGCACGGGAGCGGGCCCCGGGCGAGGTGCGCCCGGGGCCCGTCGTCGGTGCGGAGGCGGCGTCAGCAGTAGAGGTTGGCGCCGGTGGGCACGCCCAGGATCTGGGCGAACTGCTGGTACTTGGTGACGCGGCTCTGGACCTGCGCCGGGTTCTTGCCGTCGCACTCCAGGGAGCCGTTGATGGAGCGGATGGTGTGGCCGAAGCCCGCACCGTTGACCATCGCGTTGTGGCCGGTCATCGAACCGGGGCCGGACTGGGTGTTCCAGTACCAGAGGCCGGTCTTCCAGGCCACGGCGGCGTCGTTCTGCACGAGCCAGGGGTTGTTCAGCAGGTCGATGCCGAGGGCGTCACCGGCCGCCTTGTAGTTGAAGTTCCAGCTGAGCTGGATCGGGCCCTTGCCGTAGTACGCGGCCTGGCCGGCCGGGCAGCCGTAGGGCTGGCTCCAGTCGCAGTAGTGCGGGTAGTTGGCGGTGTTCTGCTCCACGATGTGGACGAGTCCGCCGGTCTCGTGGCTCACGTTGGCGAGGAAGGCCGCGGCCTCCTGCTTCCTGACCGTGTCGCTGCCCGTCTTCGCGAAGCCGGGGTAGGCGCTCAGGGCCGCGGTGAGGCCGTTGTACGTGTAGAAGGAGTTCCTGCTCGGGAACATCTGGTTGAACTGGGCCTCGCTGACGACGAAGCCGCCCGGCTGGGGGTTGCCGCCCCCGCCGCAGTTGTAGGGGTCCCAGTACCAGGTGCTGATCGTCGGGGAGTAGCCCGGGTTGTCGTGCTCGGCGATGTAGTAGGCGCCCTGATACCTGACAACGTTGCCTGCGGTGTACCAGGCGCCCTGCTGCCAGTTCGGGGCCGTGTCGCAGGGGGAGGCGGCTGACGCGGACGGCGTCACTGCGACGGCGAGGCCCATGGCGACGAGGACCGTCGTCAGCAGGGCCATGAGGCGGGTTCTCAGCACTCCATCACTCCTTGGGGGGCCGCAACGGCCCTGCCCGGCGGCGCAGTTGGCGGCGGGCAGGCCGTGGTGGGGGGTGTCTCCCACACTCAAGCGCGATGTCATGATCCAGTCAAGGTATAGACCAATCGGAACCGTGGGTAACTTCGACGGCGTGAGCGGTCACCCACCGGAACCGGCCGGAACCTGCCGGAACGAGGCCGGAACGGGAGGGGCGGGGCGCCGGGGCGGGCCGGATCGGGGCGGACCGGGCCGGGACGGTGCGGGGCGGGGAGCCCGAACGGCGCCGGGGCGGGCCGGATCGCGGACCGTGGTGCGCGATGCGCTCGCGATCAGCAGGCGCGCGGCGCACCCTGGAAGGGGTAACGCCGGAGGTGATCCGTATGCAGACACTCGTCGGATGGCACATCGAGATGGAGTTCCGCGAGGACGGCGACCGGACCAGGGCGGCCGCCATGGTGAGGCTCGGTGACGGTACGGAGTACCGCGGCCACGGCAACGCCAACCGCCACCGTTCCGACCAGCCGCAGCTCATGGTCGGCGAGGAGATCGCGGGCGCCCGCGCCCTGATGGACCTCGCCTCCCAGCTGCTCCAGAAGGCACACGCGGAGATCGACGACGCCGCCGGAAGGCCCTCGCACCAGCTCCTGCGGTGAGGAGCGGGGCAGCGGGTCCCGGCGGCGTTCCGGGGGCGGCCGACGTTGAACAGGGTCGACGAGGGTGACGGCGGCCGCCCGCCACCGCGCGCGGGGCGCACCCGGACTGTCCGGGTGCGCCCCGCGCCGTGCGCGCAAGCAAGGGGGCCGGTGGCGCCGCACGCGGCGGGCGGGCCGGGTCAGAAGGCGAGGGCGTCGTCCATGGAGCTCTGCCAGTAGGTGACGCGCGCGGAGCTGTCGACGTACGTCCCGGACGGCAGCCGCAGGGTGACCGACGGGCCGGTCGAGCCCTCCCCGCTGCGCGGCTGGAACATCACCTCCAGCGTCGAGGGCTTGATGCCGTGGCTGCCGCTGCCGTCGGCGGAGGCGAGCATCACGGCGGCGTAGGCGGAACCGCCGGGCTCTACGGAGACGACCGCCTGCGGCTTGCTCGCCTCGGTGACCGCGGTCGGCGACTGCTGGTCCGCGCTCCAGCGCAGGAGCGGGGCGAAGTAGGCGTCGCAGCGGGTGGAACCGGTGTTGGTGACCGTGAGGATCGCGTGGTTGAGAGGCCGCGCCACCGGGCTGTAGGTGACCTTGGTGTTCGCGCCGGTGCACGCGGTGGAGGCGGCCGGCGCCCCGCCGGAACCGCCGGCGGACGAACCGCCGCCGCTTCCTCCCGTGCCCTTGTCGTCGTCCCTGCCGCCGCCGGTCCCGCCGCCCTTGCCGGTGTCCTTGCCGGTGCCGCCGGACGCGTCCGGTGCGGCGGTCGGGGAGCCCGTTCCCGTGGCCGGGTCCTTCGCGGAGCCGTCCGCGGGGGTGCTCGGCGGGGTGCTCGCGGCGGGGGCCGTCGACTCCCGGGCCTGTGTGCCGTCGCCCTGGCACGCCGTGAGGGACAGTGCCGCGAGCAGGGCGGTGGCGACGGCGGACGCGGTGCGGAGGTGGTTCTTGCGCATGGTGGTTCTCCCCGTGATCAGGTCGGAAACTGCGGTGTGCGGGCGGCGGTCCGGGTCACGGACCGCGCAGGAGGTGCAGGACGATCGCGGTCGACGCGATCACCACGAGCACGGCCGCGAGGTCGGCGAACAGGTCGCGTCGGCCGGGTCGCATGGCTGGACTCCGTTCGGGCTGTGCGGCGTGGTCAACAGCGTGCGGGGCGGCGGGAATCGGCCGCAACGCGCCACGGACCATGAGGGACGCCGGAACGGTCGCGAGTACGCTGAGCTGGGCGAAAGGCCGCTGCCTGGAACGCCGTTCCGGGACGCGGGGACGGCCGGGACGGCCCGCCGGGCGCGACGAGGGGGAGTGACGAGGTGGCGACCACGCCGGAGGCCGAGGAGTTCGCGGCGGTGCTGCGACGGCTGAAGGAGCGTTCGGGGCAGAGCTACGGGGCGCTCGCGGGCAGACTCCACGTCAGCACCTCCACCCTGCACCGCTACTGCAACGGCGACGCCGTCCCGGCGGAGTTCGCCGTGGTCGAGCGGCTGGCCCGGCTGTGCGGTGCCGAGCGCGAGGAACTGCTGTCGCTCCACCGGCGCTGGATTCTCGCGGACGAGGCCCGCCGCAGGGGACGGGAGGCGGCGCGTGCGGCCGACGCGGCAGCCGCGGACGAGGCCGGGCCGGGCCACGGGCCCGAGGGCGGCCGGGGGTCCGCCGCCGCGGCGGCAGCCGGACCGGACCCGGCCTGGGGCGCCCAGGCGCGCTCGGGGGCGCCGGTGGAGGCCGCCGGCCTGCCCTCGTCGGCGGAGGCGGTCCCGGCGCCCGGCCCCGGGACCGTCCCCGCCGACGCGCCCGGCCCCGGGCCGACTGCCGTGACCGGTCCCGCCGTGACCGGTCCCGCCGTGACCGGTCCCGGGCGGGAGGCGGTGGGCGCGGCCCCGGGGCACGGTGCCGCTGCGGCCGTCCCCGGGCCCGTCGCTCCGGGGGCGGGGACGGGCCACCGCGCAGACGGAGGCGGACACCTGGACGGGGGCGGCGACGGCAGCGGGGCCCGGGGCGCCGGCCCGGGACGCACGGGCGAGACGGACGAGGTCTCCGGGCCCGCGGGCGGGGACACGGTCGCCGCGCCGGACCGGCCGGCCCCCTCCGCGCGCCGCAAGCGGCTCGTCGTCGTGCTCGCGGCCGCCGCCGTGGTCGCGCTGGCCGTCCCGGCCGCCGTCGTCGCGAGCCGTTCGGGCGCCCCGGGCGACCGCGCGGCCGCCGGCGCCACGTCCGCCCCGGCCGGCGGGGCCGCCGGATCGGTGCCCGCCGCGTCGCCGCCAGTGTCCGGGTCACCGTCCGCGCAGCCCTCGCCCGGCGCCGCGGCCGGAACCCCCACGCCGTCGCCGGAAGGCTCCGCACCCGCGGGGAACGGTGCGCCCGCGCCGGCCGGCGCCCCGCTGCGGGTGGGCGTCAGCTCGTACAACTGGGACTCGCCCTGCGGCCAGTACTACCTGATGGGCCGTGCGCCCGCGGAGATCCCGCCGCCGCCACCGCCCCAGGACTACCGGAGCTGGGCGCGGGCCCTCGACGGGGTGGACGCCGGCGACCTGCGGCTCCAGCTCACCGCGACGGGGAAGACCCGGGAGTCGGTCGTCATCACCGCCGTCCACGTCCGGATCACGGGCCGCACCGAACCGCTCGCCTGGAACGCCTACTCGATGGGGGAGGGCTGCGGCAGCGGGATCACGCCGCAGACGTTCGACGTCGACCTGGACAAGCCGCGTCCCGTGCTGCGCCCGGTGGCGGGACAGCAGGGGGACATCACCGTGCCCGCCACGGACTTCCCCTACAAGGTGGCCTCGAACGACCCGCAGGTGTTCAACCTGCGTCTGCACACCGACTCCCACGACGTGCGCTGGCACGTGGAGGTCGACTGGAGCAGCGGCGACCGGCGCGGCACGCTGCGGATCGACGACGCGGGCGAGCCGTTCCGCACCAGCGCGCTCGCCGGGCGTCCGCTCCACGAGTACCGGCCCGACCTGGGCGGGGTCTGGAAACTGCGCGAGGAGTGAGCCCCCGGGCCCGGCCGTACGGCGAAGGGCGCGGCCCGGACCCCTCACCGGGGGTCCGGGCCGCGCCCTTCGTGCGGTGGTGCGGTCGGTCAGAGCCGCTCGGGCGTGCGGATGCCGAGCAGCGCCATGCCCTGGTGGAGGGTGCGGCCGGTGAGGTCGACGAGGAAGAGCCGGTTCTCCACGACCTCGGGGGAGTTGTCCTCGCTGAGCACGTGGCACTGGTCGTAGAACGTCGTCAGGTGCGACGCGAGCTGGTAGAGGTACGCGGCCAGCTTGTGCGGCTCGTACGACGCGGCGACCTCGCCGAGCACCTCGCCGAACTGGTCGAGGTGCAGGCCGAGCGCGCGCTCCGCCGGGGCCAGTGCGAGCTCGGGGTGGGCGGCCGGCCGGCGCTCGCCCGCCCTCCGCTTGATCGACTGGATACGGGCGTACGCGTACTGGAGGTAGACCGAGGTGTCGCCGTTGAGCGAGACCATCTGGTCCAGGTCGAACTTGTAGTCGCGCACCGCGGACGTCGACAGGTCGGCGTACTTGACCGCGCCGATGCCCACGTACCGGCCGTTCTCGGCGATCTCCCGCTCGCTCAGGCCGACCTTGTCGGCCTTCCCCGCGACGACCGCCGTCGCCCGGTCGATCGCCTCGTCGAGCAGGTCGACCAGCCGGACCGTCTCGCCCTCACGGGTCTTGAACGGCTTGCCGTCCTTGCCGAGGACCGTGCCGAACGCGAGCTGGTGGGCCTTGACCTTGTCGCCCAGCCAGCCGGCCCGCCGGGCGGTCTCGAAGACCATCTTGAAGTGCAGCGACTGCCGGGCGTCCACCACGTAGAGCAGGGTGGACGCGCCGAGGTTCTGCACCCGGTCGCGGATGGCGGACAGGTCGGTGGCCGCGTAGCCGTAGCCGCCGTTGGACTTCTTGACGATGAGCGGGACCGGGTTGCCGTCGGGGCCCTTCACGTCGTCGAAGAAGACGCACAGCGCGCCCTCGGAGCGGACGGCGACGCCCGACTCCTCCAGCAGGCGGCAGGTCTCGTCGAGCATGTCGTTGTAGCCGGACTCGCCGACGATGTCGGGGTCGCGGATCTCCATGTCGAGCTTCTCGAAGACCGAGTAGAAGTAGATCTTCGACTCGTCGACGAACCGCTGCCACAGGGCGAGGGTCTCCTCGTCGCCGGCCTGGAGCGCGACCACTCGGTCACGGGCGCGGGCCTTGAACTCCTCGTCGGAGTCGAAGAGCGCCCGGGAGGCCTTGTAGAGCCGGTTGAGGTTGGACATGGCCTCCTCGCCGGAGACCTCCGCAGCCGCCTCGTCGCTCTTGTGGTCCAGCTCGTGCGGGTGCTCGATCAGGTACTGGATGAGCATGCCGAACTGGGTGCCCCAGTCGCCGATGTGGTGCCGGCGCACCACGTGCTCGCCCGCGAACTCCAGGATCTGCACCATCGCGTCGCCGATGACGGCCGACCGCAGGTGGCCGACGTGCATCTCCTTGGCCACGTTCGGCTGGGCGTAGTCGATCACCGTGGTGCCGGGCTCGGCGGCGAGCGGCACACCGAGGCGGGCGTCCGCGGCGCGGGCGGCCAGCGTCTCGGTGACGGCCCGGTCGGTGACCGTGATGTTGAGGAACCCGGGGCCGGAGACCTCGATCTCCTGCAGGAGGCCGTTCGCGCCGATCGCGTCCACGACCCGGCCGGCCAGCTCCCGCGGGTTCTGCCCCAGCTTCTTCGCGAGCGCGAGGATGCCGTTGGCCTGGAAGTCGGCCCGGTCGCTACGTCGCAGCAGCGGGTCGGCGGAACCGGCTTCCGGCAGTGCTGCCGTCAGGGCGTCCGCGAGGCGCTGCTGCACGTTCGAGGCGAGGGAAGGGACCGAGGCCATGAGCTTCCGTTCCGGTTGGGGCGGGATGTCACCGAATGGTGCGACGGTCAAGTATCCCACGGGGGAGCAAGCCGTTTCCGCAGACGGCGGCGGCGCGCACGGGGCGGGCGGTGCGCGGGCGGCGGGCCGCCCCCGGGCATGCCGTGGCCCCGGGGCGGGCTGCCCCCGGGCGGGCCGTCGCGTCTGGGAGAATGAGCCCCGTCAGTTCCGAGACAGAAGGACGTGCCGACCGTGGCTCAGAGCAGCACCGAGACCGACTGGGTCTCCCGTTTCGCGGACGAGGTCATCGCCGAGTCGGAGCGACGTGCGCCTGGCAAACCGGTCGTCGTCGCGTCCGGGCTCTCGCCCTCCGGTCCGATCCACCTGGGCAACCTGCGCGAGGTCATGACCCCGCACCTGGTCGCCGACGAGATCCGCCGCCGGGGCCACGAGGTCCGTCACCTGATCTCCTGGGACGACTACGACCGCTACCGCAAGGTGCCGAACGGCGTCGACGGCGTCGACGAGTCCTGGGCCGAGCACATCGGCAGGCCGCTGACCTCGGTGCCCGCGCCGAAGGGCTCCCCGCACGCGAACTGGGCCGAGCACTTCAAGGCCGCGATGACCGAGTCGCTGGCGGAGCTGGGCGTCGCGTACGACCCGATCAGCCAGACCGAGCAGTACACGGCGGGCGTCTACCGCGAGCAGATCCTGCACGCCATGAAGCACCGCGGTGACATCGACGCGATCCTCGCCCAGTACCGGACGAAGAAGGCGCCGCCGAAGAAGGGGCAGAAGCCGGTCGACGAGGCCGAGCTGGAGGCGGCCGAGGGCTCCGGCGCGGCGGGCGAGGACGACGGCGCGACCTCCGCCGGGTACTTCCCGTACAAGCCGTACTGCGGCGCGTGCGACAAGGACCTGACCACGGTCACCGCCTACGACGACGAGACCACCGAGCTCGCCTACCGCTGCACCGCGTGCGACTTCTCGGAGACCGTCCGGCTCAGCGAGTTCAACCGCGGCAAGCTGGTCTGGAAGGTCGACTGGCCGATGCGCTGGGCGTACGAGGGCGTGATCTTCGAGCCGTCCGGTGTCGACCACTCGTCGCCCGGATCGTCCTTCCAGGTCGGTGGGCAGATCGTCGGCATCTTCGGCGGCGAGCAGCCGATCGGCCCGATGTACGCCTTCGTCGGCATCTCCGGCATGGCCAAGATGTCGTCGTCGCGCGGCGGGGTGCCGACCCCGGCGGACGCCCTCAGGATCATGGAGCCGCAGCTCCTGCGCTGGCTGTACGCCCGCCGCCGGCCGAACCAGTCGTTCAAGATCGCCTTCGACCAGGAGATCCAGCGCCTGTACGACGAGTGGGACAAGCTGGAGGGCAAGGTCGCGGACGGCAGCGTGCTGCCCGCGGACGCCGCCGCCCACTCCCGCGCCGCCCGCACAGCGGCCGGTGACCTGCCCCGGACGCCGCGTCCGCTGCCGTACCGCACGCTCGCCTCGGTCGCGGACATCACGGGCGGCACCGAGGACCAGACGCTGCGCATCCTCAGCGAGCTCGACCCGGAGCACCCGGTCACCGCGCTCGACGAGGTCCGCCCCCGCCTGGACCGGGCCGAGAACTGGATCTCCACCCAGGTCCCGGCCGAGGCGCGCACGGTCGTGCGCGCCGAGCCGGACGCCGAGCTGCTCGGCTCCCTCGACGACGAGGGCCGCGAGTCGCTGCGGCTGCTGCTGGAGGGCCTGGACACCCACTGGTCGCTCGACGGCCTGACCACCCTCGTCTACGGCGTGCCGAAGGTGATGGCGGGGCTGGACCCGGAGGCGAAGCCGACGCCGGAGCTGAAGGTCGCGCAGCGTGCCTTCTTCGCGCTGCTCTACCGGCTGCTGGTCAGCAGGGAGACGGGGCCGAGGCTGCCGACGCTGCTGCTGGCGGTGGGCGCGGACCGGGTGCGGAGGCTGCTCGGTTCCTGAGCGCACACGGTGGTGGAGGGCTCGCGTCCCGGGAGGGGCGGGGCCCTCCGGTGCGTCCGGGGCCCGGGGTGGCGGCGTGCGTCCACGGGGCGGGAGCGGGAGCGGGTGCGGGGTGCGGGGTGCGTCCGAGCCGGACCGGCGAGGCTGTGTTCGGGACCGGGGCGGCGAGGCTGTGTTCGGGCCCGGGGCAGCGGGTACGGGGCGCCCGGCGCTGCCGTGGGCACGGGCGTGGCCGGGGGACGGGGCGCCCGGCGGGCCGCGTCAGGCGATGTGGTCCTCTTCGAGCTCCGCGCCGTGGCGGCCGGCGAAGCGGGTGACCATGCGCTTCGACTCCTCCGCGGAGAGGGTCACGCGGAACTCGGCCTCCACGTTGTCGATGAACTCGCGCGGCGTGGGGTAGCTGCCGTTTATCGACTTCTTGAAGACCTGGTAGTAGGCGTCGTCGTCCGGAGCGGGAGGCTCGGGGACGCCGCCGCCGTCGCCCAGTTCACGGGTGCGGCCCGGCCCGGCGGGGACGGGGAAGCTCCCGGTCGACTCCGAAGGGGACTCCCGGTACTCGGCTTCCCGGTACTCGGCTTCCGGGTACCCGGGTTCCTGCTCGGCCTCCCGGTAAGCGGCTTCCTGCTGGGCCTCCCGGTACCCGGGTCCCGGGGCGTCGAACCGCTGCCGCTCGTACGGCCCGGTCTGCTGCGGGTATCCCTGGAACTGCTCCGGGCTCTGCTCCTCGTACCACTGCTCGTACTCCTCCTCGGGTTCGTAGGAGGGGTCGTAGCTGCCCTGGTAGGGCACCGTCTGCGGGTGGCGGGCGTGCAGCCAGGGGCTCTCGTCGGCAGGAGCCTGCCCGGCGATGCCCCGTTCGCCGTGCTCGCCGTGCTCGCCGTGCGCGGAGGGCTCCGGCCGCTGCCGGGCCGGGGCGCTCTCCAGCTGCGGGCGCCGCTCGCCGGGCGGGGCCGCCGTGCCCACGGCGGCCGTCCCGGCGGGACGGCCGCCGGCCGCCGGCTCGACCTCGGGCTGCGGGGCCGGGGGCAGCAGCACCGGTTCGATGCCCGCGGCGGCCAGCCCGGCGGGCGCCGTCTCCGCGAGCGGGACGCCGTACTTGGCGAGACGCAGCGGCATCAGCGACTCCACGGGCGCCTTGCGGCGCCAGGAGCGTCCGAACCGTGCCTGCAGGCGGGCCTGGTAGATCAGCCGGTCCTGCTCCAGCTTGATCACCTGCTCGTAGCTGCGGAGCTCCCACAGCTTCATGCGGCGCCACAGCTTGAACGTCGGCACCGGGGAGAGCAGCCAGCGGGTCAGCCGGACGCCCTCCATGTGCTTGTCGGCCGTGATGTCAGCGATCCGGCCCACGGCGTGCCGGGCGGCCTCGACGGCGACGACGAAGAGGACCGGGATGACGGCGTGCATACCGACGCCGAGCGGGTCGGGCCAGGCGGCGGCGCCGTTGAACGCGATCGTCGCCGCGGTCAGCAGCCACGCCGTCTGGCGCAGCAGCGGGAACGGGATCCGCATCCAGGTGAGCAGCAGGTCCAGCGCGAGCAGGACGCAGATGCCGGCGTCGATGCCGATCGGGAAGACGAGGGAGAAGTCGCCGAAGCCCTTGCGTTCCGCGAGCTCGCGCACCGCGGCGTAGGAGCCCGCGAAGCCGATCGCGGCGATGACCAGCGCTCCGGCGACGACGACACCGATGAGTATTCGGTGTGTACGTGTCAGCTGCATCGCGGCCACCGCGTCCCCCTCCCCTGATTCTGCTGCGCGTCCGTGCTGCCGTGCGGGGCACAGCCTGGCACATGGCGGCGGATTCCGTGCCTCCGCCCCGGGGTCGAAGCCCCGCGGGCCGTCTACTTGTTGACGGACTCGACGGAGGCCACGGCTTCCTTGGCGGCCTTCAGCGCCGCCTCGGTGAGGTCGGCCGACGACGGGTTCTTGGCCCCCGCGTAGCCGGTGCCGTTGTAGGTGAGGGTCACCACGCCGTTCGCGGTGCGGGCCACGACCGTGGCGTAGACGAAGTCCTCGTCGGTCTTGTTGAGGGTGTAGTTGACCGTGGTCGCCTCGCTGCCGATGCCGGGTGCGGCGGAGGTCTTCACGGACTTGGCGCCCTCGGTGGCCTTCGCCTTGTCGACCTCCTTGGCGTAGCTCTGCTGGGCGCGCTGCTCGCCGCTGACGCCGAGGGAGGAGTCCGAGTCGTAGCGGAGCAGGGACACGTCGAGCCAGCGGTACTGCGAGCCCTTCACCCCGTTGTCGTCGAGGCCGTTCCACGAGCAGCTGCCGCGGCTGGCGGCGTCGGACGACTTGCCGGCCGTGCCGCCCTTGCTCTTGGCGCCGGGGACGAGGTCCTCGATCGTCTTCTGTGCGAGGACCGAGCACGGGTCCGGGAGCTGGGTGAACTTCGCGGGGGCCACCGACGGCGACTTCTTCGCCGCGGGGGACGGGGAGGCGGACGCCTCGGGCGCGCCGTCGGATCCGGAGTCCGAGGAACAGCCGGCGACGACGAGCATCACCGGGACGGCTGCGCAGGCGAGTATGCGGGTGAGTCGCGGGGCTGAACGGTGCATGGTTCCTTCACTCGGTCGTACGGTCGGCCAGGCCACGGTACGCGTACGGGCCCGGGGGCGGGCCGGGTCGCGGAAGCCGGTGCGGGGCGGCGGGCCCCGCTACTCGTCGAAGAGTTCCGCCAGGCGGGCGGCCACACTCCGGGTCTTTTCCTGCAGTTCCTTGCTGTCCGGCAGCTCCGACGAGGGCGCGGGCTGCTCGGCGTAGACGATGGTGACGATCACGTTGGATGTGCGGAACACCACGCTCACGTCACGGCGCTGGGCGGTGGGGCGGGTGGTGTCGAGCACGTCGTCGAGGAACGCGGCGTCGCCGAGATCGGTCAGCACCCGTGGCTCCAGCCCTTCGCCGGACGCGCTCGCCGACGGGCTGCCGGCCGGGCCGCCGGGCTGTCCGGGCTCCCCGGAGGCGGCCGGCTGCTCGCCCGCCTGGGTGCCCACGCCGGGGGTCGCGCCCGTGGTGGCGGACGCGGACGGCGAACCGCCGGGCTCCTCCCCGGCCGGCTCCTCCGGTTCGAGGGACACCGGCACGGACGTCGAGGCCTGCTTCTTCGTGAACACCTCCTGCGCGCGGTCCTCGTCGCTGACGGCGGGGTCGTACGAGACGACCCGCTCGAACTCGACCCGCAGCTGGTGCGAGGCGTCGGGCGCCTGGCCCTTCCAGCTGCAGGCCGCGCGGCGGTCGGTGTTGTAGGTGGCGGCGGGGGTGCCCTGGAAGGCCTGCCGCTGCTGCTCCGGGCCGAGGGTCGCCAGGCCGGGCAGCAGGTCCTTGAGGGAGGCGGCGTCCACGGCTCCGCACGGCTCCAGGAGCGTGCGGTACTTGCCGGGCGCCGCCGCGGCGGCGGTGGCCGTGCCGGCCTTGGGGTCGGTCGCGGGGTCCTCGGTGCCGCCGTCGGCGGTGCAGCCGACGGCCCCGGCGCCCAGCACCGCCGCGAGGAGCGCCGCCGTGCCGGGACCGTATGTCTTCCGAAGCACGTGCCAGGCCCCTTTCCTCCGGTGTTCCCGGGAAATTCGGTTGTCGCCCGCGGAGGGCTGCTGGACACAATGTCTATCGCACACGCCACCCCGGATGCCGGTCCGTCGAACCTTTCACGGTCATTTGCCGGGTATTTGCGTTTTCGCTGTCATCGGGGGAATCGAGGAGTCATGTCGTATGTAGAGATGCCGGGTGCGAAGGTGCCGATCCGGATGTGGACCGACCCCGGGTCGGTCGAGGACGGGGCCATGCAGCAGCTGCGCAACGTGGCGACGCTGCCCTGGATCAAGGGCCTCGCCGTCATGCCGGACGTCCACTACGGCAAGGGCGCCACGGTCGGGTCGGTGATCGCGATGCACGGGGCGGTCTGCCCCGCGGCCGTCGGCGTCGACATCGGCTGCGGGATGTCGGCCGTCAGGACGTCGCTGACCGCGGGTGACCTGCCCGGCGACCTGTCGCGCCTGCGGTCCCGGATCGAGCAGGCCATTCCGGTCGGACGCGGGATGCACCGGGAAGCGGTCGACCCGGGCCGGGTCTTCGGGCTGACCACGGGTGGCTGGGACGACTTCTGGAGCCGGTTCGACCACGTGGCCGACGCCGTCAAGTTCCGCCGCGAGCGGGCGATGCAGCAGATGGGCTCGCTCGGCAGCGGCAACCACTTCATCGAGTTCTGCCTCGACGAGACGGGCGCCGTCTGGCTGATGCTGCACTCCGGGTCGCGCAACATCGGCAAGGAGCTGGCGGAGCACCACATCGGCGTCGCGCAGAAACTCCCGCACAACCAGGGCCTCGTCGACCGGGACCTCGCCGTCTTCGTCGCCGAGACGCCGCAGATGGCCGCCTACCGCAACGACCTCTTCTGGGCGCAGGAGTACGCGAAGTACAACCGCGCCGTGATGATGGGGCTGTTCCAGGAGGTCGTGCGCAAGGAGTTCCGCAAGGCCAGGGTCACCTTCGACCCCGTGATCTCCTGCCACCACAACTACGTGGCGGAGGAGCGGTACGACGGCATGGACCTGCTGGTCACGCGCAAGGGCGCGATCCGGGCCGGCTCCGGCGACTACGGCATCATCCCGGGGTCCATGGGGACGGGCTCGTACATCGTGAAGGGCCTCGGGAACGCGGCGTCCTTCAACTCCGCGTCCCACGGCGCCGGCCGCCGGATGAGCCGGAACGCGGCGAAGCGGCGCTTCACGACGAGGGACCTCGAGGAGCAGACCCGCGGGGTCGAGTGCCGCAAGGACTCGGGCGTGGTGGACGAGATCCCGGGCGCCTACAAGCCCATCGAGCAGGTGATCGACCAGCAGCGCGACCTCGTCGAGGTGGTCGCGAAGCTGAAGCAGCTGGTGTGCGTGAAGGGCTGACCTCTCACGCGGGCCGACCCCCGGGGGGAGCGGGAAGCGGGGGAGCGGGTGCGCGGCCGGCGCCGTGGGGTGCCGGCCGGGCCTGCCGGGCGGGGCCGCTCAGGGTCTTGTGGAAGAACGTCGTCGGACGCAGGACTCCGGAGGGGTCCGCCGCGTAGCCGGGAACGCTGCCCACCGGCGTCCAGCCCGCCGAGCGGTACAGCCGCTCGGCGGCGCTGCCCGACTGGGTGTCGAGCATCAGCAGTGTGCGGCCCGCGTCGTGCGCGAAGTCCTCGGCCGCGGCCAGCAGCATGCGGGCCGTGCCGCGTCCCCGGGCGTCACGGTGGACGAGCAGCTTGGCCACCTCCGCGCGGTGGGTTCCGTTGGAGGAGGTCCCGGACCGCAGCTGCACGGTGCCGACGAGGCGTTCGCCGAGGTGGGCGGTCCACACCGTGACCGTCCCGTCGGCGAGGGCGGGAGCGAGTCCGGACCACCATGCCGCCGCCCGTTCGGCGGTGAGCGGGGCGAGGAACCCGACGGACGCCCCGTCGTCGACGGCGTCCGCAAGGAGGGCGCCGAGGCCGCCGGCCGCGGCGGGGAGGGCGTCGGCGGTCAGCCGCCGGACGGTGGCGCCCGCGGTGGTCGCCATCACAGCTCCCGGTGGACCTTGGAGTTGGACGCCTGCGCCCGCGGGCGGACCACGAGAAGGTCGATGTTGACGTGCGGGGGCCGGGTGACCGCCCAGGTGATGGTGTCTGCCACGTCGTCGGCGGTGAGGGGCTCGGCCACGCCGGCGTACACCTTCGCCGCCTTGTCGGTGTCGCCGCGGAAGCGGGTGGTGGCGAACTCGTCGGTCTTCACCATGCCGGGGGCCACCTCGATCACCCGGACGGGAGTGCCGACGATCTCCAGGCGCAGGGTCTCGGCGAGCACGTGCTCGCCGTGCTTCGCCGCCACGTAGCCGCCGCCGCCCTCGTAGGTGGACAGGCCCGCGGTGGAGGACAGCACGACGACGGTGCCGTCGCCGCTGTCGGTGAGCGCCGGGAGCAGGGCCTGGGTGACGTGGAGCGTCCCGATGACGTTGACCTCGTACATCGTCCGCCAGTCGGCGGGGTCGCCGGTGGCGACGGGGTCGGCGCCGAGGGCTCCGCCCGCGTTGTTGACGAGGACGTCGCAGCGGCTCAGCGAGGCGGCGAAGGCGTCGACCGCCGCCCGGTCCGTGACGTCGAGCGCCTGGGCGGTGGCCTGGTGGCCGGCCGCGGTGATCCCGGCGGCGACGGCCTCGATGCGGTCCTTGCGCCGGGCGGTGAGCACGACGTGGTATCCGGCGGCGGACAGGCGCCGGGCGGTGGCCGCGCCGATGCCGCTGCTGGCTCCGGTGACGACGGCGACGGGCGTTCCGGCGGTGGTCATAGGGCTCCTCGCACGTGTGGTCGGACTGCGATCAGGATAGGGCGGCCTGGGGGACGGCCGATTGCGGGGCGGAGCGCGCGGGCCTCGGGCCGGAGCCGGGCGGGGCGCGCCGGGAAGTGCGCCCGACAGGGAACAGGGCGGTCATATCGGTATCTTCTGGCCATGCTTGCGAAGAAGGTGGTGCGCGGGATGCTGCCCGCCGCGGCTGCGTCCGTGGTGGCGGCAGTGGTGCTGGTGGTCGCCTCGGGGGCGGACGCGGGGGCGGGCGGCGGGGAGCGCGACGGCTCCGCGGACCCTGCCGGCGGGGTGCGGGCGGCCGGCCGGGCCGCCGCCGTGCCCGCCGGGGAGGCTTCGGGCGCGGCGGCCGTGGCGCCGGAGGCGGACCTGTCCCACCACGGGCACGTGTCGCTCGCGGACGGGCGGCTCGTCGTCACCGTGATGAGCCGCAACCACGGGCCGGCCGCGCTCGCCGAGGCCACCGTCCGGCTGGAGCTGTCGCACCGGCCGACCGGTGAACTCCGCCTGCCGGGACGGTGTCTGCGGGCCGCCGAGCGGGTGGTGCTGTGCGGGACGGGTCCCCTGAGCCCGGACGGTGTGGGCCGCCGGGTGACGCTGGGGCTGGAGCTGGGCGACAGCCCGTCCGAGGCGGTGGTGACGGTGGCCACGGCCTGGAGCGGTGGGGCCACCGACCGCAATCCGGCCAACAGTGAACATCGTGTGCTGGTGCCGGCGACCGGGGACCCCTACGCCTACTGAGCGGGCTGCCCCGGCGGGCCCGGTGAGGCCGGGCTCCGCGGCGGCGCCGGCCGGGGCGGCTCGGGTGGTGGAGCCGGGGGGCGGGGCGGCGGCGGTCACAGCGACCCGCCGCGCCCGGCGGCCCAGGCGATGTATCCGTCGGGCCGGACCAGCAGCGCCGGGTGGCGCCGGCCGTCGGCCCAGCGGGCCCGTACGACGGGGCCGGCGGCGGGCGGCGGCGTGGCGGTGCCGCCGTCGGACGCCTCGACGAGCACGAACCCGCCCCTGCGCAGCAGTTCGTAGAGCCGGCCTTCGGCCAGCTTCAGGTCGGGGGCGCGCCGCCCGGTGAGGGGGTGTGCGCCGCGCGGTGCGCGGTAGGCGATGCAGACGCCGGAGATCATGCCCATCGCCCGGGAGGCGGCGGGGCGGACCGTGTTCAGGAACCGGGCCGCCAGTGAGCGTGCCGCGCGCTGGAGCGGGGTGTGCGCCATGGCCAGGCGCACGATCGCGCCGCTGCTGCGCAGCACCGTGCGCCCCACCGGGTGGCGCTCCGACTCGTAGGAGTCGAGCAGGGCTTCGGGGTCGGGCGCCTGGCCGCGTATGACGGCGGCCAGCTTCCACGAGAGGTTGGCGGCGTCCTGGAGGCCGGTGTTCATGCCCTGGCCGCCCGCGGGGGAGTGGACGTGGGCGGCGTCGCCCGCGAGGAAGACCTGGCCCACGCGGTAGGCCGGCGCCTGGCGTTCGTCGCTGTGGAAGCGGGAGATCCAGCGGGCGTCGTGCATGCCGAAGTCGCTGCCCAGCGCGCGGCGGGCGATGTCGCGGACCTCGTCGAGGTCGACCGGCTCGCTGTCGTCGGCCTGGCGGGTGCGGTCCCAGCCCATGACGCGGTACCAGCCGTCGCCGAACGGGGCCATGAAGGCGAAGGTGTCGTTCGCGCCGTTGACCGTGAGGAGTTGATCGGGCTCCTCGGCGAGGCGTACGTCCGCGAGGACGATGGAGTTGATGACGGAGGCGCCGGGGAAGGGCAGCCCGAGGGACTGGCGGACGGGGCTGCGGTGGCCGTCGGCGCCGACGAGGAAGCGGGCCCGGAGGGTGGTGCGGGTGCCGTCGGAGGCGCGCAGCTCGGCATGGACGGTGGGGTGGCCGGGGGTGCCGGCCCCCTGGCCGGATGCGGCGGGGTGCTGGACGAGGCCCGTCAGCTCGGTGCCGTGGCGGAAGTCGACGCCGGCCGCGCGGGCCCGGCGCTCCAGGAGGCGCTCCACCTCGTACTGCGGAGTGATCAGCAGGAAGGGGAACCGGGAGGGCAGCGCGGTGAGGTCCAGGGCGAGGCGGCGGAAGAGGCTGAGTGTGGTCAGCCGGGTGCCCGTGGCGACGAGTTCGTCGGCGAGACCCCGGGCGTCGAGTGCCTCCAGTGTGCGGGCGTGCACGCCGAAGGCCCGGGTGAGGTTGCTCCTGCCGGCGGGCCGGCGCTCGACGAGCGTGACGGCGACGCCGGCCTCGGCCAGGTCTCCGGCGAGCAGCAGCCCGGTGGGCCCCGCGCCGACGACGACCACATCCGTGCGGAGGGTGCCGTCGCCCGGTGTGCCCGCGGAACCCCGGCCGTCCGCCGCGCTGTTGGTGCCTGACCCGGTGATGCCGTTCATGACTGCCTCCCGAAAGTCGGCGACGTGGGTCGGAGGGGCACCCGCATCGGTCAACGCTTGTTGGCCAACATCTGTTGGTCAACGCTTGTTGGCAAATGTAGGGCTGGCGGTCTGGCGCTGTCAACGGTTGTTGGCCTACAGTTGTTGGCATGACGACGGAAGCAGCCGGCGGCCCCCGCCGCTCCGATGCCACCAGGGCGGCGATCCTGGAAGCCGCGCGCGAGCGCTTCGCCGCGGACGGGTACGAGCGGGCGACGATCCGCGCCATAGCGCGTGACGCGGGCATCGACCCCTCGATGGTCATGCGGTACTACGGCAACAAGGAGGGCCTGTTCGCCGCGGCCTCCGAGTTCGACCTGCGGCTGCCCGGGGCCGGTGCGCTGCCGGGGAAGCACGCGGGGGCGGCGCTGGTCTCCCACTTCCTCGACCGGTGGGAGCAGGACGAGGTGCTGACCGCCCTCCTGCGGGCGGCGATGACCAACCCCGTGGCGGCGGAGCGCGCGCGGTCGATCTTCCGGGACCAGTTGGGGCCGGTCGCCGCCGGCCTCTCGCCCGACCCGGCGGACGCCCCGCGGCGTGCCGCGCTCGTCGCCTCGCAGATTCTCGGCATGGCGATGGCCCGCTACGTGCTGTGTCTGCCGCCCGCCGTGGACATGGAAAGGGAGGAGGTCGTCCGCTGGCTGGCCCCCACCGTGCAGCGCTATCTCACGGCGGACGCCCCCTGAGGCGCTGCGGCTTCCCGGGGCGGGCGTGGCTCCGGGAGGTCCCGGGCGAGGCGGGGGAGCGGGCGTCCGGGGCGCGGGCGGGCGGGCACGGGGGCAAGGGGCGCGAGGGAGGCCGGTGCGCGGCGGGCGCGACGGGACGCGCGGGGGCGGGCGTTCGCGGCAGGGCGGGCCGGTGGACGCGGGGTCGACCGGCGGCGGGTGGCCGCGGGGGAGTCCTGCGGGGTGGAGGTGGACGGGGGCGCCCCGTCAGGGAGCGGTCCCGGGGCCCGGGCCGGCTCCGGCCGGGGAGTCGTCCGGGCCGGCTGAGGCTGCCGTCAGGAGCGCCGACTCGACGATCGCCTCCAGGCGGGCATGGTGGGCGCCCCGCCAGTAGACGCGGTCGCACGCCGTGCACTGGGCGAAGACGTCGTACGAGCGCTGCGTCCCCTGTTCGAGCACGCCCTGCACGGAGTCCTTGTCGGCCTCCCGCAGCGGGCCGTTGCACGCGGTGCACCTGCTCCAGGGCACCAGCGCCGGAGCGAAGCGCTCCAGCACGTCGGTGAGCTGCTCGTCGGGCCGGTCGCTGTAGACGTAGGCGCCGGCCCAGATCTCGCGGCGGCGCAGCAGCCCCCGGTCGCGCGAGAGCAGCACTCGCCGCTCCTTCGCGGAGAGGGCGGCGAGAGCGGGGTCGCCGATGTCCTCGTTCTCGTACGCGGCGTCCACGCCGAGCAGGCGCAGGCGGCGGGCGAGTGTGCCGAGGTGGACGTCGAGGAGGAAGCGCAGCGGGGCGCCGGGCACCTGCTGGGGACGTTCCACGGCCAGCACCTCCACGTGTTCGCCCGCGAGCGGGACGTGGGAGACCGGCACCGGGGAGCCGTCGACCAGCAGGCTGCCCGCCTCCGTCAGCGGGATGCCCAGGGACTCGACGACGTGGCCCAGCGTCGACGAGCCGTCCGTCACCACGGTGCTGGGTCCGCGGCGGCGGTCCGCGGGGATGAACAGGTGCAGTGCGGGGGCGGCGCTGAAGGAGATCTCCGGTCCGTTCACGGCGTCAGCATGTCACCGGGCGCGCGGCTCCGGCCACCGGATTGCGGGGCGCCCCACGGGTCGCGGGCGGCCCGGCGGCACGGCCGTCGTCCCGCGTGCCCCGCTGGTCGCCGTGCACCGTTCCGGGGGCGGGCACCGGGTCGTCGTCTCCGGCCCCGTGCCGGTCACGGGACGAAGCGGAAGTGCGTCATGACCCGGGAGTCCTGTCCGTCGAGTATGTGGAAGGCGACGGCCGGAGGCGCCTCGCGGTCGGTGAGCGTGTCGCCGGGTTCCCACGGCAGGCGCACCGTCGAGACGACACCGGGCGCGATGAGCAGCGGGCGCCCGGCGAAGGTGGTGGCCGCCGGGGTGTGGGCGTGCCCGGTGAGGACGGCCGGGACGTTCGTCCTGCCCTCCAGCACCTCGGCCAGGCGGTCCGCGTCGGTGAGGTTGGTCGAGTCCAGGTAGGGGTGGTGGATCACTGCGGGCGGGTGGTGGAAGGCCGGCAGCGCCGGGGTGTCGCCCAAGCCGTCGAGAGTGCTCGCCAGCCAGTCCAGGGTCTCGTCGCCGAGCAGCCCCGCGTCCTCGCCCGGAATCGTCGAGTCGCACATCAGGAGTGCGCGGCCGCCGACGAGGTGGAGCCGGTTCACCGGGTTCTCCCCGGATGCCGTCCCGGGGGCCTCGCCGAGGAGGACCTCGCGGTAGGCGGTGCGGTCGTCGTGATTGCCGGGACACGTGACGTAGGGGGAGGACAGCCGGGAAAGCAGATCCGCCGCGAGCGCGTACTCCTCGGGTGCGCCGTGGTCGGCTATGTCGCCGGTCACCAGAACGGCGTCGGGCTGCCGGGTGAGGGAGTTGAGGTACGCCACGGTGCGGGCGGCGCGGTCGGTGGCACGGGCGTCGCCGTCCAGGTGCAGATCGCTGATGTGGGCGAGGAGCATGAGTGGCCCTTCCGTGGTTAATGGTTCGAGTGCTCTGTTCCATTAGTTGATCCAGTTGATCACGGGACGGCGGCCGAGCCAAGGCCCCGGGGGAGGCAGGGGCGCGGAGAAAGAAAGGCGGTGGGAGGCAGTTGGCGCAGGGAGGCAGGGATATGCAGGGAGGCGAGGGCGCAGGAGGGCCGGGGGTGCAGCGGCGCAGTGGCCGGGCGTGCAGGGCCGGGCCCTCAACCGGCGGCGGGCCGGGCGTAGGCGGTGGGCGGTACCCCTACGGTCGCGGTGAAGTCCCTGACCAGATGGGCCTGATCGCTGTAGCCGAGCTCACCGGCGAGCGAGGCCCAGTCGGGTTCCCCGCCCGACTCCGCGCGCTCCAGCGCCTCGTGGATCCGGTAGCGCAGGATGACCCACTTGGGGCCGACGCCCACCTCGTCCGCGAACAGGCGTTGCAGCGAGCGCGCCGACACTCCCTCGGCCGAGGCCAGTTCGGCCACCCGCCGGATCGACCGGTCCGTGCGGGCGCGGTCGACCACGGCGACGGCCCGCAGGGCGCGATCGACGGCCGAGGGGTGCGGCCCGAGGCCGAGCAGATACGCGTCCAGCGCGGCGACCCGCGCGTTCTCGTCCTCAGGCCCGACGACGGCCCGGACTCCGTCCGCCGGCTCCGTCAGGGGCGAGGGCGGGGGCTCCGCGCCGTTCGTTCCCGCGCCGGTGGTCCGCGTTCCGGTGCTTCCCGCGCCGGTGGTCCGCGTCCCGGTGCTTCCCGCGCCGGTCGTTCCCGCCGGTACCGCACCGGAGCGCGTCCCGCCCAGCGGCACCCGCCGGCCCGTCCACTGCGACACCGGCCGGCCGGGAGCGAACGGGCGGAAGCCGCCCGGCCGGAACTGGACGCCGCACACCCGGCCGCGTCCCGTCAGCTTCTGCGTGAACAGCTTCAGGCCGATGCCCGCGACCTCTCCCCAGGGCTCCGCGTCGCCGTAGTGCTGGAAGACCATGTTCACCGAGGGGTGCGGCACCACATGGGTGGCGTACGGCTCGGGCAGGTCCCAGTCGACGAGCCAGTAGTGCTCCACGAAGGGGCGCAGTTCCGGGGTGGGTTCGCGGCGGCGGAACGCCACGCGGGAGAACAGCTCCCGCGCCTCGACGATGCCTCGCGTGTCCCGCCGCGGCGCTGCCATGTCCCGATCCTATGCCCGCGCGTGTCGCGTTTCTTCAAGACGGGCCGGACGCCGGATGCCTACGGTCGACCCATGACGAACACCCTGAGTGACCTGCTCGAAAGGGCCGCAGGACGGACGGTTCCGGTCGTGTGCGGCATCACCGACGACCAGCTGGCGGGCCCGACGCCGTGTGCCGAGTACGACGTGCGCGCCTTGGTCGACCACCTCTTCCAGGTCGTGGTCAACTTCCAGCGCCTGGCGGCCAAGGAGGACTCCGACTTCGGGGACGGGGCGCGTTTCGCCGGCCACGGCGACTGGCGGACCGAGTTCGCCGCGCAGACCCGCGCCCTGGCCGAGGCCTGGGCCGTACCTGGCGCGGACGAGGGCGAGACCGGCGCCATGAGCATGCCTGCCGCCCTGGTGGGGCGGATGGCCCTGGGAGACCTCGTCGTCCATGCCTGGGACCTGGCACGCGCCACGGGCCAGGAGTACGCCCCGGACCCGGGCACCGTGACCGAGGTGCGGGCCGCGTTCGGGGAACTCGCACCGACGGCACGGACGATGGGGGTGTTCGGTACGGAGCGGGAGCTTCCGGCCGGGGACACGCCTCCCTCCGACTTCGACCGGCTGCTGGCCCTCACCGGGCGGGACCCGCGGTGGACCCGTCCCGCACCGGAACGCCCCGCGGCCGGCGGGTGACGACCGCGACGCCGGGGTCCGGCGCGGCGCGGCAGCCGAGGGGCGCGGCGACGCGGTGACCGGGCCGGCCTCGCCGGCCATCGCCGCCCCGCCCGGGTCGCCCGACGGGTGCGGGCCGGGTCACGGCGCCGGTCGGGGACGGGCCGGGCCGCGGCGTGCACGGTGCGGACGGGGCCGCGGCGCGTACGGCGCGAGCAGGGCCCGCACGGCGCGAGCCAGTCCCGCGGCGCGCCCGGCGGCGAGGGCGGTGCGCCGGGAGGGCCGGGAGGGCTGGGAGGCGGCCGGGGCGGGGGGCCGGAAGAGCGGTCGGCAGAGCGGTCGGCAGGGCCACCGGGCAAGCGGCCGGGCGGGCCGCCGGGAGGGCGGCCGGCAGGGCGGGCCGGGACGCCGGCCGAGGCGCGGAACCGCAGCGTATGCCCCGATCGGGTGGGATCGCGGCCGTACGGACCAACCGGCCCGTGTCACGGCCCGGCAGGCTCCGCGCCTTTCCGAGCATCGTCGTATGAACTCCCTCTCCAGACGCCTCGCCGCGCTGCGCACGCGCGCCCTGTCCACCGGTGCCGCGTGCGCCGTGCTGGCCACCGTGGTGCCCGTGCTCACGATCGGCCCCGGCGCCGCCACGGCCCAGGCCGCACCGCTGCCCGGAGGACTCGGTCCCTGCGTGCCGGGCGCCTGCCCCGACCTGTTCCCCGGGATCGGCAACGGTGCGTTCGCGGGCCGGGACGACGGCGTCAACATCTTCGTGGGCGAGGACTTCCTCGTGCGCGGCCGTGCCGCGGAGGCCGAGGGCCGCGTCGTCGTGCTCGACACCTTCGACCAGGACAAGGACCCGGCGGGCGGCGCCAACTACAACCTCGGCATCGCCGGAGTCGGGTCCCGTGTGCCCCCGTCCGTCGACACGCCCTTCCTCACGACGGGCGGCGACGTCACCATCGCGGCGGGCGAGACGCTGGACACCACCGGCGGTCTGGTCGAGGAGCGCGGGATCGTCCGCTACGCGGGCACCCTCAGCGGAACGATCACCGGTGAGCCCGATCCCGACCCGGACGCCGTCGACCCCTACGCCGGACTGCGCGACGAGCTCACAGCGGCCAGCCAGTGCTACGCGCGGGTGGACGGACAGCCGCGCACGCCGACCGGCACCGCGGTCAACCAGGGCTTCCAGACCCTCTTCACGGGTGACGGGACGTCCGCCCTCCAGGTCTTCAACGTCGACTTCGACATGGTGGCGGCAGGCGGCGGACAGCAGGGCATCGTCTTCGCCGGGATCCCGGACGACGCGACCGTGCTCGTCAACGTCTTCGGCGCGGACCGGGTCCTGAACACGTACAGCGGCGGCATCGACGACGCCACCGACCCGCTCAACGCCTACCGCGAGCGGCTGCTGTGGAACTACCCCGACGCCACGGACATCGCTCTGACGGGCACCGGCCAGTTCCAGGGCAGCTTCCTCATGGGCGAGCAGTCCTCGCAGACCACGGTGAGCCTCCCGGGGATCAACGGACGCTTCTTCACGACCGGTTCGCTCACCCACACCAGTTCGGCCGGCGGCGGGGGCGGGCAGGAGTTCCACGCCTACCCGTTCGACGGCGACCTCCCCGACTGCGGCACCCCGCCGCCCACGACGGGCCAGGTGCGGGTGGTGAAGACCGACGCGGAGACGGGTGAGCCGCTGGCGGGCGCCGAGTTCGAGCTGTGGCGCGAGACGAACGGCGTCGCGGGCCTGCAGACCGGCGGGGCCACCCCCGACACGCTCGTCACCGAGTGCACGACGCCCGCTTCGGGCCTGTGCTCGTCCACCACGACGACGGGGACGTACTACTGGCGGGAGACCGAGGCCCCCGACGGCTACCAGCTGCCGGACCCGAACGTCTTCGGCCCGCTGGAGCTCGACAGCGACAACGCGGACAGCGGTGTCCAGGTCGAAGCGGTCAACAGCCGGTCGCCGCAGCCGCCCACGACGGGTCAGGTGCGGGTGCTGAAGACGGACGCCGAGTCGGGTGAGCCGCTGGCGGGCGCCGAGTTCGAGCTGTGGCGCGAGACGAACGATGTCGCGGGCCTCCAGACGACCGGCACGGACCCGGACACCATGGTGACCACCTGCACCACGCCCGCTTCGGGCCTGTGCTCGTCCACCACGACGACGGGGACGTACTACTGGCGGGAGACCGAGGCCCCCGACGGCTACCGGCTGCCGAACCCGAACGTCTTCGGCCCGCTGGTCCTGACCGCGGAGAACGCCTCCGCCGGTGTGCAGGTCGAGGCCGAGAACACGGAGCTGCCCCAGCCCTCGGTGGTGGGCCAGGTGCGCGTGGTGAAGACGGACGCCGAGTCGGGTGAGCCGCTGGCGGGCGCCGAGTTCGAGCTGTGGCGCGAGACCAACGGCGTCACGGGCCTCCAGACGACCGGCACGGACCCGGACACCATGGTCACGACCTGCACCACGCCCGCCTCCGGTGTCTGCTCCCGGCTGGTCCTGGCGGGCACGTTCTACTGGCGGGAGACCGACGCGCCCGACGGCTACCGGCTGCCGGACCCGAACGTCTTCGGCCCGCTGGTCCTGACCGCCGAGAACGCCTCCGCCGGTGTCCAGGTCGAGGCCGAGAACACCCGCACCCCCGAGCCCCCGGCCACGGGATCGCTCACCCTGGTGAAGTCGGACGCCAAGAACGGCGCTCTGCTGGCCGGGGCGGTCTTCGAGCTGTGGCGCGAGACGAACGGCGTCGACGGACTGCAGCGGACCGGCACCGACCCCGACACCCGCGCCGACGCGGGATGCGCCACCGACACCGCGGGCCGGTGCGTCTTCGACGACCTGCCGCTCGGTGAGTACTACCTCGTCGAGACCGCGGTGCCCGAGGGCTACGTCCTGCCGGACAACCCGGTCACCGGGCCGTACGAGGTGACCGAGGAGAACAGCGGCCGGGGCGTCACCGTCGAGCTCGACAACGAGCGCGGCGAACCCTGCAAGGGCAAGGACTGCAAGCCCTGCGAGGGCAAGGGCTGCACGGCGGACGCGGACCGCGCCCGCGGCGCCTCGCGCGTCTGACGCGGGTCACCCGCCCGGCCGACCAGCGGTGGTCGGCCGGGCGGGTGCGCTGTTCCACTCGGGACCAGCCCGCGCACCCTGGAGGACCCGCATGAACCCCGTCCGTTCCGCCGGAGTCCCGGCAGCCCTCGCCGTGCTCGTCTGCGCGTTCGCTCCGGCTCCGGCCGCGGCGGCTCCGGCCGGCGACACCCCGTGCACCGCCGCCACCGGCCCGTACCAGCGGCAGATGGAGAGCCATCTGGGGCTGACCGTGGACGGCCGCCAGTCCGAGGCGGACTGCCAGGCGGTGCGCGCCTTCCAGACGGAGCACGGCACCCCGCGCCGCGACGGCTACGCCGACCTGGCCACGTACCGCACGATGGTCGCCGTCGAGGCGGCGCCCGACCCGAACGCCGAGGGGCGTTGCCCGGTCCGCACATACCGTGTGACCTGCGTCGACATGGACCGCCAGCTGCTGTGGGTGCAGACCGGGGACGCCGTGGACTTCGGGCCCGTGCCCATCCGCACCGGCCGGGACGCGCAGGAGACCCGCCCCGGCATGCACGAGATCTACTGGCGCAGCCGCGACCACGTCTCCACCCTCTACGACGACGCGCCGATGCCGTACGCGCAGTTCTTCGACGGCGGCCAGGCCCTCCACGGGCGGCCCGGCGACCTGTACGACGGAGGAGGCTCGGCGGGCTGTGTGAACCTCTCCCTGGACGACGCCTCCGCGCTCTGGGACCTGCTCGACGTCGACGACAGCGTCTACGTGTGGGGCGTGAAGCCGGGCACCGCGGACCGGTCCGCCGCCCCGGACCGCGCCGCCACCGCGGACTGATCCCGGACGCCGCCACCGGGGTGCCGGACGGCCGCCACCCCGGGTGCGGAGAGCGCGCCGGTCCCGGCCGCCCGGCGTGACGCCCCTCACGCCGTGCGCCCGGCGCCGCCCGCCCGGCGTGATCCCCGCCTCCCCGCGGACCTCCTCCGTACATCTGCCCGACCGACCCCGTTAAGCTCGCGGGTCACGACCGGCAACAGATGGAGATGTGGACGTGTCCCGAGCGCGTGTGGGTGTGGCCGTACTGACGATGGGCACCCGTCCGGCCGAACTGCGGGCCCTGCTCGACTCGGTGGCCGCGCAGGACCTGCCCGCCACCCGGATCGTCGTCGTCTCCAACGGCGCCGCGCTCCCCGAACTGCCCGCCGGTGTCACCGGAGTGGAGCTGCCGGAGAACCTGGGCGTGGCCGGCGGGCGCAACGTCGCCATGGAGCGGCTGCGCGAGTTCGGGGACATCGACATCCTGGTCGACCTCGACGACGACGGGCTCCTGATCGAGCCCGACGTCTTCAGCCGCCTCTCGGCGATGTACGAGGCCGACCCCCGGCTCGGCATCGTCAGCTTCCGCATCGCCGACGAGACCGGCTTCACCCAGCGCCGGCACGTCCCGCGGATCGGCCGGACCGATCCGATGCGGGGCGGCCAGGTCACCACGTTCCTCGGCGGCGGGCACGCGCTGTCGATGCCGATGCTGGAACGTGTCGGCGGCTGGCCGGACGACTTCTTCTTCACCCACGAGGAGACGGACCTCGCCTGGCGGGCGCTGGACGACGGCTGGAAGATCCTCTACGCCCCCGAGCTGGTGCTCCAGCATCCGCGGACCGCGCCCACCCGGCACGGCGTGTACTACCGGATGACGGCGCGCAACCGCGTCTGGCTCGCCAAGCGGAACCTCCCGGCGCTGCTCGTGCCGCTCTACCTCGGTTCCTGGACCGCCCTGACGCTGGCCCGCACCCGGTCGGGCTCGGGACTGCGCGCCTGGTTCGGCGGCTTCGCCGAGGGCGTCCGCACGCCCTGCGGCGAGCGCCGGCCGATGCGGTGGAGCACCGTGTGGCTGATGGCGCGCCTGGGCCGGCCGCCGGTGGTCTGACCCCCTGCGACCCCGTTCCTCGCCGAGCCTCGCCCCTCAGCGCCCGGCCCCCGGGTCCGGGTCCGGGTCCTCGGCGAACGTGATGCGGGCGAGCCGGCTGTCCAGCCAGTCCTCCAGGCGGGTGGGCTGCACGATCGTGCCGGGATTGTGCGGCTGGTTGAGGTCGGCGACGACCGCGGCGAGGACCCGGCGGCGTTCCTCCGGATCGGTCACCGGGGCGGCCGTCGCCGCCAGGTCCGCCCGCACCCCGTGCTTGAGGTGGAACGTGAACGCAGGCCGGGCCAGCAGGTTGGCGTACCAGTCGGTGGGCCGGCCCGACGTGCCGCTGCACAGGTAGGTGGCGCCGAGAGCCCGGTAGAAGAAGATCTCGATGCGCCGGGGCACGCCGCTGCGGCGGCCCGTCGTGGTGATGTCGACGATCCTCTCCCGGGTGCCGGCGGCCGGGGTGATCTCGATCGCTGCGCGGATCGCTGCGTCCATGAGCGGGTCCTTTCGCGTGAGGGCGGGCCGGAGGGCGGGCAGGCGCCGGAGACGTCCTGCCCGCGCCGCGGCGGGGTGGTCAGGCAGCCGTCTCGTGCGTGTCGTGCTGCAGTGCGGGGCCGAGCAGCAGGCCGCCGTCGACGACGAACTCCGCGCCGGTGACGAAGGACGCCTCGGACGAGCTGAGGTACAGCAGCGCACGGGTGATGTCGGCGGGCTCGCCGAGCCGCGGGATCGCGAACGGCTCGGGGGAGTAGAAGTCCGAGATGGGGGCCTCGCTCCCGGCGGCGGGCTCGGTGATGAAGGGGGTGGCGACGACACCCGGGTGGATGGCGTTGACGCGGATGCCGTCGCGTCCCAGTTCCAGGGCCGCGGTCTTCGTCAGGCCGCGCACCCCCCACTTGCTGGTCACGTACGGGGCGTAGTGCGCGGTGCCGCCGATGCCGGAGGTGGAGGCGATGTTGACGATCACGCCGCCGCCGGCCCGCCGCAGCGAGGGCGCCGCGGTCTTGATGCCGAGGAACGTCCCGGTGAGGTTGATGCCCAGGATGCGGTTCCAGACCCGCTGCTCGGTGGCCTCCACGGGTGCCGGGGGATTCTGCACGCCGGCGTTGTTGACCAGGACGGACAGCGGGCCGAAGTGCTCCTCCGCACGGGCGAGGGCCTGCTGCCAGGACTGCTCGTCGGTGACGTCGAGCCGGACGTACAGGGCGCGGTCGCCGAGCTCGGCGGCGAGGGCCGAGCCGCGGTCCTCGGCGATGTCGGCGATCACCACCCGGGCGCCCTCGGCGTGGTAGGCGCGCACATGGCTCGCCCCCTGTCCGCCGGTGCCGCCGGTGACGAGAACGGTCTGGTTGTCGAAGCGTCCCATGGTGCGGGCCTTCCGTGACGGTGGTTCGTGATGGGGATCGAGGCGAGGTGACGTGGTGAGTCAAGTGACTCGCCTCGCCTCGAACGCTACGAGCGGACCGGGTGGTGAGTCAAGTGGGTCACCTCGCCCGTAGGATGTCGGTATGACCACTGAGCCCTCGGCCTACCACCAGCGCGTCGCCGGGCAGAAGCGGGCGGCGATCCTGGCGGCCGCCACCCGCCTGTTCCTCGATTCCGGCTACGACCGGACCTCCCTCGCCAAGATCGCCGAGGCGGCCGGTGTGTCGAAGGCGACGCTGTTCAAGCAGTTCCCGACCAAGGCGGCGCTGTTCGACGCGATCGTCACCGCCTCGTGGCGGTCCGGGGAGGAGGACGAGGCGGCCCACCCGGCGGCCGGTGATCCGCGCGCGGGCCTCACCGCCATCGGCCGGCGCTACGCCGCGCTGCTGACCCGCCCCGGGATGGCCGACCTGTTCCGCATCGTCATCGCCGAGCTGCACCGTTTCCCGGAGCTGGCGGAAACCCAGTTCAACCGCGGGAAGATGCCCTACTTCGCCTCGGTGCGGCGCTATCTGGAGGCGGAGCGCGCCGCCGGCACGGTCGCGCTGGACGACGCCGACCTCGCCGCCACGCAGTTCCTCGGGATGATCTCCAACTACGTCTTCTGGCCCCGGATGCTGCTGGCGCACTGGGCCCCCGACCAGCCGGTGACGGACCACGTCGTGGACGAGGCCGTGCTGATGATGCTGGCCCGGTACGCGACGCCGGCGGGACGGCCTGACGCGGCGTCCTGACGACACCCCGCCCGGGACCCTCCGCTCCCCGGGCCCGTGCCCCCGGGGAGCGGAGGGTCCCGGGGCACGGCGGCGGCGGCCCGCTCAGCGGTCGGCGAGGGCGCGGATCTCCGCGGCGATCAGCGCGGGGTCCTCCTCCGCCATGAAGTGCCCGCACCCGACGGTGCGGTGCCGCAGATCCGGCGCCCACGCACTCCACAGGCCCTCCGCGTGGTAGCCCAGCGCGGCCCCCCAGTCCTGCTGGAGCACGGTGACGGGCACCGAAATCCGGTTGCCGGCGTCGCGGTCGGCGGCGTCGTGGTCGACGTCGATGCCCGCGGACGCGCGGTAGTCGGCCACGATCGAGGGGACGGCGGCGGCGCAGGCGTCCAGGTAGCGGCGGCGGACCTCGTCCGGCATCGCGGCGGGGCCCGACGCCCAGGCGTCGAGGAAGTGGCCGAAGAAGGCGTCGGGGCTCGCCCCGATCATCGCCTCCGGCAGCCCGGGCTCCTGCGCCATGAGGTAGAGGTGGAAGCCGACCGCGGCGGACAGGCCCCGCAGCGAGTCCCACATGTCGAGCGTCGGCAGCACGTCCAGCATCGCGACCCGCCGCACCGCCCCGGGGTGGTCCATGGCCGCCCGGAACGCGACCAGCGCTCCCCGGTCGTGGCCGACCAGGTCGAAGCCGTCGTGTCCGAGCTCGGCGGCGAGGCGGACGACGTCCCGCGCCATGGTCCGCTTGGAGTACACGTCGGGCCCGGTCTCGGCGGGCTTGTCGCTCTCCCCGTAGCCGCGCAGGTCGGGGCAGATGACCGTGCGGTCGGCCGCGAGGTCGGCGGCGACGTGCCGCCACATCAGATGGGTCTGCGGGAAGCCGTGCAGCAGCACGACGGGGCGGCCGGCGCCGCCGACGGCGGCGTGCAGGGACACGCCGTCGTCGACGCGCACGCGGTGCGGGGTGAAGCCGGGGATGCTCAGGGATGTCACAGCAGCTCCTGGTGCTCGTGGCAGGGTGGAGACGTCTCCGGTGCCGGTGTCCGGCCCCGGGTCTCGGGGACGTCGTCCACACTGCGGGCCCCGGATCAGCGATCGATGAGCGCACGTGCGGGCCCGCGACGGCGCGGAGCGCGGGAGGGCCGTGCGGTGGGTGTGCAGTTCGGACTGCTGGGGCCGGTGGCCGCCTGGGACCGGCGCGGTGAGCCGGTCGCCCTCGGCGCGCCCCGCCACCGCGAGGTGCTCGGCCGGCTGCTGATCGCCCGGAACCGGGTGGTGCCCGTCGACCGGCTCGTCGCCGACCTCTGGGAGGACGAGCCGGCGGCCGGTTCGGTGGGCGCCGTGCGCACCTTCGTCGCCGCCCTGCGCAGGGTCCTGGAACCGGACCGTCCGCCGCACCGGCCCCCGCGGGTGCTGGTGACGCAGGGGCCCGGGTACGTGCTCCACGCCGCCCGGGACGCGGTGGACGCGTGGTGCTTCGAGGACGCGGCCGCCCGGGCCGCCGCGGCGCCGCCGCACTCCGCGGTCGCGATCTGGGACGAGGCGCTCGCCTGGTGGCGGGGGCCGGTGCTGGCCGACTTCCCCGCGGCGCGGTGGACCGCCGCGGAGCGGGCGCGTCTGGAGGCGCTGCGCCTCCAGGCGGTCGAACGCCGCGCCGACGCGCTGGTGGCCACCGGCGCCGCCCGGGACGCGGTGCCGGACCTGGAGGCCCATGTGGCCGCGCATCCCTGGCGCGAGGACGGCTGGGTGCTGCTGGCCACCGCCCTGGACCGCTCGGGCCGGCGCGGGGACGCGCTGGAGGCGCTGCGACGTGCCCGGGACACGCTGGCCGGGCAGCTCGGGATGGACCCGGGCCCCGCGCTGGCGCGGACGCAGGAACGCATCCTGCGCGGCCCGGACGCGCCCGGCACGGGGGACGAGGCGGGTGCCGGGCTCGCCGACGGGGTCTGGGGGCGGGCCGCGGCCGCGTGGGAACGCTCGGTGCCCGGCCGGGCCCGGCTGCGGCTGCACGCCACGGCGGGGCTGCTGCGCGACCTGGCGCTGGCCGGGGCGGACGGCCTGGAGGAGGCCCGCGCGCAGCGGACGGACGTGGTCGCCGCGGCCGAGGCGACGGGGGACGCCGACCTGGCGGCGCGGGTGATCGGCTCCTACGACGTGCCCGCCGTGTGGACGCGTGCGGACGATCCGGCGGGCGCCGGCGCCCTGGTCCGGGCGGCTGTGCGTGCGGCGGCGGCGCTCGGGCCGGACGCCTCGCGCCCGGTCCGGGCCCGGCTGCTGGCCGTCGTCGCCGTGGAGTCGCGGGGCGACGCCGCGGCGGACGGGCGGCTGCCGCGGGCAGCGGACGCCCCCGCCGTCGAGCCCTGGCGGCGGCGGGCGGCCGGGGCGGCGGACGAGGCCGTCGGGATCGCCCGCGAACTGGGCGACCCCGGGCTGTTGGCGTTCGCCCTCAACGGCACGTTCATGCAGTCCTTCGAACGCTGCGGCCTCGCGTCCCGCCGGGCGGACACCGGCGCCGAACTGACCGCCTTGTCGGTCACCCACGGCATGCCGAACCACGAGGTGCTGGGCCGGCTGGTGCGCATGCAGGCGCTCGCCGCCCTGGGCGACACGGCGGGCGCCGACGCCGAGGCCGACGCCGCCGACCGGCTGGCGAGCCGTCACGAACGGCCCCTGGCAGGCGTGTTCACCTCCTGGTACCGCGCGCTGCGGGTCTGCGAGACGGACGGCTGGGGCCGGGCCGAGCCGCTGTACCGGGAGGTGCTCCGCGCGACCGCGGAGTCCGGTATGCCCGGACTCGCCCACGGCGCCCCGGCGCTGGTCGCCCTCGTCCCCGTGCTGCGCGGTGACGGCCTGCCCGCTCCCGGCGCGTTCGACGGGATCGACCCGGGTCCGTACGAGCCCTGGCTGCGGCCGCTGCTCCTGGCCGGGGAAGGGCGTACCGGCGAGGCGCGCGGCGCGCTCGCCACCGTGCCGCGGCCGCCGCACGACCTGCTCCAGGAGGCGCTGTGGTGCGTCCTCGCCCGCGCCGCCGGAGCGGTCGGGGAGCACCGGCTCCTGCGCCGGGCCCGGGACGAGATCGCCCGCGCGTCGGGCGAGTGGGCGGGCGCGGGGAGCGGCCTGGTCTCCTTCGGCCCGGTGGACCGCCACCTCCGGGCGGCCGACGCGGCACTGCGCGGGGCGGGGTGATCCGACCGCGGGGATGTCTGATCGCGGGCGGGGGCACGGGGGCACGCCGGGGGGCCTGATCGTGGGCGGCTCGACCGCGGCGCGGGGTGACGTGATCCCGGGCGCGGGCCGGCTCGACCGCGGGGCCGTCCGATCGCGGGCGCGCGGCACGCGGGCCGGTCCGACCGCGGGGCGACGTGATCGCGCCGCGCGGCGCGTGGCCGGGCGACGCTGACGGCGTGCACGCGGCGGGCGCCGGGCGCTCCGGGCACCGCGCGGGCGGCGTGAAGCGGTCCGCGGGGACCGTCCGGGGCGACCGCGGCCCGTGCGGGGGGCGAGGGGCCTGCGGCGCCCCGCCGCCGACGGCCCCGGGCGCCCCGAACCCGGCGCGGCGACCTGCACGGGACGCGACGCCGGACGCCCGCGCCGGGACCGGTCCTGCGCCGTCGGCGCCCCTTCGCCGCCCGCGTACGGCGAAGGGCGGGCCCATGGGCCCGCCCTCCTCCCGCCGTTGCCGGTGCGGCCTCGGTCAGGGCCACACCAGGCAGTACGGCTGATGTCCCGCCTCGTGCAGACGATGGCTGAAATCTTGCCATTCGTGGAGCAGTTGGTAGACGTTGAACGCGTCCCGCGGGCCGCCGCGGTCCGGGACCGTCGACCAGATGAACGCCGCCGCGCCGACCGACTCCTCGCCGATGTCGCGCAGCGGGTCGACCGCGGTCATCGGCAGCTTGACCACCGCGTAGTCCGGGTGCAGGACCACGAGTTCCAGCGGCGGCACCTTGTGCAGGGGCATGCCCTGGATGCCGGTCAGCACCATCGCGGCTATGGTCTCGGGCTTGATCTTGGTGAACATGCCGCCCATGCCGAGCTCGTCGCCGCCCAGCTCCTCGGGACGCATCGAGATGGGCACGCGGGCGGCCGTCGCGCCGTCGGGCGCGCCGAAGTACTTGTACGTCACCCCCAACCGGCCGCTCCTGCCTCCCAAGGGCTCATGTGCTTCGCCTCGCCGGTGCTTTCCCCGCCGGGCAGGCTCAGGACCCAGGTCGTCGGTCCCCTCGCCCAGTCCGCCACCGCGATGCATATCTCCACCCGACCACTCGCAGCCCCCGCCGCGCAACCAGATCATCGTGACAGTGACCTCCCCCACGAACGTGCGGTGAAACACCTGTCCGCAAGATCGCCCGGGCCTCTGAGACCATGGTTTCCGTGAGCTTTCCCTATGACGCCCCAGTTTCGCAGACGCTTTTCGACCGCGCGTCCCTCGTGACGCCCGGCGGCGTGAACTCTCCCGTCCGTGCTTTCCGTGCCGTGGGCGGTACGCCCCGGTTCATGGTGTCCGGCACCGGCCCGTACCTGACCGACGCCGACGGCCGCGAGTACGTCGACCTGGTCTGCTCGTGGGGTCCGATGATCCTCGGGCACTCCCACCCCGAGGTCGTCGGGGCGGTGCAGGCGGCGGTCGCCCGCGGCACCTCGTTCGGCACGCCGGGCGAGGGCGAGGTCGCGCTCGCCGAGGAGATCGTGGCCCGGGTGGCACCCGTCGAGCAGGTGCGGCTGGTCTCCAGCGGCACCGAGGCGACGATGTCCGCGATCCGGCTGGCCCGCGGATTCACCGGCCGCGCCAAGGTGGTCAAGTTCGCCGGCTGCTACCACGGGCACGTGGACGCCCTGCTGGCCGCCGCCGGGTCGGGGCTCGCCACCTTCGCGCTGCCGGACACCCCCGGTGTCACCGGGGCCCAGGCCGGCGACACGATCGTGCTGCCGTACAACGACCTGGAGGCCGTCCGGGCCGCCTTCGCGGCGCACCCGGGCGAGATCGCCTGTGTGATCACCGAGGCGTCGCCCGGCAACATGGGCGTCGTCCCGCCGCTGCCGGGCTTCAACCAGGGTCTGAAGGACCTCTGCGCCGGTGACGGCGCGCTGTACATCTCGGACGAGGTCATGACCGGCTTCCGCACCTCGCGCGCCGGCTGGTTCGGCGTCGACGGCGTGGTCCCCGACCTGATGACCTTCGGCAAGGTCATGGGCGGCGGCTTCCCCGCGGCGGCCTTCGGCGGCCGTGCCGACGTGATGGGCCACCTCGCCCCCGCCGGCCCCGTCTACCAGGCCGGCACGCTCTCCGGGAACCCGGTCGCGACCGCCGCCGGCCTCGCGCAGCTGCGCCTCCTCGACGACGCCGCCTACACCGCGGTGAACGCCGTCTCCCGGGAGATCCAGGCCCTGGTGACCGGCGCCCTCGCCAAGGAGGGCGTGGCGCACCGGCTCCAGTCGGCGAGCAACATGTTCTCGGTGTTCTTCACCGCCGACGAGGTGCGCGACTACGAGGGCGCCAAGCGCCAGGAGGCGTTCCGCTTCAACGCGTTCTTCCACTCGATGCTCGCCGACGGGGTCTACCTGCCGCCGTCCGCCTTCGAGTCCTGGTTCGTCTCCACCGCGCACGACGAGCGCGCCGTGGAGCGGATCGCCGCGGCCCTGCCGGCCGCCGCCCGGGCAGCCGCGGAGGCCACGGCATGAGCGCGGACGACATCACCGTCGTGCACCTGATGCGCCACGGCGAGGTGCACAACCCGGACGGCGTGCTCTACGGACGCCGGGCGGGCTACCACCTCTCCGAGCTGGGACGGCAGATGGCCGACCGGGTCGCCGAGCACCTGGCGGGGCGGGACGTCACCCATGTCGTGGCCTCCCCCCTGGAGCGGGCGCAGGAGACGGCGCAGCCGGTCGCCAAGACGCACGGTCTGGGCCTCGCCACCGACGAGCGGCTGATCGAGGCGGGCAACGTCTTCGAGGGCAAGACGTTCGGCGTCGGCGACGGCGCGCTGCGACGGCCGGAGAACTGGAAGCACCTGACGAACCCGTTCCGCCCGTCGTGGGGCGAGCCGTACATCGAGCAGGTCGTGCGGATGATGGGCGCGCTCGACGCGGCGAAGGACGCGGCGCGCGGCCACGAGGCGGTGTGCGTCAGCCACCAGCTGCCGATCTGGATCGTGCGCAGCTTCGTGGAGAAGCGCCGCCTGTGGCACGACCCGCGCCGCCGGCAGTGCACGCTGGCCTCGCTGACGTCGTTCACGTACCAGGGCGACAGGATCGTCTCGGTCGGCTACTCCGAACCGGCCCGCGATCTCGTTCCCGCGCATCTGCTCGCCGGTGCGAAGCCGGTGAAGGGGAAGTCGAAGGCATTCGGCGCCTGAGGACCGTCTCACGCTTCCGCGATGACCGTCCCGCAGGGATTGCCCTGCGACGACCGTTCCGCGACGACCGTTCCGCGAGGACGCTCCCGCCGGGACCCTCGCGCAGGCTTGTCGCGGGAGGGTCCGCGGGCCCTTTCCGTCACGCGCGGCGTACGGCCCGGTCTCCCCGGCGGCAGCGGGCCGCCGGGGAGATCCGGCCACCTTTTCCGGAACCTGTTGCTCCCGCTCCGCATCTCACCCTGTGCCGGTTCGCCAGGGCTCCCCATGACCGGGGGGAGCCGTGAACGCACGAATGGGGGAGAGATGCGCGACATCACCCGAAGGGGACTTCTGGGCGCGGGACTCGGCACCGCGGTGGCGATCACGACGGCCGGCTGCGGCAGCGGGACCGCGTCGGGCGGCGGCGCCGCAGGACCGGGAACGGACCGGGGCGCCATCCCGAGCAGCACGCCGAAGCCCTCGCCGTCGCCCTCGCCGTCGACGGGGCGGCCCATCGGGGACGGCTCCACGGCCGACACCGGCCGGCAGCCGCACCAGCCCCCGAAGCCCGTCCCGCTCGAACCGGGCGAGACGCCCCCGCAATTCGTGGTCTTCTCCTGGGACGGGGCGGGCGAGGTCGGCAACGGCCTCTTCCCGCGCTTTCTCGAACTCGCCCGGAATCACGGTGCGGCGATGACCTTCTTCCTCTCCGGCATATATCTGCTGCCGGAGTCGAAGAAATCGCTCTACCGTCCGCCGAACAACGGGATCGGCGCCTCGGACATCGGTTATCTGACCGATGACCACATCAAGGAGACGCTGACCTGCATACGCCGGGCGTGGCTCGACGGGCACGAGATAGGCACGCACTTCAACGGGCATTTCTGCGCCGGTTCCGGATCGGTGGGGAAGTGGACCCAGGCCGACTGGCGCAGCGAGATCGACCAGGCTGTGAAGTTCGTCACCGAATGGCGGACCAACACCGGCTGGACCGGCATCGATCCGCTGCCTTTCGACTACCGCAGGGAGCTCGTCGGCGCCCGCACCCCCTGCCTCCTCGGCCAGGACCGGCTGCTGCCCGCCGCGCAGCGGCTCGGCTGGCGCTACGACGCCTCGTCGCCCGGCGGCCGCCAGGTGTGGCCGCAGCGGCGCCAGGGGCTGTGGGACCTGCCGCTCCAGCAGGTCCCGTTCCCCGGGCGCTCCTTCGAGGTCCTGTCGATGGACTACAACATGCTCGCCAACCAGTCGGGGAATGCGACCCAGGGGGTGCCGGCCCGCTTTCCCGGATGGAAGGCGCAGGCCAGGGACGCCTATCTGGCGGGATTCCGGCGCGCCTACGAGGGAAATCGCGCCCCGCTCTTCATCGGCAACCACTTCGAGCAGTGGAACGGCGGTATCTACATGGACGCCGTCGAGGAGGCGCTCAAGGGCATGGCCGGAAGGAAGGACGTACGCCTGGTGTCCTTCCGGCAGTTCTGCGACTGGCTCGACGTGCAGGATCCCGCGGTGCTCACGAAACTGCGCACACTGGAGGTCGGACAGGCGCCGGCCGAAGGGTGGAGCACATTCCTTAGGGCTTCTTGACAACGGGTCCTAACGGGCACGCAGGGGGGTGCGGAAGATCGCCCCGCAGGCCATGCGAAACTTTTCACATGAGCTTCAGCCGTGCCTCCCGCGCCGCCCTGCCGACCGCACTGGTCGCCGTGGGCCTGCTCACCCTGTCGGCCTGCGGCGACGGCGGGAAGTCCGGCGGCGGCGGGGACACCAACTTCGTCGCCGGCTCCGGCGGCATCGCCACCGTCGCCAAGGGCGAGCGGCAGGCGCCCCACGAGCTCAAGGGCGAGACCCTGGAGGGCGAGCAGCTCGACATCGCCGACCTCAAGGGCAAGGTCGTCGTGATGAACGTCTGGGGCTCGTGGTGCCCGCCCTGCCGTTCCGAGGCGCCCTACTTCGCCCAGGTCGCCAAGGAGACCAAGGCGGACGGCGTCGAGTTCGTCGGCATCAACACCCGGGACAACAGCAAGGGTCCGGCGATCGCCTTCGAGAAGGACTACGGCGTCGAGTACCCGAGCCTCTACGACCCGAACGGCAAGCTGATCGTGGGCGGCTTCCCCAAGGGCTCGCTCAACCCGCAGGCCATCCCCTCGACGATCGTCCTCGACCGCGAGGGGAAGATCGCCGCCCGCGCGCTGCGCGCCCTGGACGACGTGGAACTCCGCAAGATGATCGACCCGCTGATCGCGGAGAAGTGATCGGCGTGGAACTCCTCGCCGCCTCCCCCGGGGTGAACGAGACGGTCCTCGGCGGCGCCCTGCTCCTCGCGCTGCCCATCGCGGTGCTCGCGGGCCTCGTGTCGTTCTTCTCGCCGTGCGTCCTGCCGCTCGTGCCCGGCTACCTGTCCTATGTGACGGGCGTCACCGGAAGCGACCTCGCCCAGGCCCGCCGCGGCCGGATGGTCGCCGGCGCCTCGCTGTTCGTCCTCGGCTTCACCGCCGTGTTCGTGTCCGGCGGCGCGCTCTTCGGGTACTTCGGCTCCACCCTCCAGGGTCAGCGGGAGATCCTCTCCCGGGTCCTCGGCGTGCTGATGATCCTGCTGGGCGTCTTCTTCATGGGCCTGATGCCCTGGCTGACCCAGCGGGAGTTCCGCATCCACAAGCGGCCGGTGTCCGGGCTCGTCGGGGCGCCGCTGCTCGGCGCCCTGTTCGGCATCGGCTGGACGCCGTGCATCGGCCCGACGCTCTCCGCGGTGACGTTCCTGTCGGCCAACGAGGCCAGCGCGGGCCGGGGCGCGCTGCTGACCGTGGCGTACTGTCTCGGGCTCGGAGTGCCGTTCGTGCTCGCGGCGGTGGCCTTCCGCAAGGCGCTGGGCGCGTTCGACTGGGTGAAGCGGCACTACGCCTGGGTGATGCGCATCGGCGGCGTGATGATGATCCTGACCGGCGTCCTGCTGCTCACCGGTGTGTGGGACAGCATGGTCCAGTCGATGCAGGGCTGGACCAACGGCTTCACGGTGGGGATCTGAACAGATGGGCAAGACCTCCATGAACAACACCGAGGACCGCGAGCTCGGCGAGGCCGCCTCGCAGCTCTCGACCGCGCCCGTCGAGGGTGCGGAGGACCGGACCGCCGGCGGCCCCACGCTCGGGGTGGTCGGCTGGACGCGCTGGTTCTGGCGCCAGCTCACCTCGATGCGGGTGGCGCTGATCCTGCTCTTCCTGCTCTCCCTCGGCGCGATCCCCGGCTCCCTCATCCCGCAGAACAGCGTGGACGAGATGAAGGTGCAGGCCTTCCGGGACCGGCACGAGACCCTGGCGCCGCTCTACGACAAGCTCCAGTTCTTCGACGTCTACAGCTCGGTGTGGTTCTCGGCGATCTACATCCTGCTCTTCGTCTCCCTCATCGGCTGCATCGTGCCGCGCTCCTGGCAGTTCGTCGGCCAGCTGCGCAGCCGCCCGCCCGGCGCCCCGCGCCGGCTGGACCGGCTGCCCGCCTCCACCACGTGGCGCACCGAGGCCGGTCCGGAGGAGGTCCGCGAGGCGGCCCTCGCCCTGCTGCGCGGACGCCGCTTCCGCGCACATGTCACGGGGGACGCGGTCGCCGCGGAGAAGGGGTACCTGCGCGAGGCGGGCAACCTGGTGTTCCACGTCTCGCTGATCGTCATGCTGGTCGCGTTCGCCTGGGGCCAGATGTTCAAGTCCGAGGGCGGCAAGCTCGTCGTCGAGGGCAGCGGCTTCTCCAACACGCTCACCCAGTACGACGACTTCAAGTCCGGCTCGCTCTTCGAGTCCGACGAGCTGACGCCCTTCACGTTCACCCTGGACAGCTTCACCGGCACGTACGCGAAGACCGGGCCGCAGCGCGGCACCCCGCGCACCTACGAGGCGGCGCTGACCTGGTCGACGCCCGGCGGCGAGGACCGCAAGCAGGTCGTCGAGGTGAACCGGCCGCTGGAGGTCGACGGCACCAAGGTGTACCTGAACGGCCACGGCTACGCGCCGGTCGTCACCGTGCGGGACGGCAAGGGCGACGTCGTCTTCAAGGACGCGGTGCCGCTGCTGCCGATCGACAACAACGTCACCTCCACCGGTGCCATCAAGGTGATGGACGGATACCGGGACAAGAACGGCAAGAAGGACCAGCTCGGTTTCCAGGCCTTCTTCGTGCCGACCTTCGCCGGAGCGGGCGAGGGCGACATGTTCTCCCAGTTCCCCGGGCTGGAGTTCCCGGTGCTGGCGCTCACCGGCTACCACGGCAGCCTGGGCGTCGACGCGGGCCTGCCGCAGAACGTCTACCAGCTCGACACCCGCAAGATGAAGCAGTTCAAGGGCGCCGACGGCGAGGTCCTCAAGCAGCGGCTGCTGCCCGGCGAGACCATGCAGCTGCCGGACGGCGCCGGCTCCATCACGTTCGAGAAGGACGTGAAGGAGTGGGCGACCTTCCAGATCACCCGCCAGCCCGCCACCGGCTGGGCGCTCACCGGAGCCGTCGCCGCCATCGGCGGCCTCGCGGCCTCCCTCTTCGTGCGCCGCCGCCGCGTCTGGGTGCGCGCGGTGCGCGGCGGCGACGGCGTGACCGTGGTCGAGATGGCGGGCCTGGGCCGCAGCGAGTCGGCGAAGCTCCCCGAGGAGCTCGGCGACCTGGCCGTGCGCCTCAACGCACAGGCGCCGACGGCGCCCGAACCCGAAGAACCGGACGTTCCTGCCGAAGGGGCACAGCAGTGAGTCTCGCCGCCGCAACCAACGAGGGCCTCGCGGAGATCAGCAACTACCTGATCTACTCGTCGATGGCCGTGTACACGCTGGCCTTCTTCGCGCACATGGCGGAGTGGCTGTTCGGCAGCCGCAGCAAGGTGGCCCGCACGGCCGCCGCGCTGACCGCGCCGAAGGAGGGCGCCACGGCCGCGGCCCCGGCCGTCACGGTCCGCGCCGCCGGCGGGGCCGCGGTGCTGGACAAGCCGAAGGTCGTCACCCGGGCCGCCGCCGGCACCCGCGACGTGCCCGACGGCCCCGGCGCGCACGGCGGCACCGAGAAGGGCGACCTCTACGGACGCATCGCGGTGTCGCTGACGGTCCTGGCGTTCCTGCTGGAGGCCTCCGGCGTCATCGCCCGCGCCGTCTCGGTGCAGCGGGCGCCGTGGGGCAACATGTACGAGTTCTCCACCACCTTCTCGACCGTCGTCGTCGGTGTGTACCTCGCGCTGCTGCTCGCCAAGAAGAACGTCCGCTGGGCCGGTCTGCCGCTGGTGACCACCGTCCTGCTGGACCTCGGGTTCGCCGTCACCGTGCTCTACACCGAGAGCGACCAGCTGGTGCCGGCGCTCGACTCGTACTGGCTGTGGATCCACGTCTCCACGGCCATCTTCTGCGGCGCCGTGTTCTACCTCGGCGCGGTCGGCAGCATCCTGTACCTGTTCCGCGACTCCTACGAGGCCAAGCTGGCCCGCGGCGACCAGCCCGGGAAGTTCGCCACCTCGGTCATGGAGCGGCTGCCCGCCGCCGCCACCCTCGACAAGTTCGCCTACCGCGTCAACGCGGCGGTCTTCCCGCTGTGGACGTTCACGATCATCGCCGGCGCGATCTGGGCCGGCGACGCGTGGGGCCGCTACTGGGGCTGGGACGCCAAGGAGGTCTGGTCCTTCATCACCTGGGTCGCCTACGCCGCCTACCTGCACGCCCGCGCGACCGCCGGCTGGAAGGGCCGCAAGGCCGCGTACATCGCGCTCGTCGCGTTCCTGTGCTTCCTGTGGAACTACTACGGCGTGAACATGTTCGTGAACAGCCTGCACTCCTACGCGGGCGTCTGACCGGCGCTCCCGTCCCGGGCACGGACCCGCGCCCGGGACGGCCGCACCGAGGTCAGCCCTTCTTGTAGACGCAGTCCTGCGGCGGTTCCTTCCCGTCCGGCCAGGAGAACTCCTCGAACCGCAGCGTCCCGTCCTCCGCGAGCCGCACGATCGGCACCGCCTTGTTGCGCGGGTTCCCGTCGGTGTCCAGGCAGATCCAGCCGCTGGCGCCGTTCACCCGCAGCGACCCCGTCAGGTGCGGCCACTGGGCCGTCACGTCGTCCAGCGACGGGGCCTTCGCCGAGGAACCGGTCGCCCTGCGGATGCCCTGCACCGCCGTCCCCATCGCGTCGTAGCCGATGATCGTCTGCCCGTCGTGCAGGACGTTCGCCCCGATCTTGCCGCGCACCTCGGCGAGCGCGTCGGCGAGCTGCCGGTACGCGGCGGCCGAGCCGCCCGTCGCGGGCACCTTCCGTCCCGGGGCCGGCACCCACGCATCGGGGTGCGCGAGGGCCGCGTACTTGAGCGTCACCCGGGGCTTCGAGCCGCCCGGCGGGGTCTGGAGCGCCGTGCGGTCGACCTTGTCGTCCGAGCCGAGGTACGAGGCCTCGTCGCCGGTGAAGACGGTGAAGCCGCGGCCGGCACAGCCCGACCTGCCCAGCTCGGAGACGAACACCCGCAGCGGGGTGTGCCGTCCGGCGAAGAAGACGGTGTGCGCGTCGGTGTCGCAGATGTAGTGGGCGATGCTGTTGAAGACGTTGCCGAGGTTGCCCGCGTCGTCCGGTTCGTCGTCCGAGGTGAACGGGCGGGCGTCGTAGACCTGGTCCGGCAGCTGCTCGTCGAACGCCTCGCGCAGGGTGCGCGCGTAGTTGTTGCGGGCGTTGGTGTCGTAGACGAGCAGGGCGTTGCGGTCGACCGCCTTGGCGTGCGCCACCAGCGCCCTCGCCTCGTCCTTGTTGGTGGGGGAGACCCTGGCGAGACCGGGTATGCCGCTGATGTCGTCCGCGGTGATCGTCGAGCCCACCATGGGCACCCGGTGCTCCGCCAGCAGGGCCACCGCCTTCTTGTTCACCTCGTTGCTGGTCGCTATTCCGGTCACCGCCCGCAGCGGCACCGGGTCCCCGGTCATGCCGACCAGCTGGAGCACCACCCGCTCCCAGTGCAGCCCGAGGTCACCGGTGTTGGCGAGCAGCACCCTGATCCGCGGCGGCCGGCCCTCGGCGCGGTTGGCCAGCCGCTGCTGGAGGTAGACCCCCTGGAGTTCGTGGCGCATCTTCGTCAGCTGCTCGGGCGCCGTCGAGGAGAACGGCATCATGACCGCGACGGAGACCATGAGCTCCCCGCTCTCGGCGGCCTCCGCGTTCTCCGCCCCGATGGCGCGGGCGACCTCGCGTATCTCCGCGACGCCGAAGTCGTAGCCGGTCGCGGAGACCCCGATGCACTCGTCGCTCTCCTCCGGGCGTTCGACCCCCGGTGAGCAGGTGCGGTCCGGGTCGAGGACGTCCGGCACGTACACGATGCCGAGCAGCAGCACCACCGCCGCCGCCGCACCGATGAGGATCTTGGTCAGATTGTTCATCGCTCGTTCCCCCCGTTCGTCCGTCCCCGGCGTGTGCAGGCGCACTCCCGCAGCGGGCGCCCCGATCGGATGCTCTCCGCCCAGTGCTCGGCGGCGTCGGTCAGCACGGAGCCGTCGGCGACGTCGTCGCGCATCGCGTACAGCGCGCCGCGGGTGGCCGCCTCCAGCCCCGCCTCCGGTGTCTCCAGCCGGTCCTGCGCGAGCCAGGCGGCGTTCAGCAGCCGTTCCACCCGCCGCTCCGGTTCGTGGTGGCCGCCGGTGAAGGCGAGCCGGCGCCGCTCGTCGATGCCGGTGAAGACCGGTGCCGACGCGATCAGCAGGAGACTGTCCAGCCAGGCTGCCGTGTTCCTCAGGTACAGCGAGCCGTGGAGGTGGGCGACGGCGTTGCGGGTCAGCCCGATCGACAGCTCGTGGCGGTACTGGTGCGGCGAGGCCGGGGAGGCGCCGGCGTAGTGGCCGGCGAGCCGCTGGTGGCCCCGGATCCACGACGCGTGGTCGGCGTCCCGGTGCCAGAGCTCGTGCAGCAGCAGGATGCGCAGGCAGTGGTCGCCCACGAAGTGCTCGTCGCAGCGCGGCCAGCCGTCCGCGTCCAGCGCGTGCCGCAGCTCGCTCGTGGTGAGGGCGGCGGCGGGCGACAGCAGCAGCGCGGCGGCGTGCGCGTCGGCGGCCGGGGACACCAGGGTGAGCAGGTCGCCGGCCTCGCCCGGCACCAGCTCCCCGCGCAGCGTCTGCGCCACCGTCGGTCCGGTGGTCGTCCGCCGCGGTGTCGCGGGACGGTAGCCCAGCAGGGCGCGCAGGGTCAGCTCCGGCAGCGCGGGCCGCACGGCGCCGTCCTCGGGAGCCGCGTCGGCGAAGCTGTTCAGCTCCGCGACGGCGTCCGTCATCCGCGCCATCGCCAGCGGCCGTCCGCCGGTGAAGCGGTAGAGCGCGCGCGGCAGTCCGGGCGGCAGCTTCGCGTCCGGGTCCACATGGCTCAGCAGCCCGTCGGAGGTCTCGGGACCGGCCGGGGGCAGCGGCGGGAACGGCACCACGACCAGCGGGTGGCGGCACAGCTGGTCGCCGCGGGCGCCGGCCAGCCCGACCGCCGAGGTCAGCGACGGCAGCCGGTACCCGCCGGTGAGGACCGGCGGGTCCTCGCGCCGGAACGCGGCGAGGACGACCACCCGGTCCCGGTGCCCCCTGCCGCGGTACGTGAGGCAGTCGCGCACCAGGCGTTCGCCCGGTCCGTCGTGCGCGTTGTCGAGCAGCATCAGCGGCCGGCCGGTGCGCAGCAGCCACCCGCCCGTGGTGCGGTACGCCTCCTCCAGATCGGCGCGGAGCGCCTGCCCGAGGTGGTACTCGGCCCGCACCCGCTGGTCGCCGCCGTGCCGGAAGTGGCCGCCGAGCAGGGTCAGTCCGGCCGCCGCGTCGCCCTGCGCGCCGGGGTAGTCGCCGTACCAGTCGACCGCGCGGCGCCCGCCGCGCGGCAGGATGTCCCGCAGCAGGACCTCCACCGACACCTCGGTCGGCGTCCGGGGCGGCCGCATCACCGCGTACGCCGCCACGAGTCCGGCGGCCCAGTCCCGCGCCGCCTCGCCGGAGGCGCCGCGCACCGGCGAGACCGCCTCCAGCCGTCCCAGCTCGGCCGCGATGCGCTCGTCCTGGCCGGCGTCCCAGGCGCCGGAGGCCACGGCCACCAGCCCGGCGAAGAGCCGCGGCAGATGGAGGGCGCCGGCCCGCGGGGGGCCGCTGCGGACGAAGTCGCCGCCCAGCCGGAGCAGGGCCTCGGTCACCAGGGAGCGGGAGGAGGGCGACTCCGCGGCGGCCGTGCGCAGGGCGTCGTCGGCGCAGTCGAGGTACGCGGTGGGGGTGGCCGTGCCGCACAGGTCGCGCAGCCTGAGCGCGTCGTGCGTCTTGCCGGTGCCGCGGCCCCCGACGACGGCCAGCACCGGCGGGGGGAGCGCCTTGCAGTAGGGGCGGTGCCGGCGTCCGTCCACCTCGATGCCGGTGAGGTGGGACGCCAGCTGCGCGAGTAAGCCGCTCCGCGCGGCCAGTTGATCCCTCAAGGACGACTCCCGGTCGGTCAAGTGGCGCCGGGCGGGCGGATGGTTGAACGGATCAAGGTTATTACCCGGCACTCGGCGCGGCGTAGCCGTCGGCGGGTGCCGTGTTCACTCCGTTACGTGCGGTGCCGTGCGGTGCCGTGCGGTGCGTCGCCGAACCGTGCGCGGTGCGGTGTCGTGCGCGGTGCCCGTGCAGTGCAGTGCGGTGTGGTGCCGTGCGGTGCCGTGCCGTGCGGGGCGGCCGCGGTGCGCCGCCCCGGCGTCCGGGAAGGCGTCCGGCCGCCGGCTCAGGAGCGGGGCTTGTCGCCGTCGTCGCCGTCGGCGGGGCCCTCGACGGCCTCCTCCGCCGGCTCCTCGCCGTCCCTGCGCCGCTCGCGCTCGTTCTCCTCGCGCAGCGACTTGAGGAACTCCGGGTTGTCGTCCGGCGCGACCCAGCCGCGCCGGGACGTCGCGCGTCCGGCGGTCGCGGCCCGCTTCTTGCCGACGATCAGCCAGGAGACCGAGCCGACCAGGGGGAAGAGCAGCACGAGGATCGCCCACAGCGGCTTCGGGACGTGACGCACGTCCTTCTCGTCGGTGGTGATGCAGTCGATGAACGCGTAGATGCTCAGAGCCAGCGGCACCAGCACCATCAGCACCCGAAGCATGGCCGCCCCCTTGCGCGAAAGAGCTCGGGGCCGAACCGCGGCCCCCGTGACAGTCCCAGAGTAGTGCGTACCGGATACTGGACCGCATGGCTTACGACGATCTTCGCTCCCTGCTCCGGGCGCTGGAGCGCGAGGGAGACCTCAAGCGCATCAAGGCCGAGGTCGATCCGCACCTGGAGGTCGGGGAGATCGTCGACCGGGTGAACAAGGCCGGCGGCCCCGCGCTCCTCTTCGAGAACGTGCGCGGCTCGGCGATGCCCCTGGCGATGAACGTGTTCGGCACCGACCGCCGCCTGCTGAAGTCGCTCGGGCTGAAGTCCTACGCCGACATCAGCGACAAGATCGGCGGCCTGCTCAGGCCGGAGCTCCCGCACGGCTTCGTCGGCGTGCGCGAGGCCTTCGGCAAGCTGGGCTCGATGGTCCACGTGCCGCCGAAGAAGGTGAAGGACGCGCCCGTGCAGGAGGTCGTCCTCCAGGGCGACGACGTCGACCTCGACGCGCTGCCCGCCCTCTTCACCTGGCCGAAGGACGGCGGCTCGTTCTTCAACCTCGGGCTGACGCACACGAAGGACCCGGAGACGGGCATCCGCAACCTCGGCCTCTACCGGCTCCAGCGCCACGACCGGCGCACCATCGGCATGCACTGGCAGATCCACAAGGACAGCCGCAACCACTACGCGGTCGCCGCCCGGCGCGGCGAGCGGCTGCCGGTCGCCATCGCCTTCGGCTGCCCGCCGGCCGTGACGTACGCCTCGACCGCGCCGCTGCCCGGTGACATCGACGAGTACCTGTTCGCCGGGTTCGTCGCCGGCAAGCGGATCGAGATGGTCGACTGCAAGACCGTCCCGCTCCAGGTGCCGGCCAACGCCGAGGTGGTGCTGGAGGGCTGGCTGGAACCCGGCGAGATGCTGCCCGAGGGCCCGTTCGGCGACCACACCGGCTTCTACACGCCGCAGGAGCCGTTCCCGGCGCTGACGATCGACTGCGTGACCATGCGCAAGCGGCCGGTGCTCCAGTCGATCGTGGTCGGCCGCCCGCCGACCGAGGACGGCCCGCTGGGCCGGGCCACGGAGCGTTTCTTCCTGCCGCTGCTCAAGATCATCGTCCCGGACATCGTGGACTACCACCTGCCCGAGTCGGGCGGCTTCCACAACTGCGCGATCGTCTCGATCGACAAGAAGTACCCCAAGCACGCCCAGAAGGTGATGCACGCGATCTGGGGCGCGCACATGATGTCGCTGACCAAGCTGATCGTGGTCGTCGACGCCGACTGCGACGTCCACGACCTCCACGAGGTGTCCTGGCGGGCCCTCGGCAACACCGACTACGCACGGGACCTCACCGTCGTCGAGGGGCCGGTCGACCATCTGGACCACGCCTCCTACCAGCAGTTCTGGGGCGGCAAGGCGGGCATCGACGCGACCCGCAAACTCCCCGAGGAGGGGTACACCCGGGACGGCGGCTGGCCCGAGATGGTCGAGTCCGACCCGGCGACGGCCGCCCTGGTCGACCGCCGGTGGAAGGAGTACGGCCTGTGAGCCCCGCCCTGGAGGGCCCCTCGCTGTTCATCGGCGGCGAGAGCGACTACGTGGCCCTGGTCCGCCCCGAGCTCGACCCCGCCGACCCCGGCGTGCGGCTCGCCGCCGAGCAGGCGGGCGTGGCGCCCGAGGAGTTCGCCGGGTCCGGTGACACCTGGGCCGTCCTGGTGGAGAGCGGCGGGGAGGGCGACGGGTTCGAGCTCCCCGGAGTGCGCGACACGGAGCCCGCGGGCTTCGCGGAGCGCCTGCGGGAGGCGCTGGCCGGGCCGCCCGGGCCGTTCGAGGTGGACGGCGGAGCCGTGCTGCGGCTGGAGGCCCGTCCGGCCGGGGAGGGCGTCTGCGCCGTCACGGCGCACGTCACCCCGCCGGGCGACGACGCCGTGCCGCTGACGGTGGAGACGGGACCGCTGTCCGTCGCCGGACTGCTGGCCGACGTCGACGCGTTCCTCGGGAGCCTCGCATGATGGCGGCCACCGACGGGGTCGTGGGCCCCGGCCCGGCACCGCGGCAGGCCGGGCGGGTCAAGGCCTTCCTGCGCCTGGTGATGATCGAGCACTCGGTCTTCGCGCTGCCCTTCGCCTACATCGCCGCGCTCACCGCGATGTTCTTCGCGGACGGCACCGTCCACTGGGCCGAGCTGCTCCTCGTGACCGTGGCCATGGTCGGCCTGCGCACCTTCGCCATGGCGTGCAACCGGATCATCGACCGCGAGATCGACGCGCGGAACCCGCGCACCGCCTCCCGGGAGCTGGTCACCGGCGCGGTGTCGGTCCGCTCCGCGTGGACGGGCGCGCTGATCGCCCTGGTGGTCTTCCTCGGGGCCGCGGCGCTGCTCAACCCGCTGTGCCTGGCGCTGGCGCCGGTCGCGGTGGTGCCGATGGTCGTCTATCCGTACGGCAAGCGGTTCACCGACTACCCGCACGCCATCCTGGGGCTCGCCCAGGCGATGGGGCCGGTCGGCGCGTGGATCGCGGTCACCGGCTCCTGGTCGTGGGACGCGGTGATCCTCGGGCTCGCGGTCGGGGTGTGGATCGGCGGCTTCGACCTGATCTTCGCCTGCCAGGACGTCCAGGCGGACCGCGCGCACGGCGTCCGCTCGGTCCCGGCCCGCTTCGGCATCCCGGCCGCCCTGTACGGCGCCCGCGCCTGCCATGTCGTGACGATGGGGCTCTTCGTCTGGTACGCGGTGGCCACGGACGCGGGCGCGTTCCTGTGGGCCGGTCTCGCGGTGGTGGCGGCGGCCTTCGCCTACGAGCACTCGATCGTGCGGCCGCACGACCTGTCGCGCCTGAACCGGGCGTTCTTCACGGTCAACGGCTTCATCGGCATCGCCCTGTTCGTGTGCGCGCTGCTCGATCTGGTGGTGCGGGGGCTGGCCGTCTGACGGTCGCCCGGTCGGCTGGTCGTACGGGGCGTCCGCCCCGGCCGGTCGTCCGGGGTGCCGGCCGCCGCCCCCGTGCGGACGGCAGGTCCGTCGGGTCCGGCAGGTCCGCCGGGTCCGCCGGGTGTCCGTCAGACCGGCAGGCGCGGTGTCCGCGGTGTGCGGCCCCGGACGCGGAAGACGAAGGCCGCGGCGACGCCCGCCGCCAGTCCGAACAGATGGCCCTGCCAGCTGACCCCGGTCGCGGTAGGCGCCAGGCCGGCGAGGACCGAGCCGCCCCAGACCGCGGCGACGAGGACGCCCACCACCACGTCGAGGGCCCTGCGCTCCACGAAGCCGCGCACGAGCAGATAGCCGAACAGGCCGAAGACCAGGCCGGAGGCGCCCGCGGTGTTCGTCCCGGAGGGGGAGAGGAGCCAGACGCCCAGCCCGCCGGCGACGACGATCAGCGCCGCCACCGCGAGGAAGCGGCGTATGCCGCCGAGCGCGGCGAGGAAGCCGAGCACCAGCAGCGGGAGGGTGTTCGACGCGACATGGCCGAAGCCGAAGTGGAGGAAGGCCGAGGGCACCACGTCGAGCAGCTCGGCGGGCTCGCGGGGCTGCACGCCGTAGGCGTCCAGGGCGTGGCCGCTGACGGTGTCGACGGCTTCGAGCACCCACAGCAGCGCGATCCAGGCGCACATCAGCAGGGCGGCGGCCCGGACGCGCCCGGTGCCGCCCGTGGTCCCCGCCGGCTGTGCGTCCGTCATGTCGCCCCCTTCCGTCCGAGCGTGTGTGCGACACCCCGGGAACGCGCGGCGCCTCCCACGGGTTCCGGAGCCCGAGCCGGGTCCGGGCGGGCGGGGGCCGGAGCGTGGTCCGGGCGGAGGCGGGCGGAGGCGGGCGGAAGGGGACGGGGGCGGGCGGCGGCGGACGGGGCGGGGTCCCGGTGGGCCCGGCGGCCGTGTCCGGGCCGCCGGATAGGCTCACGGGTGTGGAGCCGCAGGAAGTGAAGAGTCGCCGGCCGTGGGTCGTGGGGGTGTCGGGCGCCTCGGGGACGCCGTACGCCGCCGCGGTGCTGCGGGCCCTGCTCGCCGCGGGCGAGAGCGTGGACCTGGTGGTGAGCCGGGCGTCCCGGCTGACGCTGCTGGACGAGACCGGGATCGCGTACCGCGACGCGCACTGGCGGGACGACCTGCGCCAGTGGCTGGCGCGTGGCGCGGACGGGAAGCCGGACACCTTCGAGGTGGACGTGACGGACGTGCGGCACTGGGCGGCCGGCGATCTCGCGGCCGGTCCGTCGTCGGGGTCGTACCCGGTCAAGGGGATGCTGATCGTGCCCGCGTCCACCGCCTGTGTGGCGGGGGTGGCGCTCGGGCTGTCGAAGGACCTGCTGCAGCGTGCGGCGAGCGTGACGCTCAAGGAGCGGCGCCCGCTGGTGGTCGCGGTGCGGGAGACCCCGTTGAACGGGCAGACGCTGAGGCATCTGGTGTCGCTGGACGAGGCGGGCGCCGTGGTGCTGCCCGCCTCTCCGGCGTTCTACGCGGGGGCGACGCACATCCAGGACCTGGTCGACTTCGTCGCCGGGCGGGTGCTCGACGCGGCAGGGGTGCCGCACCGGCTGTACCGCCGCTGGGAAGGGGAGCTCGGCGGGGGCTCCGCGGATGGTTAGCGCTTCTTGCCGGCGCGCGGGGCACGGGTGCGGTCGACCCGGTGGGCGGCGGCGGGCTGGTGGGCACGCGAGCGGCTGGCCAGCTCCTGCAGCTGTCGCATGTGGGCGTAGGCCATCTCGATCGTGTACACGGTGAGTGTCATCTCCTGTATGGATCGCGATCCTTGTGGGATCAGCAGTGATCGTTTGAATGAATCGCAGGGTGTCGTCCCTGCATGCCTTAGATTCTACACGTAAACTTGCGGTATCGCTGAATAATGGAAGGCTCAGGCATATGGACGCCGTGGACAGGCAGCTCATCCAGGCCCTGCGCGAGAACGGCAGGGCTTCGTACGCCGAGCTCGGCCGCCTCGTGGGGCTCTCCGGCCCCTCCGTGACCGACCGCATCAACCGCCTGGAGGCGGCGGGCGTCATCACCGGCTACCGCGCCACCGTCGACGCGGCCTCGCTCGGTCTCGGCGTCACGGCGCTGATCGGCATCTCGCTCTCCGACGCCGCCGACCACGAGGACGTCGCCCGCCGGCTGCGGGACCTGGCCGAGATCGAGGACTGCTGGTTCATCGCCGGCGACGACTCGTACATGCTCAAGGTGCGCGTCAGCGACGTGGACGGACTGGAGAAGACCATCCGGCGCCTCTCCGGAACCCGGGGCGTCTCCCGCACCCGCACCACCATCGTGCTCTCCACCAAGTGGGAGAACCGCGTCGGCGAGCTGCCCGAGGAGTCCTGACGACCCGCCCGCCCGCCGTACCGCCCCGCCCGTGAAGCGTCGCCGAGGCGGGGGAGTACGGTGGGCGGAGCCTGTTCTACGTGGAGAAATTGGGAGGCGGCCGTCATATGGACGCGGGACTCAAGCGCGAGCTGGAGGAGAAGGTCCGGGCCGGTGAGCGGCTGACCCGCGAGGACGGAATCGCCCTCTACGACTCGGACGACCTGGCCTGGCTCGGCGGGCTGGCCCACGAGGTGCGCACCCGCAAGAACGGGGACGTCGTCCACTTCAACGTCAACCGCCACCTCAACATGACCAACGTGTGCACCGCGTCGTGCGCCTACTGCTCGTTCCAGCGCAAGCCGGGCGAGAAGGACGCGTACACGATGCGCATCGAGGAGGCCGTCCGCCTCGCCAAGGCGATGGAGAACGACAACCTCACCGAGCTGCACATCGTCAACGGCCTCCACCCGAACCTGCCGTGGCGCTACTACCCGCGCTCGCTCTCCGAGCTGAAGAAGGCCCTGCCGAACGTCTCGCTGAAGGCGTTCACCGCCACCGAGATCCACCACTTCGAGACCATTTCCGGCATGTCTGCCTCCGACATCCTCGACGAGCTGATCGAGGCCGGCCTGGAGTCGCTGACCGGCGGCGGCGCCGAGATCTTCGACTGGGAGGTCCGGCAGCACATCGTCGACCACCGCACCCACTGGGAGGACTGGTCGCGCATCCACCGCCTCGCGCACGAGAAGGGGCTCAAGACCCCGTGCACGATGCTCTACGGGCACATCGAGGAGCCCCGCCACCGGGTGGACCACGTGCTGCGGCTGCGTGAGCTCCAGGACGAGACCGGCGGCTTCCAGGTCTTCATCCCGCTGCGCTACCAGCACGACTTCGTCGACATGCAGGACGGCAAGGTCCGCAACAAGCTCCAGGCGCGCACCACCATGGCCACCGGCGCCGAGGCGCTGAAGACGTTCGCCGTCTCGCGCCTGCTCTTCGACAACGTGCCGCACGTCAAGGTCTTCTGGGTGATGCACGGCGTGCAGACCGCCCAGCTCGCGCTCCAGCACGGCGCCGACGACATGGACGGCTCGGTCGTCGAGTACAAGATCACCCATGACGCCGACAACTACGGCACCCCCAACAAGCTGACCCGCGACGACCTGCTGGACCTGATCCGCGACGCCGGCTTCCGCCCGGTCGAGCGGAACACCCGGTACGAGATCATCCGCGAGTACCCGGGACCGGACGCCGACCGCCGCGAGTCGCCGCAGCCGATGCGGGTCTGACACCCGCCGCGGGTCGCCGCAGCCGATGTGGGTCCGGCCTGCCGCGGCGAGGCGCCCGCACCCCGCCCCGCCCGTCCCCGGACCCGTCCCACCCTGTGGAAGCCCCGGCACCCGCCGGGGCTTCCTGCTTACGCTTCCCGTATGGCCCTGACCTTCGAAGCCGACCCGCCCGCCGGGCCCTCCCTCGCCTCCGGGGTCCTGTCGCTGTGGGCCGACGTCTCCAACGCGGGCGGGGCCGTCGGCTTCGTCCCGCCGGTCGGCGTCGACGACATCAGGCCCCAGTGGCTCACCCACCTCGCCGCCATGGCGGAGGGGCGCACCCGGCTGCTCGTCGGCCGCGACGAGGACGGCCGGATCGCCGCCACGGTCTTCCTCCAGCGCAACACCCACCGGCTGATGACGCACTGGATCTGGGCGTACACCGTGATGGTCCACCCCCGGCACCAGGGCAAGGGGTACGGCCGCGAGCTGATGGCCGCGGCCGCCGCGCACGCCCGCACCTTCGACGGCGTCGAGGCGATCCGGCTCACCTGCCGCGGCGGCACGGGCGCCGACCGCTTCTACGCCTCCTGCGGTTACAAGGAGGTCGGGCGGGTGCCCGGCGCGATCAGGGTGGCCGAGGGCGACGACCGCGACGACGTCATCATGCTGCTGCCGCTGCTCTGACCGGCGGGCGGCGCCGGCCGCCGCGCGGAGCCCCGGGAGAGCGCCCGGAGCCACGGGGCCTGCCGCCCGAAGGGGCCGGCAGGCGGCGTGCTTCACTGGACGGGCAGGTTCGCCGTATCCGTCCCGCAGAGGAAGTAGGCCCGCAGTGTCCGCAGGAAAGTCCGCCGCAGCGATCCGGTACACCGCGATGCGGTTCGCGATCTTCGTCGGCTGCATGGTCGTGGTCGGCGCTCTGGTGCAGTTCGGCGTGGTGCCCAAGGGCCTCGGCGACGCCAACTTCGCGTGGGTGATCCTTCTCGCACTGGTGCTCTCGGCACCGCTCAGCTTCATCCTGCTGCGCAAGCAGCGCGACGCCATGTCGCAGCAGATCGCCGGCCGGGTCGACAGCGCCAAGGCCCGTCTGGACGCGAACCGTTCGCGGGAGGACGGCGCCGCCTGACGCGCCCGCGGGCGGGGTGGCCCGGGGAGTGCGGGGAGAGGGGCCGGCGGGCGGACCGCCGCCGGAAGGCCGGAACGGGGCCTTGACCCCAAGCCAAGCTTTGAGGTTCTCAAAGTTCAAGTGTTAACGTGTGGCTCATGACGACATCAGCGCGCACCGACGCCGCCGCGGGCATCCCGCTCGTGGCGCGGCTGCATGTCGACCTGTGCCGCTGTACTTCCGCGGTCTGTTGCCGTTAGAGGCGCCCGGCCCCTCCCGGCCCGGCCCCGGCACATCCCCTGCAGCGGTACCGCGCTCCTCGCGGGCCGCACGCCGCCCCGCCCCCGTCCCTGATCCACCCCTGGAGTGCGTCCGTGTCCGCGAACACCGCGTCCACCCCTGCCGGTAAGCAGTCCGGCTCCCGCATACCGCTGCCCAAGGTCCCCTTCTGGGCCCAGATCGTCGCCGGTCTCGTCCTCGGCGTCCTGCTCGGCTGGCTCGCCCGCAGCCAGGACGTCAGCTGGCTGAAGGACACGCTGGACCAGATCGGCTCGATCTTCGTCCAGCTCCTGAAGCTCGCCGTCGCGCCGCTCGTCTTCTTCGCGATCCTGGTCTCGATCACCAACCTGCGGAAGGTCAACAACGCCGCACGGCTGGCCAGCCGCACCCTGCTGTGGTTCATGATCACGTCGCTCATCGCGGTCGCGATCGGCCTGGTGATCGGCCTCGTCACCAACCCCGGCTCCGGCACCGGCCTCACGCCGAAGGACGGCCAGAAGCCGGAGAACGCCGGAAGCTGGATCGACTTCCTCACCGGCATCGTCCCGACCGACGTCATCACGCCGTTCACCGAGCTGAACGTCCTGCAGATCGTCTTCATGGCCGCCGTCGCCGGTATCGCCGCCCTCAAGCTCGGCGACCGCGCCAAGCCGATCCTCGCGCTCAGCGAGTCCGTGCTGGAGCTGCTGCAGAAGGCCCTGTGGTGGGTCATCCGCCTCGCGCCGCTCGGCACCGTCGGCCTCATCGGCTACGCCATCGCCGACTACGGCTGGGACCTGATCGGCAAGTACGCGACCTTCACCGCCGACGTCTACATCGGCTGCGCCCTGGTGCTCTTCGGCGTCTACCCGCTGCTGCTCGCCCTGGTGGCCAAGGTCAACCCGGTCCAGTTCTTCAAGGGCGCCTGGCCCGCGATCCAGCTCGCGTTCGTCTCGCGCTCCTCGGTCGGCACCATGCCGGTCACCCAGAAGGTCACCGAGCGCCTCGGCGTCCCGAAGAACTACACCTCGTTCGCCGTGCCCTTCGGCGCCACCACCAAGATGGACGGCTGCGCCGCGATCTACCCGGCGCTCGCCGCGATCTTCATCGCGCAGATCTTCGACGTGCAGCTCGGCATCCAGGACTACCTGCTGATCGCCTTCGTCTCCGTCGTCGGCTCCGCCGCGACCGCCGGTCTCACCGGTGCGACGGTCATGCTGACGCTGACCCTCTCCACCCTGGGCCTGCCGCTGGAGGGCGTCGGTCTGCTCATGGCGATCGACCCGATCCTCGACATGATGCGCACCGCCACCAACGTGGCCGGCCAGGCCGCCGTGCCGGTGATCGTCGCCGCCCGCGAGAACATCCTGGACCGCGACAAGTACGCGGCCGCCTCGTCCTCCCCGGTCGACGACGAGGACTCCGGCGACGACGCGGACACCCGCGCCGGCGCCGGTGCGAAGGAGACCGTGCCGGTCCCCGCGTAGCCCGCGGACGCGCCCGGCGCACCCCACGCCCCCGGCCCCGGGGGACACCGCAGCAGCGGCGTCCCCCGGGGCCGGGGGCGTCCGCTTGTCCCCGCGGACCGGGGGTGTGCGGGTGCCCGCCGCCGTGCGGGCGTCCGCGAGCCCGCCGCCCGGGGTGGTCGCCCGGCGGACGGGCGGGCGGACGGGCCGGGACGGTCCTGCCGCCGGACCGCCTTCGCCGGGCCCGGGGCGGCCGCCGCGAGCCGTAGGCTTGCCGCTGAGGAGAAGCAGGTCGTGCGCTCCCGGCCGGACCAGCCGGGCGGTCGCGTCCGGTGCGCTCGGGCGACGGCTTCTCGACGCACGGGGCGGGAGGATCTTCGACGATGGGTGCGGTGAAGGGCGTGAAGGCCAAGCGGATGCCGCGGGCCGTACGCGAGCAGCAGATGATGGACGCCGCGGTGCACATCTTCGGCAGGCGCGGATACCGGGCCGCCTCGATGGACGAGATCGCCGAACTGGCGGGCGTGTCCAAGCCCTTGGTCTACCTCTACCTGAACTCGAAGGAAGAGCTCTTCACCGCCTGCATCCGGCGGGAGGCCGCGCGGCTGACCGAAGCGGTGAAGGCCGCGATCGAGCCGGGTCTGGCGGCCGACCGCCAGCTGTGGGCGGGGCTGGAGGCGTTCTTCCGGCACACCGCGGAGAACCCGGACGGCTGGTCGGTGCTGCACCGGCAGGCGCGCACCCACGGCGAGCCGTTCGCCGCCGAGGTGACGGCGATGCGCGAGGAGCTCTCCGCCTTCGTGACGTTCCTGATCGGGGCGGCCGCCAGGGAGGGCACACCGCCCGCTCCCGGCACGGTCGGCGCGGGCCGCAGCGGCGAGCTCGCCGACCGCGACATCGAGGGTCTGGCGCAGGCGCTCGTCGGCGCGGCGGAGTCCCTCGCGGGCTGGGCGAACGAGAGCGACAAGCTGCCGGCCAAGGACGCGGCCGCCACCCTGATGAACTTCGCGTGGACCGGCCTCGGCGGCCTGATGCGCGGCGAGCGCTGGTCCCCGCGGTAGGGAGTGCCCCGCGAGCGGGGGTCGGGCCGGGGGTGCCCCGCGAACGGCGCCGGGCCGGTCGCGGGGCTCCTGCGTCGCCGGGTGCCGGGGAGGAGGTCAGCCGGGGAGCCGGTGGCCCGCTTCCCCGGCGAGGTGGAGGCGGGGCCCTGAGCGGAGCTGGAACGCCGTGGTGCCGTCGCCGCCGGTGCGGGCGGCGTAGGCGACCGTGGCCGGCAGGAGCACCGGGGCGCTGAACGCCGCGTGGGCGGATGCCGCGGGGCCGCCGGACCGCTCGGCCTCGGCCACGCACCGGGCGAAGGTCCACATCCCGTGGGCGATGGCCCGGGGGAAGCCGAACAGCCGGGCCGTCAGCGGGTGCAGATGGATCGGGTTGCGGTCACCGGACGCGGCGCCGTAGCGGCGTCCGAGCCCGCCGGGCAGCCGCCACTCGGCGGCCTCGGGCAACGGCTCGGGGGCCGCCGCCCGCCCGTCCGGCGCACCGCCGGTGACACGGTGCCGGGCCAGGTAGGTGCTGCGGGACACCCAGACCGGTTCGCCGTCCAGCCGGGCCTCGGTGACCATGACGACCTCGGTGCCGCGGCGGTGGGGCACTAGTTCCTCGGCGTACACGGTCAGTTCGGGCCGGTCGCCGGGAAGCAGCGCCGGGCCGGGGCGGGTGATGCCGATGCCGGTGTGGACGAGCCCGAGCAGCGGCAGGGGGAAGCGCCGGTCGGCCATCACCCGCATCGCCAGCGGGAAGGCGAGCACATGCGGGTAGGTCAGCGGCAGCGGCTGCCGCGGCCCGGTGCCGGGGAAGCCGCACACCTCCGCGTACGCGGCCAGCCGGCGGGTGTCGGTGCGTGCCCCGGGCAGCACCAGACGGGTGCGGGGGAGCGGCGTGCCCGCGCCGGCGCGCTTCAGCGGCGACAGGGCGGCGCCGCGCGCGAGCAGCGGCGTGAGGGAGGGGGCCGCGGTGAGCGTGACGGTCGCCATCGTCAGGCACCCAGCAGGCTCTGGCCGCAGACGCGCAGGATCTGCCCGTTGACCGCCGAGGAGGACGGGTCGGCGAAGTACGCGGTGGCCTCGGCGACGTCGACCGGGAGTCCGCCCTGGCCCATCGAGTTCATCCGGCGTCCGGCCTCGCGGATGAACAGCGGTACGGCGGCGGTCATCTTCGTCTCGATGAAGCCCGGGGCGACGGCGTTGACCGTGACCCCGTGCGCGGCGGCCGCCCGCGGTGCCAGCGAGCGGACCAGGCCGATCACCCCGGCTTTGCTGGCGGCGTAGTTGGTCTGGCCGGTGTTGCCCGCGATCCCCGCGATGGACGCCGTGGCGACGACGCTCCCGCCGCGGCGGACGGCGCCCTGCTTCAGGAGCGCGTCGGTGACGTCGAGCACGGCGGCGAGGTTGACGTCCAGCACCTGGGCCCAGCGCTCGGCGGGCATGTTGGCGAGGCGCCGGTCGCGGGTGATGCCCGCGTTGTGGACGAGGACGTCCAGCCCGCCGTCGGGCAGGGCGCGGGCGATGCGGTCCGCCGCGTCGGCGGCGGTGATGTCGAGGGGCAGGGCCGTGCCGTGCAGCGCGCCGGCCGTCCGCTCCAGGTCGTCCCCGGCCTGCGGCACGTCGAGGCAGACGACATGGGCGCCGTCGCGGACGAGGACCTCGGCCACGGCGGCGCCGATGCCGCGGGCGGCCCCGGTGACCAGGGCCGTCCGGCCGGCCAGCGGGCGGGCCGGGTCGGTGTCGGTGTCGGCCGGTGCGGCGTCGGTGAGTTCGAGGACCTGGCCGCTGACGTAGGCCGACTTCGGGGAGAGCAGGAAGCGCAGGGTGGAGGCGGCCGGCGCGGGGTCGGGCGAGGTGAGGCGGACCAGGTTGGCGGTGCGGCCGCCGCCGGTCTCCTTCGCCAGCGAGCGCACGAAGCCTTCGAGCGCCTGCTGCGCCGCGGCCTGGTGGTGGTCGTCGCCCGAGGGGCGGGCGCCGACGACGACGATCCGGCCGCCGGGGGCGACGGAGCGCACCAGGGGGTGCAGCGCGGCGTGGACCCCGGCGAGGTCCGCCACGCCCGTGACACCGGTGGCGTCGAGGACGACGGCGGCGGCCCGGCCGGTCTCCCCGGCACCCTCCCCGCCGGGCACCCCGGCACTCTCCCCGGCGCCGAGGGGGAGCGGCCCGGTGAGTGCCGAGCGGCCCGCTGTGCGCAGGATCACGGGGCCGGCCGGATCCGGGGCGCCGGGGCTCCATCGGCGCAGCGGAGCGGGCTGCGGCAGCCCGAGCCTGCGGGTGAGGAAACGGCCGGGGGCCGTGCCGGTGAAGTGCAGATAGCGGTCGGCCATTGTCCTGACTCCCTGCTCGGTCGTAGATTTACCCGAGAGTAAGGTTACTCAAGAGTCAGGAGATGGTCGAGATGGTGTCGACGATGCCTCGCAGGGTCGCCGTGATCGGCGGCAGCCGCATCCCCTTCGCCCGGTCCGACGGCCCCTACGCCACTGCCTCCAACCAGGAGATGCTCGGGGCGGCGCTCGACGGACTCGTCGGCCGCTACGGACTGACCGGCCCGGGGGCGGTCGGCGAGTTCGTCGCGGGAGCGGTCCTCAAGCACAGCCGGGACTTCAACCTGGCCCGGGAGACCGTCCTCGGCTCGGGGCTCGACCCGCGCACCCCCGCGTACGACATCCAGCAGGCGTGCGGCACGGGACTCCAGGCGGTGATCGCCGTCGCCAACAAGATCGCCGTCGGCGGCGTGGAGAGCGGCATCGCCGGCGGCGCCGACACCACCAGCGACGCGCCGCTCGGCGTCAACGACGCACTGCGCCGCATCCTGCTCGCCGCGCGGCGGGCGACGTCCACCGGGGCCCGGATCGCGGCGCTGTCCCGCATCCGCCCCCGCCACCTGGTCCCCGACATCCCGCGCAACGCCGAGCCCCGCACCGGTCTGTCGATGGGGGAGCACGCCGCCGTCACCGCCCGCCGGTGGGGCATCAGCCGCGAGGACCAGGACCTGCTCGCCGCGACCAGCCACCAGCGGCTCGCCGCCGCCTACGACCGCGGCTTCCTCGACGATCTCGTGGTCCCCTTCCGCACCCTGGAGCGCGACCAGAACCTGCGTCCCGGCTCGACGGTCGAGAAGCTCGCGGGCCTGAGGACGGTCTACGGCAACGACGCCCCCGGACCCACCATGACCGCGGGCAACTCCACCCCGCTCACCGACGGCGCGGCCACGGTGCTGCTGGCGAGCGAGGAGTGGGCCGAGGCGCGCGGCCTCACGCCGCTGGCCTGGCTCACCGCCTACGAGACGGCCGCCGTGGACTACGTCGCGGGCGACGTGGCGGGCGGTGAGGACGGTCTGCTGATGGCGCCGGCCCACGCCGTCCCGCGGATGCTGGAGCGGGCCGGGCTCTCGCTCGGCGACTTCGACCTGGTGGAGATCCACGAGGCCTTCGCCTCCCAGGTGCTCGCCACGCTGGCCTCCTGGGAGAAGCAGGGGCTGCCGCCCGTGGACCGCGACCGGCTCAACGTCGCCGGTTCCTCGCTCGCCACCGGCCACCCCTTCGCCGCCACCGGCGCCCGTATCGTCGCCACCCTGGCCAAACTCCTCGCCGAGCGCGAGGGCCCGGCCCGCGGTCTGATCTCGGTCTGCGCGGCGGGCGGCCAGGGAGTCACCGCCGTCCTCGAACGCGCCTGAGGCCCTGCCCCCTCACCCCCGGTCCCCCCGGTCCCACCCGCCCCCGACGCCCCCCGCACCCTTCCGCACACCCGCAGGAACCCGCCCAGACCCCTGACGAGGAGCCGCACGTGTCCGCCGATCTGGTCCCTCCCACCGGTGCCCCCGCCCTGGTGGAGCCCCGCAAGCAGCTGGTGAACGGTGTCGTACGGGAGGTGTCCGTCCCGCCTCTCGTGCCTCCGGTCGCCCGGGGCTCCCTCGCCGACATCCCGTTCGACAACGAGCGCGACGCCCCCGGCGAGGCCGTGCTCAGCCGCAAGGACGCCGAAGGGCGGTGGCAGGACGTCACGGCCGCCGAGTTCGCCGCCGACGTGCGGGCCGTCGCCAAGGGACTGGTCGCGGAAGGGCTGAAGCCCGGCGACCGCCTCGCGATCATGGCCCGGACGACCTACGAGTGGACGCTGCTCGACTTCGCCGCCTGGGCCGCGGGGCTCGTCACCGTCCCCGTCTACCCCACGTCCTCCGCGTTCCAGGCCCGCTGGATCCTGGAGAACTCCGGAGCGGCGGCCTGCGCGGTCGAGAACGCCGAACAGGCCCGGCTGATCAGCCAGGAGCGCAAGCAGCTTCCGGGCCTCGACCACCTGTGGGTCTTCGACACCGGGGCCGTGGGGCAGCTCCGCGCGGCCGGCGAGCGCGCCCGGATCCCCGAGGCGGTGCTCACCTCCCGCCGGGAGAGCCTCACCCCGGACTCCGCGGCGACCCTGATCTACACCTCGGGCACCACCGGCCGCCCCAAGGGCTGCGTGATCACCCACGGCAACTTCTTCGCCGAGGTCGACAACGCCATCGAGCTCCTGCACCCCGTCTTCAAGTCGGTCAGCAAGGACCCCGCGTCCACCCTGCTGTTCCTGCCCCTGTCGCACGTCTTCGGACGCATGGTCGCCATCGGCTGTCTGCGCGCCCGGGTGCGCCTCGGTCACGCGCCGTCCATCAAGACGGACGACCTGCTCGCCGACCTCGCCGGCTTCCGCCCCACGTTCCTGCTGGCCATCCCCTACGTGCTGGAGAAGGTCTTCAACACCGGCCGCGCCACGGCCGAGAAGATGGGCCGCGCCTCGTCCTTCGACCGGGCCGCCGGCATCGCCCGGCGGTACGGGCAGGCCGTGGAGGCCGCCGAGCAGGGCACCGGACCGGGCCCGTCGCTCGGGCTGCGGGCCGCCCGCGCGCTGTACGACCCGCTGGTCTACCGCCGTATCCGGGCCGCGCTCGGCGGCAAGGTCCGCTACGCGATCTGCGGCGGCTCACCGCTCGGCAGCCGGCTCGCGGCGTTCTACGCGGGCGCCGGCATCCAGATCTTCGAGGGCTACGGCCTCACCGAGACCACGGCCGCCTCCACCGTCACGCCGCCCCTGAGGCCCCGGCTCGGCACCGTGGGCTGGCCGATGCCGGGCACCGCGGTGCGGATCGCGGACGACGGCGAGGTGCTGCTGAGCGGCGGTCACGTCTTCGGCGGGTACTGGGACCCGGAGCGGGAGGCCGCCGTCCCCGTCGTGGAGGACGGCTGGCTGCCCACCGGCGATCTGGGGACCCTCGACGAGGGCGGCTACCTCACGATCACCGGACGGAAGAAGGACATCATCATCACCTCGGGCGGCAAGAACGTCGCCCCCGCCCCGCTGGAGGACTGGCTGCGGGCCCACCCGCTGGTGGGCCAGTGCATGGTCGTCGGCGACGACCGTCCCTACGTCACGGCGCTGATCACCCTGGAACCGGACGGGCTCGACCACTGGCGGCGGATGAAGAAGAAGGCGGGGGTGCCGCTGGCGGAGATCGTCCGGGACGAGGAACTGCTCGCCGCGCTCCAGCGCGCCGTCGACGAGGCGAACCGGCTGGTGTCCCGGGCCGAGTCGATCCGGAAGTTCACCGTCCTCACCCGGGACTTCACGGAGGAGAGCGGCCATCTGACGCCGTCGCTCAAGCTCAAGCGGACGGAGATCGCGCGCGACTACGCGGCGGACATCGACGGCCTCTACCGGTAGGCGGCGCGGCCCTCCCGGCGGTCCTCCCCGCCGGGAGGGCCGCCGCGGGCACCCGGGGGCCGGAAGCGGCGGCGGGCGGGGTAAGCCCCGGGGGACCCGCGCAGGGCGCGGGAAGCCGCGGAGGCAGCGGCGGGCGGGGGAGCCGCGGGCACGCCGCGGGAAAGGCAGGAGCCCTGCCCCGTACGACCGTACGGGGCAGGGCTCCTTGGGTACTGCTAAGTCGTGCGCGATCGCCGACCCTGGCCCTTAGGCCGGGGTGACGTTCTCCGCCTGCGGGCCCTTCGGGCCCTGGGTGACGTCGAAGTTCACGACCTGGTTCTCCTCGAGGGAGCGGAACCCGGACGCGTTGATCGCGGAGTAGTGGACGAAGACATCCGGGCCGCCGCCGTCCTGGGCGATGAAGCCGAAGCCCTTTTCAGCGTTGAACCACTTGACGGTTCCGGTAGCCATAAGCCCTCCTTGGGCCAAAGGGTTGCCCTGCTCCAGAACCTGCAAGAAGTCTGAAAACGACAAAAGCCTGCGGGTTACATGCTCCGCAGGCTCTGTACTGCAAGGGAAACCAAACTGCAACTTGCGTCGAGCCTAGCACGCAGCGTGTGCGCAGCGGTAGAGGGAAAGATCACGTCACCCGTCCGTTTGACGGGGCGCCCGTCCCGCTGACCCCCGACCCCTCCCACGAGGGACGACGTGCCGGTACGCGGCCCCGGCGGGGTCGGCGCGGCGGTGCGGGGCTAGCCTCACGATGTGGACAGTCACGGTGAAAGCACAGCAACCGACATCCGGCGCAGCAGGCCGCGGGTCGGCCACATCCAGTTCCTGAACTGTCTCCCTCTTTACTGGGGGCTGGCCAGAACGGGAACACTGCTCGACCTGGAACTGACGAAGGACACTCCCGAGAAGCTCAGCGAGCGTCTGGTCCGCGGTGAACTCGACATCGCGCCGGTGACCCTGGTCGAATTCCTGCGCAATGCCGATGAACTCGTCGCATTCCCCGACCTCGCCGTCGGCTGCGACGGGCCCGTGATGTCCTGCGTGATCGTCTCCCAGCTCCCGCTGGAGCAGCTGGACGGCCAGCGGGTCGCCCTCGGCTCCACCTCGCGCACCTCGGTGCGCCTCGCGCAGCTGCTGCTGAGCGAGCAGTACGGGGTGGCGCCCGACTACTTCACCTGCCCGCCGGACCTCGGCGTGATGATGCAGGAGGCCCAGGCCGCCGTCCTCATCGGCGACGCGGCGCTGCGCGCCTCGCTGCACGACGCCCCGCGGCTGGGCCTGCGGGTCCACGACCTGGGCCTCATGTGGAAGGAGTGGACCGGGCTGCCGTTCGTCTTCGCCGTCTGGGCCGCCCGCAAGGACTACCTGGCCCGCGAGCCGCAGGTGGTGCACAAGGTGCACGAGGCGTTCCTCGCCTCCCGGGACGTCTCCCTGGAGGAGGTCACCAAGGTCGCCGAACAGGCCGCGCGCTGGGAGGCCTTCGACGCCGAGCTGCTGGAACGCTACTTCACCACGCTGGACTTCCGTTTCGGCGCGGACCAGCTCGCCGGGGTGCGGGAGTTCGCCCGCCGGACCGGGCCGACCACCGGGTTCCCCGCCGACGTCCGGGTGGAACTGCTCGCTCCGACCGCCTGACCCACCCCCGACCGGCCCGGGGCGGTCAGGGGCGAGGCGGTGCCCGGCCGCCGCAGGCCGTGCGATCGGCCTCCCGCCGTCCGGCCGCCCCCGCCGGGCGTCGCGGGGCAGCCCTTAGTCTGGCCCGACGGACCAGGACCGACCGGGGGAGTCGACATGCAGCCGCTGGATCCGGACGAGCCGCGCAGCATCGGCGGGTACCGGCTGCTGGGCCGGCTGGGCGCGGGCGGCATGGGGCGCGTCTACCTCGGCCGCAGCGCCGGGGGGCGCACCGTCGCGGTCAAGGCCGTCCATCCGCACTTCGCGCTCGACGACGAGTTCCGGGCCCGGTTCCGGCGCGAGGTCGAGGCGGCCCGGCGGGTCGGCGGGGAGTGGACCGCCCCCGTCCTCGACGCCGGGCCCGACGACCGCGTGCCCTGGGTGGCCACCGGATACGTCGCGGGCCCCTCGCTCTCCCAGGCGGTCGCCGCACACGGGCCGCTGCCCGCCGACGCCGTACGGGTCCTCGGCGCCGGACTCGCGCGTGCCCTGGAGCACGTGCACGCGCTGGGGCTGGTGCACCGGGACGTGAAGCCGTCGAACGTCCTGCTCACCCTGGAAGGGCCCCGGCTGATCGACTTCGGCATCGCCCGCGCCTCCGACGGCACCGCCTCGCTCACCTCCACCGGCGTCTCCGTGGGGTCACCGGGCTACATGGCGCCCGAGCAGATCCTCGGCAAGCCGGTCACCGGAGCGGCCGACGTCTTCTCCCTCGGGGCCGTCCTCGTCCACGCGGCGACCGGGCAGGCGCCGTTCGCCGGCGACTCGTCCGCGGCACTGCTCTACAAGGTGGTCCACGAGGAGCCCGAACTGGGCGCCATGGACGCCTCGATGCTCGACGTCGCCCGCGCCTGCCTTGCCAAGGACCCGGCCGCCCGGCCCGCCCCCGCCGAGCTCGCCGCACGGCTCGACGAGGCGGGTGCGGACATCGGTCCCGGCGGCTGGCTGCCCGCACCCGTCGTCCGGACGATCAGCCACGCGGCCGTCGAGCTGCTGCACCTGGAGTCCTTCCCCGAGTCCGTCCCCGCGGACGCGGCGGGGCGGGCCTCGGGCCCGGTCCCGTTCGCCGCTCCGGCGGGGGTCTTCGGCCCGCCCGTCGAACCGGCCGGGCCGGCCGCGCCATGGGCCCCCGCCACGGGCCCGGACGGTCCGGGCGCCCGCCCCGACCCGGCCGCCGGGCCGACGGCCGGGGCGCCGGGCGGGCTGTCGCTCACCGCGAGCGGCGGGCCCCGGGGCCGCCGGATCAGCTGCACCCTGGCGCTCACCGTGGCCGGCGCGCTGGCCGCCGTGACCCTCGGCGCCGCGTTCGTGACGGATCTGCTGCCGGGAGCGGGCGGCGGGAACAAGGGGGCCGACGCCGGAAAGCAGCCGAGCTCCTCGGCGACCGCGTCCGAGGCCCCGGGCGGGGGCGACGGCGGTGCGGGCGACGGCGGTGCGGGCGACGGCGGTGCCGCGGGCCGGGTGCCGAAGGAGTTCGCGGGCACCTGGTCGGGCGCGGTCACCGCCGCCGGGCTCCCGGCCGGGACGATGAAGGTCACCCTGCGCGAGGCCGCGGCCGCCGGCGAGCGCGCCGGCACGGCGGAACAGACGGACATCCTCGGGAACTTCATCTGCGAGGACGTCCTCACCGTCGTGGAGGTGAAGGACCGCACCCTGGTCGTCGACTCGGAGGCGGGCCCGCGCAGCACCGGCGTCTGCACCACCGGCACCTCCCGTATCCGGCTCGAACTCCGGGACGGCGGGCTGCGCTACACCTCCACCGACGACCGTGCGGGCCGTCCCACGGGCACGCTGGCCCGCGACGGCGGGGAGTGACCCGGCGGGCCCGGCCCGCCGGTCCGGGTCCGCGGGACGTCTGCCGCCCGGGCCCGTCACCAGGGCCCCCGCGCCGTCCTTCCGCGCCGGCCGCCACGGTGCCCGGGGACGCCCGCCTGCCGTCGCCGTGCCGGGCTGCTCCCGGGGTGTTCCCGCCGGCCGCCACGGTCCGCCAGCCGCCCGCGCGACCGCGCCCTTCCGCGCCGGCCGGGCCCCGCGCGGCGCGTGCGGCCCGGGGCCGCCGCCGACGGGTACGCGCCGCGGGCTCCCCTGACCCCGTCCGGGTGCCCGGCGACCCCGCAGGCCCCGGCCACGGGTCCGCGTCCCGCCGCAAGAACCCCGCCCGGCTCCCGCGGGCGCCGATGCCGCTCGCGGCCGTCCGCCGCAAGGACCCCGCCCGGCCCCGCCCGCCGGCGGGTGTCCCGCCCGGCTCCCGCGGGCGCCGACGCCGCTCGCGGCCGTCCGCGGACCGTGGCGTAGCCTGGATCGGTCCGCAGATCCGCAAGTGAACCGCCGAAGGGTGACGCCCGGTGACCGAGAAGGCCGACCTTCAGCCCGTCCTGGACCGTGCCGCCGCAGGGGGCCGGATCACCCCGGAAGAGGCGCTCGACCTCTACCGCTCCGCGCCCCTGCACGCCCTGGGCGCCGCGGCCGACGCCGTGCGCCGGCGCCGCTACGCGGGTACCGAGCACATCGCGACGTACATCATCGAGCGCAACATCAACTACACCAACGTGTGCGTCACCGCCTGCCGCTTCTGCGCCTTCTACGCCGCGCCGAAGGACACGGACAAGGGCTGGAGCCGCGACCTCGACGACATCCTCCGGCGCTGCGCGGAGACCGTCGAACTGGGCGGCACCCAGATCATGTTCCAGGGCGGCCACCACCCGGACTACGGCGTCGAGTACTACGAGGAGCACTTCGCCGCGATCAAGAAGGAGTTCCCGCAGCTGGTGATCCACTCGCTCGGCGCCTCCGAGATCGAGCACATGGCGCGGATCTCCAAGGTCTCCGCGGAGGAGGCCATCCGCCGCATCCACGCCGCCGGGCTGGACTCCTTCGCCGGAGCCGGCGCCGAGCTGCTGCCCGAGCGGCCGCGCAAGGCCATCGCGCCGCTCAAGGAGTCCGGCGAGCGCTGGCTGGAGATCATGGAGATCGCCCACGGCCTGGGCGTCGAGTCCACCTCGACGATGCTCATGGGCACCGGCGAGACCAACGCCGAGCGCATCGAGCACCTGCGGATGATCCGCGACGTGCAGGACCGCACGGGCGGCTTCCGTGCCTTCATCCCGTACACGTACCAGCCCGAGAACAACCACCTCAAGGGCCGTACGCAGGCGACCCTGTTCGAGTACCTCCGCATGATCGCCATCGCGCGGCTCTTCCTCGACAACGTCGCCCACATCCAGGGCTCCTGGCTGACCACCGGCAAGGAGGTCGGCCAGCTGTCGCTGCACTACGGCGCCGACGACCTCGGCTCGATCATGCTGGAGGAGAACGTCGTCTCCTCCGCCGGCGCGAAGCACCGCAGCAACCGCCTGGAGATCATCGACCTGATCCGCAAGGCGGGACGGGTCCCGGCCCAGCGGACCACCACGTACGAGCACATCGCGGTCCACGAGGACCCGGCGGACGACCCGGTCGACGAGCGCGTCGTCTCGCACATCTCGTCGACGGCGATCGAGGGCGGCACGGCGCACCCGGAGCTGAAGCTGCTGAGCGCCAACTGAGGCCGCCGTGCTGACGATCCACGTCGCCGAGGCGTCGCCCGGCTCCGCCGTCCTGGTCGACGGCGCCGCGGTGCTCGCCGTCGGCCCGTACGAGGACCTGGCCGCCGCCCGCCCCGCGGCACGGGTGCGGCGGTGGCCCGGCATCCTCACGCCCGGCCTGCTCAACCCGTACGGCCCCGAACTGCTGGAGGGCTGCTACCACCCGGACCCGCGCGAGGCGGACACGCTCGGGACGGAGCCGGTCACCGGGGAACGGGCGCGGGCCCTGTTCCGCGAGGACCCCGCGCGGCAGGGCGCGAGCGCCCGGCGCGGAGTGCAGCGCCTCCTCGCCCACGGCACCGTCGCCGTCGCCGGCGAGCTGCGCGGCCGGGCCGCCCAGGACGCGGTGCGCCGAGCCGGGCTCGCGGTCGGCCGCCGCCCCGGGACCCTGCCGGGGCCGCCGTCCTTCTCCCCGGTCCCGCTGGTCCTGCTCCCGCAGCCGCAACCGGGCGGCCCCGCCCGCTTCGCGGTCTTCGACGTCCCCGACCGGGCCGCGCTGGTGCGCCTGGGCGCGTCCACCTGCGTGGCCACCGTCGTCGGCGGCCGCCTGGTGTACCGGGCGCGGTAGGGCGGCAGGGCGCCCTGCGGACGCCCTGTGCAGGACACGTGGCCGCCCCGTGCCGGCCACGTCCACGGACCCTCCGCGGACGCCCCGCGCCCGACCGGTCCTTCGGGCCCCGCGGCCGCTCCGCGCCCGCCCCGTCCACGGGCCCTCCGCGCACGCCGGCGGCCGGGCCCGCGGCCCGTCACCGGAGCGCCCGCGCCGGAAAGGCCGCACCCGGCCTCTCCCGCCCCCGCCGGCGGGGGCGGGGCAGGCCCGGCGGGTCCGGACCGGGCTGCTTGAATGGGGTTCGTGACCCGAGCAACCCTGGACAAGCAGCCGCACGAAGTCGCCTCGATGTTCGACGACGTGGCGGCGAACTACGACCTCACCAACGACGTGCTCTCGCTCGGCCAGGACCGCCGGTGGCGCAAGGAGGTCGCCAAGGCGGTCGACGCCCGTCCCGCGCAGCGGATCCTCGACCTCGCGGCGGGAACCGGGACCTCCTCCCTGCCGTTCACCGCGACCGGCGCGTACGTCGTGCCCTGCGACTTCTCGCTCGGCATGCTCCGCGAGGGCAAGCGGCGCCACCCGTGGCTCCCGCTGACGGCCGGCGACGCGACGCGGCTCCCGTTCGCCGACGGGGTCTTCGACGCCGTGACCATCTCCTTCGGGCTGCGCAACGTGCAGGACACGGGGCAGGCGCTGCGCGAGCTGTACCGGGTGACGAAGCCCGGCGGCCGGGTGGTCATCTGCGAGTTCTCGCACCCGACCTGGGCGCCCTTCCGCACCGTGTACGAGGAGTACCTGATGCGGGCGCTGCCGCCCGTCGCGCGCGCGGTCTCGTCCAACCCCGACGCGTACGTCTACCTCGCCGAGTCGATCCAGAGCTGGCCCGACCAGCCCGGCCTCGCCCGGCAGCTCCAGCAGGCCGGCTGGTCACAGGTGGCCTGGCGCAACCTGAGCGGCGGGATCGTGGCCCTGCACCGCGGCACCAGGCCGCTGTAGACCGGCGTGGAGCAGCAGGCCGTCGCCCTCGACTACCAGGCGGTCCTGGAACAGGTCGCCGCCGACGTCGCCCCGCTGATCGGCAGCGGCCGACCGGCCGCCTACATCCCGGCGCTCGCCGGAGTGGACCCGGGCCGTTTCGGCATGGCCGTGGCGGACCTGCACGGCACCGTGCACGGCGTCGGGGACTGGCGGCGGCCGTTCTCCGCGCAGTCGATCACCAAGGTCTTCACGCTGGCGCTGGTCCTGGCCGCGGGCGGCGACGCCCTGTGGCGGCGGGTCGGCCGGGAGCCCTCGGGCAACCCGTTCAACTCCCTGGTGCAGCTGGAGTACGAGAACGGCATTCCGCGCAACCCGTTCATCAACGCGGGCGCGCTGGTGGTCACCGACGCGCTCCAGACCCTGACCGGCGACGCGAGCAGCGAACTGCTGGAGTTCCTGCGCGAGGAGAGCGGCAACCCGGAGCTGGGCTTCGACGCCGAGGTCGCCGCCTCGGAGGCCGCGCACGGCGACCGCAACGCCGCCCTCGCCCACTTCATGGCGTCGTACGGCAACATCGCGGGGCCGGTCCCGGCCCTGCTCGACCACTACTTCTGGCAGTGCTCGATCGAGATGAGCTGCGCCGATCTCACCCTGGCCGCACGGTTCCTGGCCCGTCACGGCCTGCGGGCCGACGGATCGCGCCTGCTCAGCCGCAGCGAGGCGAAGCAGATCAACGCCGTGATGCTCACCTGCGGCACCTACGACGCGGCCGGGGAGTTCGCCCACCGCGTCGGTCTGCCCGGCAAGAGCGGGGTGGGCGGCGGGATCGTCGCCGTGGTGCCCGGGCGCTGCACGCTGTGCGTGTGGAGCCCGGGGCTCGACGAGCGGGGCAACTCGGTCGCCGGGGTCGCGGCACTGGACCGCTTCACGACCCTGACGGGGCTCTCGGTCTTCTGACGGCCCCGGAGCCGCCGGAGGACCGGGGGCCCCGGGGCGGGCGCCTCAGGCGAGGGCCAGCCGGTAGCAGTACCCCTGCTGCCCGCCCTTCGGCGTGGTGAACGACTCCGCCAGCTCCATCCCGAGCCGCCGGGTCACCGCGATCGAGCGCTCGTTGCGCGCGTTCACCATCGCCACCACCTGCTCCACACCCGCGGCCTTCACCCGCTCCAGCGTGGTGCGGGCCGCCGCCGTCGCGTACCCCCTGCCCCACGCCCCGCGGGCGAGCCGCCAGCCGATCTCGATCTCGCCGACCGGTCCGAAGTCCGTGTGGGGCCACGGCTGCGCGCCGGTGAAGCCGATGACCTCGCCGTCGTCGTCGAGGAGCGTCCACAGGCAGAAGCCGCGTTCGGCGTCGTGGCGCCGCTGGCGCGCGGTGAGCTCCTCGTAGACCGACAGTTCGGCGGCCCTGCCGCCGTGGAACTCCATGACGTCGGGGTCGGCGAATACCCGGTGCCAGGCCAGGGCGTCCTCGTCCGTGGGGACACGCAGCCGGACAGCGGGGAGGGACCTGCCGCTCATAGATGGAGCCCTTCAGTCGGCGGAAGCGTACGCCCCCATAGACTGCACACGTCCTGTGCCGTTCGGTACGCAATATCGAATCGAATCTTCGGGAGTTCCCGCCGTGACCGAAGCCCTCACCGAGCACACTGCCGATGTGATCGTCGTCGGCGCAGGCCCCGCCGGCTCCACTACCGCGTACTACCTCGCCAAGGCGGGCCTGGACGTGCTGCTGCTGGAGAAGACGGCGTTCCCCCGCGAGAAGGTCTGCGGCGACGGCCTGACGCCGCGCGCCACCAAGCAGCTCGTCTCCATGGGCATCGACATCTCCGAAGAGGCGGGCTGGCTGCGGAACAAGGGCCTGCGGATCATCGGCGGCGGTGTCCGCCTCCAGCTCGACTGGCCGGATCTCGCCTCGTACCCGGACTACGGACTCGTCCGTAAGCGCGACGACTTCGACGAGCAGCTCGCCCGGCAGGCGCAGAAGGCGGGCGCCCGGCTGTACGAGCGGTGCAACGTCGGCGCCCCGGTGGTCGACGACCGCACGGGCCGGATCACCGGCGTGCACGCGAAGCTCGGCGAGGAGAAGATCCCGGTCACCTTCCACGCCCCGCTGGTCGTCGCCGCCGACGGCAACTCCTCGCGCATCTCGCTGGCGATGGGGCTGCACCGGCGCGAGGACCGCCCGATGGGCGTGGCCGTGCGCACCTACTTCACCTCGCCCCGCCACGACGACGACTACCTGGAGTCGTGGCTGGAGCTGTGGGACCGCCGCGGCCCCGGCGAGGACCGGCTGCTGCCCGGCTACGGCTGGATCTTCGGCATGGGCGACGGCACCTCCAACGTCGGCCTGGGCGTGCTCAACACGTCCTCCTCCTTCAAGGAGCTGGACTGGCGTGAGGTCCTCAAGGCGTGGTGCGCGTCGATGCCCGAGGACTGGGGCTACACCGACGAGAACATGACCGGCCCGATCCGGGGCGCCGCGCTGCCGATGGCGTTCAACCGCCAGCCGCACTACACCAAGGGCCTGCTGCTCGTCGGTGACGCGGGCGGGCTCGTCAACCCGTTCAACGGCGAGGGCATCGCCTACGCGATGGAGTCCGGCCAGATCGCCGCCGACGTCATCGTCCAGGCCCACGCGCGCCGCACCCCCGCGCAGCGCGAGATGGCGCTCCACCGCTACCCGAAGGTCCTCAAGGACACCTACGGCGGCTACTACACGCTGGGCCGCGCCTTCGTGAAGCTCATCGGCAACCCGAAGGTCATGAAGATCGCGACGCAGCGCGGGCTGACCCACCCGATGCTGATGAGGTTCACGCTCAAGATGCTGGCCAACCTGACCGACCCGACGGGCGGCGACGCGATGGACCGCATCATCAACGGTCTCTCCAAGGTGGCCCCGAAGGCGTGAGCGCCGCCTGAGGCGCGGGGGCGGCCGTGCCCGTGACGGCGGGGCGCGCGGTGCCGCCCCGCGCCGGCGGGCCGCCCCGCACACCGAGGACTCCGCGCAGCGGAGCGCGTACCGGGGGGAGACGACATGACGGAGGACCCGTCCCTGGGTGAGGTGCTGCTCGGGCTCCTGCTCGTCCTGGGCGTGCCCACGCTCCTCGTCGGGGCGGTCATCACCGCCGTGACGGGATGCGTGGTGGGCCTGAAGGCGTGGCGGGCGACGAAGCGGCCACCCGTGGAACGGAGTTGAGGCGCCTGCGATAAATGTGAAGCAGGCGTGACCAGGTGGTGTACGTTCCGTATGCGCCTGGGGGGATACTGGGCGCTGCCGCGGCAGCAGATGCCGCCTTTCCCTGGGGGACGCTGCATGCGCAGACTCCTGGCACTTCCCGTGGCGGCGGCTCTGGCCGCCGGCGCGCTCGCGGGGGCCTCGCCCGCCGCGGCCGCGGACGACTTCTCCTTCGACAACGTGCGCAACTGGACCCTCCAGCCCGGTGAGGGCTGGGCCGAGATCGGCCCGCTCTCCTGGTACGGCGGTGAGCCGACGGGCTGGATGGTCTACGCCCTGAGCAAGAAGCCGCTGACGGACCCGTCCTGGACGGACGGCGGTCTGCCGTCCGGCCTGCAGGTGAACCCCGGCGACGAGTGCAGGGCGGCCGACGCCGCCGTGGGCATCTACATCTGCAAGGGCGAGTACACGATCGCCACGCCGACGGTGACCGCCTCCCCGACCGCCGCCCACGGCACCACGGCCCACTTCGGCGTCGCCTACGCGCCGGACAGCGGCAGCATCGACAAGGCGGTCAAGGAGGCGCAGACCGCGGCGACCTTCTCCGAGAACGGCCGGCACGCGGCGCGCACGATCACCGTGAAGTCGGCGGAGCACGTCGCGCAGAACACGATGTCACTGCGGACGCCGACCCTGAAGGCCGGCGGTTCGGTGACGCAGTCGGTCACCGTGCACGCCGTCGACGAGGGGGAGCTGCAGCTCTCCTTCCGTCCGGCGGACGGCATGAGGTGGTGGGAGGAGCACGAGGCCACCATCGAGATCGACTCCGTCTCCCGGGCCGGCAACGCCGAGTGCCGGCACAGCACCGGTTCGGTGGCCTGGGGCGGCATCACCTGCCAGGTGACACCCGGCGACGCCACCATCAGCTGGACCCTGAAGGCCGATGCCGCCACGGCGGCATGGCAGCTGTCGGCCGACGCCGTGTACGAGGTGTACACCTTCGGCACCGGCAACCCGACGGCCTCGGCGGACTTCGCCGTCGACAGCCCGCACCCGGTGCGGACGCACCACAACCTCCTCGCGAAGTCGAAGGACGGCGTCCTCCAGTACATGGAGGGCACCGGCCTGGCGGCACGGCCCTTCAAGGACTGGGTCGAGCACGTGGGCGGCGGCTGGAACACGTACAACGCCCTGACGAAGCTGTCGCCGGTGACGTCCGAGTCCCTCGGCGGCGGCATCGTCGGCCGCGACTCGGCCGGTGTGCTCTGGCACTACACGATGTCCGGGACCTGGACGGTCATCTCGCCCCGGACCAAGGTCGGCGGCGGCTGGCAGATCTTCGACAAGCTGACCGGCGCCGGTGATCTGAACGGCGACGGGAAGGCGGATCTGCTGGCCCGGGACAAGGCCGGTGTGCTGTGGCTGTACAAGGGCACGGGGAACGCGGCGGCGCCCTTCGCCGCGCGGACCCAGGTCGGCGGCGGCTGGCAGACGTTCGGTGAGCTGACCGGCGCCGGGGATGTGAGCGGCGACGGGAAGGCGGATCTGCTGGCCCGGGACAAGGCCGGTGTGCTGTGGCTGTACAAGGGCACGGGGAACGCGGCGGCGCCCTTCGCCGCGCGGACCCAGATCGGCGGCGGCTGGCAGGTCCACCGCTCGCTGACCTCGCCCGGTGACATGACCGACGACGGCAGGGCCGACCTGATCGCCCAGGACACGGCCGGCAGGCTGTGGCTGTACCGGGGTACCGGCAAGGCGTCGGCCCCGTACGCGACGCGGACCGAGATCGACCACTACGAGGACGACACGGTCAGCGCGTTCGCCACGCTGCTCTGACCGGGCGGCGGGCCCGCAGGGGCCCGCCGGCGCCCTGTCACGGCACGAAGGCCGCCACCCCTCGGGGTGGCGGCCTTCGCCGCGTGTGTCACGGGGGGCGCGTCAGAGCACGCGCACCGCGCCGCTCGCCGGGTAGCCGGAGAGGTCCTGGATGACGACGCCCTTGCTGGGGTTGGCCGCGTCGAGGTACTGGCCGTCACCGATGTAGACGCCGGTGTGGTACGCCGAGCCGGCGCCGCCCCAGTACAGGATGTCGCCGACCTGGAGGTTGGAGGTGCCGACCTGGGTGCCGGCGACCGACTGGTCCTGGGAGACGCGCGGCAGGTCGATGCCGACCTGGCGGAACGCGGCCTGGACCAGGCTGGAGCAGTCCCACGCGTTGGGGCCCGAGGCGCCCATGACGTACGCGTCGCCCAGCTGGGCCTTGAGGAAGGCGATGACGGCGCCGGCGGAGCCGCTCGCGGGCGCGCTCGCCGTCGAGAGGGTGGTGCGCTCGGAGGTGCGCGAGGCGCGCTCCTGCGCGGCCGCCTCGGCGCGGGCCTTGGCCTCTGCCTTCTCCTTGGCCTCCGCCTCGCGGTCGGCCTCGGCCTTCGCCTTCTCGGCGGCCTTCTCCGCCTTGGCGGCGGCGGCCTCCTCCTGCGCCTGGAGCTCCAGGCGCAGGGCGCTCTCCTGCGTGGCCGCGGCGGACTGCGCGACGTGGGCGGAGAGGTCCGCGGAGGTGAGGACGGGCATCTCGATGGTCTCGGTCACCGGCTCGGCGTTGGCCGGCCCGGCGGCACCGGCCACCGCGATGGTGCTGAGGAAGCCACCGGCAACTCCGGCGCGGATCGCGATTTTCGACGGGCCGCGGCGGGGCTTCCGGTGGCTGGGTATGTGAGCGGTGTGGGACATAGGGACAACCGCTATCAGGGCTTCCGGGTTCCCTTCAAGAAACGTGTGTTGCACCACAGTTACCACCGGAACCTGTGAATCCGCTCTGGACGGCCCTTTATTGACGCCGTAACGGGCGAATCGGGCATTCATGATCACGGCTGTGATCATGCGGTTTCCATAAAAGGTCCGAATTGCCGGGTGCCTACCACCCCGGAAGACCGTTGGCCAAGCCCGCTTTTGTTGAAGTCTTGAGCGAGTGGCGCAGGTCACAGAACGGTCAACGTCCGGGCGCCCGGGAGCTCGTGAACGCGTGCACGTGTCCACCGGCGTCCGTTCCGTACCCACGGTCGGGTGAGCCGGCATCCTTTACCACCCGTGCGGCGTCCACTGCCAATTTGCTTGCATGAGACATCTCTTGATAGAGCGACACCCCCTCCGACCAGCCACGACGATCACGGATGTCACGGCTGGTGATCATCCGTGAGCTTCGCGTACGAAGATCACCCCTCGGTGGGCTTCATGATCGTTCGTCGGGTGGTGGAGATCACAAACTCGATGGGGAACCCCGTGTCGCAGATCACAGACCGACGGGCATAGGATGCGGGGCAGTCGGGCTTGTGAACTGCCTCACATGTAAGCGATCTTCGAGGCGGCGATCCGGTTGCCCGGTGCGGTCCAACGGTCAAGGACGACTGGAAGGAGCGAGGGGGATGAATGCCTACGCGCCCATCCTTGTACTCGGCGCCCTCGGGGCAGGGTTTGCGATCTTCTCCGTGGTCATGGCCACGCTTATCGGCCCAAAGCGGTACAACAGGGCGAAACTTGAAGCGTACGAGTGCGGCATCGAGCCGACGCCCGTCCCGGCCGGAGGCGGCCGCTTCCCGATCAAGTACTACCTGACGGCGATGCTCTTCATCATTTTCGATATCGAGATCGTCTTCCTCTATCCCTGGGCCGTCAGCTTCGACGTCCTGGGGATCTTCGGGCTCGTGGAGATGCTGCTCTTCGTGCTCACCGTCTTCGTCGCCTACGCGTATGTGTGGCGGCGGGGCGGCCTGGACTGGGACTAGAGGGACGAAGGGGCACTCCCATGGGACTCGAAGAGAAACTGCCGAGCGGCTTCCTGCTCACCACCGTCGAGCAGGCCGCGGGCTGGGTGCGCAAGTCGTCCGTCTTCCCGGCGACCTTCGGACTCGCCTGCTGCGCCATCGAGATGATGACGACCGGCGCCGGCCGGTACGACCTGGCCCGGTTCGGCATGGAGGTCTTCCGCGGCTCGCCGCGCCAGGCCGACCTGATGATCGTGGCCGGGCGGGTGAGCCAGAAGATGGCGCCCGTCCTGCGCCAGGTCTACGACCAGATGCCCAGCCCCAAGTGGGTGATCTCCATGGGCGTGTGCGCATCGTCGGGTGGAATGTTCAACAATTACGCGATTGTGCAGGGTGTTGATCACATTGTCCCCGTCGACATCTATCTGCCCGGCTGCCCGCCGCGCCCCGAGATGCTGATGGACGCGATCCTCAAGCTCCACCAGAAGATCCAGACGTCCAAGCTCGGCGTGAACGCGGAGGAAGCGGCCCGCGAGGCGGAGGAGGCGGCCCTCAAGGCGCTGCCGACGATCGAGATGAAGGGGCTCCTGAGGTGAGCGACGCACGCGCGGCCGCCGGGCCGCAGCCGACGACGATTGCCGCGCCTCTGCGCCGCGCGGGCGGAGAAGCGAACGGTGAAACGCGATGAGCGACGCACGCGCGGCCGCCGGGCCGCAGCCGACGACGATTGCCGCGCCTCTGCGCCGCGCGGGCGGAGAAGCGAACGGGGGGACGCGATGAGCGACGAGCCGAATCCGGAGAAGGAGCTCTCCGGTCAGAACCTTCCCGGCCAGCGGGGCGACGGCGGCGAGGAGATCCGCGTCCAGCGCGGCATGTTCGGCGCCGCCAACGGAGGGGACACGTCCGGCTACGGAGGGCTCGTGCGCTCGGTGCGCCTGCCCGGAGCCGCGTCGCGCCCCTACGGCGGCTGGTTCGACGAGGTGGCCGACGAGCTGGAGGGCGCTCTGGAGGAGCAGGACCTCCTCCCGGAGAACGCGATCGAGAAGACGGTCGTCGACCGCGGCGAACTCACCTTCCACATCGCCCGCGAGCACCTGCTCACCGTCGCCCGCACCCTGCGGGACGACCCGGCGCTCCGCTTCGAGCTGTGCACCGGCGTCAGCGGGGTGCACTACCCCGAGGACAAGGGCCGCGAGCTGCACGCCGTGTACCACCTGCGCTCGCTCACCCACGGCCGGCTCGTCCGGCTGGAGGTCTCCGCACCGGACGGCGACCCGCACGTCCCGTCGCTGGTGGCGGTGTACCCGACCAACGACTGGCACGAGCGCGAGACCTACGACTTCTTCGGGCTGGTCTTCGACGGTCACCCGGCGCTGACGCGGATCATGATGCCGGACGACTGGCAGGGCTTCCCGCAGCGCAAGGACTACGCCCTCGGCGGCATCGCCGTCGAGTACAAGGGCGCCCAGATCCCGGCTCCCGACCAGCGGAGGTCGTACAGCTGATGAGCACCTCGGAAGCATCCTCCCGCGAGACCACCGAGGGGACCGTCTACACGGTCACCGGCGGTGACTGGGACGAGGTCGTCCAGTCCGCGGCCAAGGCCGACGACGAGCGCATCGTCGTCAACATGGGTCCGCAGCACCCCTCCACCCACGGCGTGCTCCGCCTGATCCTGGAGATCGACGGCGAGACCGTCACCGAGGCCCGCTGCGGCATCGGCTACCTGCACACGGGCATCGAGAAGAACCTCGAATACCGGACCTGGACGCAGGGCACCACGTTCGTGACGCGCATGGACTACCTGACGCCGTTCTTCAACGAGACGGCGTACTGCATGGGCGTCGAGCGGCTGCTCGGCATCGAGGACCAGGTGCCGGACCGGGCGAACATCATCCGCGTCCTGCTGATGGAACTGAACCGGCTCTCCTCGCACCTGGTGTGCATCGCCACCGGCGGCATGGAGCTCGGCGCCACCACGATCATGATCTACGGGTTCCGTGATCGTGAACTCATTCTCGACATCTTCGAGCTGATCACCGGACTGCGCATGAACCACGCGTACATCCGGCCCGGCGGCCTCGCCCAGGACCTGCCCCCGGGCGCCGTCGACCAGCTCCGCGAGTTCGTGAAGACGATGAAGAAGAACCTGCCGGAGTACGACAAGCTCGCCACCGGCAACCCGATCTTCAAGGCCCGTATGCAGGACATCGGGTACCTCGACCTCACCGGCTGCATGGCGCTCGGCGCCACCGGGCCGATCCTGCGCTCCGCGGGCCTCCCGCACGACCTGCGCAAGACCGACCCGTACTGCGGCTACGAGACCTACGACTTCGAGGTCCCGACCGCCGACACCTGCGACGCCTACGGCCGCTTCCTCGTCCGCCTGGAGGAGATGCGCCAGTCGCTGCGGATCGTCGAGCAGTGCCTGGACCGGCTGGAGCCGGGGGACGTCATGGTCGCCGACAAGAAGATCGCCTGGCCCGCGCAGCTCGCGCTCGGCCACGACGGTCTGGGCAACTCCCTGGACCACATCAAGAAGATCATGGGCACCTCCATGGAGGCCCTGATCCACCACTTCAAGCTGGTGACCGAGGGCTTCCGGGTCCCGGCCGGACAGGCCTACGCCGCGGTCGAGTCGCCCAAGGGCGAACTCGGTGTGCACGTCGTCTCCGACGGCGGCACCCGCCCCTTCCGGGTCCACTTCCGGGACCCCTCGTTCACCAATCTCCAGGCCATGGCGGCCATGTGCGAAGGCGGCCAGGTCGCCGACGTGATCGTGGCCGTCGCGTCCATCGACCCCGTGATGGGAGGCGTCGACCGATGACGGACGTATCGCTGGGCATGCCCCAACTGCCCGCACCCGACTACCCGGACGACGTCCGGGCCCGGCTGGAGGCGGACGGGCGGGAGATCATCGCCCGCTACCCCGGTTCGCGCTCCGCCCTGCTGCCGCTGCTGCACCTGGTGCAGTCGGAGGAGGGGTACGTCTCCCGCACCGGAATGAGGTTCTGCGCGGAGCTCCTCGGCCTGACCACGGCCGAGGTGACCGCCGTCGCCACCTTCTACTCCATGTACCGGCGCAAGCCGTCGGGCGAGTACCAGGTCGGCGTCTGCACCAACACGCTCTGCGCGGTCATGGGCGGCGACGCCATCTTCGAGGAGCTCAAGGAGCACCTGGGCGTCGGCAACAACGAGACCACCGAGGACGGCAAGGTCACGCTGGAGCACATCGAGTGCAACGCGGCCTGCGACTTCGCCCCCGTGGTGATGGTCAACTGGGAGTTCTTCGACAACCAGACGCCCGAGTCGGCGAAGAAGCTCGTCGACGACCTCCGCGCCGGCGAGCAGGTCAGCCCCACCCGGGGCGCCCCGCTGTGCGGCTACAAGGAGACGGCCCGCATCCTGGCCGGCTTCCCCGACGAGCGCCCCGGCGCCGTCGAGGCCACCGGCGGCGCGGGCCCCGCCTCGCTGATCGGGCTCCGCCTCGCCAAGGGCGAGGGCGTCCCGGCACGGGTCGTCCACCCGCGGGGCGAGGTGCCGAGGGAGCGGCCCCAGCCCGGCTCCGAGCACCTGAGCTCCCACGATGCACCGCAGAAGACCTCGGCATCCGACCCGGACAACCCGGCCGGACCTGTCGGCGAGGAGGGGGAGTGATGTCGGTGTCCACCGAATACGGGGGCAGGCCGGAGGCCGGCGGGGAAGCGAGCCCGGAGAAGCTGCTCGCCCCCGTGCTCTCCGCCTTCTGGGACGAGCCGGAGTCCTGGACCCTGGAGACGTACCGCAGGCACGAGGGGTACGAGGGCCTGCGCAAGGCGCTCGCCATGACGCCCGACGACCTGATCGCCTACGTCAAGGACTCGGGTCTGCGCGGCCGCGGCGGCGCGGGCTTCCCCACCGGGATGAAGTGGCAGTTCATCCCGCAGGGCGACGGGAAGCCCCACTACCTGGTCGTCAACGCGGACGAGTCCGAGCCCGGGACCTGCAAGGACATCCCGCTGCTCTTCGCCAACCCGCACTCCCTCATCGAGGGGATCGTGATCGCCTGCTACGCGATCCGCTCCAGCCACGCCTTCATCTACCTGCGCGGCGAGGTCGTGCCCGTGCTGCGCCGGCTGCACGAGGCGGTGCGCGAGGCGTACGAGGCCGGATACCTCGGCAAGGACATCCTCGGCAGCGGCATCGACCTCGAACTCACCGTGCACGCGGGCGCGGGCGCGTACATCTGCGGCGAGGAGACGGCACTGCTCGACTCGCTGGAAGGCCGGCGCGGCCAGCCCCGGCTGCGGCCGCCGTTCCCCGCGGTCGCGGGCCTGTACGCCTGCCCCACCGTGGTGAACAACGTCGAGTCCATCGCCTCGGTTCCCGCGATCCTCAACAAGGGCAAGGACTGGTTCAAGGCGATGGGCAGCGAGAAGTCCCCGGGCTTCACGCTGTACTCGCTCAGCGGCCACGTCGCGAGCCCCGGACAGTACGAGGCCCCGCTCGGCATCACCCTGCGCCAGCTGCTCGACATGAGCGGCGGCATGCGGCCCGGCCACCGCCTGAAGTTCTGGACGCCCGGCGGCTCGTCGACCCCGATGTTCACCGACGAGCACCTCGACGTCCCGCTCGACTACGAAGGCGTCGGCGCCGCCGGCTCGATGCTGGGCACCAAGGCGCTCCAGTGCTTCGACGAGACCACCTGCGTGGTGCGGGCCGTCACCCGGTGGACCGAGTTCTACGCGCACGAGTCCTGCGGCAAGTGCACGCCGTGCCGCGAGGGCACCTACTGGCTCGTCCAGCTGCTCCGCGACATCGAGGCGGGCAAGGGCGTCATGTCGGACCTCGACAAGCTGAACGACATCGCCGACAACATCAACGGCAAGTCGTTCTGCGCACTCGGCGACGGCGCGGCCTCGCCCATCTTCTCCTCGCTGCAGTACTTCCGCGAGGAGTACGAGCAGCACGTCACGGGCAAGGGCTGCCCCTTCGACCCGGCGAAGTCCACGGCCTGGGCCGACCGACACACCACGGAGGTGTCCGCATGAGTCCGGCGCACGCGCCCCGCACCGGCCGCGGCCCCGCGGCGGGCCGCCGCACCACGACGACCGCCCTCGGCAGCGGGGAGGTGCGGGCATGACCGTCACCACGCCCGGCTCCGCGGCCGCCGGCGGCGGCGCCCCGGTGCCCCCCGAGGACCTCGTCACGCTGACCATCGACGGCGCCGAGATCTCCGTCCCCAAGGGGACGCTCGTCATCCGCGCCGCCGAGCAGCTCGGCATCGAGATCCCGCGCTTCTGCGACCACCCGCTGCTCGACCCCGTCGGCGCCTGCCGCCAGTGCATCGTCGAGGTGGAGGGCCAGCGCAAGCCGATGGCCTCCTGCACCATCACCTGCACCGACGGCATGGTCGTCCGCTCCCAGCTCACCTCGCCCGTCGCCGAGAAGGCGCAGCAGGGCGTGATGGAGCTGCTGCTGATCAACCACCCGCTGGACTGCCCGGTCTGCGACAAGGGCGGCGAGTGCCCCCTGCAGAACCAGGCCGTCTCGCACGGGCAGGCCGAATCGCGCTTCGAGGGGAAGAAGCGCACCTACGAGAAGCCGGTGCCCATCTCCACCCAGGTGCTCCTCGACCGCGAGCGCTGCGTGCTCTGCGCGCGGTGCACCCGGTTCTCCAACCAGGTGGCCGGCGACCCGATGATCGAGCTGGTCGAGCGCGGCGCGCTCCAGCAGGTCGGCACCGGCGAGGGCGACCCGTTCGCCTCGTACTTCTCCGGCAACACCATCCAGATCTGCCCGGTGGGCGCGCTCACCTCGGCCGCGTACCGCTTCCGCTCCCGCCCCTTCGACCTGGTCTCCAGCCCGTCCGTGTGCGAGCACTGCGCCGGCGGCTGCGCGAGCCGCACCGACCACCGGCGCGGCAAGGTCATGCGCCGCCTGGCGGCGGAGGACCCGGAGGTCAACGAGGAGTGGATGTGCGACAAGGGGCGCTTCGGCTTCCGCTACGCCCAGCAGCGCGACCGCCTCACCACCCCCCTGGTCCGCAATGACGAGGGCGTCCTCGAACCGGCGAGCTGGCCCGAGGCGCTGGAGGCGGCGGCCGCGGGCCTGCGCGCCGCGCGCGGCCGGGCGGGCGTGCTCACCGGCGGCCGGCTGACCGTCGAGGACGCGTACGCGTACGCCAAGTTCGCCCGGGTCGCCCTGGACACCAACGACATCGACTTCCGCGCCCGCGCCCACTCCGCCGAGGAGGCCGACTTCCTGGCCGCCGCCGTCGCGGGACGGGGACGGGACCTCGACGGCACCGGTGTCACCTACACCGCGCTGGAGCAGGCCCCGGCCGTGCTGCTGGCCGGGTTCGAGTCGGAGGAGGAGGCGCCGGGCGTCTTCCTGCGGCTGCGCAAGGCGCACCGCAAGCACGGCCAGCGGACCTTCTCCCTGGCCACCCACGCCACCCGCGGCCTGGAGAAGGCGGGCGGCACCCTGCTGCCCGCCGCCCCCGGCACCGAGACCGAGTGGCTGGACGCCCTCGCCTCGGGCACCGGGCTCGACGAGGACGGCGCCCGGGCCGCCGAGGCGCTGCGCTCCGACGGCGCGGTGATCGTCGTCGGCGAGCGGCTGGCCGCCGTGCCCGGCGGGCTCACCGCCGCGCTGCGCACCGCCACCGCCACCGGCGCCCGGCTGGTGTGGATCCCGCGCCGGGCCGGCGACCGGGGCGCGGTCGAGGCGGGCGCGCTGCCGTCGCTGCTGCCGGGCGGCCGCCCGGCGACCGACCCGCGTGCCCGCGAGGAGACCGCCGAGGTCTGGCGGGTGCGTGAACTCCCCGTCAGCTTCGGACGCGACACGGGGCAGATCGTCGAGGCCGCGGCCACCGGCGAACTGGGCGCGCTGCTCGTCGCCGGTGTCGAGGTCGCGGACCTGCCGGACGTGGCCCGCGCCCGTGAGGCGCTGGACGCCGTCGGCTTCCTCGTCTCGCTGGAGCTGCGGCCGAGCGAGGTCACCGAGCGGGCGGACGTGGTCTTCCCGGTCGCGGCCGTCGCCGAGAAGGCGGGCACCTTCCTCAACTGGGAGGGCCGGGTGCGGATGTTCGAGGCCGCGCTCAAGCCCGAGCAGATGACCCGCCGGCTCGCCCCGGCCGACGCCCGGGTGCTGCACATGCTCGCCGACGCCCTCGACGTCCACTTCGCGCTGCCGGACCTGAAGGCCGTCCGCGCCGAGATGGACCGGCTGGGCCGCTGGGACGGCCCCCGGGCCGGCGGGCCGGCCGAGACGTCCCGCCCGCTGCCGCGGCCGGGCGAGGGCGAGGCGGTCCTCGCCGGGCACCGGCTCCTGCTCGACCAGGGCCTGCTCCAGCAGGGCGACGAGGCGCTGGCCGGCACCCGGCACGCCCCCGTCGCACGGCTGTCGGCGACCACGGCGGCGGAGACCGGGGTGAAGGACGGCGACGCACTGGAGGTGTCCGGCCCCGCCGGCTCCGTCCGGCTGCCGCTCCAGGTCACCTCGATGCCCGACCGCGTGGTGTGGCTGCCGCTGAACTCCGCGGGCGGCGGCGTGGCCGCCGACACCGGGGCCCGCCCCGGCGAACTGGTCCGTATCGCGGCCGTCACGGGCGCGACCGAGGTGACGGAGGTGGAGGCATGAGCGCCATGACCAGCCTGGCCCTCGAGGACCTGTCGATGTTCGGCCGGGACCCGTGGTGGCTCGTCGTCATCAAGGCCGTGTTCTGCTTCGCGTTCCTGATGATCACCGTGCTGTTCTCCATCGTGTGGGAGCGCAAGGTCGTCGCCTGGATGCAGCTGCGCATCGGCCCCAACCGGCACGGCCCCTGGGGCATGCTCCAGTCGCTCGCCGACGGCATCAAGCTGATGCTCAAGGAAGACGTCGTCGTCAAGCGGGCCGACAAGGTCGTCTACATCCTCGCGCCGATCGTCGCCGCGATCCCGGCGTTCATGGCGATCGCCGTGATCCCGTTCGGGCCGGCCGGCAACGAGGTCTCGATCCTCGGCCACCGCACCACGATGCAGCTGACCGACCTGCCGATCGCGATGCTCTACATCCTCGCGGTCGCCTCCGTCGGCATCTACGGCATCGTGCTCGCGGGCTGGTCGTCCGGCTCGACGTACCCGCTGCTCGGGGGCCTGCGCTCGTGCGCGCAGATGATCTCCTACGAGATCGCGATGGGCGCCGCGTTCGCCTCCGTCTTCCTCTACTCCGGGTCGATGTCGACCTCGGCGATCGTGGAGGCGCAGGCCGACCGCTGGTACATCCTGCTGCTGCCGGTGTCGTTCATCATCTACGTCGTCACCATGGTCGGCGAGACCAACCGGGCGCCGTTCGACATGCCGGAGTCGGAGGGCGACCTCGTCGGCGGCTTCAACACCGAGTACAGCTCGATCAAGTTCGCGATGTTCATGCTGGCCGAGTACGTCAACATGGTCACCGTCTCCGCCGTCTCCGTCACCCTCTTCCTGGGCGGCTGGCGAGCCCCGTACCCGATCTCCACCTTCTGGGAGGGCGCGAACCACGGCTGGTGGCCGATGCTCTGGTTCGTCCTCAAGGTGCAGTTGCTGCTCTTCTTCTTCATCTGGCTGCGCGGCACCCTGCCACGGGTCCGCTACGACCAGCTGATGAAGCTCGGCTGGAAGGTCCTGATCCCGGTCTCGGTGGTCTGGCTGATGCTCGTCGCCACGGTGCGGGCGCTGCGGAACGAGAACTACGACTTCCAGCAGATCGTGCTCTACGTCGCCGGGGCCGTGATCGCGGTGCTCCTGTTGTCCTTCGTGGCCGACGTGTTCCGCGGCAGGAAGGACCGGGAGGCCGAGGCGGCGAAGCCCGCGCCCGGTCCGTTCGACCCGATGGCCGGCGGGTTCCCCGTACCGCCGCTGCCCGGTCAGGAGCTGCCGCCGGTGCCGCGCAGGCGCCCGCGGCGGGACCGCGAACTGATCTCCAGCGGCGGGCCCGGTACGGACAGTGATGGTCCTCAGGACGGAAAGGAGGCCGACGGTGTCTGACACATCCGAGAGCTCGTTCCAGAATCCGGTCGCCGGCTTCGGCGTGACCTTCAAGGCCATGTTCAAGAAGCGGCTCACCGAGCAGTACCCGGAGCAGCCGAAGGTCACGGCGCCGCGCTTCCACGGCCGGCACCAGCTGAACCGCCACCCCGACGGGCTGGAGAAGTGCGTCGGGTGCGAGCTGTGCGCCTGGGCCTGTCCGGCCGACGCCATCTACGTCGAGGGCGCGGACAACACCGAGGAGGAGCGCTACTCCCCGGGCGAGCGGTACGGCCGCGTCTATCAGATCAACTACGCCCGCTGCATCCTGTGCGGCCTGTGCATCGAGGCGTGCCCCACCCGGGCGCTCACGATGACCAACGAGTTCGAACTGGCCGACAGCAGCCGCGAGAACCTCATCTACACCAAGGAGCAGCTGCTCGCCGGTCTGGACGAGGGCATGGTCGACTCGCCGCACTCGATCTTCCCCGGCATGGACGAGCAGGACTACTACCGGGGCCTGGTCACCGAGGCCGCCCCGGGCACGGTCCGGCAGACCGCGGTGTCCCGCGGCGAGCAGGTCCAGGAGGGCGAGTCCACGTTCGGCGAGGACGAGCCCGCCTCCGGGAAGGTGATCGGCGCATGAACGTGCTCGCCGCCTCCACCACCTCCACCGGCGAGGCCGTCCAGTTCTGGATCCTCGGCACGGTCGCCGTCATCGGCGCCCTGTGCACGATCCTGATGCGGCGGGCCGTGCACAGTGCGCTGTGCCTCGCCGGGACCATGATCATCCTCGCGGTGTTCTACCTCGCCAACGGCGCCTACTTCCTGGGCATCGTGCAGATCGTCGTCTACACCGGCGCGATCATGATGCTGTTCCTCTTCGTGGTCATGCTGGTCGGCGTCACCGCCGCCGACTCGCTGAAGGAGACCATCAAGGGGCAGCGGTGGCTGGCCGCCCTGTGCGGCCTCGGCTTCGGCATCCTCCTGATCGCCGGCATCGCCAACGCCTCCCTGAAGAACTTCAACGGCCTGGGCGCCGCCAACGCCGCCCGCGGCGGCAACGTCGAGGGCCTGGCCGCCCTCATCTTCACCAAGTACGTCTTCGCCTTCGAGATCACCGGCGCGCTGCTGATCACGGCGGCCGTCGGCGCGATGGTGCTCACCCACCGCGAGCGCACCGAGCGCGCCCGCACCCAGCGCGAACTCGCCGAGCAGCGGGTGCGCGAGGGCAAGCACCTGCCGCCGCTGCCCGCCCCCGGCGTCTACGCCCGGCACAACGCGGTGGACATCGCCGGCCTGCTGCCCGACGGCACCCCGTCCGAGCTCACGGTCAGCCGCACCCTGCGCGACCGCGGCCAGATCCGGGACGTGTCGCGCGAGGCGCTGGACGACCTCAAGGCCCTGGAGCAGCGCTCCGCGGAGCGGCTCGGACGCGACACGGACGGGCACGACCGGGACGGACAGGAGGTCACGCGGTGAATCCGGTCAACTATCTGTACCTCGCCGCGCTGCTGTTCACCATCGGTGCCGCCGGTGTGCTGATCCGGCGGAACGCGATCGTGGTCTTCATGTGCGTCGAGCTGATGCTCAACGCGTGCAATCTCGCCTTCGTCGGCTTCTCCCGGATGCACGGCAACCTCGACGGCCAGATCATCGCGTTCTTCACGATGGTCGTCGCGGCCGCGGAGGTCGTGGTCGGACTCGCGATCATCGTCTCGCTGTTCCGCTCCCGCCACTCGGCCTCGGTCGACGACGCCAGCCTGATGAAGCTGTAAGGGGACGGACGAATCGTGGAGAACCTGATCGCGCTGCTCGTCGCGGCGCCCCTGCTCGGAGCGGCGGTGCTGCTCTGCGGCGGCCGCCGCCTCGACACGACCGGCCACTGGCTCGGCACCCTGTTCGCCGGCGCCTCCTTCGTCCTCGCCGCCGTCCTCTTCGCGGACATGCTCGGCAAGGACGCGGACGACCGGGCCCTCAACAGCACGCTCTACAACTGGATCCCGGTCGAGGGCTTCCAGGCGGACATCGCCTTCCAGCTCGACCAGCTCTCGATGACCTTCGTGCTGCTGATCTCGGGCGTCGGCACCCTGATCCACATCTACTCCATCGGGTACATGGAGCACGACGAGCGGCGCCGCCGCTTCTTCGGCTACCTGAACCTCTTCCTCGCGGCGATGCTGCTGCTGGTCCTCGCGGACAACTACCTGCTGCTGTACGTCGGCTGGGAGGGCGTGGGCCTCGCCTCGTACCTGCTCATCGGCTTCTGGCAGCACAAGCCCAGCGCGGCGACGGCGGCCAAGAAGGCGTTCCTGGTCAACCGGGTCGGCGACATCGGCCTGTCGATCGCCATCATGCTGATGTTCACCACCTTCGGCACCTTCGCCTTCGGGCCGGTGCTCGGCGCGGTGGGCGAGACCTCCGAGGGCACCCTGACGGCGATCGGCCTGATGCTGCTGCTCGCGGCGTGCGGCAAGTCGGCGCAGGTGCCGCTCCAGTCCTGGCTCGGCGACGCGATGGAGGGCCCGACCCCGGTCTCGGCCCTGATCCACGCGGCGACCATGGTGACCGCCGGCGTGTACCTGATCGTCCGGTCCGGCGCGATCTTCAACGCCGCCCCGGACGCGCAGCTCGCCGTCGTGGTCGTCGGCGCCGTGACGCTGCTCTTCGGTGCGATCGTCGGTTGCGCGAAGGACGACATCAAGAAGGCGCTCGCCGGTTCGACCATGTCGCAGATCGGCTACATGATCCTCGCGGCCGGACTCGGCCCGATCGGCTACGCGTTCGCGATCATGCACCTGGTGACCCACGGCTTCTTCAAGGCCGGGCTCTTCCTCGGCGCCGGCTCGGTCATGCACGGCATGAACGACGAGGTGGACATGCGCCGCTACGGCGGGCTGCGGAAGTACATGCCGGTCACCTTCGTGACCTTCGGCCTCGGCTACCTCGCCATCATCGGCTTCCCGGGCCTGTCCGGCTTCTGGACCAAGGACACCATCATCGAGGCGGCCTTCGCCTACGGCGACGGCGCCCGCGCCTGGATCTTCGGCGGCATCACGCTGCTGGGCGCCGGCATCACCGCGTTCTACATGACCCGCGTGATGATCATGACGTTCTTCGGCGAGAAGCGCTGGCAGCCGGACGCGGAGGGCCACGAGCCGCACCCGCACGAGTCCCCGAAGTCGATGACGATCCCGATGATCGTGCTCGCCTTCGGCTCGGTCTTCGCCGGCGCGTTCTTCGCGATCGGCGACCGGTTCGCCAACTGGCTCGCCCCGGTCACCGAGTTCGAGCACCCGCACCCGGTCATCAGCGTCCCCGCGATCACCGCCTCCACCGTCGTGGTGCTGGTGATCGGCGCGGGGATCGCCTGGGCGATGTACGGGCGCAAGCCGGTCCCGGTCACCGCGCCGCGCGGCTCGCTGCTCACCCGGGCCGCCCGACGCGACCTGTTCCAGGACGACGTCAACCACGTGGTCCTGGTCCGCGGCGGGGAGCACCTCACCCGGTCCCTGGTCTACGTCGACCACACCCTGGTCGACGGTGTGGTCAACGGCACGGCCGCCACGTTCGGCGGTCTGTCCGGCCGGCTGCGCAAGCTGCAGAACGGCTACGCCCGCAGCTACGCGGTCTCGATGTTCGGCGGTACGGCGATCCTGATCGCCGCGACCCTGCTGATGAGGGCGGTCTGACATGTCCTTCCCGATCCTGACGGCAACGGCGGTGCTCCCGGCGGTCGGTGCGATCGCCACCGCCGCCGTCCCCGCCGCGCGGAGGACGGCCGCCAAGTGGCTGGCGCTGCTCTTCTCGCTCGCCACCCTGGTGCTGGCCGCCATCGTGCTCGTACGGTTCGAGCCCGGCGGCGACCGCTACCAGCTCACCGAGTCCCACTCCTGGATCGCCGACTTCGGCGTCCGCTACGAACTGGGCGTCGACGGCATCGGCGTGGTGATGGTGGCGCTGACCGCGCTGCTCATCCCGTTCGTCATCCTCGCCGGCTGGCACGACGCCGACCCGCAGGAGAAGGCCACCAAGCGCTGGCGGCCGACGCAGGGCTTCTTCGCCCTGATCCTGATGGTCGAGGCGATGGTGATCCTCTCCTTCGAGGCCACCGACGTCTTCCTCTTCTACATCCTCTTCGAAGCCATGCTCATCCCGATGTACTTCCTCATCGGCGGCTTCGGCGACCGCGCGCACGCCGGCACCGAGGAGAACGCGGCGGCCCAGCGCTCGTACGCCGCGGTGAAGTTCCTCCTCTACAACCTGGTCGGCGGCCTGATCATGCTCGCCGCCGTCATCGGCCTCTACGTGGTCGCGGGCAGCTTCTCGCTCTCCGAGATCGCCGAGGCCCGGGCGAGCGGCGAGTTCGAGATGGCGCAGAACACCGAGCGGCTGCTGTTCCTCGGCTTCTTCTTCGCCTTCGCGGTCAAGGCCCCGCTCTGGCCGCTGCACACCTGGCTGCCGAACGCGATGGGCGAGGCGACCGCACCGGTCGCGGTGCTGATCACTGCCGTCGTCGACAAGGTCGGCACCTTCGCGATGCTCCGTTTCTGCCTCCAGCTCTTCCCGGAGGCCAGCAAGTGGGCCACCCCGGCGATCCTCGTGCTGGCGCTGATCAGCATCGTCTACGGGGCGCTGCTCGCCGTCGGCCAGCGCGACATCAAGCGTCTGGTCGCCTACGCGTCGATCTCGCACTTCGGCTTCATCGTCCTGGGCATCTTCGCGATGACCAGCCAGGCCCAGTCGGGCGCGACGCTGTACATGGTCAACCACGGCATCTCGACCGCCGCGCTGATGCTGGTCGCCGGCTTCCTGATCTCGCGCCGCGGTTCGCGTCTCATCGCGGACTACGGCGGTGTGCAGAAGGTCGCCCCGGTGCTCGCCGGCACCTTCCTCGTCGGCGGCCTCGCGACCCTGTCGCTGCCCGGACTCGCCCCGTTCGTGAGCGAGTTCCTGGTGCTGGTCGGCACGTTCTCCGCGTACCCGGTGGCCGGTGTGATCGCCACCTCCGGCATCGTGCTGGCCGCGCTCTACACCCTGGTGCTCTACCAGCGCACCATGACCGGGCCGGTGAAGGCCGAGGTCAGCACCATGCCCGACCTGAAGGCACGTGAACTGGTGGTCGTCGCACCGCTGATCGCGCTGCTGCTCTTCCTGGGCGTGTTCCCGAAGCCGGTGACGGAGATCGTCAACCCGGCGGTGGAGCACACGATGTCCGACGTACAGAAGCAGGACCCCCGGCCCGAGGTGGAGGCGGCCAAGTGAGCCAGCAAGCTGTCCACAGCCTGTGGACGATGGCGGCGGAGGCCGAGCCGCTCGGCAAGATCCCCGCACCCCACATCGAGTACGACCAGCTCGCACCGGTGCTGATCATCGTGGGCGCCGCCCTCGTCGGCATCCTGGTGGAGGCCTTCGTGCCGCGCCGGGCCCGGTACCACACCCAGCTGTTCGTGACCGTGGTCGCCCTCGCGGCCTCGTTCGCGGCGGTCGTGGCCCTCGCCGCGGGCGGGCACGCCACGACGAAGGCCGGTATCGCCGCGATGGGCGCCATCGCGGTGGACGGCCCCGCCCTGTTCCTCCAGGGCGTGATCCTGCTGTCGTCGGTCGTCGCGGTCTTCACCTTCGCCGAGCGCCGTCTCGACCCCGAGGCGCACGGCAACCGGATCGACTCCTTCGCCGCCGAACCGGCCGCCGTGCCGGGCAGCGACCACGAGAAGGCCGCGGTCAAGGCCGGGTTCACCACCACCGAGGTGTTCCCGATCGCCCTCTTCGCGGTCGCCGGCATGCTGGTCTTCCCGGCCGCCAACGACCTGCTGACCCTCTTCATCGCGCTGGAGGTCTTCTCCCTCCCGCTCTACCTGCTCTGCGCCCTGGCCCGCCGCAAGCGGCTGATGTCCCAGGAGGCGGCGGTCAAGTACTTCCTGCTGGGCGCCTTCTCCTCGGCCTTCATGCTGTTCGGCATCGCGCTCCTCTACGGGTACGCCGGCTCCGTCTCGTACGCCCGGATCGCCGACGTCGTCGACGGCAGCGTCCGCTCCATCGACCCGGCCCTCGCCGACACCATGGGCAACGACGCGCTGCTGCTGATCGGCGGGGCGATGCTGCTGATGGGCCTGCTCTTCAAGGTCGGCGCCGTGCCGTTCCACATGTGGACGCCCGACGTCTACCAGGGCGCCCCGACCCCGGTCACCGGCTTCATGGCCGCCGCGACCAAGGTCGCCGCCTTCGGCGCCCTGCTGCGGCTGCTGTACGTGGTGCTGCCGGGCATGGCGTGGGACTGGCGTCCGGTCATGTGGGGGGTCGCGATCGTGACCATGCTCGGCGGTGCGATCGTCGCCATCACCCAGACCGACATCAAGCGCCTCCTCGCGTACTCGTCGATCGCGCACGCCGGCTTCATCCTCGCCGGTGTGATCGCCACGACCCCCTCGGGCGTCTCCTCCGTCCTCTTCTACCTGCTCGCTTACTCCTTCGTGACCATCGGCGCCTTCGCCGTCGTCACCCTGGTCCGCGACGCCGGAGGCGAGGCGACCCACCTCTCCAAGTGGGCCGGACTGGGGCGGCGTTCGCCGCTGGTCGCGGCGGTCTTCGCGGTCTTCCTGCTCGCCTTCGCCGGCATCCCGCTGACGTCGGGCTTCGCGGGGAAGTTCGCCGTCTTCAAGGCGGCGGCGGAGGGCGGCGCGGGCGCGCTGGTCGTCGTCGGTGTGATCTCCTCGGCCATCGCCGCGTTCTTCTACATCCGGGTCATCGTGCTGATGTTCTTCAGCGAGCCGAAGCCGGAGGGCCCGACGGTGGCCGTGCCGTCGCCGCTGACGATCACCACGATCGGCGTCGGCGTCGCCGTCACCCTGGTGCTCGGCGTCGCCCCGCAGTACTTCCTGGACCTGGCGAGCCAGGCGGGCACCTTCGTCCGCTGACCACTGCCCACGTCCACGCCGAAGGTCCGGCACCTCCCGGGGGAGGTGCCGGACCTTCGGCGTGCGGGGACTACGGGCCGGAGGGCGGGCGCCGCCGCTTGGCCGTGATCGCGGTCAGATCCAGGTCGGCGGGGAACGGGGCGTCGACCTTCATCCGGTCGTGGAAGACGCCCGTCGGCGTGTAGACACCGGTGCTCGGCTCCAGCTCGAAGACGTAGACGACCGGCTTCCCCTGCTGGTTCTCCACCCGCCAGTAGTGGGGGATCTTCGCACGGGCGTACTTGAGGGGCTTGGTCTCCCGGTCCCGGGTCAGCGACTCGGGGGAGACCACCTCGATCGCCAGCAGCACCGCCTGGGCGGGGAAGCGGGTCTGCTCCACGTCCTGGATGACGTGCTCGGGCACCACGACCACATCCGGCTCGGGCCGGTTGTGGCGGTCCACGTCGATGGTGAACTCGCGCACGACCTCGAAGTCCTCCGGCGCGAGCGACTGGAGCTGCCACTCGAAGAAGCTCACCGCACGTGCGTGGAAGAGGCTCTGCGGACTCACGAAGACGAGGCTCCCGTCGATCAGCTCCGTGTGCGGAGGCAGGTGCGGAAGCGTGTCCAGGTCGTCGGCCGTCCAGCCGCCCACCGGAGGGACCGGCCAGCGCGGGCTGCTCTGCTCCTGGGACTCGGGTTCGGCGCTCATCAGTGCTCCCATGCGACGGAGTCTCGCGGGCCCGTCCAGCGTATCGGGCGCAAAGGGATCAAGACTCCACGCACGTGTGTACGGATCACCCCGTGTTGACCCGCCCCGCGTAGGCGCGGACGTCCGCGTCGGTGTCGGTGGCGGCGGAGGTCAGGGCGGTGCGGGCGGCGGGGGCGGAGGGGTGGCGGAGGAGGGCGAGGACGGCGGCTTTGCGGACGTCGGCGTTGGAGTCGGAGAGGGCCCCGGCGAGGGCGGGGACCGCGTCGGCGGGAGCGGCCGCGCCCAGCGCCTTCGCCGCGCCCGCGCGGACCTGCCACGCCGGGTCGGCGAGGGCGGCGCGGGCCGTGGCGGCGAGGTCCGGCGGGCAGCCCGCCGTGCCCAGCGCCTCGTAGGCGGCGGCCCGCACCAGCGGGTCCGGGTCGCCGGTGAGCGCCGTCAGCGGGGCGAGCACACCGGCGGCGGTCACCGAGGCGAGTCCCCTGGCCGTGGCCACCCGCACCTCGCGGGCCGGGTCGGCGGCGGCGCGGGCGAGTTCCGGCAGGGCGTCGACGGAGACCAGCGCCCGCGCGGCCGCGATCCGGACGGCGATGTCCGGCGAGCCGAGCACCGCGGCGTAGGCAGGGGCGGTGCCCAGACGCAGCTCGCGCAGGACGTCGAGGGCGGCGGCCGGGACGACGGGGTCGGCCGAGGCGAGTGCGGCGAGGAGCAGTTCGCGCAGTGCGGGTTCGGGCGGCAGGGTCTCCACCAGCTCGCGCAGGGAGTCCGCCGCCGCGGCCCGGACCCCGGGGTCGGCGTCGGCGAGCGCCCCGGCGAGCGCGGGGCCGGTGCCGCCCGGGGCGGTCTCGGTGAGCGCGGCGACGGCGGCACGGCGCACCGCCGGGTCCGGGTCGGCCAGATAGGGCCGCAGGGCGGGGAGTTCGGGGTCGCCCTCGGCGAGGGCCAGCAGCTCCAGGATCCGGGGCGAGGCCGTGGCGGGCCCGCTTCCGGCGGCGGCACGCGTGGCGATCCGCGATCCGGTCGGCGCCACCTCGCGCGGCCCGGCCGTCGCCACCTGGGCGAGGGCGACCTCTCCCAGATGGCGGGACGGGCCGCCGGCGGGGGCGTACTCGTCGACCGGCACCAGGTACGGCGCCACCGGCCGGGCGGTGAACTCCATGGCCCCCGAGGCCGATTTGCGCAGGTCGAGGTGGTGCAGCCAGTCCTCGTCGTCGGTGGCGGGGTGGTCGGTCCGCTGGTGGTAGAGGCCCCAGCGGGACTCGGTGCGGGCCAGCGAGGCGCGGGCGGCCATCTCGGCGCAGTCCCGGATGAAGGACACCTCGGCGCAGCGCATCAGCTCGTGCGGGGTGGTGGCGCCCATGGCCGCGATCTCGCCGCGCATCCGCTCGAAGTGCTCCACGGCGAGCGACAGCCGGGCGCCGCTCTTCGGCGGGGCGACGTAGTCGTTGACGAAGCGCCGCAGCTTGTACTCGACCTGCGGCTGCGGCGGCCCGTCCGGGTTGCGCAGCGGCCGGTAGACCAGCTCGTGGGCCTCGCGCAGCTGGTCGGCGGGGAGTTCTCCGTCGTACGCGCGGTACCGGGCGGCGTCCTCGCCCGCGAGGTCGCCGAAGACGAACGCGCCGATCATGTAGTTGTGGGGGACGCAGGCCAGGTCGCCGGCGGCGTACAGCCGGGGCACGGTGGTGCGCGCGTGGTCGTCGACGCGCACGCCCGACGCCGAGTGCCCGCCGCACAGGCCGATCTCGGAGATGTGCATCTCGATGTCGTGGGTGCGGTAGTCGTGCCCGCGGTTGGCGTGGAAGGTGCCGCGGGTGGGGCGCTCGGTGGTGTGCAGGATGCCCTCCAGCGCTGCCACCGACTCCTCGGGCAGATGGCTGAGCTTCAGGTAGACCGGGCCGCGGTCGGAGGCCAGTTCCTCGGCGAACTCGGCCATCATCCGGCCCGACCAGTAGTCGGAGTCGACGAACCGCTCGCCGTGCCGGTTGACCTGGTAGCCGCCGAAGGGGTTGGCGACGTAGGCGCAGGCCGGGCCGTTGTAGTCCTTGATCAGCGGGTTGATCTGGAAGCACTCGATGCCGGTGAGCTCGGCGCCCGCGTGGTAGGCCATGGCGTAGCCGTCGCCGGCGTTGGTCGGGTTCTCGTAGGTGCCGTAGAGGTAGCCCGACGCGGGCAGTCCGAGCCGTCCGGCCGCGCCGGTCGCGAGGATCACGGCACCGGCCCGGACGACGACGAACCGCCCGGTGCGCGTGTCGAACCCGGCCGCGCCGACGGCCCGCCCGCCGCTGGTGAGCACCCGCACCGGCATCACCCGGTTCTCGATGCGGATGCGCTCGCGCATCTCCCGGCGGCGCAGCTGCCGGTAGAGCACCTTCTTGACGTCCTTGCCCTCGGGCATGGGCAGCACGTACGAGCCCGAGCGGTGGACCTGCCGGACGGCGTACTCGCCGTGCTCGTCCTTCTCGAACTTCACCCCGTACGACTCCAGCCGCCGCACCATCGCGAAGCCGCGGACGGCCGTCTGCCGGACGGTGGACTGGTCGACGATCCCGTCGTTGGCCCGGGTGATCTCGGCGACGTAGTCGTCCGGTTCGGCACGGCCGGGCACGACGGCGTTGTTCACGCCGTCCATGCCCATGGCGAGGGCCCCGGAGTGCCGGACGTGCGCCTTCTCCAGCAGCAGCACGTCCGCGCCGTGCTCGGCGGCCGTGAGCGCGGCCATCGTCCCGGCGGTGCCGCCGCCCACGACGAGTACGTCGCAGCTGATCTCGTCCGCGTCCGCGAGGGCCGGAATCCGCATGGCTGGGCCTTTCCTTCGGTGGTCGGTCAGTCGGTCAGTCGGTGTCGAGGGAGGCGAGGACCGTGCGCCGCAGTGCCCCGGTCCGCGGGTCGTTCCGCGCGTCCCGGTCCCGGGGGCGGGGCACGGCGAGGACGTCGAGCAGGGTGCCGCCGCCGAGCAGGGCGACCCGGTCGCCGAGGAAGAGCGCCTCGTCGACGTCGTGGGTGACGAAGACGACGGTGGCGCCGGTGCCCCGCAGCACCTCGACGAGGAGCTGCTGCATCCCGGCCCGGGTCCGGGCGTCCAGCGCGCCGAACGGCTCGTCCATCAGGACGGCGCGCGGCTCGCCCGCGAGGGCGCGGGCCAGCTGGACGCGCTGCCGCTGGCCGCCCGAGAGCTGGTGGGGGTACTTGTCCTCGTGGCCGGTGAGTCCTGTGCGCCCCAGCCAGCCCCGGGCCCGTTCCCGCCGCGCGGCGCGCGGCACACCCCTGACGGCGAGCGGCAGTTCGACGTTGCGGCGCACGGTCCGCCAGGGCAGGAGCGCGTCCTCCTGGAAGACCAGCGCCCGTTCGGCGCCGGGACCGCGCACCCGGTCGCCGTCCTGGGTGACCTCGCCGGAGAGCGGGGGCAGCAGGCCGGCGAGGGTGCGCAGCAGGGTGGACTTGCCGCAGCCGGAGGGGCCGACGACGGCGAGGATCTCGCCGGGGAGGACGTCCAGGCCGACGTCCTCCAGGACGGTCCCGCCCTCTCCGCGCCGGCCCAGCGCGGCCCCGCGCAGCCCGAGCCGGGTGCCGGTGCCGGCACGGCCGGCGGGGCCGGTGGTGCTGCCGGCGCCGGTGGTCGTGGTGCTCATGGGTGCCTCTCCCCGGTGGCGGTGGCGGTGTTGGTGGCAGTGGCAGTGGCAGTGGCGGCGGTGGCGGGGCGGTCCGCGGGCTCCCGTCCGGGGCGCGTCGCGCGGGCCGTCGTCCGGCCGGTGCCGCGGGGCAGCCACCGCGTCACCCGTCGGCCCGCCACCTCGACGGCGGTGGAGGTGAGCCAGCCGAGGACGCCGATGGTGACCATGCCGACGAAGACGCCGGGGTAGTCGACGACCGTGTAGTCCTGCCAGGTGCGGTATCCCACCCCGTACTCGCCGGAGATCATCTCGGCCGAGATCACGCAGATCCAGGACACCCCGATGCCCACCGAGAGCCCGCCGAGGACGCCGGGCAGGGCGCCCGGCAGGACCACCGACCACAGCACCCGTCCGCGGCCGCCGCCCATGGTCCGCACCGCTTCCTCCCAGACGGGCGCGAGCGCGCGCACCGCGTGGCGGGTGGAGACCGTGACGGGGAAGAAGGCCGCGGTGAACGTGATGAAGACGATGCCCTGCTCGTTGCTCGGGAAGAGCAGGATCGCCACCGGCACCAGGGCGATCGCCGGTATCGGCCGCAGCACCTCCAGCAGCGGGCCGATCACGTCCTCGGCCACCCGCGAGCGGGCGACCGCCGTGCCGACGGCGACGCCCGCGACGGCCGCGAGCAGGAAACCGGTCACGATCCGGGTGACGCTGTCGGTCAGGTCCTGCCAGTAGGTGGCCCCGCCGACGCGCTCTCCGAAGGCCCGCGCCACCTCGGTGACGGTGGGGAACTGCTCGAACCGCAGCCACAGGTTCACGTCCTGCGCGGTCAGCAGCTGCCAGAGCCCGAGCGCGGCGGCCAGGGACAGCGCGCGCACCGCGTGGCGGGCCGTGCGGTTCACGAGGCGGCCCGTTCCAGGGCCTGCGCGTACGGCAGGGTGCGCGCTCCCGGGTGCGCGGCGATCCAGTCGGCGGCGGCGGACGGGGCGAGGAACGGCAGCAGTGCGTCGCCGTCGGCGACCCAGACGGCCTTGTCGGCGAACCACGGTGTGCCGGTCGTGGCATCGGGGACGTACGCGGCCCGCACCGCCCCGCGGTCCGCCGCCACCGCGGAGAGCAGGGCCTCGGGGGAGTCGTAGGACCGGGTGGTGCCGTCCTTGCGCCACAGCTCGCCGCGGGCGGCCGGGGCCTTCGCCGTGAGCGCCGCGTCGTATCCGGCGCCGTGCGCGCGTCGCAGGTACCGGTCGTCGACGAAGGCGTCCACGAACGACTCGGCGTCCAGGTCCCCGACGAGCCCGGCCGACGCCAGCACGGGGACGTCCTGCTTCAGCGCGGCGACGAGGTCGGGCCGGACGGCGGTGCCGAAGGTGGCGATGCCGTTGGCGCCGTTGTAGAGGTAGACGACCTCGGCCGGCAGGCCCGTGGCCCGTGCGACGGACTCGGCCGCGGCGACCGGCTTCTCGCGCAGGTACTTTGTCGCGCGGATCTGGGCGCGCAGGAAGTCCTCCAGCACGGCGGTGTGCTCCTCGGCGAAGTCCTCCCGCGCGGTGACGCCGTGGAAGGTCGGCAGGCCGAGGGCCGCGCCGTCGTAGAGCGCCGTCGCCCGCCCCTGGTGGGCGAGGAGCCCCGGCCAGGCCACGAACTGGGAGAGCGCGTCGGCGCTGCCGGACTGGAGCGCCGAAGCGCCCACCGCGGGCTGCTGGTTGAGCTTGCGGATGTCCTTGTCCGGGTCGAGGCCCTCCCGCTGGAGGGCCCGCACCAAGGTGCCGTCGGCGGCCGATCCGACGCTGGTGGACACCTTCGTCCCCTTGAGGTCGCGCAGGGACGTGAGGCCGGAACCGGGCGCGGTGACGATGGTGTTGAGCCCGCCGCGGAGGTTGTAGCCGGTGACGGAGACGAGCCGGGTGGGCCGGTCGAGCTGCTTGCCGCGCGCCGCGTTGAGCAGCAGGGGGAAGTCGCCCATCGAGCCGATGTCGATCTTGCCCGCGGTCATCTGCGCGGTGATCGGGGCGCCGGTGGCGTAGTCCTGCCAGCGGACCTCGTAGGTGACGCCGTCGCGTGCGCCGCGCTCCTCCAGCTCCTCCTCGAAGTAGCCGAGGGAGCGCAGCAGGGTGCCGACGGTGACGGTGTTGATGGTCTTCGACTGGTAGCCGACGGTCACCGTGACGGTGTCCGGGCCTCCGACCTCCGCTCCGCCGCCGCAGCCGGCGGCGGCCGGGACCAGGAGCGCGAGTGCGAGCAGCGCGCGGGGTGCCGTGCGTGTCATGGGGGCGGGCCTCTCTCAGCGGAGCAGGTAGGGCATGTTGACCGTGACCGCGCCGGTGGGGCACCGGGCGGCGCACGGGCCGCAGTACCAGCACTCGTCCACGTGCATGTAGGCCTTGCCGTCGTCCTCGCGGATGGCGAGGGAGTCGAGCGGGCACATGTCGACGCACAGGGTGCAGCCGGTGATGCACTTCGACTCGTCGATGGTCACGGGCACGTCGGCCCGCTGGGGCGCCAGAGGCATGGCGGTCTCCAGGAGTGGCGGGAGGGTGTCGGGGGAGTCCGGGGAGCGGCCGCGGCCGGGCCGGCTCAGCAGGCGCGGTGGAGCAGTCCGCTCATGGCGATGCGGTCGCCGCGGAAGCGGATGAACTCCAGGTCCACGGGGCGTCCGTCGCGCAGATGGGTGAGCCGTTCCAGCATCAGCACGGCCGCTCCGCGCGGTGCCTGGAGGACGGCGGCGGAGTGCGCGTCGGCGTTGACGGCCTCCAGGGTGATGTCCGCCGTTCCGAGCGGCTGCCCGGTGAGGCGTTCCAGCAGCCGGAACACGTCGTTGTGCTCCAGGTCGCAGTCGAGCAGTCGCGCCCCGATGTCCATCGGGACGTAGGTGAGGTCCAGGGAGAGGGGCAGCCCGCCGAGGCGGCGCAGCCGTTCGATGTAGAGCACGTCGGAGTGCTCGGGGACGCCGAGCCGCCGCGCCACCGGACCGGGTGCGGTGACCGGGCACACGGTGCGCACCTCGTTGGTGACGGTGCCGTGTTCGCGGAGGGTTTCCGCGAGGCCCTGGAGGCGGTCGAGGCCGTGGGGGTACTTCTCGGCCACCACCACCGTGCCGACTCCGGGCTGCCGTTCGATCAGCCCCTCCGCGCGCAGCAGGTCCAGCGCCTGGCGGACGGTGTTGCGCGAGACCCGGTAGTCGGCCCCGATGGCGCCCTCCAGGGGGAGGACGCCGCCGGGGAAGCCCGCGGTGCGGATCTGGTGCCGCAGCAGATCGGCGAGCTGCCGTGCCTGGTCCGCGCGCAGCCGTCGCCGGCGGGCGGCGGCGACGGGCACTGCGTGCTCACGGATGCGTTCGGCTGGCATGCGACGGACCCTACCGAGGCGGCGCACGCCATGGTGTTGCCACAACATTGCGCCACCTGAGGCCTTGTCGGCGCCGCCCTGACCTGCGGCTTCGTGCAGCGCCGGGGAAGATCTGCCACTTGTCGGCCACCGGACGCCCGGGCGCGTGCCCCGGCCCTGTTCCCTGCCGGGGCGGTGCGTGGCAGGGTGGCCCGGTCCGCAGGTCTGGACCAATCGGTCCGTCGGTGAGGGAGCGAGACGATGCGCGGCACCACCGTGACACCGGGGGCCACCACCCCGCCCCGGACGCCGGACGACGGCGCCCTGCCCATGCACCGGCTGGAGGTGCCGATGCCGAACGCGATGCCCTTCGCGATCGGCACCTTCGACACCATCGGCCCGATGTCCCGGGCCGACTTCCCGCACCGGCACACCTTCTGGGAGATCGTCCACGTCACCGGCGGGACCGGCGCCCACGTGGTGGACCTGGCCCGCTGGGAGCTCGATCCGCCCCATCTGTGCGTGATCGCCCCGGGACAGGTCCACCACTGGGAGGACGCGCGCGGACTGGACGGCACGGTCGTGCTGTTCACCGACGGATTCCTGCGCGACCACCCCGGCGACCGGGAGCTGCTGCGCGGGCTGGGCGCCCGGCCGTGGCTGGCTCTGGACGAGGCCCGGCACTCCGCGGTCGCCCGGCTCGTCGCCGAGCTCGGGGACGAGTACCGGCGCGGGGCCCGGGGCTTCGACTCCGTACTGCGCGCGCTGCTCCACGTCCTCGTGGTGCGGGCCTCGCGCATGCAGGAGGACCCGGCCCGGACCCCCGGGGCCCGGTCCGCCCGCGCCGGGGACGGCGGGCAGGGCCGGCCCGGTGCGGTGGCGGCGGAGTTCGTCCGGCTGATCGGCGGCAGCGACCCGGCGCTCTGGTCGGTGGGCGTCTGCGCGGCGCGGATCGGCGTCACGCCCGGCTACCTGGCCGAGGCGGTGAAGACGGCCACCGGCCGTACGCCGGGGGAACTGGTGCGGGCCGCCCGCACCCACGAGGCACAGCGCCTGCTCGCCCGGACCGGCCTGTCGGTCCGTCAGGTCGCCGGACGGGTCGGCTTCGCGGACCCCGCCTACTTCTGCCGCTTCTTCCGCCGGGAGACCGGGACCAGCCCCGGGGACTTCCGGCGGGGCGCGGCCGCCGCCGGGGAAATTCACCATGAACACCGGATCCAGTCCATCGCCCGCCCCGAGCCCGGTGCCTAGGTTCGAAGCCGTTCCCCGAAGCCCCCACAAGGAGCAGACATGGACGGCGAGACCACCCCGGGCGCCCTGACCCCGGGCGAGGCGTCACCCCCGGCGGAGCGCGGCGCGCCCGCCCGGCATCCCAGTCGCAAGACCGTGCTGCGCGCGGCGCTGGCCGCGTCCGTCGCGGCGCCGGCCGTGCTGATGGGCGTCCCGGCACTGGCCCGTACCGCGGGCGCGAGCGGCGCCTCCCCGCAGCTCACCCCCGAGTGCGACGACGGCGACGACCCGACCCCGCCGCAGATGGAGGGCCCCTACTTCAAGCCCAACTCGCCGCGCCGCACCTCGCTGCTGGAGCCGGGCACCCCCGGCACGCGCCTCACCGTCACCGGATACGTCTTCGGCCTGGCGTGCCGTCCGATCCCGAACACACTGCTGGACTTCTGGCAGGCGGACGTCAACGGCGCGTACGACAACAGCGGGTTCCGCTTCCGCGGCCACCAGTACACCGGCGCCGACGGCTCCTTCACGCTGACCACGATCGTGCCCGGCCTCTACCCGGGCCGCACCCGGCACATCCACGTCAAGGCCCAGGCGCCCGGCCGCCCGGTGCTCACCACCCAGCTCTACTTCCCGAACGAGCCACGCAACTCCACGGACTCGCTCTTCGACCCGCGGCTGCTGATGACGGTGCGGGACGCCGGCGGCGCGCGGGAGGCGGCCTTCGACTTCGTGCTGAACGTCCCCCAGGACCCGGGCCCTTCCCCGACCGGGGGACCGACCAGCCCACCGCCCGGCGGGAGCTGGGCGGCCGGCACCTCGTACACGGCCGGGACCCGGGTCACCTACGGCGGTGCCGCGTACGTCTGCCTCCAGAACCACCTGGCCCAGCCGGGCTGGGAGCCCCCGAGGGTCCCGGCCCTGTGGCGGGCCGTCTGACCGGCGGGCCCCCGGCCGGCCGCAGGCCGCACCGCACCACCGCACCGCCGCACGGCACCACCGCTCCACCGACCGACCACCGCGGTACGACGCCGGGCCCCGGCACCCCTGAGCCGGGGGTGCCGGGGCCCGGCCGTGACCGCCGCCGCGGCGGCGGGAATCCGCCGCGGGTCAGGGTGCCGGAACGATCCGCCCGGTGACCTCGCCCAGCCCGACGCGCACGCCGTCCGGGCCGGGGGCCCACGCCGTGAGGGTGACCTCGTCGCCGTCCTCCAGGAAGGTGCGCTTCCCGCCGGGGAGGTCGATCGGGTCGCGCCCGTTCCAGGTCAGCTCCAGCAGCGAGCCGCGCTGGTGCACCTCGGGGCCGCTGACCGTGCCCGAGCCGTACACGTCGCCGGTGCGCAGCGAGGCGCCGTTCACCGTCATGTGGGCGAGCTGCTGCGCCGCGGTCCAGTACATGGAGGCGAACGGGGGTTCCGCCACCACCGTGCCGTTGATCGCCACCGAGATCCGCAGGTCGAAGCCGCCGGGCTCCTCCTCCGCGGCGTCGTCGAGGTACGGCAGCAGCGGGACGTCGCGTGCGGGCGGCGCGGTGCGCGCCGCGTCGAGCGCTTCCAGCGGGGTCACCCAGGCGGAGACGGACGTCGCGAAGGACTTGCCGAGGAACGGGCCGAGCGGCACGTACTCCCAGGCCTGGACATCGCGTGCCGACCAGTCGTTGAGGAGGAAGAGCCCGAACACGTGGTCGCGGAAGGAGTCGAGCGGCACCGGGGTGCCGAGCTGCGACGGGGTGCCGACGAGGAAGCCGACCTCGGCCTCGATGTCCAGCTTGACGGAGGGCCCGAAGACGGGCGCCGCGTCGGCCGGGGCCTTCCGCTGGCCGGACGGCCGGGCGACGTCGGTCCCGGAGACCACGATCGTGCCCGCCCTGCCGTGGTAACCGATCGGCAGGTGCTTCCAGTTGGGCGTCAGCGCGTCCCCGTCGGGCCGGAAGATCCGGCCCACGTTGGTGGCGTGGTTCTCGCTCGCGTAGAAGTCGACGTAGTCCGCCACCTCGTAGGGCAGATGCATCGTCACCGAGCCGACCGGGTGCAGCAGGGGCTCTATGTCCGGCCGGTGGGCCGGGACCGTGACCCACGCGGTGAGCGCGCGTCGCACGTCGCGCCAGGCGGTGCGACCGGCGGCGAGCAGCGGGCCGAGGTCCGGCTGGGCGAGGAGATCCGCGTACGGGGAGCCGAGCGCGAGGGCCGCCGCCCCGGCGTCGAGCACATGGTTGCCGATCCGCACGCCCAGCCTGCGGCGCTCCGGCTCGTCCGCTGTGGTGAAGACGCCGTACGGGAGGTTGTGCGGGCCGAAGGGATCGCCCTCGGCCAGATCGAGCGGGCTCTGCTCGGACATCGGTGCCTGCCTCGCTTTCCACGGGTGTGGACGACACGTTACGTGGACGGCGGGGCCGCACGGGAGCGTCCCCGGCCGCCGTCCCGGTCAGGAGGCGGGGGAGGGGAAGCGTTCCTGCCAGGTGCGGTGGAAGACCACCTCCTCCCCGTCGTGGCAGATCAGTTCGTCCGTGGTCAGGAAGCCGTCCGCGTCGCGCACGGTGGAGGAGACCGCCCGGACCCGGACGTCCCAGCCCGCGTCCGGGCGGTGCAGCCGGATCGTGCGCACGGTGTGCGCACGGGCGGAGAGGGGATCGGCCTCCCGGATCGTGTACGTCTCGCGCGCCTCCTCCGTGTACTCGAGACCGTCGGCGTGGACCCGGGTGCCGTGCGGGCGGGGTGCGGACTCCAGGGTCCACAGCCCCTCGGCGACGTCGCGGGTGACCAGCAGGGGAGGCGGCTCCGCGTCGAGGGTCTGCGGCACGGCGACGGCGGGCGGCGCCGCGTGCTCGGGCTCCTGCTCGGGCTCGTGGTCCGGCCCGCGGTCCGGCTCAAGACCGGGGGGCGGGCCGGCGGCGCCGTCGTCCGGTCCGAGCACGGGCAGGGCGAGCAGGGACCCGGCCGGTTCCACGGTGAAACCGGCGGCACCCGGCTCCGGCCAGAGCCACGGCCAGTACGCGGAGGAGACGGCGAGCCGGATGCGGTGTCCCGGCGCGAAGACGTGCGCGGCCAGCGACAGCGTGACCTCCACGGTCCTGCCGGCGTCGCCCGCGATGCCGCCGTCCGAGCCCGCGGCGCCGACGACGGCGCCGGCCGGGGCGTCCCCGTCCGGCCCGGCGTCGCGCACCGCGCCCCGGGTCACGAGACGGGAGGCGCCGTCCGGGGCGACGTCGCAGAGCCGGGCCGCGACCTGGCCGTACACCCCCGGGGCGCGCAGACGCAGGGTGAGTCGGGGGCGGCCGAGGACGGTGAGCGGTGCGTCGCCCACCGGGAACTCGAAGCACACCGAGCGCGCGTCCTCCTCGCGCTGGTCGGGCGGCAGCTCCCCGGCCTGCCCGGACGGCCGGAACGCGCCCGCGTCCACGCCCGTGTGCGGCGGCGACGCCACCAGGACGGGGTCGCCGCCAAGCCCGTACGGCACCTCGGTGACCCGTGGCGACGGCCACGCCGTGGCCGCCCAGCCGGGCCGCTCCGCGCCGCCGCCCCCCGGCCGGTACCGCAGGCCCGGCCAGGCCGCGCCGGCACCGCTCGTGCCGGTGCCGGTGCCGTCTCCGGGGCCGATGTCCGCCCGGCTGTCCGTGGCCGTGCCGCCGCTCGCGCCGCTGCCCGTCCGGAAGCCGGCAGGGGCGGTGCCGTCAGTGCCGTCAGCGCCGCCAGTGCCGCCAGTTCCGTCAGCGCCCGTGCGGCCTGTGCCGTCTCCGGGTGCGGCGTCCGCACCGCCGTCCGTGGCCGAGCGGCCCGTGCCCGTACCGCCGTCCGTGTCCGGGGCGTCCGCGCCGCGTCCCGTTCGGCCGGCGACAGCGGCGGCAGCGTCCGCTCCCGCGTCCGCGGCGTCCGCCCCGCCCCCGCCCGTGAGCCACCGCTCCCACCAGCGCAGCGTCTCCTGGAGGAAGCCGATCCCGTCGTCCGGCCCGGTGGCGGTGCGGTCCGGGTACCCGTGCGGCCAAGGGCCCACCAGGCCGCTCACCCGGCCCTCGGGCAGCCGCTCGACCAGGCGCGGCACGCTGTCCCGGCCGGGGTCGTGCAGTCCGCCGACCGCGAGCACGGCGGCGCGCACGGCCGCGGTGTCGTCGCCGACACCGGCGCTCTGCCAGTACGCGTCCCTCCGCCGGTGGGTCAGCCAGGTGTGCGTCGCCGGCTCGACCGCCGCCAGGCGGCTCAGCCACATCCGGCGCCACCGCCCGCCCGTGTACCGCGGGTCCGGCGGCCGTGCCGCGTGCGCGAGGCGGACCGCCCCGCCGCCGTGCAGGCCGAGGCCGGTCACGGCTCCGCCGAGCAGGGGGCCGCCGTTGTCGTACGGGTCGTCGCTCGCGCACACGGCCACCACCGCCCGCAGCGGCGCGGGCGCCAGCGCGGCGATCTGCAGCGCCGCACGGCCGCCGGGCCCGACGCCGAACATGCCGACCCGCCCGCTGCACCACGGCTGCCGCGCCAGCCACTCCACGACGGCCACCCCGTCGGCGAGCTCGACCGCGCCGCACTCGTCGCCCGGCACCCCGTCGCTGTTGCCGTGGCCGCGGACGTCGACCCGGACGGAGGCGAAGCCGTTGCCCGCGTACCAGGGGTGACGCTCGCCGTCCCGGACCTCGGAGGCGTCGGTCAGCCGGTCCGGGGCGTACTCCAGCAGCGCGGGCACGGGGGCGGCGGTCACCGGCCGCCAGAGGCGGGCGTGCAGCGCGACGCCGTCCGGGAGGGGGATGCGGAGGTCCTCGCGGACCGTCTCGTGGGGGAAGTCGGTACGGATGCGCATGGCGGGCCCCTGCGGGACGGCCCCGCGTCTCCCGGCCGCCGCCGGGGCGGCCGGAGGTCCGCGGGGAGGGCGGACGGGACGGTCGGGCGCCCCTGCGCCGGGCGGGCGGGTGAAGCGGACGGGACGAGGGCCGGCACGGGGGACACGCGGCCGTGCGGAGCAGGGATCGGGGAGCAGGGATCATGGGAGGCGGGGAGCGGCGGGCAAAAGCCCTGTACCAGGGGATTGCCGCCGATCACGAACATACCGGGGGCGGCGGGAAGGCGCTCATGGTGATCGAAACGCGACCGGATACGCTGACTTGAGTGAATCCAGCGACACATCGACGATCCGTGTGATCGTCAGCAGACAGGAGACCCCCTCGTGACCGTCGTCGGGCCGTTCGGGCTGAGCGTGCGGGACCAGGCTCTTGAGGCCGATGTCCAGACCGGGCTGTCGGCTGTCGAGGCGGGCCTGCTCGATGCCACCAAGAGCGAGGTTCCGTTCATCACGGAGGCCGCGCAGCACCTCGTCCACGCGGGCGGCAAGCGGTTCCGCCCGCTGCTGGTGATGCTCGCCGCGCAGTTCGGCGACCCCTACGCGCCGGGTGTCGTGCCCTCGGCGGTGGTCGTCGAGCTCACCCACCTCGCGACGCTGTACCACGACGACGTGATGGACGAGGCGGACGTCCGCCGCGGGGTCGCCAGCGCGAACAGCCGCTGGGACAACTCGGTGGCCGTGCTCACCGGCGACTTCCTCTTCGCCCGCGCCTCGCACATCCTGGCGGACCTGGGGCCCGAGGCGGTCCGCATCCAGGCGGAGGCGTTCGAGCGCCTCGTCACGGGCCAGATCCTGGAGACCGCGGGCCCGCGCGACGGCCGCGACCCGGTCGACCACTACCTCGACGTGCTGGCCGGCAAGACCGGGTCGCTGGTCGCGGTGTCCTGCCGGTTCGGCGCGATGATGGCGGGCGCCGAGGAGCGCGTCGTCGACGTCCTCACCCAGTACGGGGAGCGCCTCGGCGTCGCCTTCCAGCTCGCCGACGACGTCCTCGACATCGCCTCCGACTCCCACGAGTCCGGCAAGACCCCCGGAACCGATCTGCGCGAGGGCATCGCCACCCTCCCCGTCCTGCTGCTGCGCGCGGCCGCCGAGGCCCACGGCCGTCCCGGGGACCGGGAGCTCGCCGCCCTCCTCGACGGCGATCTCACCGACGACGCCCGGCACGCCGAGGCGCTGCGCCGGCTGCGTGCCCACCCGGCGCTGGAGCAGGCCCGCCGGGACACCGTGCGGTACGCGGAGGAGGCCCGGGCGCTGCTCGCACCGCTCCCGGAGTGCTACGCGAAGGCGGCCCTGCAGGAGCTCTGCGACGCGGTCGTCCACCGCGCCGGATAGGGCCCTCCGCCGCCAAGATCCGGGCGGGAGTCCCCGGGCCCTGTCCGGCGACGCCCCTTACGGGTCGGGGCAGTCGGGGCGGTTCGGTGTCATCCCAGAGGGGTACACGGGTTTGCGCCCGGGGACTGACGCCTGCGGGCGTGCGTTTTGGTCATATGGATGGAGAGCACCACCCCTGACCAACCACGGAGGTAGGGCACACCATGGCACCGAACGACAGCGCACACTCCACCGACGAGGCAGGGGACCTCGGAGGCGGACGCCGCAAGGCCGTCCGCTACCTGGTTCCGCTGGCGGTCGCCGGTGTCGCGGCGGGCACCATCGGGCTGGTCCCGGCGTTCGCAGGCTCCGGCGACCCGGATCTGCCGAAGACCACCGCGCGCGAACTCATCGAGAAGATCGCCGCGTCGGACACCCAGCAGCTCTCCGGCACGGTGCGGATCACCACCGACCTCGGACTGCCGTCCCTCGACGGACTGGCGGGCTCCCTGACCGGATCGGGCGGCGACGGGGAGGAGTCGTCCGCGGACCCCGCGTCCAAGCTCACCGAACTGGCCTCCGGCACCCACACCCTGCGGATCGCCGCCGACGGCCCGGAGCGCCAGAAGGTCTCCCTGCTGGACGGCTCGGCCGAGTACAGCCTGATCCGTGACGGCGACGAGGTCTGGGCCTACGACAGCGCCTCCGACGAGGTCTTCCACAGCAAGGACGCCGGGCGGCAGGACGCACCCGGGAAGGAGAAGGGCGCGCTGCCCTCGGAACTCCCCACCACACCGAAGGAGTTCGCCGACGAGGTGCTGAAGGCGTCGGACGGCACCACGTCGTTCCGGGTCGGCGGCACGGCACAGGTGGCCGGCCGGGACGCGTACCGGCTCGTCGTCGAGCCGGCGCAGAAGGGCTCGACGGTCAAGGCCGTCACCATCGCGGTCGACGCCGAGACCGGCACGCCGCTGAAGTTCACCCTCACCCCGAGCAGCGGCGGCAAGGCCGTGGTCGACGCCGGCTTCACCAAGGTCGACTTCGCCCGCCCCGCCGCGTCCACCTTCGACTTCACCCCGCCGAAGGGCGCGAAGGTGACCGAGGCGGACGAGGTGGAGAAGGAGGCCCGCCGCGAGGCGGAGGGCGCCCCGGAGGGCTTCTCCGGCTTCGACGTCATCGGTGAGGGCTGGACCTCGATCGCCACGGTCAAGGGGGCCGGCGGTCCGGGCGCCGGGGTGCCGGAGACGGACGACCTGCCGCCGGCGGCCGGGCAGTTCCTGGACTCCTTCGGCGACAAGGTCACCGGCGCGTTCGGCAAGGGCACCGTCTTCTCGACGCGGCTGGTCAACGCCCTGGTGACCGAGGACGGCACCGTCTACGTGGGCGCGGTCACCAAGGACGCCCTGGTGAAGGCGGCCGACGAGGCGAAGTAGGCCCCGCCGCACCCGTACCGTGCTCCGCCGCACCCGTACCGCGCCCCTTCGCACCGGTGCCGCGCTCCGTACCACCGGCACCGCGCCCCGCCGTACGCCGCTCGCGCCGCGTACGGCGGGGCGCTCCGCGTTCCCGGCGGCCCCGAGGGCCGGGCAGTCGGGTGACCGGAGGTTCGGCGAACCGGGGCGGGGGCGGCGTACGGCCTCGCGCGTCCGGGGCGTCCGTCGCCGACGCACCGGAGTCCCGCCGCGCGACGGCGGGGCGGGACTCCGGCGGCCGTGCGGCGGGCTCAGAAGGTGAGCCGCCAGCTGTCGATGTAGCCCGTGTCGTACCGGGCCACGTCCTGCACCCGCAGCTTCCAGTCGCCGTTCGCCGCCTCGGCCGAGGCGTTGACGGTGTACGTGGCGATCACGTTGTCCGCGGAGTCGCTGCTGCTGGAGTTCTTGAGCCGGTAGGCGGTGCCGTCCGGCGCCACCAGGTCGATCACCAGGTCGCCCCGGAAGGTGTGCTTGATGTCGACGGCCGCCTTCAGCGTCGCCGGGGCGTTGCCGGTGCGTCCGGAGACGGTCACCGTCGAGGTGACGGCGGCTCCGGCGTCCGGGACGGCGACGTCGGCCGCGTTCTCGTAGAAGTCGCCCGGCGGGACCGTGGTGCCGGACGACAGGGACCAGATCGCGTGGGCGACCGCGTCGCTGTTGCGGTCCAGCGCGGTGTCGCTGATGTTCGACGTCGTGTCGCAGGACGAGTGGTAGCAGCGGTCGAACGCCTGCCCCGAGGTGCCGCCCCACTTCTGGGCCTGGGCGGCGGTCTTGGTCCTGCTGGCCCCGGTGAACAGGCCGCCCACCGGTATGCCGACGTTCTTGAACGACGCGTGGTCGGAGCGGCCGTCGCCCTCCGTCTCGATCTCCGTGGGGACGCCGATGCCCGCGAAGTAGTCCTTGAAGGTCTGCTCGATCACCGGGTCGTCGTCGTAGACGAAGTACCCCGGGTTCGGCGAGCCGATCATGTCGAAGTTCAGGTATCCGGCGACCTTCGAACGCTCGGCGGACGGCAGGTTGTTGACGTAGTACTTCGAGCCGACCAGGCCCAGCTCCTCCGCTCCCCACCAGGCGAAGCGCAGGTGCTTCGAGGGCTGGAGCTGCGCGCGGGAGACGGCGAGCGCGGTCTCCAGCACGGCGGCGGAGCCGGAGGCGTTGTCGTTGATGCCGGCACCCGAGCTGACGGAGTCGAGGTGCGCGCCGGCCATCAGGGTCTGCCCGGTGTCGCCGCCGGGCCAGTCGGCTATCAGGTTGTAGCCCGTGGCGCCGCTGGAGGTGAACTGCTGGACGGTGGTGGTGAAGCCGGCGGCGTCGAGCTTTGCCTTCACGTAGTCGATCGACGCCTTGTAGCCGGGTCTGCCGTGCGCCCGGTTGCCGCCGTTGGCGGTGGCGATGGACTGGAACTGGGTCAGGTGCGCCTTGACGCTGGCGAGCGGTATGTCGGGCGCCGCCAGTGCCGCGGCCTGCGCGCCCGGTGCCGCGGTCGCCGCGGGCGCACCCGCGGCGAGCAGTCCGGCGAGGGCGAACACGGCGGCGGTGAGCGTGCGTCCTGGAACGGAGAGGTTCATGTGGGGGCTCCGGATTCCGTATGAGGTGAGGACGGAACGTGCGTGACGACGCCCCGGGCCGGCGGTGGCACGGGGCGCTGGAGCATGAACGTGGAGCGTGAACGTGGAGCATCGCGACGACGACCTCTGGTCGTACGGCCGTACGGTCGTACGGCCGTACGGTCGTGCGGTGGTGCGGTGGTGCGTCGTGCGTGCTGAATGGTCGGCCCGCCCTCGACGTACCGTCAAGGGCGGAAATCGGTCACCTCTGTTCACATTGCGGACGGCTCGGGCCGGTCACTGGACGCAGAACTCGTTGCCCTCCGGGTCCGTCAGTACGGTCCATTCGCCGCCCTGCTCGCGGACCTGGCGCACGACCGTCGCCCCCAGTGCGACGATCCTGGCCGTCTCGGCGTCGCGTTCACCGGGCGCGGCGTGCACGTCGACGTGGAGCCGGTTCTTCCCGGCCTTCTTCTCCGGTACGCGCTGGAAGAGGATCCGGCGGCCGAGGCCGGCGCCGTTCAGCTCGTCGAAGGGGTCGTCCGGATGCCGGACGCCGATCAGATCGCGCCAGGCGCGCCGGCCGTGCGAGGTGACCGTCAGCTCCTCGGGCACCGCCCCCTGTCCGAGCAGCTGGTCGATCAGGGGGCTGTTGTCCTCCACCTGGTAGCCGAGGGCGCCCGCCCAGAAGTCCGCCTGGGCGTGGGGGTCTTCGGCGTCGATCACGAGTTTCCAGTGCAAGGTCATGTAACCACTTATACTGGTTACATGACTGCGAGGGCAACGGAACCGCCGGGACTGCTGCTGCGTCACCCGGACGGCCAGACGTTCCGCTTCGACCCGGGTGCGCTCTGCCTGGAGCTGCTGGCCACCGGCGGACCCGGCGCGTACGCGCGGTTCGAGGTGCTGACCGGGCCCGGGGAGCTCATGGCCTGGGTGGCCGCCAGCCGGTTGCCCCCGGGGCTCCGGCTGGCGGCGGACGACACCGGCGCGGCGGCGGCACGCGCGCTGCGCGACGCCCTGTGGGGTGTGGTGGCGGCCCGGGCGCACGGCGCCGCGCCCGCACCCGCCGGTCTCGCCGCGGTGAACGCGGCGGCCGCCGCGCCCCCGCTCGTCCCGCTGATCGCCGCCGACGGCACCCGGGCCTGGGCGCCCGGCGAAGCGCCGGTCACGGCCCTGCTGTCGACCGTCGCGCGCGACGCGGTGGACCTCCTCACCGGACCGCACGCCGACCGGGTGCGGGAGTGCGCGGCCCGCGACTGCGCCCTCCTCTTCGTCGACGTCTCCCGTCCCGGCCGCCGCCGCTGGTGCTCGATGGAACGCTGCGGCAACCGCCACAAGGTCCGCACCCTCCGCGCCCGCCGGGCGGACGGGGACGCACCCTGACGCGCGGGAGCGCCCTGGCGCACCGGGACCCCGCCCCGACGCGCGGACCGCACCCTGACGGCGGGTGGTCTTCGCCCCCGCGCTCCCTGCGGAGCCCGGGGCCGGAGCCCGGGGCCGGAGCCCGGCGTCCGCCGATTCCGTGGCGGCCGGTGCTCCACGGACCGCCGGAGCCGTTCAACCCCGGCGCGGGTGCAGCCGCCCCCGCGTCCGCCCGCGCGGCCCCCGGCCCGCGTCCGCCCGACGCCACACCGCGAACGGCCGTCGGCCCCACGGACATCCGTGGGGCCGACGGCCGTTCGCGGTTCGTGCGGTCGCTTCGCGTGCGGTCGGTTCGTATGGGTCCGGTTCGTGCCGCCGCCTCCGGCGGCACGGACCTCAGGCGGTCGGTTCGGGCTCGCGGCCCGCGCGGGCCGCCTCCCCGGCCGGGGCCGCCTTGCCGGGCAGCCCGCCCGCGACGACGCCGGACTGCGGCGCCGACGGCAGCGGGGCGGCGCCGGAGGCCGCGGCCTCGACGGCGAGGCGCAGGGCCTGGGCCCGATTGCGCCGGGCGTTGCGCAGCGCGTCCCAGGTGAGGCACGAGAGCGCCAGCCAGACCAGCGCGAAACCGGCCCACCGCTCCGCGGGCATCGCCTCGCGGAAGTAGAGGACTCCGAGCAGGAACTGGAACACGGGCGCCAGGTACTGGAGCAGCCCCAGAGTGGAGAGCGGCACCCGGATCGCCGCCGCGCCGAAGCAGATGAGGGGCACCGCGGTCACGATGCCCGTCGCGGCGAGCAGTGCGGCGTGCCCGGTGCCGTGGGAGCCGAAGGACGCCGAGCCGTCCGCGCCGAGCCACAGCAGGAAGCCGAGCGCGGGCAGGAACTGGATGGCCGTCTCGGCGGCGAGGGACTCCAGGCCGCCGAGGTTGACCTTCTTCTTCACCAGCCCGTACGTCGCGAAGGAGAAGGCCAGCACCAGCGAGATCCAGGGCGGCTGCCCGTAGCCCACGGCGAGGACGAGCACAGCGGCGAAGCCCGTGCCGACCGCCGCCCACTGCGCGGGGCGCAGCCGCTCGCCGAGCAGCAGCACGCCCATCGCGATGGTGACCAGGGGGTTGATGAAGTAGCCGAGCGAGGCCTCCACGACCCGGCCGGTGTTGACGGCCCAGATGTAGACGCCCCAGTTGACCGTGATCACGGCGGCGGCCACGGTGACGAGCGCCAGCTTGGCGGGGCTGCGCACCAGGTCGCGGATCCAGCCCCACTGCTTCAGCGCCAGCAGCGCGACGGCGACGACGGCCAGCGACCACACCATCCGGTGGGCGAGGATCTCGCCGGCTCCGGACGGTTTGAGCAGCGGCCAGAAGAGCGGGACCAGCCCCCACATCCCGTAGGCGCCGATCCCGTACAGCAGTCCTGCCCGCTGTTCGTTCTCCGACTTCACCGGCCCTCCTGTCCCCGCGCGAGTTCCGGGCAACGGTACGCCGCGCGAGGGGCGGATGTCATGTCCGTATCGGCATACGGTCATGACCTTCGGGAGGCCGGGTCACCGGGCGGCGAGCGCCGCGGCGACCGAGTCGGCGAGCGGGGTGGACGGGCGTCCGGCGAGCCGCGCCAGGTCGCCGCTGGTCCCCGCCAGGCGGCCCCGCGCGATCGCGTCGTCCACGTCGACCAGGATCCGCGCGAAGGGCTCCGGGACGCCCGCGCCCACCAGGACGGACAGGTGCGCCTCGGGGGTGAGCTCGGTGTAGGTGACGGTGCGGCCGGTCTGCCGGGTGAGCTCGGCCGCGTACTCGGCGAGCGACCAGGCGGTGTCGCCGCTCAGCTCGTACGCCGCGCCCAGGTGCCCCTCGCCGGTCAGCACGGCGGCCGCGGCCGCCGCGTAGTCGGCGCGGGCGGCGGCGGCGATCCTGCCGTCGCCCGCGTTGCCCACGACGGTGCCGTGCTCCAGCACCGGGCCGAGGTTCGCGGTGTAGTTCTCCGTGTACCAGCCGTTGCGCAGGAAGGTGTGGGGCACGCCCGAGTCGAGGATCAGCCGCTCGGTGACCCGGTGCTCGTCGGCCAGGTCGAAGTCCGCGTCGGGGCCGCCGAGGACCCCGGTGTAGGCGAGCTGGGCGACGTCGGCGGCCCTCGCCGCCGCGATGACCGAGGTGTGCTGGGCGACCCGGCGGCCGACCTCGCTGCCCGAGACGAACAGCACCCGGTCCCCGGGGCGGAAGGCGTCCTCCAGGGTCTCGGGCCGGTCGTAGTCGCCGAGCCGCAGCTCCACGCCCAGCTCCGCCAGGCCGGCGGCCTTCTCCTTGTCGCGGACGACGGCCGCGACGTCCGCGGCCGGGACGCGGACGAGCAGCTCGTCCACGACGAGTCGGCCGAGTGCTCCGGTGGCGCCGGTGACGACGATGCCCATGGTGGTTCTCCGTTTCGGTGGGGTGAGAGCCCCCTCGCGGAGGCCTTCAGCCACTGTAAGCAGGGAACTAACCTGGAGAAAGTACCCACCTTCACGTAAGGTACTGGCATGGGAGTGAGTGAGTGCGACGAGACGGCGGGTTTCCCGGACGGGATCGTCCCGGATGTGAACAGCGCGATGTGCCCGTCCCGGCTGATCCTGGAGCACGTCACGAGCCGCTGGGGCGTCCTGGTGCTGGCCGTGCTGCTGGAGCGGTCGCACCGCTTCAGCGAGCTGCGCCGCAGGATCGGCGGCGTCAGCGAGAAGATGCTCGCCCAGACGCTCCAGACCCTGGAGCGGGACGGTTTCGTCCACCGCGACGCCAAGCCGGTCATCCCGCCCCGGGTGGACTACACGCTCACCGCACCGGGCAGGGAGGCCGCCGAGCAGGTGTGGGGCCTCGCCCGCTGGACCGAGCGGCAGGTGCCCGCGGTCACGGCGGCGCGCGCCGCGTACGACGAGGAGAAGGCCCGCCCGGCGGCCGCCACCGCCTGACCGGGGGCACGGCGGCGAGGGCGACATGCGGCGAGGGGCCGGGACCACGTGGTCCCGGCCCCTCGCCGCGTGCGCGGACGGCTGCCGTCAGCCGACGACCGTCCAGGTGTCGTTCCCGGCGAGGAGCGCGGACAGATCGCCCTTGCCGTACTGCTCGACGGCCGTTTCGAGCTGGTCGGCCATGAGGGTGTCGTAGACCGGCCGCCGCACGCTGCGCAGCACGCCGATCGGCGTGTGGTGCAGGGTGTCCGGGTCGGCCAGGCGGGACAGCGCGAACGCCGTCGTCGGGCTCGGGTTGTGCGCGTCGTGGACGAGGACGTCGGACTCGTTGCCGGCGGTGACGTCCACGACCCGGAGGTCGCCGGTGAGGGGGTCGCGGACGACTCCCTTGGCGCCGTCCGCGCCGAAGCGGATCGGCTGCCCGTGCTCCAGGCGGATCACGGCCTCCTGGGCCCGCTCCTTGTCCTTGAGCGCCTCGAAGGCGCCGTCGTTGAAGATGTTGCAGTTCTGGTAGATCTCCACCAGCGCCGTGCCCTCGTGGTCGGCGGCCTGGCGCAGCACCTCGGTGAGGTGCTTGCGGTCCGAGTCCACCGTCCGCGCCACGAACGAGGCCTCCGCGCCGATGGCGAGGGACACCGGGTTGAAGGGGGCGTCCAGCGACCCCATCGGCGTCGACTTGGTGATCTTGCCGACCTCGGAGGTGGGGCTGTACTGGCCCTTGGTCAGGCCGTAGATCCGGTTGTTGAACAGCAGGATCTTCAGGTTGACGTTGCGGCGCAGGGCGTGGATCAGATGGTTGCCGCCGATCGACAGGGCGTCGCCGTCGCCGGTGACCACCCACACCGACAGGTCGCGGCGGGAGGAGGCCAGACCCGTTGCGATGGCCGGGGCGCGCCCGTGGATCGAGTGCATCCCGTAGGTGTTCATGTAGTACGGGAACCGGGAGGAGCAGCCGATGCCCGAGACGAAGACGATGTTCTCCTTCGCCAGACCCAGGTCGGGCATGAAGCCCTGCACGGCCGCGAGGATCGCGTAGTCCCCGCACCCGGGGCACCAGCGCACCTCCTGGTCGGACTTGAAGTCCTTCATCGACTGCCGCGCCTCGGCCTTCGGCACCAGCGACAACAGCGTGTTCGTCTCAGACACCGCCGGCCTCCTTGAGCGCTTGTGCGAGCTGCTCCGCCTTGAACGGCATGCCGTTCACCTGGGTGTGACTGTGCGCGTCGACCAGGTACTTCGCCCGGATGAGCAGGGCGAGCTGGCCGAGGTTCATCTCGGGGACGACCACCTTGTCATAACGCTTCAGAACCTCTCCCAGATTCCCGGGGAACGGGTTCAGATGACGCAGGTGGGCCTGGGCGATCGGGTGTCCCGAGGCCCGCAGCCGGCGGACGGCCGCGGTGATCGGCCCGTACGTGGAACCCCAGCCCAGGACGAGCGTGCGCGCGCCGTCCGGGTCGTCGACCTCCAGATCGGGCACCTCGATGCCGTCGATCCTGGCCTGCCGGGTGCGGACCATGAACTCGTGGTTGGCCGGGTCGTACGAGATGTTGCCCGTGCCGTCCTGCTTCTCGATGCCGCCGATGCGGTGTTCGAGCCCGGGGGTGCCGGGGACCGCCCACGGCCGCGCCAGCGTGAGCGGATCGCGCTTGTAGGGCCAGAACGCCTCGCTGCCGTCGTCCAGCTCGTGGTTGGGGGCGGTGGCGAACTGCACCCGCAGGTCGGGGAGTTCGTCGACCTCCGGGATCCGCCAGGGCTCGGAGCCGTTGGCGAGGTAGCCGTCCGACAGCAGGAAGACCGGGGTGCGGTACGTCAGCGCGATCCGGGCCGCCTCCAGTGCCGCGTCGAAGCAGTCCGCCGGGGTGCACGGGGCGACCACCGGGACCGGCGCCTCTCCGTTGCGCCCGAACATGGCCTGCATCAGGTCGGCCTGCTCGGTCTTCGTCGGCAGGCCCGTGGAGGGGCCGCCGCGCTGGATGTCCACGATCAGCAGCGGCAGCTCCATCGACACCGCGAGGCCGATCGTCTCGGACTTGAGCGCCACACCGGGACCGGAGGTGGTGGTCACGGCGAGCGAGCCGCCGAACGCGGCGCCGAGCGCCGCGCCGATGCCGGCGATCTCGTCCTCGGCCTGGAACGTGCGCACGCCGAAGTTCTTGTGCTTCGACAGCTCGTGCAGGATGTCCGAGGCCGGCGTGATCGGGTACGACCCCAGGTACAGCGGCAGGTCGGCCTGGCGGGAGGCGGCGACCAGACCGTAGGAGAGGGCCAGGTTGCCGGAGATGTTCCGGTAGGTGCCCGCGGGGAACGCGGACCCGGCGGGGGCCACCTCGTAGGAGACGGCGAAGTCCTCCGTCGTCTCGCCGAAGTTCCAGCCGGCGCGGAAGGCCGCGATGTTCGCCTCGGCGATGGCCGGCTTCTTGGCGAACTTCTGCCGCAGGAAGCTCTCGGTGCCCTCGGTGGGCCGGTTGTACATCCAGCTCAGCAGGCCCAGCGCGAACATGTTCTTGCTGCGCTCGGCCTCCTTGCGGGAGAGGCCGAACTCCTTCAGCGCCTCGACGGTGAGCGTCGTCAGCGGCACCTGGTGGACGTGGTACGCCTCCAGCGAGCCGTCCTCCAGCGGTGACGCGTCGTAGCCGACCTTGGCCATGGCGCGCTTGGCGAACTCGTCGGTGTTGACGATGATCTCGCCACCGCGGGGGACGTCCCCGATGTTGGCCTTCAGTGCGGCCGGGTTCATGGCGACCAGGACGTTCGGGGCGTCGCCCGGCGTGAGGATGTCGTGGTCGGCGAAGTGCAGCTGGAAGGACGAGACCCCCGGCAGCGTTCCGGCGGGCGCCCTGATCTCGGCCGGGAAGTTCGGCAGCGTGGAGAGGTCGTTCCCGAAGGAAGCGGTCTCCGAGGTGAACCTGTCACCCGTCAGCTGCATACCGTCGCCCGAGTCCCCCGCGAACCGGATGATCACCCGGTCCAGCCGGCGGACCTCCTTGGCGCCCGAGGGTCTGCGTTGTTCACCGACGACGGCGTCATGGGGTTCCTGGGACTGCCCGGCCCCATCGGCGTCGCCGGCCTGTTCGGCCGGGCTACTGACCTGGCTGGTCACTGAACTGGACCTCCCTCGTCGAGGCGGCTCATCGGGACGGCCGGCCCACCGGCGGTCCCCTCGGCAACCCTACGACCGCCAGGGGGCCCTTCCCCGGACCGCACACATGTCGGACCTACCCATGAGACGCCGTCCGGGTGCGCTTTGTCAGGCGAACCCGCCCCTGAATCCCGGCGGCGGACCCCCTAATCACCCCGGAGCGTGCGGGGTCCGGCAGCCGGGGTACGGATGCGGCCGCACGTATCCGGCCATCAGGAGTTCAGATACCTCAGCACCGCCAGGACCCGCCGGTGGTCCCCGTCGCTCGGGGCGAGGCCGAGCTTCAGGAAGATGTTGCTGACGTGCTTCTCCACGGCGCCGTCGCTCACCACCAGCTGCCGGGCGATCGCCGAGTTCGTCCGGCCCTCCGCCATCAGCCCGAGGACCTCCCGCTCGCGGGGCGTCAGACCCGCCAGCACGTCCTGCTTGCGGCTGCGGCCGAGCAGCTGCGCCACGACCTCCGGGTCCAGCGCGGTGCCGCCGCGGGCCACCCGCACCACGGCGTCCACGAACTCCCTGACCTCGGCGACCCGGTCCTTCAGCAGATAGCCGACCCCGCGGCTGCTGCCCGCGAGCAGCTCGGTCGCGTACTGCTCCTCGACGTACTGGGACAGCACCAGCACGCCGACGCCGGGGTGCTCGCGGCGCAGCTGCACCGCGGCCCGCACCCCTTCATCCGTATGAGTGGGCGGCATCCGCACGTCGGCGACCACCACGTCCGGCAGCGCGTCCTCCTCCGCGAGCTCCCCGATGGTCCCCAGCAGCGCCTCGGCGTCGCCGACCCCCGTGACGACCTCGTGCCCCCGGTCGGTCAGCAGCCGTGTCAGGCCCTCCCGCAGAAGCACCGAATCCTCGGCGATGACCACCCGCACCCTGTCCTCCACAGCCCCGTTTCCCCCTGCTCGTCAGATGTCCGGCCTGTCGCCTCCAGCATCCCAGGATCGGACCGCGATCAGGTGCGGGCTGCGCGTTGCGGAGATTCCGGAGAGGGGGACGCGGTGCCGTCACCACGGGTTGAGGCGCGCGCCGGGGCGTACCCGGGTCGTACCCGGCGGGGGCGGGGCCGTTCGGTGTGCCGGTGCCGGTGCCGGTGCCGGGGGCAGGGGGCGAGCGCGTCAGCGGGTCAGCTGCGCCAGGGGAGTTCGGCCGTGACGGTCGTCGGGCCGCCCTCCGGGGAGTCCACGGCCAGTACGCCGTCCACCGCGTCCAGCCGCCCTGCCAGCCCGGCCAGGCCGCTGCCGCCCGTGGCGTCGGCGCCGCCCCGGCCGTCGTCCGTGACCTGGAGCAGCAGCCGGTCCTCCACCCGCCACACCTCCACCGAGGCACGGGTCGCGCGGGCGTGCTTGCTGATGTTCTGGAGCAGTTCGGAGACGGTGAAGTAGGCGATGCCCTCGATGGCGGCCGCCGGCCGGCGGTCCAGGTCCACCTCGACCCGCACGGGGACGGTGCAGCGGGAGGCGACGGCGGACAGGGCGGCGTCCAGGCCGCGGTCGGTGAGGACGGCGGGGTGGATGCCGCGGGCGAGGTCCCGCAGTTCCTGGAGGGCGACCTTCACCTCGCCGTGCGCCTCGTCCACCATGCGCGCGGCGGCCTGCGGGTCCTCGGCGAGCTTCTCCTTGGCCAGGCCCAGATCCATGGCCAGGGCGACCAGCCGGGCCTGCGCGCCGTCGTGCAGGTCGCGCTCGATCCGGCGCAGGTCGGCGGCGGCGGTGTCGACGACCACGCCCCGGTCCGACTCCAGCTCGACGACCCTGCCGGCCAGCCGCGACGGCCCCAGCAGTCCGGCCACCATCAGCCGGTCCACACTGCTCAGCCCGCGGATCACCCACGGTGTGGCGAGGGTCAGCAGCAGACCGATGACGCTGGTCGCGGCGATCTCCAGGGGCGAGTCCAGGTAGTAGCCGCGGGTCCCGTCGCCGTACAGCTGGATGCCGTTCACATCGGCGTACGCGGGGAACACCCACTGCCACAGCGGGTACAGCAGCAGCGACCAGCCGGCCGTCCACAGCGGCACCACCAGGCAGAAGCCGAAGACCGCCCACGGGAAGTGGAGCAGCGAGTAGAGCAGGTGCCGCCAGGACGCGCCGCTCTTCAGCGTCCCCGCCAGCCAGGCCCCGAACCCGCTCCTGCCCGTGGTCACCGGCTCCGGCGCGGCCACGTCGGCGCCCAGCAGCACCCGCGCCCGCATCCGCTCGACGGCCCCGAGACCGCGCAGCGCGGCGAAGGAGGCGGCCAGCAGCGGAATGCCGACGAAGGTCACGAGCAGGCCGGCGCTGACCGACGTCATCGTCACGGCGAAGACGAAGAACAGGATGCTCGTCGGCAGGCTCAGCACGATCCAGCAGAGCTCGCGCCAGGTCCGGCCCTCCAGCGGCGCCCGCAGCACGGGCGGCAGCGCGCGCGCCCGGGAGCGGGGGAGCGTGTCGTGTCGAAGATCCGTGGTCATCCGGTCCGTCCGTTCTGCCATGCCTGCCGTCATGCCCCCAGCCTGCTGGGTGCGGCGCGCCGCCACCATGAGGGCCGTCTCCGTCTCGGCCGGGGGTTTTCCCTACCCCGGGCCGTCCGCTGCCCGCCGGACCGCGCCCGCCGGACTGCGCCCGCGCCGTCCCGCTTCCCGCCGGACCGCGCCCCTCCTACCGCTCGACGCGGGCGGCCGGGGTCCTCCCGGGCTCCGCCCGCCCGCGTCCCGTCCCGCCCGGCGCGGCGCCCGGCGGGAGAACAGCGGCGCGGGCGGCGGGAGATCCGGATCTCCCGCCGCCCGCGCCGCCGTGCCCCGTTCAGCCTGCCTTCCCCCGGACGACCGTGGCCCCCGAGGCTCCCGCGGCCCGCCCGGCGCGCGCGGCTCCGCCGCCGGGCACGCGGTCGCGCCAGGGGAGCTCCGCGGTCACGGTCGTCGGCCCGCCGGGCGGGGACTCCACGGCGAAGAGGCCGTCCACCGCCCCGAGCCGCTCGGCGAGACCGGCCATGCCCGTGCCGCCGTCGAGCCGGGCGCCGCCCCGGCCGTCGTCCGTGACCTGGATCAGCAGCCGGTTGTCCGCCCGCCACACGTCGACGCCGGCCCGGGTGGCCCGGGCGTGCTTGCTGACGTTCTGGAGCAGTTCGGAGACGGTGAAGTAGGCGATGCCCTCGATGGCCTCCGCGGGCCGTTCCGCCAGATCCACCTCGACCTGCACCGGGACGGTGCAGCGGGAGGCGACGGCGGACAGGGCGGCGTCCAGGCCGCGGTCGGTGAGGACGGCGGGGTGGATGCCGCGGGCGAGGTCCCGCAGTTCCTGGAGGGCGAGCTTCACCTCGCCGTGCGCCTCGTCGACCATCGCGGCCGCCGCCTGCGGGTCCTCCAGCAGCTTCTCCTTCGCGAGGCCGAGCCCCATCGCGAGGGCCACCAGCCGGGCCTGCGCGCCGTCGTGCAGGTCGCGCTCGATCCGGCGCAGGTCGGCGGCGGCGGTGTCGACGACCACGCCCCGGTCCGACTCCAGTTCGGCGACCCGCCGTTCCAGCTCGCCGGAGGGCGACAGCAGTCCGCGGACCATCGCGCGGTCGGCGTTCGCCATGCCCCGGGCGAGGAACGGCAGCAGCGGCCAGAGCACGATCAGCGCCACCAGCGTGACGGTGAAGGTCAGCACCCCCCAGGGCAGGCGGATCACCGAGTAGAGCACCGCCCGCCAGCCCACCGGGTCCTTCACCCGCGCCCAGATCCAGGCGAGCGCGCCCCCACCGCCCTCCGGCGGACTCGGCTCGTCGACGTGGACGCCCAGCAGCGCCCGGGCCCTCGCCCGTTCCGTCCGGCCGATTCCGCGGGCGCCCATGAGACCGACGGCCAGCAGCGGCAGCCCCACGACGGTGACCGCGAGGCCCGCGCCGACGGACACGGTCACCACCGCGTAGACGAAGGCGACCACCCCGAGGGGGAAGTTGGCGAGGAGATGGGCGACCTCCTTCCAGGTGCGGCGGTCGAATGCGAGGCGCACGGGCGGAGATCCTTCCCGGTCGTCGGCGGCTGCGGGCCTGCTGGTGCTCATGGAGCCCAGACTGCCCGGCGCCGGGGACGGACGCCATGGGGTACATGGGTGGGAGGATGTAGGGATAACCCCACCCGATGCGTGACGCGACTGCTCACCCTCCCGCGGGCAGGGCCTAGACTCCCGTGCGTACGAGACAGACGACAGACGGCGTACGGCGTCCCCGCCGCGGCGGCCCGGCCGCCGGACGCGCGGGCCCCGGGGGGATCGCGGGGCCGGAGCGGAGCGGCGACGGACACGATCGCCGACGTCACAGGGAGCGAGGACGGACGTGCCGGAACCGACCGTGGTCGTACGCGCGGCGGACTACTTCCAGAGCTACTCGGTCGTCGGACTGCTCGGCGTGCTCGGGGTGCTCTTCGTCGCCGTGGCCTTCGGCGCCGGGCGTCTGCTCCGGCCCGTGGTGCCCACGCCGGAGAAACTCCTCACCTACGAGTGCGGCGTCGACCCCGTCGGCGACGGCTGGGCACACACCCAGGTCCGCTACTACGTCTACGCGTTCCTCTACGTGATCTTCGCCGTCGACTCGATCTTCCTCTTCCCCTGGGCGACGGTCTTCGCCGCCGACGGATACGGCGCGACCACCCTCGTCGAGATGTTCATCTTCCTCGGCTTCCTGGCCGTCGGACTGCTCTACGCGTACAAGAAGGGCGTCCTGACATGGGCGTGACCCCTGTGGACCTCCCCGGGCCGAAGCGGCTCGGCGCGCTCTCGCGCCTCGCTCCCGAACCGATGAAGGTGGTCCTCAACTGGGGCCGCCGGTACAGCCTGTGGGTCTTCAACTTCGGTCTGGCCTGCTGCGCCATCGAGTTCATCGCCGCCTCCATGGCGCGCCACGACTTCATCCGGCTCGGTGTGATCCCCTTCGCGCCCGGTCCCCGCCAGGCCGACCTGATGATCGTGTCCGGCACGGTGACCGACAAGATGGCGCCGGCCGTCAAGCGCCTGTACGAGCAGATGCCGGAGCCCAAGTACGTCATCTCCTTCGGCGCCTGCTCCAACTGCGGCGGCCCCTACTGGGACTCCTACTCCGTGACCAAGGGCGTCGACCAGATCATCCCCGTCGACGTCTACGTGCCCGGCTGCCCGCCCCGGCCCGAGGCGCTGCTCCAGGGCATCCTCAAACTCCAGGAGAAGATCGCCCAGGAGTCGCTCGGCGAGCGCTACCGCGCCGGCAGCGGGTCCCGCCCGTCGACGGCGGCCCTGCGCAGCGGCCTCGTCACCCCGCCCCCCGCTCCCGGGACGGACGGGGGCGAACGGTGAACGCCTACGACCGCCTTCCCGACGCCGTCACCGAGATCTTCGGACCCGACGCCACTGCCGAGCGCAGCTACGAACTCCTCACCGTCGACGTCCCCTCCGGATCGTGGACCGCCGCGCTGGAGACCGCCCGCGACAGCTTGGGCTGCACCTGGTTCGACTGGCTGAGCGCCGTCGACGAACCCGGCACCGGGTTCCGGGTCTGCGCCCATGTCGTCGCCCTCGCGGACGGCGCGGTGCGCCGCCTTCTCGTCCGCACCACCGTTCCGCACGAGGCGGCCGCGCTGCCGACGGCCGTCGGCGTGTACGCCGGGGCGAGCTGGCACGAGCGGGAGACCCACGAGATGTTCGGCATCGGGTTCACGGGCCATCCGCATCTGGACCCGCTGCTGCTGCCCGACGGCTTCGAGGGCCATCCGCTGCGCAAGGACTTCGTTCTCGCGGCGCGGGTGGCCAAGGCGTGGCCGGGTGCGAAGGAGCCGGGGGAGCCGGCCGCGGGCCACGACGGTCCGAAGCGGCGCCAGATGCTGCCGCCGGGGGTTCCCGACCCCAACGAATGGGGTCCGCTGAAGGGCCAGCTCCCGCCGGCCCCCGCCCGGCCCGCCCGCACCCCGCGCGCGGCCGCCGCCCCGGGCGCGGGCACACCGGCACCGGCCGAACGCCCGCCCCGCCGCGCCCGCAGCGCCTCCGAGGGTTCGGCGTCGCAGCCGTCCGCGGCCGCGCCGCGCCGTTCGCGGAGCGCGTCGGAGGGTTCGGCGTCGCAGGCCACCCCGGCCGTGCCGCCCGCGACCCCGCGCCGTTCGCGCAGTGCGTCGGAGGGCTCGGCGTCCCAGGCCACCCCGGCGGCACCCGCTTCCCCGGAGCCCGGCTCCGCCTCCGGTGGCCGCACCCGCAGTTCCGACGCCCCGTGGCACCATGCCCGCCCGGCCTTCGACGAGCCCTCCGCCGGCACCGCTCCGCCCACCCCCGTACCGCAGGCACCGGCCCCCGGGGACGAGCCGCAGCCGTCGGGCGCCGAGGACACTCCCGCCGAGGGCGACGCCCCCACGGCACCCGAGCCCGCCCCGCCCGCCGGGGCCACTCCGGCCGTGGGCGCCACCCCCGCCGAACGCGAGCCCGAGCCCGCCCCGTCCGCCGAAGGCACCCCCGCTGGGGACCCCGCGCCCGACCCCGCCCCGCCCGCCGAAGGCACCCCCGCCGAAGCCACCCCCACCCCCGAGCCCGACCCAGATGCCGGGGGCACCCCCCGCCGACCCGCCGGAGGCGACCCCGCGTGAACGACGTTCTCGACGTCGCCGTCCGGCTCCTCGTCGTCTTCGCCGTGTTCCTCGTCCTCCCGCTGGTCGTCGGCCAGACCGAGCACAAGGTCATGGCGCACATGCAGGGCCGTCTCGGCCCGATGTACGCCGGCGGCTTCCACGGCTGGGCCCAGCTGGTCGCCGACGGCGTGAAGTTCGCGCAGAAGGAGGACGTCGTCCCGGCCGCCGCCGACCGGCGCATCTTCCAGCTCGCCCCCGCCGTGGCCCTGCTGCCCTACCTCCTGGTGCTCGTCGCCATCCCGATCGGTCCCGGTGAGGGAGCGGTCGGCCAGGTGGTCGACGCGGGCATCTTCTTCGTCCTCGCCGTGATGGGCGTGGGCGTGCTCGGCTCGCTGATGGCGGGCTGGGCGTCCGCCAACAAGTTCTCCCTCCTCGGCGGCCTGCGGACCGCCGCCCAACTGCTCGCGTACGAGCTGCCGATGCTGCTCACCGCCGCCTCCGTCGCCATGGCGGCGGGCACGGTCTCGCTGCCCGGCATCCTCGACGCCTTCGAGTGGTGGTGGCTGCCCTGGCAGATCACCGGCGCCGTCGTCTTCTTCGTCGCCGGGCTCGCCGAACTCCAGCGCCCGCCCTTCGACATGCCGGTGGCCGACTCCGAGATCATCTTCGGCGCCTACACCGAGTACACCGGCCTCCGCTTCGCCCTGTTCCTGCTCGCCGAGTACGCGGGCATCGTGGTCCTGTGCGGCCTGACCACCGTCCTGTTCCTCGGCGGCTGGCACGGTCCGTTCGGCGCCGACGGGCTCGGCTGGGTGTGGACCCTGCTCAAGACCGCGGTGCTCGCCTTCGTCGTCATCTGGCTGCGGGTCTCCTATCCCCGGATGCGCGAGGACCAGCTCCAGAAGCTCGCGTGGACCGTGCTCGTGCCGCTCGCCCTCGCCCAGATCGCCCTCACCGGCGTCGTCAAGGTGGTGATCCAGTCGTGACCCCGCTCCCCGGATCCGGCCTCGCCAAGGGCCTGGCCGTCACCCTGCGGACGATGACGAGGAAGTCCGTCACCGCCCAGTACCCGGACGTCCTGCCCGAACTCCCGCCCCGCAGCCGCGGGGTGATCGGGCTGTTCGAGGAGAACTGCACCGTCTGCATGCTCTGCGCCCGCGAGTGCCCGGACTGGTGCATCTACATCGACTCCCACAAGGAGACGGTGCCCGCCGCCGCCCCCGGCGGCCGCGAGCGCAGCCGCAACGTCCTCGACCGGTTCGCCATCGACTTCTCCCTCTGCATGTACTGCGGCATCTGCATCGAGGTGTGCCCCTTCGACGCGCTCTTCTGGTCGCCGGAGTTCGAGTACGCGGAGACGGACATCCTGGAGCTCACCCACGAGCGGGACAAGCTCCGCGAGTGGATGTGGACGGTGCCCGCACCGCCGCCGCTCGACCCGGCCGCCGAGGAGCCCAAGGAGGTCGCGGCGGCGCGCAAGGCCGTCGAGAAGCTCGCCGCCGCCGAGGCGGCGGCCGCGGACGCGCCCGGCGACGGGTCCTCCGGTCCCCGCCCCGGCCGCTACCCGGACCCCTCCGCGTCCGGTGAGGGAGGTCCCGTATGACGCTCGCCGAAGCCGCCCCGCAGGACTTCCTCTCCCCGACCGGGGTGGAGGTCGCCTTCGTCCTCGTGGGCCTCGTCACGCTCGGCGCGGCGCTCGTGACCGTGACCACCCGTCAGCTGGTGCACGCCGCCCTGTGGCTGGTCGTCGCCCTCGGCGGCCTCGCCGTCGAGTACCTGCTGCTGACCGCCGAGTTCATCGCCTGGGTGCAGGTGCTGATCTACGTCGGATCCGTCGTCGTCCTCCTCCTGTTCGGACTGATGCTCACCAAGGCCCCCATCGGGCGGTCGCCGGACGCCGACTCCGGCAACCGGCCGCTCGCCCTCGCGGTCGCCGCCGCGGCGGCCGCCGCCCTGCTGTGGGTGGTGCTCGACGCCTTCCGCACCACCTGGATCGACCTGGACGGCCCCGCCCAGGGGTCGACCGAGGTGACCGGCGCCATGCTCTTCCAGCACTGGGTGCTGCCCTTCGAGGGCCTCTCCGTCCTGCTGCTCGCCGCACTCGTCGGCGCCATCGTCCTCTCCCGCAAGGACGACTCCCGCAAGGACGGCTCCCGCAAGGACGACGCCGCCCCGCCGGAGACCGGCCACCGGGCGGGCACCGGGAGCACCGCGGCGGACACCGAGGACCCGGAGGGCCCCCGCTGATGCACCTCGCCTACCCCGCCGCGCTGGCTGCCCTGCTCTTCTGCGTCGGCCTCTACGGCGTCCTCGCACGCCGCAACGCGATCCTCGTGCTGATGTCCGTCGAGCTGATGCTCAATGCCGTCAACCTCAACCTGGTCGCCTTCGACGTCTGGCTGCGCGACACCCTCCACGCAGGCCAGGCGCTCACTCTCTTCGTCATCGCCGTCGCCGCCGCCGAGATCGGCATCGGCCTCGCGATCGTGCTGATGGTCTACCGCAACCGCGGCTCCTCGGACGTCGACCGCCTGCGGGACACCGCCGAGAGCCGCCACGACGAGCCGTCCGGCGCCGGTGACGCACCCGCGGACCGCGAGGAGAAGGCCGAGGCCACCGCGTGACCACCACGACCCTCGCCGTCCTCGTCCCCCTCCTTCCCTTCCTCGGCGCGGCGGCCGGACTGCTGCTCGGCCGCACCGCCCCCGGATTCGTGCGGCCGCTGGCCGTCCTGCCCGTCCTCGCGGCGACCGTGCTCGCCGCCGTCACCGCCCTGCGCCAGGACGGCGGCCGGGCGATCGAGGCGGCCACCGAACTCACGCCCACCGGCTCGGTCCCGATCGGCCTGGCCCTGTACGTCGACGGCTTCGCGGCCCTGGTCGCCGTCCTCGTCGGCGTCGTCGCGATCTGTGTGCAGATCTACTCCACGGCCTATCTCCGCGACGACCCGCGCTACCCCTCCTACGCCGCGCTGGTCTCGCTGTTCACCTCCGCGATGCTGCTCGTCGTCTACTCCGGCGACCTGATGGTGCTGCTGGTCGGCTGGGAGATCATGGGCATCTGCTCGTACTTCCTGGTGGGCCACTACTGGGAGACGCCCGAGGCGCGCGCCGCCTCCCTGAAGGCGTTCCTGGTCACCAAACTCGGCGACGTCCCCTTCCTCATCGGCCTGTTCGCGCTCGCCGCCGACACCGGCACCTTCCGGATCACCGGAATCCTCGACGCCGTCGCCGCGGGCACCGTCGACAACCCCACGCTCGTCGCCCTGCTGCTCCTCGCCGGTGTGGCCGGCAAGTCGGCGCAGTTCCCGCTGCACACCTGGCTGCCGGACGCGATGGCGGGCCCGACCCCCGTCTCCGCGCTGATCCACGCCGCGACGATGGTCGCGGCCGGCGTCTACTTCACGGCCCGCCTCCTTCCGCTGTTCGCCGCCTCGGCGGCGGCCATGACCGTGCTCGCCGTGATGGCCGCCGTGACGATGACCGGGTCCGCGATCGCCGCCCTCGCCCAGGACGACATCAAGCGGGTCCTCGCCTACTCCACGATCGGTCAGCTCGGATACATGACCGGCGCGCTGGCCGTCGGCGACCGCGGTGCCGCCGTCTTCCACCTCCTGTCCCACGGCGCCTTCAAGGCCGTGCTCTTCCTCGCCGCCGGCGTGGTCATCCACGCGGCCGGCACCAACTCGCTCGCCGCCATGTCCCGGATGAGCGGCCTCTCCCGGCGCGTCCCGGACGCCTACTGGACGATGACCGTCGCCCTGCTCGCCCTGGCCGCCATCCCGCCCTTCGCCGGCTTCTTCTCCAAGGAAGCCGTCCTCGTCGCCGCCGAGCACACCGCCCTCGGCGACTCGTCCGCCGCCCCCGCGGCCGCCGGCTGGGCCGTGCTGGTCGCCGGGCTGCTGACCGCCCTGCTCACCGCCGCGTACGCGACGCGCCTGTGGCTGCTCGCCTTCCGCGGCCACGGCCCCGAAGTGCCCGACCACGGCAGGCAGCCTCTCGCGATGACCGCCGTGCTCTGGGTCCTCGCGATCCCCTCGATGGGCCTCGGCCTGACCGTCTCCGTGCTGCCCGGCTGGTTCGACGGGCACGCCCTCGCCCCCGAGCTGACCACGGCCGTCCTCGGCACCGGTGTCGCCCTCGTCGGCGGCCTGGTCACCTACGCGGCCTGGCGCCACGCCGCGGCGTTCGCCGGCCGCCCCCCGATCGGCGCGGTCGCCGCCCACCCCGGGGCCGAACCCGCCGTCTCCGAGGCCGAGGCCATCGCCTCCCACACCCCGGCGTACGGCTCGGTCTCGGCCGCCCCCGACCCCGCCGACCCCTCCCGGCTGCTCCTCGGCCCGCTGCACCGGCACGCCGCCGCGGGCTTCCACCTCGACGCCGTCTACTCCGCGCTCTTCGTGCGCCCCGTGCGCGCGGGCGCACGGCTCGTCCGCTTCCTGGACCGTGAGGTCGTCGACACGTACGTCAGCGGATCGGGCACCGGAGTCCGGTGGCTCGGCGCCGCCGTCCGGCGCGCGCAGACCGGCAACGTGCAGACCTACCTCGCCGCACTGCTCGCGGGCTCGGTCCTGCTCGCCGTGGCCGCCGTCGTCCTGTCCACCACGAACGCGGGGTCGTGAGCCGTGATCGATATCAGCGAGTCCGTGATGCAGGCCCTGCTCGCGTTCGTCGTCCTCGCCCCGCTCGCCGGGGCGGCCGCCGCGCTGCTGCCGGCCCCGCCCGGCCTGCGCGGCTCCGGTCCCGACCAGGCCGTGCTGCGCCACGGTGTGACCGTCACCGGCGCCGTGCTCGCGGCGACCGTGGTCCTGGCCCTCGGCTTCGACCACGACCGGCCCTCGGCGATGCAGGCCACCACGGACATCAGCTGGATCCCGGCACTGGACGTGCGGATCCACCTCGGTGTCGACGGCATCTCGCTCCCCCTTCTCGTGCTGACGGCGTTGCTGACCTTCCTCTGCGCGCTCCACAGCTACTTCGCCAGGCCCGCGGGCCCCTCCCCGAAGGCGTTCGTCGCCCTGATCCTGGTCCTGGAGGCCGGCACCCTCGCCACCTTCGCCGTCCTGGACCTGGTGCTCTTCTTCCTGGCCTTCGAGACGGTGCTCGTCCCCATGTACTTCCTCATCGCCCGCTGGGGCGGTGCCGGACGGCAGGCGGCCGCCTGGAAGTTCATCCTCTACACGCTGCTCGGCTCGGTCGTCATGCTGCTCGGCCTCCTGCTGATCGGGCTGAAGGCCGGCACCTTCGACATGGTGGCACTCGCCACTGACAACGGCCGGGGACTCACCACGTCCGTGCAGGTCACCGCCGTACTGGCGATCGGGATCGGGCTCGCGGTGAAGACCCCGGTGTGGCCGCTGCACAGCTGGCTGCCCGACGCCCACACCGCCGCCCCGACCGTCGGCTCCGTCCTCCTCGCGGGCGTCCTGCTGAAGATGGGCACCTACGGGTTCGTGCGCATCGTGCTGCCCGTCGCGCCGGACGGCATGCGGACGTTCGCCCCGTACCTCGCGGCCTTCGCCGTCGTCGGCATCGTCTACGCCTCCCTCGCCTGCCTGGCCCTGGCCCGCAGCGGCGCGCGCGGCGACCTGAAGCGCCTGATCGCGTACAGCTCCGTCGGGCACATGGGCTTCGTGCTGCTCGGCATCGCCTCGATGACCCCCACCGGCGTCAACGGCGCCCTCTTCGCCAACATCGCCCACGGCCTCATCACCGGCCTGCTGTTCTTCCTGGTCGGCGCGGTCAAGGACCGCTACGGCACGGCCGACCTCGACACCCTCGCCGGGGCGGGCGGCGCCGCCCTCTACGGCCGGGCCCCCCGGCTCGGCGGCCTGCTCGCCTTCGCGGCCGTGGCCTCCCTGGGGCTGCCGGGCCTGGCCGGCTTTTGGGGCGAGATGCTGGCCCTGTTCGGGGCGTTCGACCCCGCGGAGGGGCTCAGCCGGCCCGCGTTCCTGGTGTTCATGTCGGTCGCCGCGTTCGGGACGGTGCTCACCGCCGCGTACCTGCTGATCGTGGTGCGCCGGGTGTGCATGGGCGGCCCCCGGCCCGTCCCGGAGACGGACGCCCCCGGCCTGAGCGACGTCCGCGGCCACGAGTTCGCCGCCTGGACGCCCCTGGTCGCCCTCACCGTCCTCGCCGGACTCTGGCCCGCGGTCCTCCTCGGCCTCACCGACCCGGCGGTCCAGCAGCTCCTCGCGGGAGGCAGGTCGTGACCGTGGCAGCCGACAGCGTCACCAGCCTCGTCCAGTCCGTCGACTGGCTCACCATCGCCCCGCCGACCGTCGCCGCCCTCACCGCGCTCGTCGTCCTGGTCGCCGACCTCTTCGTCCCCGAACGCCGCAAGCCGCTCCTCGGCGCCGTGACGATCGCGGGCCTGGCCGCGGCGCTGCTGTGCCTCGTGCCGCTGCGCGAGGGCGACCGGTCCACCTTCTGCCTCACCAGCGACCCGGGGACCTGCAGCTACACGGCGGACCACTTCACCCTGGCGATCCAGTTCCTGGTGCTGGGCGGGGCGCTGCTGACCGCGGTGCTCTCGCTCACCGAGACCCGCCGCCGGCTGCCGGCCGGCGAGTACTGGTTCCTGCTGCTCTGCTCGGCGGCCGGCGCCGCCCTGCTCCCGGCCTCCCGGGACCTGGCGACGCTGGTCGTCGCGCTGGAGGTGGCGTCCCTGCCCGCCTTCGCCCTGGTGGGCCTGAAGCGCGGGGACCGGCGTTCCAGCGAGGCGGCGCTGAAGTTCTTCCTCTCCTCCGTGACCGCCACCGCCGTCACCCTGCTCGGCGTCAGCTTCGTCTACGCGGCCACCGGCAGCCTCCACCTCGCCCAGGTCGCCGCCGGCCTGGAGGAGGTCCCCGGACAGCTCGGCACCCTCGCCACAGCGGGCGTCGCCCTCACGCTGGTGGGCTTCGCCTTCAAGACCGCGGCGGTGCCCTTCCACTTCTGGGTGCCCGACACCTACGCCGGCGCCCCGCTCCCGGTGGCCGGCTACCTCTCCGTGGTCGGCAAGGCCGTCGGCTTCACCGGCCTCATCCTGGTGACCGTGGTGGCCTTCCCCGGCTATGCGGACGTCTGGGGCCCGGCGGTCGCCGTGCTCGCCGCGCTCACCATGACGGCGGGCAACGCGGCCGCCCTGCGCCAGCGCCCGGAACGCCACGGGAGCGCGGTCCGGCTGCTGGCCTGGTCGTCGGTGGGGCAGGCAGGGTATCTCCTGGTGCCCGTCGCGGCCGCCGCGTACTCCAGCGACGACCAGATCGGCGCCACCGTGGCGTACGCCCTGATGTACGCCGTGGTCAACCTGGGCGCCTTCGCCGTCGCCGCGCTGGTGGCGCGCAGCCGTCCGGCGAACCGCGTCGCCGACTACCGCGGCCTCTACGCCACCAGTCCGCTCGCCGCGCTGGCCATGGCCTTCTTCCTGCTCTGCCTCGCCGGGCTGCCGCCGGGCGTCATCGGCCTCTTCGCCAAGGTGACCGTCTTCTCCTCGGCCGTCGACGCGGGGCTCGGCTGGCTCGCCGTGGTCATGGGGGTGAACGTGGTGATCGCGCTCTCCTACTACCTCCGGTGGACCGCGCTGCTGTTCCGCGCCCCGGCCGGCGCGGTGGAGGCCCCCGCGGACCGCCGGCGCACGCCCGCGCCCGTCACGGTCGCCATCGCCCTGACGGCCGCCGTCGGCGTGGTGCTGTCCGGATATCCGCAGCTCGTGCTCCGCTTCGCGGCGGACACGCTGTTCTGAGCTTCACCCGTACGGCCCGCACCGAGCGCCCCGCGGCTCGGGGAACCCGCGTCCTTCGCCTGGCGTTGACCAGTAGAGAAGGGTCCACTGGGAAGTGGAGCGACACCACGCGAAGGGTCCCCCGCCGCACCACTTGGAGGGCGTACCGTGCACCGCCGGCACAACGGGTTCAAGACAGCCGTACTCCTCGGAGGGCTGTCCGCGCTGATCCTCGTCATCGGCAGTTTCTTCGGCCGGACGGGGCTGATCGTCGCGCTCGTCGTCGCCCTCGGCACCAACGCCTACGCCTACTGGAACAGCGACAAGCTCGCCCTGCGGGCCATGCGCGCCCGCCCGGTCAGCGAGTTCGAGGCCCCCGCGCTGTACCGGATGGTCCGCGAGCTGTCGACGGCCGCCCGCCAGCCGATGCCGCGGCTCTACATCTCCCCGACCCAGGCGCCCAACGCCTTCGCCACCGGCCGCAACCCGCGCAACGCAGCGGTGTGCTGCACCGACGGCATCCTGAGACTCCTCGACGAACGGGAACTGCGCGGCGTCATCGGCCATGAGCTGAGCCACGTCTACAACCGCGACATCCTGATCTCCTCCGTCGCGGGAGCCCTGGCGTCCGTCGTGATGTTCCTGGTCAACTTCGCCTGGCTGATCCCGATAGGCCGCTCCGACGACGACGACGGACCGGGACTCCTCGGCATGCTGCTGATCATGCTGCTCGGCCCGCTCGCCGCCTCCGTGATCCAGCTCGCGGTCAGCCGCTCCCGGGAGTACGAGGCGGACGCCTCCGGAGCCCAGCTGACCGGCGACCCGCTCGCCCTCGCGAGCGCCCTGCGCAAGCTGGACGCGGGGACCAAGCAACTGCCGCTGCCGCCGGAGCCCCGGCTGGAGACGGCGAGTCACATGATGATCGCCAACCCCTTCGGTCCCGGCAGGGGCGGCCTGACCAAGATGTTCTCCACGCACCCGCCGATGGCGGAGCGAATCGCCCGACTCGAACAGATGGCAGGTCATCGCCCGTGAAGACAATCCTGAACGTCATTTGGCTGGTCCTGAGCGGATTCTGGCTGTTCCTGGGGTATCTGCTGGCAGGTCTGCTGCTGTGCATCACGATCATCGGCATCCCCTTCGGCCTCGCCGCGTTCCGGATCGGCGTCTACGCGCTCTGGCCCTTCGGGCGCACCACCGTGGACCGCCACGACGCCGGCGCCCCCTCCCTGGTGGGGAACGTGCTCTGGATCGTCCTCGCGGGCTGGTGGCTCGCGATCGGCCACATCGTCACCGGCCTCGCGCTCTGCGTCACGATCATCGGCATCCCGTTCGGCATCGCCAACTTCAAGCTGATCCCGGTGTCGTTGATGCCCCTCGGCAGGGACATCGTGCCCACGGACCGCCCCTTCGCGGGCGTCTGACCACCGGTCCGGGCCGCGGGAGGCCGGAGAAGCCCTCCGGCGGGCCGCCCCGGGCCCGGGGCGCCGCACGACGGCCGGGTGAACGCCGCCGCCGGGAGCGCCCGTTGCGCACCCCGGCGGCCGTCACCCGGTGCCGGGGTCCGTCAGACCGGTCTCGCGCAGGGTGATGTTCAGCCGGCCGGACGCCAGCCCGGCCGCCGGGTCCCCCGTGCCCGCCAGCACCCTCGGCACCCCGTGGTACGCGAACCGCGAGGGGCCGCCGAAGACGAAGAGATCCCCCGAGCGGAGCTCGACATCGGTCCAGGGGCGGCCCCGGGTCCCGGTGTTGCCGAAGCGGAAGACGCACGGGTCGCCGATGCTCAGGGACACCACCGGCGCCGTGGAGCGCTCCTCCCGGTCCCGGTGCATGCCCATCCGGGCGTCCGCGTCGTAGAAGTTGATCAGCGCCGTGTCCGGGGTGTAGCCGCCGGCCCCGGAGTCCTCGCCGTACGCCTCCTCCAGCGCCCGCCGCCCCAGCGCGACCAGCCACCGGGGGAACGCGGCGACGCGCGCGCCGTTCACGTCGTCCGCGGTACGGGAGTACCGGTACGGCTGCCAGTGCCAGCCGAGGCACACCGTGCGCACCGACATCACCCCGCCGCCCGGCAGCGCGGTCTGCCGGAACGGCACCGGCCCCCGGCCCCAGGCGCGGCAGGAGTCCACCAGCCGGCGCCGCAGCTCCGTGCCGAGCCACCCGGGCACGTGCACGGCCCCCGGCGCCACGACCGCCCGCTCCCGCGGGAACAGGGTGTCGCTCACGACGGCAGCGCGCCCTCCAGACCGAGGAGCCGCGCCTTGGCCTCCAGGCCCCCGGCGTACCCGCGCAGGGCTCCGTCGGAGCCGATCACCCGGTGGCAGGGCCGCACCACGAGCAGCGGGTTGCGGCCGACGGCCGTGCCCACGGCGCGCACGCCGACGGAGGCGGAGCCGACCCGGGCGGCGACCTCCTTGTACGTGGTGGTCCGCCCGTACGGCACGTCCTCCAGCGCCCGCCACACCCGGCGCTGGAACTCCGTCCCGGCGTCGGTGTACTCGATCGTGAAACGGCTGAGCTCGCCGGCGAAGTACGCCTCCAGCTGCCGCGCGATCTCCCGGAACGCCGCGGGCCGGCGCGGACCGCCGTCCGTGACGAGCGCGGCCCCCTTCTGCCCCGGCAGGGAGAGCGAGGCGAGCGCGGTGCCGCCCGGGGCCGTGGCGGACGCCTCGCCGATCAGCAGCAGTCCGCCCAGCGGGCTGTCGACGACCTCGTGCACGGTGGCCATGGTGCGGGTCCTTCCGAAGGGTTCGCTCGATTCCTGCACCTACGAGTCTGCGCCCCCACCCCGCCGGACCGCTGGCGGGAATCGGACACCCAGCCCGTACCCGCCCGACGGCACGGGGGCGGACGGCCCGGCCGTCCGCCCCCGTGGTCACCCGGTCACCCGGGCGGTGTCACCGGTAGTTCACGAACTGGAGCGCGAAGTCGAAGTCCTGCCCCTTGAGCAGCGCCTGCACCGCCTGGAGGTCGTCCCGGCTCTTGGAGCTGACGCGCAGCTCCTCGCCCTGGACCTGCGCCTTGACGCCCTTCGGGCCCTCGTCGCGGATGACCTTGGCCACCTTCTTGGCGTTCTCCTGGGAGATGCCCTCCTCGATGGAGGCGAAGATCTTGTACTCCTTGCCGGAGAGCTGCGGCTCACCGGCGTCCAGCGCCTTCAGCGAGATCCCGCGCTTGACCAGCTTCGTCTGGAAGACGTCCAGGATCGCGTTGACGCGGTCCTCGGAGTTCGCCTGCATCAGGATCTTCTCGCCGGACCAGGCGATCGACGCGCCGACGTTCTTGAAGTCGTAGCGCTGGGAGATCTCCTTGGCGGCCTGGTTGAGGGCGTTGTCGACCTCCTGCCGCTCGACCTTCGAGACGATGTCGAAACTGGAGTCGGCCATGTCCTGTGGCTCCTTCATCGGGTGTCGGGGGCGAGTCCGGGAGGGCCGGACCGCTCGCCCAAGCCTAAGGGCTGTACCGCAACCCCCGGCGGGCGCACGACGACAGCTACGGCACCTCGCTGCGTTGTCGAATCGCCCGAATACGCCCAGTATGAGGACGACCCTCCGCCTTGCGATGCGTCCCCTGCGCCCTGCGGGCCCGGGGAGGCCCATGCATCTGACGCCGCACGCTGATCCACCGGGCGTTGCGGGACAGCCCCTGGCCACCCCGGCGCTGATCAATCCGGTGGCGGAGCACCCCTGCGCATCGGGTATCGTTTACGACGTCGCCACGGAGCAGCACCCCGCAGAGGGTCGGCTACCGGCGGCAATCCCATGGCGGTGTGCCCGAGTGGCCAATGGGAGCGGACTGTAAATCCGTCGGCTTAGCCTACCCAGGTTCGAATCCTGGCGCCGCCACGCGAGAGAACGGCCCCTGATCAGCGGAAACGCGATCAGGGGCCGTTCTGCTGTGTGCCCGGGGGCGGTCAGTCGGCCAGACGGAACGCCAGCTCGACCTCCCACTTCGCCGGGTCCGGCTCCACCCGGGGGTCGGTCAGGTACGACTCCAGGCGGCAGGCCCAGTGCTCCACGCCGCCGACCTCGGTCATGTCCCACTCCAGGCCCTCGCGAGCGGCCCACTCGCGCAGGTCCGCCACGACGTCGAAGAGCCGGTCCGGGTGGCCGAGGTGGGTCACCGTCACGTACCGGCCGGCGGGGAGCACCCCGATGCGGATGTCCCCCTCGGGCTCGGGGGCGCCGGCGACGGGAACGCCCGCCTCGACGACGGACTCCGCGTCCATGTCGAGGGCGTCGTAGCGGAAGAACGGCGCCCCGGCGAGCGGGGTCCCGTTCCCGGCGAGCCAGCCGATGAGTTCGGGGAGGCGGTCCGCGATCGCCGCGAACCCGTCCATGCGCACGGAACCGCGGATGTACGTGTAGAGCTGTTCGTCGCGTTCGACGATCGACGGGCTGATGCCCGGTGTCTGTCGGTTCATGAGTGGGGAGACCTCACAGGCGGGGTGAATTCACCGGTGGCGGACGGTCAGTTGCCGGCGACGTCCTTCACGGCCACCGACACCGGCACGGAACCGGAGACGAGTTCGAGGGTGAGGCCCGCGGTGGCGGTGGACTCGACCATCTCCGCGAGCACCGCCGCGACGTCGTCGCGGGGCACCGGGCCGCGCCCCGTCGACGCCTCCAGCCGCACCAGGCCGGTGCCGGCGTCGTCGGTGAGCATCCCGGGCCGCAGGACGGTCCAGTCGAGCGCGCTCCTGCCGCGCACGTGGTCGTCGGCGGCGCCCTTGGCCCGCAGGTACACGTCGAAGACCTCGTCGCCCTCGTGCGCGGAGTCCGCGCCCATCGACGAGATCATGACGAAGCGCCGCACACCGGCCTGTTCGGCCGCGTCGGCGAAGAGCACGGCCGCGCCGCGGTCCACCGTGTCCTTGCGGCCGGTCCCGCTGCCCGGGCCGGCACCCGCGGCGAAGACGACGGCGCCGGCGCCCCGGAGCGCCGCCGCCACCTCCTCCACGGACGCGCTCTCCAGGTCCAGGAGCACCGGTTCGGCACCCGCCGCCCTCAGGGCGTCGCCCTGTTCCGGTCTGCGGATGATGCCCGCGACCTCGTGGCCCGCGGCGGAGAGCAGCCGTTCGAGTCGGAGGGCGATCTGACCGTGTCCACCAGCGATGACGATGCGCATGCCTACGACCGTACGTCCGAAGCCCGTTCCCCGCCGTGGAAGCGGTCCCGCGACACCCCGGCGCACCGGCGCACCGGAGTGCGCGGCCCGGGTGACCTGGCGGGTCAGGGGCCGGGGTCCGGGCGCTGCTGGCGGGGGAGTTCGGGCGCGACCGCGGCGGCCGAGTCGCAGTACTCGCGCACCGCGCTCGTCCGCGCCACCACCCGGCCCCGGTGGATCACGATCCGGCTGTACGCGAGGGACAGCACGCCGTCGAGGCGGGTGCCCCGCACGGCCAGCAGCTCCGCAGGGAATCCGGCCTCGACCCGTACCTCGGGCAGGCCCATCACCTGCCGGGCCGCGCCCGCCACGCAGTCGTAGGCGTCCCCGGGGCGCATCCCGGCCTGGGAGGCGAGGAGATAGGCGGCCTCCAGCGGGTCGCCGCGGCCCGCCGGGTTGCACACGGTGTCCCGCAGGGCGCCGCTGCCCGCGGCGACCCGCACGCCGGCGGCGCGCAGCAGGCGCACCGGGGCGTTCCCCCGGTGCTCCACGCCGGCGCAGCCGCCCTGCGGAAGCGAGACGACCTGGACACCGGCCGCCGCGAGCCGGTCGGCGGCCCGGGCCGCGACGTCGCGCGGCAGGCGCGCGAGACCGGCGCAGGGGCCGATGGTCACGCCGGGGCGCATCCCCCCGGCCATCGCGGCGAGGCGGGCCAGGCGCGCGGGGTCGTCGCCGTGGGTGTGGAGGTCGACCGGGCAGCCGTGCTCCGCGGCGATCTGCAGGACGCGTTCGGTGTAGCCGGTGGGGTCGGGGTCGGCGTCCGGGCAGCCGCCGACCACGCCGGCGCCCATCTTCATCGCGTCCCGCAGGACGGCGACCCCGTCGGCGCCCGCCACGCCGGTCAGCAGCCTGGGAGCGGCGACGGCGGTCAGCTCGGCGAGGCCGCGCAGCGCGCGCCGCGCCCCGAGCACGGCCTCCAGGGTGCCGAGCCCCTGCACGTCGCCGATCCGCACATGGCAGCGCATCGCGGTGGCGCCGTGGCCGAGTTGGAGGAGCGCGGCCTCGGTGGCGCGGCGCTGCACGTCGGCGGGGGCGTAGGAGACCGGCCCCGGGGTCTCGGCGCTGAGCGCGGTGTCGCCGTGCGCGTGGGGCTCGGCGGGGGCGGGCAGGAGCAGATGGCCGGTGAGGTCGATGCGCGCGGAGTGCGGCGGCAGGCTCCCCGCGGTGCCGACCGCCTCGATGCGGCCGCCGCCGAGCCGTACGTCGACGGTGCGGCCGTCGGTGAGACGGGCGCCGCACAGCAGCAGGGTGCCGGAGTCCGCGGTCGCGCCGTCGGAGGGCTGCGGCTGGCTGTCGGGCATCGCGCTCCTGTGCGGGCGGGTGACTCTGACGGGAGGGTCCGGGCACCGGGTCACCGCCGGCCCGGGGGACCGGTACGGGGTGGGCCCGGTCCGGAACGGGACCGGCGGCCCGGTCGTGCCGGCCGGAGGACATTCCGGTCGTCACGGCGCGCGACCGCTCGGCGTGCGTCGAGCCTAGGGGTGTGCGCGGTGCGCTTCGAGGAGGAGCGCAATAGTCGTACCGGTGTGGTCACTCGTGGCGTACGGGACGTGAGGGGTGCCCCGGGAGCAAGCCGGACAACGGGGGCGTGGCCGCGGGGTGACGGCGGGGTGCCGCGGACCTCCGCCGGGCCCCGGACGGGGTGGTGAAACGGATTTGGGCGATCGGCGGGCGACCGTGTAATGTCTTCATCGCTCGCCCCAATAGCTCAGTCGGTAGAGCGTCTCCATGGTAAGGAGAAGGTCTACGGTTCGATTCCGTATTGGGGCTCTGGTGACCGGTGAACCTCGTCCTCGGACGAGGGGATCCGTCATCAAAGCGGTGTAGCTCAGTCGGTAGAGCAAGCGGCTCATAATCGCTGTGTCACCGGTTCAAGTCCGGTCACCGCTACACACAGTAGCCGATTGCGGGGTCGGTCCTTCAATCGGCTACTCTTTTATGTCCCCATCAATGCCTTTGGCGCTGAAGGGGCATCCATCCGTCCATCGTCCGTCAAGGAGCACTCACGTGGCTGCCACCGACGTCCGCCCGAAGATCACGCTGGCCTGCGTGGAGTGCAAGGAGCGGAACTACATCACCAAGAAGAACCGGCGCAACAACCCGGACCGTCTTGAGATGAAGAAGCACTGCCCGCGCTGCAACTCGCACACGGCGCACCGCGAAACGCGCTGAACCAGGCTTGTGCACGAGGCCGCCCCCACCGGGGGCGGCCTCGTGTCGTTTGTGCAGGTTCCCCGTCCGGGGCCCGGCGTCGCACCGCGGCCCGGGCCCCGGTGCGGTGGCCGAACCACCCTGTCAACCAAGGAGGGAGCCCGTTCATGGCGCTCGACCAGTCGTTCGTCGGGCGGACCTATCCGCCCACCGCGCCGTACGAGGTGGGCCGGGAGAAGATCCGCGAGTTCGCCGAGGCCGTCGGTGACGCGAACCCGGTGTACACGGACCGGGACGCGGCCGCCGCGCTCGGTCACGCAGAGGTGATCGCCCCGCCCACCTTCGTCTTCGCCATCACCTTCGCGGCGGCGGGCGACGTGGTGCGGGACCCGCAGCTCGGGCTGGACTACAGCCGGGTGGTGCACGGGGACCAGAAGTTCGCCTACCGCCGCCCGGTGCGGGCGGGGGACCGGCTGACCGTCACCTCCACCATCGAGTCGATCAAGTCCCTTGCCGGGAACGACGTCATCGACGTCCGCGGCGAGGTGCACGACGAGGACGGCGAGCACGTCGTGACGGCCTGGACGAAGCTGGTGGCGCGCGCCGCCGAGGAGGCGTGATGGCAGCGAAGATCGCGTACGCGGACGTCGAGGTCGGCACCGAACTGCCCCCGGCGAGCTTCCCGGTGGACCGCGCCACGCTGGTGCGCTACGCGGGCGCCTCCGGCGACTTCAACCCGATCCACTGGAACGAGAAGTTCGCCGTCGAGGTCGGGCTGCCGGACGTCATCGCCCACGGCATGTTCACCATGGCCGAGGCGATCCGCGTGGTCACCGACTGGGTGGGCGACCCGGGTGCGGTCGTCGAGTACGGCGTGCGCTTCACCAGGCCCGTCGTCGTGCCGAACGACGACAAGGGCGCCGTGATCGAGGTCTCCGGCAAGGTCGCGGCACTCCTCGACGACAACCGGGTGCGGGTCGACCTCACGGCCACCTGCGCCGGCCAGAAGGTGCTGGGCATGTCCCGCGCGGTGGTCCGGCTCGCCTGAACCGCAGGTCTCGTGCCCCGGGCCGCGGCCCGGGGCACGAGGCGTTTCCCGGCCCGGTACGCGGACGGTCCGTGCCCTGCCGGTTCCCGTACCGGGGGCGGGCGGCGGGCGAGGCGGGACGGGGTGGGACGGGGCGGCGGGCCCGCGAGGGTGTTCCGCCGGCCGTGGCGGAACACCCCCACGGGCGAGCGGGGTTGACCAAGTAAGTAATCAGCCACTAACTTGCTCGCATGGTCAGGATGAGCGCCGAGGAGCGCCGGGAGAGCGTCGTCCGCGCGGCGGTCGCCGAGTTCGCGCGTACCGGCTACCACGGGACGTCGACCGAGGCGATCGCCCGGAGGGTCGGCGTCTCCCAGCCGTACCTCTTCCGCCTCTTCCCCAACAAGCAGGCGATCTTCCTCGCCGCGTCCACCCGCTGCCTCGCCGACATGCGCCGGGTCCTCGACGGGGCCGCCGAGGGCCTGGAGGGGCGGGAGGCCCTCGACGCCATGGCGACCGCGTACCAGCGGGTGATCTCCGAGGACCCCGACAAGCTGCTGATGCAGATGCAGACCTACGTCGCCGTCGCGGCGGCCGAGGCGGCCGGCGACCACGACTTCGGCGACCAGGTGCGGAGCGCCTGGCTGGAGATGTGGGACGCGGTCCATCTCGACCTGGGGGCCGACGTCGACGAGACCACGACCTTCCTCGCGTACGGCATGCTCGCCAACGTCCTGGTCTCGATGGGCTTCCCCCCGGGGCACCGGATGTGGGAGGGCTTCTACCTCTCGGCCCGCCCCGCCGGCCCGGGCGGGCCGGCCGCCCCCGGTGCCCGGGACCCGGACGCCGTGGGGGAGTGACCGCACCCGCCCGCTGTGCGCCGGTGCGGGGCGGGAGCCGCCCCGCACCTCGCTCCGCACGCGGCGCCTCGATCCGCCCGCAAAAGTTAGTCATCGATTACTAACCCTCTGGGGGAGCAGTGAACCCGAAACAGCGTCCCGCCCCGCGCACGGCCCTGTGGACCGTCGTCGTCACCAGCGTCGCCGGATTCATGGCGGCTCTCGACAACCTCGTCGTCACCACCGCCCTCCCCGCCATCCGGGCCGACCTCGGCGGCACGCTGGAGGACCTGGAGTGGACGGTCAACGCCTACACGCTCAGCTTCGCCGTCCTGCTCATGCTCGGCGCCGCGCTCGGCGACCGGTTCGGACGCCGCCGCCTCTTTGTCGCCGGCCTCGCCGTCTTCACCGCAGCCTCCGCCGCGGCCGCCCTCGCACCCGGCATCGGCGCACTGGTCGCGGCGCGGGCCGTGCAGGGAATCGGCGCGGCGGTCATGATGCCGCTGACCCTCACCCTGCTCACCGCCGCCGTCCCCGCCGCCCGCCGCGGTGCCGCGCTCGGCGCCTTCGGCGCGATCACCGGCGTGGCCGTGGCCGGCGGGCCCCTGATCGGCGGCACGCTCACCGAGCACATCGCCTGGCAGTGGATCTTCTGGCTGAACGTGCCGGTGGGCATGCTGCTGCTGCCCGTCGCCCGCTTCCGGCTCGCCGAGTCCCGCGCCCCGGGCGCCCGGCTGGACGTCCCCGGCACCCTGCTCGTCAGCGGCGGCCTCTTCGGGATCGTCTACGGGCTGGTCAACGGCGGGAGCCACGGCTGGACCAGCACCCGCGTGCTGCTCGCCCTCACCGCCGGCACGGTCCTGCTGGCCGCCTTCGTCCTGCACGGGAGCACGGCCCGGAGCCCCATGCTCCCGATGCGGCTCTTCCGGGGCCGCGCCTTCCTCGGGATCAACGCCGCGAGCCTGCTGATGTTCCTCGGCATGTTCGGGTCGATCTTCCTGCTCAGCCAGTTCCTCCAGACGGTGGCCGGCTACTCGCCCACCGAGGCGGGGCTGCGGATGCTCCCGTGGACGGGGATGCCGCTGCTGGTCGCGCCGCTCGCCGGAATCCTCTCCGACCGGATCGGCGGCCGCCCCGTGGTCGCCGCCGGCCTGGCGCTCCAGGCCGCCGGGCTCGGCCTGTTCGCCCTGGTCCTGGAGCCCGGCGTGTCGTACGCGGTCCAGCTGCCGGCGCTGATCCTCTGCGGGCTCGGCATGGCGCTGTTCTTCGCCCCCGCGGCGAGCGTGGTCATGGGCAGCGTCCGCCCCGCCGAGCAGGGCATCGCGTCCGGGGCCAACAACGCCCTCCGCGAAGTCGGCGGGGCCCTGGGCGTCGCGGTCCTCGGAGCGGTCTTCGCGGCGCGCGGCGGGTACGAGTCGGGCCGGGCGTTCACCGACGGCACGGTCCCGGCGCTGTGGATCGGCGCGGCCGCGGTCGCCGTCGCCGCCGCGGCCGCGCTGCTGATCCCCTCCGCCCGTGCGCCGCAGGGCGCCCGGCCCGTGGCCTCCGGTGCCCCCGTGCCCGACGGCGCCGTCGGGTCCGTACCGCACGGGCGGCCGGCCCGAGCGGCCGGGTGACCTCGGGCTCACGGGCGCCCCGGGCCCCCCGGCCCCGCCGTCCCGGCGGGGCCGCGGCCCGTACCCTTGTCCCCGTGCAGGTACTCCACGACGCCCCCCTCGCCCCCCTGACGACCTTCCGGCTCGGCGGTCCGGCCACCCGCCTGATCGAGGCCACCACCGACGACGAGGTGGTCTCCGCCGTGCGCGAGGCGGACGACAGCGGCACCCCGCTGCTGATCGTCGGCGGCGGGAGCAACCTGGTCATCGGCGACAAGGGTTTCGACGGGACCGCGCTGCGCATCGCCACCCGCGGCTTCTCGCTCGACGGGACCCGGCTGGAACTGGCGGCGGGGGAGACCTGGACGGACGCCGTCGCCCGCACCGTGGAGGCCGGCCTGGCGGGCGTCGAGTGCCTGGCGGGCATCCCCGGCTCGGCGGGCGCGACGCCGATCCAGAACGTCGGCGCCTACGGCCAGGAGGTGTCCCAGACCATCACGGAGGTCGTCGCCTACGACCGCACGGCAGGCCGGACGGTGACGCTGACCGCGCAGGAGTGCGCGTTCTCCTACCGGCACAGCCGCTTCAAGGAGCACCCGGAGCGCTATGTCGTCCTGCGCGTCCGCTTCGCGCTGGAGGACGCGGGCGGACTCTCCGCCCCCGTGCGGTACGCGGAGACGGCCAAGCGCCTCGGCATCGAGGCCGGCGAGCGCGTGCCGGCCGCCGAGGCCCACCGGACCGTGCTCGCGCTGCGCGCCGGCAAGGGCATGGTGCTCGACCCCGAGGACCACGACACCTGGTCGGCCGGCTCCTTCTTCACCAACCCGATCCTGACCGCCGCGCAGTACGAGGACTTCCTCGGCCGGGTGCGCGACCGCCTCGGCGACGGCGCCGTCCCGCCCGCGTACCCCGCGGGCGACGGACTCACCAAGACCTCCGCCGCCTGGCTGATCGACCGGGCCGGCTTCACCAAGGGGTACGGGCAGGGCCCGGCGCGCATCTCCACCAAGCACACGCTCGCCCTCACCAACCGCGGCGAGGCCACCACCGAGGACCTGCTGGCACTCGCCCGCGAAGTCGTCGCCGGGGTGCGGGACGCGTTCGGCGTGACCCTCGTCAACGAGCCGGTGACGGTGGGCGTCAGCCTCTGATCCGGGGGCCGGGGCCCCGGTCCGAGGGGCCGGGGAGCCCGGCGCCGTCGCGTCCCGGCTCCCGCTTCACGACGTCCGCCTCCGGTCCTTCGGCACGCCACCCCACCGCCGTCGCCGCCCGCCCGGCCGCGGACCCCGGCGGCGCCGGAACCGCCACGCATTCCGGCAGCTACCCGGTACGCGCACGCCTGCCGCGCCGACCGGGCCGGTGCTGGCGGAGCTGTCCGGCCGCCCCGCCCGGTGCCCGGCCCGCCCGCCACCGGCGGACCCGGCGGTCACCCGGTCGCCGGCCCGCCGAGCCCCCGGCGGTCGCCCCGTACCGCGCCGCCCGGGCCCGCGACCGGCTCCGGCTCACCGGGCCCGCGACCGGCTCGGGCTCCGGCTCACGCGGACGGCGGCTGCGCCAGCCAGTCGTCGACGCCGGCCAGCAGCTTGTCCCGGACGTCGTCCGGCGCCGCCGACCCCCGTACCGACTGCCGTGCCAGTTCGGCGAGTTCCTCGTCGGTGAAGCCGTGGTGCCGCCGGGCCAGCTCGTACTGGGCGGCGAGGCGCGAACCGAAGAGCAGCGGGTCGTCCGCGCCGAGCGCCATCGGGACCCCGGCGTCGAAGAGGGTCCGCAGGGGCACGTCCGCCGGCTTCTCGTAGACGCCGAGGGCGACGTTGGACGCCGGGCACACCTCGCAGGTGATCTGCCGCTCGGCGAGCTTGCGCAGCAGACGGGGGTCCTCCGCGGCGCGCACCCCGTGGCCGATCCGGGAGGCCCGCAGGTCGTCGAGGCAGTCGCGCACCGAGGCGGGCCCGGTGAGCTCGCCCCCGTGCGGGGCGGCCAGCAGCCCGCCCTCGCGGGCGATGGCGAAGGCGCGGTCGAAGTCGCGCGCCATGCCCCGCCGTTCGTCGTTGGAGAGCCCGAAGCCGACGATGCCGCGGTCGGCGTAGCGGACGGCGAGACGGGCCAGGGTCCGGGCGTCCAGCGGGTGCTTCATCCGGTTCGCGGCGACCAGCACCCGCATGCCCAGCCCGGTCTCCCGCGAGGCGGCGTCGACGGCGTCGAGGATGACCTCCAGCGCGGGGATGAGCCCGCCGAGCCGGGGCGCGTACGAGGTGGGGTCGACCTGGATCTCCAGCCAGCCCGAGCCGTCCCTGATGTCCTCCTCGGCGGCCTCCCGCACCAGCCGCACGATGTCCTCCGGCTCGCGCAGGCAGGAGCGGGCCATGTCGTACAGCCGCTGGAAGCGGAACCAGCCGCGCTCGTCGGTCGCGCGCAGCTTCGGCGGCTCCCCGCCGGTCAGCGCCTCCGGCAGGTGCACGCCGTACTTGTCGGCGAGTTCGAGCAGGGTGGCGGGGCGCATCGACCCGGTGAAGTGCAGGTGCAGATGGGCCTTCGGCAGAAGCGAGAGATCGCGTACGTGCTCCATCAGGTGATCCTGCCTCAGTGCGGGCGGACGCGGCAGGGGGTTTCCCCGATCGGGCGCTTGCCCGAACGCACGACGCAACCGCCGCCGGGCCGCACACCGCACGGCGCGGTCGCGCGGAACCCCGGGAGCGCCCCGCGACGCGTCTGCCCTGCGGCGCGTCCGCGAAACGCGGGCGGACGCACGGGAACGCGCGCGGCACGGCGCCCGGGCGCGCCGCACGCAGCGCCCGCCCCCGGCCCGGCGGCCGACCTCCGCCGCCGTCCGGGAAGGCGGCGGCCCCCGTCCGGGAACGCGCGCGGCGCCCGCCCCGGGGACCGGGACGGGCGCCGCGCGTACGGGCAGGGCGGGTGCCTCAGGCCTTCGCCTCCGCGAGGAGCTTCTGGATCCGCGAGACGCCCTCGACCAGGTCGTCGTCGCCGAGCGCGTACGACAGGCGCAGGTAGCCGGGGGTGCCGAACGCCTCGCCCGGGACCACGGCCACCTCGACCTCGTCCAGGATCAGGGCGGCGAGCTCCACGGAGGTCTGCGGGCGCTTGCCGCGGATCTCCTTGCCGAGCAGGCCCTTCACCGACGGGTAGGCGTAGAACGCGCCCTCGGGGGTCGGGCAGACCACGCCGTCGATCTCGCTCAGCATCCGCACGATGGTCTGGCGGCGGCGGTCGAACGCCGTGCGCATCTCCTCGACGGCCTTCAGGTCGCCCGAAACGGCGGCCAGCGCGGCGACCTGCGCCACGTTGGAGACGTTGGAGGTGGCGTGCGACTGGAGGTTGGTCGCGGCCTTGACCACGTCCTTGGGGCCGATGATCCACCCCACGCGCCAGCCGGTCATCGCGTACGTCTTGGCGACGCCGTTGACCACGACGCACTTCTCGCGGAGCGCCGGCACCAGGGCGGGCAGCGAGGTGAACGTCGCGTCGCCGTAGACCAGGTGCTCGTAGATCTCGTCGGTCAGGACCCACAGGCCGTGCCCGGCGGCCCATTCGCCGATCGCGCGGGCGTCGGCCTCGCTGTAGACGGCGCCGGTCGGGTTGGACGGCGAGACGAAGAGGACGACCTTGGTCCGCTCGGTGCGCGCGGCCTCCAGCTGCTCGACCGAGACGCGGTACCCGGTGGTCTCGTCGGCGACGACCTCGACCGGCACGCCGCCCGCCAGCCGGATCGACTCGGGGTAGGTGGTCCAGTACGGGGCGGGGACGATGACCTCGTCGCCCGGGTCGAGGATCGCGGCGAACGCCTCGTAGATGGCCTGCTTGCCGCCGTTGGTCACCAGGATCTGGGCGGGGTCGACCTCGTACCCGGAGTCCCGGAGGGTCTTCTCGGCGATGGCCTTCTTCAGCTCGGGCAGACCGCCGGCCGGCGTGTAGCGGTGGTACTTCGGGTTGCGGCAGGCCTCGACGGCGGCCTCGACGATGTAGTCGGGCGTCGGGAAGTCGGGCTCACCCGCGCCGAAGCCGATCACCGGACGCCCGGCGGCCTTGAGGGCCTTGGCCTTGGCGTCGACGGCGAGGGTCGCGGACTCGGAGATCGCGCCGATGCGGGCGGAGACCCGGCGCTCGGTGGGAGGGGTTGCAGCGCTCATGCGGCCCATGCTCCCAGACGCCAAACCGGGGCGGCACACAGGTTTCGAGGAGCGGACAACACCGGTCAGAAGCGGACCGTCCCACCGCCGGAGCGGATCGTGTTCGACGCCGGGCCTGGGAGCACGTACACTCAACCGTCGTTGGCCTTCACCAGCCACATCCGTACCGGGCACCTAGTGCATCCGGCCGGATGCGGTAGGTTGGGGGGCACCACAAAGGGTCGTAGCTCAATTGGTAGAGCACTGGTCTCCAAAACCAGCGGTTGGGGGTTCAAGTCCCTCCGGCCCTGCTACACACACCTTCGCCAGGCTGTGTGCGCATGTACGTACTTCAATGCACCGCCGTGCGGCTCCACCGGGCGCGGCACGGCCGACCCGGGAATCAGGTGAGAGATCGTGACGGACGCCGTGGGCTCCATCGACATGCCTGATGCCGAGGACGAGTCGCGGGACAAGAAGCCCCGCAAGGGCGGCAAGCGCGGCAAGAAGGGCCCGTTCGGCCGTCTCGCCCTCTTCTACCGCCAGATCGTCGCCGAGCTGCGCAAGGTCGTCTGGCCGACCCGCAGCCAGCTGACGACGTACACCACAGTGGTGATTATCTTCGTCGTCGTCATGATCGGCCTCGTGACCGTGATTGACTTCGGTTTCCAGGAAGCAGTCAAGTACGTCTTCGGCTGATCCGCGGAGGGCGCCGTGAAACGGCGCCCCTTTCGCATGTTCCACCCATATGTATCCAGGAAGAAGCAGCCACCGTGTCTGACGCGAACCTGAACGACTCCGCCCGGTCCGGCGAGAGCTTCGAGTCCACCGAGGACGAGCTCGAGATCGTCGAGGCGGCAGACGCTGTGGATCCGGACGAGGCCGAGGCCGCCGACGACGCCGCGGGCGAGGCCGCCGAGGACGCAGCACTGCACGCCGAGGACGAGTCCTCCGAAGACGAGGACGACGAGTCCTCCGACGACGAGCCCGCCGGCGAGGACGACGAGGCCGCCGAGGCGGAGGCCGAGGACGAGCCCGCCGCCGAGCCCGAGGCCCCGGCCGACCCGATCGCCGCACTGCGTGACGAACTCCGCGGTCTGCCCGGCGAGTGGTACGTGATCCACACCTACGCGGGCTACGAGAAGCGCGTGAAGGCCAACCTGGAGCAGCGCGCCGTCTCGCTGAACGTCGAGGACTTCATCTACCAGGCCGAGGTCCCCGAGGAAGAGATCGTCCAGATCAAGAACGGCGAGCGCAAGAACGTCCGGCAGAACAAGCTGCCCGGTTACGTGCTCGTCCGCATGGACCTGACGAACGAGTCCTGGGGCGTCGTGCGCAACACGCCCGGTGTCACCGGCTTCGTGGGCAACGCCTACGACCCGTACCCGCTGACGCTGGACGAGATCGTCAAGATGCTCGCCCCGGAGGCCGAGGAGAAGGCCGCCCGCGAGGCCGCCGAGGCCGAGGGCAAGCCGGCTCCGGCCCGCAAGGTCGAGGTCCAGGTCCTGGACTTCGAGGTGGGCGACTCGGTCACCGTCACGGACGGTCCGTTCGCCACCCTCCAGGCCACGATCAACGAGATCAACGCCGACTCGAAGAAGGTCAAGGGCCTCGTCGAGATCTTCGGCCGCGAGACCCCGGTCGAGCTGAGCTTCGACCAGATCCAGAAGAACTGACCTTCTGGACACACGGCTTCCGAACAGGTCGGACCGCCCATTCCGGGCTGTCTGACCTGCTCGGTTTTTAGCCGCGCATGGATACCCGTTATCGTTGTGCGGTATGCCTCCATCCGGATGACCGGACGGAGTGCCGAAAACTCTCACTAGACCCGGAGAGAGCACATGCCTCCCAAGAAGAAGAAGGTCACGGGGCTTATCAAGCTCCAGATCCAGGCCGGTGCGGCCAACCCGGCTCCGCCGGTCGGTCCCGCCCTGGGTCAGCACGGCGTCAACATCATGGAGTTCTGCAAGGCCTACAACGCCGCGACCGAGTCGCAGCGTGGCATGGTCGTGCCGGTGGAGATCACGGTCTACGAGGACCGTTCCTTCACCTTCGTGACCAAGACTCCGCCGGCCGCCAAGCTGATCCTCAAGGCCGCGGGTGTGGACAAGGGCTCCGGCGAGCCGCACAAGACCAAGGTCGCCAAGCTGACGCGCGACCAGGTCCGTGACATCGCCACCACCAAGATGCCCGACCTGAACGCCAACGACCTGGACGCCGCCGAGAAGATCATCGCCGGCACCGCCCGTTCCATGGGCATCACGGTCGAGGGCTGACAGTCCCCGTAAGACCTCAGTGGTAGGGCCAGCGCCGGCCCGCACCACGACTCCACACCTGAGCCGTGCGGCCGAGCCGCATGGTGTTACTCCACAGGAGAAGAAGTGAAGCGCAGCAAGGCTCTCCGCGGCGCGGACGCCAAGGTCGACCGGGAGCGGAACTACGCCCCGCTCGAGGCCGTCCGTCTCGCCAAGGACACCGCCACCACCAAGTTCGACGGCACCGTCGAGGTCGCCTTCCGCCTGGGCGTCGACCCGCGCAAGGCCGACCAGATGGTCCGCGGCACCGTCAACCTTCCGCACGGCACCGGCAAGACCGCCCGGGTCCTGGTCTTCGCGACCGGTGACCGTGCTGCGGCCGCGGAAGCCGCGGGCGCCGACATCGTCGGCTCCGACGAACTGATCGACGAGATCTCCAAGGGCCAGCGCCTGAACGAGTTCGACGCGGTCGTCGCCACCCCGGACCTCATGGGCAAGGTCGGCCGCCTGGGCCGCGTGCTCGGTCCGCGTGGTCTGATGCCGAACCCGAAGACCGGCACCGTCACCATGGACGTCGCCAAGGCCGTCAACGAGATCAAGGGCGGCAAGATCGAGTTCCGCGTCGACAAGCACTCGAACCTGCACTTCATCATCGGCAAGGTCTCCTTCGACGAGACGAAGCTGGTCGAGAACTACGCGGCGGCGCTGGACGAGATCCTCCGTCTGAAGCCGTCCGCCGCCAAGGGCCGCTACATCAAGAAGGCGACCCTGACGACGACGATGGGCCCCGGCATCCCGCTGGACTCCAACCGCACCCGCAACCTCCTCGTCGAGGAGGACCCGGCCGCCGTCTGATCCCAGGACGGCAGTCGCGGGTCTCGCGTCTGAAGAACCGGCCCCCACCGCGCAGTTGAGCGGTGGGGGCCGGTTTCTCCTTTCTCTGCCGTGGTACCCGTGAGTTACGGTTGAAGAGTTCGCAAAGTGACGACCAGGGGTGGGGAAATGAGCAAGTCGGTCATGAGGCGCGCGGGTGTCGCGGTGACGGCCCTCGCGGTGATCGCCGGTGTCGCCGGCTGTCAGGGCGATGACAAGAAGGCCGCCGACGCGCCCGCGGCCAAGGCGAGGACGCAGGACCGCACGGCGGCCACGAAGGCCCTCACCGCGGCCTACGAGAAGACCTCCGAGGCCAAGTCCGCCAAGGTCCGCATGACGATGACGATGCCCGCCTCGATGGAGGGCGGCGGCGACTTCGAGATGACGGGCGTCATGGGCTGGGAGCCGACGCTCATGGACATGACGGTGAAGGGCGACGCGTTCCAGAGCGAGCCCGGCGACCCCGAGCAGATGCGCATGCTCATGGTCGACAACGTCATGTACATGGACATGGGCGCCGAGGCCGCCAAGGACATGGACGGCAAGCGCTGGATGAAGATGGACATCGGCGCCATCGCGGAGCAGTCCGGTGACAAGGAACTGCAGAAGCAGATGACCGGCGGCCTGGAGAACATGAACCAGGACCCGTCCCAGCAGCTCGCCGTCCTGCTCGACTCGCCCAACCTGAAGCACGTGGGCTCCGAGAAGGTCGGCGGCGTCGACACGGACCACTACAAGGGCTCGCTGACCGTCGCCGAGATGATCGACGCCAACGGATCCCTGGACGTGCTCTCCGACGAGGAGCGCAAGAGCTTCCTGGAGGGCGTCGAGAAGGCCGGTATCGAGGGCTACGACATCGAGGTCTGGGTCGACGGGGACGGCTACCCGGCGAAGATGAACGTCGGCATGGACAGCCCCGAGGGCGCCGTGACGATCGTCTCCGAGTACTCCGACTACGGCGCGAAGGCCACCGTGCAGACCCCGCCGGCCGGCGAGACCGTCGACCTGATGGAGATGCTCGGCGAGATCGGCGAGGGCCTGGGCGCCGCCGAGGACGCCCAGTCGGACTCGGCCGCTTCCTGACCCGCGGCTTCCGCAGCTTCCGCCGGTCCCACCGGCGGGAGTTGACCGGATTTGCCTGACGGGGATCCGTTCCCGTACTCTTCCACAGAAGCCAAAGACCGCTGGTCGTTGCCGTGCTCTCCTCCGAGGGTCCGGTGGCCGAAGGATCCGCTCAGAGCGGACGACCCGCGCAGGTGACTGTGGAAAGCTCCCGGACGGTTTTCGCCCAGGTCGAGCTACGCCCCGTGCGCCTGCGCCGGGGCGTTTCGTTTTGTTCAGCCCCTTCTGAGCGGTCCTCATCACCCGGAAGGAGGCCGACGCTCATGGCAAGGCCCGACAAGGCTGCCGCGGTAGCCGAGCTCGCGGAGCAGTTCCGCAGCTCGAACGCCGCTGTGCTGACCGAGTACCGGGGTCTCACCGTGGCGCAGCTCAAGACGCTGCGTCGTTCGCTCGGTGAGAACGCCCAGTACGCCGTGGTGAAGAACACGCTGACCAAGATTGCGGCCAATGAGGCCGGGATCACCTCGCTCGACGACCACTTCGCTGGTCCGACGGCGGTTGCCTTCATCACCGGTGACCCGGTGGAGTCGGCGAAGGGTCTTCGTGACTTCGCCAAGGACAACCCGAACCTGATCATCAAGGGCGGTGTCCTTGACGGCAAGGCGCTGTCCGCCGATGAGATCAAGAAGCTCGCGGACCTCGAGTCCCGCGAGGTTCTGCTCGCCAAGCTGGCGGGCGCCTTCAAGGGCAAGCAGACGCAGACTGCTCAGCTCTTCCAGGCGCTTCCCTCGAAGTTCGTCCGCACCGCGGAGGCGCTTCGTGCCAAGCAGGCCGAGCAGGGCGGTGCCGAGTAACTCGGCTCGCGCAATGATCCGCGCCGACCAGGAGCGGGTCGCAGCGGGCCGAAATGTACGCCCGCCTACATGTACACACGGCACCAGCCGAATGAGTGGAAGGACGCCATCATGGCGAAGCTGTCCCAGGACGACCTGCTCGCGCAGTTCGAAGAGATGACCCTCATCGAGCTCTCCGAGTTCGTGAAGGCCTTCGAGGAGAAGTTCGACGTCACCGCCGCCGCGGCCGTCGCCGCCGCCCCGGCCGGCCCCGCCGCCGCTGCCGAGGCCGTCGAGGAGCAGGACGAGTTCGACGTCATCCTCACCGGCGCCGGCGAGAAGAAGATCCAGGTCATCAAGGTCGTGCGTGAGCTGACCTCCCTCGGCCTGAAGGAGGCCAAGGACCTCGTCGACGGCACCCCGAAGCCGGTCCTCGAGAAGGTCGCCAAGGAGGCCGCGGAGAAGGCTGCCGAGTCCCTCAAGGCCGCCGGCGCCTCCGTCGAGGTCAAGTGACCTCACGAGTCCCCGTGACTCACTGAGCGTGCGCGTCGGGAGCCCGCCGGCTCCCGGTGTGTAACGCACGCACACCGAAGGGCGATCATCCAACCGGGTGGTCGCCCTTCGGCATGCCGGTGGGCGGGCGGCGGCTGCCTTGCTCTTCCCGCTGCGGGAGGTAGGGTGATCATGGCCGTTCGCGGAGTGAATCCGCAGGCAGACGCCCCTGCCGCGGTGGCCGGCAGGCGTCCCCGGGCGCCCGCTCGGGGGCAGGGGGCCTTGACGAACCGCACGCAGCGCGCAATTCTCAGGACGCGTCGCCACAACGATCCGGATCCGAGGCATGGATCGGCGACCGAACGGGCAGTATCGATGTGCGCCTCACGGCGCATAAGTTCGCGGAGTTGAGTAAGACGAAGGGTCTCGTGTCTTCCGAAAACCGGGACTGGACATCAGTGGGCCATGTGGCTACACTGACCCTTTGCGCTGCCTGTTAGCTGCCCCCTGCCCGTCACCAGGGGCATCTCCATACCTGAGCATCGACCGAAAACAAGCCCCGACCTGGGCCTTCTTTCGACGCACAGCATGGGACCGGTACGCGCGTAGTGAGTCCGAGCCCTCGGAAGGACCCCCTCTTGGCCGCCTCGCGCAACGCCTCGACCGCGAATACGAACAACGGCGCCAGCACTGCCCCGCTGCGCATCTCCTTTGCAAAGATCAAGGAGCCCCTCGAGGTTCCGAACCTCCTTGCGCTCCAGACCGAGAGCTTCGACTGGCTGCTCGGCAATGCCGCATGGAAGGCTCGTGTCGAGGCGGCTCTCGAAAGCGGACAGGACGTCCCCACGAAGTCCGGTCTGGAGGAGATCTTCGAGGAGATCTCCCCGATCGAGGACTTCTCCGGGTCGATGTCGCTGACCTTCCGCGACCACCGCTTCGAGCCCCCGAAGAACTCCATCGACGAGTGCAAGGAGCGCGACTTCACGTACGCCGCCCCGCTCTTCGTCACCGCCGAGTTCACGAACAACGAGACCGGCGAGATCAAGTCCCAGACGGTCTTCATGGGCGACTTCCCGCTCATGACCAACAAGGGCACCTTCGTCATCAACGGCACCGAGCGTGTCGTGGTGTCGCAGCTCGTGCGCTCGCCGGGCGTCTACTTCGACTCCTCCATCGACAAGACGTCCGACAAGGACATCTATACCGCCAAGATCATCCCCTCCCGGGGTGCCTGGCTGGAGATGGAGATCGACAAGCGCGACATGGTCGGTGTGCGCATCGACCGCAAGCGCAAGCAGTCCGTGACCGTCCTGCTCAAGGCGCTCGGCTGGACGACCGAGCAGATCCTCGAGGAGTTCGGCGAGTACGAGTCCATGCGCGCCACCCTGGAGAAGGACCACACCCAGGGCCAGGACGACGCGCTGCTCGACATCTACCGCAAGCTGCGCCCGGGCGAGCCGCCGACCCGCGAGGCCGCTCAGACGCTGCTCGAGAACCTCTACTTCAACCCGAAGCGCTACGACCTCGCGAAGGTCGGCCGCTACAAGGTGAACAAGAAGCTCGGCGCGAACGAGCCGCTGGACGCCGGCGTGCTCACCACCGACGACGTCATCGCCACCATCAAGTACCTGGTGAAGCTGCACGCCGGTGAGACCGAGACGGTCGGCGAGTCCGGCCGCTCGATCATGGTCGAGACGGACGACATCGACCACTTCGGCAACCGCCGCATCCGCAACGTCGGCGAGCTGATCCAGAACCAGGTCCGTACGGGTCTCGCCCGTATGGAGCGCGTCGTGCGCGAGCGCATGACCACCCAGGACGTCGAGGCGATCACGCCGCAGACCCTGATCAACATCCGGCCGGTCGTCGCCTCCATCAAGGAGTTCTTCGGCACCAGCCAGCTGTCCCAGTTCATGGACCAGAACAACCCGCTGTCGGGCCTGACGCACAAGCGTCGTCTCAACGCCCTCGGCCCGGGTGGTCTCTCCCGTGAGCGGGCCGGCTTCGAGGTCCGCGACGTGCACCCGTCGCACTACGGCCGCATGTGTCCGATCGAGACGCCCGAAGGCCCGAACATCGGTCTGATCGGTTCGCTCGCCTCGTACGGCCGGATCAACGCGTTCGGCTTCATCGAGACGCCGTACCGCAAGGTGGTCGACGGTGTCGTCGGCGACGAGGTCGACTACCTCACCGCCGACGAGGAGGACCGCTTCGTCATCGCGCAGGCCAACGCGCCGCTGACCGACGAGTTCCGGTTCGCCGAGTCCCGCGTGCTGGTCCGCCGCCGTGGCGGCGAGGTCGACTACGTGCCCGGCACGGACGTCGACTACATGGACGTCTCGCCGCGCCAGATGGTGTCGGTCGCGACCGCCATGATCCCGTTCCTCGAGCACGACGACGCCAACCGCGCCCTGATGGGCGCGAACATGATGAGGCAGGCCGTGCCGCTCATCAAGTCCGAGGCGCCGCTCGTGGGCACCGGCATGGAGTACCGCTGCGCCACCGACGCCGGCGACGTGCTCAAGGCCGAGAAGGACGGTGTGGTCCAGGAGGTCTCCGCGGACTACATCACCATCGCCAACGACGACGGCACGTACACCACGTACCGCCTGCACAAGTTCTCCCGCTCCAACCAGGGCACCTCGGTCAACCAGAAGGTCGTCGTCGACGAGGGCGACCGGATCATCGAGGGCCAGGTCCTCGCCGACGGTCCCGCCACGGAGAATGGCGAGATGGCGCTCGGCAAGAACCTGCTCGTGGCGTTCATGCCGTGGGAGGGCCACAACTACGAGGACGCGATCATCCTGTCGCAGCGCCTCGTGCAGGACGACGTCCTCTCCTCGATCCACATCGAGGAGCACGAGGTCGACGCCCGTGACACCAAGCTGGGCCCCGAGGAGATCACCCGGGACATCCCGAACGTCTCCGAGGAGGTCCTCGCCGACCTCGACGAGCGCGGCATCATCCGCATCGGTGCCGAGGTCGTCGCCGGCGACATCCTGGTCGGCAAGGTCACGCCCAAGGGCGAGACCGAGCTCACCCCGGAGGAGCGCCTGCTCCGCGCGATCTTCGGCGAGAAGGCGCGCGAGGTCCGCGACACCTCGCTGAAGGTGCCCCACGGCGAGACCGGCAAGGTCATCGGCGTGCGCGTCTTCGACCGCGAGGAGGGCGACGAGCTTCCCCCGGGCGTCAACCAGCTGGTCCGCGTCTACGTGGCCCAGAAGCGCAAGATCACCGACGGTGACAAGCTCGCCGGCCGTCACGGCAACAAGGGCGTCATCTCCAAGATCCTGCCGATCGAGGACATGCCGTTCCTGGAGGACGGCACCCCGGTCGACATCATCCTCAACCCGCTGGGTGTCCCGTCCCGCATGAACCCGGGACAGGTCCTGGAGATCCACCTCGGCTGGCTCGCCAGCCGCGGCTGGGACGTCTCCGGCCTCGCGGACGAGTGGGCGCAGCGTCTCCAGGCCATCGGCGCGGACGACGTCGCCGCCGGCACCAACGTCGCGACCCCGGTCTTCGACGGTGCCCGCGAGGACGAGCTGGCCGGCCTGCTCCAGCACACCATCCCGAACCGGGACGGCGAGCGCATGGTGCTCCCGACCGGCAAGGCGCGCCTGTTCGACGGCCGCTCCGGCGAGCCGTTCCCGGACCCGATCTCGGTCGGGTACATGTACATCCTCAAGCTCCACCACCTGGTCGACGACAAGCTCCACGCCCGTTCGACCGGTCCGTACTCGATGATCACCCAGCAGCCGCTGGGTGGTAAGGCCCAGTTCGGTGGCCAGCGATTCGGTGAGATGGAGGTGTGGGCGCTGGAGGCGTACGGCGCCGCCTACGCACTCCAGGAGCTGCTGACGATCAAGTCCGACGACGTGACCGGCCGCGTGAAGGTCTACGAGGCCATCGTCAAGGGCGAGAACATCCCCGAGCCCGGCATTCCCGAGTCCTTCAAGGTGCTCATCAAGGAAATGCAGTCGCTCTGCCTCAACGTGGAGGTGCTGTCCTCGGACGGCATGTCCATCGAGATGCGCGACACGGACGAGGACGTCTTCCGCGCCGCGGAGGAGCTCGGTATCGACCTGTCCCGGCGCGAGCCGAGCAGCGTCGAAGAGGTCTGACGGGCCCGGTGGGGGGCTTCCGAAAGGGAGCCCCCCACCGTCCCCGGGACCGTACAGACCACTGATACAGAGCCCTTTTCCGCTGACGCGGAGGGCACAACCCCGAAAGAGGGATTGACGAAAAAGTGCTCGACGTCAACTTCTTCGACGAGCTGCGGATCGGCCTGGCCACCGCGGACGACATCCGGACCTGGTCCCACGGCGAGGTCAAGAAGCCGGAGACCATCAACTACCGCACCCTGAAGCCGGAAAAGGACGGGCTCTTCTGCGAGAAGATCTTCGGTCCGACCCGGGACTGGGAGTGCTACTGCGGCAAGTACAAGCGTGTCCGCTTCAAGGGCATCATCTGTGAGCGCTGTGGCGTCGAGGTCACCCGCGCCAAGGTGCGCCGCGAGCGGATGGGCCACATCGAGCTGGCCGCTCCCGTCACCCACATCTGGTACTTCAAGGGCGTCCCGTCGCGCCTGGGATACCTGCTGGACCTGGCGCCGAAGGACCTCGAGAAGGTCATCTACTTCGCCGCCTACATGATCACGTTCGTCGACGACGAGCGCCGCACGCGCGACCTGCCGTCGCTGGAGGCCCACGTCTCCGTCGAGCGCCAGCAGATCGAGAACCGCCGCGACGCCGACCTCGAGGCCCGCGCCAAGAAGCTCGAGACCGACCTGGCCGAGCTGGAGGCCGAGGGCGCCAAGGCCGACGTGCGCCGCAAGGTGCGCGAGGGCGCCGAGCGCGAGATGAAGCAGCTGCGCGACCGCGCCCAGCGCGAGATCGACCGTCTCGACGAGGTGTGGAACCGCTTCAAGAACCTCAAGGTCCAGGACCTGGAGGGCGACGAGCTGCTCTACCGCGAGCTGCGCGACCGCTTCGGCACCTACTTCGACGGCTCGATGGGCGCCGCCGCGCTGCAGAAGCGCCTGGAGTCCTTCGACCTCGACGAGGAGGCCGAGCGCCTCCGCGAGATCATCCGCACCGGCAAGGGCCAGAAGAAGACCCGTGCGCTCAAGCGCCTCAAGGTCGTCTCCGCGTTCCTGCAGACCTCCAACAGCCCCAAGGGCATGGTGCTGGACTGCGTCCCGGTCATCCCGCCGGACCTGCGTCCGATGGTGCAGCTGGACGGTGGCCGCTTCGCGACCTCCGACCTGAACGACCTGTACCGCCGTGTCATCAACCGCAACAACCGCCTGAAGCGGCTTCTCGACCTCGGCGCGCCCGAGATCATCGTGAACAACGAGAAGCGCATGCTCCAGGAGGCGGTCGACGCCCTCTTCGACAACGGCCGCCGCGGCCGCCCGGTCACGGGCCCCGGCAACCGTCCGCTGAAGTCCCTGAGCGACATGCTCAAGGGCAAGCAGGGCCGTTTCCGTCAGAACCTGCTCGGCAAGCGAGTCGACTACTCGGCGCGTTCCGTCATCGTCGTCGGCCCGCAGCTCAAGCTGCACCAGTGCGGTCTGCCCAAGGCCATGGCGCTGGAGCTCTTCAAGCCGTTCGTGATGAAGCGCCTGGTCGACCTGAACCACGCGCAGAACATCAAGTCGGCCAAGCGCATGGTCGAGCGCGGCCGCACCGTGGTGTACGACGTCCTCGAAGAGGTCATCGCCGAGCACCCGGTGCTGCTGAACCGTGCGCCCACGCTGCACCGCCTCGGCATCCAGGCCTTCGAGCCGCAGCTGGTCGAGGGCAAGGCCATCCAGATCCACCCGCTCGTCTGCACCGCGTTCAACGCGGACTTCGACGGTGACCAGATGGCCGTGCACCTGCCGCTCTCCGCGGAGGCGCAGGCCGAGGCCCGCATCCTGATGCTGTCCTCCAACAACATCCTCAAGCCGGCCGACGGCCGTCCGGTCACCATGCCCACCCAGGACATGGTGCTCGGCCTCTTCTTCCTCACCACGGACGAGGAGGAGCGCGAGGTCATCGGCGAGGGCCGGTCCTTCGGCTCCACCGCCGAGGCGATCATGGCCTTCGACGCCCGCGAGCTCTCGCTCCAGGCGAAGGTCGACATCCGCTTCCCGGTGGGCACCATCCCGCCGCGCGGCTGGACCCCGCCGGCGCCCGAGGAGGGCGAGGAGAACACCTGGCAGCAGGGTGACAGCTTCCGGCTGAACACCACGCTGGGCCGTGCGCTCTTCAACGAGCTGCTGCCCGAGGACTACCCGTTCGTCGACTACTCGGTGGGCAAGAAGCAGCTCTCCGAGATCGTCAACGACCTGGCCGAGCGCTACCCCAAGGTCATCGTGGCGGCGACGCTCGACAACCTGAAGTCCTCCGGCTTCTTCTGGGCGACCCGTTCCGGTGTCACCGTGGCCATCTCCGACGTCGTCGTCCCCGAGGCGAAGAAGGAGATCGTCGCGGGCTACGAGGCGCAGGACGAGAAGGTCCAGAAGCAGTACGAGCGCGGTCTGATCACCAAGGACGAGCGCACCCAGGAGCTCATCGCGATCTGGACCAAGGCGACCAACGAGGTCGCCGAGGCGATGAACGCGAACTTCCCGAAGACCAACCCCATCTTCATGATGGTCAACTCGGGTGCTCGTGGAAACATGATGCAGATGCGTCAGATCGCCGGTATGCGCGGTCTGGTGTCGAACGCCAAGAACGAGACCATCCCGCGTCCGATCAAGGCGTCCTTCCGCGAGGGCCTGTCCGTGCTGGAGTACTTCATCTCCACGCACGGTGCCCGTAAGGGTCTGGCGGACACCGCCCTGCGTACCGCCGACTCGGGTTACCTGACCCGTCGTCTGGTGGACGTCTCGCAGGACGTCATCATCCGCGAGGAGGACTGCGGCACCGAACGCGGCCTCAAGCTGCGGATCGCCGAGCGCGGCGCCGACGGCGTGCTGCGCAAGGCGGAGGACGTCGAGACCTCCGTGTACGCGCGGATGCTCGCCGAGGACGTCGTCGTCGACGGCAAGGTCATCGCGCCGGCCAACGTCGACCTCGGTGACGTGCTCATCGACGCCGTGGTCGCCGCGGGCGTCGAGGAGGTCAAGACCCGCTCGGTCCTGACCTGCGAGTCGGCCGTCGGCACCTGTGCCTTCTGCTACGGCCGTTCGCTGGCCACCGGCAAGCTGGTCGACATCGGTGAGGCGGTCGGCATCATCGCCGCCCAGTCCATCGGTGAGCCCGGTACCCAGCTGACGATGCGTACCTTCCACACCGGTGGTGTGGCCGGTGACGACATCACCCAGGGTCTGCCGCGTGTCGTCGAGCTCTTCGAGGCCCGTACCCCGAAGGGTGTCGCCCCGATCTCCGAGGCCGCCGGCCGCGTGCGGATCGAGGAGACCGAGAAGACCAAGAAGATCGTCGTCACCCCGGACGACGGCAGCGACGAGACGGCCTACCCGATCTCGAAGCGCGCCAAGCTCAAGGTCCGCGAGGGCGACCACGTCCAGGTCGGCGAGCCGCTGGCCTTCGGTGCGACCAACCCGCACGACGTGCTGCGCATCCTCGGGCAGCGCGCGGTCCAGGTCCACCTGGTCGGCGAGGTCCAGAAGGTCTACAACTCGCAGGGTGTGTCGATCCACGACAAGCACATCGAGATCATCATCCGGCAGATGCTGCGCCGGGTGACGATCATCGAGTCCGGCGACGCGGAGCTGCTGCCGGGCGAGCTGGTCGAGCGTTCGCGCTTCGAGACCGAGAACCGTCGTGTGGTCACCGAGGGCGGTCACCCCGCCTCCGGCCGTCCGCAGCTGATGGGTATCACCAAGGCCTCGCTGGCGACCGAGTCGTGGCTGTCCGCGGCGTCCTTCCAGGAGACGACCAGGGTCCTGACCGACGCGGCGATCAACGCCAAGTCGGACTCCCTGATCGGCCTCAAGGAGAACGTCATCATCGGTAAGCTCATCCCGGCCGGTACGGGCCTGTCCCGCTACCGCAACATCCGGGTCGAGCCGACCGAGGAGGCCAAGGCCGCGATGTACTCGGCCGTCGGCTACGACGACATCGACTACTCGCCGTTCGGCACCGGCTCCGGCCAGGCCGTCCCGCTGGAGGACTACGACTACGGTCCGTACAACCAGTAAGGCGTGAGCCACGTCCGGAGGGCGGTCATCCCGTGGGGATGGCCGCCCTCCGGCGTTCCGGGCCTCGGAGGGGCGTCCGCCGGCCGCGGCGCCGGGGAAGGCGCACGACGTCCGTGCGCGGGACGGAGAGGGGCGGCGCCGGGCCCGCACGGGCCGTTCCCGGGGGAGCGGGGGCCGTAACCGTCCGCCGCTCGGTGCGCGAGGCCATTTGTTTTGACCGATGCGAGTGCGATAGGTACGCTCAGACCTTGTGCCTGGGGTGTGCCTGGGCTCGTGTGCGTGTCCTCAACCGCACCGCGAGTCCGAGACCGGCCACCGCAATCTGCGCCGTTTCCGCCTTGCGCGGAGGTTCGCAGTATTCGACACACCCGACCGCGTGGGTCGGCGACGTTCCAGGTTAGTTTCACGGACGGCACACAGAAACCGGAGAAGTAGTGCCTACGATCCAGCAGCTGGTCCGCAAGGGCCGGCAGGACAAGGTCGAGAAGAACAAGACGCCCGCACTCGAGGGTTCCCCTCAGCGCCGCGGCGTCTGCACGCGTGTGTTCACGACCACCCCGAAGAAGCCGAACTCGGCCCTCCGTAAGGTCGCGCGTGTGCGTCTGACCTCCGGTATCGAGGTCACGGCCTACATCCCGGGTGAGGGACACAACCTGCAGGAGCACTCCATCGTGCTCGTGCGTGGTGGCCGTGTGAAGGACCTGCCGGGTGTTCGCTACAAGATCATCCGCGGTTCGCTCGACACCCAGGGTGTCAAGAACCGCAAGCAGGCCCGCAGCCGCTACGGCGCCAAGAAGGAGAAGTAAGAATGCCTCGTAAGGGCCCCGCCCCGAAGCGCCCGGTCATCATCGACCCGGTCTACGGTTCTCCTCTGGTGACCTCGCTCATCAACAAGATCCTGCTGAACGGCAAGCGTTCCACCGCCGAGCGGATCGTCTACGGCGCCATGGAGGGTCTTCGCGAGAAGACCGGCGCCGACCCGGTCATCACGCTGAAGCGCGCTCTCGAGAACGTCAAGCCGTCCCTCGAGGTCAAGTCCCGCCGTGTCGGTGGCGCCACCTACCAGGTGCCGATCGAGGTCAAGCCGGGCCGCGCCTCCACCCTCGCGCTGCGCTGGGTCGTGGGTTACTCCCGCGCCCGCCGCGAGAAGACCATGACCGAGCGCCTCATGAACGAACTGCTCGACGCCTCCAACGGCCTCGGCGCTTCGGTCAAGAAGCGTGAGGACACGCACAAGATGGCCGAGTCCAACAAGGCCTTCGCGCACTACCGCTGGTAGTCGCTACCCCCATCGAGACCGAGAGAAGACTGAGCCATATGGCCACCACTTCGCTTGACCTGGCCAAGGTCCGCAACATCGGGATCATGGCCCACATCGACGCGGGCAAGACGACGACCACCGAGCGCATCCTGTTCTACACCGGTGTGAGCTACAAGATCGGTGAGGTCCACGACGGCGCTGCCACGATGGACTGGATGGAGCAGGAGCAGGAGCGCGGCATTACCATCACGTCCGCCGCGACGACCTGTCACTGGCCGCTCGAGGACGTCGACCACACCATCAACATCATCGACACCCCCGGTCACGTGGACTTCACCGTCGAGGTGGAGCGTTCGCTCCGCGTCCTCGACGGCGCCGTGACCGTGTTCGACGGTGTGGCCGGTGTGGAGCCGCAGTCCGAGACGGTGTGGCGCCAGGCCGACCGCTACGGCGTGCCGCGCATCTGCTTCGTCAACAAGCTCGACCGCACGGGCGCCGAGTTCCACCGCTGTGTCGACATGATCGTGAACCGCCTCGGCGCGACCCCGATCGTCATGCAGCTCCCCATCGGTGCCGAGGCCGACTTCAAGGGCGTGGTCGACCTCGTCCGCATGAAGGCTCTGGTCTGGTCCGCCGAGGCCACCAAGGGCGAGATGTACGACGTCGTCGACATCCCGGCCACGCACGCCGAGGCCGCCGAGGAGTGGCGCGGCAAGCTGGTCGAGACCGTCGCGGAGAACGACGAAGAGATCATGGAGCTGTTCCTGGAGGGCGAGGAGCCCACCGAGGAGCAGCTGTACGCCGCGATCCGTCGTATCACCATCGCGTCCGGCAAGGGCGGCGACACCACCGTCACCCCCGTGTTCTGCGGCACCGCGTTCAAGAACAAGGGCGTCCAGCCCCTGCTCGACGCCGTCGTGCGCTACCTCCCCTCCCCCCTGGACGTCGAGGCCATCGAGGGCCACGGCGTCAAGGACCCGGAGGAGGTCGTGTCCCGCAAGCCGTCCGAGTCCGAGCCGCTGTCGGCCCTCGCGTTCAAGATCGCGAGCGACCCGCACCTCGGCAAGCTCACCTTCATCCGGGTCTACTCGGGTCGCCTGGAGGCCGGCACCTCGGTGCTGAACTCCGTCAAGGGCAAGAAGGAGCGCATCGGCAAGATCTACCGGATGCACGCGAACAAGCGTGAGGAGATCGACGCCGTGGGCGCCGGCGACATCGTCGCCGTCATGGGCCTGAAGCAGACCACCACCGGTGAGACGCTGTGCGACGAGAAGAACCCGGTGATCCTGGAGTCCATGGACTTCCCGGCGCCGGTCATCCAGGTCGCGATCGAGCCCAAGTCCAAGGGTGACCAGGAGAAGCTGGGTGTCGCCATCCAGCGTCTCGCGGAGGAGGACCCCTCCTTCCAGGTCCACTCGGACGAGGAGACCGGCCAGACCATCATCGGTGGTATGGGCGAGCTCCACCTCGACGTCCTCGTCGACCGCATGCGTCGCGAGTTCAAGGTCGAGGCCAACGTCGGCAAGCCGCAGGTCGCGTATCGCGAGACGATCCGCAAGGCCGTCGAGCGCCACGACTACACGCACAAGAAGCAGACCGGTGGTACCGGTCAGTTCGCCAAGGTGCAGATCGCGATCGAGCCGATCGAGGGCGGCGACGCCTCGTACGAGTTCGTGAACAAGGTCACCGGTGGCCGCATCCCCAAGGAGTACATCCCCTCGGTGGACGCGGGTGCGCAGGAGGCCATGCAGTTCGGCATCCTGGCGGGCTACGAGATGACGGGCGTCCGCGTCATTCTTCTCGACGGTGGCTACCACGAGGTCGACTCCTCCGAGCTCGCCTTCAAGATCGCCGGTTCGCAGGCCTTCAAGGAGGCCGCGCGCAAGGCTTCGCCCGTGCTTCTCGAGCCGATGATGTCCGTCGAGGTCACCACGCCCGAGGACTACATGGGTGAGGTCATCGGCGACATCAACTCCCGCCGTGGCCAGATCCAGGCCATGGAGGAGCGCAGCGGCGCTCGCGTCGTGAAGGGCCTCGTGCCCCTCTCGGAGATGTTCGGCTACGTCGGAGACCTCCGCAGCAAGACCTCGGGTCGCGCAAGCTACTCGATGCAGTTCGACTCCTACGCCGAGGTTCCCCGGAACGTCGCCGAGGAGATCATCGCGAAGGCCAAGGGCGAGTAACTCACCCGAGTTCACGCCGTAGGCTTGACACCGACCGCCGGGGGTCCGCCCCGAAACCTTCAGGGGCTGACCCCGGCGGCCGGCTTCCCAGCAAAGATCACCTGGCGCCGATGAGCAAGGCGTTCAGAACCACTCCAGGAGGACCCCAGTGGCGAAGGCGAAGTTCGAGCGGACTAAGCCGCACGTCAACATCGGCACCATCGGTCACATCGACCACGGTAAGACGACCCTCACGGCCGCCATTACCAAGGTGCTGCACGACGCGTACCCGGACCTGAACGAGGCCTCGGCCTTCGACCAGATCGACAAGGCTCCCGAGGAGCGCCAGCGCGGTATCACCATCTCCATCGCGCACGTCGAGTACCAGACCGAGTCGCGTCACTACGCCCACGTCGACTGCCCCGGTCACGCGGACTACATCAAGAACATGATCACCGGTGCCGCGCAGATGGACGGCGCCATCCTCGTGGTCGCCGCCACCGACGGCCCGATGCCGCAGACCAAGGAGCACGTGCTCCTGGCCCGCCAGGTCGGCGTTCCGTACATCGTCGTCGCCCTGAACAAGGCCGACATGGTGGACGACGAGGAGATCCTGGAGCTCGTCGAGCTCGAGGTGCGTGAGCTCCTCTCCGAGTACGAGTTCCCGGGCGACGACCTGCCGGTCGTCAAGGTCTCGGCGCTCAAGGCGCTCGAGGGCGACAAGGAGTGGGGCCAGTCGGTCCTGAACCTGATGGCCGCCGTCGACGAGGCGATCCCGCAGCCCGAGCGTGACGTCGACAAGCCGTTCCTGATGCCGATCGAGGACGTCTTCACGATCACCGGTCGTGGCACCGTCGTCACCGGTCGTATCGAGCGTGGCGTCCTCAAGGTCAACGAGACCGTCGACATCGTCGGCATCAAGACCGAGAAGACCACCACCACGGTCACCGGCATCGAGATGTTCCGCAAGCTGCTCGACGAGGGCCAGGCCGGTGAGAACGTCGGTCTGCTCCTCCGTGGCATCAAGCGCGAGGACGTCGAGCGCGGCCAGGTCATCATCAAGCCCGGTTCGGTCACGCCGCACACCGAGTTCGAGGCCCAGGCCTACATCCTGTCGAAGGACGAGGGTGGCCGTCACACCCCGTTCTTCAACAACTACCGCCCGCAGTTCTACTTCCGTACCACGGACGTGACCGGCGTCGTGACCCTCCCCGAGGGCACCGAGATGGTCATGCCGGGTGACAACACCCAGATGACCGTCGAGCTGATCCAGCCCGTCGCCATGGAAGAGGGCCTGAAGTTCGCCATCCGTGAGGGTGGCCGGACCGTGGGCGCCGGCCAGGTCACCAAGATCAACAAGTAAGTCCGTTGATCTGACCTGGTAGCTCACCGAGCTGCAAGAAGGGCCCCGCACCTCCCGCAAGGGAGGGGCGGGGCCCTTCGCCGTGCACGGAGGGGCGTGTGCGGCGGGGGCCGGGACCGGCGCGACGGCGGGGACGGCGACAGGGCCCCGTGCCTCCCGCGGGGGAGAGGCACGGGGCCCTGGGCACGAGCGGCGGGCGCCGTCCGGGGAGGCAGGGGCCCGCGGGATCAGACGCCGGCGACCGACTGGATCCAGGACCGGTAGGCGGTGACGTTGGTGTACGCCGTGGTGGTCTGGCGGTCGCTGGTGGAGGCGACGCCGACCTGGACGCCGTTCAGCATCATCGGGCCGCCGGAGTCGCCGCCGGCCGTGATGCCGTTGCCGCGGCGGGCGCAGATCGCCGAGCCGCCGTACGCGTCGGTGCAGCCGCTGGAGACGGTCACGTTCGCCACCTTGAGGTAGCGCGACTGGCAGTTGGCCTCGGAGCCGCACTGCGAGGTGGCGCCCCAGCCGTAGACCTGGACGCTCTGGCCGACGCGGACGGTGCCGGGCTGGCCGAGGGTGGCGTAGGTGGCGCTGACCGAACGGTCCAGGCGCACCAGGGCGAGGTCCGAGGAGTGGGTGTAGGTCTGGGCGCCGTTGGCGACGGTGCCGCCGCTGTGCTGGTCCAGGCTGCCGATGCGGAAGGAGAGCCCGCCGCCGGTGACGCAGTGCCTGGCGGTCAGGATCCAGGTGGGGGCGATGATCGTCGCCGAACAGGTCTCCCGGCCGTTCGAGAACAGGCGGGCGGCCCAGGGGCCGCTCTGCGCGTAGCCGCCGCCGATGATCGGCTGGGGGCCCGCGGGCGCGGCGGCGGCGGTGCTCGCGGTGGGGACGACCGCGAGGGCGGAGAGAAGGGCGGCCGCGAGAGCGGTCACGATCCTGGTTATGCGCAAGGCTCCTCATTTCCGAAGACGCACGGTGGGTGGCCGTGCGTGCGGGGGGATTCCGGGCGGCACCAGGATTCCGGCCGTGCGGACGCGGCGGGTAATAGCGCTTTGCCATAACACGGCGCTATGGGGCGGGAGTCGGCCATCCGGTGGCCGTCCGGCCCCTGCTCCGTGGGCGCGCCGCCGGCCCCCGCCCGCGGGGAGCAGGGGCCGGCGGGCGGGCGGCGGTGGGCTGAGGGCTGCGGGCGGTGGGTCAGCGGTCGGCGGCGATGCGTACGCCGTCGTCGGCGCCGTCGGAGAGGAACGACGCGAGCGCCGCGCCCTCCTCCGTCACGGCGCGGCGGTCGGCGCGGGAGAGACGGCCGAGCGGGGAGACGGCCACCGTGCCGACGTCGGTGGTCCACGTCGCGGCGACCCGGCCGTCGACCAGCACGACCCGCTCCCCGGCGACCGAGAGCAGGCGGTGCTCGTCGTCGATGATCCGGCTCCGGTCCTGGTATCCGAGGATCGCGTTGTCGAACGCCGGGAGGAAGCGCACAGGGGCAGGGGTGTCCGGGTCCGGGCGGGGCGCGTCGGGCAGGTCGAGCAGTACCCGTCCGGCCTCGTCCCGGAACGTGACCAGCTCCGGCCGGAGGGCGGTGACCGCGCCGGGGAGCCCCGCCAGCCCCGACCAGGCGCGGACGTCGGCCGTGGCGGCCGGACCGTACGCCGCCAGATAGCGCCGTACGAGCGCCTCGCCGACGGGGTCGCCGCCGTCGGGCGCGGGCGGGTCGGGCTCGCGGCCGAGCCAGGCGCCGAGCGGGAGGTAGCGCGCGCCGCCGGTGGTGCGCCACAGTCCGCGCGGGGGCACCTGGACGGTGGGGAGCAGTCCGGCGACCAGCAGTTCGCCCAGGGGGCGCGTCCCCGCGTCGGGCCAGCGGCCGACGACGGCCCGCGCGAGCTCGCCCATCGTGCGGGGCTCGCCGTCGGCCATCACCGCCCGTCCGGCGGCGGCCAGTTCTTCCGGGTCGACCCCGTCGAGCTCCCGGCGGTACGTGGCGAGCACCCGCTGGCGGAGCATCGCGTCGTGGCGGGCGCGCCAGGCGAGCGCGTCGCCGGCGTCGACCAGGTGCATGGTGCGGCGCATCAGGTGGACGCGTACCGCCTGCCGGCCGGTCAGCAGTCCGGAGAGGTCGGCGGGCGCGAAGCCGTGGAGCCGGGACCAGAGCCCGGTGAACGGCTCCTGCGGCTCCTGCGCCTGGACGCCGCACAGGTGCCGGACGGCTTCCAGGGCGGTCATCCGGGAGCGGTCGAGCAGCAGCTGGCGGGCGAGCGCGGCGCGGTTGAGCGCCCGGGCCGAGAGCACGGTCATCGGGCGTCCCCTTCGGCCGGGGTCCGCTCGCGGCCGTCGGGGCCGCGCCGTCCGCCGTGCGTGCCCGCCGGGGCCGGTGGCGCGGTCGCGGGGAGTGGGGGGAGGGAGGTCGTCGCGGGCGGAGCCGCCTTCGGCGGGGCGGGCGCGTCGGTGGTCACGGGGGTCGGTTCCTCACGGTCGTCACGGGGTGGCGTACGGACCCACCGTCGCAGCAGTAGCGGTCAGATCCTGTCCTCTTCTCGCGGTAGGGCGGGGCGCGATGCCGGGGTGGGAGGCCGGGACGTGCCGGGAGACGCCGGAGCGCCTGCGGGTGTGCTGCCGCCTGGGACGCGTGCGACCGAGGGATGCCGGGGGCGGGGCGGCGCCGGAGGGGTGGGGGCGGCGCCGCCGAGCGGCGGTGCGGCGGGGCCGTACCGCGCGGCCGACCGGCAGCCGCCCCGTCGCCGGCCGGTGGGGGCGCGTCCGTTCGCGGGCTGGGGCCCGGGGGCTGCAGGTCGGGGTCGGGGCCGGGTGGGGATGCCCGGGGCGGGGCTGCCGCGGGCGGTCGGGGTGTGCGGACTGCGAGCGACCGGCGGCGGGTCACCGCAGGCTGGGGATCTCGCCGCCGCGGGCCGGGGTCAGGGTGACGCCGGGCAGACCGCGCAGGCGGGCCGCGGCGATCTCCGCGAGGACGGCGTCGCCGGGCGGTTCCTGGCCGAGGCCGATGGCGTAGCGGGTGGGGGAGAGGGAGTACGGGCGCGGCCAGGCGTGGGCCGCGGGCGCGGCGTCGGCGAGGTCGGCGACGAGGGCCCGCATCCTGCCGCGGAGCCGGCCCTCGTCCGCACCCGGTGCCACCGTCACCACCGCCCAGGACGCGTGCCTGCGGTGCAGCGGCGGCGGGGCGTCCGGCCTCTCGTGCGAGGGTGCGCCGCCGGTGTCCGTCAGCTCCCAGGCCCGGTACAGCTCCTGCGTCAGCAGGTCGCGCATGCCCAAGGTGACCTGATCGGTGCAGGACCGCACGGGTGCCGACGGCGTCAGGACGGTGACCGGCGCGGTGCCGGGGCCGGGGGTCCCCGTCAGGGCGACGGGGGAGCGCCAGTCCCAGGCCGCCCAGGTCGCGAAGAACCGTGCCGCCAGCGTGCTCGACAGGGCCCTGGGGGCGAGGCCGGCGAACTCGCCGGCCTCCGTGTCCCGCACGGTGCGGGCGGCGAGGACGGCCCAGGCGATGCCGGGCAGGCCGCCGAAGGGGGCGCAGTCCAGGCCGCGGGCGCGTGCCCAGGTCTTCACCTCGCGGGCGAGTACGGCGAACGCAGCCTCCCGGCCGGCGACGGCGCGCAGGACCGCGGCCGCGTCGTCCACCGCGCTCAGCGCCACCGCCCCGGCCTCGCCGAGCTCCGCCCGGCGCGCGACCGCGTCGGCCGGGTCGACCGGCCCCGTGGGGACCACGGCCAGGTCCACCGCCAGTCCGGCGCTGGTCAGGCGCACTCCCGGCACCCGGGCACCGGTCACGTCGCGGAGCCCGGCCGCGTCGGGGAGGGCGGACCCGAGCGCCGCACGCACCTCCTGGGTCGTCACCTCGCCCGGGAGGGCGGCGACCAGATCGAGGTCCGCGCCGGGCAGCGCGCAGCCGGTCCGCCGTGAGCCGACGACGTGCACGACGCCCCGGGGGAGCGCCGCGGCGATCCCCGTCACGATCCGCCCGACCCGCGCGGTCTCGTCCTCGGCGGCTTCCTCCCAGGCTGCTTCTCGGCGGGTGGCCTCCGGCCCGGCGGGTCCGCGGCCCGCAGGCGACGGTCCGGTGGCTCCGGGCCCGGTGGCCTCCGGCCCGGCGGGACCGCGGCCCGCGGGTCTCCGACCCGACGGACCGGTGGCTCCGGGCCCGGGGGCCTCCGGCTCCTCGGCCCACCGCACCTCGCCGGTGCCGAGGGCGACTGTGGCGCGGACGCGCATCGGCTCGCCGCCCCGGCGGGCGAGGACGGCGATCTCGCCGACGGTGGTGCCGAAGGCCGCGAGCCGGGCCTCGCACGCGGCGGCCAGGGCCTGCGGGTCGCCGGTGCGGCCGAGGCTGAGGTGCGGCGTGAAACCGGGGTGGCGGCCCCGGCAGGCGGGGAACCGGTCCAGCAGGCGTTCTCGCAGGTCCGCCCATGGTTCCTCGTCGTCGGCCGCCGGGTCGAGCCACACCGTCGCGCCCTCCCGGTGCCCGAACCAGTGCACCCCCGCCAGCCGTGCCGCGAAGGGGCGCACCCCGCGCACGGCGGCGGAGACCAGCGGCAGCGCCGCCTCGAACGAGGACTCGGGCACGAATCCGAAGAGCAGGTTCACATGCGGCGGCCAGCGGTGGAACTGCGGGTCGTTCTCCCGGCGGATCTCCTGGAGCGCGGACCGGATCTCCCGCGGCGGGAGCCAGGCCAGCGCCGTCCGCACGGTGGGCTCCGCGTCCGGCGCCGCACCCGCCCCGGCCCGCTCGGGGGCGAGTTCGGCGCACACCCCGTAGTGGTCGGAGAGGTGCAGTCCGTCCGCGGCGGGTTCGGTGCCGAGGAGGGACACCTCCCGCGCCCGCAGCCGTCCGGCGCGCAGCAGCACCCGGTCCAGCCGGGAGGCGCGGCCGCTCAGCGAGGAGACCGCGGCGAGCGGGTTGGCCCGCGGGTCGAAGGTCGGGGTCGTGTCGCCGGAGCCGCGGACCTCGCTCCACGCGTCGCGCATCCCGAGGGCGGTCTGCGGCGCGTCCGTCCCGTCGTTGAAGTCGCCGAGCAGGACGACATCGCCGTCGAGCGGTGCCAACCCTTCGGCCAGCCGCGCCAGTTCGGCCTCCCGGCGGGCCGCCCCGTCCGCGGAGTGGTCGCTGCTCAGGTGGGTCACGGCCACGGTGAGCGGCCCGTCCGGGCCCTCCACGACCAGCGCGGTCACCGCCTTGTGCGGACCCAGCGCGTGGTGCCCGGCCTCCCGTACGGGCAGCCTGCTGAGCAGCAGCAGTCCGCAGTCGTCGACGTCCCGCGCGGCGGGGTCGGTGCCCAGGGTGTACGCCTCGCGCACCCAGGGTTCGCGGAGGAGCAGCGCCAGCAGCGGGGGCTCGACCTCCTGGAGCGCGATCACGTCCGCGTCCGCGGCGCGCAGCGCGGCCGGCAGCAGGGGCCGGCGCCGGGCCGTGTCGATGCGGTCGGCGTCGTAGCGGTCCCACAGCGTGTTCCAGGTCAGCACCCGCACCCTTCCCGAGGAGGGGTGCGTCCCCCGCGGTGAGCGGGCCGGGACCCACTCCGCGCCGTCGAAGACGTGCGGGGTGCGGGCGGCGAAGAACGGCGCGCGCAGACTGCGTGCCTCGCGTACCCGGCCCGCGCCGGTGGCGTCGATCCGGTCGGTGCCGGTGGCCCGGTCCCACACGGTCTCGCCGTCGGCCTCGAAGAAGAGCACCCGGTGCCACGGGATCTCCCCGCCCGGGACGAACGCGGGCAGGGGCACCCGCTTGGGGGCCGCGCCCCGCTGCATCACGCCGATCGTGAAGCGGGACGGGTCGAAGCGGGCGTCCCAGCGGACCCGGTGGTAGATCTCCTCGCTGGTGCGCACGGCTACGCCTCCTCCTCGATCGTCCCACTGGCCCCGACGTACCAGGTGCGGTGCGCCTCGCCCGGGTAGGGCGGGCCGAAGCGCCGCAGCTGGGACGCGAGCACCGCGGGCGGCACGGGGTGCGCCCGGTGTCCGTTGCGGCGCACCAGTTCGTCCTCGTCGACCAGGACGACCGCGTCGGTGATCAGCGCGTCCCGGCGGCGGGCGACCGCGTCGACGAGGGAGCGCTGCTGCCGACCCAGCGAGGTGGCGTCCCAGACCACGGTCGCCCGGCCGGTGAGCGCGGCGTCCAGCCGGGCGAGCGCCTCGCGCAGGACCTCGCCGTTGGCGCGCTGGTCGGCCCGGGATCCGCGGGCCTCGCGCAGGTCGTCCAGGGCGAGGTGGGTGCCGACGCCCGGGAGCGCGCGGGCGAAGGTGCTCTTGCCGCTGCCGGACGGGCCCACGGTGCGGATCAGCCGGGGGAAGTCGCCGCTCCGCCACCGCCAGGTGGCGGCGGCGGCCTCGCCGGGGCCGTCGATCCTTCCGTCGGCGTACGCCGTGTGCGCCTCGGCGCGGCAGCGGGCGGCGGTCTCGGCGTCCAGGCCGGTGAACACCTCGCCGAGCCCGGTCAGCGGGCGGATCTCCTCGGCGTGCAGGGCCGACCACTCGACCTGCTCACGCGCCTCGCCGCCGGCGGCGGTCGCCCGCGCCACGGCGTGCAGGGCGGTCAGGTCGGCGGCGCGCGACAGGCGCAGCAAGCCGGACCTGCGGTCGGCGTCGGGGTACGGGCGGTGGAGGGCCGGGTGGAGGCCGACGAGGTCCGCGATCCGGCGTGCCTGCGGGAGCCCGAGGCGGGCGGCGAGCCCGGTGGCGACCCGTGACCGCCGTTCGCGGTGGAGCAGCGCGGCGAGCACGGCGTCCAGCCGGGCGTCCCCGAGGGCGCCGGCGGGGTCCAGCCGGGCGGCCGCCGCCCGGTCGGGTGCGGCGCGGGTGCCCTGCGGGCCGTCCGCGTGCGCCGCTTCCGGGCCTGCCGCGTGCGCCGTATCCGCTCCCGCCGCGTGCGTCGCCGTCTCCGCGCCGGCCGCGCGCTCCGCGGCCGCCCCGAGCCTCAGCGCGGTGGCGAGCCCGTCCGGATCCGCGGGGGCTCCCGAACGCACCGCCCACAGAGGTGCGTTCGGGCCGAGCGTGTTGGGCACGACCGCGGAGTGCATCCAGTGGGTGCCCGTCGTCACGTGTCCCGGGCGCACCCACTTGGCCACCCGCTCCCCGAACTCCTCCGCCATGAACCCCTCCGCGGTGCGGACGACGTAGCCCTCCTGGCGTCCCGGGTCCACCCGCAGGGCGCGCAGGGCGCGTTCGTCGAAGAGGCCGCGCCACAGCACGCGGGGCACCGGGATGCCGCGCTCGCGCAGAAAGCGCACGGTGCGGTCCCAGTCCGGGCACCAGCCCAGCTCGTCCCAGACCGAGAAGCCGTAGAAGTACCCGTCCAGGTCGTCGTAGGCCAGCGAGTGGCGGGCGTAGAGGTTCTCGCCGCAGATCCGCCAGTCCTCGGGGATCGTGTGGCCGATCCGGCCCTGGAGTGCCTTCACCCAGGTACGGGAGGGGTGGTGGCCGAGTCGAGGGAGCGGGCGTGCAGTCCGTCCGCGTAGAGCGTGGTGTTCTCGCCGTCGAGCTTCTCGGTGACGACGACCTCGCGGCCGCGCAGACCGCCGAGACCGGTGGTCCGCAGATCGTCCGGGGTCGCCCCGGGGGACCACGGCAGATGCCGGGTCCGCGGATAGTGCGTACGCATGGTGACCGTCCCCCGTGACCGCTGGTGCCGTCGTCACTGTAGGTGCGCGGCGGGCGGGGATTCGAGGAGTTTTCGCCGTCCGGGGTGCCGGTGCGGCCGGGGGCGGCCGCGGTGCGGCCGGTGGGGTGAGGCCGCGGGGGAGTGCCCTCGCCGGAACCGGGGGCGCCCGTATCGTCCCGGTATGAAACCGAGGCTGGGGGCGTCTCTGACGTCCGTGATGCTGCTGCTCACCGCGACGACCGGGATGGTCGAGGCCGTCTCCTTCCTCGCGCTCGGGCCGGTGTTCGCGGCGGTGCAGACGGGCAGCCTGCTGCTCCTCGGCTTCTCGCTCGGGGGCGCCCCGGGCATCTCCGCGGCCGTCTCCGCGGTCTCGCTCGCCGCCTTCGCGCTCGGTGCGGTCGCCGGTTCGCGGGTGGAGACGGCTATCGACGTCCGGGAGCGGCGCTGGTTCGAGGGGGCGCTGGTGGTGGAGGGCGTGCTGCTGGGGGCTGGCGCCCTGGTGATCTGGGGCGTGGGCATCGACGGCATCGGCGGGCCGGTCGACGGCCGGCATCTGGCCGCGATCGCGACGGTGGCCTGTGCGATGGGGGTCCGGAACGTGACGGCCCTGCGGGTCGCGCTGCCGGGGGTGACGACGACGGTGGCGACCCGCACCTTCACCGGCCTCGTCGTGGCGCTGCACCCGCTGGCCGCCGACAGCCGGGTCGGCGCCGGGGCGGGCATCGAGCTGCGGCGGCTGTCGACCGTCCTCGCACTGGCGGGCGGAGGGCTGCTCGGCGCGTGGCTGCTGGCCTCCTCCGTGCGGCCCGCGGTGGTGCTCGCGGTGCCCGCCGCCGTGGTGCTGGCGACGGGCCTCGTACGGCTGGCGGCGGCCCGCCCGCGGACGTCGGTACCGGGCTGAGGGCGGGCGCCGCCCGCCTCCGGGTCAGGCCGGGGCCGCGTCCTCGTGACCGGGCGTCCCGTCCTGCCGGGCCTCCCCGCCGAAGACCTCCTCGGCCGAGGTGGCGGTGACGGCACGCCCCAGCCATTCGAGCAGGGTGTCGGGGTCGGTGCAGGTGCTGATGCGTTCCCGGACGTCGTCCGGGACGTCGATACCGCGCCGCTCCATGACCAGGAGCACGCTCCGCGCCTCGCCTTCGGCGCGGCCCTCGGCACGGCCCCTGGCACGGCCCTCCTCCCGGATCTCCTCCGAGATGGGTGACGTATAGAAAGAGAGGTCCACGGCCACCAGCTTCCTCCACTCCAGTGCGGCCGGCAGTGTGCCCAGGCCTTGGGATACGAATTCGATCAGGGGGAACCGGATGCCGTCCGGGGCATCCCGCAGGGCGCCGGTCAGCGCCTTCAGTATGGCCGCTGCGTCCGTGCTCGCGCCGTGTGTGATCGCGGCGAACGTGGCGAGCGGCAGATCCTTGCGCGCCTCTGCCGTCGTGGTGATGACGGGCATGTTGTGAGGCCCGACGACAAGGGGCCGTACGGTGAGCGACGGCCATCCCGCGGCGGCGAAGTCGACCGGACGCTCCGCCCACTCGGCGGTGCTCCGGTCCTGGCACACGACGAGCAGCAGCGGCGGCCGGCCGTACTTGTTCAGGACGTACGCCACGTAGTACGCCCAGCCGCTCGGTTTGGCGGGGTCCTTCCTGCTCTGCGCTTCTACGGCGAGCAGCAGAGGACCGTCGTCGCCCTCTGTGTCCAGGCGTAAGAGCGTGTCCACGCGGCGCTCGACGGGCCGGTTCTCGGTGAGGTCCGTCGGCATGACGGTGACGGAGAAGGGTGAGGGGAGAGGGACGCCCAGCACCTCGGAGATCCCGGACAGCAGGCCCGGGTACTCCTGGAAGATGCGGTGCATTGCCTCGTGGGACGAACTGACCATGCGGGTCCCTTGCCGGTTCGCGTGACGGCATGTGCTCGGGGCACATGCCAGAGTGCGTTGAGCGTAGGCACGCGCAGACGCGTTCCCGCCCGGTGGGCGAGGGGCTTCACCTGCACGAGGGAGCGTGGAGGAGGAGCGGGGGGCGCGTGAGGCGCTCGGCGAGTCAAAGGCGCGAGACTCCGCAGCAGTTGTGCGCCCCGCGGGCTGTCGGCCCGGCGACTCGTCGCCCCGTCCCGCCCGCTCCCGGGCAGCCCCGCACCCGCCGCTCCGGACGGGGGTCCTCCGGTAGTGGGGGGTGCGCGGCGGTTTGACAGGCAACCCCCGCGGGGTAATCTCTTCGGCCCGATTGGCCAGGCGCATGGCCCGTGTGGCAGACTGTCCGGGTTGCTCGGTTGAGTGCCGATGCTGCGCGCCTCCCGCCGGGAGGACCGGAAGCGAGTCCCACAGTACTCGTCGCCCTTCCTCGCCCCAGGCGGGAATCGGCGGACGTACGGGAATCTTCCGGGAAGCGTCAGCGGGGTACCGGCCAGGCGCACGGCGGGAGCTCTTCCCCCGGTCAGCGGTCTTCGGGCCCGCAACCCCTTGGTTGGGAAATCCTTCGGGAGATCTTCGTAGAGGGAATGCGACACGCCCGACCGCGTGGGTCGGAGAAGAGTGCAGGGCTCGCCGGGCACCAGAGCGTTTCACTAGACAAAGGACTACTGAGTAGCCATGGCGGGACAGAAGATCCGCATCCGGCTCAAGGCCTACGACCACGAGGTCATCGACTCCTCGGCGAAGAAGATCGTCGAGACGGTGACCCGCACTGGTGCGTCGGTCGCGGGCCCGGTGCCGCTGCCCACTGAGAAGAACGTGTACTGCGTCATCAAGTCGCCGCACAAGTACAAGGACTCGCGCGAGCACTTCGAGATGCGCACGCACAAGCGCCTGATCGACATCCTCGACCCGACGCCCAAGACCGTTGACTCGCTGATGCGCCTGGACCTTCCGGCCGGCGTTGACATCGAGATCAAGCTCTGAGAGGCGCGGAAGAGATGGCAAAGCAGATCAAGGGCGTCCTGGGCGAGAAGCTCGGCATGACCCAGGTCTGGGACGAGAACAACCGTGTCGTCCCGGTGACCGTTGTCAAGGCCGGGCCCTGCGTCGTCACCCAGGTCCGTACGAACGACATCGACGGCTACGAGTCGGTCCAGATCGCCTTCGGCGAGATCGACCCTCGCAAGGTGAACAAGCCCCTCAAGGGCCACTTCGCCAAGGCCGACGTGACCCCCCGCCGCCACCTGGTGGAGCTCCGCACCCCTGACGCCAGCGAGTACACGCTGGGCCAGGAGATCACTGCCGAGGTGTTCGAGTCCGGCGTCAAGGTCGACGTTACGGGCAAGAGCAAGGGCAAGGGCTTCGCCGGTGTCATGAAGCGTCACAACTTCAAGGGCCTCGGCGCCGGTCACGGCACCCAGCGCAAGCACCGCTCTCCCGGCTCCATCGGTGGCTGCGCCACCCCGGGCCGCGTGTTCAAGGGCCTCCGCATGGCGGGTCGCATGGGCAACGAGCGGGTCACCACCCAGAACCTGACCGTTCACGCCGTTGACGCGGAGAAGGGTCTGCTCCTCATCAAGGGCGCAGTTCCCGGTCCGAACGGCGGCCTGGTCCTGGTCCGCACTGCGGCCAAGGGGGCCTGAGGACTATGAGCACCATTGACATTCTGTCGCCCGCCGGCGACAAGTCCGGGACCGTCGAGCTCCCGGCCGAGATCTTCGACGCCAAGGTCAGCATCCCGCTGATCCACCAGGTCGTCGTCGCGCAGCTGGCCGCCGCCCGTCAGGGCACGCACAAGGTCAAGACGCGTGGCGAGGTCCGTGGTGGTGGCAAGAAGCCCTACCGCCAGAAGGGCACCGGCCGCGCCCGTCAGGGTTCGACCCGTGCGCCGCAGTTCGCCGGCGGTGGCGTCGTGCACGGCCCCGTGCCGCGTGACTACTCGCAGCGGACCCCGAAGAAGATGAAGGCCGCCGCCCTGCGCGGTGCCCTCACCGACCGGGCCCGCCACTCCCGTATCCACGTCGTCTCCGGCGTGGTCGACGGCGCGGTGTCCACGAAGGCCGCCAAGTCCCTGCTGGGCAAGATCTCGGAGCGCAAGAACGTGCTCCTGGTCGCCGAGCGTGCGGACGAGGCCGCGTGGCTGTCCGCCCGCAACCTGCCCCAGGTCCACATCCTGGAGCCGGGCCAGCTGAACACGTACGACGTGCTCGTCTCCGACGACGTGGTCTTCACCCAGGCCGCCTTCGAGTCCTTCGTGTCCGGCCCCAAGGCCGCCAACGACACCGAAGGGAGCGAGGCCTGATGTCCGAGGCCACGATCACCAGCAAGACCTTCACGGACCCGCGCGACGTTCTCGTCAAGCCGGTTGTCTCCGAGAAGAGCTACGCGCTGCTGGACGAGAACAAGTACACGTTCATCGTCGCGCCCGGTTCCAACAAGACCCAGATCAAGCAGGCCGTCGAGGCGGTCTTCTCGGTCAAGGTCACCGGGGTCAACACGATCAACCGCCAGGGCAAGCGCAAGCGCACCCGCACCGGTTTCGGCAAGCGCGCCAACACCAAGCGCGCCATCGTGACCCTTGCTGAGGGCGACCGTATCGACATCTTCGGCGGCCCGACCTCCTGACGGAGGTCGAGTCGTCCGAATATCGGACGAGGACTGAGAAATGGGTATCCGCAAGTACAAGCCGACGACTCCGGGCCGTCGTGGCTCCAGCGTCGCCGACTTCGTCGAGATCACGCGGTCCACGCCGGAGAAGTCGCTGGTCCGCCCCCTGCACAGCAAGGGCGGCCGTAACAACACCGGTCGTGTGACCGTCCGTCACCAGGGCGGTGGCCACAAGCGCGCCTACCGCGTGATCGACTTCCGTCGTCACGACAAGGACGGCGTGCCGGCCAAGGTCGCTCACATCGAGTACGACCCGAACCGCACCGCGCGCATCGCGCTGCTCCACTACGTGGACGGCGAGAAGCGCTACATCATCGCGCCGCGTGGCCTGAACCAGGGCGACCGCGTCGAGAACGGCCCCGGCGCCGACATCAAGCCCGGCAACAACCTGGCGCTGCGCAACATCCCGGTCGGTACCACGATCCACGCGATCGAGCTCCGTCCCGGCGGTGGCGCGAAGTTCGCCCGCTCCGCGGGTGCCTCCGTGCAGCTGCTCGCGAAGGAGGGCCAGATGGCCCACCTGCGCATGCCGTCCGGCGAGATCCGTCTGGTCGACGTCCGCTGCCGCGCCACCATCGGCGAGGTCGGCAACGCCGAGCAGTCGAACATCAACTGGGGCAAGGCCGGCCGTCTGCGCTGGAAGGGCGTCCGCCCGACCGTCCGCGGTGTCGCGATGAACCCGGTTGACCACCCGCACGGTGGTGGTGAGGGCAAGACCTCCGGTGGTCGCCACCCGGTCTCCCCGTGGGGTCAGAAGGAGGGTCGTACTCGTTCGCCGAAGAAGGCTTCGAACAAGTACATCGTCCGCCGCCGCAAGACGAACAAGAAGCGCTAGGAGCGGGTTTAGATGCCGCGCAGTCTCAAGAAGGGGCCCTTCGTCGACGACCACCTGATCAAGAAGGTGGACGCCCAGAACGAAGCCGGCACCAAGAACGTCATCAAGACCTGGTCCCGTCGCTCGATGATCATCCCGGCCATGCTCGGCCACACGATCGCGGTGCACAACGGCAAGATCCATGTCCCGGTGTTCGTCACCGAGTCCATGGTCGGCCACAAGCTCGGCGAGTTCTCGCCGACTCGCACCTTCCGCGGCCACGTCAAGGACGACCGGAAGTCGAAGCGCCGCTAAAGCGGGGTGGAACGACTATGACTTACACCGAAGGGACAACCATGGAAGCCAGGGCCCAGGCGCGGTACATCCGCGTCACGCCCATGAAGGCCCGCCGCGTGGTGGACCTCATCCGTGGCATGGATGCCACGGAGGCTCAGGCGGTCCTGCGTTTCGCCCCGCAGGCCGCGAGCGTGCCGGTTGGCAAGGTGCTGGACAGCGCCATTGCCAACGCCGCGCACAACTACGACCACACCGACGCCTCTTCGCTGGTCATCAGCGAGGCGTACGTGGATGAGGGCCCGACCCTGAAGCGGTTCCGTCCGCGTGCCCAGGGCCGTGCCTACCGGATCCGTAAGCGGACCAGCCACATCACCGTGGTCGTCAGCAGCAAGGAAGGAACCCGGTAATGGGCCAGAAGGTAAACCCGCACGGGTTCCGGCTCGGTATCACCACGGACTTCAAGTCCCGCTGGTACGCCGACAAGCTGTACAAGGACTACGTCAAGGAAGACGTCGCCATCCGTCGGATGATGACGTCCGGCATGGAGCGCGCCGGTATCTCGAAGGTGGAGATCGAGCGCACCCGTGACCGCGTGCGGGTGGACATCCACACCGCGCGTCCCGGCATCGTCATCGGCCGCCGTGGCGCCGAGGCCGACCGCATCCGCGGCGACCTCGAGAAGCTCACGGGCAAGCAGGTCCAGCTGAACATCCTCGAGGTCAAGAACCCCGAGGTCGACGCTCAGCTCGTGGCCCAGGCCGTTGCCGAGCAGCTGTCCTCCCGCGTCTCCTTCCGCCGTGCCATGCGCAAGAGCATGCAGTCGGCGATGAAGGCCGGCGCCAAGGGCATCAAGATCCAGTGCGGCGGCCGTCTCGGCGGCGCCGAGATGTCCCGCTCGGAGTTCTACCGCGAGGGCCGTGTGCCGCTGCACACGCTCCGCGCGAACGTCGAGTACGGCTTCTTCGAGGCCAAGACGACCTTCGGCCGCATCGGCGTGAAGGTCTGGATCTACAAGGGCGACGTCAAGAACATCGCCGAGGTCCGCGCCGAGAACGCTGCTGCCCGTGCGGGCAACCGCCCGGCCCGTGGCGGCGCCGACCGCCCGGCCGGCCGCGGTGGCCGCGGTGGCGAGCGTGGCGGTCGCGGTCGCAAGCCGCAGCAGGCTCAGGCAGCCGAGGCCCCCAAGGCCGACGCTCCCGCCGCTCCGGCTGCTGAGAGCACCGGAACGGAGGCCTGACCGACATGCTGATCCCCCGTAGGGTCAAGCACCGCAAGCAGCACCACCCCAAGCGCCGCGGTATGGCCAAGGGTGGTACGACGGTCGCGTTCGGTGAGTACGGCATTCAGGCCATGACTCCGGCGTACGTGACCAACCGCCAGATCGAGGCGGCTCGTATCGCGATGACCCGCCACATCAAGCGTGGCGGCAAGGTCTGGATCAACATCTACCCGGACCGTCCGCTGACGAAGAAGCCCGCCGAGACCCGCATGGGTTCCGGTAAGGGTTCCCCGGAGTGGTGGGTCGCGAACGTGCACCCGGGCCGGGTCATGTTCGAGCTGTCCTACCCGAACGAGAAGATCGCACGTGAGGCTCTGACTCGCGCGGCGCACAAGCTGCCGATGAAGTGCCGGATCGTCAAGCGCGAGGCAGGTGAAGCGTGATGTCGGCCGGTACCAAGGCGTCCGAGCTGCGCGAGCTGGGCAACGAGGAGCTTGTTGCCAAGCTCCGCGAGGCCAAGGAAGAGCTGTTCAACCTCCGCTTCCAGGCGGCGACGGGCCAGCTCGAGAACCACGGCCGGCTGAAGGCCGTCCGCAAGGACATCGCCCGGATCTACACCCTGATGCGTGAGCGCGAGCTGGGCATCGAGACGGTGGAGAGCGCCTGATGAGCGAGAACAACGTGACTGAGAAGACCGAGCGCAACGCACGCAAGACCCGTGAGGGCCTGGTCGTCAGCGACAAGATGGACAAGACCGTCGTCGTCGCCGTCGAGGACCGTGTGAAGCACGCGCTGTACGGCAAGGTCATCCGCCGTACCAACAAGCTCAAGGCCCACGACGAGCAGAACGCTGCCGGCGTCGGCGACCGCGTCCTCCTGATGGAGACCCGGAAGCTGTCGTCGACCAAGCACTGGCGCGTCGTCGAGATCCTCGAGAAGGCCAAGTAATCGCTCGAAGGGGTAACCCTTCGAGTTCGTTCCGCCAGGCTCGGCGGGGGCTCCCTCCTCAGGGAGGGGCCCCCGCCGGGAACCGGCAGACAATCAGGAGATAGACGTGATCCAGCAGGAGTCGCGACTGCGCGTCGCCGACAACACTGGTGCCAAGGAGATCCTTTGCATCCGTGTTCTCGGTGGCTCCGGTCGCCGCTACGCGGGCATCGGTGACGTCATCGTCGCCACCGTCAAGGACGCGATCCCCGGTGGCAACGTGAAGAAGGGTGACGTCGTCAAGGCGGTCATCGTTCGCACCGTCAAGGAGCGTCGCCGTCAGGACGGCTCGTACATCCGCTTCGACGAGAACGCCGCCGTCATTCTGAAGAACGACGGCGACCCTCGCGGCACCCGTATCTTCGGCCCCGTCGGCCGTGAGCTGCGCGAGAAGAAGTTCATGAAGATCATCTCGCTCGCGCCGGAGGTGCTGTAAGCATGAAGATCAAGAAGGGCGACCTGGTCCAGGTCATCACCGGTAAGGACAAGGGCAAGCAGGGCAAGGTCATCGCGGCCTTCCCCCGCGAGGACCGTGTCCTGGTCGAGGGTGTCAACCGGGTCAAGAAGCACACCAAGGCCGGCCAGACCGCTCGCGGTTCGCAGACCGGCGGCATCGTCACCACCGAGGCCCCCATTCACGTGAGCAACGTTCAGCTCGTCGTGGAGAAGGACGGCAAGAAGGTCGTGACCCGCGTCGGTTTCCGCTTCGACGACGAGGGCAACAAGATCCGCGTTGCCAAGCGGACGGGTGAGGACATCTGATGGCTACCACCACCACTCCGCGTCTGAAGACGAAGTACCGCGAGGAGATCGCGGGCAAGCTGCGTGAGGAGTTCTCCTACGAGAACGTCATGCAGGTTCCCGGCCTCGTCAAGATCGTGGTCAACATGGGTGTGGGCGACGCCGCCCGCGACTCCAAGCTGATCGACGGCGCGATTCGCGACCTCACCACGATCACCGGTCAGAAGCCGGCCGTCACCAAGGCCCGCAAGTCCATCGCGCAGTTCAAGCTGCGTGAGGGCCAGCCGATCGGTGCCCACGTCACGCTCCGTGGCGACCGCATGTGGGAGTTCCTGGACCGCACCCTGTCGCTCGCGCTCCCGCGCATCCGCGACTTCCGCGGTCTGTCCCCCAAGCAGTTCGACGGCCGTGGCAACTACACCTTCGGTCTCACCGAGCAGGTCATGTTCCACGAGATCGACCAGGACAAGATCGACCGCGTCCGGGGTATGGACATCACCGTGGTGACCACGGCGACCAACGACGCTGAGGGCCGTGCGCTTCTCCGTCACCTCGGCTTCCCCTTCAAGGAGGCGTAAGCGAGATGGCGAAGAAGGCTCTGATTGCCAAGGCTGCTCGTAAGCCCAAGTTCGGTGTGCGTGCCTACACCCGCTGCCAGCGCTGTGGCCGCCCGCACTCCGTGTACCGCAAGTTCGGCCTCTGCCGCGTGTGCCTTCGTGAGATGGCTCACCGTGGCGAGCTGCCGGGCGTGACCAAGAGCTCCTGGTAGTCCCTCCTTTCAGGGATGACCGGAGTCTCTCGGTAAGCAGAGGGTCGGCGGAGCGCCCTCCCCGCATGCCGTAGGCTTGTGGGGTTGGGCGTCCGCCGCCCGTCACGACTTACTACGCCGTAGGTCCCCGCGCCGCACCCGTCCCGCCCCTGTGTGGGGAGAGGGATGGCGCATACAGGAAACCCCGGCGAGAGAGGCCGAAGGCCAATTCATGACCATGACTGATCCGATCGCAGACATGCTGACGCGTCTGCGTAACGCGAACTCGGCGTACCACGACTCCGTGGCCATGCCGCACAGCAAGATCAAGTCGCACATCGCCGAGATCCTCCAGCAGGAGGGTTTCATCACCGGCTGGAAGGTCGAGGACGCCGAAGTCGGCAAGAACCTCGTCCTGGAGCTGAAGTTCGGCCCGAACCGTGAGCGTTCGATCGCCGGCATCAAGCGCATCTCCAAGCCGGGTCTGCGTGTTTACGCGAAGTCCACCAACCTGCCGAAGGTCCTCGGCGGCCTGGGCGTGGCGATCATCTCCACGTCCCACGGTCTCCTGACCGGCCAGCAGGCGCAGAAGAAGGGCGTGGGTGGGGAAGTCCTCGCCTACGTCTGGTAGTCGGGAACGGAGGAATAGCTCATGTCGCGAATCGGCAAGCTCCCCATCCAGGTTCCCGCCGGTGTGGACGTCACCATCGATGGCCGCACGGTCGTCGTGAAGGGTTCCAAGGGCACCCTCACGCACACCGTCGCGTCGCCGATCGAGATTGTTAAGGGCGAGGACGGCGTTCTCAACGTCACCCGTCCCAACGACGAGCGTCAGAACAAGGCCCTGCACGGCCTGTCCCGCACGCTGGTGGCGAACATGATCACCGGTGTGACCCAGGGATACACCAAGGCGCTCGAGATCAGCGGTGTCGGTTACCGCGTCGCCGCGAAGGGCTCCAACCTGGAGTTCCAGCTCGGCTACAGCCACCCGATCCTGGTGGAGGCGCCCGAGGGCATCTCCTTCAAGGTCGAGTCGCCGACCAAGTTCTCGGTCGAGGGCATCGACAAGCAGAAGGTCGGCGAGGTCGCCGCGAACATCCGCAAGCTGCGCAAGCCCGACCCGTACAAGGCCAAGGGCGTCAAGTACGCGGGCGAGGTCATCCGCCGCAAGGTCGGAAAGGCGGGTAAGTAAGCCATGGCATACGGCACGAAGATCGCCAAGGGCGACGCCTACAAGCGCGCCGCGAAGGCACGCCGTCACATCCGCATCCGCAAGAACGTGTCGGGTACGGCGGAGCGTCCGCGCCTCGTCGTGACGCGTTCGAACCGCAACATCGTCGCTCAGGTCATCGACGACCTCAAGGGTCACACCCTTGCGTCGGCGTCGACCCTGGACACGTCGATCCGCGGTGGCGAGGGCGACAAGTCCGCGCAGGCCCAGCAGGTCGGCGCCCTGGTCGCCGAGCGCGCCAAGGCCGCCGGTGTCGAGGCCGTCGTGTTCGACCGTGGTGGCAACAGGTACGCCGGGCGCATTGCCGCTCTGGCTGACGCCGCCCGCGAAGCCGGGCTGAAGTTCTGAGCCCCGGTTCCGGGACTAACGGACGTAACAGAGAGAGGTAATCCAATGGCTGGACCCCAGCGCCGCGGAAGCGGTGCCGGTGGCGGCGAGCGGCGGGACCGGAAGGGTCGCGACGGTGGCGCAGCCGCCGCCGAGAAGACCGCGTACGTCGAGCGCGTCGTCGCGATCAACCGCGTCGCCAAGGTTGTGAAGGGTGGTCGTCGCTTCAGCTTCACCGCGCTGGTCGTGGTGGGCGACGGTGACGGCACCGTGGGCGTCGGTTACGGCAAGGCCAAGGAGGTGCCGGCCGCCATCGCCAAGGGTGTTGAGGAGGCCAAGAAGCACTTCTTCAAGGTCCCCCGCATCCAGGGCACCATCCCGCACCCGATCCAGGGCGAGAAGGCTGCCGGCGTCGTTCTGCTGAAGCCGGCTTCCCCCGGTACCGGCGTCATCGCCGGTGGCCCGGTGCGCGCCGTGCTCGAGTGCGCGGGCGTGCACGACATCCTGTCGAAGTCGCTCGGCTCGGACAACGCGATCAACATCGTGCACGCGACCGTGGAGGCCCTGAAGGGTCTGCAGCGTCCCGAGGAGATCGCGGCCCGCCGCGGTCTGCCCCTCGAGGACGTCGCTCCCGCGGCCCTGCTGCGTGCGCGTGCGGGAGCGGGTGCGTAATGGCCCGTCTCAAGATCACGCAGACGAAGTCGTACATCGGCAGCAAGCAGAACCACCGTGACACGCTGCGTTCGCTCGGGCTCAAGCGCCTGAACGACGTGGTCGTCAAGGAGGACCGCCCCGAGTTCCGCGGCATGGTGCACACCGTCCGCCACCTCGTGACGGTCGAGGAGGTCGACTGACATGGCGGAGCAGAACCCGCTGAAGGTCCACAACCTCCGTCCCGCCCCGGGCGCCAAGACCGCCAAGACCCGTGTGGGTCGTGGTGAGGCGTCGAAGGGTAAGACGGCCGGTCGTGGCACCAAGGGCACCAAGGCCCGTTACCAGGTTCCGGAGCGCTTCGAGGGTGGGCAGATGCCCCTCCACATGCGCCTCCCGAAGCTCAAGGGCTTCAAGAACCCGTTCCGCACCGAGTACCAGGTCGTGAACCTGGACAAGCTCGCGGCCCTGTACCCGCAGGGTGGCGAGGTCACCGTTGCCGACCTGGTCGACAAGGGTGCCGTGCGCAAGAACCACCTCGTCAAGGTCCTTGGCCAGGGCGAGATCTCCGTGGCGCTGCAGGTGACGGTGGACGCCGTCTCCGGCTCCGCCAAGGAGAAGATTGCCGCCGCCGGCGGCACCGTCACCGAGCTCGTCTGAGACGACTCGATGGCCTGAACATCCAGCCGGGGATGCCTCTCAAAAGGGGCATCCCCGGTTGGTCGTTCCTAGGGAGGCAGGGTCGCCGGTAAGGTGGCGTCCACTGTTAACTTCAGCCCGGTGTGCCTCATGGGGCCCGCCGAGCGGTTTGGCCCCTTTCGTATTCGTCGATCCTCAATACCGTCACCTCTGACGCAGTAGCGCGGGGGTCGCAGGAGGCACCGTGCTCACCGCGTTCGCCCGGGCGTTCAAGACGCCCGACCTGCGCAAGAAGCTGCTCTTTACCCTTGCCATCATCGTTCTGTACCGCCTCGGGTCGCACATCCCGGTTCCGGGCGTCGACTACCAGAACGTACAGATCTGTGTGGATGCAGCCTCGAAGGGCAACAACAGCCTCTTCGGGCTGGTGAACATGTTCAGTGGCGGCGCGCTGCTGCAGATCACCATCTTCGCGCTCGGCATCATGCCGTACATCACGGCGAGCATCATCCTCCAGCTGCTGACGGTGGTCATCCCGCGGCTGGAAGCGCTCAAGAAGGAGGGGCAGTCCGGCACCGCGAAGATCACGCAGTACACGCGTTATCTGACGGTCGCCCTCGCCGTCCTCCAGGGCACCGGCCTCGTCGCGACCGCCCGCAGCGGTGCGCTCTTCAGCGGCTGCCGGGTCGCCAACGAGATCGTCCCGGACCAGTCGATCTTCACCACCGTCGTGATGGTCGTCACCATGACCGCCGGCACCGCCGCCACCATGTGGCTCGGTGAGCTCATCACCGACCGCGGCATCGGCAACGGCATGTCGATCCTGATGTTCATCTCGATCGCCGCCGGCTTCCCGGGCGCCCTGTGGGCCATCAAGGAGAGCGGCAAGCTCGCCCAGGGCTGGATCGAGTTCGGCACCGTCATCCTCATCGGCTTCGTGATGGTCGGCCTCGTCGTCTTCGTCGAGCAGGCCCAGCGCCGCATCCCCGTGCAGTACGCGAAGCGCATGATCGGCCGCAGGTCGTACGGCGGTACGTCCACGTACATCCCGCTCAAGGTGAACCAGGCAGGTGTGATTCCTGTCATCTTCGCCTCGTCGCTGCTCTACATCCCGGCGCTCGTCGCGCAGTTCTCCAGCGGCACCTCCGGCTGGAAGACCTGGATCGAAGCCCACTTCGTGAAGGGTGACCACCCCTACTACATCGCTACGTACTTCCTGTTGATCGTGTTCTTCGCCTTCTTCTACGTGGCGATCTCGTTCAACCCCGAGGAAGTCGCGGACAACATGAAGAAGTATGGTGGCTTCATCCCGGGTATCCGGGCCGGTCGTCCTACTGCCGAGTATCTGAGCTACGTGCTCAACAGGATCACTTGGCCGGGCTCGCTGTATCTGGGTCTGATTGCTCTTGTCCCGACGATGGCGTTGGCAGGCTTCGGCGGCGCGAACCAGAACTTCCCGTTCGGCGGGACGAGCATCCTCATCATCGTGGGTGTGGGTCTGGAGACCGTGAAGCAGATCGAGAGCCAGCTCCAGCAGCGTAATTACGAAGGGTTCCTCCGCTGATGCGAATCGTCCTCGTCGGACCGCCCGGTGCCGGGAAGGGAACGCAGGCTGCCTTCCTGGCGAAGAACCTGTCCATCCCGCACATCTCCACGGGCGACCTCTTCCGCGCCAACATCTCCCAGGGCACGGAGCTGGGCAAGCAGGCGAAGGCGTACATGGACGCCGGCAACCTGGTTCCCGACGAGGTCACCATCGGCATGGCCAAGGACCGCATGTCGCAGCCGGACGCCGTGAACGGCTTCCTGCTCGACGGCTTCCCGCGGAACGTGGGCCAGGCCGAGGCGCTGGACGGCATGCTCAAGGGCGAGGGCGTCGCACTCGACGCGGTGCTCGACCTGGAGGTCCCCGAGGACGAGGTGGTCAAGCGGATCGCCGGCCGCCGCGTCTGCCGCAACAACAGTGCGCACGTCTTCCACGTCGCGTACACGCCTCCGAAGACCGAGGGCGTCTGCGACGAGTGCGGCGGCGAGCTGTACCAGCGCGACGACGACTCCGAGGGGACCGTGCGCAAGCGGCTGGAGGTCTACCACACGCAGACCGAGCCGATCATCGACTACTACCGGGCCCAGGGCCTGGTGGTCACGATCTCCGCGCTGGGCAAGGTGGGCGACGTGACCGCCCGCGCCATGGAGGCTCTGGAGGGCGACAAGGCCGCCTAGGCCCGCCTCACCCCGCACGACCCGAGACAAGGCCGCGGTGTCCCCAGGACGCCGCGGCCTTATCGTTGACACGCCCCGTTTTCCCCGAGACCGTCCCCCACCGGAAAGGCGCCCGTCGCAATGGTGCAGATCAAGACCCCCGAGCAGATCGCGAAGATGCGCGAGGCGGGACTGGTCGTCGCCGCCATCCACGCGGCGACCCGTGTGGCCGCCGTCCCCGGAGCCACCACCCGCGACCTGGACGAGGTGGCCCGCAAGGTCATCGCCGAGCACGGCGCCAAGTCCAACTTCCTCGGCTACGGCGGCTTCCCCGCCACCATCTGCACCTCGGTGAACGAGGTCGTGGTGCACGGCATCCCCGACGAGAAGACCGTCCTGAAGGACGGCGACATCATCTCGGTCGACTGCGGCGCGATCGTGGACGGCTGGCACGGCGACGCCGCCTACACGGCCTTCGTGGGCACCGGTCACGCTCCGGAGCTGATCGAACTCTCCCGGGTCACCGAGGAGTCGATGTGGGCCGGCATCGCGGCCATGAAGAACGGCAACCGCCTCGTCGACGTCTCGCGCGCGATCGAGACCTACATCCGGCGCCAGCCGCGTCCGGCGACCGGGAAGTACGGGATCATCGAGGACTACGGCGGCCACGGCATCGGCACCGAGATGCACATGGACCCGCACCTGCTGAACTACGTCTCCCGGGGGCGCGGCCGCGGCCCGAAGCTGGTGCCGGGCTTCTGCCTGGCGATCGAGCCGATGGTGTCGCTGGGCACCCCGGAGACCGAGGTCCTCGCCGACGACTGGACGGTCATCACCACCGACGGCACCTGGTCCTCGCACTGGGAGCACTCGGTCGCCCTCACCGAGGAGGGCCCGCTGGTGCTCACGGCCCCCGACGGCGGCCGGGCGAAGCTGGCGGAGCTGGGTGTCACGGCGGCTCCGGATCCGCTGGCCTGAGCAGTGATTGACGATCTGCGCCGGTGGGCAGACTTGACGGATTCGTCTTTTCGGCACCCCTGACGTAGACTGATGCGTCGGCTCTCGTGCATCCGTGTGTCCGCACCCGGTTCGAGAGTCGATCAAGGTAGCCGATTCGAAGGGCGAAGCGTGGCCAAGAAGCAAGGTGCCATCGAGATCGAGGGCACCGTGATCGAGTCCCTCCCGAACGCCATGTTCAAGGTGGAGCTCCAGAACGGTCACAAGGTCCTCGCGCACATCTCCGGCAAGATGCGTATGCACTACATCCGTATCCTTCCGGACGACCGGGTCGTGGTGGAGCTCTCTCCCTACGACCTGACGCGTGGGCGGATCGTCTACCGCTACAAGTAGATCTTGTCGCACCCCCGTTCGCGGGGTGTCGGCACTGACCCGGAGAACCTCACATCCCATGAAGGTCAAGCCGAGCGTCAAGAAGATCTGCGACAAGTGCAAGGTGATCCGCCGTCACGGCCGGGTCATGGTCATCTGCGACAACCTGCGCCACAAGCAGCGCCAGGGCTGACGCACGACCACCTGCACTCGCAGTTCTTCGCGCGACGCACGTAAAAACACGTACATACGCAGGGTCCGCCTGGCTTCGGCCGGCGACACCCCCGGTGGAGGCCGGGGACCTGGACGTACCACCCCGCTCGCGGGGTCGGCGGCCACGGAACGACCCTGCGGAAGACCTCCGACTATCACAGGAGCCATGAATGGCACGCCTTGAAGGCGTTGACCTTCCGCGCGACAAGCGCATCGAGGTCGCCCTCACCTACGTTTTCGGCATCGGGCGCACCCGGTCCCAGGAGACCCTCGCCGCCACCGGTGTCGACCCGAACGTCCGCGTTCGTGACCTCCCGGAAGAGGACCTGGTCAAGATCCGCGAGTACGTGGACGTCAACTTCCAGACCGAAGGTGACCTCCGCCGCGACATCCAGGCCAACATCCGCCGCAAGGTCGAGATCGGCTGCTACCAGGGTCTGCGTCACCGCCGCGGCCTGCCGGTCCACGGTCAGCGCACCAGCACGAACGCGCGTACCCGCAAGGGCCCGCGTCGCGCCATCGCCGGCAAGAAGAAGCCGGGCAAGAAGTAGTCCTCAGCGGACGCTCATCAGCGGTCTTCGCTGTAGGACCGACCACCTCCCGTAGGAGTAAGAGATGCCCCCCAAGGGACGTCAGGGCGCTGCCAAGAAGGTGCGCCGCAAGGAAAAGAAGAACGTCGCTCACGGCCACGCGCACATCAAGAGCACGTTCAACAACACGATCGTCTCGATCACGGACCCCTCGGGCAACGTGATCTCCTGGGCCTCCGCCGGCCACGTCGGCTTCAAGGGCTCGCGCAAGTCCACCCCCTTCGCCGCGCAGATGGCCGCCGAGTCGGCCGCCCGCCGCGCGCAGGAGCACGGCATGCGCAAGGTCGACGTCTTCGTCAAGGGTCCCGGCTCCGGCCGCGAGACCGCGATCCGCTCCCTCCAGGCCACCGGCCTCGAGGTCGGCTCGATCCAGGACGTCACCCCCACCCCGCACAACGGCTGCCGTCCGCCGAAGCGCCGCCGCGTCTGACGCACGGCCTTCTGCGGCCCCGGCCGCAGGACCAGGGTGTTTCCGGGCGGTACGTCCCTTTCGGGGCGTGCCGCCCGTACCCTGTATCAGAGGACGTCAAATAGCGGGCGTCCACGACTGAAGGAATCATCACCATGCTGATCGCTCAGCGTCCCTCGCTGACCGAAGAGGTCGTCGACGAGTACCGTTCGCGGTTCGTCATCGAGCCCCTGGAGCCGGGCTTCGGCTACACGCTCGGCAACTCCCTGCGCCGTACCCTCCTCTCCTCGATCCCGGGTGCGGCCGTCACGTCCATCCGCATCGACGGTGTCCTGCACGAGTTCACCACCGTGCCGGGCGTCAAGGAGGACGTCACCGACCTCATCCTCAACATCAAGCAGCTGGTCGTCTCCTCGGAGCACGACGAGCCGGTCGTGATGTACCTGCGCAAGCAGGGCCCCGGCCTGGTCACCGCCGCGGACATCGCCCCGCCGGCCGGTGTCGAGGTCCACAACCCCGACCTGGTCCTCGCCACGCTGAACGGCAAGGGCAAGCTGGAGATGGAGCTGACCGTCGAGCGCGGTCGCGGCTACGTCTCCGCCGTGCAGAACAAGCAGGTCGGCCAGGAGATCGGCCGCATCCCGGTCGACTCCATCTACTCGCCGGTCCTCAAGGTCACCTACAAGGTCGAGGCGACCCGAGTCGAGCAGCGGACCGACTTCGACAAGCTGATCGTCGACGTCGAGACCAAGCAGGCCATGCGCCCGCGCGACGCCATGGCGTCCGCCGGCAAGACCCTGGTCGAGCTGTTCGGCCTGGCCCGCGAGCTCAACATCGACGCCGAGGGCATCGACATGGGCCCGTCCCCGACGGACGCCGCCCTCGCCGCCGACCTGGCGCTGCCGATCGAGGAGCTCGAGCTCACCGTCCGGTCGTACAACTGCCTCAAGCGCGAGGGCATCCACTCCGTGGGTGAGCTCGTGGCGCGTTCCGAGGCCGACCTGCTCGACATCCGCAACTTCGGTGCGAAGTCGATCGACGAGGTCAAGGCGAAGCTGGCCGGCATGGGCCTGGCCCTGAAGGACAGCCCGCCCGGATTCGACCCGACCGCCGCCGCCGACGCCTTCGGCGCCGACGACGACGCGGACGCGGGCTTCGTCGAGACCGAGCAGTACTGAGACCCGGGCCTCACGGCCCGTACCGCCGCAGCCTCCCACCGCGCCCGCGCGGTGGCCGAGCGAGCGGCACCGCCCCGCGCCCCCTCGGGGGCGCGGGTCTCCGACAGGTAACCGCCTGCTCGGATACTGACACCGGTACCTCGTACGGCCGGTGCAGACACCAAGGAGAAACACCATGCCGCGTCCCACCAAGGGAGCCCGTTTCGGTGGCAGCGCCGCTCACGAGAAGCTTCTTCTCGCGAACCTGGCGAAGTCGCTGTTCGAGCACGGCCGCATCACCACGACCGAGGCCAAGGCCCGCCGCCTGCGTCCGGTCGCCGAGCGCCTGATCACCAAGGCGAAGAAGGGCGACATCCACAACCGTCGCCTGGTGCTGCAGACGATCACGGACAAGGGCATCGTGCACACGCTCTTCACCGAGATCGCTCCGCGCTACGCCGAGCGTCCGGGCGGCTACACCCGCATCACGAAGATCGGCAACCGTCGTGGCGACAACGCCCCGATGGCCGTGATCGAGCTGGTCGAGGGTGAGATCGCGAAGAAGGCGACCGTCGCCGAGGCCGAGGCCGCCACCAAGCGCGCCGTCAAGGAGTCCGAGGCCAAGGCCGAGGAGTCCAAGGCCGAGGACACCAAGGACGAGGCCGCCGAGGCCCCGGCCGAGGAGTCCAAGGACGCCTGAGCCTGATCCCAGGTTCGTCGAGCGGGCCCGTCCCCCTGGTGGGGGCGGGCCCGTTCCGCATGGTGGGGGCGGGCGCGTCACCCGTGGTGAAGGCGGGCTCGATACCCGTGATGGGGGCGGGCGCGTTCCGCGTGAGTTGAGAGGATGGTCGCGTGAGCGACGAGGTGAGGCCCGGGCACGTCCGGGTGCGGCTGGATCTTTCGTACGACGGCAAGGACTTCTCCGGCTGGGCCAAGCAGGCCCAGGGGCAGCGGACCGTGCAGGGCGAGATCGAGGACGCCCTGCGGACGGTGACCCGTTCCGCCACCACGTACGAGCTGACGGTCGCCGGCCGCACGGACGCCGGGGTGCACGCACGGGGGCAGGTGGCCCACGTCGACCTGCCCGGCGAGGTGTGGGCCGAGCACCGGGAGAAGCTGCTCAAGCGGCTGGCCGGCCGGCTCGCCCGGGACGTGCGCATCTGGAGCGCCGAGGAGGCGCCCGAGGGGTTCAACGCCCGTTTCTCGGCGATCTGGCGGCGGTACGCGTACCGGGTGACCGATGCGCCCGGCGGCGTCGATCCGCTGCTGCGGGGCCATGTCCTGTGGCACGACTGGCCGTTGGACGTGGACGCGATGAACGCGGCCGCCGAGCGGCTGGTGGGGGAGCACGACTTCGCCGCGTACTGCAAGAAGCGTGAGGGCGCCACCACCATCCGCACGCTCCAGCGGCTGTCCTGGGAGCGGGACGCCTCGGGCGTCCTGACCGCCACGGTGCAGGCGGACGCCTTCTGCCACAACATGGTGCGCTCCCTCGTCGGGGCGATGCTGTTCGTCGGCGACGGGCACCGCCCGGTCGGCTGGCCGGCCGAGGTGCTGGCGGCCGGCGTCCGGGACTCGGCGGTGCACGTGGTCCGTCCGCACGGTCTGACCCTGGAGGAAGTCGCCTACCCCGCCGACGAGTTGCTCGCCGCGCGGAACAAGGAGGCGCGCAACAAGCGCTCACTGCCCGGTACTTCGGCGGCCTGCTGCTGAAGCCCGAGGGCAACCATGCGCCCGCTGAACGGTCTTGGCACAGGGGCGGAGGGTTCCGTCCGGGTACCGGCGGCACGGGCGAGGGGCGGGGTCATGGCGGGGACTGCGGGACGGCTTCTGCGCGGCGCGGCGGCCCTCGGGGCGTCCCTGGCCCTCCTGGGCGGCTCGGCCGGGGTCGTGCGGGCCGAGGAGCCCGCGTACGCCATGGAGGTCGAGTCCGCTCTGCGGCTGCCGCCGGCGGGGTCACGGGACCAGCAGCCCTCCTACCACGCGCATCTCGACCGGCCGAAGGGTGATGTGCCCCGGGACTACGTGTTCACCTGGGACTTCTCCGAGCTGGCCGGCTTCGTCGACGTCGGGGTCGAGCCCCACTCCGGGGACAGGTGCACCGTCGGCGGCACCCGCATGTCGTGCCGTCACCGGGTCGTGGACGGCAACCCGCTCGTGCCGACTCCCCGGCTCCGGGCGGTCCGGGGCGCGAGGGACGGGCGCAGCGGCCATCTGCGGGTGACCGCCGAGTCCGAGGGCGTCACCGTGCGGGGTGCCTCGACCCTGGTGCGCGTGGGCGGAGCGGAACTCCTCGCCCTCCAGGTGCCCCTGGACCGCCGGCCGTTCGTGGGCGAGGTCCAGCGCCCTCGGTACTCGTTCGTCAACAACGGCACGCTGCCGGCCGGGCGGGTGCTGCTGGCCCTGACGGTCACGCGGGGCATGGACCTCCCCCGTACCGCCGGCAACTGCGAGTACGCCGACCTGCCGGGGCCGGTGGAGACCGGCTTCGCGCTCTGCTCGTTCGACGGCCCCTTCCGGCCGGGCGCCGTCTACCGCGCCGACCGCGGCATCGAGGTGCGGACGGGGGAGCGGGCGCTGGTCGACACGCTGAAGTACGAGTTCCTGGCCGACGCCCCGGCCGTGCGCGAGCGGCTGCGCGCCGGCCTGGTCCTCACGAGGGGCACCGGGCCGTCCGCGGTGATGCGGGAGGAGGGCTCGGACCCTCCTCCCGCCGACCGGCTCCGGGACGCAGCGGGGTTCTACGAGCCCCGGGCCCGGAACACCACGGATCTCCAGGTGCTCGGCGACACGGCCTTCGCCGCCCCGGGGGAGCGGTTCTCGGTCGACCTGGGCGTCCGCAACAACGGCCCGGCGTGGATCACCTGGCGCGGCGCCGGCGACCCCGGCAGCCTGGCCACCGTCTGGTTCACCCCGCCGCCGGGCACGAAGGTGGTCTCCAAGCCCGACCGGTGCCAGGCCGCGTCCGCGGAGGGGAAGGTGTACCGCGACGGGCTGGGTGCGCCGGTGTACACCTGCGCGTTGGTCGGCCACGTCCTGGAGGACCAGCGGCACGTCCTGCGCTTCGGCCTGCTGGCCGAGGAGGAGGTCGAGAACGCCCGGGGCCGGATCGAGCTCCTCGGCGGCACGCACCAGTTCCGGCCCGACGACGACGCCGAGCCGGACAACAACACGGCATCCGTGGTGGTCAACCCGGCCGAGGCGGCCGAGGGCACCCAGGGCGTCCTGGCGTTCGCCCTGGGTGCGGCGGCGGTCGCCCTGGCCGGCGGAGCGCTGGCCGCCGTGGTGCGCAGGCGACGGCGGGCCGCCTGACCGTCCCGCGTCCGGGCGGCGGGAGCGGCGCGTGGTCGCGTACCGGAGGAGGCCTCGGGACCCGTGCCCTGTCACCGCCCGCGGGCGGCGCCGCGCGTCACTGTGCGGGCCGGGTGGCCGCCGCCTTCGCCTGGTCCGTGCCGCGGCGCACGATCTGGCGGAAGGCGAACTCCCCGATGTCGTCGCCGCTCTGGTAGGCCTTGGTGTCCTTCGTGGTCACCGACTTGGCCGTGGTGTACCCGGTGATCGTGAAGTAGGCGTAGCGGCCGTAGGAGTTGTAGGTGTTGCGGCAGACGGGCCCGCCCTTGCAGAAGGTGGGGACCCCGGCGCCCGGCAGCGGGGCCACGCCGCCCTTCGCCTCCCGGACGGCCTTCTTGGCGGTGGCCTCGTTCTCGAAGGTCGCGACGCCGACGGTGACCGCGATGCCGTCCTTGACGTAGGTGGCGCGGAAGACCTGCTCGCAGGCGTTGCGCTCCAGCACCCCGCCGAGCGTCGGCGTGGTGGCCGCGGCGCAGTTGCCGGTCCGCGCGGTGAGGCCCTTGGTGTAGACACGGGCCCCGTTGCCCATCGTGAGCTTCGTGCCCGGGAAGAGGGTGTCGGCACTGAGCGGTGCCGTGTCCTTCTTGCGGTCGGAGATGAAGTCCTTGGGGTTCGGCGGGGGCAGCGGCGCGACCGAGGAGAACGACGGCTGCGGCTGCGCGGTGTCCTCCTGCGGCAGCGTGGGCGCGGTGGGCAGGGTGCCGTTGCCGTCGGAGGCGGTCCGCCCGCCGTCCTTGCCGGAGGTGACGATCGCCGTCGCCACGGCGCCCGCGATCAGCGCGGTCGCGAGGGCGCCGCCGCCGATCATCAGCCAGCGCCTGCGCCGGGTGCGGGCGGCCGACGCGTCCGCGAGCGCCGCCCAGTCCGGGGTGCCCGGGTCCGAGCCGTACCGGTCACCGCCGTAGGAGCCCTGGCCGAACCCCCCCTGCCCGCCCCCGTACTGGCCCTGGTGGTACGGGTCCTGGTCCTGTCCGCCGGACCCCCACTGAGGTCCCCCCTGCCCAAAGCTCATGCCGCGCATCCTAAACCGGTTGGGTGAGGGCGGTCCCTGCGGTGACAATCGCCCCATGGGACATGTGGAAGCGGCACACCTGGAGTACTACCTGCCGGACGGGAGGGTGCTCCTCGGTGACGCGTCGTTCCGCGTGGGCGAGGGCGCGGTCGCCGCGCTGGTGGGCGCGAACGGCGCGGGCAAGACGACGCTGCTGCGGATCGTCGCCGGCGAGATCCAGCCGCACGGCGGCTCGGTCACGGTCAGCGGCGGCCTCGGGGTGATGCCCCAGTTCGTCGGCTCGGTGCGCGACGAGCGCACGGTGCGGGACCTGCTGGTGTCGGTCTCCCAGCCGCGTATCCGGGAGGCCGCCGCCGCGGTGGACAAGGCCGAGCACGCGATCATGACCGTGGACGACGAGGCCGCGCAGATGCGGTACGCCCAGGCGCTGAGCGACTGGGCGGAGGCGCGCGGCTACGAGGCGGAGACCGTCTGGGACATGTGCACCACGGCCGCGCTGGGCGTCCCGTACGAGAAGGCGCAGTGGCGTCAGGTCCGCACGCTCTCCGGCGGCGAGCAGAAGCGCCTGGTGCTGGAGGCGCTGCTGCGCGGCCCCGACGAGGTGCTGCTGCTGGACGAACCGGACAACTATCTGGACGTGCCGGGCAAGCGGTGGCTGGAGGAGCGCCTCGCGGAGACCCGCAAGACGGTCCTGTTCGTCTCCCACGACCGGGAGCTGCTCTCGCGGGCCGCCGAGCGGATCGTGGCGGTGGAGCCGGGGCCCGCCGGGTCCGACGTCTGGATCCACGGCGGCGGCTTCGCCACCTTCCCCGCGGCGCGCAAGGAGCGCTTCGCCCGCTTCGAGGAGCTGAAGCGGCGCTGGGACGAGGAGCACGCCCGGCTGAAGGCGCTGGTGCACCGGCTGCGGCAGCAGGCGGCCATCAGCCCGGACATGGCGTCCCGCTACCGGGCGATGCAGACCCGCTTCCGGAAGTTCGAGGAGGCCGGACCGCCGCCGGAGCCGCCGCGCGAGCAGGAGATCCGGATGCGGCTGCGCGGCGGACGGACCGGGGTGCGGGCGCTGACCTGCACGGACCTGGAGCTCACCGGCCTGATGAAGCCGTTCTCGCTGGAGGTCTTCTACGGCGAGCGGGTGGCCGTCCTCGGGTCCAACGGCTCGGGCAAGTCCCACTTCCTGCGGCTGCTGGCGGGGGACGCGGTGGCGCACACCGGGGCGTGGAAGCTGGGCGCCCGGGTGGTGCCGGGCCACTTCGCGCAGACCCACGCCCATCCCGAGCTGATGGGCCGCACCCTCGTCGACATCCTGTGGACGGAGCACGCCAAGGACCGGGGCGGGGCGATGTCGGTGCTGCGCCGGTACGAGCTGGAGCGCCAGGGCGACCAGGCCTTCGAGAAGCTCTCCGGCGGGCAGCAGGCGCGGTTCCAGATCCTGCTGCTGGAGCTCGCGGGCACGACGGCGCTGCTGCTCGACGAGCCGACGGACAACCTGGACCTGGAGTCGGCCGAGGCGCTCCAGGCGGGCCTGGAGGCGTACGAGGGCACGGTGCTCGCGGTCACCCACGACCGGTGGTTCGCCAAGTCCTTCGACCGGTTCCTGGTCTTCGGCTCGGACGGGAAGGTGCGCGAGACCCCGGAGCCCGTCTGGGACGAGCGCCGCGTCGAGCGGGCGCGCTGAGGGGCCCGGGGCCGGGCGGTCCGCGGGTCCGGGGCGGCCCGCCGGGGGAGGTCGCGGCACGGGCCGGAGAGCGCCGGCCCGGCACGGGATTTTGACCCGTACGGGGGGCGACGGTATTCTTCTGGTTCGTTATGCGTATTGGCTTGCTCTATCTCACGTGAGGGGCCCTTACGCCGGTCCACCGGGCCGATGACCAGCGGCTGGCACTCGGGTTGCGTCCCCGTAGCGCCGCCAAGGCTGTCGTGATCGTCCGGGTGGCCTTGTCAGGACCCCGTCCTCCGTGCCTTCACCGGCCGCGGGGGATCCCCATCACTGAAGAAGCGAAGGCTACGACCGTGCGTACGTACAGCCCCAAGCCCGGCGATGTGACGCGCCAGTGGCACATCATCGACGCGCAGGACATCGTCCTGGGCCGTCTGGCGACCACCGCCGCTACCCTTCTCCGGGGCAAGCACAAGCCGATCTACGCGCCGCACGTCGACGCTGGTGACTTCGTCATCATCGTCAACGCGGACAAGGTGCACCTGTCCGGCAACAAGCGGACCCAGAAGATGGCGTACCGCCACTCCGGCTACCCGGGTGGTCTGCGCTCCGTCCGCTACGACGAGCTGCTGGAGAAGAGCCCCGAGAAGGCCGTCGAGAAGGCCGTCAAGGGCATGCTCCCGAAGAACACCCTGGGCCGTCAGATGCTCTCGAAGCTGAAGGTCTACGCGGGCGAGAACCACCCGCACGCTGCGCAGCAGCCTGTTCCGTTCGAGATCACCCAGGTCGCGCAGTAAGTCCGGCCACCCCCTAAGACGAAAAGAATCTGAGGAGAATCGTGGCTGAGACCACCGCCGAGACCCCGCTCGAAGAGGTTGACGTCGAGCAGTACACCACCGAGACCGAGGTTCCGGTCGAGGGCGAGTACACCTCCGAGTCCATGGCTTCCCGCTTCGGCGACCCGCAGCCGGCCGCCGGCCTGGGCCGTCGCAAGAACGCCATCGCCCGTGTCCGGATCGTTCCGGGCTCCGGCAAGTGGAAGATCAACGGCCGCACCCTTGAGGACTACTTCCCCAACAAGGTGCACCAGCAGGAAGTCAACGAGCCCTTCAAGGTGCTCGAGCTCGACGACCGCTACGACGTTGTCGCCCGTATCTCGGGTGGCGGCGTCTCCGGCCAGGCCGGCGCCCTGCGCCTCGGTGTGGCCCGCGCCCTGAACGAGGCGGACGTGGACAACAACCGCGGCCCGCTGAAGAAGGCCGGCTTCCTCTCCCGCGACGACCGTGCGGTCGAGCGCAAGAAGGCCGGTCTCAAGAAGGCCCGTAAGGCCCCGCAGTACAGCAAGCGCTAAATCGCGCCGGCTGTACGAGCCGACACGGCTTCTGTACGGCTTTCCGTTCGCCCCGGCGGCACTCGTTGCTGCCGGGGCGTTCGTTTATCGACTCCCGACGATCTCGGGCGTGCAAGAGTTCGAGCAATCAGCTTCTCGGAGGAACACCAGTGGGACGACTCTTCGGAACGGACGGCGTACGCGGAGTGGCGAACGCCGACCTCACGGCCGAGCTCGCGCTCGGGCTGTCGGTCGCCGCGGCGCACGTGCTGGCCGAGGCGGGCACCTTCGCCGGCCATCGCCCGACCGCTGTGGTGGGCCGTGACCCCCGTGCGTCCGGAGAGTTCCTGGAAGCGGCCGTGGTGGCCGGCCTGGCGAGCGCCGGAGTCGACGTGCTGCGCGTCGGTGTGCTGCCCACCCCCGCGGTGGCGTATCTCACCGGTGCCCTCGGCGCCGACCTCGGCGTGATGCTCTCCGCCAGCCACAACGCCATGCCGGACAACGGCATCAAGTTCTTCGCCCGCGGCGGTCACAAGCTCGCCGACGAGCTGGAGGACCGCATCGAGCAGGTCTACGAGCAGCACCGCACCGGTGAGCCGTGGGACCGTCCGACCGGCGCCGGCGTCGGCCGGGTCAAGGAGTACGACGAGGGCTTCGACAAGTACGTCGCCCACCTCGTCGCCGTCCTCCCGAACCGTCTCGACGGGCTGCGGATCGTGCTGGACGAGGCGCACGGCGCCGCGTCCCGGGTGTCGCCCGAGGCGTTCGCCCGCGCCGGTGCCGAGGTCGTGACGATCGGCGCCGAGCCGGACGGCCTCAACATCAACGACGGCTGCGGATCGACCCACCTCGACCTGCTGAAGGCCGCCGTCGTCGAGCACGGGGCCGACCTCGGCATCGCGCACGACGGCGACGCGGACCGCTGCCTCGCCGTGGACGCGGCGGGCCGTGAGGTCGACGGCGACCAGATCCTCGCCGTGCTCGCGCTCGCGATGCGCGAGGCGGGCACCCTGCGCGGCAACACCGTGGTGGCCACGGTCATGTCGAACCTCGGCTTCAAGCTGGCGATGGAGCGCGAGGGCGTCGACCTGGTGCGGACCGCGGTCGGCGACCGCTATGTGCTGGAGGCGATGAAGGAGCAGGGCTACGCGCTCGGCGGCGAGCAGTCCGGCCACGTCATCGTCCTCGACCACGCCACCACCGGGGACGGCACGCTGACCGGTCTGATGCTCGCCGCGCGGATCGCCGCGACCGGCCGCTCCCTCGCGGACCTCGCCGGTGTGATGGAGCGGCTGCCGCAGGTGCTCGTCAACGTGCGCGACGTCGACAAGTCCCGGGTGACGACCTCCGCCGAGCTCTCCCAGGCGGTGGCCGAGGCCGAGCGCGAGCTCGGCGCCACCGGCCGGGTGCTGCTGCGCTCCTCCGGCACCGAGCCCCTGGTGCGGGTGATGGTGGAGGCGCCCGACCTGGAGCAGGCGAAGAGCGTCGCGAGCCGGCTGGCCGACGTCGTGAAGTCGGCGCTCGGCTGATCCTCCCGTATCCGCGACGGCGCCCCCGGACCACGGTCCGGGGGCGCCGTCGCGTGAGGGAGGCGGTTCAGCCGGTGCGCTCCGCCCGCTCCGTCCGCTCGGCCCGGCGCCTGCCCCACCGCCAGAGCACCTTCTGCACCAGCAGGGTCGCGGTGCCGGCGAGCACGATGCCCGCGAGGTTCAGCAGCAGCTGCTCCGTCGAGCCCCACGCCTGGGCGTACTCGCGGTAGCTGAAGGCGACGGCGGCGTTGGCCGCCGCGGGGACGGTCGTCACCGAGATGGCGACACCGACCAGGGCGCCCGACTTGGCGGATGTCAGCGAGAGCATGCCCGCGGCGCCCGCCAGCACGGAGACGATGAGCGAGAAGGCGTCGGGGTCGTAGATGAAGCGGGTGTTGGGCCGCTCGCCCCGCAGCTGCTCGTCGCTGAACAGGTCCATCGCGTCCATCAGGATGCTGAAGCCCACGGTCGCGAGCATCGCCGCTGCGAAGCCGGTGATCAGCGCGATCACCGACCGCCAGGCGAGCCGCGGTGTGCGCCGCACCAGCGCCGTGCAGATGCCCGCCAGCGGGCCGAACTCCGGACCGACCGCCATCGCGCCGACGATCAGGACGGCGTTGTCCAGGACGACACCGCAGGCCGCGAGCATCGTGGCGATCGTCAGGAACGCCACGTAGGTGACGCTGAGCGTCGACTCCTCGTGGGTGGCGTCCGAGAGCTGCTCCCAGAGCACCGCGTCCGCGGCCTCGCCCGGCGCGTCCTTCTCCGCGCGGTCGGCGCGTGCGGACAGCGACAGGCCGATCTCGTCGGCGGCCACCGAACCGTCGCGGTCGATGCCGAGGCCCCGCAGTTCCTCCAGGACCTCGTCGGCCGCCTCCCGAGCCACGTCGCACAGCACCACGTCGCCGTGCGGATCGCGGGCCGCCCCTTCCAGCACCACCAGGTGGGCGGTGCCGACCGTCCGCTCCAGCAGGCCCGTCACCTCCGCCGTCCGGTCGGCCGGGACGATCAGGCGCAGGTGCAGCACACGAGGCTCCTCAGAGTTTCCGCAGGGACAGCCGCTGGACCTTGTGGTCCGGCCCTTTGCGCAGCACCAGTGTGGCGCGTCCCCGGGTCGGGGCCACGTTCTCCAGCAGATTGGGCTTGTTGATGGTGCGCCACATCGTCCGCGCGTAGTCCAGTGCCTCCTCCTCGGAGACCTGGGTGTACTTGCGGAAGTAGGAGAACGGGTTCTGGAACGCGGTCTCGCGCAGCTTGCGGAAACGGTTCAGGTACCAGGTCTCGATGTCCTCGGGCCGCGCGTCGACGTACACGCTGAAGTCGAAGTAGTCGGCGAGTCCCACCCGGGTGCGGCCGTCCTTGCCGGGCAGCGCGGGCTGCAGGACGTTGAGCCCCTCGACGATCAGGATGTCCGGCCGGCGCACGGTCAGCCGCTCGTCGGGGACGATGTCGTAGATCAGGTGGGAGTAGACGGGGGCGGTGACCTCGTCCTTCCCCGCCTTGATGTCCGCGACGAAACGGGTGAGCGCCCGGCGGTCGTACGACTCCGGGAACCCCTTGCGCGACATGAGGCCGCGTTCCCGGAGCTCCTTCATCGGCAGCAGGAACCCGTCGGTGGTGACCAGCTCGACGCGGGGGTGCTCCGGCCAGCGGGCGAGCAGCGCCTGGAGCAGCCGGGCGACGGTGGACTTGCCGACGGCCACCGAGCCCGCGACCCCTATGACGAAGGGTGTCCCCCGCTGGGCGCCGTGGCCGTTGCCCGCGTCGCCGAGGAAGGTGTTCAGCGCGCCCCGCAGCTCGGCGGTGGCCTGCACGTACAGGTTCAGCAGCCGTGAGAGCGGCAGGTAGACGTCGCGCACCTCGTCGAGGTCGATGACGTCGCCCAGACCCCGCAGGCGCTCGACCTCCTCGGCGGTCAGCGGCAGCGGTGTCTTCTCGCGCAGTGCGCTCCACTCGGCGCGGGTGAGGTCGACGTACGGCGTCGACGGCGGCTCTGCCCGGCGGTGGGTGCTTCGTGGCGGCGAAGAGATCACACGGCCCATTGTCGGGGCTGGGCCCCGGATGTGGGGGGTGGGCTGGATCACGCCTGGAGGCGCCCTCCGGGGTCCCTGGCCCGGACCGGGAGGCGCCCTCGGGGGGTTACCGGCCCCATTCGGCGGAATGTCAGTGGTGTGCGTCACAGTTGTGGGAGAGGTGGGCGCCGACCCGCGACGTCCGCGACAGCGCGAGGTCACGAGGGGAATCCCATGACGTACGCGATCCAGGCGGAGGGCCTGGTCAAGCGGTTCAAGGACACCGAAGCCCTGGCGGGGGTGGATCTGGCGGCCCGCACCGGTTCGGTGCTGGGCCTGCTCGGTCCGAACGGGGCGGGGAAGACGACCGCGGTGCGGATCTTCGCCACCCTGCTGCCGCCGGACGGCGGCCGTGCCGAGGTGGCGGGGCACGACGTGGTCGCCGAGGCGGGTGCCGTGCGCTCCCTCATCGGCCTGACCGGCCAGTACGCGGCCGTCGACGAGAACCTCACCGGTACCGAGAACCTCCTGCTCATCGGGCGCCTGCTGGGCATGTCCCGGCCGGACGCCCGCGCCCGCGCCCGGGAGCTGCTGGACCGGTTCGGGCTCTCGGACGCGGCCGGACGGGCGGCGAAGACCTTCTCCGGCGGCATGCGGCGGCGTCTCGACCTCGCGGCGAGCCTGGTCGGCCGGCCCAGCATCCTCTTCCTCGACGAGCCCACGACCGGGCTCGACCCGCACAGCCGCGGCGAGCTGTGGGACATGCTGCGCGCACTGGTGGCCGAGGGCACCACGGCGCTGCTCACCACCCAGTACCTGAACGAGGCCGATGTGCTCGCCGACGACATCGTGGTCGTCGACAAGGGCCGGGTGATCGCCCAGGGCACCCCCGACCAGCTGAAGAACGAGGTGGGCGGCCAGGTCCTGGAGGTCCGCCCGCTCGCCCCCGGCGACCTCGCCGCCGCGCACGATCTGGTCGCCCGGGCGGCCGGGCCGGGCACCCGCATCGAGGGCGACGCGGTCACCGCCCCGGTGAACGGCCCGGAGCTGATGCCCGCGGTGGTCCGCCGCCTCGACCGCGAGGGCATCGCCGTCGGCGAGCTGGCGCTGCGGCGCTCCTCCCTCGACGAGGTCTTCCTCGCGCTGACCGGCCACCGGGCGGAGCCCGGCGGCGAAGGCGCGGAGGGCGGCGACGAGGGCGCGGAGGGCGGCGACGGGGACGGCACGGACGCCGCCACCGCGGCCGCCCCGGCCGAGGCGGTGGGTTCGCGATGACCGGCATGACGGCCACCGCCCCGCTGACGGCGTCCGGCCGGGTGCGGCCGCTGGCGTGGGCCGGGCAGACCCTGACGATGGCGTGGCGCAGTCTGGTGGCGGTGAAGCACAACCCGCTGGAGCTGGTGGACTACAGCGTCACGCCGATCATGTTCGTCTTCCTCTTCACCTACGTGCTGGGCGGCCAGATGGCCGGATCGACCGACGCCTACCTGGAGTACGCGCTGCCGGGGATCATCGTCCAGAACACCCTCTTCATGACCGTGTACACCGCGATGGCGCTCAACACGGACCTGACGAAGGGCGTCTTCGACCGGCTGCGCAGCCTGCCCATCGCCCGTTCCGCACCGCTCATCGGCAGGATCACCGCGGACCTCGCCAAGCACGTGTGGGCGATGCTGCTGATGATCGGCATCGGTGTGCTGATGGGGTTCCGGATCACCGGCGGCGCCGGCGGGTTCCTGCTCGGCGCCGTCCTGCTGATCGTCTTCGCGGCGGCCGTCTCCTGGAGCGCGGTGCTCATCGGGATGCTCGCCGGGGACGCGGAGAAGGTGCAGGCGTTCGCGTTCACGCTGATCTTCCCGATCACCTTCACCAGCAGCGCCTTCGTCATCGTGGACACGATGCCGGGCTGGCTCCAGGCGTGGAGCGACGTCAACCCGGTCACCCATCTGTCCGACGCCTACCGGGGCCTGCTGGTCGGCGGCCCGGTGGCGGAGCCGGTGCTGTGGTCGCTGGTGTGGGCCGTGGGCATCGCGGCGGTCTTCTGCCCGCTGGCGATGCGCGCCTACCGCGCCAAGGCCTGAACCGCGACCCGGGCCGGTCCGCCTCGGTGCCGGGGCGGTCCCCGCGCCGTAGGCTGCCGACATGTGCGGAATCGTGGGGTACGTCGGCGGTCAGTCGGCGCTGGATGTGGTCGTCGCCGGTCTGAAGCGGCTCGAGTACCGCGGATACGACTCGGCGGGGGTGGCGGTCCTCGCCGACGGAGGACTGGCCGCGGCGAAGAAGGCGGGCAAGCTCGTCAACCTGGAGAAGGAGCTCACGGAACGGCCGCTGCCGGCCGGCTCCACCGGCGTCGGTCACACCCGGTGGGCCACCCACGGCGGACCCACCGACGCCAACGCCCATCCGCATCTCGACAACGCGGGACGGGTCGCCGTCGTCCACAACGGGATCATCGAGAACTTCGCGGAGCTCCGGGCCGAACTCGCCGGGCGCGGGCACGGCCTGGCCTCCGAGACGGACACCGAGGTGGTCGCCCATCTGCTGGCGGAGGCCTTCTCGTCCGCGGGCGACCTCGCCGAGTCGATGCGCCTGGTGTGCCGGCGGCTGGAGGGGGCCTTCACCCTGGTCGCCGTGCACGCCGACGAGCCCGGCGTGGTCATCGGCGCGCGGCGCAACTCCCCGCTCGTGGTGGGCGTGGGGGAGGGCGAGGCGTTCCTCGCGTCGGACGTCGCCGCCTTCATCGCCCACACCCGGTCCGCGATCGAGCTGGGCCAGGACCAGGTCGTGGAGCTCCGGCGGGACGGCGTGACCGTGACCGGCTTCGACGGGGAGCCCGCGGAGGTCCGGGAGTACCACGTGGACTGGGACGCCTCGGCCGCCGAGAAGGGCGGCTACGACTACTTCATGCTCAAGGAGATCGCCGAGCAGCCGAAGGCCGTCTCGGACACCCTGCTGGGCCGCATCGACGCCTCCGGTTCGCTGAGCCTCGACGAGATCCGCATCCCGGCGCACGTGCTGCGCGAGGCGGACAAGATCGTCGTCGTCGCCTGCGGCACCGCCTTCCACGCCGGGCTCATCGCCAAGTACGCGATCGAGCACTGGACCCGCATCCCGTGCGAGGTGGAGCTGGCGAGCGAGTTCCGCTACCGGGACCCGATCCTCGACCAGCGCACCCTCGTCGTGGCGATCTCGCAGTCCGGCGAGACCATGGACACCCTGATGGCGCTGCGGCACGCGCGCGAGCAGGGCGCCCGGGTCCTGGCGATCTGCAACACCAACGGCTCGACCATCCCCCGCGAGTCGGACGCGGTGCTGTACACCCACGCCGGTCCCGAGGTGGCCGTGGCCTCGACGAAGGCGTTCCTGACCCAGGTCGTCGCCTGCTACCTGGTCGCCCTCTACCTGGGGCAGGTGCGCGGCACCCAGTGGGGCGACGAGATCCGGGCCGTCATCCGCGACCTGGCGCAGATCTCCGGCGCGGTCGAGCGGGTGCTGGAGACCATGGAACCGGTGCGCGAGCTGGCCCGGTCGCTGGCCCACAAGAACACCGTCCTGTTCCTGGGCCGCCACGTCGGCCACCCCGTCGCGCTGGAGGGGGCGCTCAAGCTGAAGGAACTCGCGTACATGCACGCGGAGGGCTTCGCGGCGGGCGAGCTCAAGCACGGTCCGATCGCGCTGATCGAGGAGGACCTGCCGGTGGTGGTCGTCGTGCCGTCGCCGCGCGGCCGGTCCGTGCTCCACGACAAGATCGTCTCCAACATCCAGGAGATCCGTGCCCGCGGCGCCCGGACCATCGTGATCGCGGAGGAGGGCGACGAGGCCGTGGTGCCGTACGCCGACCACCTGGTCCGGATCCCGGCGACGCCGACGCTGCTCCAGCCCATGGTGGCCACCGTGCCGCTGCAGGTGTTCGCCTGCGAGCTGGCGACGGCCCGCGGCAACGAGGTCGACCAGCCCCGGAACCTGGCGAAGTCGGTGACGGTGGAGTGAGCGCGGGGACGCGCCGCGGAAGGGCGGGGGAGAAGGCCTGATGATCATCGGGGTGGGGATCGACGTCGCGGAGATCGACCGGTTCGCCGAGTCGCTGAAACGCACACCGGCGATGGCCCGGCGGCTCTTCGTCGAGCACGAACTGCTGCTGCCGAGCGGGGAACGCCGCGGCTACGCCTCCCTCGCCGCCCGGTTCGCCGCGAAGGAGGCGCTGGCCAAGGCGCTCGGCGCGCCCGGCGGCCTGCTGTGGACGGACGCGGAGGTGTACGTCGAGGAGTCGGGCCGCCCCCGGCTCCGGGTCCGCGGCACGGTCCTGGCCCGCGCCGCCGAACTGGGCGTCCGCACCTGGCACGTGTCGCTCAGTCACGACGCCGGCGTGGCCTCCGCCGTGGTGATCGCCGAGGGGTAGCGCGCACCGCGGTCCGGGAGCCGACGCGGCCGCGGCGGACGCCGCGCCTGCGGCCGGGGCTGGGGCAGACTCGGGGCATGCGGAGTGCGTACAGCGTCGAAGAAGTCCGGCACGCCGAGGAGCGGCTGATGGCACGGCTGCCGGACGGCGTCCTCATGCAGCGGGCCGCCGCCGGGCTGGCAGCCGCCTGCGCCGGCCTGCTCGGCCGGGTCTACGGGGCCCGGGTCGTGCTGCTCGTCGGCAGCGGCGCCAACGGCGGCGACACCCTTTGGGCGGGCGCACGGCTCGCCCGGCGCGGAGCCGGGGTCGCCGCCGTGCTGCTCGCCCCCGAACGGACCCACGAGGCGGGTCTCGCGGCCCTGCTGGCGGCGGGCGGCCGGATCGCCGACGACCCCTTCGAGCCGCTGGCCGCCGCCGATCTGGTGCTCGACGGCATCACCGGCATCGGCGGGCGCGGCGGCCTGCGCCCGGACGCCGTGCCCGTGGCCCGCGCCGCCCGCGGGTCGGACGCCGTCGTCGTCGCCGTCGACCTGCCGAGCGGGGTCGAGGCGGACACCGGGGAGGTCCGTGGCGAGGCGCTGCGGGCGGACCTGACCGTCACCTTCGGCACGTACAAGCCGGGGCTGCTGGTCGATCCGGCGCGCGGGCACGCCGGCGCCGTCCGGCTCGTCGACATCGGCCTCGGCGGCGAACTGCCGTCCGTCCCCCGTCTGGAGGCGCTCCAGCACGCCGACGTCGCCCGGATGCTGCCGCTCCCCGGGGCGGGGAGCGACAAGTACCGGCGGGGCGTGGTCGGCGTCGCGGCCGGCTCCGCGCGCTACCCGGGGGCGGCCGTGCTGGCCGTGGCGGGTGCGCTGCGCGGCGGCGCCGGGGCCGTCCGGTACGTGGGCCCCGCCGCGGACGCGGTGATCGCCCGCTTCCCGGAGTGCCTGGTCGGCACCGGGCAGCCGGGGACGGCCGGCCGGGTCCAGTCGTGGGTCGTCGGCCCCGGCATCGGCGACCGGGGGGACGCGGTGCGCGAGGTGCTCGCCGCCGACGTCCCCGTCCTGGTCGACGCGGACGGTCTGCGCCTGCTGGACGCCGCGGACCTGCGGGGCAGGACCGCGCCCACGCTGCTGACCCCGCACGCGGGGGAGGCCGCCGCGCTGCTCGGCGTGGCACGCGAGGAGGTGGAGGCCGCCCGTCTCGCGTCGGTGCGGGAGCTGGCGGCGCGGTACGGGGCGACGGTCCTGCTCAAGGGCTCGACGACGCTGGTCGCGGACCCCGGCGGCGGAGCGGTCCGGGCCGATCCGATGGGCACCCCGTGGCTGGCGACCGCAGGCAGCGGCGACGTGCTCTCCGGACTGGCCGGATCGCTGCTGGCCGCGGGCCTGGACGCCCGGGACGCGGCGTCGGCCGCCGCGTACCTGCACGGTCTGGCGGCCCGGCTGGCCGCCGCCCGCGGCACGCCGCTGACCGCCCACGACGTGGCCGCGACACTCCCGGAGGCATGGCACGGCGTGCGGGAGCCGGGGGAGGGCGCCGGCGTCGGGGGCAGCCGTGCCTGAGCGGGTCGGGGACCCGCGGCCGGTCCGTCCCGCGGGTCGCCGCGAAGGCCGCGCCGTGCGGCGGCCGCGGCGCTCTGTGACGGACCGCACCGGCTGCCCGGAACCGGTGCGGCGGGGCGCGGACCACGGCTTCTGAGAGACTTGCCGCGATGAGCCAGACACCGCCGCCGCACTCCGCACCGCCACGCGCCCGGGCCGAGATCGATCTCGGCGCGCTGCGCGCCAACGTCCGTGCGCTGCGGGCGCGCGCGCCGCACTCCGCCCTGATGGCCGTGGTCAAGTCGGACGCGTACGGCCACGGCATGGTGCCCTGCGCCCGGGCGGCACTCGACGCCGGCGCCGGGTGGCTCGGCACGGCGACGCCGCAGGAGGCGCTCGCGCTGCGCGCGGCCGGTGTCGGCGGCCGGATCATGTGCTGGCTCTGGACCCCGGGCGACCCGTGGCGCGAGGGCATCGAGGCCGGCCTCGACATGGCGGTGAGCGGCATGTGGGCGCTGCGGGAGGTCACCGCGGCGGCCCGCGCGGCGGGCCGCCCCGCCCGGATCCAGCTCAAGGCCGACACGGGGCTCGGCCGCAACGGCTGCCAGCCCGCCGACTGGCCCGCCCTGGTGGCCGCCGCCCGCGCGGCCGAGGACGAGGGCCTGGCCGACGTCACCGGCCTGTGGTCCCACTTCGCCTGCGCCGACGAACCGGGACACCCCTCGATCGTCCGCCAGCTGGACCTCTTCCGGGACATGGTCGACCACGCGGAGAAGGCAGGCGTCGAGCCGGAGGTGCGGCACATCGCCAACTCCCCGGCCACGCTGACCCTCCCGGAGTCCCACTTCGACCTCGTCCGCACCGGCATCGCGATGTACGGGGTGTCGCCCGCCCCCGAGCTGGGCACCTCCGCCGAGCTCGGGCTGCGCCCGGTGATGACGCTCGCCGCCTCCGTCGCCCTGGTCAAGCACGTGCCCGCCGGTCACGGCGTCAGCTACGGACACCACTACGTCACCGACGCGGAGACCACGCTCGGCCTGGTCCCGCTCGGCTACGCCGACGGCGTCCCCCGGCACGCGTCCGGCCGCGGCCCGGTGCTCGTCGGCGGCGTCCGGCGCCGGGTCGCCGGCCGGGTGGCGATGGACCAGTTCGTCGTCGATCTCGGCGGGCAGACGGTGGACGAGGGGTCCGAGGCGCTCCTCTTCGGCCCGGGCGACCGGGGCGAGCCGACCGCGGAGGACTGGGCGCAGGCGGCCGGGACGATCGCCTACGAGATCGTCACGCGGATCGGGTCGCGGGTGCCGCGCGTCCATCTCCACGAGGAGCCCCACGACCCGGCGCGCCAGCGGCCGGCAGCCGTCGACGAGTAGGAGGGGCACGGTGAGCGAGACCAGCACGGGGGACGCCGTCGCGGCCGCCGCGGCCGCGACGGGAGCCTGGCGGCGGGCGGGAGGCGTCGCGGGCACGGCCATAGGCGTCATCGCCGCCGGCGCGGCCGCCGGCGTGGCGCTGGAGCGGCTCACGGTGGGCCGGGGCATGCGCAAGAAGGCCCGGCTCGCGCTCGACGCCACGGGCCCGTACGGCTCGCTGCGCGGTACGCCCGGCACGGCCGTCGCCGACGACGGCACCCGGCTGCACTACGAGGTCGAGGAGGTGGACCCCCAGGTCGCGGCTCCGCGCCGGCGGCGGCTGTTCGGCCGCAAGGCCCCCGCTCCGGTCACGGTGGTGTTCAGCCACGGCTACTGCCTCGGCCAGGACTCCTGGCACTTCCAGCGGGCGGCGCTGCGCGGCCTGGTGCGCACCGTCTTCTGGGACCAGCGCAGCCACGGCCGCTCGGCGCGGGGCGCCGCCCAGTCGGGACCCGACGGGGTGCCGGTCACCATCGACCAGCTCGGCCGGGACCTGAAGGCGGTGATCGACGCGGCGGCGCCCGAGGGCCCGCTGGTGCTCGTCGGCCACTCCATGGGCGGCATGACGATGATGGCGCTCGGCGCGCTCCACCCCGGGCTGGTGCGCGAACGGGTGGTCGCCGCCGCCTTCGTCGGCACCTCCGCCGGGCGTCTGGGCGAGGTCAACTACGGGCTCCCGGTGGCCGGCGTCAACGTGGTGCGCCGGGTGCTGCCCGGGGTGCTGCGGGCGCTCGGCTCCCAGGCGGAACTGGTGGAGCGGGGGCGCCGGGCGACGGCGGACCTGTTCGCCGGGCTGATCAAGCGGTACTCGTTCTCCTCGAAGGACGTGGACCCGGCCGTCGCGCGGTTCGCGGAGCGGCTGATCGAGTCGACGCCGATCGACGTGGTCGCCGAGTTCTACCCGGCGTTCACGGAACACGACAAGTCCGCCGCGCTCCCGGTCTTCGCCGGTCTCCCCGTCCTCGTCCTCGCGGGCGACAAGGACCTGGTGACGCCGACCTCGCACAGCGAGGCCATCGCCGACCTGCTGCCGGAGGCCGAGCTGGTCATCGTCCCGGACGGCGGCCACCTGGTGATGCTGGAGCATCCGGAGGCCGTGACCGACCGTCTCGCGGACCTGCTCGTGCGGGCCGGGGCCGTACCGGCAGCGGCTAACGTTGGCACGTATGGAAGCACTGCACAGCCCGGAAGCTGACCCGGCCGTCCGCTCCGCCCGTCTGTCCGTCGACTCCCCGGAGCGGATGCGGGACCTGGGCCGCTCCGTCGCCGGGCTGCTGCGCCCCGGGGACCTCGTGATGCTCACCGGCGAGCTGGGCGCGGGCAAGACGACCCTGACGCGCGGGCTGGGCGAGGGGCTGGGGGTGCGGGGCGCCGTCACCTCCCCGACGTTCGTGATCGCCCGGGTCCACCCGTCCCTGACGGGCGGCCCGGCGCTGGTCCACGTCGACGCGTACCGGCTCGGCGGCGGCCTCGACGAGATGGAGGACCTCGACCTCGACGTGTCCCTGCCGGAGTCGGTGGTGGTGGTGGAGTGGGGCGACGGCAAGGTGGAGGACCTCTCCGACGACCGCCTGCACGTGCTCATCCACCGGGTGACGGGGGACACGGACGACGACCACCGGGAGGTGACGCTCCGGGGCCACGGGGCGCGGTGGTCCGACGTGGACCTGGAGTCGGCGACGGTCTGATCCGGGGAGCCCGCTCCGGGGCGCGCGCCGGCGTGCTCCGGATCGCCGCGCCGTATGTTCCGACAAGACGTCGGGAAAATGTTGCGCGGGCCGCCTCACGCGTGATGACATGGACCGGAGAGCTGGTTAGGTTCACCTAACCATGGCGGCCCCCGGAGTTCCAGGAGGCGTTGATGCCGGCATCCGAGCGCGCAGCACAGTCCGCACGGCCCCATCGGCCGTCCCCCTCCGCCGTGCCCGCGGAGGCCGTGCCCGCGGGCGACGCCCCGCCCGCGGAGACCGCCCGGTCGGCGCCCGCCGCCCCGTCGTTCCCCGCCGCGCTGTCGATGCGCGACCTGCTGGCGTCGTGCGCCGCGGCGAGCGCCGTGTCGACCCCGCCGCGCGCCGTGCCCCGCGAGGGCAGGCGCCACGGGGGCGGGACACCCCGGCAGGACGCGGCGTAGACAGCCCTCGGGCAGCGCTTCCGGCGCCTGCGCCCGGCGCCGTGCGGGTGCCGTGGGGCGGGACACGCGGTGGGCCCGGGGGCCAGGGACGGTACGAGGCCGCGAGGACCCCCGCCCCGGAGTGCTGAGGACCCCCGCCCCGGAGCGCTACGGGACGACGACGACCTTCGCGCCGATCGCCGCGAACTTCCACATCGCGTCGCCGTCGGCCCGCTTCATCCGGACACCGCCGGTCTTCTTCGCCGGGTCGGGGCTGGCCATCGAGCCGTCCATCGCCGCGCTGAAGCCGATCGAGACGCCCTCGACGGTCGCGAAGCGCACCACGTGCTCGATCTGCACGCCGTCCGAGCCGGGGACCTTCCCGGAGCGCGAGGTGACCGCGTAGGTGCCCGGCTTCGGGTCCACCGTCGACGGCATCACGGCGAACGTGCGGGGCTCGCCCTGCTCGCCCACCAGCCACACCCGCCGGTCGGCGAGCGCGTACACCACGCGCACACCGGTTCCCGAGTCCGCGGGGACGGCGAGCGGGTCCGCGGGCCTGGCCTCGGGGCTGCCGGACGGGCCGACGGCGGGGGACGAACTCGTCGGACGGGGGGCTGCGAGGCTGTCGGGGACGTTCGCCGAGGCCTGATAGGCGAGGAACCCGACGGCCGCCAGCGCGGCCGCCGTGAGCCCGGCCACGAGTCCCGAGCTGCTGCGTGCCACCGTGCCCACCCTTCGCATCCGTGTTCCGGTCGTAGTCCCGGTCGTGGTGACGTTAGCAGCAGCCGTCCCGTTCGCCGGGCACCGTGCCCCCGCCCCGGGAGCCGTAGGCTGTTCGCGTGCTCTTGCTCGCCATGGATACCGCCACTCCCGCCGTCACCGCCGCGCTCCACGACGGCACGTCCGTCGTCGCCGAGTCCAGCCGGGTGGACGCCCGCCGGCACGGCGAACTGCTGCTGCCCGCCGTCGACCGCGTCCTCGCCGAGGCGGGTGTGAAGCTCGCCGCCGTCACCGGTCTGGTCGTCGGCGTCGGGCCGGGCCCGTACACGGGACTGCGCGTCGGACTCGTCACGGCGACCACCTTCGCCTCGGCGCTCGGCATCCCCGTGCACGGCGTGTGCACGCTGGACGGCCTCGCCTGGGCCTCCGGCCTCGACGGCCCGTTCGTGGTGGCCACCGACGCGCGCCGCAAGGAGGTGTACTGGGCCCGCTACGACGACGCCCGGACCCGTGCGACCGACGCCGCGGTCGACCGTCCGGACGACATCGCCGAGCAGGTCGCGGGCCTGCCCGCGGTCGGCGCCGGCGCGGTCCTCTACCCGGACGCGTTCCCGGACGCCCGCGGCCCCGAGCACGTCAGCGCGGGGGCGCTCGCGGGGCTGGCGGCCGAGCGGCTGCGCGCCGGCGCGGACTTCCTGCCCCCGCAGCCGCTGTACCTGCGCCGCCCCGACGCGCAGGTCCCCAAGAACTACAAGGTGGTCACACCCAAGTGAGCACCGCCGTGCTGCGCGAGATGCGCTGGTGGGATCTGGAACCGGTGCTGGAGCTGGAGCACGAGCTGTTCCCGGAGGACGCCTGGTCGCCGGGGATGTTCTGGTCCGAGCTCGCCCACTCCCGCGGCCCCGGTGCCACCCGCCGCTATGTGGTCGCCGAGGCCGGCGGCCGGGTCGTCGGCTACGCGGGGCTCGCCGCGGCGGGCGGCCTCGGCGACGTGCAGACCATCGCCGTGGAGCGCGGCCAGTGGGGCACCGGGCTCGGCGCCCGGCTGCTGACCGACCTGCTCCAGCACGCCACCGCCTTCGAGTGCGAAGAGGTCCTGCTCGAAGTGCGCGTGGACAACACCCGGGCCCAGAAGCTCTACGAACGCTTCGGGTTCGAGCCCATCGGCTTCCGCCGCGGCTACTACCAGCCCGGCAACACCGACGCCCTCGTCATGCGACTGACCGTACAAGGAACAGAGACCACTGATGGCTGACGAACCGCTCGTACTCGGCATCGAGACCTCCTGCGACGAGACCGGCGTCGGCATCGTCCGCGGCACCACCCTGCTCGCCGACGCCATCGCCTCCAGCGTCGACACCCACGCCCGCTTCGGTGGCGTGGTGCCGGAGATCGCCTCGCGCGCCCATCTGGAGGCGATGGTCCCCACCATCGAACGCGCCCTGGCGGAGGCCGGTGTCAGCGCCCGCGACCTCGACGGCATCGCGGTCACGGCGGGGCCGGGGCTGGCCGGCGCCCTGCTGGTCGGCGTCTCGGCGGCGAAGGCGTACGCGTACGCCCTGGACAAGCCGCTCTACGGGGTCAACCACCTCGCCTCGCACATCTGCGTCGACCAGCTGGAGCACGGCCCGCTGCCCGAGCCGACGATGGCCCTGCTGGTCTCCGGCGGTCACTCGTCGCTGCTGCTCGCGCCCGACATCACCGCGGACGTCCGGCCGATGGGCGCGACGATCGACGACGCGGCCGGCGAGGCGTTCGACAAGATCGCCCGGGTGCTGGACCTCGGTTTCCCCGGCGGTCCGGTGATCGACCGGCTCGCCCGGGAGGGCGACCCGCGGGCCATCGCGTTCCCGCGCGGCCTGAGCGGGGCGAAGGACCCGGCGTACGACTTCTCCTTCTCCGGGCTGAAGACGGCCGTGGCGCGCTGGATCGAGGCGAAGCGGGCGGCGGGCGAGGAGGTCCCGGTGCGGGACGTGGCGGCCTCCTTCCAGGAGGCGGTCGTCGACGTGCTGACCCGCAAGGCCGTGCGCGCCTGCAAGGACGAGGGCGTCGACCATCTGATGATCGGCGGCGGCGTCGCGGCCAACTCCCGGCTGCGCGCACTCGCCGAGGAGCGGTGCGAGCGGGCCGGCATCCGGCTCCGGGTGCCCCGCCCCAAGCTGTGCACCGACAACGGCGCGATGGTCGCCGCGCTCGGGGCGGAGATGGTCGCCAGGAACCGGCCGGCGTCCGACTGGGAGCTGTCGGCGGACTCCTCGCTGCCCGTGACCGAGTCCCACGTGCCCGGCAGCCACCACCACGGTCACGGCCACGACCACGACCACGTCCACGAGATCAGCAAGGAGAACCTCTACTCGTGACGATCGTCGCCCTGATGTGGGAGGCCCGCGCCACGGAGGGCCGCGGGCCCGAACTGCTGGAGTGGGCCCGCTCCCGGGAGCTCGCCCGGGAGCCCCTGCGCCGCGAGACGCTGCGTGCGGCGGGCGACCGGGTGCTGGTCATCACCTGGTGGGAGGCTTCCGGCACCGCCGCGGACCTGCCCGAACTGCCCGAACCGGCACCGGACATGATCACCCGTCCGGTCCACCGCTGGCGTTTCGAGTCGCTGGGCTGACCGGCGCGCGCCGGCCGGCCCCGGCAGGGACGCGGTGCCGCCCGGCGAGGACCGGCTCCGGAACCACGGATCGGCCCGCGCGGCCGCCGGACCGGCCCGCGCGGCCGCCGGACCGGCTTGCCGGGCACGCCCGCACGCAGGCGCCGCCGTGCCCGACGGGTCCCGCGGAGAGATTCCCGGAAGAATTTCCGCCGCCCGTGTCGATCCGGCCCGCCGCCGTTCGACGCACGGGTGAGAGCGGGGAACGGTCCCGCCCGCACACGATGGAGGAATCACCATGCCGCGCTTCCTTTCGATGGTCCGCATCGACGAGAACGAGATGGCCGGAGCCGACTTCCCGGAGGAGTTCGACCAGCGGATGGGCGCCCTCCTGGAGGAGATCACCAAGGCCGGCGTCATGCTCGACACGGCGGGCCTGATGCCCACGTCCGAGGCCACCCGGGTCACCTGGTCCGGCGGCAGGGTGTCGTACACCGACGGCCCCTTCACCGAGACCAAGGAGGTCGTCGGCGGCTACGCCATGATGCAGTGCAAGGACATGGCCGAGGCCGTCGAGTGGGCCCGGCGCTTCGTGGAGGTGCACCCGGCCGAATGGTCGGTGACCTGCGAGGTCCGCGAGATCCAGGCGGGCTGAGTTTGCCCCCGCACCGGGCGGCTGCTCTCATGGGTGGCCGTGACGGCAGCAGGGGCGCAGCAGACGGTCGAGACGGTCGAGGCGGTTTTCCGGATCGAGTCCGCGCGGATCATCGCCGGGGTCACCCGCGTCGTACGGGACGTCCAGATCGCCGAGGAGATCGCCCAGGACGCGCTGGTCGCCGCCCTGGAGCAGTGGCCGGAGTCGGGTGTCCCGGACAGACCGGGCGCCTGGCTCATGGCCACCGCCAAGCACCGGGCGATCGATCTCGTACGCCGCAAGGAGACGTACGCGCGCAAGCTCGCCGAGGTGGGGCGCGCCCTGGAGGACGCGCCGCCGCCGGCCGAGCCCTCGGGCCCGGACGACATCGACGACGACCTGCTGCGGCTCATCTTCACGGCCTGCCATCCGGTCCTGTCGACGGACGCCCGGATCGCCCTGACGCTGAGGCTGCTCGGCGGGCTGACCACGGACGAGATCGCCCGTGCCTTCCTCGCCGCCGAACCGACCGTCGCGCAGCGCATCGTGCGCGCCAAACGCGGCCTCGCCCGCGCCGGCGTGGCCTTCGAGGTGCCGTACGGCGCCGACCGGGCCGAGCGGCTGGGGTCCGTCCTGGAGGTCGTCTACCTGATCTTCAACGAGGGGTACGCGGCGACCGCGGGCGACGACCTGGTCCGCCCCGCGCTCTGCGAGGACGCGCTGCGGCTCGTCAGGGTCCTCCAGGGCCTGATGCCCGCCGAACCGGAGGTGCACGGGCTGGCCGCCCTGCTGGAGTTCCAGGCCTCCCGCATCCGGGCGCGCACGGCCCCGGGAGGCGAGCCGGTCCTGCTGGCCGACCAGAACCGCACCCGGTGGAACGGCCTGCTGATGCGCCGCGGTGTCGAGGCGCTGCACCGGGTCGGCGGCGGCCCGTACGGCCCCTACGCCCTCCAGGCGGCGATCGCGGCCTGCCATGCGCGGGCCGCCCGCTACGAGGACACCGACTGGGCGACGATCGCGGCGCTCTACGCGCAGCTGGCGCGCGTCGTCCCGTCGCCCGTGGTCGAGCTCAACCGGGCGGTCGCGCTCTCCATGGCCGACGGCCCCGAGGCCGGCCTCGCCCTGGTGGACGCCCTGACCGGCGAACCGGCCCTGAAGGACTACCACTTGCTGCCGAGCGTCCGCGGCGATCTGCTGGCCCGGCTGGGCCGTCACGAGGAGGCGGCCGCCGAGTTCGCGCGGGCCGCGGGGATGGCGCGCAACACCCGGGAGAGGGACCTGCTGCTCGACCGCGCCGCGCGCGCCCGCGCCGGACGGCCCTGACGCCCGCCCGCGCCGGACGGCCCTGACGCCCGCCCGCCGGGGCGGCGACGGCGAACGGGCGTGCGAGCGCTGCCGATAGGGTCGCCTCATGTCCCGCCGTGATCCGCTCCCGCCTCTGCCGCCTCCCCGGGGAACCGGTGCGTGGCCGCACCGCCACGCGATGCTCGCCGACCGGGCGAGGGCGCTGGAGGAGCTGCACCGGCGGAGCATCGGGGTGCCGGTGCTGGCCGGGCTGTGGTCACTTGCGGGCGCGTTCGCGGTGGGCTGGGTGCTGTTCGCGTCGGCCCTGCGGTCCCTCCTGGAGACGCCCGACCCGCTGGGCATGCTGTTCGCCGGGGTGCTCGCGGTCGTGGGGCTCGGCTTCATGGTCCCGGCCGGGCTCCTGATCGGCTTCGGCCTCGCGCGCGACGGCAGGGTCCGCGGCGGGCTGCGGGCGTGGGGCGCGCTCGACAGCGACCCGCCCAGGGACGCCGCGTTCGTCACCCCGGGACTCGGACTCACCTGGCTGCTGCCGTCGTTCGCGCTGTGCGGGGCCGGTCTGTGGCTCTGCTTCGTGGTCCCCGCGACCGCGCAGCGGGGCGAGGACACCCTCCCGGGCGTGGTGCTGCTGATGGGGCTCGGCATGACCGCCTGGCTCACCGGCCTGATCGGCGCGGCCAAGGCGGTCGCCCACTACCGCTGGGCCCTGCGGCTGCTGCCGCGCGGCACCGGAGCGGGCGCCTCCGCGGCCCGCTGACCCCGCCCGCCGGCCCACACCGGCGCGTCCTGCCCGCACCGCCGCGTCCCGCCCGCCCGGACGCGGGGCACCTGCCGGTGCGTTCCGCCCCGCGCCCGCGCACCCGGCGTCCCGTACCCGGCTCCGTGCCCGTTCCTCCGGCCTGCAGCCCCGCCAGTCCGCCGCCCCGCCGGTCCGGCCCGGCCGCGTACCGGTGCGTCCCGTGGGCTCCCGCCGGCGCCGACCGCCCGAGCTCCGCGCCCGTCACCCCGGCCCGCGGCACCACGGCCGCACCCGCCCGCCTCACACGAGGCCCGCCCGCCTCACACGGGCCGGCCCACCAGCATGGCCGGCGCCCCCGCGACCCGGGTGAGGAACACCGTGGCGGCCCGGGGGCCCTGCGGTCTCACCCGGCGGCGCAACTCCTCGGGCTCGACGGCGGAGCCGCGCTTCTTGACCGTCAGGTTCCCCACCTCGCGCTCGCGCAGCAGGGCCTTCAGCTTCTTCACGCCGAAGGGGAGCTGGTCGGTGATCTCGTAGGCGGTGGCGAACGGGGTCGGCCGCAGCACGTCCGAGGTGACGTACGCGATGGACGCGTCGATCAGCCCGCCTTCCAGCTCCTCGGCCGCCTCGGCCACCAGGTGGGACCGGATGACCGCGCCGTCCGGCTCGTAGAGGTAGCGCCCGAGCGGCCGGACGCCGGGGTCGGGCAGCCCGCGGCCGGTGAGCGTGTGCGTGCCGGGCAGCAGCGTCGCCCGCACCGTGCCCGGCGAGGTGCCGAACCAGAGCACGGCCTCTTTCACGTCTCCGCCGTCCGAGATCCACTCCGCCTCGGCGCCCTCCGGGACCGCCTCGTGCGGAATGCCGGGCGCCACCTTCAGGGCGGCGTGCGGACGGGCGCGAGCCGCCCCGACGGCCCAGGACAGCGGGGGCGAGTACGCCTCGGGGTCGAAGATCCGGCCGCGTCCGCCGCGCCGTGCGGGATCCACGAACACCGCGTCGTGGCCGGAGGTGTCGACGTCCGCCACGTCCGCGCACCGCACCTCGATGAGGTCGGCCAGGCCGAGGGCGGCCGCGTTGGCGCGTGCCGCCTCGGCCGTGAGCGGGTCGCGGTCGACGGCGAGGACGCGGATGCCCGCGCGGGCGAGGGCCAGGGCGTCGCCGCCGATGCCGCCGCAGAGGTCGGCCACGCTGCGCACCCCGAGCTCCGCGAAGCGCGCCGCGCGGTACTCGGCGACCGTGCGCCGGGTGGACTGCTCGACGCCGTTCGGGGTGAAGAACATCCGCCCGGCGTCCTCGGCGCCGAACTTCGCCGCCGCCCGCTGCCGCAGCCTCGCCTGGCCGAGGGCCGCCGACACCAGGGCGGCCGGGTGGTCGCGGCGCAGCCGGGTCGCGACGGCCAGTTCGTCGGCCGGGTCGTAGGAGGCCAGCGAGGCGAGCAGGGCGGCGCCCTCGGCGGTGCGCAGGGCGGAGAGGGCGGCGAGCGGATCGAGGTCGTTCACCGGGCCATTGTCGGCCAGGCGGGGGACGGGCCGGGCAGGGAGGCGGTGTCTGCGGGGCTGCGGGGAGTCGCGCTGACAGGATGCGACGCCATGCAGCTAGTACGACAAAAGCGAAATATGGGAGCGCGCCGGGTCCGTGTGATCGTCGCCGTGCTCGTGGTCGCCGCCCTCGGCGCGGGCTGTGCCGCCGAGGGCTCCGGGGGCGCTCGCCCCGCGAGCCCCTCGGCCGGCGCGCAGGCCGGGCGCGGCCCCGGGGCGGCGAAGGAGGAAGCCGGCGCGTCCGGCACCCTGGCCGCCCACCTGGAGAAGGTCCGGCGCAACCAGGCGCTGCGCGCGGCGGCCGCCAGGAAGTGGGGCCTGGCGCGGACCCCGCTCGCCGCCCCGCCGCCGCCCGCGGTGAAGCCGCGGATCACCACCCGCAAGGGCTTCGAGGTCAAGGGTGGAGAGAGCCTGCCGCCCGTCTTCACCACCGTGCCCACCAAGGAGAAGATCGTCTTCCTGACGATCGACGACGGCGCGGAGAAGGACCCCGAGCTGCTGCGGATGATGACCGAACTCCAGATCCCGTACAGCGCCTTCCTCAGCGACTACGTCATCGACGACGACTACGGGTACTTCGCGAAGATGCGGGACGCCGGGGCGGCTCTGCACAACCACACCCTCAACCACCGCTATCTGCCCGGCCTCTCCTACGCTCAGCAGCAGCGGGAGATCTGCGGCCAGCAGGAGAAGCTCCAGAAGCGGTACGGCACCCGGCCCCGGCTGTTCCGCCCGCCGTACGGCAACTACAACGGCGACACGCTGCGGGTGGCGAAGTCCTGCGGCGTCGAGGCCGTGCCGCTGTGGGCCTCCGAGGCCTTCCCCGACCACATGGAGTGGCGGGAGTGGGACCGCGACCTGCACCCGGGCGACATCATCCTGACCCACTTCCGCGGCAAGGGGGACTGGAAGGGCACCATGCCGGACATGATCCGGCGGGTGATGCAGACCGTGACGGAGAAGGGCTACGCCGTCGCGAAGCTGGAGGACTACGTCTGACGCCCGCCGCGGCCCCGGCCGGCGCGGACGCGCCCGCCGGGGCCGCGGCGCGCCTTCCGCCGCCGACCCGCGCCGCCCGGTCCGCAGGCGGCCGGAACGGGTCGTGAGGTGGCGTGATCGGGACGGCGCGACCGAGTGGATTGGCACTCCGCTTGACCGAGTGCTAATCGCGGTCATAGTCTCGCTCCTGGCACTCACCACTGGAGAGTGCCAACACAGCGACGGGCAGGTCCGGCACCCGCGACGACGGATCCACCTGGTCGCCACCTCAGACAGTTAACCCCGTGAGATCTCCGAAGGGGGAGGTCGGATCGTGACGACCGCCAGCTCCAAGGTTGCCATCAAGCCGCTCGAGGACCGCATCGTGGTCCAGCCGCTCGACGCCGAGCAGACCACGGCCTCTGGCCTGGTTATTCCGGACACCGCCAAGGAGAAGCCCCAGGAGGGCGTCGTCCTGGCCGTTGGCCCGGGCCGCTTCGAGAACGGCGAGCGTCTTCCGCTCGACGTGAACGTCGGCGATGTCGTGCTGTACAGCAAGTACGGCGGCACCGAAGTGAAGTACAGCGGCGAGGAGTACCTCGTCCTCTCGGCTCGCGACGTGCTCGCGATCGTCGAGAAGTAATTCACCGATTTACTTCGATCTGCGCCCCTGGTCACCCTGCTAGTTGCCGGGCGGCGAGGGGCGCGGGTCGTTTCGAGAGGACTTGAGAAGCTCCATGGCGAAGATCCTGAAGTTCGACGAGGACGCCCGTCGCGCCCTCGAGCGTGGCGTCAACAAGCTTGCCGACACGGTCAAGGTGACGATCGGCCCCCGCGGCCGCAACGTCGTCATCGACAAGAAGTTCGGCGCCCCCACCATCACCAACGACGGTGTCACGATCGCCCGCGAGGTCGAGGTCGAGGACCCGTACGAGAACCTCGGCGCGCAGCTGGTGAAGGAGGTGGCGACCAAGACCAACGACATCGCGGGTGACGGTACGACCACCGCCACCGTGCTGGCCCAGGCCCTGGTCCGCGAGGGTCTGCGCAACGTCGCCGCGGGTGCCTCCCCGGCCGCCCTGAAGAAGGGCATCGACGCCGCCGTCAAGGCCGTCTCCGACGAGCTGCTCGCGACCGCGCGTCCCATCGACGACAAGAGCGACATCGCCGCCGTCGCCGCGCTGTCCGCCCAGGACCAGCAGGTCGGCGAGCTCATCGCCGAGGCGATGGACAAGGTCGGCAAGGACGGTGTCATCACCGTCGAGGAGTCCAACACCTTCGGCCTGGAGCTGGACTTCACCGAGGGCATGGCCTTCGACAAGGGCTACCTGTCCCCGTACATGGTGACCGACCAGGAGCGTATGGAGGCCGTCCTCGACGACCCGTACATCCTGATCCACCAGGGCAAGATCTCCTCCATCCAGGACCTCCTGCCGCTGCTGGAGAAGGTCATCCAGGCGGGTGGCTCCAAGCCGCTGCTGATCATCGCCGAGGACGTCGAGGGCGAGGCCCTGTCGACCCTGGTCGTCAACAAGATCCGCGGCACCTTCAACGCGGTGGCCGTCAAGGCCCCCGGCTTCGGCGACCGCCGCAAGGCGATGCTCGGCGACATGGCCACCCTCACCGGTGCCACCGTCATCGCCGAGGAGGTCGGCCTCAAGCTCGACCAGGCCGGTCTGGACGTGCTGGGCAGCGCCCGCCGCGTCACCGTCACCAAGGACGACACCACCATCGTGGACGGCGGCGGCGACTCCGCCGACGTGACGGGCCGCGTCAACCAGATCAAGGCCGAGATCGAGTCCACCGACTCCGACTGGGACCGCGAGAAGCTCCAGGAGCGCCTCGCGAAGCTGGCCGGCGGCGTGTGCGTGATCAAGGTCGGCGCCGCCACCGAGGTGGAGCTGAAGGAGAAGAAGCACCGTCTCGAGGACGCCATCTCCGCGACCCGCGCCGCGGTCGAGGAGGGCATCGTCTCCGGTGGTGGCTCCGCCCTGGTCCACGCCGTCAAGGTCCTCGACGGCAACCTCGGCAAGGACGGCGACGAGGCCACCGGTGTCGCGGTCGTCCGCCGCGCCGCCGTCGAGCCGCTGCGCTGGATCGCCGAGAACGCCGGCCTCGAGGGCTACGTCATCACCTCGAAGGTCGCGGAGCTCGAGACGGGCAACGGCTTCAACGCCGCGACCGGCGAGTACGGCGACCTGGTCAAGGCCGGCGTCATCGACCCGGTCAAGGTGACCCGCTCCGCGCTGGAGAACGCCGCTTCCATCGCCTCCCTGCTGCTCACGACCGAGACCCTGGTCGTCGAGAAGCCGGCCGAGGAGGAGGCCGACAGCGGTCACGGGCACGGCCACGGCCACAGCCACTGACGACGCATGCCGGTGCGGCCCGCCGCACCGGCACCGGGCCCTCGCCCCCCGCGGTCACGCGGGAGGCGAGGGCCCGTCGCGTTCCCGGCCCGCCGCGTTTCCCGGCCGCGGGGACGCGTCCCCGCGGACCGGACGGTGCGGGCGGCGCTCAGGCCGCGCCGAGCTGCTTCATCAGCCCCAGCAGGTCGAAGTGCCACCAGCCTTCCCTGATCTTCCCGTTCTCGAAGCGGAAGACCGTCGTCCCGGTCATGGTGCACTCGTCACCGCTCGCCGGGATGCCCATGAACGCGGCCTTGTGCCGGCCGCTCCAGGTCCAGAGCATCACCACGTCGTCGCCCTCGCACACCTGCCGGTCCAGCTCGAAGGTGAAGTCGAAGGCGGCACGCCACATGGTGACGTCCCGGCGTATCACCTCGGTGCCGGTCTCGGAGCCGGCCTCGTTGGCGACGTCGTGGTCGGTGTAGTCGTCGGCGAACATCTCGCCGATCGCGTCCATGTTCCCGCCGACGGCGACCTCGTGGAAGAACCGGCGCGCGACCGCCGCGTTGAGCTGCTCCTCCCGCACCACGTCCAGGTCGGTGAACGACGGCATGCCGTCGCAGAGCGCCACCATCTCCTGGAACATCCTGTCCGTCTCCGGAAGACGGGAGTTCCGCATCGCCTCCTCGTAGGAGCTGAACTCCACGATGTCGACGTAGTGCCTGCTGTCGGTGCGGTCCTTGCCGGTGACCGCGTGACCGGTGGTCCGCTTGCCTCTGGTCTGCTCGACCCAGCGTTCCATCACGTCGTTCATGCCGTCGAAGTCGGCGGTCTTGTAGTCGATGATCTGCATGAATTTCATGGCGCCTCCCGCCACAGGAGATGCTTCCATTTTAGTGATGCAGATCACATTCGCCCGGTCGTCCGGGCCCGCCTCACCGCGGCCCGTACCTGCGTCCCGTCCGTGACGTCAGCCCGCCGAGCAGCCCGCGCGGCGTCAGCTTCACCACGCCCATCAGCGCCTTGTACCGCGGGTCCGGGACCGACACCGACCTGCCCCGGGCCAGGTCGGCGAGGGCCGCGGACACCAGCTTGTCGGCGTCCAGCCACATCCAGCCGGGGATGTTGTCCGTCCCCATGCCCGCGCGCTCGTGGAACTCGGTCCGCACGAAACCCGGGCACAGCGCCATCAGCCGCACCCCCGACCCCGCCAGGTCGCGCGCCGCGCCCTGGGTGAACTGCACGACCCAGGCCTTGGAGGCCCCGTAGGTCCCGCGCGGGACGAACGCGGCCACCGACGCCACGTTCACCACGCCGCCCCGCCCGCGGTCCCTCATCGGGCCGGCCGCCGCCGCGGTCAGCCGCAGCACGGCCTCGCAGTGCACCTTCAGCATGGTCAGCTCGTCGGCCATGCCGACTTCGAGGAACCTGCCCTTGTTGCCGAAGCCGGCGTTGTTGACGAGCAGGTCCACCGGGTGGCGCCGGTCCGCGAGCCGCCGTTCGACGGCGCTGATGCCGTCCTCGGCCGACAGGTCGGCGGTCAGCACCTCCGCCTCGATGCCGTGCCGGTCGTGCAGCTCGGTGGCCTGCTCGCGCAGCCGGGCCGTGTCACGGGCGACGAGCACGAGGTTGTGCCCGTCGGCCGCGAGGCGCCGCGCGAAGGCGGCGCCGATGCCCGCGGTCGCGCCCGTGATCAGTGCAGTCGTCATGCACGGCACGGTAACGGTCCGCCACCGGGCGCCGCGCCACGGCCCTCCCTCCCGGGGTCGGCGTCACACCTGCCCGGCGCCGTCGCCCGCCCCGTGCTTCGCCACGTAGGCGAGCGCGTCGCGCAGCTGCTCCGGGTGGAGCGCCTCGCCCGCCGCGAGCACCCGCGGCAGCAGGGTGCGCTCGACGGTCTCCGCGCGGAACGACATCGCGACGGTGACGTCGTGTCCGGGACGGTGCACGATCTCGACGGTGTCGCCCGCGCGGATCTCGCCGGGCGTGATCACCCGCAGGTACGCCCCGGGCGCGGCGGCCGCGGTGAACCGGCGCACCCAGCCGCGCTCGCCGAGATGGCCCGCGAAGGTCCGGCACGGGATGCGCCCGCTGGTCACCTCCAGCACCAGCTCGGCGCCGATGCGCCACCGCTCGCCGATGAGCGCCCCGGTCACGTCGACCCCGGTGGTGGTGAGGTTCTCGCCGAACGCGCCGTTCGCCAGCGGCCTGCCCAGCTCACGCTCCCAGGCGTCCAGGTCCTCGCGGGCGAAGGCGTACACCGCCTGGTCGCTGCCGCCGTGGTGGCGCAGGTCGGAGATCTCGTCCCCGGCCAGCCCGCTGCCGCCGCTGCCCTTGGGCCCGGGGTCCGTCACCAGCACGGGGGCGTCGACCGGCCCCTTGTCGATCCCGGTGGTGCCGACGGCGGCATGTTCGGAGGGCTTGATGCGGCCGGTGTTCACGGACAGAAGCTTCATGGACGCACGCTAACCCGGCCGGGCCCAAAGGAACCATCGAATAAGTCATCGCCACCCCAAGCCTGCCTTATGCTCGAAGGATGATCGAGGCCCGCCATCTCCGTGTCCTGCGCGCCGTCGCCGCCACCGGCTCCTTCTCCGCGGCCGCCCGCGACCTGGGGTGCACCCAGCCCGCGGTGAGCCAGCAGATGAAGGCCCTGGAGAGTTCGGCGGGCACCCCCCTGCTCATCCGCACCGGCCGGGAGATGCGGCTGACCCAGGCCGGCGAGGCGCTGGTGCGCCACGCCGCGGGCATCCTCGCCGGGCTCACCGCCGCCGAGGAGGAGATCGCGGCGATCGCCGGGCTGCGCGCCGGACGGGTGCGGCTGGTGTCGTTCCCGAGCGCCAGCTCGACCCTGGTCCCGGCGGCGCTCGCGGCCCTGCGGGCCGCCCACCCCGGCACCCGGGTCTCCCTGGTCGACGCCGAACCGCCGCGCTCGGTGGAGATGCTCCGCGACGGGGACTGCGACATCGCGCTCGCCTTCCGCTACGGAGCCGGTGGCGGGGAGTGGGACGACCTGACCGTCCGGCCGCTGCTCACCGACCGCCTCGTGGGGCTGGTGCCCGAGGGGCACCGGCTCGCCGCCGAGGACACCGTGGCCATCAAGGACCTCGCCGACGAGCCCTGGATCGCCGGCTGTCCGCGCTGCCGGCGACAGCTCGTGGACGTGTGCGAGGAGGCCGGCTTCACGCCGCGCATCGACTTCGCCACCGACGACTACCCGGCCGTGATCGGCCTGGTCGGCGCGGGCCTGGGGGTCGCCGTGCTGCCCGAGCTGGCGCTGGACTCAGTCCTCCCGAGGGGCGCCCGCACCGTCACGGTCGAGCCGCCGGTCCGCCGCGAGATCGTCGCGCTCACCCTGCCCGACCTCTCCCAGGTCCCCGCCGTCGCGGCCACCCTCGGCGAACTCGCCCGCGCCGCCTCCCGCTGACGCCGCCCGCCGCCCGCTGACGCTCCCGCCGCCCGCCGCGCGGCGGCCCGGACGCAGGAGCCGGTCCCGGCGGCTTCGCCGGGACCGGCACGGAGTGACCTCCCGGACCGCGCCTCGGCGCCTCCGGTGCAGGAACGTTTCTTCGATTGCTGTTCCGGGCTTCAGCCCCTTGCCGTGCCGCCCGCGCTCGCCGCGGGGACCAGGCGGTGGCGGGCACGGCCCATGAGCTCCTCGCGTTCGTCCTCCGTCAGTCCGCCCCAGACGCCGTACGGCTCACGGACGGCCAGCGCGTGCGCCGCGCACTCCGCCCGCACCGGGCATCTCATGCAGACCTCTTTCGCCGAGTTCTCGCGCGCGCTGCGCGCTGCACCGCGTTCGCCCTCCGGGTGGAAGAAGAGCGAGCTGTCGACCCCGCGGCATGCCGCGAGGAGCTGCCAGTCCCACAGATCGGCGTTGGGTCCGGGAAGGCGAGAGAAATCTGCCATAGCGCATGTCCCCTTGAAACCGTGCTGGGTGGATGGTCCTGGGTGGAACAGGACCGCTACGAACGGGCAGGCCCGCGGGCCGGCGCTCGGCCGGATCAGGCATCCCACGCTGTGCCAACGACCGTACATCTCCTGTGTAAGTAGATGTAAATATGACTCATCTGCGAATCTAGCCAAAGACACCAGCGAAAGGGAAGAAAAGCGTCTGAATGGGGCATGACTGCCGGGTACCGGCGAGGTGACCTGCGGCGCTCCCCTCCGCACACGTACGCTCACGCTGGGTGCGAAGACCCTCGCTCCCCCCGTAACTCTTTCGAGTGACCATCGTTGAGAGTGCGGAGGCGGTTGAAGCGACAAGCTCTCGGGCACATGTCCGACAGCGTTCAACCGCACAGGTGACGACACGTACTCAGCCTGGAGGCACAAGGTGACGCGCAACAGCTGTGCGAGTCACGGAGGTCAGTCATGACTTCCGTCCTCGTCTGCGACGACTCCCCGCTCGCCCGAGAAGCGCTGCGCCGCGCGGTCGCGACCGTGCCCGGTGTCGAACGCGTGACGACCGCGGCCAACGGGGAGGAAGTCCTCCGCCGCTGGGGCGCGGATCGCTCGGACCTCATTCTCATGGACGTGCGCATGCCCGGTCTGGGCGGCGTCGAGACCGTGCGCCGGCTGCTGTCGGCCGACCCCGGTGCGCGGATCATCATGCTGACCGTCGCCGAGGACCTGGACGGCGTCGCGCTGGCGGTCGCCGCGGGGGCCCGCGGCTATCTGCACAAGGACGCCTCGCGGGCCGAGCTCCGCGCGACCGTCACCCAGGCGCTCGCCGACCCGACGTGGCGGCTCGCCCCGCGCCGGCTGCGCTCGGCCGAGATGGGGGCGGCGCCCACGCTCACGGCGCGCGAGATCCAGGTGCTGGAGGGCATGAGCCACGGCCGGTCCAACGCGGAGATCGGGCGTGAGCTCTTCCTCTCCGAGGACACGGTGAAGACGCACGCCAGGAGGCTCTTCAAGAAGCTCGGCGCCTCGGACCGGGCGCACGCGGTGGCCCTCGGATTCCGCTGGGGCCTGGTTCGCTGACGGGTCCGGCACGGGGTGACGGATGCCCGAGGGCATCCGTTTCCCGCGCAATGCCGCATCCTTGAGGTGTGGAGTTCCTCGGGGACGATTCGGTCGAGCGGAAGGGGAGGGCGCAGGAGATGAGTTCCGGCGCACCTGCTCATAACGCTTCGGTGCACAACATGGGACGCGGTGCCACGGGCGCTTCGACGCCAGGGCACCATGGACCGATGCGTGACGACGAGGCGACGGGCGCCCAGGGGGCCATCGGTGCACTCGTCCACCGTGCCGTCGACGGCGACGAGCAGGCCACGCACGACCTGCTCGCGCACGTCCATCCGCTGGCCCTGCGCTTCTGCCGCTCGCGTCTCAACCGGCTGCCCGGCGACGCCCGCCACTTCGCGGACGACCTCGCGCAGGAGGTGTGCGTGGCGGTGCTGATGGCCCTGCCGCGCTACCGCGACACCGGTCGCCCCTTCGAGGCGTTCGTCTTCGCCATCGCCTCGCACAAGGTCGCCGACCTCCAGCGCGCCGCCATGCGGCACCCCGGCTCGACGGCGGTGCCGTCGGACGAGATGCCGGAGCGCCCGGACGACTCCCTCGGGCCCGAGGAGCGCGCGCTGCTCAGCGACGACGCGGAGTGGGCCAAGAAGCTCCTCGCCAACCTCCCGGAGAACCAGCGCGAGCTGCTGGTGCTGCGCGTGGCGGTCGGGCTCACCGCGGAGGAGACGGGGCAGATGCTGGGGATGTCGCCCGGCGCCGTCCGGGTCGCGCAGCACCGCGCGCTCAGTCGGCTGCGGGCGCTCGCCGAGCAGTGAACGCCCGCCCGGCGGACCCCGTACGAACACACAAAGCTGCTCGACGATCTTGATCGTGGAATGAGACGGCCCGAGAGGCCGTTAGCATGGACATCCGCACCGATCAAGGTTATTGGGGAAGGTGTCATGACCAACGTCGACGGAGTGCCCGAGAAATTCGCGACACTCGGGCTGACCTACGACGATGTGCTGCTGCTGCCGGGTGCCTCCGACATGGCTCCCGACCAGATCGACACCTCCTCGTACATCTCGAAGAACGTGCGGGTGAACATCCCGCTGCTGTCCGCCGCCATGGACAAGGTCACCGAGTCGCGGATGGCCATCGCCATGGCCCGGCAGGGCGGCGCCGGCGTGCTGCACCGCAATCTCTCCATCGCCGACCAGGCCAACCAGGTCGACCTGGTCAAGCGCTCCGAGTCCGGCATGGTGACGGACCCGATCACGGTCCACCCGGACGCCACCCTCGCCGACGCGGACCGGCTCTGCGCCAAGTTCCGCATCAGCGGTGTGCCGGTCACCGACGCCGCGGGCAAGCTGCTCGGCATCGTCACCAACCGGGACATGGCCTTCGAGTCCGACCGCACGCGCCAGGTGCGCGAGGTCATGACGCCGATGCCGCTGGTCACCGGCAAGGTCGGCATCTCCGGCGTGGACGCCATGGAGCTGCTGCGCCGTCACAAGATCGAGAAGCTCCCGCTGGTCGACGACGGGGGCATCCTCAAGGGCCTGATCACGGTCAAGGACTTCGTCAAGGCCGAGAAGTACCCGAACGCGGCCAAGGACAAGGAGGGCCGCCTGCTCGTCGGCGCGGCCGTCGGAGTCGCGGGCGACGCCTTCGAGCGCGCCCAGGCGCTGATCGAGGCCGGCGTCGACTTCATCGTCGTGGACACCGCCCACGGCCACTCCCGGCTGGTCGGCGACATGGTCGCCAAGATCAAGTCGAACGCCTCGGGCGTCGACGTCATCGGCGGCAACATCGCCACCCGGGACGGCGCGCAGGCGCTGATCGACGCCGGTGTGGACGGCATCAAGGTGGGCGTCGGCCCCGGCTCCATCTGCACCACCCGGGTGGTCGCCGGCATCGGCGTCCCGCAGGTCACCGCGATCTACGAGGCCTCGCTCGCCGCGAAGGCCGCCGGGGTGCCGGTCATCGGCGACGGCGGCCTCCAGTACTCGGGCGACATCGCCAAGGCGCTGGTCGCCGGCGCGGACACCGTGATGCTCGGCTCGCTGCTCGCGGGCTGCGAGGAGTCCCCGGGCGAGCTGATGTTCATCAACGGCAAGCAGTTCAAGTCGTACCGCGGCATGGGCTCGCTCGGCGCGATGCAGTCCCGCGGCGACCAGCGCTCCTTCTCCAAGGACCGCTACTTCCAGGAGGGCGTCGCCTCCGACGAGAAGCTGGTGCCCGAGGGCATCGAGGGCCAGGTGCCGTACCGGGGGCCGCTCTCCGCCGTCGTCCACCAGCTGGTGGGCGGGCTGCGCCAGTCGATGTTCTACGTCGGCGGACGCACCGTGCCGCAGCTCCAGGAGAACGGGCGCTTCGTGCGGATCACCTCCGCGGGCCTCAAGGAGAGCCACCCGCACGACATCCAGATGACGGTCGAGGCGCCGAACTACAGCAGGAAGTAGCCGCGCCTCCCGCCGGACTCCGCCAGGGGCGGTCCCGGGCCGCCGGACACCGATGGCACGCCACCGGTGTCCGGGTCGCCGGGGCCGCCCCTCGCACGTGTCGGGGATACTGGTGGGGCAGACGTAGAGGGAAAGGCCACACATCGTGACTGAGATCGAGATCGGGCGCGGCAAGCGCGGCCGCCGGGCGTACGCGTTCGATGACATCGCCGTCGTACCGAGCCGGCGCACCCGGGACCCGAAGGAGGTCTCGATCGCCTGGCAGATCGACGCCTACCGCTTCGACCTCCCGTTCCTCGCGGCCCCGATGGACTCGGTCGTGTCCCCGGCGACCGCCATCCGCATCGGCGAGATGGGCGGTCTGGGCGTCCTGAACCTCGAAGGACTGTGGACCCGTTACGAGGACCCGCAGCCGCTGCTCGACGAGATCGCGGAGCTCGACCCGGAGACCGCCACGCGCCGTCTCCAGGAGATCTACGACGCCCCGATCAAGGAGGAGCTGATCGGGCAGCGCATCAAGGAGGTCCGCGACTCGGGCGTCGTGACCGCCGCCGCGCTCTCCCCGCAGCGCACCGCGCAGTTCTCCAAGGCGGTCGTGGACGCCGGTGTCGACATCTTCGTCATCCGCGGCACCACGGTCTCGGCCGAGCACGTCTCCGGCGCCGCCGAGCCGCTGAACCTCAAGCAGTTCATCTACGAGCTGGACGTCCCGGTCATCGTCGGCGGCTGTGCCACCTACACCGCGGCGCTGCACCTGATGCGTACCGGCGCGGCGGGCGTGCTGGTGGGCTTCGGCGGCGGCGCCGCCCACACCACCCGCAACGTGCTGGGCATCCAGGTCCCGATGGCGACCGCCGTCGCCGACGTGGCCGCGGCCCGCCGGGACTACATGGACGAGTCCGGCGGCCGGTACGTGCACGTCATCGCGGACGGCGGCGTGGGCTGGTCCGGCGACCTGCCCAAGGCCATCGCCTGCGGCGCGGACTCGGTGATGATCGGCTCTCCGCTCGCCCGCGCCACGGACGCGCCCGGCCGGGGCCGCCACTGGGGCATGGAGGCGGTCCACGAGGACGTGCCGCGCGGCAAGCTGGTCGACCTGGGCATCGTCGGCACCACCGAGGAGGTGCTGACCGGACCGTCGCACACCCCCGACGGCTCGATGAACTTCTTCGGCGCGCTGCGCCGCGCGATGGCGACCACGGGCTACAGCGAGCTCAAGGAGTTCCAGCGTGTCGAGGTGACCGTGGCGGACTCGCAGCACCGCCGCTGACCCCGGCACACGACCTGGCCCCGGCACCTCGGCGGGTTCTATTGATCCCCGCAACACCCTGGAGTTCAGGGAGTTGCGGGGATCGTGGATTTCGAGGTGCTGAGGGCGAGGTTCTTCGAGGCGCTGGGCAAGGAGAACGGCAGCATCACTGCTGCGGCTCGTGCAGTGGGAGTGAACCGCAATACGGCGTTCGGATGGGCACGCCAGGCCGGAGTCCGTGGTCGTGGCAAGCCTCGCAGGCCCGGCCACCCCGGTCGGGCGGAGTACGAGCGGCTGCGTGCGGCGGGAGTCCGGCGCCGTGAGGCCGCCGGGCGGGCTGGTGTCCATGAGCGCACCGCTGAGGACTGGGACCGCGGTATCCGGCAGATCGGCCACTCGCGCCTGCACCCCGACGGGCGCCGCATCGACTACAAGACCGGTGTGACCACCATCGGCGCCACCTCTTCGGAGTTGTCCCTCGCAAGGGTCGAGGCCGAGCTGCACCCACGGTTCCTCACGGTCACCGAGCGGGAGGTGATCGCCGATCTGCGCCGTGAGGGCCGGTCGCTGCGCGCGATCGGACGGGCACTGGGCCGACCGGCCTCCACGGTCAAGCGCGAGATCGACGCCCGGTCGGTCGACGGCGTCTACCGGCCGCACCGGGCCCAGCGAGCATGGGCGAGGAGCCGGTCACGCGCCAAGGACTCCAAGCTCGCCCAGGACGGCCCGCTCCGCCGGTTCGTCGCGGACAAGCTGCAGGAACAGTGGTCACCCGAGCAGATCTGCCACGCTCTGCTCATCGAGTTCCCCGACGACGAGAGCATGCGGGTGAGTCCGGAGACGATCTACCAGGCGATCTATGTCCAGGCCCGTGGCGGACTGCGACGCGAGGTCGCACTCGCGCTGCGCACCGGTCGCACCCGGCGCAAGCCTCACCGCAGCCCGGAGCAGCGCACCCGCCGGTTCGTTGACGAGATGGTGATGATCTCCGAGCGGCCTGCCGGGGTGGAGGACCGGGCGGTTCCCGGCCACTGGGAAGGCGATCTGATCGTCGGCTCCCGCAGCGACAGCGCGATCATGACCCTGGTCGAGCGCTCCACCCGTTATGTCCTGCTCGGGCATCTGCCCGGCGGGCATACCGCCGAGGAGGTCCGCGATGTGCTGGTGCCCTTGATCCAGACCCTGCCCGGGCACCTGCGCGGCTCGCTGACCTGGGATCAGGGCTGCGAGATGGCCGCCCACAAGCAGTTCACCATTGCCACGGGAGTGCCGGTCTACTTCTGCGACCCGCACTCACCCTGGCAACGCGGCTCGAACGAGAACACGAACGGCCTGTTGCGGCAGTACTTCCCCAAAGGAACCGACCTGTCCGTGCACAGCGCCGAAGACCTCGAACACGTCGCCCAGCGACTCAACGGCCGGCCACGCAAAACGCTCGGCTGGAGAACCCCAGCCGAGCGCCTGCGTGATCTACTGACGCCCACGTAGACCGTCAGGTGTTGCGAGGACCCCAAGAATCCGCCCTCTCGGTGCCGGGGCCAGGTCGTGTGTGCGGTGCCGGGATCAGCCGTTGGCCTTCTTGGCGCCACCGAAGGCGGTGATCGCGCCGATGGCCAGGAAGAGGTACGTCATGCCGTCGGCCACTTCGGACCAGGCGTCCGTCAGCAGGCTGAACTGGTCGAAGAACACGTCCGTGAAGGAACCGCCCAGTTCGTCCGCGACGATCATGGCGATGCCGACGAGCTGGCCCAGGTAGACCGCGCCGACGGCGAGCACGGCGCTGACGATCGGGAGCACCGGGTTGGGGCCGCCGACCTTGGCGGCGGCGAAGCCGATCAGGAAGCCGACGGCGACGGCCGCGTAGCCGACCTCGGCCTCGATGGCCCCCGCGAGCGCGCCGTAGGCGCCGGCGCTGACCAGGGCCGCCACGACGGCGACGACCAGGCCCAGGCCGATGTTGTTGCGGACCGGGGCGGGCGGCGGTGCCGGGGCGAAGGGGTTGCCCGGCGTGCCCGGGGTTCCCTGGGCGTACGGGTTGCCGGAGGGCGGCGGTACGGGCTGGGACATGCGAAAGTTCCCCCTGAAGGCGTGAGATGCGTCGCACGACCGTGCGAGCGATTCCGGACAGTAGCAGCCCGGTCGGACAGAACGCCCGTCGGTTACCCGACCGTTGCATGTCCGCGACATGTCTCACAGCCGGTGCGCCGCGCCCGCGGGCGTCGCTCCCCTTGTGTCCAGCAGGAGTTGGGCCTTCACGGCGAGTCCCTGGAGGTCGTAGGTGCGGTGGTGCTGGAGGAGCACGGTCAGGTCGGCGCGGGCGGCGGCCTCGTAGAGGGAGTCGGCGCGGGGCACGGGCACCTGGCCGACGCGCCAGTCCGGGACGTGCGGGTCGTGGTAGCTGACGGCGGCGCCCATGTCCATCAGCCGCCGGGCGATCTCCGGGGCGGGGGAGCCCTGGAGGTCGGCCAGGTCGGGCTTGTAGGTGACGCCGAGGAGCAGGACGCGGGCTCCGCGCGCGGACTTGCCGTGCTCGTTGAGGAGGGTGGCGCAGCGCTGGATCACGTACTGGGGCATCCGGGTGTTGATGTCCTGGGCGAGGCCGACCATGCGCAGTGTGCGGCCGGTCGGAGGGAGGACCCCCGGGTCGAGCGCCACGCCGTGGCCGCCGACGCCGGGGCCGGGGCGGAACGCCTGGAAGCCGAACGGCTTGGTCTCGGCGCAGCGGATGACGTCCCACAGGTCGATGCCCAGGCCGTGGCAGAGCACGGCCATCTCGTTGACGAGGGCGATGTTGACGTGCCGGAAGTTGGTCTCCAGGACCTTGACGGTCTCCGCCTCCCGCAGCCCCCGCGCGCGCACCACCTTGTCGGTGAGGCGGCTGTAGAAGGCGGCGGCGGACTCGGTGCAGGCGGGGGTGAGGCCGCCGATCACCTTGGGGGTGTTGGCGTAGCCGTGGTCGCGGTTGCCGGGGTCGGTGCGGCTGGGGGAGTAGGCGAGGTGGAAGTCGCGTCCGGCGCGCAGCCCGGAGCCCTCCTCCAGGAGCGGGCGCAGGAACTCCTCGGTGGTCCCCGGCTGCACCGCCGACTCCAGGATGACGGTGGTGTGCGGGCGCAGCCGGGACGCCAGGGCGCGTGCGGCGTCGCCGAGCGCGGTGAGGTCGGGCGTGCCGTCGGGGCCGGGCGGGGTCGGCGCGCAGACGACCGCGGTGCGCACCCGGCCCAGTTCCGCGGGATCGTCGACGGTGCGGAAGCCGGCGGAGAGCATGCGGCGGATCTCCGCGGCGGTGATGCCCGCCGCCGGTTCGGCCGGGTGCGGGCCGCCGGGGTCGTATCCGATGGTCTCGATGCGTGCGGCGACGGCGGCCTGGGCGAGGGGCAGACCGAGGTGGCCGAGGCCGACGACGGCGAGATCAGCGGGCATGGCGGGCCGTCCTTCCCATAACCGGAGGTGACACAGGACGCAAGCCCTGTGGGCGGAACGGGCGTGCGCAATGTCAGACTAGGCGTAAATATGACCGTGATGTCGGATTGTGGGCGCGTGGCTAACGGGGTGTTATCCACAGGCAGTGGCTGAAGTCGATTTCTGCGGACAGAATCGACTGTGTGAGCCCGACCGCAGGGGACGTAGGGGGCGACGGGAGGCAGCAGTGAGGACAGCGACACTGGGACCCGGGGAGCGCGCCGCGGCGCTCGACTCGATGGCCGAGCGCGAACTGGACGTGCTGGTGGTCGGCGCGGGGGTGGTCGGCGCCGGCACCGCCCTGGACGCGGCGACCAGAGGCCTGTCGACCGGGCTGGTCGAGGCGCGCGACTGGGCGTCGGGCACGTCGAGCCGTTCGAGCAAGCTGATCCACGGCGGCCTGCGCTATCTGGAGATGCTCGACTTCGCCCTCGTCAGAGAGGCGCTCAAGGAGCGCGGCCTGCTTCTGGAGCGGCTGGCCCCGCACCTCGTCAAGCCGGTGCCGTTCCTCTATCCCCTCCAGCACAAGGGCTGGGAGCGCTGGTACGCCGGGTCGGGTGTGGCGCTGTACGACGCCATGTCGGTCTCCTCGGGCCACGGACGCGGTCTGCCCGTGCACCGCCACCTCTCCCGGCGGCGCGCGCTGCGGGTGGCGCCCGCGCTGAAGAAGGACGCCCTGGTGGGCGCCCTCCAGTACTACGACGCGCAGATGGACGACGCCCGGTTCGTGACCACCCTGGTCCGCACCGCCGCCTCCTACGGTGCGCAGGTGGCCAGCAGGGCACGGGTCGTCGGGTTCCTCAGGGAGGGGGAGCGGGTCGTGGGGGCCCGGGTGCTCGACGTCGAGGGCGGCGGGGAGTACGAGATCCGCGCCCGCCAGGTGGTGAACGCCACGGGCGTGTGGACGGACGACACCCAGGCGCTGATCGGCGAGCGCGGCCAGTTCCACGTCCGCGCCTCCAAGGGCATCCACCTCGTGGTGCCGAAGGACCGCATCCACTCCACGACCGGGCTGATCCTGCGCACGGAGAAGTCCGTGCTCTTCGTCATCCCCTGGGGCCGGCACTGGATCGTCGGCACCACGGACACCGGCTGGGACCTCGACAAGGCCCACCCGGCCGCCTCCAGCGCCGACATCGACTACCTGCTGGAGCACGTCAATTCGGTCCTCGCGGTCCCTCTCACCCGTGACGACGTCCAGGGCGTGTACGCGGGGCTGCGGCCGCTCCTCGCCGGCGAGTCGGACGCCACCAGCAAGCTCTCGCGCGAGCACACGGTGGCCCACCCCGTACCGGGCCTCGTCGTGGTGGCCGGCGGCAAGTACACGACCTACCGGGTGATGGCCAAGGACGCGGTCGACGAGGCCGTGCACGCGCTCGACCAGCGGGTGGCGGCGTGCGTCACCGAGGACGTCCCGCTGCTCGGCGCCGAGGGCTACCGAGCCCTGTGGAACGCCCGGGCCAGGATCGCCGCCCGGGTGGGGCTCCATGTCGTGCGGGTCGAGCACCTGCTCAACCGCTACGGATCGATGACCGAGGAGCTGCTGGACCTGATCGCTGCGGACCCGGGGCTCGGCGAGCCGGTCGGCGGCGCGGACGACTACCTCCGCGCCGAGATCGTCTACGCGGCGTCCCACGAGGGCGCGCGCCACCTGGACGACGTCCTCACCCGCCGGACCCGGATCTCCATCGAGACCTTCGACCGCGGCACGCGTTCCGCGCGGGAGTGCGCGGAGCTGATGGCACCGGTGCTCGGCTGGGAGAAGGCGCACGTGGAGAAGGAGATCGAGCACTACGAGAAGCGGGTGGAGGCGGAGCGGGAGTCCCAGCGGCAGCCCGACGACCTCACGGCGGACGCCGCGCGCCTGGGCGCCCCGGAGATCGTGCCCCTCTGAGTCCGGCGGCCGTGCGGCGGGAGGGCGGACCGCCCGCCGCACGGGGCGCCGCCGCCGCACCGGGCGCGGAGCCCCGGGGCACGCGCCGCCGCGGGAGGACGGAGGCCGGCTTCCGACCGGCACCGGGCCCGGCCCCACCCCCGGTGATGGCATGGTGGGGGTGGCACGGTGGTGCGTGCGCACGGGAGCGGAGTGGCCCCGGGAACAGCACCCGTGCCGTGGTGAGGGACAATGGTCGCTCTGCCAGGGCGGGTTACCGCAACGAGCGGGAAGCGGCAGCGCGGGCGAAGATCAGGATCGCAGAGGGGACGCATGTCGGAGGCTGAGCAGGCGCGGGGGCCCCAGCGGAACGAGGCCGAGGGGGCCGGGTCCGCGGGCAGGGGTGAGGACTCCGCCGGCGGCGAGCGCACGTCCGGTACGCCGGACGCCGGCACCCCGGCCACGGGGGACGCGGCGGCCACGGGGAAGCCGTCGGACGGCGGCGCGGTGACGGACGCTCAGGACGGTGCCGCTGCCGGGGGCGAGGCCGCGAGCGCGAAGCGCGGCGCGGACGACGCCGCGGACGGCCCGGACGACGCCGGGTCCGGGAAGGACATGACGTCCGCTCAGACCGGTGACGCGGCACCCGGTGACCGGGCCCGCGACGCGGCTTCCGGTGACGCGGCTCGCGGCACGACCCGCGACGAGGCCGGTGACCGTGCCCGTGGCGGGGCGGCCTCGGGCACGGGCACGAGCACGGGCGACGCGCCCCGTGACGCCGCCGCCGAAGCCGCCGCGACGGGCCGGAAGGCGGAGGCGGGCCGCGACCCGCGGGCCGGCCGTGCCCCCGCCGGTGCCGCACGCGACGCGGACGCCGCCCCCGCAGCGTCCCCCGCCGCCCCGGCGGCTCCCCGCCGGACCGGTTCCGGGGCGTCGGCCGCCAAGCCCGACGAACGGCTGCTCGCCGGGCGGTACCGGCTCGGCGGCGTCCTCGGGCGCGGTGGCATGGGCACCGTGTGGCGGGCGGTCGACGAGACCCTCGGCCGCACCGTCGCCGTCAAGGAGCTCCGCTTCCCGAACGCCATCGACGAGGACGAGAAGCGCCGCCTCATCACCCGGACGCTCCGCGAGGCGAAGGCCATCGCGCGCATCCGCAACAACAGCGCGGTCACCGTCTTCGACGTCGTCGACGAGGACGACCGGCCCTGGATCGTCATGGAGCTCGTGGAGGGCAAGTCCCTCGCCGAGGTCGTGCGCGAGGACGGGGTGCTGACGCCCCGTCGTGCCGCCGAGGTCGGTCTCGCCATCCTGGACGTGCTGCGTTCCGCGCACCGCGAGGGCATCCTCCACCGCGACGTGAAGCCGTCCAACGTCCTGATCGGCAAGGACGGCCGGGTCGTCCTCACCGACTTCGGCATCGCCCAGGTCGAGGGCGACCCGTCGATCACCTCGACCGGCATGCTCGTCGGCGCGCCCTCGTACATCTCGCCCGAACGCGCCCGCGGCCACAAGCCCGGCCCCGCCGCCGACCTCTGGTCGCTGGGCGGACTGCTCTACGCGAGCGTCGAGGGCAGCCCGCCGTACGACAAGGGGTCGGCGATCGCGACGCTGACCGCCGTCATGACCGAACCGCTGGATCCCCCGAAGAACGCGGGGCCGCTCACCGACGTCATCTACGGCCTGCTCGCCAAGGATCCCGCCCAGCGCCTCGACGACGCGGGCGCCCGCGCCATGCTCACCCGCGTCGTCAACGCGCCCGCCGAGGACGACGCGGCGGAGCCCGAGCCCTCGCCGGAGCAGACCCGCGTCATCGCCCTGCCGCCCACGCCGCCCGCACCGCCCGCGGCGCCCCGGCCCTCGCCGGCCACGCCGAAGGATCCGGCGGCGGCCGACCGGGTGCGCGGAGCGCTCCGCTCGGTGCGCAACGCGGCCGCGGCCGCCAAGGCGGAGCCGCGTTCCCCCGGCCGCGCGGACGCCGCGCGGACCGCCTCCCAGGAGCCGGGCCGGCGTCCCGCGCCCGTGCGGGCGTCGATCACCGACGTGGTGCCCCGCCGGACGCTGGTCGTCATCGCCGTCGTCGCCGTGCTCGCGGTGCTGTCCACCGTCCTCGTCCTCTCCCTCGGCGACGACGGGGAGACGGGTGCCAAGGGCAGCGGCAAGGCCGGCGACGACCGGAAGGCCTCGGCCGGCGCCTCCCAGGGCGGCGACGAGCCGGCGAACGGCGGCGCCGGCAGCGGCGCGAGCCCGGACAGCGGACAGGAGCCCGGCCAGGACGGCAGCGGCGGCACCGGCCAGGAGCCCGGCGCTGACGGCGGCGACGGCGCCGACGACGGCTCGTCCGGTGACGACGGCGGCGACGGCGGCGGGACCGGCGGGGCCACGCTCCCCGAGGGGTACGCGATGGTCTCCAACGACCGCTGGCACTTCACCATGGCCATGCCCTCGGACTTCCGCCTCACCGGCATCGCGGGCCAGAACTCGGGCGGCAAGTTCAGCGTCGACGGCGGAGTGCCCCGCGTCCAGGTCGACTTCAACGACAGCCCGAAGGACGACGCCGCCGCCGCGTGGGCCGCGGCCGTCGCCGCGGTGAGCGCGAGCAGCAACGGGTACAAGCACATCGGGATACGGAAGACCGAGTACAACGGCTATCCGACCGTCGCCGACTGGGAGTTCCAGCGCAAGGAGCGAGGCCAGGTGGTCCGCATCCTGAACAGGGGATTCAAGGTCGACGCCAAGCGCGGCTACTCGATCATGATCACCTGCAGGGCCGACGAGTGGGACGGCGAGGAGTGCGAGACCCTGCGGCGCACGGCGTTCGCGACGTTCAGCCCCAAGGACTGACCGGGGCCACGTATCGTGAGTGGTCGTGGACGATACGGAGCCGTAAAGGGGCCGTTGGACGACCGGATGTGACGGCTTGACGCGGGTTCGCCCCGGGGCGGCCGGGACAGCGCGCTGTGGGGAGGCGTCGTGGAGGACTACGCGGGAAGGGTGCTCGCCGACCGTTACCGTCTGCCGTTGCCGCCGTCCGACGAGTTCGAACTGGCCGAGACACGGGCGTTCGACACGTACAGCGGCCATGAAGTCCTCGTGCGTCAGGTGCCGTTGCCCGAGGTCGTGGACGCCGAGGTGCTCGACGGCGACGGGCTCGCCGGGGCCGCCGCGCCGCGCCGGGCTCCCGGCAGGGCGACCCGGCGGCCCTCCGACCCGGCTGTCCTCCGCGCGGTCGAGGCCGCCCAGGCGGCGGCCCGCATCCCCGACCACCCGCGCCTCGACCAGGTCTTCGACGTCTTCGCCGAGGACGGTTCGCTCTGGATCGTGAGCGAGGTGGTCGACGCCCGGCCGCTGGCCGCGCTGCTCGCCGAGCGGCCGCTGAGCCCGTACCGGGCCGCCGAGGTCGCCGCCGACGTGCTTGCCGCGCTGCGGGTGCTGCACGCCCACGGCTGGACCCACCGGAACATCACCGTGCGCACGGTGCTCGTGTGCGAGGACGGCCGTGTGGTGCTCACCGGCCTGGCGTCCGGCGCCGCCGAGGAGGCTCTCTGCGGTTACGCCCCGGTCCCCGAGGACCCGGACGCGGCCCCCGGCACACCCGCCCCCGAGCAGGGCTTCGGCCCCACCCCGGACGGCCGGGACCCCGGCCACGGCCACGGCCGGGAGACGGACCCTGGCGGCCGCCCCGTGCCCGGCCGGCTCCCCGCCGCGCGGACCGGGACGGAACACCTCGCCGACGAGACGCACGGCGGCGGGTCCGGGGCCGGGGAGCTCGCGCCCGCGCGGCAGCCCCTGCTGCCGGCCCCCGTCCGGCCCGCCGGGACCGGCGGCCCGCCCGCCCTGCCGCGCCAGGGGGCCGAGGGCGCCGGGCAGGTCCCGGACGTGCGGGCCGCACGGGCCGGGGCCATCGCCGCCTACCGTGCCGGAGCCCGCGCGGCTGCCCGGATCCAGGACGAGCAGCGGTCCGGCTCGGTGCCGGCCGTGGAGCGCCCTTCCGCCGGCGGCCGCCCGGTGCAGGACGGCGTCGACCCCGACTGGTGGGCGCAGGACCCGGCCGAGCGGTACGCCGCGGTGTACGACGACGACGCGGAGGACGACGCGTACGGCGACGCGTACGACGGTCACGAGGGCGACCGCCCCGACCACGCCGACCGCCCCGACCACGACGACGACCCGCAGGACGGCCGGGACCGGCCCCGCGGCGGCGACGGAGGGCAGGAGCCCGGCCGGGCCCGTCTCGCCGGCGTCTGGCGGGACACCCCGCCGTCCGGTCACGACGGCCCCGCCCCGCTGCCCGCCGGCGGCGGCCGCCCGGCTCTGCCGGCGGCCCGTCCCGCGGCGGACTCCGCCCCCGGCGACGCGTACCGCGACGACCCCTACGGCGTGCGCCAGGCGGCCGCGGACCGGGACGCCGGACGGGGCGGCCCGGGGCGTCCGGCCCTGCCGCCCGCCCGAGCCGCGGGCGGCGGTTCCCCGGGCAGCTGGACGACCGGGAGCGACGCCCTGCGCGCCGATTCGCAGCGGGGGCGGCCCCTGCCCGGATCCGCCGGCCCGGCCCCGCAGCCGCCGGGCCGCTGGGAGGAGGTGGTGGCGGCCGCCCCGGCCGCCGTGTTCCGCGGCCCCACCACGCCGCTGGCCGCCGAGCGGGCGCGCCAGGCGAGGATCGCCGTCGTCGGCGCGGTGACCGAGCGCTGGGCGCCGGAGCAGGCCGGGCCGGTCCACGACAACTGGCAGCTGGCGGCCCCGGTCGGGCCCGCCACCGACCTGTGGGCGCTCGGCGCGCTGCTGTACCGGGCGGTCCAGGGGCACGCCCCGTACCCGGAGGACAGCGCCCACGAGCTGGTGCAGATGGTGTGCTCGGAGCCGCCCGCGTTCGCCGAGGAGTGCGGACCGCTGCGCCCGGTCGTGGAGTCCCTGCTGCGTCAGGACCCCACGGAGCGGCCCGAGTTCGAGGAACTGAGCGGCTGGCTGCGCTCGCTGGTGCGGTCCGCGCCCGAACCCGAGGCGGGCGCGGACGTGGTCCCCGTGCCGTCCGGACCGGTGGACCCGGCGCTGCTGCCCATCGTGCGGCGCCGTGGTGAGCTGGTGCGGCGGCGGCGCTTCGGAGGCAGGGAGGCGGCGCACGGACGGCACCGCCAGAAGAAGTCCAGGGGCGCCGCCCGCCCCGCGCGCGAGGAGCGGGCGCCCATGCCGCGGGCGCGCGAGGAACGACCGCCCATGCCGCGGGCGCGCGAGGAACGACCGCCCGTGCCGCGGGCGCGCGACGAACGCCTGCCGCGCGGTGCGGGGGACAGGGCGCCGCGCGCACTCGGACGCACTCTGCTGGTGCTGATCCTCCTGCTGCTGGCCGCGGCCGTCGCCTACGCCTTCCTGTTCATGCCGAAGGCGGACGAACAGGGCCCGTCGCAGGGCGCCGGCACGGGGAGCCGGCCGCCGGCCGAGGCGTCGCCGCGCCCCTCGGGCGGGGGCGGCGAGCCGTCACCGGAGGGGACGCCCGGCTCGCGGCAGCCGCAGACGTCGGCCCCGGCGGCGGACCTCCCGGACGGCTACGTGCTGCGCGAGGACATCGAGGGCTTCCGGCTGGCCGTCGACCGGACGTGGCAGCGGCGGCCGATCAACGACGCGGGCCAGGTCCGCTGGGTGGGCGGGGACTTCACGCTCATCGTGGTCCCCGGCCGGGACTCGGTGGCGGCCAACGGCGACGATCCGCTGACCTACCAGCGGGACAAGGAGCGCGAACTCCAGCCGTTCCGTGACTCCTCGTGGGCCAGCGCGACCGGGCTGCGGCGGATCGACGTGGGCAAGCAGTCCATGGCGGAGGGCCAGTTCACCTGGCAGGACAGCACGGGCCGCGAGGTCTTCGTGCGCAACCTGGCGCTCATCGTGGACGGCGCCTACCACGTGGTCCAGGTGATCGGCCCGGCCGACCAGAAGGAAAAGGTGACCGAGATCCACCAGCAGGCCACGTCCACGTATCGCGTCACCCGCTGACCCGCGGCCCGGCCTGTCCGCGGCCGGGGGTTCACCGGAGTTCCCCGGGCGGCCGGGTGGCGCAGGGGAGTTCGCCCGGAGCTCCCTTTGCGGCCTCGTCCGGGAGCGGGGGGCTCCGCCGCACCGGCCGGTGGGAGGCCCGCGGCGGCGCGGGTGCGCGGCCCATCACGCATCACGGTGCGGTCACTTGAGCGTTCCCGGGTTCCGCGCGCGTACGTCCCCTCCGTAACCTGGCACTTCAGGAAACGGGGCGGGGTACGTGGAACACACTCACAGCACGGGCACGGGACTGCTGCTCGCGGGGCGCTATCGGCTCGGCGAGAGCATCGGCCGGGGCGGCATGGGCAAGGTCTGGCGCGCGCATGATGAAGTGCTCCACCGGATCGTGGCCGTCAAGGAACTGACGGCGGGTCTGTACGTCTCGGAGGCGGACCGGCAGGTGCTGCACGCCCGCACCCAGAAGGAGGCGCGCGCCGCGGCGCGGATCAGCCACCCCGGGGTGGTCACCGTGCACGACGTGCTGGAGTACGACGGCCGTCCGTGGATCGTCATGCAGTACGTCGACGGTCCGTCGCTCGCCGACGCGGCGAAGGAGCCCGGCGGCATCGACGCCGCCCGCGCGGCCCGGATCGGCCTGGACGTGCTGCGGGCGCTGCGCGCCGCGCACGCCGCCGGGGTGCTGCACCGGGACATCAAGCCGGCCAACGTGCTGCTCGGCGACGACGGCAGGGCGCTGATCACGGACTTCGGCATCGCGGCCATAGAGGGCGACTCGACGATCACCCGGACCGGGGAGATCGTGGGTTCGATCGACTACCTGGCGCCCGAGCGGGTGCGCGGCCACGACCCGGGGCCCGCGTCGGACCTCTGGTCGCTCGGCGCGAGCCTGTACACCGCGCTGGAGGGCGAATCGCCGTTCCGGCGTTCGTCCCCGCTGTCCACGATGCAGGCCGTGGTGGCCGACGAGCCGCCCCCGCCCCGGCGGGCGCAGGACCTCGCGCCGGTCATCCTGGCGCTGCTGCGCAAGGACCCCGCCGCCCGGCCCTCCGTCGCGGAGACGGAGCGGATGCTCACCGAGGTGCTGGAGGGCCGCCGTCCCACCGCGGTGACCCGGCGGCTGCCGGCGCCCGGGGAGACCGAGCGGATCGAGGGCCCCGCCGTCGCGACCGCACCCGCGCACGGCGGGGCCGGCCTCTCCCCGGGGTTCCCCGCCGCGGCGCCGGTGCCCGGGCCCGGCACGGGCACCGTGCCCACCCGGCCGGCCGCCGTCCCGCCGCCGCGCGGCGCGCGGCTGCGCCGGTTCGCGGTCGTGGTCGTGGCGGCCGCCGTGATCGGGGCGGGGGCGGGTTTCGCGGTGCTCCAGCACGCCGGGGACGGCGGCGGAGGCGGCGAGGGCAGGGGCGCCGCGCCCACCGCCTCCGGCACTCCCGGCGGCACGGCGGACCCGGGCGGGCCGGTGGACTCCACAGTCCCCGACGGGTGGCGCAGGGTGCAGGACCCCTCGGGCTTCGCCCTGTGGGTGCCGGACGGCTGGGTGCGCCAGACCGACGGCGACCAGATCGACTACACCCCGGACAACGGGCGGCACCGCATCAGGATCAGCGTCGATCCCGCCCCGGACTTCGAGAACCCGTACATGCACATGCTCGACATGGAGGAGGGGCTGGCCGAGCGGCTGCCGCAGTACGAGCGGATCAAGCTGCGTCCGAACACCTTCCGCGACCAGACCCGGTCCGCCCTGTGGGAGTTCCGCTGGACCGAGCGGAGGGAGCACCCGGGCCCGCGCCGGGCCATCGATCAGATGTACTACGGCGACGACGGCACCGAGTACGCGCTCTACATGTCCGGCCCCGCCGACGACTGGCAGGTGACCCGGGAGCAGTTCGACATCATGCTGCGCGGCTGGCGGCCGCCCGCGAGCTGACCCGGGGGCGGGTGCCGCCGGCCGGGGGCCGTTCGCGGGGCGGGGCCGGGGTCGCCCGGGGGCCGTTCGCGGGGCGCGGTGCGTTCGCCTGCAACCGATCGCGGTCCGGTCGCCTGCAACCGACGGCGAACCGGTCGCCCGCAACCGACCGCGGCCCGTTCGCGTGCAGCCGTCCGCGGTGCGCGGTGCGGTCGCCCGTGCCCGGAGTCCGGGGCTCCGCGTGTCGCCGTCAGCCGGGTCCGGGTGCCGCCGGGGGCCTTGCGGAACAGGTGGTTCCGCAAGGCCCCCGGCGCGTCGGATCCTCCACGTCCGCGACACCTTCCCGATGGGCTGTCCGGGCCGCGGGACGGCACCGAGCCGCTGATCAGGGCTTATGTGCCAGTGATCGCTGGCGCGATGGTGAGGGCCCGGTAAAAGCTGTTACCGACGGGTACCCAAAGCGGTGATTGCGGCATACCCTCGCCCCCATGACGGACTCGCAGGCCACCGCCACCGCCACCGCCCTCGGTACCAACCCCGCCGCCGCGGCCCCCGCCGGTGCGCGCACCGCCGCCGACGTCGTGACCCCCGATCTGGTCGCCCGGCTCACCCGGGGCGTGGCCGGCTCCGGCCTGACCGTGAACCACGCGCCGTTCACCGGCGAGAAGCTGGCGGACCTGCCCGAGTCGACCCCCGAGGACGTGGCCGGCGCCTTCGAGCGCGCGCGGACCGCCCAGCGGGTGTGGGAGGCCACCCCGGTCCGGACCCGGGCCGCCGTCCTGCTGCGCTTCCACGACCTGGTCCTGGAGCGCCAGGCCGAGGTGCTCGACCTGATCCAGCTGGAGACCGGCAAGGCGCGGCTGCACGCCCACGAGGAGGTGCAGGCCGTCGCCGTCTCCGCCCGCCACTACGGCCGCAAGGCGCCCTCGTACCTGCGGCCCAGGCACCACACCGGGGTCGTCCCGGTGCTCACCAAGACCACCGAACTGCGTCAGCCGCGCGGTGTGGTGGGTCAGATCGCCCCCTGGAACTACCCGCTGGAGCTGTCCGTCGGCGACGCGCTGCCCGCGTTCGTCTCCGGCAACGCGGTCGTCATGAAGCCCGACACGGAGACCGCGCTGACCGCCCTGTGGGCGCGGGACCTGCTGATCGAGGCGGGTCTGCCGGCCGAGGTCTTCCAGGTCGTCATCGGCGAGGGCCCGGTCGTCGGACCCGAGGTCGTGAAGCACGCCGACTACGTCTCGTTCACCGGCTCCACCCGCACCGGCCGCGAGGTGGCCCAGGGCGCGGCCGCCCGCCTGGTCGGGGTCTCCCTCGAACTCGGCGGCAAGAACGCCATGCTGGTGCTGCACGACGCCGACGTGGAGAAGGCCGCCGCGGGCGCCGTCCGGGCCTGCTTCTCCTCCGCCGGCCAGCTCTGCATCTCCATCGAGCGGCTCTACGTCCACGAGTCGGTCGCCGACGACTTCGTCGAGCGCTTCGCCGCGCGGACGAGGGCCATGCGGCTCGGCAACTCCCTCGCGTACGGCGCCGACATGGGCTCCCTGGTCGGCCCCCGTCAGCTGGAGACGGTCACCCGGCACGTCGAGGAGGCCGTCGCCAAGGGCGCGACCGTCGTCACCGGCGGCGTCGCCCGCCCGGACCTCGGCCCGTACTTCTTCGAGCCCACGATCCTCGACGGCGTCGAGGCGCCGATGGCGGTCTGCGGCGAGGAGACCTTCGGGCCCGTGGTCGCGATCTACCGCTTCACCGACGAGGACGAGGTCGTCGAGCTGGCCAACGCCACTGCCTACGGCCTCAATTCGAGCGTGTGGACCAAGGACGGCCGCCGCGGCCACGCCGTCGCGGCCAAGCTGCGCACCGGCACCGTCAACATCAACGAGGGCTACGCACCCGCCTACGGAAGCGTCCAGGCGCCCATGGGCGGCATGAAGGACTCCGGCCTCGGGCGGCGCCACGGCTCCGAGGGAATCCTCAAGTACACCGAGGCGCAGACCGTCGCCCAGCAGCGGCTGATGCCGCTGGCGCCGTCGTTCGGCATGGACGACGAGGCGTACGCGAAGTTCATGAGCTTCAGCCTGAAGGCGATGAAGGCCCTGCGGCTGCGCTGATCCGCCCCGGCCCCATCGCTTCCGCCCGCACATCTGACGAGGAGAGCCATGTCCGAGGTACCCCCTGCCCGAAACCAGGACACGGACGACGACGCGTACGACTACGACGTGCTCGTCGTGGGCTCCGGCTTCGGCGGTTCGGTCTCCGCGCTGCGGCTGTCGGAGAAGGGCTACCGGGTCGGCGTGCTGGAGGCCGGGCGCCGCTTCACCCGCGACTCGCTGCCGAAGAACTCCTGGGACCTGCGCAACTACCTGTGGGCGCCCGCGCTGGGCCTCTTCGGCATCCAGCGCATCCATCTGCTCGGCAACGTGATGGTGCTGGCGGGCGCGGGCGTCGGAGGCGGCTCGCTCAACTACGCCAACACCCTCTACGTGCCGCCCGCGCCGTTCTTCAACGACCCGCAGTGGAAGGACATCACGGACTGGCAGGACGAGCTGGCGCCCTACTACGACCAGGCGCGGCGGATGCTCGGCGTCCGGCTCAACCCGACGATGACGCCCTCGGACGTGCACCTGAAGGCGACCGCCCAGGCGATGGGCGTCGGGGACTCCTTCCACATGGCCCCGGTCGGTGTGTTCTTCGGCGACGGCGACGACGCCGACGGCGCGGCGAAGGCCCGGCCCGGCCAGGAGGTGGCGGACCCGTACTTCGGCGGGGCCGGCCCCTCCCGGAAGGCGTGCACCGAATGCGGCGAGTGCATGACGGGCTGCCGCCACGGCGCGAAGAACACCCTCAACGAGAACTATCTCTACCTCGCCGAGCAGGCGGGTACCGAGGTGCACCCGATGACCTCGGTCGTGTCGGTCTCCGAGGACGGGCGCGGCGGCTTCGCCGTGGCGACCCTGCCCAGCGACAAGCGGCGCAAGGGGAAGGGCCGTACGTTCACCGCGCGCCGGGTCGTCGTCGCGGCCGGCACCTACGGGACGCAGACCCTGCTGCACCGGATGAAGGACACCGGTCTGCTGCCCCGGCTGTCCGCCCGGCTCGGCGAGCTGACCCGCACCAACTCCGAGGCGCTGGTGGGCGCGCAGACCGACAACCGGCGCTACCGCAAGCGCCACGGCGCGGCGAAGGTCGACTTCACCCGCGGTGTGGCGATCACGTCCTCGATCCACCCCGACGCCGACACCCACATCGAGCCGGTCCGCTACGGGCGGGGGTCGAACGCCATGGGCGGCATGACCGTCCTCCAGGTGCCCTTCCGGGCCAGGGGCCGGGTCGCGGGCTGGTTCGGCAACATGGCCCGGCACCCCTGGCTCGCCGTCCGGGCGCTGTCGAACCGCCGCTGGTCGGAGCGGACCATCATCGGTCTCGTCATGCAGTCGCTCGACAACTCGCTGACCACGTACCGCAAACCGAACGGCCTCGGCAAGGGCCTGCTCACCGCCCGCCAGGGCCACGGCGCGCCCAACCCGACGCAGATCCCCGAGGCGACCCGCGCCGCGAGCCTGCTCGCCGAGGAGATCAACGGCTTCGCCGGCTCCAACATCGGCGAGCTGATGGGCACCCCGCTGACGGCGCACTTCCTCGGCGGCTGCCCGATCGGGGCCGACGCCGCGTCGGGCGTCATCGACCCGTACCACCGGCTCTACGGGCACCCGGGGATCACGGTCGTGGACGGCTCGGCCGTCTCCGCCAACCTCGGCGTCAATCCGTCGCTGACCATCACGGCGCAGGCGGAGCGGGCGATGTCCTTCTGGCCCAACAAGGGCGAACGGGACCCGAGGCCGGAGCAGGGCGAGGCCTACGAGCGTCTGGCGCCGGTCGAGCCCATGGCGCCTTCGGTCCCGGCGGAGGCGTTCGGCGCGCTCAGGCTGCCCTTCCTGGGGATGCCGGCCGTGCCGCCGAGGAAGCAGGAGCAGGACGGCAGCCCGCTGCCGGAGCCGGTGCAGAAGGAGCCCGCGCGGCAGCAGTCCGCGCCGAGCGAGCCGACCGGGCCGGCGTAGGCGCGTGGGGGTGGGGGTGGGCGCGGCGGCCCGGGAACGCACGAAGGCCGCTGCACCCCCCTCCGAGTGCAGCGGCCTTGTGGCCTGCGTACGGTCCTGCGCGCGTGGCGTCCGGAAGACCGTTGTTACGCATGCATGACCTGTGACCAGTGGGAATGGTTGTCCTCCGGAACGCGATTCGCGGTGTGACGTGGATCACTTCGCGGGCGAGGGGGATCCGGGCCGCCGCCGCGGACAGAAGAGGAAAGGCGGAAGGCCCCGCGGGCAGTGGCCGCGGGGCCTTCCGCGGCACCGGCGTCAGGGCAGCGCCGGTGCCGGAGCGCGGCGCCGGGGGGTGGCGCCGCGATGGGCGGGCCGCGTTCCGGGCGGACCGGAAGCGCTGCGGAAGCGGCCGATGGCTGGTGTGGCGGATGCGCGGAGCGGGACCTCCGTGCCGGGACCCTGTGGAGCGGACCGGATGCGGCCGGCGCCGGGCGTCCCCGGGGCCGACCGCTCTTGGGGTGACCGGGCTGCTGTCCCCTGCCGACCGGTCACGCACGCTGGTGCGAGGTCCCACGGCGCACCGTCGGTGCGCCACACGCCCCAGCGGAGCCACGCGTGGTTTTCCTGCGAGGCCCGCCCCTGGATGGCACGGACATCCAGATCAACGAGGCCCGCCCGCGCACGTCACGCGCCGCACGGGTGAGGGGGCACCCGAACGCAGGTGCGCGGCGTACGCCCTGGTCACGCCCTGCGGCGCCCGGCGGGCGCCCGGACCCTCAGACGCGGCCCCGGCAGAGCTCCAGCAGCGTCATCGCGAGGGAGGTGCCCGGCTTCCCGAGGGCGTCCCTGTAGTGGGCCAGCACCTCCAGCTCGCGGGCCAGGTTCACGCGGCGGCCGCCGGACGCGATCCGGGCGTCCTGGATGACCGCCGAGACGGCCATCCGTTCCTGGATCAGGCCGATGATCCGGTCGTCGAGCGCGTCGATGCGGTCGCGCGCGCCGGTGATCACCTCGGCGGCGCCGTCGGTGCGGGCGCCGGTCCGGTCGAGTACCTCGGTCATGGGGATCTCCTCTGTGTCGGGACACTGTGCGGATGCTGTGTCGGGACTCTGCTTCGGGAGGAGCCGCTGACCGGCAGGGCCGGGAAAGCCGAAGCGCCCCGGGCCTGTCGGCCCGGGGCGCCTGGGAAGTCGCTGTCTGAAGCTAGGCAGCACGACCATGGCAGCCGGACGGGCCGGTGCCATAGGTAAAGACGAAGGTCAGCTGCTTCTGCATGCGGACAGTATGGACCCGGCCCCGTACCGGGCCAAAGCCGGGTTCGGATGGTGAGACGAAAAGAGGGCGCGGGGCCCCCGGTAGAATCGACAGATACCGACCCTCACTCCCACCGCCGGAAGGCCGCCAGTGTCATCAGCGTCTCCCGCTGCCGCGCCCGCATCGCACCCGGACACCGTCCTCGTAGTCGACTTCGGCGCCCAGTACGCACAGCTCATCGCCCGCCGCGTCCGCGAGGCCCGGGTATACAGCGAGATCGTCCCGTCCACGATGCCCGTGGAGGAGATGCTGGCCAGGAACCCCCGCGCGATCATCCTCTCCGGCGGCCCGTCGTCCGTGTACGCGGAGGGCGCCCCGCGCCTCGACCGCGCGATCTTCGACGCCGGCGTCCCGGTCTTCGGCATGTGCTACGGCTTCCAGCTGATGGCCACCACCCTCGGCGGCACCGTCGACAACACCGGCGCCCGAGAGTACGGCCGCACCCCGCTGCACGTCAGCAAGCCCGGGTCGACCCTCTTCGAGGGCACCCCGGCCGAGCAGCCGGTGTGGATGTCCCACGGCGACGCCTGCTCGGCGGCGCCCGAGGGCTTCACCGTCACCGCCTCCACCGACGTGGTCCCCGTCGCCGCCTTCGAGAACGACGAGAAGAAGCTCTACGGCGTCCAGTACCACCCCGAGGTGCTGCACTCCACCCACGGCCAGCAGGTCCTGGAGCACTTCCTCTACCGGGGCGCCGGCATCGAGCCCACCTGGACGACCGGCAACGTCATCGAGGAGCAGGTCGAAGCCATCCGCGCCCAGGTCGGCAGCAAGCGGGCCATCTGCGGGCTCTCCGGCGGCGTCGACTCCGCCGTGGCCGCCGCCCTCGTCCAGAAGGCCATCGGCTCCCAGCTGACCTGCGTCTACGTCGACCACGGCCTGATGCGCAAGGGCGAGACCGAGCAGGTCGAGAAGGACTTCGTCGCCTCCACCGGCGTCAACCTCAAGGTCGTCGACGCGCAGGACCGCTTCCTCGCCGCGCTCGCCGGAGTCTCCGACCCCGAGACCAAGCGCAAGATCATCGGCCGCGAGTTCATCCGGGTCTTCGAGCAGGCCCAGGCCGAGATCGTGGCCGAGGGCGCCGCCGACGGCGAGCAGGTCGCCTTCCTCGTGCAGGGCACCCTCTACCCCGACGTCGTCGAGTCCGGCGGTGGCACCGGCACCGCCAACATCAAGTCCCACCACAACGTCGGCGGCCTCCCCGAGGACCTGGAGTTCGAGCTCGTCGAGCCGTTGCGCCAGCTGTTCAAGGACGAGGTCCGGATGGTCGGCCAGGAACTCGGCCTGCCGGACGAGATCGTCCAGCGCCAGCCGTTCCCGGGGCCCGGCCTCGGCATCCGGATCGTCGGCGACGTCACCAGGGAGCGCCTCGACCTCCTGCGGGAGGCGGACGCCATCGCCCGCGAGGAGCTCACCGCGGCCGGCCTCGACCGGGAGATCTGGCAGTGCCCGGTCGTCCTGCTCGCCGACGTCCGCAGCGTCGGCGTCCAGGGCGACGGCCGCACCTACGGCCACCCGATCGTGCTGCGCCCGGTCTCGTCCGAGGACGCCATGACCGCGGACTGGACGCGGATGCCGTACGAGGTGCTGGCCCGGATCTCGACCCGGATCACCAACGAGGTGGCCGACGTGAACCGCGTCGTGCTGGACGTCACCAGCAAGCCGCCGGGCACCATCGAGTGGGAGTGAGCTCCCCGCAGCCCCGCCGGCGCCGCCGCCCCGACTCCCGGAGCGGCGGCGCCGCCGTCTTCCCCGGCACCTTTCCGCCCCGCCGGGAGCGGCTGTACCGTCCCTGCCACGGACCGTGGCGCCTTCCAGGTGAGCGGCACGGCCCACCCGTACGTAAGGTCGGTTGACGGGCCAACTGAAGGCGGGACCAGCGATGACACACTCCTACCGGCCGGCAGCGGCCGACGGCACCCCCGGCGACGGCGCACGCGGCTGGAAGGCGTGGGCCACGGCCCACGCGCTGCTGCCGCTGCGGCTCTTCCTCGGCATCACCTTCGTCTACGCGGGCATCGACAAGCTGACCGACAGCGCGTTCCTGTCGGCGAGCGGCCCCGGTTCCATCGGCGCGCTGATGGAGGGGGTGCGCGACAGCTCCGCCGTGCCGGGCCTGGTCGACCTCGCGCTGAACGATCCCGAGGGCTTCGGATACGCCATCGCCTTCGGGGAGCTCGCCGTCGGCATCGGCACGCTGGCCGGACTGCTGGCCCGGGTCGCCGCGCTCGGCGGAGCGCTCATCTCGCTGAGCCTGTGGCTGACCGTCAGCTGGCAGAGCGACCCGTACTACTACGGGAACGACCTCGTCTATCTGATGGCCTGGCTGCCGCTGGTGCTGGCGGGCGCGGACCGTTTCTCCGCCGACGCCTTCCTGCGCGCCCGGCGGCGCCGCACGCCGTAGTGCAGGCTCCCCGCGCACGCGGCCAGGCCCAGACCGCCGAAGACGACCGGCAGGGCGACGAACCACGGGACGTGCCACGCGCCCGCGGAGTCCCCCGCGTAGAGGCCCGCGCAGGTCAGCACGGAGAGGCCGGCGATCAGCCTGCCGGGCCGGAACCCGTGCAGGAACTCATGGTGCGACACGGTCCACCTCCACCTGGCCGAGCGTCACGTCCAACTCCAGTCGCAGCGTCCCCGACGGCCCGGCGTCCCGGGGCGGTTCCAGGGTCTCGCGCACCGTCACGCCCGGTCCGGAGCCGCCGTTCGCACCCGACGGCAGCCGGATGTCGCCGAGGCCGACTCCGGCGTCCAGCACCACCGTGGCGTCGTGGGGGACGACGACCCTGAGGACCCCGAGGCCGACCTCGGCCCGGGTGGACACCGTCGTGCCGGCCGGCACGTCCAGGGCGCCGAGATCCAGGGTGGCGGTGCCCGAGCCCAGTTCGTGGGAGGGCGCCAGGGCCGCGGCCGACGCCGGCCGCCAGGTCCGTTCGCCGAACGTCGTGCTGATGTTCGGGGGCAGCGCCGACGCCCCCGCCAGCAGGCAGGCCGCCACCATCGTCAGCAGCACGGTGCCGAAGCCGGTGCGGCCGAGGAAGCTGCTCACCACGAGGCCCGCGCCGAGCACGGCGAGGGCGGCGACCAGACCGATCTGGAGGCTCGCGCCCAGCGGCCGGCCGTCCCAGCTCGCCGCCGTGCCCGCCGCTCCCGCGAGGATCGCCAGGGTCACGACCGCGCCGCCGATGCCGCGCCGCCCCCAGGGCTGCTGCGGCGCCGCCGGGTGCCGGTCGCGGTCCCGCGCGGCCGGACCGGACGCGACCGCGTCCGCCGGACCCCACAGGTAGCCGGCGGCCACCGGCCCCGTGGTGCCGTCCTTCAGGATCGGGTCGCGCCACCACGAGGGGCCGTCGGGCGAGGGCGGCGCCTTGGTCTCGGGCGGCGCCTCCGCCACCGTCTGGGCGGTCGCCGGGTCCAGCGGGGCGCCGTCCGGCGACGCCGCCCTGCGGCGCAGCGACCAGACGGCGACGCCGGCGGTGGCCAGCGACAGCATCGAGGCGAAGGCGAGCATGTCGGCGTTGCTCAGTGTGGTGAGCAGCAGCCCGCTGCCGATGAGGGCGAGCAGGACGGCGCTCAGCGAGGCCCGGTCGACCCGTCCCGAGAGCATCCGCCGGAACTCGTTCTCGTCCTCGTCGTCGGCGGGAATCAGCAGCCAGGCGAAGCCGTAGAAGATCAGGCCCGTGCCGCCGGTCGCGGAGAGCACGGCGACCGCGATGCGGAAGATGACCGGATCGACGTCGCAGTGCCGGCCGAGCCCGCCGCAGACTCCCGCGACCATCTTCGAGCGCGGGGTGCGGCGCAGCGTCTGCGGCGGCTCCGGCTCCTGGGGGGGAACGGGCGGCGCGGTGGTCGGCTGGCTCATGTCTCCATGGTGACGGCCGCGGGGCCCCGTGGGCAGCCGCCCCGACCCTGGCCCTTCCCTGATATTGCCGCCGGGGCGGGACGTGCGGCGGACGCCGGCGAGGCACGTCTCCGGTCCGCCGGGGCCCGGACTCCCCGGTGCCCGCCCTGCCGCGGCGCCTGTGCCCCTGAGGCGGGGGAGACGAGGCAGGAGGGGCGAAGCAGGGAGGCGAGGCGGGAGGGGCGGACCCGGCCCGGTGCCGCGGGCCCGGTCGCGTCCGGGGCCGGATCGGGTCGCGCGTCCCCGGGTCCGTCTCAGGGGCGGATTAAGGGACTGCCCTGATGCCCCCCGCCCCGCCGCCGTGGAACCATCGGGACATGCCAGTCGCCACCCGTCCGCCCGAGGCCGAAGAGCCGGCGGTCCGCAAGCTGTACCGCAGCGCCGACGGACGGCTGCTCGGCGGTGTCGCGCGCGGCCTCGCCGGGCACCTGGGCCTGCCGGTCGTCTGGGTGCGGCTGGTGTTCCTGGTGCTGTTCATGGCGGACGGACTCGGGGCGCTGCCGTACGCGGTGTTCTGGATCGTCGTGCCGCTGGGCGTCGGCGGACGGGCCGGGGGCCGCCCGCTGTTCGAGGCCACGCCCGACGGCCGGCGGCGGCTGCGCAAGCCGGACAAGGGACAACTCCTGGCGCTCGGAGCCCTGTTCGTCGGCGGCGCGATCTTCGTCGACAACCTGGAGCGGAACAGCACCAACCGCTATGTCGTGCCGATCCTGCTGATCGGTGCCGGTGTGGTGCTGGTCTGGCGGCAGGCGGACAACGCCCGCCGGGCCAGCTGGACGCCGCCGGCGTCCGGGACGGGGCCGCGGCGGCTGATCCCCCTCGTGCGGGTCCTCGCCGGCGTCGCGCTCGCGGTGACGGGCCTGACGGTCTTCGTCGTGGTCCGCGGGTCGGCCGCGCAGCTCGGGTCGGTGCTGACCGCGGTGATCGCCGTCGTCGCCGGCGTCGCCCTGCTGGCCGGCCCCTGGCTGGTGCGGATGACCCAGGACCTCTCCGAGGAGCGGACGATGCGCATCCGTGCCCAGGAGCGCGCGGAGGTGGCCGCCCACGTCCACGACTCGGTCCTGCACACCCTGACCCTGATCCAGCGCAACGCCGAGGACCCGGGCGAGGTGCGGCGGCTGGCCCGCGCCCAGGAGCGGGAGCTGCGGAACTGGCTCTACAAGCCCGAGGGCACCGGCAAGGACGACGAGGAGGAACCGGATTCGCTCGCGGAGGCGGTGAAGCGGACCGCGGCCGAGGTCGAGGACAAGCACGGAGTGCCCGTGGAGGTCGTCGTCGTGGGCGACTGCCCGCTCGACGAGCGGCTGACGGCGCAGATGCAGGCCGCGCGCGAAGCGATGGTCAACGCCGCCAAGTACGGTGGATCGGGAGGCGCCGTCCAGGTCTTCGCGGAAGTCGAACCGCGGTCGGTCTTCGTCTCGGTCCGGGACCGGGGCCCCGGTTTCGACCTGGACGCGGTGCCCGGTGACAGGATGGGCGTACGAGAGTCGATCATCGGCCGGATGCAGCGCAACGGCGGTACGGCACGGCTCCGCTCGGTGCCCGGCGGGGGGACCGAGGTGGAGCTCGAGATGGAGAGGGCTGACGCATGACCGAGGCTGCTGGAGAGAGCGCCGAGCGGCGGGTGCGGGTGGTGCTCGTCGACGACCACCGGATGTTCCGCGCGGGGGTGCAGGCCGAGATCGGGCAGACGGAGACCACCGGCGTCGAGGTGGTCGGCGAGGCCGCCGACGTGGACCAGGCCGTCACCGTCATCACCGCGACCCGGCCCGAGGTGGTGCTGCTGGACGTGCACCTGCCCGGCGGCGGCGGGGTGGAGGTGCTGCGCCGCTGCGCGACGCTGATGGCCGCCGGGCAGCATCCGGTGCGTTTCCTCGCGCTCTCCGTGTCCGACGCGGCGGAGGACGTGATCGGGGTGATCCGCGGCGGTGCCCGCGGCTATGTCACCAAGACGATCACCGGCGCCGACCTGGTGGACTCGGTCTTCCGGGTGCAGGAGGGCGACGCCGTCTTCTCGCCGCGGCTGGCCGGCTTCGTGCTGGACGCGTTCGCGTCCACGGACGCGGTGCCGGTGGACGAGGACCTGGACCGGCTGACCCAGCGCGAGCGGGAGGTGCTGCGGCTGATCGCCCGGGGGTACGCGTACAAGGAGATCGCCAAGCAGCTGTTCATCTCGGTGAAGACGGTCGAGTCCCATGTCTCGGCGGTGCTGCGGAAGTTGCAGCTGTCCAACCGGCATGAGCTGACCCGCTGGGCCACGGCGCGCCGGCTCGTCTGAGCGGCGGCGCCCCGCCCCGCTCGTCCGCGCACCGCCCCGCTTCCGTCCGCGCCGCGCCGCGCTGCGCCGCGCCCCGCCTCGCCTCGCTTTCGCCGCGCCCCGCTTCGTCCGCGGGGCGGCGTCAGCCGACGCGGGTGGCGCCGGCGAACGGCATCTCGTCGATCGGCGCGATGCGTACGGGGGCGCCGGGCCGGGGGGCGTGGATCATCCGGCCGTCGCCGATGTAGAGGCCGACGTGGCTGACGCCGGAGTAGAAGAACACCAGGTCTCCGGGGGCCAGTTGGGAGCGCGCCACCCGGCGGCCCGCGTCGATCTGGGTGTAGGTGGTGCGCGGCAGGGAGACTCCGGCCGCCTTCCAGGCGGCCTGCGTCAGCCCCGAGCAGTCGTACGCGCCCGGGCCGGTGGCGCCCCAGACGTAGGGCTTCCCCAGCGCCCCGTAGGCGTAGGCGATGGCCTGCGCCGCCCTGCTGCCGGGCGCGGCCGCGGGGGCCCGGTCGCGGTCGGAGCGGTCGGCGCGCGCCGGTTCGGCGGTACCGCGCTCGTAGGCCGAGCGCTGCTCGGCGGTGAGCCGGGCCAGCAGGCGTTCGGCGGCCGCGAGCCGGTTCTGCACGGTGCCCTTGTGGCGGGAGAGTTCGCGTCGGTGCTCGTCGAGTTCCGCGAACCGCTTGCCCGCCTCGGCCCGCAGCCCGGCGATCCCGGTGAGATGCCGCCGGACGTCGGCGACGGCACGGGCCTGCCGGTCGCCGACCCGCTCGGCCAGGGAGGCCCGCTCCAGGTAGGTGTCGGGGTCCGAGGTCAGCGCGAGCCGGAGTCCGGGGTCGATGCCGTCCGAGCGGTACTGGGCGGTCGCGAACGCGCCGAGGGCGTCGCGGGAGGCGCCCAGCTGCTCGGTGCTGCGGGCGGCCCGGTCGCGGAGTGCGTCGAGGGCCTCGCGGGCCGTGTCCGTCCGCTCCTTGGCGCCGTTGTACTTCTCGGTGGCCGCCTCGGCCTGCTGGTAGAGGTCGTCGACCTGGGCCTTGATCTGGGCGGGGGTGAGGCGCGGTTCCGCGTGGGCGAGGCCGCTCGACGCGGTGGCGGCCGCGCCCGCGAGGGCCAGGGCGGCGGCGGTGCGGGCGGCGGGTCCGGCGAGCGGGCGCTGCTGGGGTTTCCGGTGGGGGCTTCGGTGCGGCTTTCGGTGCGCTGCCACGGTGGCGCCGTTCCTTCCGTCGTCCGTCCGCCGGTGCTGCGGTCCGGCGGCACGCCGCACGGGGGAGCGGGCATGCCGCCGGACCTTCGGCGGAGGCGGCCGTGCCGCCCGGCTGCACGGCGGCGGTGGGAGCGGCCACCTGGGGTGAGACGCTAGCCGCGGCCGTTACCGGAGCGAGACCTCGGGAACGCAACTGCTCGAAGCTGCCCGCTGCTGTCCGTTTTCCTCCGCTCTGTCGGCCGTCGGACGGTGCGGTGCACCCCGTCTCCTGACCGAACTCCGTGAGGGAGGGACCCGGCGCCGGGACCGGTGATATAGGAGGCATAGGCTCCGCCGCATGGACGTACTCATCAATGTCTTCGTCGCCCTGCACGTCATCGGCATCGCCTCGCTGCTGGGCGGCTTCCTGACCCAGATGAAGGCGATGGGGGCGGGGACGGCGCGCTTCACCCCGGCCATGCTGCACGGCGCGCTGACGATGCTGGTCACGGGTGTCGCGCTGGTCGGCCTCAACCAGGCCGACGACCAGGCGGTGAACAACATCAAGATCGGCGTCAAGCTGGCCGTGCTCGTCGTCGTCCTCGGCCTGGTCTACGTCAAGCGCGACGAGGAGCGGGTCGACAAGGCGGTCTTCGGCGCCGTCGGCGCACTGACCGTCGCCAACGTCTTCATCGCGACGCTCTGGACCTGAGTTTCGCGACGAGTGCACGACAGGGGGGCGGCGGCCGGTGAGGCCGCCGCCCCGTGTCGTGCGCCGAGCCGGGCGCACCCGGGCCGGACGCGCCGGCCCGGCCCGGGTCAGACCGGGCGGACGCTGCCGTAGATCGGCATGTAGTAGATGGACTCCTCGCGCACGTTCGCCCCGGGCTTGGGGGCGTGGATCATCATGCCGTCGCCGATGTAGATGCCGACGTGGCTGATGTCGTCGTAGAAGAAGACCAGGTCACCGGGGAGCAGGTCGGACGTCGCCACCCGCTTGCCGACCTCCACCTGGTCCCAGGTGGTGCGCGGCAGGTCGACCCCGGCCGCCTTCCAGGCCGCCTGCGTCAGCCCGGAGCAGTCGTACGAGCTGGGGCCGGTCGCGCCCCAGACGTACGGCTTGCCGATCTGGGCGCGGGCGAAGGCGAGCACCTTGTCGGCCTTGGCCGTGTAGCCGCCGTCGGTCGTGCCGCCGTCGGTCCCGGTGGAGGGCTGCTGCCGCTCCCGCTCCTCGCGGGCCGCCTCGGCCTCGGCGGCGGCGCGTGCCTCGGCCTCCGCCTTCGCCTTCTCCTCCGCCTTGCGGCGGGCCTCCTCCTCCTTCTTGCGCTCGGCGGCCGCCAGCCGGGCCTTCTCCTCGGCCGTGAGGCGGTCGAGGAGCGTGCGGGCCTGGGTGAGCTTGGCCTGCACGGTCTGCTTGCTCGTGCGCAGCGCCTGCTGGGACTCGGTGAGCTCCCGGAGCTGCTTGCCGGCCTCCGCCCGCTGCACGGCCGCGGCGGCGCGCTGCTCCTCGTAGTCCCGCACGGCCGTCCGCTGCTGGTCGGTCATCCGGCCCATCAGCTGCGACTGGTCGAAGTACGCCTGGGGGCTGTCGGCGAACATCAGCGCGGCGGTCGGGGTGACCGCGCCGGTCCGGTACTGCGCGGCGGCGAACGAACCGAGCGCGCGGCGCGACTCGTTGAGCCGCTCGGCGCGGGTGGCCGCCTGGTCGAGGAGGGTGTCGACCTCGCGCTGCTTCTCGGCCGTGGACTCCTTGGCCTTGTTGTACTCCTGCGTGGCGCTGCCGGCCTGCCGGTAGAGGTCGTCGACCTTCTTCTGCACCTCCTCGATGGAGGGCTTCGGGTCGTTCGGCGAGGCGGTGGCGCTCTGCGTCGACAGGAGGGTGATGCCCGCGAGGGCGGCCGTCGTGAACCCGACGGCGGGGGAGGTCCTGGTGGTGCGGGTGCGGATCCTGCGATGCGACGCCAAGGCCGGCATCTCCTTCTTCCGTGGACCGCCTACCGGGTTAGCTGTCGGGTTCGGGCGAACGGAAGGTGCCCTACGGGCCGTGCGGACACGGCCCGATTCACCCCGGTGGTGCGTGTGTGGGTCCCCGGTTCCGAACTGCCCAGCGGCCAGCACGGATTCGGCGCAGTCGACCCGTTCGGCGCGGTTCGCCGGGAGGGATGCGGGCCGTCTGGTCGAGCACGCTAGCCAATTCGTGCGCGTGCTGTGAAGGTTGATGTTCGATATGTCCGATACATTTTCGTGACCTTCTTCGCCGGGGCCGGGGTCGTGGCGTCCCGGATCCGCCCGGTCACGCACTGTGGCACGGGTCGCGGGGCGGGGTACCGGCCGGCAGGACCGGGCCGGTGGGGCCGGTGCCGGGCCGTGCGGCCGGGCGTGGCGGCGGTGCGCGGTGCGGTGTGTGGCGGCGGTGCGCGGCGCCGGGCGTGGCCTGCGGCGTGTCGCCGGTCCCGGGCCCGTATCCCGGTCCGGGCCCGGAGTGTCGGTGCGGCCGCCTAGACTCGGTAGGCGATGAGCAGCCTCTTTGACGACAGCTTCCTGACCGGCCTCCAGTCCCCCGAGGAGGAGCCCCACCAGGAGGAGCACCCCCCGCCGCCCGAGGAGCACGCTCCGGAGCCGATCCCGGACGACCTCTTCCAGGGCGGCTACGACGTGCCCCCGGCCCGCGAGGGCTACTACCGCGACGGCCACCCGCGCCCCGCGGCGGATCCGGCCGCCCTGCTGGACGGGCTGAACGAACAGCAGGCCGCCGCGGTCGTCCACACCGGGACGCCGCTGCTCATCGTCGCCGGCGCGGGGTCCGGCAAGACGCGCGTGCTGACCCACCGCATCGCCCATCTGCTGGGCACCCGGCACGTCCACCCCGGTCAGATACTGGCGATCACCTTCACCAACAAGGCCGCCGGCGAGATGAAGGAGCGGGTCGAGCAGCTCGTCGGCCCGCGGGCGAACGCCATGTGGGTCATGACGTTCCACAGCGCCTGCGTGCGCATCCTGCGCCGCGAGTCGAAGAAGCTCGGCTTCACCTCGTCGTTCTCGATCTACGACGCCGCCGACTCCAAGCGCCTGATGGCGCTGGTCTGCCGGGACCTGGACCTCGACCCGAAGAAGTTCCCGCCGAAGTCGTTCAGCGCCAAGATCTCCAACCTGAAGAACGAGCTGATCGACGAGGAGGCCTTCGCCGACCAGGCCGCCGACGGCTTCGAGAAGACGCTGGCCGAGGCGTACCGGATGTACCAGTCGCGGCTGCGCGAGGCCAACGCGCTGGACTTCGACGACATCATCATGACGACGGTCCACCTGCTCCAGGCGTTCCCTGACGTGGCCGAGCACTACCGCCGCCGCTTCCGGCACGTCCTGGTCGACGAGTACCAGGACACCAACCACGCCCAGTACACGCTCGTGCGCGAGCTGGTCGGCACCGGCTACGAGGACCTGGGGCCGGCCGAGCTGTGCGTGGTCGGCGACGCGGACCAGTCGATCTACGCCTTCCGCGGCGCGACCATCCGCAACATCCTCCAGTTCGAGGAGGACTACCCGGACGCGACCACCATCCTGCTGGAGCAGAACTACCGCTCCACGCAGACGATCCTGTCCGCCGCCAACGCCGTCATCGAGCGCAACGAGTCCCGCCGCCCGAAGAACCTGTGGACCAACGCCGGCGAGGGCGCCCGGATCACCGGCTACGTCGCGGACACCGAGCACGACGAGGCGCAGTTCGTCGCCGACGAGATCGACCGGCTCACGGACGCGGGCGACGCCCGCGCCGGGGACGTCGCCGTCTTCTACCGGACGAACGCGCAGTCCCGTGTCTTCGAGGAGATCTTCATCCGCGTCGGCCTGCCCTACAAGGTCGTCGGCGGGGTGCGCTTCTACGAGCGCAAGGAGGTCCGCGACGTGCTGGCCTACCTGCGGGTGCTCGCCAACCCCGAGGACAGCGTGCCGCTTCGCCGCATCCTCAACGTGCCCAAGCGCGGCATCGGCGAGCGGGCCGAGGCGATGGTCGACGCGCTCGCGCAGCGTGAGCGGATCACCTTCCCGCAGGCCCTCAAGCGGGTCGACGAGGCGTACGGCATGGCGGCCCGCTCGGCCAACGCGGTCAAGCGGTTCAACGTGCTCATGGAGGAGCTGCGGACGATCGCCGAGTCCGGCGCCGGTCCCGCCGTCGTGCTGGAGGCCGTGCTGGAGCGGACGGGCTACCTCGCCGAGCTCCAGGCCTCCACCGACCCGCAGGACGAGACCCGGATCGAGAACCTCCAGGAACTGGCCGCCGTGGCACTGGAGTTCGAGCAGGACCGCTCCGAGGAGGAGGGCGCCGGCACGCTCGCGGAGTTCCTGGAGCAGGTCGCGCTGGTGGCGGACTCCGACCAGATCCCCGACGACGAGACGGAGGGCACCGGCGTCATCACGCTGATGACCCTCCACACGGCGAAGGGGCTGGAGTTCCCGGTGGTCTTCCTCACCGGCATGGAGGACGGCGTCTTCCCGCACATGCGGGCCCTCGGCCAGACCAAGGAGCTGGAGGAGGAGCGCCGCCTCGCGTACGTGGGCATCACCCGCGCCCGGGAGCGCCTCTACCTGACGCGTTCGTCGATGCGCAGCGCCTGGGGGCAGCCCTCGTACAACCCGCCGTCGCGCTTCCTGGAGGAGATCCCGGCCGCGCACCTGGACTGGCGGCGCACGGGCCCGATGGCCAAGCCGGCCGGGCCGGTGTCCGGGATCACCTCGTCGCTGTCCTCGTCCCGCTCCCGGTCGGGCGCGTCGGGGTTCGCGACGCGGCGCACCGGCGACAAGCCCGTGATCGCGTTGTCCGTGGGCGACCGGGTCACCCACGACCAGTTCGGCCTCGGGACGGTCGTGGGGGTGACGGGCACCGGATCGGAGGCGCAGGCGACGATCGACTTCGGCGACGAGAAGCCGAAGCGGCTGCTGCTGCGGTACGCCCCGGTCGAGAAGCTCTGACGTCCCCCGTCCGGGGACGCGTGAAGGGGGCCGCCGCGGCGGCCCCCTTCACGGAGTGCGTCCGACCGGCCGCAGCCGGGAGGCCGGTTACGTCGGGTCGAGGCCGTGGCTGCGCAGCCACGCCAGCGGGTCGATCGCCGCGCCGCCGCCGGGGCGCACCTCGAAGTGCAGGTGCGGGCCGGTGGAGTTGCCGGTGTCGCCCGAGTAGGCGATCACGTCGCCCGCCTTGACGGAGCCGCTGCGGATCTTGGCCGAGCTGAGGTGGCAGTACCAGGTCTCGGTGCCGTCGGCGGCGGTCACGATGACCATGTTGCCGTAGGCGCCGTTCCACTGGGTGCGCACGGTGCCGTCGGTGGCGGCCAGCACCTCGGTGCCCTGGTACACGGGGAAGTCGATGCCGCTGTGCAGCGACATCCAGTTGACGCCGGACTGGCCGTAGTAGGCGCTGAGCCCGGACTTCTTGACCGGCAGCGAGAACTTGGGGCGCAGCGCCTCGCGGCGTGCCGCCTCCTCCTCGCGCTTCTTCTTCTCCGCGGCCTGGCGTTCCTTGAGGTCGATGCGCTCCTGGGTGCGCGAGGCGCGGTCACCGAAGTCGCGGGCGTCGGCGCTCAGGGCGGCGAGCTGGGTGTCCATCTCGTTGTTGACGGCGACCGGCTTCACGGAGGCGGGGTCCGCGGTGGCGAGGCTGGTGCTGTCGTCCTTCGTGTCGGCGGCGCCGATGTCGCCGACGGAAGCGGCCGCGATGCCGGCGACGCCCATCACGCAGGCCGAGGGAACGGCGACGGTGAGGAGCGCGGAGCGCTTGGCGGGCGTACGGCGCCGGCCGCGGCTGCCGCCGGAGCGGCGGACCGGGCGGGGGGTGACCGGGACGGCGGTCATCGTCTGGGTCAGCGCGCTGTGCTGGTCCGGTTCGCCGTCCCCGGCCGCGTCGTCCGCGGGGTGGGAGTGGGCGTCCGGCTCGTCGGCCCCGGTCTCCGGCCCGTCGTAGGCGGCGTCGTGGCCGGTGCCCTCGTAAGGAGCCGCGTCGTACCCGGCGAAGTCGTGGTCCTGCGGGGCGGCGGTGTCGTCGCCGTGCTGCGCGAGGTCGTGGGCCTGCTGCGCGTCCGTGTACTCCGGGGCCGGGGTCCAGTCGGCGGCCTGCGCGTACTCCGTGCCGGCCTCGGCGGACCAGGTGGCCTGCGCGTAGCCGGTGTCGGTGTACTCGGTGTACGTGCCGGCGTCGTAGCCGGTGGCCTGCGTGAACTCCTGCTCGGGGGAGAACTGTTGCGGTACGAGTCCGTCACCCGTGCCCGTGCCCGGGTTCCACGCGGTGGCGTCGAAGGTGCCGGTCTCGACGGAGGGGGTGCCCCACTGCCCCGTCGTGTCGTACGCGAAGGTGGCGGCGGCGGCCTCGTAGCCGCCGGTCTCGCCGGCCTGGTTCCAGGCGCTCGCGTCCCACTGGCCGGTGGTGTCGTACTGCGCGTACTGCTGGTCGTACTGCGGCTGTTGGGCCGACGCGTAGGCGTCGTAACCGGCGGTCTGCGACGACGTGTCCCAGGCGGTGGTGTCGTACTGGCCGCTGTGGCCGGCTTCGTGTCCGCCCGGCATGGCGCCGAAGAGCGGATCCGAATCGAAGCTGCCGGTGGCGTACCCGGCGTGGGCGTGCTGGTCGTTCACCAACTTCTCTCTCGCCTCGGCAGCAGGACCTGCGTCCGGGGTCGTGTGGAGCGGGACCCCGGGGGGAAGCAGTGGCGTGACTGTACCCGGCGGTACGCGATGGCGACAATCTTCGGCGGCATCTCCACTGTCAGGAAACGGGCATTCGGCCGTCTTTCGGTGGAGTGCAAGCAGAGCTTTGGCCCTACGTTCGACACGTGTTCGAAAAAGGGTTCAGGCGACGGCCTCCGCCGTGCCCCCGGCGCGCGGCCCCGCGGCGAGTGCTTCCCGCACGCCGGCGGCGACCGCGGGGTGAACGGGCAGTGCGAGGTGGCCTATCCCGCTCACCGGCACGTTCTCCGCGTGCAGGTCGGGATGGTCGATGCGGGCGCTCTCCACCGGCACCACGATCCGGTCCAGATCGCTCCAGAAGCTGACGAAACGGGTGCGGCAGCCCGGCGCGGGGGAACGCAGCTCCTCGATCACCGGGGAGCCCGGACGCATCTGCCGCACGATCGGGTGCACGCCCGCGAGCGGCGCCACCGAGGTGCCCGAGTGCGGGGTGCCGAGCGTCACCAGGGTGCGCACCCGCCGGTCGCCGCCCAGGCGCTGCACGTAGTAGCGGGCGATGAGACCGCCGAGGCTGTGCCCCACGACGTCCACCTCGTCGCGTCCGGTGCGCGCGCAGATCTCCTCCACATGGCGGCCCAGCAGATCGGCCGCCGCCCGGATGTCGCAGGTGAGAGGGGAGTAGTTGAGGCAGGCCACCTGGTGGGGGCCGTGCCGGGCCAGTGCCCGGCGCAGCAGGACGAACACCGAGCGGTTGTCGGCGAAGCCGTGCAGCAGCACCGTGGGGACGGGGTCGCCGCCGGGCAGCCGGGCCGTGCCGGCGGGGAGCCGTACGGCGGGTCCGGGCGCGGGGCGCTCCGGCACCAGCCCGGTCGGGTAGAGCACCAGGTGTCCGGCGAGGACCACCAGTTCCAGTGCGGTCGCCCGTACGAGGGCCGGGGGGACGCGGAAGCGCTGCAACCCGTCGAGGCAGCGCACGGTCGTCCGCGCGGCGATCCGCGACACGAAGGAGCCGAGGGGCGGCGGCAGGGGTCGCCAGGAGCAGGGCAGTTGCAGAGGCTTCACAGCGACCTCCCGGCCGGCGCGGCTCGTCCGCCCGCCCGTGCCCCTCGGGGCGTCCACGTGGGCGCCCCGTCCCGGGGGCGTGCCCGGTGGGGGCGCGCGGTGCGTCGGTGGTCCGCGACGGGCCGTACCACCGAGCCGTGCGGCTGTCGGCTCGGTGGTACGGCCACCCGTGTGGACCTGCGCGCGGAACCCGTGGCGGTGTGTACGGGTGCCGCGCGATGGGGGGCCCGCGCGGTGCCTGGTGCCGGTGCGACGCTCACGAAAAATGTCCCACGTGTGATTTCCCCCTCCCCGAGTCCCGCGAAACGGCGGCTTGCGGGATGCTGGACACCGGGAGATAACGTTCGTTCACTCCGTGCGCCGCACCCCTTGGCGCGCGGCAGCCCCGTGCCAAGGCGGCGCATCGGTAGGTGGAGGCAGTGATGGGTGTGACGGGTCCGATCCGCGTAGTGGTCGCCAAGCCGGGCCTCGACGGCCACGACCGGGGCGCCAAGGTGATCGCACGGGCGCTGCGGGACGCCGGTATGGAGGTCATCTACACCGGGCTGCACCAGACGCCCGAGCAGATCGTGGACACCGCGATCCAGGAGGACGCGGACGCGATCGGCCTCTCCATCCTCTCCGGCGCCCACAACACGCTCTTCGCCAAGGTGATCGAGCTCCTGAAGGACCGTGAGGCGGAGGACATCAAGGTCTTCGGCGGCGGCATCATCCCGGAGGCCGACATCCCTCCGCTGAAGGAGCTGGGTGTCGCGGAGATCTTCACGCCCGGGGCGACGACGGTGTCGATCGTGGAGTGGGTGAACGCGAACGTGCGCGTCCCGGCGTAGGGCCGGGACCGGCGTCGGGGCGGAGCCCCGGCCGCGGACGCCGCGGACGTGAGCCGGGCCCTCGGGCCCGTCGCGGACCGGGCCACCGCCAACGCGTCCGCCGGGCATGCCGCGGTACCCGGGCAGGCGGGTTCACCCGAGTTCCGCGTGCATCGCCGCGCGCAGGCGGAGGGTGGAGACGAGACGCTGGAAGGCCTCGGACCAGTAGCCGCCGGCTCCGGGCGAGGCGTCCTCCGGTTCGTCGGGGGTCGCGGTGAGGATCTCCAGGCGGGCGGCCTCCGCCGGGTCGAGGCAGCGCTCCGCGAGTCCCATCACGCCGCTGAAGCTCCAGGGATAGCTGCCTGCCTCCCTGGCGATGTCCAGGGCGTCGACCACGGCGCGGCCCAGCGGTTCGGCCCACGGCACCGTGCAGACCCCGAGCAGCTGGAAGGCCTCCGGCAGCCCGTGCGCGGCGATGAAACCGGCCACCCAGGCGGCCCGTTCACCGTCCGGCAGGGTGGCGAGGAGTCTGGAGCGCTCGGCCGGGGAGGTGGTGCCGGGACCGCTGGACGGCGGGGCGGCCGGTGCGCCCAGCAGCGCCCGGGACCACTCCGCGTCGTGCTGCCGCACGGCCGCCCTGCACCAGGCGGCGTGCAGTTCGTCGGCCCAGTCGTCGGCGACAGGCAGTGCGACGGCCTCCCGCGGGGTGCGACCGCCGAGGCGGGCGGGCCAGGCGGACAGCGGTGCGGCCTCCACGAGCTGGCCGAACCACCAGGACCGCTCGCCGCGTCCCGCGGGCGCGGTGGGCACGACGCCGTCGCGCTGCATGTCGGCGTCGCACTCGTGGGGCGCTTCGACCGCGATCACCGGCCCTCCGTCGCGGCTGTGGTCGAGCGCGACGCAGGACGCGGCGCGGGCGGCCATCCGGGCGGCGAGGGCGGACCGGGGGAGCGCGGACAGCAACTCGGCCGCGGTGGCGCGGACGTTGCGGCTCCGGTCGGCCAGGGCCTGTTCGAGGAAGGGTTCGTCGGCTCCGGTCAGTCCCGCGCGCAGGGAGTCGAGGAACATCAGCCTGTCCTCGGCCCGTTCCGACGCCCAGGTCGTCGCCAGCAGGTCGCGGGCCGCCGCCGCGTCATGGGCGCGCAGGGCGGACAGCAGGGCGACCCGCTCCGCGAACAGCCCCTCGTCCCACAGGAGCCGCACCGCGTCGGCGTCGTCCGGGGACGGCCTGCCGGGGCCCTGGGCGCCGCCCCGCAGCGCGAACCTCCACTCCGGGTTGAGCCCGGCGAGCCACAGGCCGCGCGGGCCGGCGAAGGCCAGGGCCTGGGGTCGCAGGTCCGTGCGGGCGCGGGCGACGTCCAGCAGGGCGGGGAGGGCTGAGGCCGGTGCCCGGTAGCCCCGCTCGCCGGCGGCGGCGAGCCACTGGGGGAGCAGTTCGGTGAGGTCGGGGGAGGTGCCCCGGCGGCCTCCCGAACCGGCCGTGCCCGCACGGTCGGCCAGCAGCTGGGCGAGCCGGAGACGGGCCGCCGCCGGGGGCACGGGACGCGGGTCGTGCGGTGCGGCGGCGGGCCGGCCGGCCGGTGCGGTGGCGGGCCGCAGGCCCGCCCGCCGGCGCAGGGTCTGTACGGCCGCCGCGTCGAGCAGGGCGAGGGACGGTTCGGCGCCGGGCGACACCAGCTCGGCAGGCGGGGGGCGCCGGTCGGTGCCGAGCAGGGCGCAGGTCACCAGGGCCTCCCATGGCGACGTCGTGCTCCGGGAGTGGGTGCGGGTGGTCATCGAGGCCTCCTTCAGATGAGCCGGACCGTCTCGGACAGGTCGTCGGGCCAGGCGGTCAGCGGTGCGAAGCCCTGGTGGCCGAACTCGCCGAAGACGGTGAGAGGACGGCCGCCCGCTACGGCCACCAGCCGCCACAGCCCCGGCCGGCCCAGTACGGCGGGAGCCACGGGCAGGGCGTCCTCGCCGCCGGCGTCGGCGAGCTGCCAGCCGTCGCCGGCCGGTACGGGGACGACGCCGGAGAGGGTGACGGGCAGGGCTTCGAGCCACGGGTCGTCGCACAGCGCCCTTCCGTAGAGCTCGGTGGCGCCCGCGCAGCCCGTCCCCTTCGGCGGCGTGCCGATGGGCTCCGGCACCGTGAGCAACTCGCCCATCTCCGCCCGCAGCTGTCCCGCGCCGCCGTGCCAGGTGACGTCCGCCAGTGCCGTCCGGCCCACCGGCAGGGACAGCTGCGGGGCGCGCCCCGCGGCGCCGAACGACAGCAGCAGGGCGGTGCGTCCGGTGTCGCGCCCGTGGATCCAGATGCGCCGGACGGTGAGCCGGCCGTCGGAGGTGTCGTCCTGCGACAGGATCAGCCAGTGGTCGCGGACCGTGGCGCCGTCGGCGGCGGAGGGGAGGCCCACCCTGGTGCGCACGGTGACGGCGAGCGGTTCCGGCAGCGTGTCCCGCCCGAGCCAGGCGGTGTCCAGGAGGTGCAGCAGCGCGCACTCCTCCAGCAGCCGCAGCGGCCAGCCCGCCCCCGATCCGGGGACGGCGCCGAGCTCCCTGACCCGGGAGGCGAGGCCGGGGGCCTGCGCGTCGACCATCCGTGCGGCCGTCTCCTCCCACAGCCCGTACCCGGACCGGCCGGCCGACGCGAGGCCGCCGCGGACCAGGTCGGCGAGACGCCGCTCCAGCTCGGTGGCTCCGGCGGTGATCCGTGCGGCACGGCGTGCGGCGCGCTTCGCGGCCGCGTCCGCGGCGGAGACTCCGGCTCCCGCCTCATGCGACGCACCGTCAGGAGCCGCTGCCGGCACCTGCTCCGCCGTCCGGTGCGCCTCCGCGTCCACGTGTCCCCCGTCGAGTGGCTGCATGGGGACGACGTTAGGCCCGGCCACTGACAATCGCCCCGACCTGCGAACTCTCCCGGCCGCTCCGGCCTTTGCCTTCCCTTTACACTGATCCTCCCCAGTCTGCGCCCCGAGAACCGAGGTCCCGTATGAACCGATTCGCCCGCTCCGCCTGCGGCGTCGCCGCAGCGGCGGCTCTCGCCCTCGGTGCCACCGCCTGCGCCGAGGCCGTGGACACGGTCGACAGGGCGGTCAACGACACCTACGAGGTCACCTACGAGGTCACGGGCAGCAACGTGGACTCGATCAGCTACCACGACGGCGGGGGCAAGGCGCTGGAACCGTCGATCACCACGGTCGACAAGCCCGACCTGCCCTGGAAGAAGACGGTCACCCTGCGCGGCATCATGCCGTCGGGCGTGATCCCCACCGCCGCCGACCTGACGGGCGCGAAGGTCACCTGCAGGATCACCCACGAGGGCAAGGTGCTCGCGGAGGAGACCGGCGAAGGGCTGGTGACCGCCGGCGGCTGCATCGGCGAGTCGCCGGTCGGCGCCGAGTAGCCGCGGCCCGTCCTCCGGCCGCGGGTCACCACCTCGGTGACCTGCGGCAACGGCCCACTGTCAGTGGCGTGGTGCACGGTTGTCCCCGAACGGATCGAACGATCTGGAGGGGGATCCATGACCGTGTCCGTCACCGGGACGAGCCGGCCGGCCGAGGCACTGCGGCCGCACGCCGAGGACGCCTTCGCCGCCGAACTGGAGGCGCTCGCCGCGCACGACGACCGCCCGCGCCCGGCCAACTGGCGGCTCTCCCCCTGGGCGGTCGCCACCTACCTCCTCGGCGGCACGCTCGCCGACGGCACCCTCGTCACGCCGAAGTACGTCGGCCCGCGCCGGATCGTCGAAGTCGCCGTCACCACCCTGGCGACCGACCGGGCGCTGCTGCTCCTCGGTGTCCCCGGCACGGCCAAGACCTGGCTCTCGGAGCACCTGGCGGCCGCCGTCAGCGGCGACTCGACGCTGCTGGTGCAGGGGACGGCGGGCACCCCCGAGGAAGCCGTCCGCTACGGCTGGAACTACGCGCGGCTCATCGCCCAGGGCCCGAGCCGTGACGCCCTCGTCCCCAGCCCGGTCATGCGCGCCATGGCGGAGGGCATGACGGCGCGCGTCGAGGAACTGACCCGCATCCCGGCGGACGTCCAGGACACCCTCATCACGATCCTGTCCGAGAAGACGCTGCCGGTGCCGGAGCTGGGCGAAGAGGTCCAGGCCGTCCGCGGGTTCAACCTGATCGCCACGGCCAACGACCGCGACCGCGGCGTCAACGACCTGTCCAGCGCCCTGCGCAGGCGGTTCAACACCGTCGTCCTGCCGCTCCCCGCCACCCCCGAAGCCGAGGTCGACATCGTCGCCCGCCGGGTGGACCAGCTCGGGCGCTCGCTCGACCTGCCGGCCGCGCCCGAGGGGCTGGAGGAGATCCGCCGGGTGGTCACCGTCTTCCGTGAACTGCGGGACGGCGTCTCCGCCGACGGACGCACCAGGCTCAAGTCCCCCTCGGGCACGCTCTCCACGGCCGAGGCGATCTCCGTCGTCACCGGCGGCCTCGCGCTCGCCGCGCACTTCGGCGACGGCGTGCTGCGGCCCCAGGACGTGGCGGCCGGCATCCTCGGCGCGGTCGTCCGGGACCCCGCGGCCGACCGCGTGATCTGGCAGGAGTACCTGGAGACCGTGGTGCGCGAGCGGGACGGCTGGAAGGACTTCTACCGCGCCTGCCGCGAGGTGAGCGGATGACCGGCCCGCTCCTCCTGGGGGTCCGTCACCACGGTCCGGGCTCGGCCCGCGCCGTCGGTGCGGCGCTCGACGCGGCGGCGCCCGCGGCGGTCCTGATCGAGGGACCCCCGGAGGGCGACGGGCTGCTCCACCTCGCCGCCGACGAACGGATGCGGCCCCCGGTCGCCCTCCTCGCCCACGTCGCCGGTGATCCGGGCCGCTCGGCGTTCTGGCCGTTCGCCGCCTTCAGCCCCGAGTGGGTGGCCCTCCGGTGGGCTCTGGCGCACGACGTGCCGGTCCGCTTCATCGACCTGCCGGCGGCGCACTCCCTCGCCCTGGACCCCTCCGGCGGCACCCCGGCGCCCGCGGCCGGGGACGACGGGGCTCTTGACGGGCCGCCGGCCGGGGACGGCCCGGCGCAGGACCCGCCCGACGGCGGTCCGGGCGTGCGGATCGACCCGATCCGGGTGCTCGCCGAGGCAGCCGGCCACGACGACCCCGAACGCTGGTGGGAGGACGTCGTCGAGCACCGCGGCGCCGACGCGACGGCCGACGCCCTCGCCCCCTTCGCCGCGCTCGCCGAGGCGATCGGGGCGCTGCGGGAGACGTACGGGCACGGCGGCCACGAGCGGGACCTGGTCCGCGAGGCCCATATGCGGCTCGCCCTGCGGGCCGCGCGCAAGGAGTTCGGCGACGCCGTCGCCGTCGTCTGCGGGGCCTGGCACGTGCCCGCCCTCGCCGAGCGGCACACGGTCGCCGCCGACCGGGCCCTCCTCAAGGGGCTGCCGAAGGTCAGGGCGGAGACGACCTGGGTCCCCTGGACCCACCGCAGGCTCTCCCGGAGTTCCGGGTACGGAGCGGGCATCGACGCGCCCGGCTGGTACGGCCACCTCTTCGAGGCCCCCGACAGGCCCGTCGAACGCTGGATGACCAGGGTCGCCGGACTGCTGCGCGCGGAGGACCGTCCGGTGTCCCCCGCGCACGTCATCGAGGCCGTGCGCCTGGCCGAGACCCTCGCGGTCGTCCGGGGCCGCCCGCTCGCCGGGCTCGGGGAGGCCACCGACGCCGTCCGCGCGGTGATGTGCGACGGCTCCGACGTCCCGCTCGGCCTGGTGGCGGACCGGCTCGTCGTCGGGGACGTGCTCGGCGAGGTGCCGGACGCCGCGCCCGCGGTGCCCCTGCAACGGGATCTCGACCGGCAGCAGCGCCGCCTGCGGCTGAAGCCGGAGGCGGCGGAGCGGGCCCTGGAACTCGACCTCCGCAAGGACGGCGACACCGCCCGGAGCCTGCTGCTCCACCGGCTGCGGCTCCTCGGCATCCGCTGGGGCGAGCCGGCCGCGGGCCGCGGCGGCACCGGCACCTTCCGCGAGACGTGGCGGCTGCGCTGGGAGCCCGAACTCTCCGTCCGGGTGGCCGAGGCCGGCGGCTGGGGCACCACGGTGCTCGCCGCGGCCACGGCGAAGGCCTGCGCCGACGCCGCCTCCGCCGGATCGCTCGGAGAGGTCACGGACCTGGCCGAGCGGTGTCTGCTGGCCGGACTGCCCGAGGCGCTGCCCGTCGTGATGGCGGCCCTGGCCGACCGTGCCGCGCTCGACACGGACGTCGGCCACCTCGCCCGTGCCCTCCCCGCGCTCGCCCGCTCGCTGCGCTACGGAGACGTCCGGTCCACCGACACCGCGGCGCTCGGCGAGGTGGCCACGGGCCTGGCGCAGCGGATCTGCGTCGGCCTGCCCCCGGCCTGCACCGGGCTCGACGCGGACGCGGCCACGGAGATGCGCGGCCTGATCGACGGCGTGCACACGGCGGTCGGCCTGCTTCCCGACGCGGCCGTGATCACCGCCCGCTGGCGCGAGGTGCTGCTCCGGCTCGCCTCCCGGGACACCGTGCCGGGCGTCGTACGGGGCCGGGCGGCACGGCTGCTGCTGGACGAGGGGCAGCTCGCGGAGGAGGAGGCGGCCCGGCTGATGGGCCTCGCCCTCTCGCCCGCCGTCCCGCCCGCCCGTGCCGCGGCCTGGATCGAGGGCTTCGTGGGCGGCGAGTCCGGCGGCGGGCTGCTGCTCGTCCACGACGAACGGCTGCTCGGGCTGGTGGACACCTGGCTGACCGGTGTGCCCGCGGACGCCTTCACCGGAGTCCTGCCCCTGCTGCGCCGCACGTTCTCGGCGTACGAGCCGGCCGTCCGCCGCACCCTCGGAGAGCTGGTCCGCCGCGGTCCGGCGGGCTCGGACGCCGCGGCGGCCCCCGAGCCCGCCGCCCCGGGCTTCGGACCCGGCATCGACGAGGCACGGGCCGATGCGGTGCTGCCCGTGGTGCGACTCCTGCTGGGCGCCGGCCGCGCGCCCGGACCCGGCGCACGGAGCGTGCCGCCACCACCGGGCCGCCCCGCCGCGACCGGGCACGAGCACGGCGCGGGACCGGCCGGCGCAGGGCACTGCGGCGCGGGGCCGACCGGCGCGGAAGTGACGAGCACGGGAGCGATGCGATGACGACCCCACCGGCCGTTCCGCCGGCGACGGCGCCACCGGCGGGCCCGGCGGCCGGGAGCGGTGCGCCCGCCCCGGTGGCGGCAGCCCGGGACGCGCACGACGAGCGGCTGCGGCGATGGCGGCTGGTGCTCGGCGGCGACGCCGCCGACGGCACGGGCGTTGCGCTCGGCGGCACCGACGCTGCCATGGACGGCGCCCTCGCCTCCCTCTACGGCAGCCGGCACGCCGGTCAGGGCAGAGGCGGCGCCAGGGCGGGCGGCCTGGGTGCCTCCGCTCCCTCGGTGGCCCGCTGGCTGGGGGACATCCGCACCTACTTCCCCGGCTCCGTGGTCCAGGTGATGCAGCGCGACGCGATCGACCGGCTCGGTCTGTCCGCACTGCTCCTGGAGCCCGAGATGCTGGAGGCGGTCGAGGCGGACGTGCACCTGGTGGGCACCCTGCTCTCGCTCGGCAAGGCGATGCCGGAGACGACGAAGGAGACGGCACGGGCCGTCGTCCGCAAGGTCGTCGACGACCTGGAGAAGAGGCTCGCCTCCCGCACCCGGTCCGCGCTGACCGGCGCGCTGGACCGCTCCGCGCGGGTCGGCCGCCCCCGGCGGCGCGACATCGACTGGGACCGCACGATCCGGGCGAACCTGCGGAACTACCTCCCCGAGCACGGCACGGTCGTCCCCGAGCGGCTCGTCGGCTACGCACGCGCGTCGCGGTCGGTGAAGAAGGACGTGGTGCTCTGCATCGACCAGTCCGCCTCCATGGCGGCCTCCGTCGTGTACGCGTCCGTCTTCGGGGCGGTCCTCGCGTCGATGCGGTCCCTCGACACCCGACTGGTCGTCTTCGACACCGCCGTCGCCGACCTCACCGACCGGCTGGACGACCCGGTCGACGTGCTCTTCGGCACCCGGCTCGGCGGCGGGACGGACATCAACCGGGCCCTCGCCTACTGCCAGTCGCGGATCACCCGCCCCGCGGACACGGTCGTCGTGCTGATCAGCGACCTCTACGAGGGCGGCATACGCGACGAGATGCTGAAGCGGGTCGCCGCGATGACGGCGGCCGGTGTGCGGTTCGTCGCGCTGCTGGCCCTGTCGGACGAGGGGACGCCGGCCTACGACCGGGAGCACGCGGGGGCGCTGGCCGCTCTCGGCGTCCCGGCGTTCGCCTGCACTCCGGACCTCTTCCCCGAGGTGATGGCCGCGGCGATCGAGAAGCGGCCCCTGCCGGTACCGGTCACCGCCTGATCGCGGTCCGTCCACCGTGTGGGCGTACGGACCGCCGGGTGCGGCCGCGCCGCGTGCCCCGGGTGGCCCGGGGGACCGCGGGGCCGGCCCGTGCGGACCGCCCGTGTGCCGCCGCCGGACCGGGACCCGCGCTGACCAGGTGCCCGGCCCGCCGGGCCGGGACCGTGGCGTACGGCGCGCGGCCGCTCACAGCCCGCGGTACACGCAGGTGAGCACGGGGTCTGTGACCGTAATCACCGCCCAGGTGTGATCTGCGATTTAGGGAGGCGTGCGATGCGGGGATAACCTGCCAGGCGGACATGCCGCGCCCACGGACACCGTGTGTGCCTCCCTTGTGACAGTGCTCGTCACGTTGCCCTTCGCGGCACTGCCCACGCAGACAACGACCGCGATCATCAGAAAAGGGACGGACGCGCGTGGACCTGTTCGAGTACCAGGCGAGGGACCTCTTCGCCAAGCACGGTGTACCGGTGCTGGCCGGTGAAGTCATCGACACGCCTGAGGCGGCGCGCGAGGCGACTGAGCGACTGGGCGGCAAGTCGGTCGTCAAGGCGCAGGTCAAGGTCGGCGGCCGCGGCAAGGCGGGTGGCGTGAAGCTGGCCGCCACCCCGGACGAGGCCGTCGCCCGCGCGACGGACATCCTCGGGATGGACATCAAGGGCCACACGGTCCACAAGGTGATGATCGCGGAGACCGCTCCGGAGATCGTCGAGGAGTACTACGTCTCGTACCTCCTCGACCGCACCAACCGCACCTTCCTCGCCATGGCGTCCGTCGCCGGCGGCATGGACATCGAGGAGGTCGCCGAGAAGACCCCCGAGAAGCTCGCGAAGGTCCCGGTCGACGCCAACACCGGCGTCACCATCGAGAAGGCCCGCGACATCGTCGCGCAGGCGCAGTTCCCGGCCGAGGTCGCCGAGAAGGTCGCCGAGGTCCTGGTCACCCTCTGGGACACCTTCATCGCCGAGGACGCGCTCCTCGTCGAGGTGAACCCGCTCGCCAAGGTCGCGAGCGGCGACATCCTGGCGCTGGACGGCAAGGTCTCCCTCGACGAGAACGCCGAGTTCCGTCAGCCGGGTCACGAGGAGTTCGTGGACCACGCCGCAGCCAACCCGCTCGAGGCTGCCGCCAAGGCCAAGAACCTCAACTACGTGAAGCTCGAGGGCGAGGTCGGCATCATCGGCAACGGTGCCGGCCTGGTCATGTCGACCCTGGACGTCGTCGCGTACGCCGGTGAGAACCACGGCGGCGTGAAGCCGGCCAACTTCCTCGACATCGGCGGCGGCGCGTCCGCCCAGGTGATGGCGAACGGCCTGGAGATCATCCTCGGCGACCCGGACGTCAAGTCCGTCTTCGTCAACGTCTTCGGCGGCATCACCGCCTGCGACGAGGTCGCCAACGGCATCGTCCAGGCGCTCGCCCTGCTCGCCGACAAGGGCGAGGCGGTCACCAAGCCGCTGGTCGTCCGCCTCGACGGCAACAACGCGGAACTGGGTCGCAAGATCCTCTCCGACGCCAACCACCCGCTGGTGCAGCGCGTGGACACCATGGACGGCGCGGCCGACAAGGCCGCCGAGCTCGCCGCTGCGGCCAAGTAAGGGAAGAGGGACTGTAGAACCATGGCTATCTTCCTGAACAAGGACAGCAAGGTCATCGTCCAGGGCATGACCGGTGCCACGGGCATGAAGCACACCAAGCTGATGCTCGGCGACGGCACCAACATCGTCGGCGGTGTCAACCCGCGCAAGGCCGGCACCTCCGTCGACTTCGACGGCACCGACGTACCGGTCTTCGGCTCCGTCGCCGAGGCGATGGAGAAGACGGGCGCCGACGTATCCGTCCTCTTCGTGCCGCCGGCCTTCGCCAAGGCCGCCGTCGTCGAGGCCATCGACGCCGAGATCCCGCTCGCGGTCGTCATCACCGAGGGCATCGCCGTCCACGACTCCGCCGCCTTCTGGGCGTACGCGACGTCGAAGGGCAACAAGACCCGCATCATCGGCCCGAACTGCCCCGGCCTCATCACGCCGGGCCAGTCCAACGCCGGCATCATCCCGGGCGACATCACCAAGCCCGGCCGCATCGGTCTGGTGTCCAAGTCCGGCACCCTGACCTACCAGATGATGTACGAGCTGCGTGACATCGGCTTCTCGTCCGCGGTCGGCATCGGTGGCGACCCGGTCATCGGCACCACGCACATCGACGCGCTCGCCGCGTTCGAGGCCGACCCCGAGACCGACCTGATCGTCATGATCGGCGAGATCGGCGGCGACGCCGAGGAGCGTGCGGCCGACTTCATCAAGGCCAACGTCACCAAGCCGGTCGTCGGCTACGTCGCGGGCTTCACCGCGCCCGAGGGCAAGACCATGGGCCACGCCGGTGCCATCGTCTCCGGCTCCTCCGGCACCGCCCAGGCGAAGAAGGAGGCCCTGGAGGCCGCCGGCGTGAAGGTCGGCAAGACGCCGACCGAGACCGCCAAGCTGGCGCGCGCCATCCTCGCGGGCTGACGTCCGCACAGGCTGACGTCTCCACCGGGCACCGCACGGCGCCCGGCACGCGTGAGGGCCCGCCCCCGGTTCGCCGGGGGCGGGCCCTCACGCATGTCCGCCGTTCAGCCGAGGCCCGGCAGCAGGCGCTCCGGGCCCGCCGCGGGCTCGGCGGCGAGCCGGTCCCGCAGCTTGCGGTCCTCGGCGGTGAGGCGCTCGGGCCCGCTGTGGGGCGCCGGGACCCCCTCGACCTGCCGGGTCGGCGGCATCGGCGGCTCGTAGTGGCCGGGCGAGGTGAGCAGTGCGATCACCGTGGCGGCCGCGATGAGCGCCGTCGCGACGACGACCACCCTGGTCCACACCTCGGCACTCCGCTCGCAGCCGGTGCGCACCTCGCGGGCCGGCGGCGGGGCGGGGTCGGGACCCCCGGTGGCGAGCGCCCGCAGCTCGTCCTGGAGCGCCGCCTCCGCCGCCAGGCGGGGGACGCGTCCGGCCACCGCCTCGCGCGCGTGCAGGACGCGTGCGGCGGCGGCGGGTGTGCTGGCCTCGGTCTCGGCGGCCGTCTCGGGCAGGTCGAGCCCGAGGCCGTCGTAGAGCAGCAGGGTGCGCAGGCAGGCCGGCGGCAGCGTGTGCAGGGCGGTGAGGAGTTCGCTCCGGGCCGCGTCGGCGGGCGGCTCGTCGGGGTGGCGGTGGGCGGGGCGCAGACGGTGCCAGGGCGACATCGCGTACTCGTACGCGGCGGCCCGCACCCAGCCCGTGGGGTCGCGGTCCGTCGCGACCTCGGGCCATCGCTGCCAGGCCAGCCGGAAGGCGTGCTCGACCGACCGGTGCGCGAGGCGGCGGCGGCCGGTGAGGACGAAGGTCTGGCGCACGAGACCGGCCGCGGCACGGGTGTAGAGCAGGTCGAACGCCTCCTCGGGGGTGAGGGGCGCACCACCGGTCAGGTCCGCGCCGGGCGCGTGCGCCTCGCGCGGAGCCGCGGTGGCGGTCGCGGTCGCGGTGGCGGTCTCAGCGCCCGTGTCGGTCTCCGCGCCCGTGTTCGTGACCGGGTGCGCGGCCGGGCCGGGAGACGTGGCATCGCCCCCGGGAGCGGCGGGGAGCGGGGGAGCGGCCTTCGCGGCAACTCCTGACGCGCCGTCGGAACCCGCGGCCGTCGGCACCTCCGGCGGTTCGGCCGGGGCCGCCGGTTCGGGCCGGGCCGTCGGCTCGGCCGATGCCGTCTGTTCGGGACGGTCCGCGCGACCCGGCGTGCCGGGTGTCCCGGCGAGTTCCGCCTCGTACGCGGCGAGCACCTTCGCGTACGCCTCGCGCTTGCGTCCCCGCGGGCTGGTGCGACCGGTCTCCCAGGACCGGAGCGTCGCCTTGGTGACGCCCACCACGGCCGCGAGTTGAGCCTCCGTCAGCGAGCGGGCCTCGCGGAGCCTGCGGCGTTCCTTGGGCGGCGGCAGTGGCGACCCCGGCGCGGACGATGCGGTGCTCTGAGTCATATGAGGCTCCATGCAGCGCTCTAGCAGGCAGGAAAACAGACAAACGTATTTTGTGCGACACCACGGCCATTCGCCTGTTACGCGGACATAGCGCGTGTCGTTGGGAGCATGGCCGCGTGACCCAGACGACCGATCAGAGCCTCGCGGTCCCCCCGCACCGGACCACCGTCCACGCCAGTGCGACCGGGGCGGTCGTCGGCGCCTTCGTGCGCGGTGCGACGGCCGCCGGGCTCGGGCTCGGGGCGATCACGGTGCTCGTGATGGTGCTGTGGATCAGCTCCCCCTATCCGGACAGCGGTTCCGGCGGCGCGCTGCGCGTGGCCGCCGCGACGTGGCTGCTCGCGCACGGCACCGAGCTCCTCCGCACGGACACGGTGTCCGCCGTCCCCGCCCCGATGGGCCTGGTGCCGCTGCTCCTCACCGCCCTGCCCGTCTGGCTCGCGCACCGGGCGGCGCGCGAGGCGCTGGAGCGGCCCGACGAGGAGGCCGAGACCCGGCCGGTGCCGTCCGTCCCGTCCGTCCTCGCGGCGACGACCAGCGGCTACATGCTGGTCGCGGCACCCGTGGTGCTCTACGCCGCGGGCGGACCGTTTGCCGCGCTCCCGGAGAGCGCGATGATGCACCTGCCGCTCGTGGCGTTCGGCTCGGCGGCGTTCGGCGCGTGGAACGCGCACGGGCGGCCGTTCGGGCCGCTGCCCGCCTCGGTGCCGCGGCGGCTGCGGGTGGCTCTCGCGCGCACCGGGGCCCGGGTGGCGCTCCGTTCGGGCTTCGGCGCGGTGTGCGTCCTGCTCGGGGGAGGCGCCGTCCTGGCCGTCGCCTCTCTGGTGTGGCACGGACCGGCCGCGCAGGAATCGCTGTCCGGTCTCGCGGACGACTGGTCGGGGCGGCTGGCCGTGGTGCTCCTGGCCCTCGCGCTGCTGCCGAACGCGGCGGTGTGGGCCGCCTCCTACGGACTGGGGGCCGGGTTCGCGCTGGGCACCGGGGCGACGGCCACCCCGTTCGCCCTGACCGGGAGGCCGGCGCTGCCGGACTTCCCGCTGCTCGCCGCGGTCCCCGGCCGCGGTCCGGGCGAGGCGGTGCACTGGGCGGGGGCGGCGATCCCCGTGGCGGCGGCCCTGCTGATCGCCTGGCGCACGGCGGACGCGGCGGCGCCCCGGTACGGCGAACGGGAGGACGCCTGGTCGGCCGGCGGCACGGCGCTCACCGCACTCCTCGGAGCGGCGGGCTGCGCGGTGCTCACCGCCGCGGCGGCCGCGGCGGCGGGCGGCCCCCTGGGGGCCGGGCGGCTGGCCGAGTTCGGCCCGGCGTGGTGGCTGACCGGGGCCGCCGCCCTCCTGTGGACGGCACTGCTCGCCGTTCCCCTGGCCCTGGGGATCAGGGCCTGGCGAGTGCGGGTGCCGCGGAGCGCACGCGAGGAGAGCGGGGGCGGAGGTGACGGCCTCCCCGGCACGGACACCGCCGTGCCGGCCGGGGCGGGCGCCGCGGACGCCGCGGGCGCCGCCGGGGCGGGCGGCGGGGAGGCGGACGTGTTCGACCTGGAGGACGACTTCGAGCTGTACGACGTCCTTCCCGCGGAGGCCTGGTCCGCCCGCAGGACGCCGTTCCCGTCCGCGCCGTCGCCCGTGCGTGCCGAGGAGCCCGCCGCACCCCCGCCCGCGAAGGACTCCGGCGACGGGCCCGCCGAGGAGCCACCGCCGGCAGCAGCCCCCGACGGCGAGGCCCCGCGCCCGCCGACCGCGGGCCCGGACGACGAGCCCGCGCCGCCGGGGGCGCGGTCCTGACGGCCGCGGTCCGGGCCCCGGACGGTCCCCGCCGCACCCGCCTCCCGGGCGAGCCTCCGCCATCGGGAGCAGCCGCCACCCTCGCCCCCGCACCCGGCCCCCCGACCCCCGGCATGCCGACGGCCCGGCCCCGGAAGGTTCCGGGGCCGGGCCGTGAGCGGGGATGCGCAGGCGGTGCCGGTGCTACTCCTGGACGCCGATGACGTCGCGCAGCGGCTCGGGGAGCAGGTCGTTGCAGGCCATCTGGCCGGACTTGGTCAGGGCGTCGTTCACGCACGTGTAGTAGTCGCGGTAGACGAGCTGCGCCGCGAAGGACGCCGCCACGATCAGCAGGGCGATGCCCGCCATCACCAGGCCGCTCGTCGCCGCGGTGATCTGCGGCCTGCTCGCCTGCCGCTGCGGGGGCCGTGCCCCCGCAGGCTGGGGCGCGCGCCCTTGGGCGTTCGCCGCGTCAGGAGCCGGCGCCGCGACCGGCTTGCCGCGCAGGGAGCTGACGGCCCAGTAGACGGCGAGGGCGCCCAGCAGCAGGGCGATCTCCGGGAAGTCGAAGAGGGCGAAGAAGAACGCCCACATGCCGCCGAGCAGCGCGTACCGCGCCCGGCGCTGGAGCGGGTCGGTCGGGTCCCAGCGCAGGCCGCCGCCGGGGCCGCCGCCCTCGGGGCCGTTCTGGTCGCCCTTGCGGCCGGGGCGGCCGCCGAAGCCGCCGCCGGAGCGGCCGGGCTGGCGGCTGCTCCACCGGCTGCCGCCCTGCGACGGACCGTCGCCGTCACGGTCGGGTCCGGAGGGGTTCGACGGGTCCCCGGACGACGAGGAGCCGGACGAGCCGTCCGCCGGGTGGCGGGGCTGCCAGGGCTGGTCCGGCCTGCCCTCGGGCGGCGGCGCGAACGGGTTGTCGTCGTCCGTGGACTGGCGCTCCCGCAGCAACAGGAGGTCCGTACGGTGGCGTCGGTCCGGCATCTGGTGAACGTCTTCCCCTCGTCAAGCCCGCTTCGAGCCCGCCCGGGCGCGGGCTCTGCCCCCAGACGCTACCTCCCGGCCACGCCCCCGTCCCGCGGGGGCCGGGCTGTGTGCCGGTATCGTTGCTGACGGTCGGCCCCTTCGTAGAGTTCCCCGTATCCGGGGACGCGAAGTGTTCGTACGACCCTACAAAGCCGCACCGTAACGCGAAAAGAGTCCCCCTGTGGCCGCCGCCCGCCTCGTCGTCCTGGTCTCCGGATCGGGGACGAACCTCCAGGCCCTCCTCGACGCGATCGCCGCCGACCCCGAGGGGTTCGGCGCAGAGGTCGTCGCCGTCGGCGCGGACCGGACGGGAATCGCCGGTCTGGAGCGCGCCGAGCGCGCCGGGCTGCCGACCTTCGTCCGCCGGGTCAAGGACTACGCGACCCGCGAGGAGTGGGACGCGGCCCTGACCGAGGCGACCGCCGCGCACGAGCCGGACCTCGTGGTCTCGGCCGGCTTCATGAAGATCGTGGGGAAGGAGTTCCTCGCGAGGTTCGGCGGCCGGGTCGTCAACACCCACCCCGCGCTGCTGCCCAGTTTCCCCGGTGCCCACGGAGTGCGGGACGCGCTCGCGTACGGGGCGAAGGTCACCGGGTGCACCGTCCACCTCGTCGACGACGGCGTCGACACCGGCCCGATCATCGCCCAGGGCGTGGTCGAGGTACGGGAGACGGACGACGAAGACGCTCTCCACGAGCGCATCAAGGAAGTCGAGCGATCGCTGCTCGTCGAGGTCGTGGGGCGTCTCGCCCGGCACGGCTACCGCATTGAGGGACGAAAGGTTCATGTCGGTGAATAAGTCGGGTAACAAGCCCATCCGTCGCGCACTGGTCAGCGTCTACGACAAGACGGGTCTCGAGGAGCTTGCCCGGGGTCTGCACGAGGCCGGTGTCGAGCTCGTGTCCACCGGCTCCACCGCCGCGAAGATCGCCGCCGCGGGCGTCCCCGTCACCAAGGTCGAGGAGCTGACCGGCTTCCCCGAGTGCCTGGACGGCCGCGTCAAGACGCTGCACCCCCGCGTGCACGCGGGCATCCTGGCCGATCTGCGGCTGGACGCCCACCGCGAGCAGCTCGCCGAGCTCGGCGTGGAGCCGTTCGACCTGGTGGTCGTGAACCTGTACCCGTTCAAGGAGACCGTCGCCTCCGGCGCGAGCGACGACGAGTGCGTCGAGCAGATCGACATCGGCGGCCCGTCCATGGTCCGCGCCGCCGCCAAGAACCACCCGTCCGTGGCCGTCGTCACCAGCCCCGCCCGCTACCCGGACGTGCTCGCGGCCGTCCGCGGGGGCGGCTTCGACCTGCCGGCCCGCAAGCGGCTCGCCGGCGAGGCGTTCCAGCACACCGCCGCGTACGACGTGGCGGTGGCCTCCTGGTTCGCGTCCTCCTACGCGGCGGCCGACGAGAGCGGCTTCCCCGACTTCCTGGGCGCCACCTGGGAGCGCGAGAACGTGCTGCGCTACGGCGAGAACCCGCACCAGCCCGCCGCGCTGTACACCTCCGGCTCGGGCGGCCTCGCGCAGGCCGAGCAGCTGCACGGCAAGGAGATGTCGTACAACAACTACACGGACACCGACGCCGCGCGCCGGGCCGCGTACGACCACGCCGAGCCATGCGTCGCGATCATCAAGCACGCCAACCCGTGCGGCATCGCTATCGGCGCCGATGTGGCCGAGGCGCACCGCCGGGCCCACGCCTGCGACCCGCTCTCCGCGTTCGGCGGCGTGATCGCCGTCAACCGCCCGGTGTCCGTCGCCATGGCCGAGCAGGTCGCCGAGATCTTCACCGAGGTGATCGTCGCGCCCGGCTACGAGGACGGCGCGGTCGAGGTGCTGGCGAAGAAGAAGAACATCCGGGTGCTGCGCGCCGAGGGCGCCCCGTCCGCCGCGGTCGAGCTCAAGCCGATCGACGGCGGTGCGCTGCTCCAGGTCGCCGACCGCCTCCAGGCCGACGGCGACGACCCGGCGAACTGGACGCTGGCCACCGGTGAGGCGCTCCCGGCCGACGAGCTCGCGGAGCTGGCCTTCGCCTGGAAGGCGTGCCGCGCGGTCAAGTCCAACGCGATCCTGCTGGCGAAGGACGGCGCCTCGGTCGGCGTCGGCATGGGCCAGGTCAACCGCGTCGACTCGGCCAAGCTGGCCGTGGAGCGCGCGGGAGAGGAGCGCGCACGCGGTTCCTACGCCGCGTCGGACGCCTTCTTCCCCTTCCCCGACGGGCTGGAGATCCTGACGGCCGCGGGCGTCAAGGCCGTGGTGCAGCCCGGCGGTTCGGTCCGCGACGAGCTCGTCGTCGAGGCCGCGCGGAAGGCCGGAGTGACGATGTACCTCACCGGGACGCGCCACTTCTTCCACTGAGTTCCCTCCGGCCTCCGGGCTCGGAGTTCCGGGCCCCCGGGCCTCCGGGCCCTCGCGTTCCCCGGCCGCGGCGCCTCGCGCGCCGCGGCCACGGTCCCGCGGCCGCACCGCCGCCGCGGGACCGTGCCGCGCGGGCGCCTGTCCGCGCGACCGCCCGCGGCGCGCGGCCTGCTGACCCGGGCGCGCCCGGGTCAGCAGGCCTTCGCCCAGATGTGGCTGAGGATGCGCGCCGCTCCCTCTCCCAGATCACGCCGCTCGCCCTGTTCGACGCAGCCGAGCCGCCGGTGCAGCGCCTCCTCGGCGTAGTAGACGACGTGGACGTAGCCGTCGGGGTCGGCGACGCCGTTGTTGTAGACGGAGGCGGGGCGGCGGCTGCCCGTCCACGAGCAGCGGACGGCCCCGTCGGTCCAGTTGAACTCGTCGCCCTCCCAGGCGCACATCTCACCCGTGCCGCCCCTGCCGGTGAAGAAGCAGACCGAAGCCGGTGCGCAGCGGTCCCAGCCGGTCGCCGCCACTGCCGGCGTCCTGCCGGACGAGGGCGGTCCCGTCACCGTGGCCGAGACCGCCCCCGCGTCCCGGCCGTCTCCCGGACCGGACCGCTGCCCTTCCGGCAGCAGGGCCAGCGTCCCGAACCCGGCGGCCGCGAGGGCGGTCAGGGCCGCCGTCGCGACGAGCAGCGGCCGGGGCGCCCGGCGCCTGCGGTGCGGTCGCCCCGCTGCCGCTGCCGTCACCCGTTCCAGCAGGGCCGCGGAGCCGTACCGGGCGCGTTCCTCGTGTGTGCGGGCGAGGCAGTCCGCCACGATCTCCCGCCAGAGCGGCGGGAGACCGGGGGAGAGCCGCAGGTCCTCCTCGCCCCGTGCGTAGCGCACGGCCGCGTCCCGGCGGGCCGACGGCGTGGGGCCCGGCAGCGGGAGCGAGCCCGTCAGGACCAGGTGCGCCAGGACGCCGAAGGCCCAGACGTCCGCGGTCTGCCGCACGCGCATGCCGCGCTCGCCGACCTCGGACCAGAGCAGCTCCGGCGGCGTGTAGTCGGCGGTGGCGAACGCCGGGGCGTAGGCGTGGGTGCCGTCGAGCTCGGGCGCCAGGTTGAAGTCGCCCAGCCGTGCCGAGCCGTCCGGCATCAGCAGGACGTTGCCGGGCTTGAGGTCGCCGTGCACCCAGCCCGCGTCGTGGAGCTGGGTGAGGCCCTCGCAGACCTGGGCGAGCAGCTCCGGGCCCGAGCGGGGCGTCCGGTCCTCGGTCAGCAGGGCGTCCAGCGAGCTCCGTGCCTCCTCCAGCACGAGGACGGTGGCGCCGTCGAGTTCGGGGTGGCCGGGGTCGTCGACGGTGAGCGCGTCGTGCATCCGGATCAGCCGCGGCGAGCGCAGCCTGCTCAGCAGGGCGACCTCGCGCTCGGCGAGTTCGCGCAGATGGCGCAGCTGCCTCGGGGTGTGGGTGCCGGTCGGCAGGAACTTCAGTGCGGCGCGGGCCGGTTCGGCGGCGGCGTCCTCGTGCCGTGCGGCGTAGACGTGGCCGAAGGCGCCCGAGCCGAGGGCCCGTTCCACGGTCCAGGGCCCGACCCGGTACCCCCGCTCCACGTCGGCCACCCCGTACTGCTCGCCACCGGTCACCGGCACCCACCGCCCGGCGGGCCGGCGAGCACGGCCAGGTCGTCCTCGCGGACCAGGTCGAAGCGGAGGGCGAGGGAGACCAGGGTCTCCTTCTTGCCGTGCAGCCGGGGGCCCTGCTCGACGGTGTCGGGGCCGGGTTTGATGCGCAGCTTGACGGCCAGGTAGTCGATGTTCCACTGCACGGCGGTCCGGTTGGCGCCGGGCCACAGCGGCCGCAGGCGGGCCGCGATCCGGTCGACCGTCGGCGCGGGCGCGTGCGGCGCCCCGCGCAGCCGCGGCTCGCAGAGGGCGGCCAGGACCAGGAAGTAGCGTTTGCTGCGGTCCAGCGGGAAGGCCGACGTGGTCGGTTCGCCGTCGCACGCGTCGACGGTCTCGCCGGCGTAGTCGTGCCGGGGCGCCCAGACGTCGAAGCTCAGCAGTTCGTCCGCCGCGGGCAGCACGATCCGCGAGAACTCGAACGGCACCGGCGCCCCGATGCGTCCGGCGGCGACCTTGATGTGCTCCCCGGCGCCTTCCGGGTTCTCCACCACGTAGGTGCTGGAGCGGCTGAAGTTGCTGAGCGCCCAGTGCGTGCCCGCCGCGGTGATCTCCCCTGCGGTACGGGAGACCCCGGGATGGTCGATGGTCAGCCGTAACGGCTCCGTCCCGGCGGCGGATCTGCCGAAGCGGAGCCGGTCGCCGGGGCCGAGCCGGATCTGTTCGGGCGCGGCGGCGGCCTCCCGGGCCGCCGGTACCACGATGATCGTGTGCATTCCCGTCCTCCCCCGTGTGCCTGCCCGGATGGGATTCGGCGCCAGCGTAGGGAGCGGAGTGCCGCGGGGTCACACCTTTCGCCCGGTGCGCCTCGGACGGACCGCCACCGGTGCGCCTCGGGCGACCGGTGGCGAGGTGCCCGGTCTCGGGGTGCCCGGCCCGGCGACGGGGTGCCGCGGCCCGGACATGCGCAAGGCCGCGGGCCCGGCGCGCGGAAACCCGCGGTCCGGATACGCGGAAGGCCGCGGACCACCGCCCTCGGGGCGGGATCCACGGCCTTGCGCAGAGCACTGCGCGCGCCCCCGGCAGGGGCGCGCCGCGGGCGTCAGTGACGCGGGCGCTTGAACCACTCGGCGCTGTCGCGCTTCGCGGCGAACACGATCAGCAGGATCGCGACGATCAGCGTGACCAGGCCCACCGGGATGGTGAAGATGCCGCTGACGATGGCGAACGAGCCGTAGACGATGGCGCAGACGCGGACGCCGTTGCCGCCGCTCGCGTACTTGAGGGCGAGCGCGAGGCCGAGGGCGGCGAAGACGAGGGAGAGGCCCAGCAGGAAGCCGAGCACGCCCTTGCCGAGGTCGGCGAAGACCTCGGCGTCGGTGCCGCTGAGCTCCGAGGTCGTCTTGTCGAACTCGGAGATGCTGTAGCCGTAGATGCCGGCCACGATGACCTGGCAGACGACGATGATGTACAGGAATATGCGGGCGGCCTTGACGGCGCCCGGCATCTCGGTCGGACCGGTCGGGTAGCCGCCGCCGTAGGGCTGGACCGGCGGGGCCTGGGGGTAGCCGTAGCCGGGCTGCTGGCCCTGCGGCTGGCCCTGCTGGGCGTACGGGTTGTTGGGGTCGCCGAAGCTCATGGCGGTGTTTCCTCCGTTGGAAGTGCGGGGACGACGCGGTCCGAGCGGAGGTACTGCACGATCGTCGATGTCCGGCCCCCCGGCACTGCCCGCGGCACTGCGCGGTTCATCGTCATGTCTTGGCCGACTTTTTGTCCAGCCGATACCCACAGGTGTTGTGCAAGTGCAACCTGTTGTTCGCCCGGGCCGCGCGACCGATCCGCGAGACCGGCCGGGCCCGGATTGGAACCGGGGCGGGTCCATCCGGGAGGATGGGGCCATGACTGCCCAGATTCTCGATGGCAAGGCCACCGCAGCCGCGATCAAGTCCGATCTGACCGCCCGCGTGGCGGCCCTCAAGGAGCGGGGTGTCACCCCGGGGCTCGGGACCCTGCTGGTCGGGGACGACCCGGGGAGCCGCTGGTACGTCAACGGCAAGCACCGTGACTGTGCGCAGGTCGGCATCGCCTCCATCCAGCGCGAACTGCCCGGGACCGCCTCGCAGGAGGAGATCGAGGCGGTGGTGCGCGAGCTCAACGAGAACCCCGAGTGCACCGGCTACATCGTCCAACTCCCGCTTCCCAAGGGCATCGACGCAAACCGGGTCCTGGAGCTGATGGATCCGGCCAAGGACGCCGACGGGCTGCACCCGGTGAGCCTCGGCCGGCTGGTGCTCGGCATCGAGGGCCCGCTGCCCTGCACCCCGTACGGCATCGTCCAGCTCCTGCGCCACCACGGCGTCGAGATCAAGGGCGCGAACGTGGTCGTCGTCGGACGCGGCATCACGATCGGGCGCCCCATGCCGCTGGTGCTGACCCGCAAGTCGGAGAACGCCACGGTGACCCAGTGCCACACCGGCACCCGCGACCTGTCGGCGCACCTGCGGCAGGCGGACATCGTCGTCGCCGCCGCCGGTGTCCCGCACCTGATCAAGCCGGAGGACGTGAAGCCGGGCGCGGCCGTCCTGGACGTCGGCGTCAGCCGCGACGAGCACGGCAAGATCGTCGGCGACGTGCACCCGGGCGTCGCGGAGGTGGCCGGCTGGGTCGCCCCCAACCCCGGTGGTGTGGGCCCGATGACACGGGCGCAGCTGCTGGTCAACGTGGTCGAGGCCGCCGAGCGCGCGGCCGCGGACCTGTCCGAGGGCTGACGGGGAAGGGCTGACGCCATGGGCGAGACCAGGGGCGCGGCGGCCGCCGCGGGCGCGCCGGACGCTCCCGCGCCGGACCCGGCCGACGGTACGGCGGACCGCGCGCAGGAAGCGGCCCGCACGGACGGAGCGGACGGCACGGCCGCGGACGCACCCGCGCCGGGCGCGGCCGACCGCCGGGAGACGGACGGCACCGCGCCGGACGCGGCGGATGCCGGGGCCCACGCCGCCCCGGACCCGGGAGCCGACGGCGGACCGGACGGCGACGAGGAGTCCGGCAGGCCGCACTCCCGTCGCCCGCCCGCCGTCACTCTCGACACGGCCCGTCCCGAGGGCGGCGGGCGCGCCGCGCCGGGCGACGCCCCCGCGCCGGCCCGCCAGTGGCCGCTGCTGACGGTGATCGGGATGGCGGCGGCGGGTCTGCTGATCGTCGGGACCGACGGGTTCCGGGACGCGTTCCGGATCGGGACGATGCTGATCGGCGCCGCGCTGCTCACCGGTGCGGTGCTGCGCCGGGTCATGCCGTCCGTCGGCATGCTCGCGGTCCGGTCGCGGTTCACGGACATGCTCACGTACGGGGTGCTGGGCACGGCGATCGTGCTGCTGGCGCTGGTCGCCCAGCCGAAGCCCTGGCTGGACATCCCGATCCTGGAGGAAGCGGTCCACTTCACGGTCCGCTAGCGCGTCCGCGGAGTACGCGGGCCATGGTGCGGCGCGGACCCCGCACACATCGACGGCGCCCGTCCTCTCCCCCGAGGGAGGACGGGCGCCGTCGTGTGTTCAAGGGTCATGGACGTGCCAAAACCGTTCAAGGGGAGCCGGTTCCCTGTGGCACGGAGGTGACCATTCCGCCACCGTGTGATCGTCCTGCCACAGATGCGGCGGGCCGTCCGCCGGCCCCGGGCCCGGGGGCCGGTACGAGCCGCGCCGCGAGGGGGCATGGACGGGCGGGGCCCCGGGTCCGATAGCCTGGCCGCCGGAAGTCTCTTCACGTCAAGATTCAGGAGGCGTGGACGAGCCGACCACCCGCCTGGGGAGCGCTGCCCCCACCGCCAGCTGTCTAACGGAGATCGTCATGACCCGCACCCCCGTCAACGTCACCGTGACCGGCGCGGCCGGCCAGATCGGCTACGCGCTGCTCTTCCGTATCGCCTCCGGACACCTGCTCGGCGCCGATGTGCCGGTCAAGCTGCGCCTCCTCGAGATCCCGCAGGGCCTCAAGGCCGCCGAGGGCACCGCCATGGAGCTCGACGACTGCGCCTTCCCGCTGCTGAAGGGCATCGACATCACCGACGACCCGAACGTGGGCTTCGCCGGTGCCAACGTCGCGCTCCTCGTCGGCGCCCGCCCGCGCACCAAGGGCATGGAGCGCGGTGACCTGCTCTCCGCGAACGGCGGCATCTTCAAGCCGCAGGGCAAGGCCATCAACGACAACGCCGCGGACGACATCAAGGTCCTCGTCGTCGGCAACCCGGCCAACACCAACGCCCTGATCGCGCAGGCCGCGGCCCCGGACGTACCGGCCGAGCGCTTCACCGCGATGACCCGCCTCGACCACAACCGCGCCATCTCGCAGCTGGCCGCCAAGACCGGCGCGGCCGTCTCCGACATCAAGCGCCTCACGATCTGGGGCAACCACTCGGCGACCCAGTACCCGGACATCTTCCACGCGGAGATCGCCGGCAAGAACGCCGCCGAGACCGTCAACGACGAGGCGTGGCTGGCCGACACCTTCATCCCGACCGTCGCCAAGCGCGGCGCCGCGATCATCGAGGCCCGCGGCGCGTCCTCGGCCGCCTCGGCCGCGAACGCCGCGATCGACCACGTCCACACCTGGGTCAACGGCACCGCCGAGGGCGACTGGACCTCCATGGGCATCCCGTCGGACGGCTCCTACGGCGTCCCGGAGGGCCTGATCTCCTCGTTCCCCGTCACCACCAAGGACGGCCGCTACGAGATCGTCCAGGGCCTGGACATCAACGAGTTCTCCCGTGCGCGCATCGACGCGTCGGTCAAGGAGCTCGCCGAGGAGCGCGACGCGGTCCGCGGGCTCGGCCTCATCTGATCCGCCCCGCACCTCGCGTACCGCCCCCGTCGGCTCCGGCCGGCGGGGGCGGTGGCATGCGTGCGGCGGCGCTGTCCCGGCAGGCCCGGGGCGGGTCCGCGCGCACAGGTGCGCCCGCACAGGTCGGCCCGCAGACCCGGGCGGATCGGGGCAGAGCAGTCCCCGGTGGTCCGCTCCGATTCCGTGCACCCCCAGCCGTCGCTGACGCGCAGGTCTCTCGGGCGGCCCGCCGGGGGCCTGGCCAGAGCCGTGGGAAGGGTCTCGCGGGCCGGTGGACGTCTCCACAGGCGAGTGGGGCTCTCTCCGGATTTCCGGTGTAAAGTCCAGTTTCCTCCCGTTATGACCGAAGTCAAGAGGTCCGGCGGGATCGGACGGGACCGGGCGGGCCCGGCATGGGACCGCCCGTCCGCGGGCCGGGCCCGCGTGGGGCCCCGGGTGGCGCGGAAGGCTCAGGAGGCCGCGGGCGCACCCGTGTTGACGTGCACGGAGGCGATGCGGTCGTGCTCGTCGAAGACGACGTCCACGGTGCCGCCGTCGGGCAGACCCGCGGTCAGCCGGTCGGCCGCCGCGCGGTGCGGCAGCTCGTGGTGCACGACGTACCCCTCGGTCGCGGCCCGGCCCGAACCGCCCAGCAGGGACACCCCGGTGAGCAGCACCCGGGGGAGCGTGATCGCGTCCGGCTCCGCCCGGGGGACCTGCGGGTCGTCCGGGACCAGATAGGCGCGGGCGTCGGGGCTCGCCCGGACGCCGATGTAGCCGGCCGCGCCGAGGACGCCCATCGCCGTGAACGCCAGGGTCTCCGCCGCCGTCCCCGGGTCCTCGTGACCGTCGAGGCGCACCAGCTCCTCGGTGAACTCCGGGAGCCCGTGGGCCTGTCCGTACGCGCGCAGCCGCTCGGCGGCCGCCGCGGCCGGCGAGGAGGCGAAGCCGGGGTTGGCCCAGGACCACAGCCACGAGCACTCGTTGACCTCGTACGAGCCGAGCAGCGAGATCCGCAGCTCCCGCCCCGACTGGCGGTACAGGCACCGCCCGAGGTCGGCGCTCCACTCGCCGGGCGGCAGGAACTCGTTGAAGGTCTCGAGCTGTTCCGCGCCCCAGGCGGCGTGGCGCTCCGTCAGCCGCCGGAACGGCTCGCTGAATATCGTGGTCATGTCCGCGACTCTAGGGCGTGTTGCGAAAGTCCCTCCTGGCCCGCGACGCCTGGCACGCCCGCTCGCTGCGTTGTCGGAGTCATCCGAGTACGCCCGGTACGAGGATGATCCTCCGCCTTGCGATCGCACGCACCAGACGCCGCAGGCCCCGCCCTTCGGGCGGACGGAGCCACTTTCGCAACACGCCCTAGGGGCTGCCCCGTCGTCCCCGGCGGGCGCGCGACGACAGCCACGGCACCTCGCAGCGCTGTCGAATCGCCCCCACGGGCCCGGTACGAGGACGGCCCTCCGCCGTGCGATGCGTCCCCCGCGCCCTGCGGGCCCGGGGAGGCCCCGTGTGTCCGACGCCGCACGCCGATCCACCGGAACGTGCGGGACAGCCCCGAGGGCGCGCCCGGTGCATCGCGCCCGGCGTTCTCCGGGTGGAGGCGCCCTGTGCCGGACACGGCCGGGGCTGCCGCCGAGGGGCCCCTCCCGCCCCCGCCCGGAGGAGCCCCCGGGCCCTCGGAGTGGGACGGCGTCACGCGCCGGACGCGGCCCAGGCGGTGTCCGACGGGTGCGCGTCGCGCATCCAGTGCCACCCCGTCGTCCAGCCGACCAGCCGCCGCGCCCGGCCGCCGTCCGCCGTGCCGTCGGGCCCGAACGCGCCCCCGGCGGCGGTCAGCCGCAGTCCGGCCAGGGCCGGGGCCAGCCGCGCGGCGACGTGCCCCGGGTGGCGGGCCGCCCGCCCGTCGAGCGTGGCCAGCACGGCGGCGCGGCGCTCGTCCGTGCACAGCGACAGGTGGAACACCATCTGCCGCCACGCGTACGCCGCGTCCTTGATGGTCGCGAGCGGATGCCGTTCCTGGTGCACCCGCGCGGTGAGCCGGCACACCGTGTCGAAGCAGCGCGCCGCGAGCGCGTCGTGGCCCGGCTCGGGCGTGATGCCGACCCGGCCCACGAGCGTCGCCAGATTGTGGGTGGTCAGGATCTGGGCCTGCTCGATCACCGTGCCGTTGCCCGCGACGGACCCGCCCCGGCCGCCGCCGGTGCGCCCCGCCGCGGCCCGCTCGGCGCACAGCCGCCCGAAGCCGGGTGAGGTACGCGCGGGGCGGGAACGGCCCGCGTCCCGGCTCGCCTCGGTGATCGCGAGATTGCGCACGGCGGCGTAGTCGATGCCGTAGTAGCGCTCGTAGAGCGTCCCGCGCAGCAGCTCTGCCGCCACGCGCGCCGCGACGAGGAACTTCGGGCCGAACTCGCCCATGAAGATGTCCGCGGCCAGCTCCTCCGTGAACGGCACGCCCAGATCGGCCTCCCGGCCGAGCACGGACATCTCGCGGACCAGCGGGTTCGGCAGCAGCGTCGCGGGAAACGCCTGCACCGCGAGCGTGCCCAGCTCGCGCAGCGCGGCGCGAGCGGCCTCGGCCACCGCCTCGTCACCCGCGCGGTGCCCGGCCACGGCCCGCACCCAGGGCAGCTCCTCGACGCGCACCTGGCTCTCCAGGTGGAGCAGCAGCAGCGAACGCCGGTTGCGGAACGCCCGGTACACGGAGGCCATCAGGGTGCGCAGCGCCCCGTCCCGGTAGGCGTCGGCGGTGGTGGCCGCGACGAGCTGGGGCACGAGCTCCGCCAGCACCTCGGCGGACGGCACCACACCCCGCTCCACCAGCACGGCGAGCGGCGCGCTCAGCGCCGACTCCACGGTGGCGCGCACCGACGGCGGGATCTCGGCCCCGGCCGGCAGCCCGCTCTCCTCGGCCTCCCGTGCGCTCACCGGGGTGAGCAGCGGGGCCGTGTCGGCGATGCCGACGCCCTGCGGAAGCCCGGACAGCCGGACGACCACGAGCTGCGCCAGCCGGTGGTGCGCGGGCTGTGCGGCCTGGCGGGCCTGCTCGGCGCGGAGCGCGGCGTGACGCGCCGAACCGGGGACGCCGCGCTTGCGCACCATCGACGCCACCGCGTGCCGCAGCAGCCTCTCCAGCCGGGGGGCGGGCCGGCGGCCCGCCACGGCGTCCTCCAGCGCGGCCCGCAGGATCGCCGCGTTCTCCCGGGGGCGGCGATGCTTGCCGCACCGGGTGTGCTCCTCGGCCAGGCGGCGGTAGCGGCGCAGCAGCGCGTCGCCGCGCGCCAGCCAGTCCGCGTCGTACGCGGTGCCGGGTGCGGCCGCGCCGGGCGCTTCGGTGCGGGCGGTGCCGTCCGGCGCGCGCACCTCCAGCCAGTGCGACAGCAGGTCGTCGGCGAACGGCAGCCACACCGCGAGGGATTCGCGCTGGGCCTCGACCGCGTCCTTCGGGCCGCGCAGGGAGAGCGTCCACCCGGCGTCGTCGGCAGTGGTCCGGTGCAGAGCCCGAGGGTCGGGAGCGGGGATGTCCGAGGGGCGCGGCAGCATACGCAGCCGGCCGGCGAACGGCTCCAGGATCTCGACCAGTTCCAGCGCGGCGGCCGTCTCCCCGGCCCGCACCAGCCACGCGACCGTCAGCAGCGCCGCCTCCTCCGGGAGCGCCACCTCGTAGCGGCCGCTGTCCAGCAGCTCCCACAGCTCGGCGAGGCCGGGTTCGGTGAGGAAGTGGGCGAAGAGCGCGGAACGCTCCTCGGGGACGCCGGCCCGCCGCGCGGCGGCCGTCTCATGGGGGAGCAGGGGGCCGCCGGCCGCCCCCTCCCCGGTGGCGAACCCGCCGCGCACGACCTCGGGGGTGACCCAGGCGGGCAGCCCCGCGACCGGCGTGCGCGACCCGATGCGCAGCCGTCCGTCCGCCATGCCCGCGAGAACGGCCCGCCAGCGTGCGACGCGCGTCTCGGCGCGGTCGCGGGTGGCCGGGTCCCCGTGCGTGAGCGCGGTCACGAAGGCGCGGGCCAGCTCGGCGCGGGCGTAGGAGGGCGATGCGGTCGGGTGCTGCTGCTCAGCGTTCTCGTCCATAAGCCGACGTGGCGGGTTCCGCCCCCGCGCCCTCCGGGTCCGAAGCCCGGCGCTCTGGCTGACTGAGCTACACGTCGATGCGCTGACGCTAGCGGCGCCCGCTCCGAGCGGACAACGCCTTTTCCCTGCGGGGCGCTTGGGGGTGGGGGCCGCCTTCTCCGCCCGTCCGGCGCTTCAGGACACCGCGCGCAGCGTGGTGCCGTGGTCACCGGGCCGCAGTCGGGAACGCGCTGCGCCGGGGGACGCCAGTGGTCGTGGCACGGCCCCGTCGGATCGGGGCGCGGGCCCGGTGGCCGCGGCACGGCCTGCGGCCGTGTCCTCAATCGCCGGACGGGCTGGAGTGGCCCGCCCCCCGGGCGTGACCCGCGCCTCACCCGCGGTGTGAAGCGGCCCACTATCCGTGAACCGTTGCGCATGGTTCCGCGTACCGGGGGCAGGCGGCCCGATCGCCGGGACGACCGGCAGGGGGAAGCACCAACGAAAGGCCATGACGCGACGTGTCGGCAGCACAACAGACCATCCATGTGGGCGGAGAGTGGCGAGCGGCCGTCTCCGGCGCCACCCGCGAGATCCTCGACCCTGTCGACGCGACCGTCTTCGCGGTCGTGTCGGAGGGTGACGTCGCGGACACGGACGACGCCGTCGCGGCCGCCCGCGCCGCCTTCGACGACGGCTCCTGGCCCCGTACCCCGCCCGCCGAGCGGGCGGCCCTGCTGCGCCGCGTCGCCGGGCTGCTGGAGCGCGACCGGGAGCGGATCGGCGCCCTGGAGAGCCGGGACGCGGGCAAGACCCTGGAGGAGGGCCGCGTCGACGTCGACTGCGTGCGCGACGCCTTCCTCTACTTCGCCGGCCTGGTGGAGGCGGAGAGCGGCGGCCGTGTCGTCGACGCCGGATCGGACGAGATCCACAGCGTCGTCGTCCACGAGCCGGTCGGCGTCTGCGCGCTGATCACGCCGTGGAACTACCCGCTGCTCCAGGCGAGCTGGAAGATCGCGCCCGCGCTCGCCGCCGGGAACACCTTCGTCGTCAAGCCCAGCGAGATCACGCCGCTGACCACGGTCGTCCTCGTCGAGCTGCTGATGGAGGCCGGGCTGCCGCTCGGCGCCGCCAACATCGTCACCGGCCCCGGCGCCACCGTGGGCGCCCGGCTCGCCGAGCACCCCGACGTCGACCTGGTCTCCTTCACCGGCGGCCTCGTCAGCGGGGTCAAGGTGGCCAAGGCGGCGGCCGAGGGCGTGAAGAAGGTAGCCCTGGAGCTCGGCGGCAAGAACCCGAACGTCGTCTTCGCCGACGCCTGCGCCACCGACGAGGGCTTCGACACCGCCGTCGACCAGGCGCTCAACGCCGCCTTCATCCACAGCGGCCAGGTCTGCTCGGCCGGCTCCCGGCTGATCGTCGAGGAGTCCGTGCGCGACCGCTTCGTCACCGAACTCGCCCGCCGCGCCGAGCGGATACGCCTCGGCCGGGGCACCGACGAGGGCGTCGAGTGCGGCCCGCTCGTCTCCGCCGACCAGCTCGCGAAGACCGAGGACTTCGTCGCCTCCGCCCTGAAGGAGGGCGCCGTGCTCCGCGCCGGCGGCGAGAGGCCCGAGGGCCCCGGCTTCTTCTACCGGCCCACCGTGCTCGACCACTGCCACCGCGACATGCGCGTCATCCGCGAGGAGGTGTTCGGTCCGGTCCTGACCGTGGAGACCTTCACCACGGAGGACGAGGCCGTCGCCCTCGCCAACGACACCGAGTACGGCCTGGCCGGCGGCGTGTGGAGCGCCGACACCGCCCGCGCCCGGCGCGTCGCCGCCCGGCTGCGCCACGGCACGGTCTGGATCAACGACTTCCACCCCTATCTGCCGCAGGCGGAGTGGGGCGGCTTCGGCAAGTCCGGCACCGGCCGCGAGCTGGGGCCGACGGGCCTCGCCGAGTACCGCGAGGCCAAGCACGTCTACGAGAACCTCGCCCCGCGCCCCGTGCGCTGGTTCGCGGGCTGAGCGCGGGGACGGACCCATGACCGAGAACCACGAGAACCAGGTCTACGACTACGTCGTCGTCGGCGGCGGCACCGCCGGCTCGGTGATCGCCTCCCGGCTGACCGAGGACCCGGACGTCACCGTCGCCGTCATCGAGGGCGGCCCCAGCGACGTCGGCCGCGACGACGTGCTCACCCTGCGCCGCTGGATGGGCCTGCTCGGCGGGGAGCTGGACTACGACTACCCGACGACCGAGCAGCCGCGCGGCAACTCGCACATCCGCCACAGCCGCGCCCGGGTGCTCGGCGGCTGCTCGTCCCACAACACCCTGATCGCCTTCAAGCCGCTGCCGTCCGACTGGGACGAGTGGGCCGAGGCGGGCGCCGAGGGCTGGGACGCCGCCGCGATGGACCCGTACTTCGCCCGGCTGCGCAACAACATCGTCCCCGTCGACGAGGCCGACCGGAACGCCATCGCCCGCGACTTCGTCGACGCCGCGCAGGCGGCCCTGTCGGTGCCGCGCGTCGAGGGCTTCAACCGGGCGCCGTTCCACGAGGGCACCGGCTTCTTCGACCTGGCGTACCACCCGGAGGACAACAAGCGCTCCTCCGCCTCGGTCGCCTATCTGCACCCCTTCCTGGACCGGCCGAACCTCCACATCGCCCTGGAGACCTGGGCGTTCCGCCTGGAGCTGGACGGCACCCGGGCCACCGGCGTGCACATCCGCACCGCCGACGGCGCGGAGCACGTCGTGCGCGCCCGGCGTGAAGTGCTGGTGTGCGCGGGCGCGGTGGACACCCCGCGGCTGCTGCTGCACTCCGGCATCGGGCCGCGTGCCGATCTGGAGAAGCTCGGCATCCCCGTCGTCCACGACCTGCCGGGCGTCGGCGAGAACCTGCTCGACCACCCGGAGTCGGTCATCGTCTGGGAGACCCACGGCCCCATCCCGGAGAACTCCGCGATGGACTCCGACGCGGGGCTCTTCGTCCGCCGGGACCCGGCCTCCGCCGGGCCGGACCTGATGTTCCACTTCTACCAGATCCCGTTCACCGACAATCCGGAGCGGATCGGCTACGAACGGCCCGCGCACGGCGTGTCGATGACCCCGAACATCCCCAAGCCCAGGAGCCGCGGACGGCTGTATCTGACGAGCGCCGATCCCGAGGTCAAGCCCGCCCTCGACTTCCGGTACTTCACCGACGAGGACGACTACGACGGCCGGACGCTCGTCGACGGCATCCGCATCGCCCGCGAGATCGCCGCCACCGAACCGCTGGCCGGCTGGCTGAAGCGGGAGGTCTGCCCGGGCCCGGAGGTCACCTCCGACGAGGAGCTGAGTGCCTACGCCCGCCAGGTCGCGCACACCGTCTACCACCCCGCCGGCACCTGCCGGATGGGCGCGGCCGACGACGGACTCGCCGTCGTCGCCCCCGACCTGAGGATCAGGGGTCTTCAGAACATCCGGATCGCCGACGCGTCCGTCTTCCCGACCATGACCGCCGTGAACCCCATGATCGGCGTCCTCATGGTCGGCGAGAAGTGCGCCGACCTGCTGGGAGGCACGAGCCGATGAGTACCGCCACCGCACCCGCCGCACCCGGTGCGCCGAACGCCTCCGAGGCGGCGCCGCCCGTCTTCGCCGTGCGCGACCTGTGGAAGGTCTTCGGCCCGAAGGCCGACCGCGTCCCCGCCGACCCGGAGCTGGCCGCGCTCGACGCCGCCGCGCTCCGCGAGCGCACCGGCTGCACCGCCGCCGTGCGCGACGTCTCCTTCGACGTCCGCAAGGGCGAGGTCTTCGTCGTCATGGGCCTGTCGGGCTCCGGCAAGTCCACGCTCGTGCGCTGTCTGACCCGGCTCATCGAGCCGACCTCGGGCACGATCGCCATCGACGGCGAGGACGTGCTCTCCATGGACGCGGGCCGGCTGCGCGAACTGCGCCGCCACCGGGCCGCCATGGTCTTCCAGCACTTCGGCCTGCTGCCGCACCGCTCCGTCCTCGACAACATCGCCTACGGCCTGGAGATCCAGGGCGTCGGACGCGCCGAACGCCGGGCGCGGGCTGCCGAATTCGTGGAGAAGGTCGGTCTCGCGGGGCTGGAGCACCGCCGTCCCGGCCAGCTCTCCGGCGGCCAGCAGCAGCGCGTCGGCCTCGCCCGCGCGCTCGCCGTCGACCCCGAGGTGCTGCTGTTCGACGAGCCGTTCAGCGCGCTCGACCCGCTGATCAGGCGCGACATGCAGGAGGAGGTCGTCCGCCTCCACCGGGAGGAGGGCCGCACCATGGTCTTCATCACCCACGACCTGAGCGAGGCACTGCGCCTCGGCGACCGGATCGCGCTGATGCGCGACGGCCGGATCGTGCAGCTCGGCACCCCCGAGGAGATCGTCGGCTCCCCGGCCGACGACTACGTCCGCGACTTCGTCCGGGACGTGCCGCGCGAGCAGGTCATGACCGTGCGCGCAGCGATGCGCCCGGCGTCCGCCGCCGAGACGGAGACCGGCCCGGCCCTCGCGCCGGACGCCACCGTCCACGAGGCCATCGAGGCCGTCGCCCGCACCGGCGAGTCCGCCCGCGTCGTCGAGGGCGGCCGCTGCCTGGGCGTCGTCGACCACGCGGGGCTGCTGGGCGTGGTCGCCGGTGTCACGCCCCCGGCACGGAAGGCGGTGGCCTGATGCACTCCCACACCACCTGGCCCCCGCCGGGCCCCCGCACCGTCCGCCACGCCTCCGCCCCGGTCACGCCCCTCGGGCGGTGGAGCCGATGACCGCCACCGCCACCCCCGCCACCACCCCCGCGGCGGGCGCCTCCGCAGCGGACGCCCCCGAGTCCGCGCACGCCCCCGACTCCGCGGCCGCGACGTCCCCCGCGGCCGCGGCGCCCTCCGGGTCCGCCCGCACCTTCCTCGCACGCCACCGCTCACGGCTGATCGCCGCCGGTACGGCCGTGCTGCTCCTCCTCGGCGCCTTCCTCCTCGGCGGCGGCACCTGGCCCGGCCGGATGGCCGTCGACCTCTCCGGACCGCTCGGCGACACCAGCGACTGGATCATCGACAACCGGGACAGCCACCCCCTCTTCCTCCACGTCCTCGGCCACGTCAGCAACGCCGTCGTGCTCTCGGTGCGCGCGGTGTACCTGGTGCTGCTCGCCGCCGGCTGGGCCGGTGTCACCGCGGCCGCCGGCGTGATCGCCTGGCGCGTCGCGGGCGTCCGCCTCGCGCTCGGCTCCGTCGCCGCGTTCGCCGCCTGCGGGCTCCTCGGCATGTGGGTGCCCACCATGCAGACGCTGGCCCTGATGGTCGTCGCCGTGGCCGCGTCCGTGCTGCTCGGCGGCCTCCTCGGCCTCGCCGCGGGCCTCTCCGACCGCATGCACCGCGTGCTGCGCCCCGTCCTCGACACCATGCAGGTGCTCCCGGCCTTCGCGTACCTGCTGCCGGTCGTCCTCGTCTTCGGCATCGGCGTGCCCGCCGCCGTCCTCGCGACCGTCGTCTACGCGGCCCCGCCCATGGCCCGCCTGACCGCGCTCGGACTGCGCGGCGCGGACGCCGGGGTGATGGAGGCCGCGGCCTCGCTCGGCGCGACCGCCCGGCAGCGGCTGCTGACCGCCCGGCTGCCGCTCGCCCGCAAGGAACTCCTCCTCGGGCTCAACCAGTCGATCATGATGGCGCTCTCCATGGCCGTCATCGCGTCCGTGATCGGGGCGGGCGGCCTCGGCGACCGCGTCTACCAGGCGCTCGCCTCCGTCGACGTCGGCGCCGCGCTCGCCGCGGGCGTCCCGATCGTGCTGCTCGCCGTCGTCCTCGACCGCGTCACCGCGGCCGCCGGCGCCCGCCTCGGCGACGCCCCCGCCCGCGGCGCCCGCCTCGGCTGGGCGATCGCCGCGGCCGTCACCGCCGCCGCCGCGCTGGCGGGCCGGTTCACCGGCCGGCTCGGCTGGCCCGACGCCTGGACGCTGGACGTCGCCGAGCCCGTCAACCGGGCCGTCGACTGGATGACCGCCCACCTCTACACCGGCGTCCCCGTCATCGGCGGCACCGCCGACTGGGCCGCCCACTTCACCACCTGGGTCCTCGACCCGGTGCGCTCCGGCCTGACCTGGCTGCCCTGGTGGGCCGTTCTCCTCCTGGTCGGCGCGCTCGCCCTGATCATCGGCACCTGGCGCACGGCCGCGACCGCCGTCCTCGCGATGGCCGGGATCGGGGTCCTCGGCGTGTGGGAGCCGGCGCTCGACACGCTGTCGCAGGTGCTGGCCGCCGTCGCGGTCACCCTCGTCATCGGGTTCGCCACCGGCATCGCCGCGGCCCGCAGCGCACGGCTGAACCGTGCGCTCCGCCCGGTGCTGGACGTCTTCCAGACGATGCCGCAGTTCGTGTATCTGATCCCGGTGGTCGCCCTCTTCGGAGTCGGCCGGGCCCCGGCGGTCGCCGCCGCCGTGGTGTACGCGCTGCCCGCCGTCGTCCGCATCACCGCGCAGGGCATGGCGGCCGTGGACCCGGCCGCCGTGGAGGCCGCGCGCTCGCTGGGCGCGACCGGCCGCCAGCAGCTCCTCCAGGTCCAACTGCCGCTCGCCCGGCCCGCGCTGCTGCTCGCGGTGAACCAGGGCGTGGTCCTGGTGCTCGCCGTGGTCGTCATCGGCGGCCTGGTGGGCGGTGGCGCGCTCGGCTACGACGTCGTCTTCGGCCTCGCCCAGGGCGACCTGGCGACCGGGCTGGTCGCGGGCGCCGCGATCGTCTGCCTCGGGCTGATGCTCGACCGCGTCACCCAGCCGACGGAACGCCGTGCCACCGCAGGAAAGGGGGCCTGACATGGCTCGCCCGCGTATCGCCGTCCTCGCCGCCGCCCTGGGCCTGGTCGCCCTGACCGGCTGCGGTGCGGCCGACATGACGAAGCAGGCGTCCCCGTACGCCGCCGCCCAGGGCGCCCGCACGGTCACCCTGTCCGTGCAGTCCTGGGTGGGCGCGCAGGCCAACGTCGCCGTCGCCCAGTACCTGCTGGAGAAGGAACTCGGCTACCGCGTCGACACCGTCCAGATCGACGAGGTCCCGGCCTGGGACGCCCTCAGCCAGGGCCGCGTGGACGCCATCCTGGAGGACTGGGGCCACCCCGAGCAGGAGCAGCGCTACATCGAGGACAAGGGCACCATCACCCGCGGCGGCGACCTCGGGGTCACCGGCCACATCGGGTGGTTCGTGCCGACGTACTTCGCCGAGAAGCACCCGGACGTCACCGACTGGAGGAACCTCGACAAGTACGCCGACGAACTCCGCACCGCGGAGAGCGGCGGCAAGGGCCAGCTGCTGGACGGCTCCCCGTCCTACGTCACCAACGACAAGGCGCTGGTGAAGAACCTGGACCTGGACTACCAGGTCGTGTTCGCCGGCTCAGAGGCGGCGCAGATCACCCAGATCCAGCAGTTCGCCAAGGCGGAGAAGCCGTTCCTCTCCTACTGGTACAAGCCCCAGTGGCTGTTCGAGAAGGTGCCCATGACGGAGGTGAAGCTCCCCGAGTACACCGAGGGCTGCGACGCCGACCCGGAGAAGGTGGCCTGCGCCTACCCGCACACCCCGCTCCAGAAGTTCTTCAACACCCGCTTCGCGGACAAGGGCGGCGACGCGGCCGCCTTCCTGAAGAAGTTCCGCTGGACGGAGAAGGAGCAGAACGAGGTCTCCCTGATGATCGCGGAGCAGAAGCTCTCGCCCGAGGAGGCCGCGAGGAAGTGGGTCGACGCGAACGAGCCGACCTGGCGGGAGTGGCTGCCGTAGCGGAACACTGAACTCCGCGTACCCGTACGCCGGGTGAGCGTACGGGTACGCGGACGTGCGGGCGGTTCGTCTCCGCCCCGGAACTGGTCAGCGCGGACCGGATGCGGTACGCAGGATGCGGTCGCAGGCTCACTCCCTCAAGGAATCCTCGGGCCTGCTGCGGCAGATGCGAGGAGCGACATGAGCGCGGATGACCTCACCTGGTTCAAGAGCAGCTACAGCAGCAGCTCCGGCGACAGTTGCGTCGAGGTGGCGACGGCTCCCGACGCGGTTCGCGTCCGGGACTCCAAGCTGGAGAGCAGTCCTGTGTTCGCCGTCCCGCGCTCCGCGTGGGCGGGGTTCGTGGCGTATGCGGCGGACGCCTGATCAGTCCGCGTACAGCGGCAGATGCGAGGAGCGACATGAGCGCGGATGACCTCACCTGGTTCAAGAGCAGCTACAGCAGCGATTCCGGCGACAGTTGCGTCGAGGTGGCGACGGCTCCCGACGCTGTGCGCGTCCGGGACTCCAAGCTGGAGAGCAGTCCTCTTCTCTCCGTCACGCCCGCTGGGTGGGCGGGGTTCGTGGCGTATGCGGCGGACGCCTGATCAGTCCGCGTACAGCGGCAGCCCCTCGGTCGGGATCGTCCAGTCGCCGAGGGTGACCTTCTCGCCGTACACGAACTCCCGACGGGTGGCGTAGCGCGGGCCCGACGGGGTGGTGTGGATGTCGCCCAGCACCGCGCCGGAGCCCGTGCGGGGATCGAAGACCGCGTAGACCGGGATGCCGAGCAGGGGATAGTCGCGCATCTTGCCCACCCAGTCGTTGTCCGGGTTGGAGCGGGAGACGACCTCGATCGCGGCGAGCACGGTGTGCGGGTCGAAGGAGCCCTCGCCCTCCATGTCGGCCTCGGCGATGACCATCACGTCCGGGTGGCGCATGACGCCTTCGCCGGCGTGCTCCACATCGGGCGTGCCGGTGTGCGCCACCAGCCCCTCCGGGAGGACCTGTTCGAGGCGCCGGCGGACGCGCAGCACGGTGAGCTCGTGCGGCCGTGCGGGTCTCCTCCGGTCGTGGACGATGCCCTCGCCGGTGACCTCGAACGTGCCGGGGAGTGCGTCGCCCATGGAGACGGCTATCTCGCGCAGAGCCGCGTACCGGCTGGCGCCGTGCCGCACGCTAGGCGGCCCTCGCCGCCGTGCCCCGGCAGTCACGGCACCGTTCTCCCTCCGGGGCGCGGATGCCGCGTTCGCAGCCGTCGCAGTTCCGCATCGGGAGGGGTGGGGGCGCCGGTGCCGGAAGTGGCGGCGGCGCGAGGGTGGCGAGCCGGTGGGCGAGGAGTCCGGCGGGGCGTCTGAGGGCGGCGGGCAGGCCGGTGGTGAGCGCGAGGCGGACGGCGTCGGGACCGGCCTCGCGTTCGAGCCAGGCCGCGACGGCCGGGGTCAGGCGGCGCACCTCGTGCTCGGAGAGCAGCAGACGGGCGTCGTCGCGGCGCAGTGCGCAGAGCAGGCCGGAGGCGACGCGGAGACGGTCCGGGTCGTACGCGACGGGTTCCGGGAGCGGGGCCGGGGGTGCGGACGGGGGCCCGGCCCGGGGAGCCTCGGGCTCCGGGGGCGGAGCGGGCGCGGGATCGGCGGCTGCCGGTACGGGGACGGGCAGCGGACCGGACTCGACGGGAGCGGGCACCGGCACCGGCTCCGGCTCGGGCTCGGGATCGACGGGGGAGGGCACGGGCCCGGGCGCGACGGGCTCGATCGGTTCGGCGGGCCGCACCGGCTGCGGTGGACCCGACTCGTGCACCGTCTCCGGCCGGGCGTAGGAGATCGTGCGGGTGACGACCGCGCCGCCGGGGATGCGCTCCTTGAAGCGCCGCAGGTAGCTGTGGGTCTCCAGTTCGCGCAAGGCGGCGGCGATCCGGGCCTCGCTCTCCGGGAAGCGGGCGGAGAGCGTCTTGATGCCGACCTTCGCGCCGTCGGGGAGCGACTGGATGTGCACGGCGAGCCCGATCGCGGTGAGCGACAACTCGCCGTGCTGGGCGAGGTGGTTGCCGACGATCGTGAAGCGCTCGGTGTGGATCGCGTGGACGTGGACGACACCGAAAGCGGTGACGCGCCCGGGAACGCGGGACGGGGCGCGCGAGGGCGCGCTAATCTGCGGGGTATCCATCGGGAAGCCTCTTACTTCCTCGGTGGTCAGGCCCTCGATCGGGATTGCAGTCCCGGCCGGGGGCCGACGCATGTCTGGAGTTGTCGCGGCGAGCATATGCCCGCCGACCCGCCCGAAATCCAGTCCGATCGGCCCAAGTCACCCGGGAGAGTGACGCGTTGCGTCACGGGCTCCGGTGGGGTGGGTGAGGTTCTTGCTCCCGGTACTTGAGAGCTTTTTGCGTCGTGCGCGAGCGGGTCGCGGGGAGCCGGGTCGCGGGTTCCCGCGACCCGGTGCGAGCTGCGGCGATGCGGGGCGGGCGGTCAGGCGGTGGCCGCCTCCGGAGCCGTCCGCCCGGGCAGGAAGCGGCGGGCGGTGAGCAGGAGACCCGCGCCGAGGACGACCTCGCCCGCGTTGCCGAGCACGGGGACTCCCGCGGCCGCCCCGGAGACGACGACCATGACGGCCGCCGTGACGGCGAGCGGCGTGAAGCCCGTACGCCGCCACACGGCGATTCCGGCGCCGAGGACCACCAGGCCGGTCACGATGGCCGGCAGCGGGCCGACGGGGGAGGGGGCGTCGTTCACGTAGCGCAGGACTCCGTGCCACTCCTCGGGGCTCAGGGACATGCCGAACACGTCGTGGCTGCTGCCCGCCACGATCAGCGCCAGGGTGAGCACGCCCGTGGCGATGCGCAGCGGCGGGCGGGCGGCGGCCCGCACTCCGGCGCACTCCGCCGCCGTCAGCGCCCAGACGACGAGGAACGGGGTGAGCAGGGCGTGCAGCACGAAGCGGGGCGTGTTGAGCGCTTCGAGGAGCGGCCCTTCGCCGATGGTGGCGCCCAGGGCGATCATCCCGTTGTCCCAGACCAGGGCGGCGCAGGTCAGGGCGGGTATGAGGGTGAGGCGTCCGGGAGCCGTCCGCACGTACCGTGCCAAGGCGACGGCCAGGGCGAGTTGACCGGCCGCGAGAACGGCGAACAGCAGTGACACGGGCGTGTCCTTCTGGATCGAGGATGCGAAAGTATCTCGATCGTCAAGATATATGGTCGCCCGTGCCGCCCCCGATCCGCCCCCGCGTCGTGCTCGGGGCGGGGGTTGCCGTCCCGGTCAGGCGTCCGGCGCCGCCCCGGCGGGGGCCGCGGCGGCGCGGCGCGGCCGGGGCACCAGTTCGCCGCCGCAGTTGGGGCACACGCCCGTCATGGCGTCGGCGCAGGCCACGCAGAAGCTGCACTCGTACGAGCAGATCCGTGCGGGCCCGTCGGCCGCCAGGACGGCCGTCTCGCAGCGCTCACACCGGTCTCGCATCTCCAGAGCCACGTGTCGGCCCCTCCCTCGTCACGACGGCGAACGAACTCCCCCATGGTCCGCGCCCCGCCCGGCTCCCTCCACGCCTTCCACGGCCAAAGATCGAAGAAATCGGGACAGCGCCTGACCAGGCGGAACGGGTGGGGCGCCGCGTCCCGCTCGCCGCGGACCGCCGTGCCCGGCCCACGGACCGGTGTCCGCTCCCTCCGGCGCCGCCCGCGCCGCCTGCCCGTGCCGCCGGGGCCCGGTGCGCGGCGCACCCGGCCCCGGCGCACCCCGCCCCCGCTGCCCGCCTCCGCGCGCCGCGTCCGGGCTACGCCGCGCCCCGCGCGTCCTCCACCGACCGTGTGGTGCGGGCGAGTTCGACCGCCGCGAGCAGGCTCATCCCCGGCGCCGCCTCGCGCAGCGCCTTGATCGCCGTGACCGAGTCGGCCGGGCCCGTCACCGCCGCCGCGTCCAGGTGGGCGCGGACCCAGCGGGCCTGCGTCTCCTCCTCGGAGGCCGAGGAGACCCCGCCCGCGATCTCCAGCGCCCGCTCCAGCCCGGGGCGCTCCTCGGGCGACGCCCCGGCCAGCGCCTCGCGGAGCGCGGCGGTCACGCCCTCGGAGTCCCGGACGAAAATGGTCTGCACATCCCGCTTCGTCAGTCCGAACATGCCTCGATCGTCCGTGCGGAGGCCGCCGCGCAGCAAGGGAGTTGAGCCTCTTCAGAGGGTCGGCGCCGGGTCCGGGGCGCCGGGTCCGGCCAGCTCGCGGGCCATCTCCGCCACAGCGCCGAGCGCCCTTCGCTGGAGACCGGGACCGAACGTGATCCGGCGCGCGCCGAGGCGGCCGAGCTCCGCGACGGGAGGAGCGGTCGCCGGGGCGTGGACGTTGACCGGCAGCGCCGTCGCGGCCGCCAGCACCGGCAGGTGCTCCGCGGGCGCCAGGATCGGGTAGACGCCGTGCACCCCCGCGGCCTCGTAGAGCCGTATCCGGGCGATCGCCGCCGCCGGGTCCGTGTCGCCGCGCAGATACGTGTCCACGCGGGCGTTCACGAACAGCGCGCCGTCCGCCGCCGCGCACACCTCGGCCAGCCGGTCCGCGTGCCGGTCCGGGTCCGCGAGAGCCCCCGACGGGTCGCTGTCCTCCAGGTTGCAGCCGACCGCACCCGTCTCCAGGACGCGGGCCACCAGCTCCTTCGGCGGCAGCCCGTACCCGCTCTCCAGGTCCGCGCTCACCGGTACGCCGGCCGCCCGCACGATCCTCGCGACGGCCGCGAACATCTCGTCCGCCGGCACGTCCCCGTCCGCGTACCCCAGCGACGCCGCGACCCCCGCGCTCGGCGTCGCCAGGGCCGGGAACCCGGCGTCCGCGAACGCCCGGGCGGACGCCGCGTCCCACGGGCCGGGCAGGACCAGGGGGCGGTCCGGCTCCCTGCCGTGGTGCAGCGAACGGAAGTGATCCGCACCGTTGTGCGTCATACCTGCCTCCCCTGTTGTCGGCGCGGCTCAGTGCTTCGCAGAGCCCGGGTGGTAGTGGCCGGGCGTCAGGCGGCCCGCGACGCCGAGGCGGTTCCAGAAGTTGATCATGCCGATCGACGCGATGAGCTGGGCCAGTTCCGTCTCCTCGAACTGCTTCGCCGCCCGCTCGAACACCTCGTCGGGGACGAAGCCGTCGGTGAGCACCGTCACCGCTTCCGTCAGTTCGAGTGCCGCGATCTCCCGCTCGGTGTAGAAGTGCCGCGACTCCTCCCATGCGGACAGCTGCACGATCCGCTCCACCGACTCGCCGGCCGCCAGTGCGTCCTTGCTGTGCATGTCGAGGCAGAACGCGCAGTGGTTGAGCTGCGAGGCGCGGATCTTGACCAGTTCGACCAGTTTCGCGTCGAGGCCCTTGCGCGCCTCCGCGTCCAGCCGCGCCGCCGCCTTGTAGACGTGGGGCAGCACGCCGGAGACGCTCAGCCGGGGGGTGTGTTCGGGGGCGTAGCCGCCTGCCGATGCCGTGGGTGTCGTCGTCATACGTCCGACCGTAGGCGTCATGTGGCACAGGAGTATGGTCCATTCCCATGAGCGATTCATGGGCCACTTTCGGTGCCGACCTGCACCTGGACATGAGCGGACCGCGGCTGCGCGCGGGACTGATGACCGCCCTGCGGGACGCCGTCCGCAGCGGCCGGCTCGCCCCGGGCGCCAGACTCCCGTCCTCCCGGTCGCTCGCCGCCGACCTCGGGATCGCCCGCAACACCGTCGCGGACGCCTACGCCGAACTCGTCGCCGAGGGCTGGCTCACGGCACGCCAGGGCTCCGGCACCCGCGTGGCGCCGCGCCCCGCCGCACGGACCGCGCCCCCCGCACCCGCGCCGACGCGCGGCCGCCCGGAACGCGAACGGCCCGCCCACAGCCTCATGCCGGGCCGCCCCGACGTCGCCTCGTTCCCCCGGGCCGCCTGGCTCAAGGCGGCCCGGCGGGCCCTCACCGCCGTCCCCGACGACGCGTTCGGCTACGGCGATCCGCGCGGCCGCCCGGAACTGCGCACGGCGCTCGCCGACTACCTGGCCCGCGCCCGCGGCGTGCACGCCACACCCGAACGCATCCTGATCTGCTCCGGCTTCGTGCACGGGCTCTCGCTGGTGGGCCGGACGCTGGCGCGCCGCGGGGTGCGGAGGGCGGCCGTCGAGTCGTACGGGCTGGACATCCACTGGAACCTGCTCGCCCAAGCCGGACTCGCGCTCTCCCCGCTCCCGTTCGACGCCGCCGGCACCCGCCCCGAGGCGCCCGGCGCCCTGCACGGGGCCGGTGCGGTGCTCATGACCCCCGCGCACCAGTTCCCGCTCGGCGTGCCCCTGTCGCCGACCGGCCGCGCCGCGGCCGTCGACTGGGCCCGCAGGACGGGCGGGCTGGTCCTGGAGGACGACTACGACGGCGAGTTCCGCTACGACCGGCAGCCGGTGGGCGCGCTCCAGGGGCTCGACCCCGACCGGGTCGTCTACTTCGGCACCGCGAGCAAGTCCCTCGCCCCCGGGCTGCGGCTCGCCTGGATGGTGCTCCCGGAACCGGTCGTCGGCGAGGTGCTCGCCACGAGCGGGGGCGAGGCACGGCTGACCGGGGTCACCGACCAGCTCACGCTGGCGGAGTTCCTCACCTCGGGCGCGTACGACCGCCACGTCCGGGCGATGCGGCTGCGCTACCGGCGACGCCGCGACGACCTGGTGGACCGGGTGCGGCGCGAGGCCCCCCACGTCCGGGTGAGCGGGATCGCCGCCGGGCTGCACGCCGTGCTCGAACTGCCCCCGGGCGGCGAGGCGTCGGCGCTGCGCGCGGCGGCCTGGCACGGCCTTCAGGTCGAGGGCCTGGGCCGCTACCGCCACCCGGACGCGCTCCCGGGCGGCCCGGAGGGCCTGGTCGTCGGCTACGGCACCCCGTCGGACAGCTCGTGGAACGGGACGCTCGACGTCCTGTGCCACGTGCTCCGCGCGACGGGGTGAGACGGGCCCCCGCGGCCCTCGCGCCCCCTGCCGTGCCACCCGGCGCCCCGCCCCCGCCCGACCATCCGGCGGCCGCGGGGCGCGGGGCGCGGCCTCAGCCGATCTCCAGGGCGGCGCGGGCCAGGTCCAGGAAACGGGAATGGTCCTCGCGGAACACCCGGTAGGCCCGGTCGTACGCCTCCCGGTCGCCCGCGCCCTCGGCCAGGCCGACCAGCTCCCGCTGGGCCGTGAGCGCCTTGCGCCGCAGCTGCCTCGCGGCCTCGGCGGCGTCCTCCGGTCCCTCCAGGGCGACCTCGCGGCTGGCCCGCGTCACCTCGTTCAGCGCGGCGCGCGACGCGGTGCGCATCTTCTGGAGCACTGCCTGGCGGCGTGCGCCCTCGGGAGCGGCGTCCGCCTCCTTCATGCGCCAGAACACCTCGGAGAGCCCGTGCACGGTGGCGCTCAGCTCCCGGTAGGCGTCCCGCCGCCGGGTCCGTGCCTGGGCCACCTCGGCCGCGTTCGCCGTGACCTCGGCCTCCACGCGCGCCGAGCGGGTCAGGCTCCGCCCGGTGACCCAGCTCGCGACGACGGCGGTGCCGCCGGTTATCAGTCCGATCCACCAACTGTTGTCCACCACAGGGGAATTGTTCCAGCACGGGTGTGCGAGACGAAGCGGGCGCGGCCGTGTGCGGGGCGCCCGCCGCAGCGTCCCCGCAGCCCGCACCCGGGCCGTGCACCCCGTGCCGGCGCCCCCGGGCCGCCCGCCCGCCCTCCGGGGCCCTCACCGGGCCGGGGCGGCGTCCGCAGCGGTCTCCGGCCGCGCCGGCGGCTCCCCGAACCGGGCCAGCGCCAGGGCACCCGCCACCGCCACGGTGAAGCCGGCGACGGCGAGCGGGGCCAGGCCCTCCCGGGTGCGGTCGCCGAGCCAGACGACGCCGATCAGGGCGGGGCCCACCGTCTCGCCGATGACCATCCCGGCGGTCGCGGTCGTCACCGAGCCGCGGGCGAGGGCCGAGGTCAGCAGCAGGAACGCCGCCCCGCCGCCGAGCAGCAGCGCGTACAGCGCCGGGTCGGTGAACAGCCCCGGCAGCGCGAGGGAGTCGATCAGCCGGACGGACACCTCGACGACCCCGAAGCCGATGCCCGACCCCAGCCCCAGCACCAGCGCGCGCGGCTTGTCCGGCAGCCGCCCGGCGAGCGCGCCCACCACCAGCACCCCGGCCGCCGCGCCCAGCATCGACCACGCCAGTGCGTCCGAGCCCTCCCGGTCGCCCTCCGGTCCGGACGCGAGGCCCAGCAGCGCCAGCCCCAGACAGACGGCGGCGACCGCCCCCCACTCGGCGCGCTTCAGCCGGATCCGCATCAGCCGCGCCGCCACCACCGCCGTGACGGCGAGACTCGCGGCGAGCGCGGCCCCGACGGCGTAGATGGGGAGCGCCCGCAGGGCCACGACCTGGAGCAGGAACCCCGCCCCGTCGAGCCCCAGCCCCACCACGTAGCGCCACTGCCGCACGGCCCGCAGCAGCAGCGCCGCGTCCACACCGGACCCGCTGCCGGGCGCGGTGCTGCGCGCCGCCATGGCCTGGAGGACGGAGGCCGTGCCGTAGCAGACCGCGGACGCGAGGGCGCAGATCATCCCGAGGAGCACGAAGGGGACTCTAGATTTCGCGGGCCCCGAAAGGGTGGATCCTCCCCACAGGGATCGAAAGTGTGTAATCAAGCGCTATAAAATAACGCGCATGCTCACGCCTGAGGATGCCTCCTACATCACGGCCGCCACCGAAGGGCTGGCCGAGCCGCTGTACGCCGCCCTCGATCACGGCTACACCGCCGCGCACGGTCACTACGACGACACGGGGATGGTCGGCGAGGGGTACAGCAAGGGGCGTACCGACCTCACGCGCGACCATGTCCGCCGCCGGCTGGAGGAGCTCCATGGCGAGCGGGTGGATCTGGGCGGCTGGCGTCCCCTCTCCGTGGCCAGCGGCCGGCTGCACCTCGCGCACGGCAGCATGACCCTGCGGCTCCTGCATGCCACACCGTTCGACCTGATTCCGGCTCCCGGTCGGAACAAGGCGCGCATTAGCTACTATCGAAATCGAACGGTTGATCTGTTCGGTGTCGAGGTGAGCAACCTCCTCGCCGTGTGGCTGTCCCCGGGCGAGGCCGGTGGGGACATCTCCATCCGCATCGTGCGTCCGATCGGGGAGTGGAAGCCGGGTCGCCCGCCCAAGTTCGACCTGGACTTCGAGCTGCCGCGTCACACTGAGACGTTCACGGGTGCCGAGTGGGAGTTCGTCCCGGACGAGGGCGGCATCGCGCTGCCCTTCGATTTCGACGACGATCTTCGCGAAGAGGGTGAAGGAAGTGGGGCGTAGTCCTGGGGAGCGCATCCGTACGCTCAGACTCCTGATGGGGCTCACCCAGGGCGAACTGGCCCAGGCGGCGGGTGTTTCGCAGCCCCTCGTCTCGCAGATGCAGCGGGGAACCCGGGCGGTCACCGCTGACGTGCTCACGCGTGTCGCCGAGGCGACCGGCACGCCCATGTCCTTCTTCGAGATCGACCCGGTGGATCTGCCGGCCGACACGCTGGCCTTCCGCAAGAAGGCCGGCACCTCGCCTCGCGAGGTGGAACGGGTCGAGGCCACCGTGCGGGAGGCGTACCGCGTCGCCGCCCGTCTGATGGCCGAGACCCGGGTGCGGCGCACTCCGTTGCCCCGTGCCGAGGGCGAGTTGAGCGCGGACGACATCGAGGAGTTCGCCGCGCGTACCCGTGACGCGCTGGGCCTGGCCCGTGACGGCGTCGTCGGGCACGTGATCCGTGCCTGCGAGGGGGCGGGCATTCCCGTGGTGCCGTTGGTGCTGGTCGACGCCCAGGGCAGCGGCGAGGAGATCGTCGTGGGGCATTCCGGTGTCTCCTGCTGGCGAGGCATCCGTGACCCGCTGCTGGTCAGCTACTTCTCGGCCGGCAGCGGTGACCGTCAGCGCTTCACCACCGCTCATGAACTCGGCCACCTCGTCCTCCATCCCGCTCGCCGGGGGCTTGTCGACGCCCTCGGCGCGGAGGCCGAGGCGCACCGATTCGCAGGAGCGTTCCTCCTGCCGGGTCCGCGGGCGGCCGAAGCCTTCGAGGGGCCGTTGACGCTGAAGGACTTCGCCGCACTGAAGAAACGGTGGGGCATGTCGATCCAGGCGCTGATCAACCGTGCCCACGACCTCGGACACGTGGACGCGGCTCGCCGTGAAAGCCTGTACAAGCAACTGTCCGCGCGGGGTTGGCGAACGGTGGAGCCGGTGACCGTGCACCCGGAACAGCCCTCGCTCATGCGGGCGATGCTGATCCGCCGGTACGGCGAGCAGCCCTCGCTCCTCCCGGCCGCCGAGGACCTTGCCCTGCACCCCGTGCTCCTGAGGTCGCTCGTGCCGGACGTCGAACCCGGCGCAGGGCCGCGCCGCGAGAGCGCACCCGTCATCAGTCTCGGTGAGCGCCGGGTCGGCCGGGAGAACCGGCTGCGGGCCCTCTGAGCGCCCGGCGGCTCGCGGGCCGCGCGGGCTGCCGGGCACAGGCACGCCGGTGGCGGTGGAGTCTGCCGGAGCCCGGCAGTGCCTGGCCGGACACCGGCGGGGCAGGATGAGGGGGAACCGGACAACGGCCGGAAGCGGCCGCCGTGCGGCCGGACGCCGCGCCGGGCGGGTGCCGTCCCGCGAGGGGCCCGCGCCCGGTTGCCGGGCCGGAAGCGGAACCGCGGGTGCCGTTCCGGGCGTGGACATCAGGTGGACGCACCGGCCCCGGCCGGTGGGACGCGGAACGAGTACAGGACGACGGGGGCAGGGACACGATGGGACGACGCAGGCTGAGGTCGGGCACGGTGCTGCTCGGAGGTGTGGGGCTGCTCGCCGCCTCGCTCGCGGCGTGCGGGTCGGAGCCGGACAAGCGGTGCGCCGACCCCGTGTCGCGCGAGATCCTGCCGGACTCCCGCTGCAAGAGCGGCAGCAGCGGCTCCGGCGGCGGAGGCGGCAAGTACTACTACGGCGGCACGGTCAGCGACGGCAAGGTCTCCGGCGGCAGCTTCGACAAGTCCGCCGTCAAGCGCGGGGGCTTCGGCAAGTCCGGTTCGGGCGGGGGCTGATCGCCGTGCAGCGCCGCACCGCCGAGCCGCGCGAGGGCTGGCAGGAGACCGTCGAGGCGCAGGGCTGCGTCTACCCGCTGACCCGGCACCCCGACGGCTCACTGCGCCCGTACTGGGACGAGAGCGCCTACTACGCGTTCACCCTCCCCGAGGTCGAGGCCCTGGAGGAGGTCGTGGAGGAGCTGCACGCCATGTCGCTGGCGGCGGCCGCCCACATCGTCGAGAAGGATCGTTTCGCCGAGCTGGGGATCACCGATCCGCGGGTCGTCGCCCACGTCGCCGAGGCCTGGCGCCGCCGCGACGAACTGCCCTCCCTCTACGGACGGTTCGACCTCCACTACGACGGCACCGGCCCCGCCCGGATGCTGGAGTACAACGCCGACACCCCGACCTCGCTCGTCGAGGCCGCGAGCCCCCAGTGGTTCTGGATGGAGGAGCGCTTCCCCGGCGCCGACCAGTGGAACTCGCTCCACGAACGCCTCGTCGCCGCCTGGCGCCGCCAGGCCCCCCTGCTGCCGCCCGGCCCGGTGCACTTCGTGCACACCGACGGCGACGAGTGCGGCGAGGACCTGATGACCGTCGCGTACCTGCGCGAGACCGCCGAGCAGGCGGGCATCGAGACCGAGGCGCTCTCCGTCGAGAGCATCGGCTGGGACGCGATCTCGGGCCGCTTCGTGGACGACCGGCTGCGCTTCATCCGCAGCTGCTTCAAGCTCTACCCGTGGGAGTGGCTGGTCACCGACGACTTCGGCCCGCACGTCCTCGACACCCTGGACAACGGCGGCGGCACCGGGACCACCTGCTGGATCGAGCCCGCGTGGAAGATGCTGCTCTCCAACAAGGCGCTGCTGGCGATCCTCTGGGAGCTGTACCCGGGCCACCCGAACCTGCTCCCGGCCTACCTCGACGGGCCGCGCGAACTGGCCGACGGGCCGGGCTGGGTGTCCAAGCCGCTGCTCGGCCGCGAGGGCGCCGGCGTCACCGTGCACGAGGCGGGCAGCGCGTTCGTCCCGCCCCGCGAGCCCTGCTGCCACCAGGAACTCGCGCCGCTGCCCTCCTTCGACGGCAACCGCACGGTGCTCGGCGCCTGGGTGGTCGACGGCGAGGCGGCCGGTCTCGGCATCCGCGAGTCGGCCGGGCTGATCACGGACGGCTACGCCCGCTTCCTCCCGCACGTCATCCTCTGAGCGGGGGCGGCCCGCCGCCCCCGCCCCGCCTCAAGCCCCCCGCCCCCGCCCCGCCTCAAGCCCCCGCCGCGCCGCCCGTCAGGACCTCCCGCAGGCGGTCGAGACCCCAGTCCAGGTCCTCCTCGGAGATGATCAGCGGCGGCGCGATCCGCAGCGTCGCGCCCTGGGTGTCCTTCGCCAGCACGCCCCGTTCCATGAGCTGCTCCGAGACCTCGCGCCCGGTCCCCCGGGACGGGGCGATGTCGATCCCGGCCCACAGGCCCCTGCCCCGCACCGCGTCCACCGCGCCGCCGCCCACCAGCGCGCCCAGCTCGCGGTGGAGATGGGCGCCCAGCTCGGCGGCGCGCTGCTGGAACTCGCCCGTCCGCAGCATCGCGATCACCTCCAGCGCCACCGCGCACGCCAGCGGGTTCCCGCCGAACGTCGAGCCGTGCTCGCCCGGCCGGAAGACCCCCAGCACCTCGGCCGACGAGACCACGGCCGACACCGGCACCACGCCGCCGCCCAGCGCCTTGCCGAGGACGTACATGTCCGGGACGACGCCCTCCTGCCGGCACGCGAACGTGGCTCCCGTGCGGCCGAGGCCCGACTGGATCTCGTCGGCGACGAAGAGCACCCCGCGCTCCCGGGTCAGGTCGCGCACCCCGCGCAGATAGCCGGGCGGCGGCACGATCACCCCGGCCTCGCCCTGGACCGGCTCCAGCAGCACGGCCACCGTGTTCGCCGAGAGGGCGTTCTCCATGGCGGTCAGGTCGCCGTAGGGCACGATCTCGAAGCCGGGAGTGTAGGGGCCGAAGTCCGCGCGGGCGTCGTGGTCGGTGGAGAAGCTGATCAGCGTGGTGGTGCGGCCGTGGAAGTTGTTCGCGGCGACGACGATCTTGGCCTGCCCCTGCGGCACCCCCTTGACCTTGTGGCCCCACTTGCGGACGGTCTTCACCGCCGTCTCCACGGCCTCGGCGCCGGTGTTCATCGGCAGCACCGCCTCCATCTCGCACAACTCGGCGAGCTGCGCGCAGAAGTCGGCGAAGCGGTCGTGGTGGAAGGCCCGCGAGGTGAGCGTCACCCGGTCGAGCTGGGCCTTGGCAGCGGCGATCAGACGCCGGTTGCCGTGCCCGAAGTTCAGCGCGGAGTAGCCGGCCAGCAGATCGAGGTAGCGGCGCCCCTCCACGTCGGTCATCCAGGCGCCCTCCGCCGAGGCGACGACGACCGGCAGCGGGTGGTAGGTGTGCGCGGTGTGCGCCTCGGCGGCGGCGAAGGCGGACGCCGAGCCGGTCACCGGGCCGGAGGCGGACCCCGCTCCCGGGCCGGGCCCCGCGGCGGGCGGCGTGGCGGGGGTCGGGTCGGGCGTCGAGGCGGGCGGCGTGGTGGACACGGGTGCTCCGATCGTCGTGCGGCGGCCCCCCGGGTGGCCCCGGCCTTCCCGGCCGGCCCCCTCCTCCATGGTCGCTCGCCATGCGGACACCGCGGTCCGCCACACGCCGTGCCCGCTAGGGTGGTGCCGGGTACGGCGACTGGCGCGCGGGGAATCGACCCCGGGGGAGCCGTACGAGGCAGTACGCGTGGTGCCGACCGCCTGGGCACCCCGGGACAACGACCGATCGTCACGGACCGTCCCGGAGGACACCCATGGCCCTTCCGCTCCCGCACCCCGCCCTCACCGCCGCCGACCCCGAACTCGCCGCGCTCGTCGGCGCCGAAGAACTGCTCCAGGCCGAGACCCTGCGCCTGATCCCCAGCGAGAACTACGTCTCCGCCGCCGTGCTGGAGGCATCCGGCACCGTCCTCCAGAACAAGTACAGCGAGGGCTACCCGGGCCGCCGCTACTACGAGGGCCAGCAGAACATCGACCCGGTCGAATCCCTGGCCGTGGCCCGCGCCAAGGCCCTGTTCGGCTCCGACCACGCCAACGTCCAGCCCTACTCCGGCTCCCCGGCCAACCTCGCGGTCTACCTGGCCTTCGCCGAGCCCGGCGACACCGTGATGGGCATGGCGCTGCCGATGGGCGGCCACCTGACCCACGGATGGGGCGTCTCCGCGACCGGCTCCTGGTTCCGCGGCGTGCAGTACGGCGTACGCCGCGACACCGGCCTGATCGACTTCGACGAGGTACGCGACCTGGCCCTCAAGGAGCGGCCCAGGATCATCTTCTGCGGCGGCACCGCCCTGCCCCGCACCATCGACTTCGCCGCCTTCGCGGAGATCGCCCGGGAGACGGGCGCGGTGCTGGTCGCCGACATCGCGCACATCGCCGGCCTCGTCGCCGGCGGCGCCCACCCGTCCCCGGTGCCGCACGTGGACGTCGTGTCCACCACCACCCACAAGACACTGCGCGGCCCGCGCGGCGCGATGCTGATGGCCCGCGAGGAGCACGCGAAGGCCGTCGACAAGGCCGTCTTCCCCGGCCTCCAGGGCGGTCCGCACAACCAGACCACGGCCGCGATCGCCGTCGCCCTCAAGGAGGCCGCGGCGCCGTCCTTCCGCGACTACGCCCACGCGGTCGTCGCCAACGCGCGGGCGCTCGCCGACGCGCTGCTGGAGCGCGGCCACGACCTGGTCTCCGGCGGCACCGACAACCACCTGATCCTGATCGACCTGACCGCCAGGGACGTGCCCGGCAAGGTCGCGGCCAAGGCCCTCGACCGGGCCGGGATCGTCGTCAACTACAACACCGTCCCCTACGACCCGCGGAAGCCGTTCGACCCGTCGGGCATCCGCATCGGCACCCCCTCGCTCACCTCGCGGGGTCTGACCACGGAGCACATGCCCGCCGTCGCGGAGTGGATCGACCGGGCGGTCGCCGCGGCCGCCGGGGGCGACGAGGACACCCTCGCCGCCGTCCGCGCGGAGGTCGCGGGCCTGATGGCCGCCCACCCCGCCCCCGGCCTGCCCGTCTGACCACGGGCCGCCGCCGGTCGTGCCCCCGGGGGCACGACCGGCGGACCGGCGCCCGCCGCGCACCTGAGAGAATGATGTGCATGGCCTCTGACCCGACCGTCGCCCACCACCAGCAGGGGAATGGCACCGCCATGCAGCAGCGTCCTCGTGTGCTCTCCGGGATCCAGCCCACCGCGGGCTCGTTCCACCTCGGCAACTACCTCGGTGCCGTCCGCCAGTGGGTGGCGCTCCAGGAGTCGCACGACGCCTTCTACATGGTCGTCGACCTGCACGCGATCACGGTCCCGCAGGACCCCGCGGAGCTGCGCGCCAACACCCGCCTCGCGGTGGCCCAGCTGCTCGCCGCGGGCCTGGACCCGGACCGCTGCACCCTGTTCGTGCAGAGCCACGTGCCCGAGCACGCGCAGCTCGCCTGGGTGATGAACTGCCTCACCGGCTTCGGCGAGGCGTCCCGGATGACGCAGTTCAAGGACAAGTCCGCCAAGCAGGGCGCGGACCGTGCCTCGGTCGGCCTCTTCACGTACCCGATCCTCCAGGTCGCCGACATCCTGCTGTACCAGGCGAACGAGGTCCCGGTCGGCGAGGACCAGCGCCAGCACATCGAGCTGACCCGCGACCTCGCCGAGCGGTTCAACGGGCGCTTCGGCGACACCTTCACCGTGCCGCGCCCGCACATCCTGAAGGAGGTCGCCAAGATCTACGACCTCCAGGACCCGTCGGTCAAGATGAGCAAGTCGGCCTCCACGCCGAAGGGCCTCATCAACCTCCTCGACGAGCCGAAGGCCACGGCGAAGAAGGTCAAGAGCGCGGTCACCGACACCGACACCGTGATCCGCTTCGACCAGGCCGCCAAGCCCGGCGTCAGCAACCTGCTCACCATCTACTCCACCCTCACGGGTACGGCGATCGCCGATCTGGAGCAGAAGTACGAGGGCAAGGGCTACGGTGCGCTCAAGACGGAGCTCGCGGACGCGATGGTCGACTTCGTCACACCCTTCCGCACGCGTACGCAGGAATACCTCGACGACACCGAGACGCTGGACTCCCTCCTCGCCAAGGGCGCGGAGAAGGCCCGCACGGTGGCCGCCGAGACGCTGGCCAGCACATACGACAAGGTGGGATTCATCCCCGCGAAGCACTGAAAAGCCACCGGGCGCCCCGGACGCCCGCCCGGGGCCCGCAGCGGGCCGTCACCGCGCCGTCACGGAGTCGTCACGGCCCCGCTGGAGTCGAAGGACCTGTGTCCAAGGACTCTGGCCACGAAGTGGGTGCAGCCGCCACACTGGCGGCTGCACCACCACAACCGACCTCGTACCGGACACCCCGGTGCACAGACCCGAGGAGAACGACGTGGGGACCGTAACGCTCGGCGTTTCGATCGCGGTCCCGGAGCCACACGGCAGCCTGCTCCAGGAGCGCCGCGCGGGCTTCGGGGACCTGGCCGCGTACGGCATTCCGACCCACGTCACCCTGCTGCCGCCCACCGAGGTCGACTCCGCTGTGCTCCCCGCGGTCCGCTCCCACCTCGCCGCCGTCGCCACCGCGGGCCGGCCGTTCCGGATGCGGCTGTCGGGCACGGGGACGTTCCGTCCGCTGTCGCCCGTGGTCTTCGTCCAGGTCGTGGAGGGCGGCTCGGCCTGCTCCTGGCTCCAGGAACGCGTCCGCGACGCCTCGGGACCGCTGGCGCGCGAGCTGATGTTCCCCTACCACCCGCACGTCACCGTCGCCCACGGCATCTCCGAGGAGGCCATGGACCGGGCGTACGCGGAGCTGTCCGAGTACGCGGCCGCGTGGACGTGCGACTCGTTCGCGCTCTACGAGCAGGGCGCCGACGCGGTGTGGCGGAAGCTGAACACCTACGCCTTCGGCGGCGGCATCGCGGGCGTACCCGCCCAGGGCTCCCCGGTCGACGAGCACGCCGGCACCCTCTGACCCCACCCCACCCCACTCTGCGCGCGGCGCGCTCCGGCACCCGGCACCTGCGTTCGGTCCGGTCCCTTCCGGCGGGTCGCGGGGGCTGTACGGGCGGTGACCGGGTAGGCGTAGCCCATGGACTGGCTGATCAAGCTCCCCGTCGTCGGCCCCCTCGTCGAACGGCTGATGCGCACCCACGCGTGGCGCAGCTACGAGACGCTGGAACGGGCGCACTGGACGCGGCTCGCGGCCGCCATCACGTTCCTCAGTTTCCTCGCGCTCTTCCCGCTCATCACCTTCGCCGCCGCGATCATCGCGGCGGCCCTCGACCAGAGCGCGGTGGACGAACTCAACGACAAGATCGCCGAGCAGATCCCCGGCATCTCGGACCAGCTCGACATCAACGCCCTGGTCGCCAACGCGGGCACCGTCGGCCTCGTCTCCGGTGTGCTGCTGCTGCTCACCGGCGCCAGCTGGGTGGGCGCGATGCGGGACTGCCTGCGGGCGGTCTGGGGGACCGACGACGAGGACGAGGGCAACCCCGTCCTGCGCAAGGCCAAGGACGTCGGGGTGCTCGTCGGCCTCGGCTGCACCGGACTGCTGACCTTCGCGGTCTCCGCCCTCGGATCGTCCGCGATCGGCTGGACGATGGAGCGGCTGGGCCTGGAGGAGGGCGGCGTCGGCGGCGTCCTGCTGCGGATCGGCGCCGTCGCCCTCGCCGTGCTGGCGAACTTCCTCATCCTGCTCTACCTGCTGACGCTGCTGCCGGGCGCCCACCCGCCCCGGCGCCGCCTGATGGTGGCGGCGCTGATCGGGGCGGTCGGCTTCGAACTGCTGAAGCTGCTGCTCAGCGGCTATCTCAGCGGGGTCGCCTCACGCAGCATGTACGGGGCCTTCGGCGTGCCGATCGCCCTGCTGCTGTGGATCAACTTCACGGCCAAGCTGCTGCTCTACTGCGCCGCCTGGACGGCGACGCCGAGCGGTGACGACGAGCCCGCGGCCGAGGAGGCGACCGAGGGACCCGGCGGGAGTGACGCGCGGGACGGGTCCGTCACGGACGGGGGGAGCGGCGCATCCGGTCGGGCAGCGGCCAGCGGCGCCTGACGAGGAAGCCGCCCACGGCCAGCAGCACCAGCACCCCGCCCATCACGGCGAGCGCGATGCCCATGCCACCCGAACCGGTCTGCGCGGCCGCGACCGGTTCGGCGGGCGAGCCCTTGCCCTCCTTCACCGGCTGCGAGCCGCCCGACGACGGCAGCTCGGCCGACTTCGGCGCCACCAGTTCGCCGACCGGGGTGACCTTGCCCGCGGCGGCGAACCCCCAGTCGAGCAGCCGGGCCGCCTCCTTGTAGACGGCCTGGCCCTCCTCGGACGACGGGTTCATCACCGTCACCAGCAGGACCCGCCCGTTCCGCTCGGCGACTCCGGTGAAGGTGGCGCCCGCGTGGGTGGTGTTGCCGTTCTTGATCCCGGCGATGCCCTGGTACGGGTCGACCCCGCCGGAGCCGGTCAGCAGCCGGTTGGTGTTCTGGATCGCGAACGTCTCGCGCGGCTTGCCCTTCTTCTGCTCCCCGGGGAACTGCGCGGTCACCGTGGACGCGTACTCCCGGAAGTCCTTCTTCTGGAGCCCGCTGCGGGCGATCAGCGTGAGGTCGTACGCGGAGGAGACCTGGTTCGGCTCGTCGTAGCCGTCGGGCGAGACGACGGTGGTGTCGAGGGCCTGGAGCTCCTCGGCGTGCGCCTGCATGTCGGCGACCGACTTCTCGACCCCGCCGTTCATGGCCGACAGCACATGGACGGCGTCGTTGCCGGAGCGCAGGAAGACGCCCAGCCACAGGTCGTGGACGCTGTAGGTGTGGTCCTCCTTGACCCCCACCAGGCTGCTGCCCTCCCCGACGCCCGCGAGCTCCGCGTCGGTCACCTTGTGCACGGCGTCCTTGGGCAGCCTGGGCAGCAGCGTGTCGGCGAAGAGCATCTTCAGCGTCGACGCGGGCGGCAGCTTCCAGTGGGCGTTGTGCGCCGCGAGCACCTCGCCGCTCTCGGCGTCCGCGACGATCCACGACCGGCCGCTGACGTCCTTCGGGAGCACCGGCGCACCCGCGCCGAGGCTCACCTGGGTGCCGGGCTTGGCGAGTTGGGGACCGCCGACGCCCGACATGGCGGCCGGCGGCTGGGGCTGTTTGCCGGGCTTGTCGTCGTGCACGGCCGCGAACGCGGGTGCGGCGGTCATCGCGGGCAGCATCGCGGCGGCGACGACCGCCGGCGCGGCCCTTCGCGCGGCGGACCTGAGGGCAGCAGACAGAGCAGACACGGACGAGAACGTACAGTGCGCCGGGGAAAATATGGAGATCGGCCCGTTGACCCGCCGGGCGCGACGCCGGGACAGCCCACCCCGGAGCACCCGGTCGGAGGACAGCCGCGATACTTGGCTCATGAAGCTCAGCCGCCCCGTGTCCTGGTTCCTGCTCGCGTTCGGGGTGTGGAGCTGGTTCATCTGGGTCACTTTCGTCAAAAACCTATGGCAGGACGGCAGCGGGCTCGCCTTCGACGACGCGGGCGACCCGACCGGGTACTTCTGGGTCCATCTGCTGCTCGCCGTCACGTCCTTTGTCCTGGGGACGGTCGTCGGGGTCATCGGGTTGCGCGGTGTGCGCGCCCTGCGCCACGAGCGCACGCTTGAGGGGTAGGGGAAACCGTCCATGGTGGCTGTCGCCGCACTCATGATCATTCTGGTCCTGGCCGTGCTCGCCGGGGTGCACTGGTACGTGTGGCGGCGGCTGGTCCGCGACACGACGGCACCGGGCGGACGTGCCCGGCGGATCGGCACGGTGGCCGTCTGGGTGCTGCCGGCCCTGTCCCTCGGCGCGCTGCTGTCGGCGCGTACGGGCGCGCCGTTCTGGGTCGAGCAGGTCCTGGCCTGGCCCGGGTACCTGTGGCTCGCGCTCCTGCTGTACGTGGTCCTCGCCCTGGTCGTCGGGGAGGCGGTCCGCCCCCTGCTGACCCGCGCCCTCGCGCGCCGCGCGGGGGAGGCCGGCGCCGGAGCGCTGTCCGCGCCGGCCGACGGGACGCCGTCCCCGGCAGGCGCCCGGGACGGGGCCGCGCCGGCGCCCGGCGAGGGGACCGCCAAGGGAACTGTCGCCACCGCGACCGCCGCCGCGGCGCCCGCCGGCGTGCACGGAACCGGCGCCTCGGCCACCGCCACCGTGCCCGGCACCGCGCCCGAGGCCGGTGAGGAGCCCGCGCCCGCCACCACGCCCGCTCCCGCCCCGGCCTCCGAGAGCGCCGCGCCCGAGAGCGCCCCCGCCCGCGGGGCCGACGCATCCGAGGGCGCCACGCCCGCCGCCGCCCCCGCCACCACGCCCGCGCCCGCCGCGGTGTCGCGGCGGTTGTTCGTGTCGCGGATCGTGGGCGGCGCGGCGGCCGCCGCCGCCGCGGGGACGGTGGGGTACGGCACGTACGGTGTGCTCCGCGGTCCCCGCGTGAAGCGCGTCACCGTGCCGCTGGCCAAGCTGCCCCGGGCGGCTCACGGTTACCGCATCGCGGTCGTCAGCGACGTCCACCTCGGACCGATCCTGGGCCGGGCCCACACCCAGCGCATCGTCGACGCGGTCAACTCCGCGCAGCCCGATCTGGTCGCGGTCGTCGGCGACCTGGTGGACGGCAGCGTCGCGGACCTGGGGCACGCCGCGGAGCCGCTGGCGCGGCTGAAGGCCCGGGACGGTTCGTTCTTCGTCACCGGCAACCACGAGTACTTCTCCGGTGTCGACGAGTGGGTCGCCCATGTGCGCGAGCTGGGCATGCGCCCGCTGCGCAACGAGCGGGTCGAGATCGCGGGCGGGTTCGACCTGGCCGGCGTGGACGACGTCGCGGGCGAGGACTACGGGCAGGGCCCGGACTTCGTCCGTGCGCTCGGGGACCGCGACCGGTCCCGCGCGGCGGTGCTGCTGGCCCACCAGCCGGTGGTGATCCACGACGCGGTGGACCACGGGGTGGACCTCCAGCTCTCCGGGCACACCCACGGCGGGCAGCTGTGGCCGGGCAACATGCTCGCGGGGTTCGCCAATCCGACCGTCGCCGGGCTGGAGCGCTACGGCGACACCCAGCTGTACGTCTCCCGGGGCGCGGGCGCCTGGGGCCCGCCCGTGCGGGTGGGCGCGGAGTCGGACATCACCGTGGTGCAGCTGGCCTCGCGTCAGGCCTGAACAGGGTCGTTCCCGCCGTCCGCGGGGGCGGCGGGTCCCGGTCCGTTCCCGCCGTCCGCCGGGGCGGCGGGGCCGCCGCCCGCGGTCTTCCGGGCGGTCACGGTCTGCGCCATGCCCGGCAGGAAGTCGGTGAACAGCTCGTGCACCTCGCGCACCAGCGGCCGCAGCACCCGGAAGCGGGCGAGTGCGACGCCCCGGGAGGTGAGCCGGGCGCCGCGGACGGCGAGCCGGCGGCTGCGCTCGCTGTCCTGGGAGCGGTCGAACACCCAGTACAGGACGAGTCCCATCTGGGAGAGCCACATCAGCTCCGGCAGGATCTCCCGCAGTTCCTCGGCGACCTTGGCCTTCGACCCGGCGAGCACCTCCCGGTGGACGTCGATGGCGGCCTCCCGGGCGTGCTCGGACTCCGGGGAGAAGGGGCTGAGCGGTGACTCGGGGTCGGCGGCGTTCTTGAAGAACTGCGCGGCGAACTCGTGGTACGGGGCGGCGATGTCCAGCCAGGCGGTGAGCACGCCCGCCATCCGCGCCTCGAAGTCGGTCTCCCGGTCCAGCACGGGCCGGACCGCCGCGCGGTGCTCCGCGGCGATCCGGTCGTAGAAGCCCTGGACGAGGTGCTCCTTGGAGCCGAAGTAGTAGTACGCGTTCCCGACGGAGACCCCGGCCTCCTTGGCGATGGCCCGCATCGTCGTCTTGTCGTAGCCCCGCTCCTGGAAGAGCCGCAGCGCGGTTTCCAGGATCAGCGTGCGGGTCTGCTCGCTCTTCGGCGCCTGCGGCGTCCCGGCCGTCTGCGGTGCCTTGGATGCCTTCGGCGTGTCCGGCGTCTGCGGTGCCGTCGACGGGGTGGGGGCCTTCGGATCAGTCACGGTGGACGAGCCTAACGGGGTGCCGCGCACTGCACGTCGCAGGGCGTGGTGCCCGCGGGGCCGAGGCGTTCGCGGTACTTGGCCGCCGCGAGCATGGTGGCCCGGACGAAGGGCGCACCGGCCGGGGTGGCCAGCCAGTGCGCCTTCGGCCGGTACTCGGCGAGGGCCCACAGGCACACGATCCAGGCGGCCTGCCCGGTGTACACCTGCCCTCCGTCGCCGATCACGGTGATCTCCCGCAGGGTGCGCCCGTGGTCGAGCTCGGGGTAGCGGCGGCGGGCCTCGGCGGAGCCCGCGGGGACGGTCTCCAGCGGCACGAGCCGAGGCCGGCGCAGCAGCCAGGCGCGCAGGTGGACGCAGAGCGGGCATTCGGCGTCGTAGAGGACCGTCAGCCCGCGGACGGCGGTGGTCACGGCGGTCACGGTCCCTCACGCCCCGGTCGGACCGGTGGCGGGCGGGGTCCACGGGCCGGCGGGCGACTGCTGCCGGGTCCAGCCCTGGGGGCCGACGGGCGGGGTGAGTTCGCGCTCCATGACGCCCCGGCGGCGGATCCTGTTGAGGACCCAGACGTTGCCGAGGTGCATCACGCCGAGGACGAGGAGCACCACGCCGATCTTCACGGAGAGGGCCTCGAAGAGTCCGCGGGCGTCGGCCACGGCTTCGGCGGCCTTGAGGTAGAGGGCGACGAAGCCCAGGTTGACCAGGTAGAAGCCGACGACGAGCAGGTGGTTGACGGCTTCGGCGAGGGACTCGTTCCCCTTGAGGACGTCCGCGAGGAAGATCTTCCCGTTCCGGCTGAGGGTGCGTGCCACCCAGACCGTGAGGGCCACGCTGATCAGCAGGTAGACGACGTACGCGACGACAGTGAGGTCCATGCCCCACCCTCCCTTGAACATGTTCAAAAGCTGGCGGTGACGACTGTAGACCTCCTTTTGAACATGTTCAAGCCTGGGCGCGGCGGGCAACGCCCGCCCGGGGCGCGGAAATCGGCGGGCGCGGTCCCGGGGCTGCCCGTACCCTCGGCCGGATGACCCTCTCCTACGACGAGGCCGGCGACGGCCCCGCTGTCCTGCTGCTCCACGCCGGCGTGTGCGACCGGCGCATGTGGGACGTCCCGTTCGCCTCGCTCGCCGCCGCCGGCCACCGCGTGGTCCGCGCCGACCTCCGGGGCTTCGGCGGCACCCCGGTCGCCGAGGAGCCCTACAGCAACTCCGGTGACGTGCTCGCCCTGATGGACCGCCTGGGGATCGAGCGCGCGGCGCTCGTCGGCGCGTCGTTCGGCGGCCGGGTGGCCCTCTTCGCCGCGCTGCGCGCCCCGCAGCGGGTGTCCGCGCTGGCGCTGCTGAACGCGGCGCCTCTGCCGGACACCGACGACGAGAGCCCGGAACTGGCCGCGTTCGACCGCCGGGAGACCGCGTTCTTCGAGGCCGGCGACCTGCGGGGGGCGACGGCGCTCAACGTGGAGACCTGGCTGGGGCCCGAGGCCGGCGACGAGGCGCGCGACGCCGTCCACGCCATGCAGCTGCACGCCTTCGAGGTGCAGTCCGCCGCGGAACGGGCCGTCGAGACCAAGGGGGCGCCCTACGTGCTCTCCGCCGACGAGCCGGAGGGCCCCTACGACCTCGCGGGCATCGGCTGCCCGCTGCTGGCCGTCTCCGGGGCGCACGACCTGAGCGACTTCGGGGCCGCCGCCGCCCGTCTGGCGGCCGCCGTCCCCGGTGCGCGCCGTCTCGAACTGCCGTGGGCCGGGCACCTCCCGAGCCTGGAGCGCCCGGAGGAGACCACCGCCCTGCTGGCCGGCTTCCTCGACGGAGCCCTGCACGGCGCCTCCGCGCCGGACGGGGCGCTGAGCGGCACTGCGCCTGACGGAGCCCTGCGCGGCGCCGCCGCGCCGGAGGGCGTGTGACGGGTCCTCAGCCGGCGGTCCTCAGCCGGCGCTGATCGACCGGGCGTAGGCGATCTGGGCCATCACCTCGGTGTACGTCCCGGGGCCGGTGGCGGGGATCGCCGCCGTGTGGTGGATGCCCGCGCCGGAGACGGTCGCCTGTACGAAGCCCGTCGTCCGCTTCTCCTTGAGCAGCAGGAAGAGCAGACCGAGCCCGCAGGCCGCGACGAACAGCACCGCTAGCACGATCGCGTACACGGGAGTGCGGTCCTCGGTGCGGGTCATGTCCACCGCGTTCCACACCGCGCCCCGCAGCGGCATCGTGCCGGCCGGGGTGACGACCGCGTCCGGCAGCACGGTGATGTCGCCGATGGTGACGAGCGGCTGTGCGCCCGGCAGGGGCGCCGCGCCGCCCTGGTGGCCGGGGACGGGCACCCCGGCGCCCACCGTCGGCTGGTAGGCGGCCTGGCGGGCGGCCCGGTGGGTGTCCCCGTCGCCGGCGCCGTCACCGAGGGGCACGCCGTCGGCCCGGGTCGGCTCGTGCGGGACGCCGTACGCCCGGGTCGGCGGGTGCGCCGCGCCCCGCGGGGGCGTCCCGGCGGGCTCCTCCGGGCTCCAGTCGTACTCGGGCTCCCCTTCCCTGGGCGCGCCTGGCTGCGTCATGGAGGTCCCCGTTCTGTGCCGCTCCTGCCGGACTGCCCCGATCCTGCCAGGTGCGCCCCCGCCGGGTGAAGCCCGCACGGGCATACGGAAGGGTCCCGGCTCGCCGCGCGAGCCGGGACCCTTCCGTAGGGTGCCCGGGGGTCAGAAGCGGCGCGTGATCAGCGCCCGCTTGACCTCCTGGATCGCCTTGGTGACCTCGATACCGCGAGGGCAGGCGTCCGTGCAGTTGAACGTGGTGCGGCAACGCCACACGCCGTCCTTGTCGTTCAGGATCTCCAGGCGCTGCTCCCCGGCCTCGTCACGCGAGTCGAAGATGAAGCGGTGCGCGTTGACGATCGCCGCCGGGCCGAAGTACTGGCCGTCGTTCCAGAACACCGGGCACGAGGACGTGCACGCGGCGCACAGGATGCACTTGGTGGTGTCGTCGAAGCGCTCGCGGTCCTCGGCGGACTGCAGGCGCTCGCGCGTCGGCTCGTTCCCCTTGGTGACCAGGAACGGCATGACGTCCCGGTACGCCTGGAAGAACGGCTCCATGTCCACGACGAGGTCCTTGAGGACCGTCAGGCCCTTGATGGCCTCGACCGTGATCGGCTTCTCCGGGTTGATGTCCTTGATCAGCGTCTTGCAGGCGAGCCTGTTCTTGCCGTTGATCCGCATCGCGTCGGAGCCGCAGATGCCGTGCGCGCAGGAGCGGCGGAAGGTCAGCGTGCCGTCGACGTCCCACTTGATCTTGTGAAGGGCGTCGAGCACCCGCTCCTTCGGGTCGATCTCGATCTGGAAGTCCTCCCAGACCGAGGCGTCCGAGATCTCGGGGTTGAAGCGGCGGATCCGCATCGTGACCGTGATGTACGGGGAGGCGGCGGACTCCGCCTCGACCTTGTCCAGTACGGGGGTAGCCATCAGTACTTACGCTCCATCGGCTGGTAGCGGGTCTGGACGACCGGCTTGTAGTCGAGACGGATCGACTCGGCGCCGTCGTCGCCCACCTCGCGGTACGCCATGGTGTGGCGCATGAAGTTGACGTCGTCGCGGTTCGGGAAGTCCTCGCGGTAGTGACCGCCGCGGGACTCCTTGCGGGCCAGCGCGGAGACGGCCATGACCTCGGCCAGGTCGAGCAGGTTGCCCAGCTCGATGGCCTCCAGCAGGTCCGTGTTGAACCGCTTGCCCTTGTCCTGGACCGACACGTTCTTGTAGCGAGCCCGCAGCTCGGCGATCTTCTCGACGGCCGTCTTGATCGTCTGCTCGGTGCGGAACACCATCACGTTGGCGTCCATCGTCTCCTGGAGCTCCAGGCGCAGGGCGGCCACCCGCTCGTTGCCCGTGGAGTTCCGCAGCCGCTCGACCTGCTCCTCGACGAGCGAGGCGGGGTTCTCGGGCAGCTCGACGTAGTCGTGCTTCGCGGCGTACTCGGCGGCGGCGATGCCGGAGCGGCGTCCGAAGACGTTGATGTCCAGCAGCGAGTTGGTGCCGAGGCGGTTGGCGCCGTGCACGGAGACGCAGGCGACCTCGCCGGCGGCGTAGAGGCCCGGGACGACGGTGGTGTTGTCCGCGAGCACCTCGCCCTCGACGTTGGTCGGGATGCCGCCCATGGCGTAGTGCGCGGTCGGCTGGATCGGGATCGGGTCCGTGTAGGGCTCGATGCCGAGGTAGGTCCGCGCGAACTCGGTGATGTCCGGGAGCTTGGCGTCCAGCTGCTCCGGCGGCAGGTGGGTGAGGTCCAGGTAGACGTGGTCGCCCTCGGGGCCGCAGCCGCGGCCCTCGCGGATCTCGGTGTAGATGGAGCGCGAGACGACGTCACGGGACGCGAGGTCCTTCATGACCGGCGCGTACTTCTCCATGAAGCGCTCGCCGTCCTTGTTGCGGAGGATGCCGCCCTCACCGCGGGCGCCCTCCGTCAGCAGGATGCCCATGCGCCAGATGCCCGTCGGGTGGAACTGGAAGAACTCCATGTCCTCCAGCGGCAGGCCGCGGCGGTAGCAGGCGGCCTGGCCGTCACCGGTCAGGGTGTGCGCGTTGGACGTCACCTTGAAGAACTTGCCGGTGCCGCCGGACGCGTAGATCACGGCCTTCGCCTGGAAGACGTGGATCTCGCCGGTGGCCAGCTCGTAGGCGACCACGCCGGCGGACTTGCGGACCCCGTCGACCTCGGTGATCAGCTGGTCCAGGACGTAGAACTCGTTGAAGAACTCCACGCCCTCCTTGACGCAGTTCTGGTACAGCGTCTGGAGGATCATGTGGCCGGTGCGGTCCGCGGCGTAGCAGGACCGGCGGACCGGGGCCTCGCCGTGGTTGCGGGAGTGCCCGCCGAAGCGGCGCTGGTCGATGGTGCCGTTCGGGGTCCGGTTGAACGGCAGGCCCATCTTCTCCAGGTCGAGGACGGCGTCGATGGCCTCCTTCGCCAGGATCTCGGCGGCGTCCTGGTCGACCAGGTAGTCACCGCCCTTGACGGTGTCGAAGGTGTGCCACTCCCAGTTGTCCTCCTCCACGTTCGCCAGCGCGGCGGCCATGCCGCCCTGAGCGGCGCCCGTGTGGGAGCGGGTGGGGTAGAGCTTCGTCAGCACGGCGGTGCGGCTGCGCTTCGTCGACTCGATGGCGGCGCGCATGCCGGCGCCGCCGGCGCCGACGATGACGGTGTCGTACTTGTGGATCTTCATGGTGTGTTACCTCAGCCCCGTGCCTAGCGGATGTTCGGGTCGAAGGTGAAGATCACCAGCGTGCCCAGAAGGATGGTGAACACCGTGGCGGTGTACAGCAGGCCCTTGAGCCACAGGCGCGTGTTGGGGCGCTCCGCGTAGTCGTTGATGACGGTACGGAGGCCGTTGGCGCCGTGCAGCATGGCAAGCCACAGCATCAGCAGGTCCCAGGTCTGCCAGAACGGGGACGCCCAGCGGCCGGCCACGAAGGCGAAGCCGATCTTGGAGACGCCGCCGTCCAGCACCAGCTGGATCAGCAGGTGGCCGATGACCAGGACGACGAGGACCACGCCGGACAGGCGCATGAAGAGCCACGCGGCCATCTCGAAGTTGCCGCGGGTCGACTTCGGGGTCTTCCCGGTGCGCTTGCGCGGCGCCTCGATGTACGGGGCCGGATTGTCGACGTCGTAGACGCGCTCGCCCTCGACGTCGCCGATGGCGTTGGAAGTTACCTCAGTGGACATCTCTCGCCTCAGCTCCCGAACAGTTCACGAGCGGCGTGGCCGAGCACCGGGTACAGCGCGCCGGCCATCAGCACGACCCAGATGCCCATGACGGTCCACAGCATCTGCTTCTGGTAGCGCGGGCCCTTGGACCAGAAGTCCACGGCGATGACGCGCAGGCCGTTGAGCGCGTGGAAGAGGATCGCGGCGACGAGGCCGTATTCCAGCAGCGCGACGAGCGGCGTCTTGTAGGTGGCGACGACCTCGTCGTACGCCTCGGGGGAGACGCGGACGAGAGCGGTGTCCAGCACATGTACGAACAGGAAGAAGAAGATGAGGACGCCGGTGACTCGGTGAGCCACCCAGCTCCACATTCCTTCCCGGCCGCGGTACAGCGTTCCAGCCGGCACGGAAGAACCCTCCGGGAGCGGGGACTGGGGCCTGCCGGCTTGTGGGTGTCGGTCGGCCCGGCCGGGTACGGTCCACCGGCCCTCGCCATCGTAGCGACGTGTTGTCGGTTCGTTTGCCCGGGGTGCACCGGTGTGATCAAACAGGCAATCAAACAGCCACGGACGGGCTACTCCGCAGGCCCTCCCGCGCCCGTCCGCGGCTGCCTGCCGACCGCCTGCGCCACCCGGGAGCGGGCCAGGGCCCGCAGCTCCTCGGCGGAGACGGACCGCTCCTCGTCCGGTTCGTGGGCGAGTCGCCGCCGGATTCCGGCGAGGACCTGGTCGAGCCATTCCTCGGGCCGGTGCGCGTCGAGGCAGATGACGAACGCGTGTCCGAATCTGCTCTCGTAGGCGGCGTGCGCCGCGGCCAGGGCGGTCTGCGCCGCCGGGGGAGCCCCGGGGGCGAGGCCCGCCGAGCGCTCGTGCGCCAGCGCTTCGTGCACGTCGCCGGGGGTCAGGTCGTACCCGGCCTCGTCGCAGCCCGCCAGCAGTGCGCCCAGATCGGGGTAGGGCCGGTGCGCCGCGACACGCCGGGCCCACCGGTGGCTGCCGCAGCAGTCGAGGAGCAGGGCCTCGGCCTCGGGGGCGGAGGCGGTGTTGAAGGCGTCGAGTCCGGGCAGGCTGCCGGGCCGGGACGGGTCGCCGTACCGGGACGGACTGCCGGGCCGGGACGGTATGGCCTCCGGGGAGAGCGTGCTCCCGGCGTGTCCGCGTGAGACGTGTCGGACGGCCGGCGGGCGCTCGGGGATGCCGGCGGGGGTGTCGCTGGACAGCGGGGGCTCCTCGGAGGGCCGGCGGGGACGGCTGGGAAGGGAGATAAGGATGAGAAGCAACGGTATCGATCTGTGTCGAAAGCTGTCCGAAGGATGCGCGAATTTCACCCGGACGGGAGAGTTTGAACGCATGTGATGGACGGTGTGGGTGGACTCTGGAGGAGGCGTTCCACCCAGGTTTCGCCCTATTGGGGCGTTTCCGCCGCTCCCGGCCCGTCCGGAGCCGACCGCCCCGGGCACGTCCGGCCGCCCCGCCGGACCGCGCCCGGTCCGGCGGCCCCGGCAGGGCCGCTCCCGCCCCGACGACGCCATCTCGCCCGGCCGGCCCACAGGTCCGCCCGGACCACGGAAGGTTCGCCCATGACCCGGCGCTCACGCAGGACGCACGCCACCGGCGCGATAGCCGCCGCCCTCGCCGTCTTCTCGGCCGCCCTGGCCGGATGCTCCGACGACTCCCCGAAGGACCCGGGCAGCGCCGCGCCCGAGCAGGCACCCGCCACCACGTCCCCGAGTCCGACCCGCAGCTACCCCCTCTCCGAGGCGCCCGTCACCGTCCCCGCCGTCCAGGAGCACGAGGCCGCCCGCGGCCCCGGCTGGAAACCCGGCGGGGACGGCACGGTCGTCGTCGCCAAGGGCAGCGAGGAGCTCGCCGACGAGGCACGCCTGATCGCGCGGGAGCTGGAGCTCGACTACGGCGGCACGAACGCCGCCCGCTCGGGCGACGTGGAGCTGCGGCTCTCCTCCGGAGGCGGCGCCCCCGAGTCGTACACCGTCACCACCCGCGACGGGGTCGTCCGCATCGCCGGTCCCGACGAGGCGGGCGTCTTCTACGGCACCCGCACCCTCAAGCAGTCGGTCAACGCCTCCGGCGCCATGCCGGAGGGCGTCGTGCGCGACGCTCCGGCCCGCCCGCAGCGCGGCTTCAACCTCGACATCGCCCGCAAGCACTTCACCGCGGAGTGGATCGAGGCCCGCATGCGCGAGATGGCCGACCTCAAGCTCAACCAGCTGGGGCTGCACTTCTCCGACGACCAGGCGTGGCGGATCGAGTCCACCTCGCACCCCGAGATCGTCACCGACCCGCATCTGACGACGGCCCAGGTCAAGCGCATCCTCGCGCTCGGGAAGCAGCTGCACATCGATGTCTTCGGCGAGATCGACTCGCCCGGACACCTGGGCGCCGTGCTCCGCGCCCATCCGGACCTCCAGCTGCGAAACGCGCAGGGGGTGCCGCGGCAGGGCGCGATCGACATCTCCAAGCCGCAGTCGGCGGAGCTCATCGACGACCTGCTGCGCGAGTACACCGCCCTGTTCGGCGGCCGGTGGTTCCACATCGGGGCCGACGAGTACCAGGCGCTGACGGTCAGCGACCCCGCCGCCTCCTACCCGCAGCTCGCGACCGCCGCCCGGGAGAAGTACGGCGCGGGCGCGGGCGTCCAGGACCTCACCGAGGGATGGATGAACGACCGGGCGGCGGTGGTGCGCGACGCGAAGCAGACGCCCAAGGCGTGGAACGACGGCTTCTTCTCGGGCGGCACGGTCACCGCGGACGAGGACATCGAGGTCGAGTACTGGACGGGCAAGGAGATCGGCGCCCGCCCGCCCGTCGAATACCTCGACGAGGGCCGCAAGGTGGTCAACCTGAACGACGAGTACCTCTACTACGTCCTCGGCGAGCCGAACCAGTTCGTCTACCCGACCGGCCGCCGCATCTACGAGGAGTGGACGCCGCTCGTGCTGCGCGGCACCACCCCCGTGGCGGAGAAGTACTCGGACCAGATCCTCGGCGGCCGGTTCGCCGTCTGGTGCGACCTGGCGGACTCCCAGACCCAGGCCCAGGTCGCCGCGGGCGTCCGCCGCCCGCTCCAGGCGGTGTCCCAGAAGCTGTGGGACGAGCGGAAGCCGTCGCTCTCCTGGGCGCAGTTCCAGGCCGCGGCGGACCGGGCGACCTCCTGACGGCGCTCCCGGCCGGCTTTCCCCGGGTCTGACCTGGGGTTTCCACTGGACGGCGGCCGTCGCACGGACATAAGGTCCGCGCGACGGCCGCCTTCGCGCGGGCCGTGTTCCCGTGTCGCGCCGCTGGGGGGCGGTCGCGACCCTCTGTCACCGTTCCCTGGGGGGTTCGTTCGTCATGCCGTGTCCGCATTGCCAGGAGAGACCCGCGTCCGAGGGCGAGGCGCTGTGCGCACAGTGCCGCGCCGCCGCCGGGTCCCGGGAAGCCTCCGCCCCGGACGAGGGCTCCGCGCCGGAGCCCGCCGCGCAGGGGGGAGTTGCCGGGTCCGAGCCCGCCGCGCCCGAGGGGGCCGCGCCCGAGGGGGCGGCGTCGCTCGTGAAGGACCCCGCCGCGGAGGCCGGCCCGGGGGCGCCCGCGCCCGCCCCGGTGCCCGCGCCCGGAGCCGCCGCCGTGCCCGCGGCCGCCTCCGCCACGCCGAACCTGAGCCCGGTGGTCGTGCGGCCCGCCGCGCCCGGGACGTACCGGCAGCTGCGCTCCCCGGTCGGGCTGGGACGCGCCGCGGTGATCCTGCTGGGCCTGGTCGCCGTCACCGACATCGCGGCCGCGCTCGCCGCGTTCAACATCCGCCGGGTGGTGACCGCCATGTCCGACGGCGGTTTCCTCGCCGTCGGGCAGGAGGAGGCCGACTTCGCGGACATGCTGGTGGTGGCCACCTCCGGTGCCCAGCTCCTCGCCATGCTGGCCGTCGCGCCCGTGTTCCTCGTCTGGTTCCACCGCGTCCGCGTCAACGCGGGGATCTTCGCCCCGGACCGCTTCACCCGCGGTCCCGGCTGGGCGCTGGGCGGCTGGTTCATCCCGATCGCGTTCTTCTGGATCCCGCGCGGCGTCGCCGCCGAGACCTGGCGCGCCAGCCGCACCGACCCGCACGCCCCCGACGACCACGAGCGCGCCACGCTGCTGAACGTCTGGTGGGGTCTGTTCGTGGCGGCCTCCCTCGCCACCCGCTTCGCGGACCGGCGCTACGAGCGGGCCGAGTCGCTCCACGAGATCGTCTCCGCCGCCGACCTCGTCGTCCTGTCCTGCCTGCTGGACCTGGTGGCCGCCGTCGTCGCCGCCCTCTTCGTCCACCGCCTGACGCACATGCAGCACGCCAGGGCCGTGGGTGCGGCGGCGTCCCCCGCCCAGGCCCGGAACGCCCACGCGGGGGACCGGGGGCGCGGGTACTAGCCGGCCGATCGCGGCGGTGTCGGGTGCCGAGGGCCGGTGCGGGGGTGGCCGGTCCCGGTCCCCGCGTCCTGCGGCACGGCGGGGTGACGGCTGTCAGCTGTGGCGTCTCCCGTCACGGATGTCGGCGTGGACCTCGTCGGTCGACAGCACCGCGGTGGGGCTGCTCCCGGTCGGGGAGGACGTGTCGGCCGGGGACGGCATGGCGTCTCCACGCAGCTGCGGCGCCGGAGCGCCGGCCTCGGGCAGCCGGTGGTCGCGTGGGTCCGGTGACTGCATTCGGTGAGCGCCTCCTCGGGCGGTTCTCGCTGTGCTCCCGGAGGCGCGGGGAGCGCGCCTGCCGACTGGCCACGCAGGCAAGGTACTCGTACGCAGCCCTCGGCAGGCGAACCGAGTGCGGCACCCGCGCCTGCGCCGACGGTAACGTTCCGGCCACGGAGTGACGCATTCGAGCCACCTGGCGCAGAACGAACAGGTACAAGGGTGTGATTCGTCCCGGACGGAAGGCGTACGCATGACCTCCAAGAGCCTGACGGAACTCCTCGCGGCGGCCGACGCGCGCGGCCTCGCCGCCGCTGGGCTCGCGTGCCTGGACCGGTGCCTGCCGCTCCTCACCCAGGACGACGAGGCGCTGCGCCCGCTCTGGGCGGGCCTCGCCCGCGGCGAGGAGGGCTGGACGGCCGAACTTGCCGCCGCACGCCGGGCCCTGGAGGACACCGCGCTCGACGACGAGGACGCCGCCCTGGTGCGCGCGATGCTCGCCGCCGCTCCCTCGGACTGGGACGCCGGAGCGCTGCACGCCTGGGCCGACGGCTGTTCGGCCACGGCGCTGGAGGTGCACCGCCGCTTCGACATCGGGGACTGCGGCCCGGAACTCCTCGCGCGCTGCCGGGACGAGGGCGCGGCGGAGGGCGTGGGCCCGATGGTCGCGGGTGAACTCCGGCGTCAGACACGCATCCTGGAGATCGTCGCCGAACCGCCGGGCGGCAACGGCCTGCGCCGCGCCCTCGACGTCTCCGCCGAGGGCCGCCGCGTCCTCCAGGCCGCGCTCTCGCGCCAGGCCCGCGCGTCGCGAGCCTGACGAGCCTGCCGGGTGCTGGGTCCCTGCACCCCGGCCGCGTGCTCCGCCCGCATCGGGGCGACGCGGGTGCCGTGCCCGGCGGGCCTCACGCGGCCTCCTCGACGGCCGTCGCGCGCTCAGTCCACGGCGGGGCTGCGGCGCTCGACGAGGACCACGTCGCGCCATCTGCCGTGGTGGCGGCCGATGCGCTCGCGGGTGCCGATGACGCGGAAGCCGGCCCGCCGGTGCAGGGCGAGGCTGGCGGTGTTCTCCGGGAAGATGCCCGACTGGACCGTCCAGATGCCCGCCGCGTCCGTGGAGTCGACCAGTGCGGTCAGCAGGGCCAGACCCACTCCGCGACCGCGCGCGTCGGGGTGGACGTACACCGAGTGCTCGACGACGCCTGCGTACGCGCACCGGTCGGAGACCGGCACCAGGGCTGCCCAGCCCAGGACCCGGCCGTCCTCGTCCAGCGCGACCAGGCGGTGCTCGTCCAGCTTGGCGGCGTCGAACGTCTCCCAGTCCGGGGCGGTGGTCTCGAACGTGGCGTCGCCCTCCTCGATGCCCCGTCGGTAGACCTCCAGCACCCCCGCCGCGTGCTCCGCCCGCATCGGGGCGACGCGGGTGCCGTGCCCGGCGGGCCTCACGCGGCCGCCTCGACGCCGAGTTCGGCGAGCAGGCCGCGCACGCGCCGCTCGATCTCGTCGCGGATCGGCCGGACCGCCGCCACGCCCTGCCCGGCCGGGTCGTCGAGTCGCCAGTCCAGGTACCGCTTGCTGGGGAAGACCGGGCAGGCGTCGCCGCAGCCCATGGTGATCACCACGTCCGAGGCCCGCACGGCCTCGGGGGTGAGGATCTTGGGCGTCTCGGCCGAGAGGTCGATGCCGGCCTCCGCCATGGCCGCGGTCACGGCCGGGTTCACGCTGTCGGCGGGCGCGGAGCCGGCGGACCTGACCGCCACCCGGTCGCCGCCGAGGCGGGCGAGGAAGGCGGCGGCCATCTGGGACCGGCCGGCGTTGTGCACGCAGACGAACAGGACGGACGCGGCGGGGGAGTTCATCGGGTCACGGCGCTTTCTTCGGCGGTACGTGCGGGGGCGGCGGGTCGCCGCACGCCGGGGGCGGGTGCGGCGTCGTTCCCGGTCGCGGCGGGCGGGCGCCCGAAGCAGACGGCCGCCAGGGCCAGGCCGGCGGCGGCGCCGACGGCCTGCGCGGCGAGGAACGGCAGGACGGACGCCGGGGCGATGCCGGCGAACGTGTCGGTGAACGCCCGGCCGATCGTCACGGCCGGATTGGCGAAGGCGGTGGAGGAGGTGAACCAGTACGCCGCCCCGATGTACGCGGCGACCAGCGGCGGCGCCAGGTGCGTGCGGCCCGTGCGGACCAGGCCCAGGACGAGGCAGACCAGCCCGGCGGTGGCCACGGCCTCCGCCAGCCACAGGTGTCCGCCCCACCGTTCGGTGGTGGAGAACGTCATCACCGGCTCGCCGAACATGGCGTCGGCCAGGACCGCGCCGGCGACCGCCCCGACGACCTGCGCGGGCACGTAGGCGGCGACCTCGCGCGGTGCGGGACCCTCGCCGGTACGCCGGCCGGTGACATGGGCGGCCAGGGTGACCGCCGGGTTGAAGTGGGCCCCGGACACCGGTCCGAGCAGGGCGACCAGCACTCCGAGGCCGAAGACGGTGGCCAGGGAGTTGGCCAGCAGCTGGAGACCCGTGTCGTGGGTCAGTCCGGCGGCCTGGATGCCGGAGCCGACGACCACGGCGACGAGTGCGGCCGTGCCGAGTCCTTCGGCGGCCGCACGCCGGGCCAGCGGCGCCGGCGCGCTCACACCGGGGCCTTCGCGGACACGGCGGGCGCCCGGAGCAGGGCGGAGAGCTGGGCCAGGGCGTCGGGGAGGACCCAGTAGTACACCCATGTCCCGCGCCGCTCGGTGCCGACCAGCCCGGCCTCCCTCAGCACCTTGAGGTGGTGGGAGATGGTCGGCTGGGACACGTCGAACGGGCCGGTGAGGTCGCACACGCACGCCTCGCCGCCCTCGTGGGAGGCGATGAGCGACAGCAGCCGCAGCCGGACGGGGTCCGACAGCGCCTTGAACATCCGCGACAGCCCGGCCGCGGCGTCCTCGCCCAGGGGCTCGCGGACCAGCGGCGCGCAGCACACGTCCCCGTCCTGGCCGAGCACCGGAAGAGCAGGTTGTTTCGACATTCTTCTATGTTGACGCCCATCGAATCCGGTGGCAAGCTCGGCTGTATCGACAGACGTCGAAACAAGCCGTTCCGGATACGGAAGCGGAGCGGCACCGGAAGGGAGACCGCCATGTCCCGCGTCCAGCTCGCCCTGCGCGTCGCCGACCTCGAAGCCTCGATCGCCTTCTACTCACGGCTCTTCGGAACCGGGCCCGCCAAGCGCCGCGAGGGCTACGCCAACTTCGCCGTCACCGAACCCCCGCTGAAGCTCGTCCTCATCGAGGGCGAGCCGGGCGAGGACACCCGCCTGGACCACCTCGGCGTCGAGGTCGCCTCCACCGACGACGTCACCGCCGCCACCGCGCGGCTGAAGGACGCCGGTCTGGCGACCTTCGAGGAGAACGACACCTCCTGCTGCTACGCCCTCCAGGACAAGGTCTGGGTCCACGGGCCCGGCCGGGAGCCCTGGGAGGTCTACGTGGTCAAGGCCGACGCCGGCACCCTCGGGACGTCCGGCGCGGCGCCCGGCGCCTGCTGCGGCACGACGGGCTCCGGCACCTCCGGGGAACGAACCCTCGATCCGGCCGGTGCGACGGCCCCTGCCGGGTGCGGCTGCGGCGCCTGACCCGCGCCGGCGCCGTTCCTCCCTCCGCCCGAAGGGGTGTCCGCGGGCCGGTGTATCTTCCTCGCGCGGCACGTCGAGCGAGGTCTCCGTGCCGCGCAAAGGGAGGGAACACATGCGCAACACCCTGCTTCGGCGCGTGGCCGCGTGGGCCACGACACTGGGGCTCGCCTCGCTCGGCGTGCTCGGCGCCGGCGCGGCACCGGCTCAGGCCGCGAGGAGCGACTGCCCCATGGGCTACCTCTGCGTCTGGGGGGCACAGGGCTACAACGGGCCGATGCTCAAGACGAAGACGAGCATGGCCACGCTCGGGTCCTGGGACAACAAGATCGAGACGGTCTTCAACCGGACGTCCTCGATCGCCTGCCTCTACGACGAGCCGAACTACGCGAGGACGACGGGCTACCACTGGGTCGACCCGGACCCCGACTACGCGACCCACTACGGGGACATGCTCTCCACCAGCTCGATGAAGCTCGTGCGCACGCTGCGCGAGTGCGAGACGGACGCGTACCCGTACTGGGAGGCGGCGACCGCACCCAAGGCGGGCGGCTTCGGCGACATGAACGGCGACCGGCGTGCGGACATCGCGCTGCGGGACGAGGCCGGTCGCCTGTGGTTCCTGCCGGGCGACGGCACCGGGCGGTTGATCGGCTCCGGCGGCTGGAACGCGTTCGACGCGCTCGCGCGGCACGGCGACTTCAGCCGCGACGGCCGGGAGGACGTGATCGCCCGGGAGAAGGCGACCGGCAAGCTGTGGCTCTACCCCGGCACCGGCAGCGGCGGCCTCGGCACGCGCGCGCTGATCGGCTCCGGAGGCTGGAACTCCATGGGCCGCATCGCCGCGTTCGGCGACCTGACCGGCGACGGCCGCTCCGACCTCTTCGCCGTGGAGAAGGCGACGGGCAAGCTGTGGCTCTACCCCGGCACCGGCAGCGGCCTCGGCGCGCGCAAGCTCGTCGGCTCGGGCGGCTGGAACTCCATGAACGCCCTCGTCGGCGCGGGCGACATGACCGGCGACGGCCGCCCCGACCTGATCGCCCGGGAGAAGGCGACGGGCAAGCTGTGGCTCTACCCGGGCACCTCGACCTGGGGTCTCGGCGGGCGCACGCTGATCGGCAACGGCGGCTGGAACAGCATGCAGCACCTCCTCGGCATCGGGGACACCTCCGGTGACGGCCGCCCCGACCTGCACGCCGCGGACGGCATCTGGCTGCACCAGTACCAGGGCACGGCCACGGGCGGCCTGCGCAAGGTCGCGAGCGACAACGGCGACTGGTGGGCCCTGGAGGGCGCTGCCGCCTTCTGATCCGGCCCCGAGCCGGCCGGGCCGGTCCCGTACGACCGCGCGGGACCGGTCCGGCGCGGTCGTACGGGACCGGCGGCGGCGCCGTCCCGGCGTTCCTCGCGCACGGGAGGAGCACGAGCCGCGGTCGGCCCCCGCGCGGCCGACGCGAGCACGACGACACGACGGCACGACGGGAGACGCCCGGCGTGCGAGGAGAGTTGACGGGGTGGGCACGTCCATGAGGAAGAGAGCGGTCTCCCGGATCGCGGGGGCACTGGGGCCGGCGCTGCTGGCGGGAGCCCTCTGGTCCGTCGTCACCGGGCACACGACCGCCACGGTCCGGGGCGAGGCCATGCGGCCGACGTACGTGCCCGGGGACAGGGTGTTTCTGGAGCGGATCGAGCCGGTCGAGGTGCGGCGGGGCGATGTCGTGCTGCACGCCTCGCCCGCCTGGTACGGCGGAATGCCCGCCGTGAAGCGGGTCGTCGGCGTCGGCGGCGACCGGGTCGTGAAGGTGCCGGGGGAGCCGGTGACCGTGAACGGGAAGCCGCTGGCAGAGCCGTACGTCATGGACGGCGATCCCGCAGGCACCGGAACCCCGGCCTACGACGTGACGGTCCCCGAGGGCCGCCTGTTCCTGCTCGGCGACCACCGGGCGAACTCGATCGACTCCCGGTCCTTCCTCGACGACCGCTCCGGCACGGCCGCCCGCGAGGAGGTCCGGGCCCGCGTGCCCGGGGACCGCTCCGGGCTCGTCGCGGCGGGGCTCACCGCCCTGCTCGGTCTCGTCCTCCTCGGCGGCGCGCTCGCGGCGGAGATCGCCGGGCGCCGCCGCCTGCCCGTCGGATGACGACCGGACGACCGGACGCCCCGACGTCCTGCGGGCTCCACACACGACATCACGGAGGAAGAGTTGTCGCCGATACACGACGTCACCACCTGGGAGCCGCTGCTGCGGCTCATGCTCCAGGACAACGCCGAACGGCTCGCCGCTCCCGGCGGATACGTGACGGGGACGGTCGGGCGCGGCGGTTGGAGCGTGCCGGTGGCCCGGCCCGTCTTCCCGCTCGGCCGGGCGGCCATGGTGAGCGACATGCAGGCGGAGTTCGACGCGGTCGAGAAGGTGCGGAACGTCCTGGTGGAGGAGGGCGTCGACCACGTCTCCTTCGTCATGGAGGCCCCCGCCCCGGGCACGGTCCGGGCCCACTTCATCGACCTGGGGCCCTCGGTCGAGTCCGGTGTGTCGCAGCCCGTCGGCGCGCTCGTGCTGGCCGAGGGGGCCGTCCCGGAGCCCTGGCGCCGGCTGCCGGACCCGTCACCGGACGCGCGGCCCGCGCCGAGCGCCGACCCCGCTCTGCTGGAGCGCACGCTCCGGGAGCGGCTGCCGGACGCGATCGGCGCCACCGACGACGAGATCGCAGCGACGGAATCCCGCCTGGGGATCACGCTGCCCGAGGAGCTGAGGGCGCTCTACCGGGTCGTCCGGGCCCGCTGGCAGGACCTCGGCGAGGACTACGACGCGGCGACGCGGATGGCGAAGGCGGTCGGCTGCGAACTCCTCCCGCTGGACGAGGTGTACGTCGCGGACAGCGCCTCCCGCCCGGCGCCGTGGAAGTACGCGGCGATGGACGCCGTGGACACCCGTCCCGACGCGGCCGTGCAGGGGCTTGTCGGCTCGCCGGGCTGGATCGTCTTCGGGGACACCGGGGGCGGCGACCGGATCGCCGTCGACCTGACCCCCGGGCCCGGCGGACACCTCGGGCAGGTCATCGTGATGAGCCACGAGGAGAACATCGGCGCGGGCCTGATCGCCGACTCCCTCACCGGCATGGTCCTCGACGGGCGCGTCCGGGACGGACACGGCGCGGGCACCGCCGCCGGAAAGCCGGTCACGGCCTGGGTGAACCGTGCCTCCGTCCCCAGCGTGGAGGCAGCCGCCCACCCCGGGCTGGAAGCGCTGAGCATCGGCGTGCTGGAGGGCGAACCGGTCGGCCTCGCACCGCTCTTCGGCCTCCCGCGCCTGCGCACGCTGACGGCCTACCCGGGCACCCTCGCCGACCCGCTGGAGATCGCCCGCCTCGACGGCCTGGAGTTCCTGGACCTGTCCCCGGAGGACTGGCGCGTCCTCCTCGACGCGGGCGCGGTGCCGCGCGGCCTCCTGGCCGCCGCCATCGAGGTCCACGGCGAGCGCAACCCGCTGGAGACCGTGGAACTCGCCAACGAGATCCTGGCGTTGCGGGACCGGCCCCTGATCACCCGCACGGTGATCGAGGCCGACCTCCCGTCGGAGGGCGGTGGATGACCTCGCCTGCCCGCCCACAGCCGCCGAGAGGCGCGCCGGGTGCCGGTGGAGCGGTATGTCTTCCTCGCGCGGCAGGGCGCTGCCGCTTCTGATCAGGCCCCGAGCCGACCGGGCCGAAGGCTGATCAGTCGGTGGTTCAGGCCTGAGCGCTGCCGGAACGTCATGATCGCTGTCACTACCCGCGTCCTCCGCGTCCCGGCTCGTCCGCTGCTCCGCCACGCTGTCTGTCATCGTCGGCGCAGCGCGATCGCCACCCCGAACGCGGTGGCCAGGGCCGAGGCGATCCCGCCCACGGCGCCGATCGGGGCGGCCAGCGACGGGTGCACCATGCACAGGTAGAGCGTGGCGCCGAGGACCAGGGCGACGACGATCCCCAGCAGCAGGAGCAGCACCGGATCCGTGCCCGAGGGCTGTGGGGCCGGCGGCTGCGGGGACTGGTCGGTGGTGACGGACATGTTCGGTGGTCCTCCTCGGGACGTGCCTGCGGCCTGTTCGCAGGCGGGCATGGGACATGGGCGTCTGCACCCCGCGGTGGGGCCGGACGGACAGGAGAGTGGGGGTCAGCGGGGTTAGCCCCGCAAGGGCGTCCCGGGGGCCGGCGCTTCTCGGCACCGGCCGAGCCGGGCCGCCGGCTCACCGGACGGCGGCTACGGCCTTCCTGGTCTTGCGCGGCTGCACGGCGGCGGTGCGCTTGTACTGGTAGGTCTTGACGAAGCCGGCCGGGGCGAGCGGCGCCTTGATGTACTTCACGCGTCGTTCGACGAGTTCGAGGGTGAGGAGCTTGTTCAGCCCGCGCTCGTGGGTGTCGGCGGACCAGCCGTACCAGTCCGGGGCCTTCTCCAGCGGGAAGGGCGACCAGTTCTTCTCGCGGGCGACGACCAGGAACATGGCCAGGCCGGGCAGGTCCAGTTGCTCGTCACGGCCTGTCGTCCAGAACGCGGCCGGGATCTGCAGGAAGCGGTCCTCTTCGGTGCCGCCCTTGGGGCGTTCGTACGGTTTCCCGGTGCCGTCCTCGCGCAGGAGGGTGACGGTGATCATGGTCCCGCTGCGGCGGCAGGTGATCAGCTTGCGCTCCCGCAGCCGGTCCAGGGTCCGCCAGGCGCCGGTACGGGCGGACTGCGGCAGGGCCGTGTCCAGGATGTCCAGCATCCGCGCCCACACCAAGCTGTCGTGCGTGGTCGACCAGCCGTTGTCCCCGTTGCTGCATGCGGCCACGATGAGCAAGTACGCCTTCAGGCCCCGCAGGTCCCTTCCGGTCACGAACTCCTTCAAAGGCCCGTGCCGGCTGTCACCCCCCGCATTCGCCTGCACGAACGTCTTGCGCAGCGGAACGTTCGCACGGATCGAGCGCTTGAGCACAGCCGTGCGGGTATCCCGTCCGGTTGCCTTCGCGTCCTGCATGTTCAGGTCGGCGCCTGCTGTCGTCTTCATGCCCGGAACGCTAGCCATCTGATGGCGCGTCACTCAAACGATTCAGCTTTCGCGGGCGCGGCGCGATAGCTCTTGATCATGGACGTCTCAGCGGGTGATGAAGATGTCCAATTGATAGCTCAAGTGAGAGTTCCTGGTGAGAGTCCCATGTGACAGTTCAACTGGGATGACTACTGGTTACGAGTGGAACACGCCCCAGCGGCGCGCCCCGCACGCCCGAACGCGACCGCCCGCGCGCGGCAGCGAATCCTTCCGACCACTTCGCTGCCGCCGCGATCCAGGACGCTTGCAGCTGACGTGCCGCGTCGACCCCACCGCAACCAGGGCCCAAGAAAGGCCCGCTGGGCCCTTCAGGCGCGCTTCCGACAAGAGGAAGGGCGTGCCCGCGACGCCCGGGGGCGCCCAGCGGGCCGCACAGTGGCCATGATGGGCACTCGCAGACCGGGGGGCGGGGTTCACCCCCAGGGGGCACGCGACCGCCGAGGCGGAACACCGCACCGACCCGCCACCGGGTGCCGGAGAGGCGGAGGCTTCTCTACGCGTCGTCCCCCGTGAGCGACGCGACGAAGGCGGTCCACGCGGGCCCGGTGATCGTGAGGACCGGGCCGTGGGGGACCTTGGAGTCGCGCACGGGGACGACGCCGGGGTGCGCGTCGCACACCTCGACGCAGTTGCCGCCGCTGCCGTTGCTGTGAGTGCTCTTGCGCCAGGCGGCCGCGCCGGGGAATGCCTCGGCGACTTCGACGCAGTCGCCCCCGTCGCCATTGCTGTACGTGGACTTGCGCCAGACGGCCGTGCTCAGGTCGATTGCCGTGCTTGCCATGTCGGTGATCCTCAGCCGCTCGCTTGGTTGGCCGGTGTTATGCGTCGTCGCCCGTGAGCGAGGTGATGAAGGCGGTCCACGCGGGCCCGGCGATCGTGAGAACCGGGCCGTGGGGGACCTTGGAGTCGCGCACGGGGACGACGCCGGGGTGCGCGTCGCACACCTCGACGCAGTTGCCGCCGTCGCCGTTGCTGTACGTGGACTTGCGCCAGGCGGCCGCGCCGGGGAACGCCTCGGCGACCTCGACGCAGTCGCCGCCGGTCCCGTTGCTGTAGCTGGACTTGCGCCAGACGGCCGTGCTCAGGTCAATTGCCGTGCTTGCCATGTCGGTGATCCTCAGCCGCTCGCTCGATCAGGGCGAGGGACGCCTCCGGCGGCAGCGCGGCGGCCCTCAGCCGATCGTATGCCTTGCGGTACTGCTTCACGAGGGCCGGATCGTCGATGGTGTCCCCGCTGTACTGCGCTTCCGTGTACACGAGAGTCGGTGCGTCAGGGAAGGCCATGATCATGGCGGTGCCGAGCATCAGAGGGTGCGCCCCACAGTTCCCTGGAAGTACTTGGGTAACGATCTGTCGCTGCTTGGCCAAGGCCGTGATGTGCAAAAGCTGTTCGGCTGCTTGCTCGGGGGCCAGGATTGGTTGCCTCAGCAGCGATTCGGGCAGGATCGCCCAGTAGTCCGGAGACTGGTGATCCTCCTCAAACAGGCTGGCCCGCGCCATCCGGGCGCTGACCTTCTCCTCGACGTCCGCGTCCGGCGCCATGGGATGTGCTGCCCGCACCACCGCCCGCGCATACGCGTCCGTCTGCAACAACCCCGGGATCAGCGTCGGGCACCACTCCTCGATGGACTCCGTGTGCTTCTCCGCCTCCAGTACCCGCTCGAAGTACCGCGCGTGCCCGCGCCGCCGCGCGTTCCGCACGTCCTCGCAGCGGCGCTGGAAGAACCCGTCCGTGCCGAGCACCCGGTCCACGTGCGAGGCCAGTTCGGCCGGCATCCGGCGCTCCCCGCGTTCGATCTCGCTGAGGTGGCTCGGGCCGTAGAAGCTGCCCTCCACGAGCTGGGTGAGCGTCAGGCCCGCCTCCTCGCGCTTCCACCGCAGTTCCTTGCCGTAGAAGGTGGGGACGCTCGCCGCGCCGTCGATGTCCTTGCGCTGTCCCATCGTTCACCGCTCCTGGTGCCGTTTCCCGGGGATGTCCACGCCCGATACCCACCGCGTCCCGCGTCACCGCAGTTCAGGGCGGGGCTCCGAACGGCTTTTCACGGTACGCGGCACCGCGCCAGGGTGTGAGCAGTTCGTCACCCAGCGCACTGGAAGGTGTGACCCCTTGCCCCCCACCCACGATCACCACCCCGACGCGGACGCCTGCGCCGAGGAGCTGAGGGCGGCCCTCGCCGCGCACGGCATCACGCTCCCGTCCCTCGGCGTCGACCTGCCGACGTTCGCCTCCCGCTACCCGACCCGGCCCCTGGTCTCCCTCGGCAACTGCAACGTGCTCACCGCGCGGGCGCTGACCGCCGCCCTGCTCAAGGGGGTCGAGCGATGAGGCCGCCCGTGTCCGTCCTCGCCCTCGACCTGCTCGCGACGCCGGAGTCCGTCCCCGCCGCGCGCCGCCTGCTGCGCGCGTACGGCGGCGATCTCCAGCTCTGCGCCGACGAGTTGCTCACCAACGTGATCCGTCACGTCGGCCACGGGACGCCGGTCTCGCTCCGGGTGACCTGCGACCGGAGCCGGATGCGGCTGGAGATCACCGACCCCGACCCCCGTGCGCTGCCCGTGCTGCGGAGCGCGGCCGAGGACGACGAGGGCGGGCGCGGTCTCGCCCTGCTCGACGCGCTCAGCCTGCGGTGGGGCGTCGAGCAGGGGGCCGGTGACAAGACGGTCTGGTGCGAGCTGCCCGGACCCGCCGGCCGCGGACACGAGGAGGATCAGGGAGTCGGCACGTCCGAAGAGGCCGTCGGGTCGGCGGGTGCGTCCATGTCCGGCAGATACGCGTCCGGCACGTAGACGGACGGGTTGGGCGCCGGGGCCGGGCGGTCGTCCATCGCGAAGGGGCCCGACCGGGTCTGCATCATCACCAGCCCGATCACGGTGACGATGACGCTCAGGACGATCAGCGCCATCCCGAGCGGGTTCTCCGCGTTGTAGACGTAGCGGCTGGTGCCCCACTTGCTGCGCTTGAACACAGGCTCGTTCCAGTCCACCTTCTCCGCCTCCCTCGTCTGCGGGGCCCGTGCCCCGGACGCCGCCGAGGACGACGCTACGGGGGCCGAGGCCGCTCCCGCAGGCCCTGGGCCGGGCAGTCAACCACCGCGCCCGGTTGCCGGGTTCGGGCAGGATTCACCGGCACCGGACGGACCGGACGTGACGGCTCCGGCACTCCGGGCGCAGGAACACTGCCGGGGCCGGGCAGTGAACCCGCGGCCCACCCGCTGCCACGATGGGCCGTGACAGCCGGGGGAGAGGGGGCGCGGTCATGGGCCGACGCGGCACGGGGGGCGCAGGGGACAGGGACCGGACGCGGCGCCGGCTCCGTCTGCAGGGATGGCTTGCGGCCGTGGCGGGCGTCGCCGCGCTCGTCGCGGGGGCCGTGGTGCTGGCCGCCGTGCCCGGGGCGGTGGCGGACGAGCGGGCGTTCGTCTCGGCTCACCACTGCGAGGGACCGGACGTGGTGCCGGGCGAGGAGTGCGTCCGCAGCGTCCGGCTGACCGTGGACGACGTCCACGTGCAGCGCGGGCGCTCGTCGAAGGGCTGGGTCGAGGGCAGCGCCGACGGCGGCTGGCGGGGGCGGGCCGACTTCGAGGGGGTGCGCCCGTTCCTGTCGGAGGTCCGTCCGGGCGACCGGGTCGCGGCGACGCTGTGGCGGGGCGATCCCGTACTGCTGTGGCAGGGCTCCGACCGGCAGAGCACGTCGCGGCACCCGGCGGGGACACCCGTGGTCCTGACGGCGATCGTGCTGGTGCTCGCCCTGGCGGGCGCCGTCGCCCTGCACGCCGCGTGGTGGTGGCTGCGCCGCACCGAGCGGTGCCTGGGCCGGACGCCCCCGGCGCTGACCGCGGTCACCGGGGCGGGGCTCCTCGTCGGCCTGGCCACGTTCCCCCTGATGGCGGTCCTCGGCTCCCGCGCGGGCGGGCTGGACGCCCTGCTGCTCCTGTGGTCCGAGCTCACGGCCGTCGCGTTCCTGCTCGCCGCCGCTTTCGTACGGCGGCGGGGCCGCGGCTGAGCGGGCCGCATCAGTCCCAGGCGTTGAAGCCGCTCAGTCCCAGGCGTTGAAGCCGTATCAGTCCCAGGCGTTGAAGAGGACGCCGCCGAGCGTGTCGACGCCGTAGGCGCGCACGTTGCGCCACTCGGCCTTCGACAGGACCGAGGTGTCCACCGCGGTGAGCGGGGTCAGGAGGCGGGCGCGCCCGAGGACGGTGAACCCCGCCTCCGCGAAGGCCCCCGCCCACGGCGGCGGGTCCGCGAACTGGTCCGTGTACCAGTTCCGGCGCTCCGTGGCGAAGGCGATCCACGGGTGGTGGGCGTGGCACAGGACGACGTGTCCGCCCTCGCGGCGGGTGACGGCCGAGGTGTGGAAACTCAGCGGGTACGTCTGCCGTTCGACGTCACCGGCCCCGCCCCCGGCGGCGCGGGCGGCCGCGTACAGGGCGCGGCGGAAGAGCCGCAGGTCGGTCACCGGGAGCGGCCCGTCCCCTGCTCCGAGAATCCGCTCGCGCCCTTCGGCAGGGTGAGGATCGTGTCCGCGTCGTCGGTCATGCGCGCCATCCTGCCCGGGGCGGCCCCGGGCGGCCCCGCGCGGTCACGGCCTCAGTCGGTGCTGACCGGTGCCCGCAGCAGGCCGGCGATGGCGTCCGCCAGGAAGCGTCCGGTCGCCCGCCAGTCCGGTGTGGTGCCCTCCCGGGCGCACTTCTCCTCGTACTCGGCGCAGGTCGAGGCGATGACGTGCGTCATCAGCCCGGCGCGGGCCCGCACCACCTCGGCGGGCAGGTCGTCGATGCGCGAGGCGATGGAACGGATCACCGCGCGGGCGGCCGGGGCGGTGTCGCCGAGCTCCCGGTAGAGGGCGACGGTCTGCGGGTCGTGGAGGGCGGCGGACACGAACCGGGCGCGCCAGGTCGCTCCCCCGGGGCCCGCTTCGGCGGCGAGGCGGGCCAGCTCCTCGGTGGCGGGCAGCACCAGGCTGCGGACGTCGCCCAGGAGGGAGCCGGAGGCGTCGAAGTGCCGTCGCCTGCTGTCCTCCTGCCCGGTGAGATGGCGGGTGAGCAGGGCGCGGAGCATGCCGTCGCGCCCGCCGAAGTAGTAGCCCACGGCCGAGTGGTTGCTGTTGCCCGCCGCCTCCGCGATCTTCCGGTCCGAGACCTGGGCGATGCCGGACTCGGCGAAGAGCCGTTCGGCGGCGTCGAGCAGGGCGGTGCGGCTGGCGTCGGATCTGGCCACGACGGCGGGTCCTCCCAGGTGGGGCGGGGGTCGGCGGCATCCAAACTAGCCCATGACCCAGTTTTTAAGTCACATGACTTACAGTGGGTGGAGTCGGTGTCCTTCCCCGCGGTGCGGCGGGTGCGACCACGAGGCGCCGACGGCCCCCGACCCCCTCTGCCAGGAGTCCCCACGTGGAATCGCCGAGCCCCGGAGCACCGGAGCGCGCACAGGAACCGGAGACCGCCCCGGGCGGCGGCCCCGCCGTCCCCGAGGAGGACCGGAAGACCCGCATAGGCCGCTATGTGGCGCTCTTCGCGATGCCCTTCCTGATGGTCACGATGATGTACGCCACGTACGTCGGGACCATGCACGATCCGGCGCCGCGCGACATGCCCGTCGCCGTCGTCGGCGCAGGCGCCCCTGCCCGGGCGCTCGCCGACGGCATCGAGAAGGCCGCCGGCGGCGCGCTCTACGTCCGGACCGTCGCCACCGGGGACGAGGCCGTCGACCTGCTGAAGGACCGCGAGATCAGCGGCGCCCTGCTGCCGCCCGCCCAGGGCGCCACGGAGGCCGTCGTCTACACCGCGGGCGCCGCCGGAGCCTCCCAGGCCGGCACCGTCCAGCAGCTCCTCGCCCCGGTCGCCGTCGAGAACGGCTGGACCACCACCACCGAGGACGTGGCCCCGGTCGCACCGGGCGACCTCTCCGGCACCGCCGTGCTCTTCGCCGGCATGGGCATGATGCTCGCCGGCTACGTGCCGCTCAGCATCCTCACCATGTCGCTGCCCTACCTGCTGACGCTGCGCCGCTTCGTCCCGCTGATGCTCGGCTGGTCCGCGCTGACCAGCACCCTGATCTGGGTCCTGCTCGGCCCCGTGGTCGGCGCCGTCGAAGGCCACTACCTGCACTTCCTCGGCATCGGCATGCTCGCCACCGGAGCCGTCGCCCTCACCCAGCTCCTCTTCACCAAGCTGGTCGGGCCGCTCGCCGTGCTCTTCGGCATGCTGCTCTGGGTCGTCTTCGGCATGCCGTCGTCGAACCTCTCGCTCTCCGTCCACACCATGCCGGGCTTCTTCCAGTGGCTCCACGGCGTGCTGCCGCTCCCGGCGGCCGGCGAGTCCATGCGCTCGCTGATCTACTTCGACGGACGCGGCATCGGCAGCCACCTGCTGACGCTCGGCGCCTGGGCCGTCGCCGCCCTCGCGCTCTCCCTCCTCAAGGAACGCCGCTCCGGCCTCGCGATACCCGCCGCCCCGCCCGCCACCGACTCCTCCCTGCCGCTCCCCGCCCTCGCCGGCGGTCCGGTCCGCTCCCCGCGCGCCCGCTACATCGCGGCCTTCGCCTTCCCGATGGCGATCCTGCTCTGCGTCGTCGGCCTGATGGCCGGCTCCATGCACAAGCCGCAGGTGCGGGACATGCCGGTCGCCGTCGTCGGCGCCACCCAGCAGCAGGCCGAACAGGCCGTGGCCGGGATGGAGCCCTCGCTCGGGGTCATGTTCGACCTGCGCGCGCTGGACTCCGCCGACGAGGCGGCCGACCTGATCAGGGACCAGGAGATCGCCGGCGCCTACGTCCTGCCCACCGAGGCGGGCGGCCCGGCCGGACTGCTCGGCGCCTCCGGCGCGGGCAGCAGCCAGCAGACCATCCTGACCAGCACCTTCACCCAGGTCGCCCAGGGGCAGCAGGCCGCACTCACCACCACCGACCTGGAACCGCTCACCGCCGACGACACCATGGGCACCAACAGCCTCTACGTCGGCATGTCCTGGATCATGGCGGGCTTCCTGATCGCCGCCGTGCTGCGCGGCGGCGCCCCCGAACTGCGCCGCACCCGCCAGTTCGCGGCCAAGCTGGCCGGCTGGTCGGCCGGCATGGCGCTGTGGCTCTGGCTGCTCTTCGACGTCATGATCGGCGCGGTCAACGGCCACGCCGGGGCGCTGATCGGCATCGGGGCGCTGACGATCTTCTGCGTCTCGCTGGCCGCCAACGCCTTCACCCGCCTCTTCGGCCTCGCCGCGATCGTCCCGGTGATGGTGGTGCTGATGCTGCTCGGCGTCCCGGCCTCCGGCGGCGGCCTGCCGCTCGCCATGGTCCCCGAGGTCTTCCGCACCCTGCACGACGTGCTGCCGCTCCCGGCGGCCGTGGGCACGGCCCGTGACCTGGTGTACTTCGGCGGCGACGCCATCGGCGGCCACCTGCTCACCATCGGGATCTGGGGCGCGGCCGGCCTGCTCCTCAACCTCTTCGCCGACCTGTGGATCGCCCGCCGCGCCGCGCAGGGCAAGGGCGTCCCGGCGATCGTTCCCCGGGCCACCCCCGGCCCGCGCAAGGCGGCCGAGCCCGAGCCCGCGTCCGAGGAGCCCGCGCTGGCGGGTGCCGGACGGGAGTGACCGGCACGGTCACGCAGGCCGCACCGCCCGCACCCCGGGCGGTGCGGCGTCCGGGCGGGCCGGGGCCACCGCGGCCCGGACCGCCCGGGGGCGCGGGGAGGGCGTGGCGGGTCACCGGTGGATCACCGTATGTGGCGCTTTGACGTGTATGCGGCGCTGTGCCTACACTCCTCGACGCAGAAAGCCGGCCTTGCCTCAACCGACTGACGTCGGCTCGCCGGTTCGGTCGGACGCTAGGGCATGAGCGCGACCTCCAACCACCTGATGGACCACGTGTCCACTCGTCTGGAAGGAGGGCGCAAGCCCTTGTCCCCGCATTCCGATCCCCGCCGCAAATGGCTGGTGCTGGCCGTCGTCGGCGTCGCCCAGCTGATGGTCGTCCTCGACGCGACCATCGTGAACATCGCCCTGCCCTCCGCCCAGGCCGACCTCGGATTCTCCGTCGAGGACCGGCAGTGGGTCGTCAGCTCGTACGCGATCGCCTTCGGAGCCCTGCTCCTCCTCGGCGGCCGTCTCGGGGACCTCTTCGGCCGCCGCCGCCTGTTCGCCGTCGGCCTGACCGGCTTCGCCCTCGCCTCGGCACTCGGCGGCGCCGCGCAGAACTTCGAGACCCTCATAGCCGCGCGGGTGGGCCAGGGCGTCTTCGGAGCGGTCCTCGCCCCCGCCGCGCTCGCCACCGTCGCCGTGACGTTCACCGAACCCGCCGAGCGCAACAAGGCGTTCGGCGTCTTCAGCGCGATCGCCGGCGTCGGCGCCGGTGCCGGACTGCTCCTCGGCGGTGTCCTGACCGACCTCCTGTCCTGGCGCTGGTGCCTGTACGTCAACATCGTCTTCGCGGTCGTCGCCCTGCTCGGTGTCCGCACGATCCGCAAGGACGAGACGAACCATGCCCGCAAGGTCCTCGACCTGCCCGGCGCCCTCACCGCCACCGCGGGCCTCTTCGCGCTGGTGCTGGGCGTCTCCCGGGCGGAGACCGAGGGCTGGGGCTCGACGACGACCCTCGCCGTGCTCGTTCTCGGCGCCGTGCTCCTCGCCGCGTTCGTGCTGATCGAGCAGCGCAGCGACCACGCCCTGCTGCCGCTGCGCCTCCTCGCGGACCGGAGCCGTGCCGGGGCCTGGTTCGCGATCGGCGCCCTGGGCGTCACGATGTTCGGCGTCTTCCTCTTCCTGACCTTCTACCTCCAGCAGAACCTGCACTACTCGCCGTGGAAGAGCGGGCTCGCGTTCATGCCCCTCAACATCGCGATCATGATCGCCTCGGGCGTCACCGCGGGCGTGCTGCTGAACAAGGTCGGGCCGCGCGTCCTGATCTCCACGGGTCTGGCCCTGGCCGCCCTCGGATCGCTGCTGCTCGCGCAGCTGGACACCGGCTCCGGGTACGCCGGCGGCGTCCTCCCCGGCCTCGTCGCCGCGGGGCTCGGCGCGGGCATCCTCTTCCCGACCACCTTCGCCGTCGGCACCGCCCGGGTCGACCCGGGCGACGCGGGCGCCGCGTCCGCGATGGTCAACACCGCCCAGCAGGTGGGCGGATCGGTCGGCATCGCACTCCTGTCGACGTTCTACGCCGAGTCCCTGCGGGAGACCTTCGCGGCCGACCCGTCCGTCGACCGCCTCGCGGCCGACATCGAGGGGTACACCACCGCGTTCTGGTGGGCCGCCGGGCTCAGCCTGGCCTCGGCCGTCATCGCGTTCCTCGTGATCCGCAACCCCTCCCGGACCGACACCGGGACCGGTGCCGGGACCGGGACCACCGCGGCCGGCGAGCCGGCGGGCGCGCACTTCGGCTGAGACGACGGTGAGCCGGGGGCGGGCGCCTCCGCCGAGGCGACCGCCCCCGGCTGCCGTCATCCGCTCCGGGCGGTGCGCGAACCCCCGCCCCGGGGGCGGCTCGTGCCGCGGCGGTGCGGCTCCGGCCGTGCCCGTCAACGGAGTTGAGCCCCCCCAGTCATCCGATGAGTGGCGCACGACTCTTCACCCCCACCCGCCGCGCCGCTACCATCGAGGACGCCACATGGGAGCGCTCCCATCTCCACGTCACCCGCACACCGCCCCCGTTGGCGGTCCCGCTCGGAGAGGACTCTCCCGTGCGCCTACGCGCCAGACCAGCCGCCGTCGTGGTGGCGGCACTCGCCATGACGGCGGGGCTGTTCACCGCCGGCCCCGCCTCCGCGGCCCGCCCCTCGCCCCACCCGCCCGCCGCCCCGCAGGCGGTCGGCACCGCCAAGGCATCCGATGTGTCGACGAAGTCGGTGCCGGGGGCCGCTGCTGCCGCCGACCCGGCCTACACCTGGAAGAACGTCCGGATCGACGGCGGCGGCTTCGTGCCCGGCATCGTCTTCAACCGGACCGAGAAGAACCTCGCCTACGCCCGCACCGACATCGGCGGCGCCTACCGCTGGGACCAGTCCGGCAAGCAGTGGAAGCCGCTGCTGGACTGGGTCGACTGGGACCGCTGGGGCTGGACCGGCGTCGCCAGCATCGCCTCCGACCCCGTGCAGCCCGCCAAGGTGTACGCCGCCGTCGGCACGTACACCAACGACTGGGACCCGACCAACGGCGCGATCCTGCGCTCCGCCGACCGCGGCGCGACCTGGCAGGCCACCCCGCTCCCCTTCAAGCTGGGCGGCAACATGCCCGGCCGCGGCATGGGCGAACGCCTCGCCGTCGACCCGAACAAGAACTCCGTCCTCTACTTCGGCGCCCCCAGCGGCAAGGGCCTCTGGCGCTCCACGGACTCCGGCGTCACCTGGTCCCAGGTGGCGTCCTTCCCCAACCCGGGCAACTACGCCCAGGACCCGTCCGACACCAGCGGCTACGGCAACGACATCCAGGGCGTCGTCTGGGTCACCTTCGACGAGCGCTCCTCCGCCGCGGGCAGCGTGACCAAGGACATCTACGTCGGCGTCGCCGACAAGGAGAACGCGGTCTACCGCTCGACGGACGGCGGCACCACCTGGTCCCGGGTCGCCGGGCAGCCGACCGGCTACCTCGCCCACAAGGGCGTACTGGACTCCGCCACCGGCCAGTTGTTCGTGACGCTCAGCGACACCGGCGGCCCGTACGACGGCGGCAAGGGCCGCGTCTACCGCTACACCACCGCGACCGGCGCGTGGACGGACGTCAGCCCGGTCGCCGAGGCCGACACCTACTACGGCTTCAGCGGACTGAGCGTCGACCGCCAGAAGCCCGGCACTCTCATGGCCACCGCCTACAGCTCCTGGTTCCCGGACACCCAGATCTTCCGCTCGACCGACAGCGGAGCGACCTGGAAGCAGGCCTGGGAGTACAACGGCTACCCGAACCGGGTCAACCACTACACGCAGGACATCTCCTCGGTGCCGTGGCTGTCGTGGGGCGGCAACCCGTCGCCGCCGGAGACCGCGCCCAAGCTCGGCTGGATGACCGAGGCGCTGGAGATCGACCCGTTCGACTCCAACCGCATGATGTACGGCACCGGGGCCACGATCTACGGCACCGAGAACCTCACCGCCTGGGACACCGGCGGCACGTTCGGCATCAAACCCATGATCAAGGGGCTGGAGGAGACCGCGGTCAACGACCTGGCGAGCCCGCCCTCCGGCGCCCCGCTGCTCAGCGGCATGCTCGACCTCGGCGGCTTCCGCCACACCAGCCTCGACGCGGTGCCGGCGATGATGTTCCGCTCCCCGAACATGAGCGGCACCACCAGCCTCGACTTCGCGGAGGCGAGCCCGAACACCGTGGTGCGCGTCGGCCACGGCGACACCACCCAGAACGTCGGCTTCTCGACCGACAACGGAGCCAACTGGTTCGCCGGCTCCCAGCCCTCCGGTGTGACCGGCGGCGGCACGGTGGCGGCGGCGGCCGACGGAAGCGCCTTCGTGTGGAGCCCGGCCGGGACCGGAGTGCACCGCACCACCGGATTCGGCACCTCCTGGACGGCGTCCACCGGCATACCGGCGGACGCGATCGTCGAGTCCGACCGCAAGAACCCGCGGAAGTTCTACGGCTTCAAGGCCGGCACCTTCTACGTGTCCACCGACGGCGGCGCGACCTTCGCCGCGAAGGCGACCGGTCTCCCGGCGGAGGGCAACGTCCGCTTCAAGGCCGTGCCCGGCGCCGAGGGCGACATCTGGCTCGCGGGCGGCAAGGAGAACGGCACCTACGGGCTGTGGCACTCCACCGACTCGGGCACCACCTTCACCAAGGTGACGGGTGTCCAGGAGGCGGACGCCGTCGGCTTCGGCAAGGCGGCCACGGGCGCCGCGTACCAGACGATCTTCATCAGCGCACAGATCGACGGGAAGCGCGGGATCTACCGCTCCACCGACAAGGGCGCGACCTGGGTCCGCATCAACGACGACGCCCACCAGTGGGGCTGGACGGGCGCATCGATCACCGGTGACCCGAGGGTCTTCGGCCGGGTGTACATCGCGACCAACGGACGCGGCATCATCTACGGCGACACGGCCGAGGGCGGCGGCACCGACCCGACGGACCCGACCGATCCCACCGACCCGACCGACCCCACGGACCCGGACCCGACCGCGGTCTGCGCGGTGAGCTACAAGATCACCAATCAGTGGTCGGGCGGCTTCCAGGCCGACGTGACCCTCACCAACAAGGGCACCACCGCGCTGAACGGCTGGCAGCTGGGCTGGTCGTTCGGGCAGGGCCAGAAGATCACCCAGATGTGGAACGCGGCCCATCAGCAGACCGGCGCCGTCGTCACCGCCTCCAACGTCGCCTGGAACGGCGGCGTGGCTCCCGGCGGGACGGCGAGCTTCGGGTTCACCGGCAGCTGGTCGGGCGGCAACAGCGCCCCGGCGGCCTTCACCCTCGGCGGCAAGGCCTGCACCAGCGGCTGACCGGAGGGGAGTGACGGCAGCGGCACACCTGCGGGCCGCCGCGCTTCGGCGCGGCGGCCCGCAGCCCGCTGTCCGCGCTCTTCTCCGGGCGCCGGCTTCCGCCCGTCAACTCCCCGCCCGTCGACTCCCGCCGGCCCGCTTCGCGCGTCGCGATGAGTCCGGGGGCGCCCGCCGGTCGTACTGTCGGAACCCGTCACCCGAGGAGGACGTGCGATGCGCAACGTGACCTATTCGATGAATGTCTCGCTCGACGGATACATCGTCGGACCGGACGGCGGCTTCGACTGGTCGGCGCCCGACCCGGACGTCTTCCGCTTCTGGATCGACGACATCCGGGGAGTCGGCGTCCACCTGCTGGGGCGGCGGCTCTACGAGACGATGCTCTACTGGGAGACCGCCGAGAACGACCCGGAACTCGGCGCCGACGAACGGGTGTGGACCGAGCTCTGGAACCCGCTGCCGAAGGTGGTGTTCTCCAGGACGCTGACGGAGGTCCAGGGACGGGGGGCCCGTCTCGCCTCCGGCAGCGTGGCCGAGGAGATCGAGCGGCTGAGGGCCGAGCCGGGGGAGGGCGACATCGCCATCGGCGGCGCCACCCTGGCCGCGGAGGCCGCCGCCGCGGATCTCATCGACGAGTACCGCACCATCGTCTACCCGGTGATGGTCGGCGGCGGCATCCCGTACTTCCCGAGGAGCGAGCGCCGGGTGGATCTGGAACTCGTCGAGACGCGCACCTTCAACGGGAAGTTCGTCTACCTGCGCCACCGCGTCGTGCGCCAGGTGCCCTGATCCCGCAGCCCGGCCGTTCCCGGTCCGGACCTCCGCGGTCCGGACCTCCCCGGTCCCACCGGCAGCCGCTCCGGACTTTCTCCGGAGCGCCGGGCCTCTTCCGGAGCGGGCGGGGCGTCTCGAAAGCATCACGGATTGCCTACGGTTCGCCGCAGCGTCCCGCACGCGGACCCCTTCGTGATCACACTCGTCGAGGCGATCATGAAGGACGACCGGGGCCGCCACCCCCCACAGGAGAGGCCCCGGTCGTCGTTCGGACGGGGTGACAGTGGCACCCCGTACTCCTCTCAGCGCCGTGCATGCGTTTTCTGTCACACCGCACCGCGTTGTTAGGTTGTTGCCGGTTGTACTAGGCATGGACGGGCACCCGGAAAAGGACGTAGCGTGCTGGTTCGCGCAGGGTGGCGCGGCAGTGGTGACCAGCTGCGATTCAGACAGGTATGAGGTAGTGCTGGGGGACGACGCGGAGCTGACCACCGCGGTGCTCGCGGCTCAGGACGGGGACGAGGACGCCTTCCGGACTGTGTACCGCGCCGTGCACCCGCGGCTGATCGGCTATGTGCGCACGCTCGTCGGCGACGCGGACGCCGAGGACGTCGCCTCCGAGGCGTGGCTCCAGATATCCCGGGACCTCGACCGCTTCAGCGGCGACGCGGACCGCTTCCGGGGCTGGGCCGCCCGCATCGCCCGCAACCGCGCGCTGGACCACATCCGCATGCGGGGCCGCAGGCCGGCCGTCGGCGGGGACGAGACCGAACTGACCGGGAAGCCCGCCGAGTCGGACACCGTCGCCGAGGCGATGGAATCCATCAGCACCGGCAGCACCATGGCGCTGATAGCCCAACTGCCCCAGGACCAGGCCGAGGCCGTCGTGCTCCGCGTGGTCGTCGGGCTGGACGCCAAGAGCGCCGCGCAGACCCTCGGCAAGCGGCCGGGTGCCGTCCGCACCGCCGCCCACCGGGGACTCAAGCGCCTCGCCGAGCTGCTGGAGAGCACCCACGGCGCACCCGTCCCGGACGTCCCGCCCGCCCCCGCGCACCTCCGGCCCACGAGCGGCCCGCCGGCCCCCGACGGCGGTGACGAACAGGCCGGTGACCTCAACGGACTCCCCCCACAACGCGCCCGCAGCACCGGAACCCCCACCTCCGCCGGTGTGACGCATTCGCGGACGCGGACGCAGAAGGACATGTGATGGCGGACGAGCGCTACGAGTGGCTTGACAGGGACGCGGCGGAGCAACTGCTGCGCGGCGAACCTGTCCGGGCCGCCGACGAACACGCCCGTTTGCAGGCGGCCCGGCTCGGCGCCGCGCTGCGCGGCGCGGGCGCCTACGCCCACCGTTTCGACGACGGCGAACTGCCCGGCGAGGCGGCCGCCCTGGCCGCGTTCCGCAAGGCGAGATCCGACGCGGCCGCTCCGGCGGGCGCCTCCCTCGGCACCGTGACCGTCTCCCGCACCGGCGTTCCCGTCCGCCCGCTGCGCTTCGGCCGGCCGCTGCGCTTCGGGATCGTGGCGGCACTCGCGGGGTGTGCGCTCGGCGGGGTCGCCGTCGCCGCGGGCACCGGCGTGCTGCCCACCCCGTTCCACCGCGACCACGCCCCCGTGCCGGCGTCCTCCGTCACGGCCGCGGCGACCCCCGGCCCGCTGGAGACCAGGAGCCCGGACGGGCAGCACGGCGACGGGTTCTCGCTGCCGCCCGGCCCCGTCACCACCCCGCCCTCCGCGCCCACCCCGAGCGGCGGCCCGACGGAATCGGCCCCCGGGGCCCGGACCTCCCCACCCGCGACCGACGGCCGGGGCGGCGACGACGCCGCGCCGACCACGCCCGGTTCGAGCCCCGGCAAGGACGACGCCGACGTGCGCCGCCGGATCGTCGAGACCTGCAAGGCCTACCGCAGCGGACGCATCGACCCCGAGCGCAGGAAGCGCCTGGAGGAACTGGCCGACGGCCCCGACGGGGTCAAGAAGTTCTGCGACCGGGTGCTCGGCACCGGATCCTCCGGCGGAGGATGGGGCGACGGCGGCCACGGGGACTCCGACGAGGACCGCGGCTCCGGCGGCGGGGACTCGGGCGGCGGCTGGGGCAAGGACGACGCCGGCCTCCTCGCGCCTCCCGTGTCCTGGCGCCCGGCGCCGGCTCCCGGGGGCGTCGTGCCCGCCCCGCCGGCCGACACGGTGAAGGCCCTGGCGTCGGCCGTGACCGCGCCCCTGCTCTGACCCTCCGGCTCCTGCGGCGCGTCGCGTCGCTGCGTGTGCCGTGCTGCCGTGCCTTCGGCGGGTTTCCCGTCTCACGGGCCCGCCCCGGTCCCGGTGCGGGCGGCGGGCGCGTGACGCGCCGTGTGCTCGGGGGAGGGAAAGGGCGCGGGCGGGACCGGGGGAACGTGTCCCGCCCGCGCCGGGTGCGCTGAGCCGCAGGTACGGGGGGAACCCCGGCTCTTCGCGCGGCCGATGACCAGTCGGCACTTCATACTGCGCCACGCGGCCGGAAAGTGTCACACCTGCCGTCACGGACCGCGTGTCCTCGGCCGACGACGAGCTCGAAACGTTTCTCCGTGCCGCCGCCCGCCGCCGTTTCCACGGCGACGGGCGGGCACGGCGCGCGGACCGTCACGCCGTGCCCGCCCGGGTGGCTCACCAGTAGATGACGACCTTGTCGCCGGTGCGCACCTGGTCGAAGAGGGCCGCGACGGCCGCCTTGTCGCGGACGTTCACACAGCCGTGGGAGGCGCCGTTGTAGCCGCGGGCGGCGAAGTCGGAGGAGTAGTGGACCGCCTGGCCGCCGCTGAAGAACATCGCGTAGGGCATGGGGGTGTCGTAGATCGTCGACACGTGGTCACGGGACTTCCAGCCGACCTTGAACTCGCCTTCGCGCGTCGGCGTGTACTGCGAGCCGAAGCGGACGTCCATGGTCGACAGCACCTTGCCGTCGATCATCCAGGACAGCGTGCGCGTGGTCTTGCTGATGCACATCACGCGGCCCTGCATGCAGCGCGGGTCCAGCTTCGCCTTCGGCTTCTCGACGTCCTTGCCGTCGAGCTCGGCGCGCGTCGGCTTCGTCGTCATGCCCAGCAGCTTCTGCCAGGTCACCTCGTCGGTGCTGCCGGTGACGGGCAGCTGCCGCTTGCCCTGGAAGCCCTTGACCGCCGTGGTGGTGACCGGTCCGTACGAGCCGTTCGGCTTGTCGTCGAACCAGCCGATCTGCGCGAGCCGCGCCTGGAGCTCCTTCACCTGCTCGCCGTTGGCCCCGGGCGCCATCAGCACCTTGGCCGGCGGGGCGGACGAGGACGCGGACGGCGAGGGCGACGCCGACGCCGAGGGCGAAGCGGACTGAGACGGTTCGGCCGACGCGGACGGCGAGGCGTCCGCGGACGGCTGCGACGTCGTCGGCGCCGCGCTCGGCTTGGCGTCCGTGGCGGCGTCGGTCGCCGCCTGCGCCGTACAGCCGGCGGTCACCGCGGCCACCGTCAGCGCCGCGGCGGCCGCGAGCGTTCTGACCGCGATGTTCTTCCTGAGCATGATCGTCCCCCTTTTCGGTCCTGTGCCTGAAGAGACAGATTGCGCAACGGCCGGGTTGCACGATCCCGAGCATCATGGGGGTAACAGTTGGGGGACGAGAACGACACGACGCGTCGTCCCCGGTCTGTGACACGGGCGGCGGGGACCGGCCGTCGGCGACCGCGGAGGCGCAGGCGGATGACACGTGAGTCCGAGTCGGGGCTGCCGATCGAACCGGTCTACGGGCCGGAGGGGGCCGCGGGACGCGACCCGGCCGTGCGGCTCGGCGAACCGGGCGCCTTCCCGTACACCCGCGGTGTGTACCCGACGATGTACACCGGCCGGCCCTGGACCATGCGGCAGTACGCGGGCTTCGGCACCGCGGTCGAGTCGAACGCCCGGTACAAGGAACTCATCGCCCACGGCACGACGGGCCTCTCCGTGGCGTTCGACCTCCCGACCCAGATGGGGCACGACTCCGACGCCGCGATCGCGCACGGCGAGGTGGGCAAGGTCGGGGTGGCGGTCGACTCGGTCGACGACATGCGGGTGCTGTTCGACGGCATCCCGCTGGACCGGGTGTCGACCTCGATGACGATCAACGCCCCGGCCGCGCTGCTGCTGCTGATGTACCAGCTGGTCGCCGAGGAGCAGGGCGTGCCGGCCGCGGAGCTGACCGGCACGGTCCAGAACGACGTGCTCAAGGAGTACATCGCCAGGGGCACGTACATCTTCCCGCCGGGGCCGTCGCTGCGGCTGGTCGCGGACATCTTCCGCTACTGCCGGACCGAGCTGCCGAAGTGGAACACGATCTCGATCTCGGGCTACCACATGGCGGAGGCCGGGGCCTCGCCGGTGCAGGAGATCGCCTTCACGCTCGCGGACGGCGTCGAGTACGTGCGCACGGCCGTCGCGGCGGGGATGGACGTCGACGACTTCGCGCCCCGGCTGTCCTTCTTCTTCGTGGCGCGCACCACGCTGCTGGAGGAGGTGGCGAAGTTCCGCGCGGCCCGGCGGATCTGGGCGCGGGTGATGCGGGACGAGTTCGGGGCGCGGAACCCGAAGTCCTGGATGCTGCGCTTCCACACGCAGACCGCGGGGGTGCAGCTCACGGCGCAGCAGCCGGAGGTGAACCTGGTGCGCGTCGCGGTGCAGGGGCTCGCGGCGGTCCTGGGCGGCACCCAGTCGCTCCACACCAACTCCTTCGACGAGGCCATCGCGCTGCCGACGGAGAGGTCGGCGAGGCTCGCGCTGCGCACCCAGCAGGTGCTGGCGTACGAGACGGACGTGACGGCGACGGTCGACCCCTTCGCCGGTTCGTACGCGGTGGAGGCGATGACCGACGACGTGGAGGCCGCGGCGCTGGCGCTGATGCGGCGGGTGGCGGACATGGGCGGGGCGGTGGCCGCCATCGAGCGCGGCTTCCAGAAGGAGGAGATCGAGCGCAACGCCTACCGGATCGCCCAGGAGACGGACGCGGGGGAGCGGGTCGTCGTCGGCGTCAACCGCTTCACCCTCGACGCCGAGGAGCCGTACGAGCCCCTGCGCGTCGACCCGGCCATCGAGGACCGGCAGGCCGAGCGCCTCGCCCTGCTGCGCGCGGGCCGCGACGCGGAGGAGGTGCGCCGGGCGCTGGCCGCGCTGAAGGAGGTGGCCGCCGGAACGGAGAACGTGCTGCCCCCGATGAAGGAGGCACTGCGCGCACGGGCGACGGTGGGCGAGGTGTGCGGCGCGCTGCGCGAGGTGTGGGGGAGCTACGTGCCCGCGGACGCGTACTGACCGGTCCGCGGGTGTCCGCGGCGGCGTGCCGGCGGTCCGCGGGTGTCCGCCGGTGTCCGCGGGCGCCGCGGCGCCGTGCCGAGGTCCGCGCGTTCCGTGGGCGCGTTCCGTGGCGCGTGCGGAGGTCCGCACCGGGTGAACCGGCACGCGGGCAAGCGGAGTAGAAGCCTCCGAAAGTGAGACGGCTGTGCAGATCGTCGTACTCGTGTGCGACACTCCGGCCCATGCTGGGTGTCACCGATCTGCCGACCTACCTCGTCGGCCTCGTCCTCATCATTCTGCTGCCGGGGCCGAACTCGCTCTACGTGCTGTCCGTCGCCGCCCGCAAGGGCACGCGCACCGGATACCGCGCGGCCGCGGGCGTCTTCACCGGCGACACCGTCCTGATGACGCTCGCCGCCCTCGGCGCGGCCTCGCTGCTCCAGACCACACCGGTCCTCTTCATGATCGTGAAGTACGCGGGCGCCGGCTATCTGACCTGGATGGCGATCGGCATGCTGCGCGCCGCCCGGTCCCTGTGGCGCTCCCGCGGCGAGGAGCCGGCCTTGGCGGGCGACGCCGGGCAGCCCGCGGGACCCGCGGAGAACCCGTACCGCCGCGCGCTGATCATCAGCCTGTTCAACCCGAAGGCGATCCTCTTCCTGATCTCCTTCTTCGTGCAGTTCGTCGACCCCGCCTACGCCTACCCGGCCCTGTCGTTCGTCGTCCTCGGCACCCTGCTCCAGCTGAGCAGCTTCCTCTACCTGACCACGCTGATCTTCGGCGGCACCCGCCTCGCCGCCGCCTTCCGCAGCCGCAGGCGGCTGTCGGCCGGGGCGACCTCGGCGGCGGGGGCGCTCTTCCTCGGCTTCGCGGTCAAGCTGTCGCTCAGCAGCGCGTGAGACCGCGCCCCGCACCGCGGGACGAAGCGGCACCGTCCGGCGGGTGACCCCGCCGGCCGGTGCCGTCGTACCGCAGGCGGGCGCCCGTCAGCGCAGCACCGTCCGCTTCAGGTGCCGGGCCCGCCGCACGACCCGCCGCACCGCCGCGTTGCGCGGCACCGGCAGCCCGCCCGGCAGACCGAGCACGGTCAGCCGGCGGCGCTTGAAGTAGCGCAGCGTCCGGGCATCCAGCGAGGCCGCGAGGAACCGCTCCGCCGAGGGCCGCAGATCCGGGCGGATCTGCGGCTGCATCGCGAAGCCCACCGCCTCCAGCAGACCCGTCAGATACGCGTCCGGCGGGCCCGGCACGGCCGGCGTACCGGTCTCCAGGTCCGGCACCAGCGCGTCCACGACCGTGAGCGGCACCCGGTTGCTGTTCTGGTACGGCGCCAGCCGGTCCAGCAGCGGCTCCGTGCCCAGCCGGGCGACGGGGACGCCGTGGAACGCGGCCGCCGTGAACAGCCCCGTGGAGAAGCAGCCCGTCACCAGCGAGGGACGCAGCTGCCGGTACAGCACCTCCGCGAGCAGCGGACGCTCCACCACGGTCAGCTCCACCCCCAGCTCCCGCGCCTCCTCCTCCAGGGTGCGGTTCCAGGAGGCCGGGGCCGTCGGATGCGGCTTGAAGACCACCCGCCGGTGCCCGTGCGCGGCCACCCCGCGCAGCATCCGCACGTGCAGCCGCTCCTCCTCCGCGACGCTGATGATGTCCAGCGCGGCCAGGTACTGCCCGAGGATCACGGCCGGCCCGCCCGCCCCGTCCGCGTCACCGGGCGCCACACCCGGGACCGCGTCCGGGACCGCGTCGGACAGCTCCGCGACCACCTTGACGAACGCCTCGGTCGGCACGACCTCCGGCACCGCGCCGAACTCCGCCAGCAGCAGCGGCCGCAGCCCCGGCACCAGGTCCAGGTGGAGCAGCCGGCGCACCCGCTCGCCCACCAGCGGGTCGATCTTGTTGCGGGTGGGGCCGTAGCTCATCAGCCCGTCCGCGTACACGCACAGCCCCGCGTCCGGGAAGAGCTGCGCGACCGCCAGCGCGGGAACCACCTGCACCGACTCCACGGCCAGCTCGATCCGGTCGTCGCCCAGGTTCCACAGCCCGCGCAGGTACCTCTCCCACAGCGGGACGTCGTCGGGGCGCGGCGACCAGCCGCCCGGGTGGAACGGCGCGATGGCCTCGTTCCACGAGAGCACCCCGTCGAAGCGGGACCGCAGCCGCTCGAAGCCGGGCATCTCGTCGAGCGACGGGGTGGTCTCGGGCGTGGCCGCGTTGTTGCTGACCAGCAGCAGCCGCCGGTCCGCCGCGGCGAAGCAGCCGCTGTCGAGGGCGGCGGCCACGGTGGCCGCGCCGTAGAGGGAGGAGGCGAAGAAGATCTGCGTCGTGGGCATCAGGCCGCCGCCTCCGTGGTCAGCGCGGCGGGACGGCGGCGCAGCCGGCGCAGCCGGGACGCCCGCTCGACGTCCATCGACGCGAGCGCGTCGTCCAGTACCGCCTGGGGCATCCGCCGCAGCGCGGCGGCGCTCATCGCGCGCAGTTTCCGCGCCACCTGCGGCTCGAACCGCTCGATGGAACCCAGATGATGGGAGATCACGGCGCAATACGTGCGGACCGCTTTCGGGAGCAGTCTCTCCGCGTCCCGGTCCGCCGCCGTCTCGTCCAGCACCTGGTCGAACGCGCGAATGAAGTCGAGCTGGCGGATGTCCCCGATCTGCGTCAGGGAGGACGCGACACCGCGGCGGTAGAAGATTCCCAGCCTGCTGATCACGGCGAACGATTCGGCGTCCCGGTGCAGCCGCCAGATCCACGGCCGGTCCTCCGCCGTGCGCAGCCCGTGCGTGAAATGCAGCAGCCCCCGGTCGGCCAGCCGCCGGTGGTACATGCCGGCCCACGCGAACGGATAGTCGACACCCGTGGAACGGTCCGCCGGGAGAATCCAGTCGCGCGGCCGCAGCACTTCTCCGCGCGGACCCACCGGAACCCGGTGCACACTGCGCGCCCGCGCCGTGCACTGCACATGGTCGGTGCGCACGAAGTCGCAGCCCAGCTCCTCCAACGGAGCGAGCAGGCCCTCGAAGTGACCGGGCGCCAGCCAGTCGTCGCCGTCGAGGAAGGCGATGTACTCGCCGCGCGCCGCGTCCAGACCGGTGTTGCGCGCGGTCGCGAGCCCGCCGTTCCGTTCGTGCCGGATGAGCCGCGCCCCCGGAATCTGCCGCTCGGCCCGTTCCAGGATCTCCGGCGTCCCGTCCGTCGAGCAGTCGTCGACGAAAAGGAACTCGAAGTCCTCGCGGGAATTCGCCCGCAGGCTTCTGAGTGTGTCGGGGGCGTATGTCTGCACGTTGAAGAACGGCACGATGACGGAGAGCTTAACCACCCGCACGACGCTAGGGGGCCGCTCGTCATTCGTGCTGACACGCAGCGGTATGCCAGGTGAACGCTGGGCGTCGGAGCCCTTAACCCGTACGGCGACCGGCCTTTCCACCCGTCCGTAGGCGCGCTGTTAACCCGCTGTTGCGGTCGAGTTGGGCCGCGAAACCACATGCCTTCCTAGCGTCCTCGACGTGCCAACACGTACCAGCGAGGCCGTACGGACAGCCGTACTCGCCGACTCCGACACCCGGTGGAAATGGGGTGCGCTGACCGCACGCCGGATCACCCCCAGCACCTCCGTGGAGCTGAGCGGCTTCCTGCTGCGCGGCCGCGCCACCCCCACCCCGCGCCAGCTCGCCGAGGTGGGCGTCGCCGCCGACGACCTGCGCGAGGTCACCGGGAACGAGTTCCTGCGCGAGATCGCCGACGGCTCCTACGACGTCGTCGTCCTCGCCCTCGTCGGCGGCGGCGTCCAGGCGATGCTCCACGGCCTGCGCGCCCTCGGCCTCGCCCGCAGGCCCGTCGTCGTCACCGGATACGTCGGCGTCGTCTACGAGAAGCTCTCCGACGGCCTGCTGCTGCGGCACGGCGCGGACATCGTCCTCGCCAACTCCCGCCACGACGCCGACCGCTTCCGTGCGGTCTACCGCGGGGTCGGCGCCGACCCGTCCGCCGTCACCGAGGCGGCGCTCCCGTTCCTCGGCGGAAAGCCCTACCGCCCCGAACCGGGCCGCGACACCGTCGTGTTCGCCGTCCAGCCCTCCGTGCCGGACACCCGCGCCGACCGCACCTACCTGCTGCGCCGGCTCGTCGAGCACGCCCGCCTCCACCCGGGCCGCGAGGTGCTGCTCAAACTCCGCTCCAAGCCGGGCGAGCACACCACCCACCTGGAGGAGCTGCCCTACCAGAAGCTGGCGCAGAAGCTGCCCGGCGGCCTGCCGCCCAACTTCCGGACCGTGTACGGGAACATGGGCGAGGTCCTGGACCGCACCGACCTGCTGGTCACCGTCTCCTCGACCGCGGCGCTCGAATCCCTGCACCGTTCCATCCCCACCGCGGTCCTCACCGACCTCGGCGTCCGCGAGCCGCTCGGCAACCACCACTTCCTCGGCTCGGGCCTGCTCACCTCCTGGGACAGCCTCGACGGCGGCCACCGGCCCGTCCCGGACCCCGAGTGGCTCGCCCGCCAGGGCGTCGCCGCCGACGGGGCGTACGAGACGGCCTTCGACGAGGCCCGCCGCCGCATCGCCGAACTCCTGCTCGCCGGGGAACGCGCGCCGATCGCCCCGTACTACACGCCCGCCACCGCCCCCGGCTACCTCCCGCCGCTCCTCGCCCGCCACCATCTGGCGGCCGACGGGACCCCGCTGCCGGGGACCGCCGCACCCGGGGCCGGGCCCACCGGCATCCGGCGCGTCGTGCGCGACGCCGTCCGCGAGGCCGCCCGGGGCGCCTACCGCCACGGCGTCCAGCGCGTCGCACCGGTCATCCGGCGGATGGGCGAGCTGTGACCGCCGCCCGCCCCGCGCACCCGCGCCGCCGCTGCCCGGCCCACGCCCCCGGCGCCCCTGCCCCGAAGCCGTCCGCCCCCGCACTGGAGCCCCGATGAACGTACTCGCCGTGATCCCCGCCCGGGGCGGCTCGAAGGGCGTCCCCGCCAAGAACCTGGCCCCCGTCGCCGGTGTGCCGCTCGTCGGCCGCGCCGTGCGCGCCTGCCTCGACGCGCCCCTGGTGACCCATGTCGCCGTCTCCACCGACGACGCCGCCATCGCCGACGCCGCACGCGCCGCGGGCGCCGAGGTCGTCCTGCGGCCCGCCGCCATCGCCGGGGATACCGCCACCAGCGAGTCCGCCGTCCTGCACGCGATGGACGCCCACGAGGCCGTCCACGGCACCGCCGTCGACGTCGTCCTGCTCGTCCAGTGCACCAGCCCCTTCCTGACCCGCGACGACATCGACGGCGTCGCCCGCGCCGTCGCCGCCGACGGCGCCGACAGCGCGGTCACCGTGGCCCCGTTCCACGGCTTCGTCTGGCGCGAGGACGGCACCGGCGGCGACGGCGACGGCACCGCCGAAGGCGCCGGGGACGGCGCCGGCCGGGGCGTCAACCACGACAGCTCCTTCCGGCCCCGCCGCCAGGACCGCCCCCAGGACTTCCTGGAGACCGGCGCCGCCTACGCCATGGACGCGGCGGGCTTCCGCGCCGCGGGCCACCGCTTCTTCGGCCGCACCGCCCTCGTCCGCACCGACCCCGCCCGGGTCCTGGAGGTCGACGACCCGCACGACCTCGCACGCGCCCGCGCACTCGCCCCGCTCCTCGACACCGCCGCGCTGCCCACCCACGAGGACGTCGACGCCGTCGTCCTCGACTTCGACGGCACCCAGACCGACGACCGCGTCCTGATCGACGCCGACGGCCGCGAGATCGTCGCCGTGCACCGCGGCGACGGCCTCGGCGTCGCCCGGCTGCGCCGCGCCGGACTCGACCTCCTGATCCTCTCCACCGAACAGAACCCCGTCGTCGCCGCCCGCGCCCGCAAGCTCCAGGTGCCCGTCCTGCACGGCATCGACCGCAAGGACATCGCCCTCAAGCAGTGGTGCGACGAACGGGGCATCGCCCCCGAGCGGGTGCTCTACGTCGGCAACGACGTCAACGACCTCCCGTGCTTCGACCTCGCCGGCTGGCCCGTGGCCGTCGCGAACGCGCACGACTCCGTACGGGCCGCCGCCCGTGCCGTCACCGCGACACCCGGGGGCGAGGGCGCGATCCGCGAGATCGCCGCCTGGCTCCTCGGCCCGCACCTCGACACCCCTGAAACCGCCCGCACATCCCCCGTGACGTCCTCCGAGAAGTCCTCCGAGAAGTAAGGAACACCCCCATGAGCACCACCCGTCTGCGCACCTTCGGCACCAAGACCGCGGGCCCCGGCCGCCCCGTCTACATCACCGGCGAGATCGGCATCAACCACAACGGTGACCTGGACAACGCGTTCAAGCTGATCGACGCCGCCGCGGACGCCGGCTGCGACGCGGTCAAGTTCCAGAAGCGCACCCCGGAGATCTGCACCCCGCGCGACCAGTGGGACATCGAGCGCGACACGCCGTGGGGCCGGATGACGTACATCGACTACCGCCACCGCGTCGAGTTCGGCGAGGACGAGTACCGCGCCATCGACGAGTACTGCCGCCGCCGCGGCATCGACTGGTTCGCCTCCCCGTGGGACACCGAGGCCGTCGCCTTCCTGGAGAAGTTCGACGTGCCCGCCCACAAGGTCGCCTCCGCCTCCCTCACCGACGACGAGCTGCTGCGCGCCCTGCGCGCCACCGGCCGCACCGTCATCCTCTCCACCGGCATGTCGACGCCGAAGCAGATCCGCCACGCCGTCGAGGTCCTCGGCAGCGAGAACATCCTGCTCTGCCACGCCACCTCGACGTACCCGGCGAAGGCCGAGGAGCTCAACCTGCGCGTCATCAACACCCTCCAGGCCGAGTACCCCAACGTCCCGATCGGCTACTCCGGCCACGAGACCGGCCTCCAGACCACCCTCGCCGCCGTCGCCCTCGGCGCCGCGTTCGTCGAGCGCCACATCACCCTCGACCGCGCGATGTGGGGCTCCGACCAGGCCGCCTCCGTCGAGCCCCAGGGCCTGGCCCGCCTCGTGCGCGACATCCGCGTGGTCGAGGAGTCCCTCGGCGACGGCGTGAAGAAGGTCTACGAGAGCGAGCTCGGCCCGATGAAGAAGCTCCGCCGCGTCGCGGGCGTCGTCGCCGAGGCGGGCGACCGCGAGCCGGCGACGGTCTGACCGGCGCTGCAAGCCCGCACCGCGCGCCTCCGGGGCGCGGCCGGGGCCCGGGCCCTCGGGCCCGCACCCGCGCCGCGCACCTTCGGGGCACACGGCCCGCCTGCGCCACCGGGCGCCCGGCGACGCGACCGGGCCTCGGGGCCCGCACCCCGCACGACGGGCCCCGTGGGGCGCACCGCGCCCCGTGGGGCGTGGCCCGGCATCTGCCGGGGTGCGGGCCCTCGGGCCCGTACCGCCGCGCTCTTCGGGCGTACCGCACCACCGCGCCGTGAGGCGCACCGAAGTACCGCGCCCCGTGGGGCGCGCCCCGGTGTCCGCCGGGTGCGGCCCCCCGGGCCCCGGGGGCTTCGCACCGCGCCACCGCGCCGCGAGGCGCACCGCAGCACCGTTCTCGCGGGGCGTGGCCCGGCGACGTGACCGGGCCTCCGGGCCTGCGACCTCGTACCGACGCGCCCCCTCGGGCGTACCGCACCACCGCGCCGCGAGGCGCACCGCAGCACCGCTCCCGCGGGTCGCACCCGGCGCCCACCGGGTGCGGGCCCCCGGGCCCGCGACCCCCGCACCACGCGCCCCCTGGGGCGCACCGCCCACCGCGCCCCCCCCGGGGCGCACCGCACCGCGCCGCCAGGCGCGCACCCCCTCCCCGAATCACGAGGTGAATCCCAGTGAATCTCGCCTTCGTCGAGAGCCCGGTCCAGCTCCTGAACACCCTGGAGTGGGCGTACGCCGAGGGGACCCCGGCCGACGAGCTGACCGTGGTCGTCCTGTCGCCCACCGATCCGATGTCGCGCGGCCAGCTGCGGCGCATGGCGGAGCTGGCCCGTGACGAGGGGTTCAGCGTCCGCTGGCAGGAGGCGCGCGGCGGCGCAGGTGCGCCGCTGCGGACGGTCCGGGAGCTCGGGCCGATGCTGCGCACGGCCGAACGCATCGTCATCGGGGACCCGTTCTCCCGCTACGTCCAGCTGCTGCTGACCCTCGTCGGCGGCCGCGACCTGACCGTCGTGGACGACGGCACGGCCACCATGGAGTTCGTCGCCCAGATCGCCCGCGGCGAGCAGCTGGTGCGCTGGCACCGCCGCGGCGGACGGCGCGGGCCGCGTGAGCTGGTGCTCGCGCCCGTCACGTTCGCCGCCCGCAAGCGGCTCACCCCGGCGCCCGGCCGGCCGGTCGGCGTCTTCACCTCGATGCCGGTCGAGGCGCCGCCCGGTGTGGAGGTGACCGCCAACGACTACGCCTGGACCCGGGCGCGCTTCGGACCGCCGCGGGTGACGCGGGGGGCCGACATGGTCGGCACCTCGCTGGTGGAGACCGGAGTCGTCGGGGCGGAGCAGTACCTGGACGCCGTCGAGGTACTGGCCCGCACCCACGGCGCCGCCCGCTACTTCGCGCACCGCAGGGAGAGCCCGGACAAGCTGCACCGGCTCGCCTCCGTCACGGGGCTGGAGATCGTGCGGCCCGATCTGCCGCTGGAACTGATCGCCCGCCGCGGCCCCATCGGCGCATCGGTGCTCAGCTTCCCGTCGACGGTCGTCCACACCCTGCCGCTGGCGCTCGCCGGCACCGGCATCAAGGTCGCGGTGTGCGACATCGCCCCCGAATGGCTGAAGGAGAGCGCGTCCCCGCGCGCCCGCGGGTTCCTGGCCGTCGTCACCGGCACGGCCCGCGACGTGCACCGGCTGGCGGCGCCCGCTTGAAGGGACGGCCCGGCGGCCGCAACCCGTCCGGGACCTGGACAAAGGGAGTGAGTTTACCCACTGCCCACCGCGCCCATGCTCACCTGCGAGGGGTTTCTTCGCCCGCGAGGCTGATCTTTTGTTGATCGGACGACAGCCGGCCCGCTCGGGGGCATAACCTTCTCTGGGTGAACCAGTTGATGTCCCGCGAGTCCGAAGAAGCCGAACGACCCGGCGCAGTGCCCGCCACGGGCGACGTGCCGGGCGACCAGGCCGTGCCCGGCAGACTGACCGAGCCGCTGCGCGCGGAGCTCATCGCCTTCCGGCGCGACCTCCACATGCACCCCGAGCTCGGGAACCAGGAGTTCCGCACCACGGCGGCCATCAAGGCGCGCCTGGAGGCGGCCGGTCTGAAGCCGCGCGTCCTCGCCATGGGCACCGGACTCGTCTGCGACATCGGCACCGGCTCCCCCGAGGCCGAGGGCCGCCCGCTGTTCGCGATCCGCGCCGACATCGACGCCCTCCCCATCCCGGACACCAAGACCGTCGCCTACCGGTCCACCGTGCCGGGCCGGGCGCACGCCTGCGGGCACGACGTGCACACGACCGCCGCCCTCGGCGCCGGCATCCTGCTGGCCGACCTCGACCGCCAGGGCCTGCTGACCCAGCCGGTGCGGCTGATCTTCCAGCCCGCCGAGGAGGTGCTGCCCGGCGGCGCGGCCGACGCGATCCTCGACAGCGTCCTCGACGGCGTCGGCATGATCGTCGCGGTGCACTGCGACCCCAAGGTCGACGCCGGGCGCATCGGCCTGCGGGCCGGGCCGATCACCTCCGCCTGCGACCGCCTGGAGGTCACCCTCGACGGGCCGGGCGGCCACACCGCCCGCCCTCACCTGACCACGGACATGGTCACCGCCGCGGCGCGGGTCGCCACCGACGTCCCCGCCCTGCTCGCCCGCCGGGTCGACGCCCGTTCGGGCCTCTCGGTCACCTGGGGCCGCATCGAGTCCGGCCATGCGCCGAACGTCATCCCGCAGCGCGCCGAACTCTCCGGCACCGTCCGCTGCCTGGACCTGGAGTCCTGGCGCGAGGCCCCCGACCTGGTGCACGCCGCGATCGACGAGGTCGCCGGCCTGCACCGTGCCAAGTCCCAGATCGACTACGTCCGCGGTGTCCCGCCGGTCGTCAACGACCCGGTCGTCACCGAGCTGCTGCGCGACGCACACGCGGCGCGGCGCGGACCGTATGCGATCGAGAGCACCGAACAGAGCCTCGGCGGCGAGGACTTCTCCTGGTACCTGGAGCACGTCCCGGGAGCGATGGCCCGTCTCGGCGTGCGCCCGCCGGGCGACACCAGGACCCGCGATCTGCACCGCGGCGACTTCGACGTCGACGAGGAGGCGATCACCGCGGGCGTGGAGCTGTTCACGGCCGCCGCGCTGATCGACGGCCGCAGGCGGTACCGGCCGTAGACGCCACGCACCCTCTCCGCCGCGACCCGCCGGGGCGCCCGCCGCCGCGACGCGCGCGACACGCCGGGGCGCGGCGGAGAGGTGACCGCGCGTGGCACGCCGTGCAGGGTGCGTGGCTTGTTCGCGACGATCCGATAACGACTGATGAACAGGTCTTTAACTGACATCTACGCGCGTTACGATCGCCGCGAACCCAGCGCCGGAAGTGGCGCTTTCGGTCAGGTTTTAAGGAGCCTCCCAGTGCGCCGGATCACCAGGATCGCCACCGCGGGCATCGCGTCCGCGGCTCTCGCACTGTCTGTCACCGCGTGTGGCAGCGACTCTTCGTCCGGCTCGTCGAGCTCGGACGAGAACGGCGGCAAGGCCGCCATCGCCTACGACATCGGCGGCCGCGGCGACCAGTCGTTCAACGACGCCGCCTACGCCGGTCTCGAGAAGGCCGAGAAGGAACTCGACGTCCAGGGCACCGAGGCGGAGCCCAGCGAGGGCGAGGGCGACCCGGACAAGGTCCAGCGCCTCACCTCGCTCGCCCGTGCCGACAACAACCCGGTGATCGGCGTCGGCTTCGCCTACGCGCCGGCCGTCGCCGAGGTCGCCCCGAAGTTCAAGGACACCACCTTCGGCATCGTCGACGACACGTCGAAGACCGGACCGAACATCGCCAACCTGGTGTTCAACGAGGAGCAGGGCTCCTACCTGGCCGGCGTCGCCGCCGCCAAGGTGACCAAGACCAACACGGTCGGCTTCATCGGCGGTGTCGAGACCCCGCTGATCAAGAAGTTCGAGGCGGGCTTCGTCCAGGGCGTCAAGGACACCAAGGCGGGCGTCAACGTCAAGGTCCAGTACCTGACGCAGCCGCCGGACTTCGGTGGCTTCTCCAAGCCCGACCTCGGCAAGGCCGCCGCGCAGGGCCAGCTCGACGCGGGCGCCGACGTGATCTACGCCGCCGCCGGCCTCGCCGGTGCGGGCGCCATCGAGGCCACCGCCAAGGCGGGCAAGTGGGCCATCGGCGTCGACTCGGACCAGTACAACCAGAAGGGTCTGGCCGCCTACAAGGAGCGGATCCTGACCTCGGTCACGAAGAACGTCTCCGGCGCCGTCTTCAACCTGATCAAGTCCGTCCAGGACGGCAAGCCGCAGACCGGTGAGATCCGCTACGGCCTCGAGGACGACGGCGTCGCCCTGGCGAAGTCGAACCCGGCGTTCACCTCGATGACCGACGTCATCGCCGCCGTGGACAAGGCCAAGGCCGACATCATCGCCGGCACGATCAAGGTCAAGACCGCCCCGTAAGGGCGCTCTGCACCGGATTACCGGAACAGCCTCGCGTCACCCGGAGGCCGTACCCAGGCCGGGCCCGGTGGACGGCGGACAAACCGCCGCCCACCGGGCCCCGGCCGAAGTTCTGGCCACCGGTTTCGTTCATTCGGCATTGCTACGCGCGTAGACACCTCTCCGGCGCGATAACTTCGCCCCGCCCCCTGCCCGCCGAGCCACCCTGCCCCCCTGCCCGCCGACAGGTCCCCGCCCTGCCCTCCCGGCTCCGTTTCCCGCCAAGGAGAGTGCGTCATCAACGCGTCCAGTCCGTCAACGCCGCCGGCTGCTGCCGTAGAACTGCGCGGCATCACCAAGCGCTTCCCCGGCGTCATCGCCAACCACGACATCGACATCACCATCCGCCGGGGCACCGTGCATGCCCTCGTCGGTGAGAACGGTGCCGGGAAGTCGACCCTGATGAAGATCCTCTACGGCATGCAGAAGCCGGACGAGGGCACCATCACCGTCGACGGCGAGCAGGTCACCTTCTCCAGCCCCGGCGACGCCATCGCCCGCGGCATCGGCATGGTCCACCAGCACTTCATGCTGGCCGACTACCTCACCGTGCTGGAGAACGTCGTCCTCGGGGCGGAGAAGCTCCACGGCATCGGCTCGGCCGCCCGCAGGAAGATCCAGGAGATCTCCGAGGCGTACGGGCTGAACGTCCGCCCCGACGCGGTCGTCGAGCAGCTCGGCGTCGCCGACCGGCAGCGCGTGGAGATCCTCAAGGTCCTCTACCGCGGCGCCCGCACGCTGATCCTCGACGAGCCGACCGCCGTCCTCGTCCCGCAGGAGGTCGACGCGCTCTTCGCGAACCTCCGCGAGCTCAAGGCGGAGGGCCTGACGGTCATCTTCATCTCCCACAAGCTGGGCGAGGTGCTCTCCGTCGCCGACGAGATCACCGTCATCCGCCGCGGCACCACCGTCGGCACGGCCGACCCGAGGACGACCACGACCAAGCAGCTCGCCGAGCTGATGGTCGGCAGCGAGCTCCCCTCACCGGAGACCCGCGAGTCGACGGTCACCGACGTCCCGATGCTGAAGGTCGACGCGCTGCGGCTCACCGAGACCGACCCGGACGGCATCGTCCGCGAAGTCCTCGACGGCATCGGCTTCACCATCCACAAGGGCGAGGTCATGGGCATCGCCGGCGTCGAGGGCAACGGCCAGACCGAGCTCATCGAATCGCTGATCGGCCTGCGCGACCCGGACGGCGGCACCGTCACCCTCGACGGCGCCGACATCTCGCACGCGCCCACCCGCAAGCGGCGCGAGGGCGGCATCGGCTACATCCCCGAGGACCGCCACCGCCACGGGCTCCTGCTGGAGTCCTCGCTGTGGGAGAACCGCATCCTCGGCCACGTCACCGAGGCCCCCAACAGCAAGCGGGGCCTGCTCGACCTCAAGGCCGCCCGCAAGGACACCGAGCGGATCGTGCGCGAGTACGACGTGCGCACCCCCGGCATCGAGGTCACCGCGGCCTCGCTCTCCGGCGGCAACCAGCAGAAGCTGATCGTCGGCCGCGAGATGAGCCACGCGCCCAAGCTGCTCATCGCCGCCCATCCGACCCGCGGCGTCGACGTCGGCGCGCAGGCGCAGATCTGGGACCAGATCCGCGAGGCGCGCCGCGAGGGCCTGGCCGTCCTGCTGATCTCCGCCGACCTCGACGAGCTGATCGGCCTCTCCGACACCCTGCGGGTGATGTACCGGGGCCGTCTGGTCGCCGACGCCGACCCCGCCACGATCACCCCCGAGGAACTGGGCACGGCCATGACGGGCGCCGCCAGCGGACACCTCGAAGCCTCCGAGACGCCTGAGAACGGTGAGGGCCGATGAAGAAGTTCGACAAGGACCGGCTGCTGCTGGGCATCGCCGGCCCGGTGCTCGCCCTGGCCGTGGCCTTCCTGCTCACCACCGTGGTACTGGTCCTCTCGGACCTCGACCCGTTCGAGCCGTACACGCTGATGGTCGAGCAGATCGAGTTCACCGACGTCCAGGTGCTCGTCCTGAACCAGACCGGCACGTACTACCTCGCCGCACTCGCCGTGGCCATCGGCTTCCGGATGAACCTGTTCAACATCGGCGTCGACGGGCAGTACCGCCTCGCGGTCATGCTCGCCGCCGTCGTCGGCGCCTCGGTGGAGCTGCCCGGTCCGCTGCACATCCTGCTGATCGTGCTCGTCGCCATGGGCGTCGGCGCGCTGTGGGCGGGCATCGCCGGTGTCCTCAAGACCACCCGCGGCGTCAGCGAGGTCGTCTCCACGATCATGCTGAACGCGATCGCCACCAGCCTCATCGCCTGGATGATCCTGCCCGCCAACCTCGGCGAGCAGGTCAAGGGCTCCAACGAGTTCACCACCGGCGAGATCCCCGAGTCCGGCTGGTTCCCCGGCGTCGACTTCGACGGCAGCACCATCTACGGCTTCACCTTCGTCGCCTTCGCGATGGGCGTCGTCTACTGGTTCGTCCTCAACCGCACCCGGTTCGGCTTCGACCTGCGCGCCAGCGGCGCCAGCCAGTCGGCCGCCCAGGCCAGCGGCGTCGACGCCAAGAAGATGGTCCTGACGGCCATGCTCATCTCCGGCGCCGTCGCGGGCCTCGCCGGCCTGCCGCTGCTGCTGGGCAGCACCCACACCTACAGCCTGAGCTTCCCGACGGGCGTCGGCTTCACCGGCATCACCATCGCGCTCCTCGGCCGCAACAGCCCCGTCGGCATCTTCTTCGCCGCCCTGCTGATCGCCTTCCTCGACAAGACCGCCGAAGGCATCGGCATCGCCGGCTACCCGAAGGAGATCGCCCTGATCATGCAGGGCCTGATCGTGATCTCGGTCGTCGTCTCCTACGAGCTGGTCCGCCAGTACGGCCTGCGCCGCCAGCAGCAGAAGGTCGGCGAGGAACTGGCCGCCCAGGCCCGCAAGAACAAGGAAGAGGCGAGGACGGCATGAGCGAGTCCACGAGCACGGTCTCGACGGCGAGCACCGCCCCCAAGAAGGGCGGCGGCCGCCGCAAGCTGACCCTCCCCGTCATCCTGCTGATCATCGCGGGCGGACTGCTGCTGTTCTCCCTGGTCCGCGTCATCAGCGGAGCCAACGACCTCACCTCGACCGGCCAGGTCTCCGGAGCCCTCCAGCTCGCGGTGCCCATCGGCCTCGCGGGCCTCGGCGGCCTGTGGGCCGAGCGCGCGGGCGTGGTCAACATTGGTCTCGAGGGCATGATGATCCTCGGCACCTGGTTCGGCGCCTGGGCCGGCTACCAGGCGGGCCCCTGGACGGGTGTGCTCGTCGGCATCCTGGGCGGCGCGCTCGGCGGCCTGCTGCACGCGGTCATGACGGTCACCTTCAACGTCAACCACATCGTCTCCGGTGTCGCCATCACCATCCTCGCGACCGGCTTCACCCGCTACCTGTCGAACTTCACGTTCGCCGAGGCGGACGGCGGCTCGTCGAAGCAGTCCCCCCGCATCGACCAGATCACCGACATCACGATCCCCGGCCTGTCGGACTGGCTCTCCGACCTCCAGGCCAAGCACTGGTTCTTCGTCTCCGACGTCGCCGGCGTGCTGGGCGGGCTCGTCACCAACCTGTCGCTGCTCACCGTCGTCGCCCTGCTGCTCGTCCCCGGCACCTGGTGGGTGCTGTGGCGCACCGGGTTCGGCCTGCGGCTGCGCTCCTGCGGCGAGAACCCGGTCGCCGCCGAGTCGCTGGGCGTCAACGTCTACAAGTACAAGTACATCGCCGTCATCGTCTCCGGCGGCCTCGCCGGACTCGGCGGCGCCTTCCTCGCCATCGTCTCCACCGGCATCTACCAGGAGGGCCAGACCGGCGGCCGCGGCTACATCGGTCTCGCCGCCATGATCTTCGGCAACTGGATGCCCGGCGGACTGGCGCTCGGCGCGGGCCTGTTCGGCTTCACCGACAGCCTCAAGCTGCGCGGCGGCGCGGAGAACGTCCACGCGATGCTGCTCCTGCTGGCGATCCTGCTGGTGCTGGCCTTCGCCTGGCAGCTGTACAAGAAGAAGCACTGGCAGGGCGCGATCTGCCTGGCCGTGGCCGCCGGCCTGTACACCTGGTACGCGCTGACCGACACGCTGCCCAGCCAGTTCGTGGACGCCGCCCCGTACGTCACCACGCTGCTGGTGCTCGCCCTGTCCGCGCAGCGATTGCGGATGCCGAAGGCCGACGGTCTGCCCTACCGCAGAGGCCAGGGCAAGTGACGGCGCCGGCCGGCGGCTGGGAGGCCCTGCGGGAGCGGGCGCGCGAGGCGATGTCGCACGCGTACGCGCCGTACTCGGGCTTCGCGGTCGGGGCCGCGGCCCTCGTCGACGACGGCCGGACGGTGTCCGGCTGCAACGTCGAGAACGCCAGCTACGGCCTCGGGCTGTGCGCGGAGTGCGGGCTGGTGTCCCAGTTGCAGGCCACCGGCGGCGGGCGGCTCACGCACTTCTCCTGCGTGGACGGCCAGGGCTCGCCGCTGGTGCCCTGCGGGCGCTGTCGGCAGCTGCTCTACGAGTTCGGCGGACCGGACCTGCTGCTGGACACCCCGGAGGGCGTGCTCGCGCTCTCCGAGATGCTCCCGCAGGCGTTCGGCCCCGGCCATCTGCGCTGAGCCGGTCCGCACCGCAGCGGCCTCCACCGCGACGGTCCGCACCGGAACGCTCCCGCCGGTCCGGCGCGCGCCGGACCGGCCGGCTCCCGCGGCCCTTCCGCTCCGGCGGAGGGGCCGCTCCCATACCCTTGCTCTATGCGCGTAGAGCCTCCCTCTGCGCACGGAACCACCATCTGGAGGACATGCCATGGACGTCATCTCCGTCATCCGCACCAAGCGCGACCGGGGCGAACTGAGCGACGAGCAGATCGACTGGGTCATCGACGCCTACACCCGCGGTGCGGTCGCCGACGAGCAGATGTCCGCCCTGGCGATGGCCATCCTGCTCAACGGGATGAACCGCCGCGAGATCGCCCGCTGGACCGCCGCGATGATCGCCTCCGGCGAGCGCATGGACTTCTCCTCCCTCTCCCGCCCCACCGCCGACAAGCACTCCACCGGCGGCGTCGGCGACAAGATCACCCTTCCGCTGGCACCCCTCGTCGCCGCCTGCGGCGCCGCCGTGCCCCAGCTCTCCGGCCGCGGCCTCGGCCACACCGGCGGCACCCTCGACAAGCTGGAGTCCATCCCCGGCTGGCGCGCGCTGCTCTCCAACGAGGAGATGCTGCACGTCCTCGACACCACCGGCGCCGTCATCTGCGCCGCCGGCGACGGACTCGCCCCCGCCGACAAGAAGCTCTACGCGCTCCGCGACGTCACCGGCACCGTCGAGGCCATCCCGCTGATCGCCTCCTCGATCATGTCCAAGAAGATCGCCGAGGGCACCGGCTCCCTCGTCCTCGACGTCAAGTGCGGCACCGGCGCCTTCATGAAGAACCTCGACGACGCCCGCGAACTCGCCGCCACCATGGTCGGCCTCGGCACCGACAGCGGAGTCCGCACCGTCGCCCTGCTCACCGACATGTCCACACCGCTCGGCCTCACCGCCGGCAACGCGCTGGAGGTCCGCGAATCCGTCGAGGTCCTCGCCGGCGGCGGCCCCGCCGACGTCGTCGAACTGACCCTCGCCCTCGCCCGCGAGATGCTCGACGCGGCCGGCCTGAAGGACGCCGACCCGGCCAAGGCACTCGCCGACGGCTCCGCCATGGACGTCTGGCGCCGGATGATCGCTGCCCAGGGCGGCGACCCGGACGCGGCCCTGCCCGTTGCCCGCGAGCAGCACGTCGTCACCGCCCCCGCCTCCGGCGTGCTCACCCGCCTCGACGCCTACGACGTCGGCATCGCCGCCTGGCGCCTCGGCGCGGGCCGCGCCCGCAAGGAGGACCCGGTCCAGGCCGGCGCGGGCGTCGAGCTCCACGCGAAGCCCGGCGACACCGTCACCGCCGGCCAGCCGCTGATGACGCTGCACACGGACACGCCCGAGAAGTTCGACTACGCGCTGACGTCCCTGACCTCGGCCTGGGACATCGCCGCCGCGGGCACCGGCTTCACGCCGGACCCGATCGTGCTGGACCGCATCGCCTGACGCGCTTCGCCCCGCGGGGCCCCGTCACGCCCGGCCCCCGCGGGCATGACGGGGCCCCCGCCGAACCGCCGGGGACCGGCCGCCGATGACTTCTCGCGCGACGGCCGGTCATCCCCATGTGGAAGCCGAGCAGACGATCGTCATGCGCATCGCCGGGGGACTCTCCCCGGCCGACGCGCCACGCCTGTGCGAGGAACTGGACGGGAGGCTGAGGGACCGGCCCCCGGGCGACGGCCCCCGTGGCGACCCCCTCGCCCGGGGCGAGCCCGGACCGCCGCCGGTCACCGTCGACGTCGCGGGACTGACCCGGATCGACCTCGCCGTCGTCGAGGCACTCGCGCGTCTCCAGCTCACCGCCCGCCGCCGGGGCACGCGCATCGAACTGTCCGGGGCAGCGCAGGAGCTGATCCTCCTGCTCCGCCTGGTGGGCCTCCACGGACCCGCCGGCATCGGCGAAACCGCACCCGCCGGCCCCGCCCCGTGACCGCGGTCCGCACGGCGGCGGGCGCCCTCCGCGCCCGCCGCCCGCGGCACCGCTACGCGCCGACCGGGGCACCGTCCTCGTCCAGCCGGGCCGGCAGGTCGAAGAGCGGGAACCAGCGCTTGGTGTCGAGGAAGAAGTCCATCCCGCCCACCTTGCCGTCCCGCAGCTCCAGCACGATCAGGGCCCACGGCTCGTAGCCGTCGCCCTCCTGGCTCGGGTGGTAGTGCGCGAACGCCGGGACGCCGTTGGCCACCGTCGGCACCAGCCGCGAGCCCCGGCAGACCTCGCCGACGCCCAGCATCCAGCCCACGATGTCGTCGTGGCCGCGCAGCCACAGGTCGTACGGCGGCATGGACATCGTCGCGTCCTCGTGGAGGAGCGCCGTCAGCGCCTTCATGTCGTACCCCTCGAAGGCCGTGACATAGCGGTCGAGCAGCGCCTGCTGCTCCTCGTCGAGGGGATCGGCCGCGTCCGAGGCGCCCGGCTGCTGCTCCGCCAGCGTCGCCCGCGCCCGCTGGAGGGCGCTGTTGACCGAGGCGACCGACGTGCCCAGCAGCTCCGCCGCCTCGCTGGCCTTCCAGGCCAGCACCTCGCGCAGGATGAGCACCGCCCGCTGCTTGGGGGGCAGGTGCTGGAGGGCCGCGACGAACGCCAGCCGGATCGTCTCCCGCTCCACCGCCGTCTCCGCCGGGTCGGCCACCGACGGCAGCACCCGCCCGTCGGGCACCGGCTCCAGCCAGGTGACCTCGGGGCGGGCGTTCAGCTGGGCCTGGGCGACCGGGGTGGCGGCCGTCAGGTCCATCGGGCGGGCGCGGCGGTTCCCCGCGTTCAGCATGTCGAGGCAGACGTTCGTCGCGATGCGGTACAGCCACGACCGCAGCGACGAACGCCCCTCGAACTTGTCGATGCTGCGCCACGCGCGCACCATCGTGTCCTGGACCGCGTCCTCGGCCTCGAAGGACGACCCCAGCATGCGGTAGCAGTAGCCGGTCAGTTCCCGGCGGTGCTGCTCCAGTCTGGAATCGAGATCCTGTGTCGCGAGGTCGCTCATCGGTCCACCCCTGTCACCCGTCGGTACCGTCCTCGGGAACCTACCGGAGAGGACTGACAACGGGGCCGGGTCCGGGGCTCGCGCCCCTGGATCAGGTACCGGGCTTGCGCCCGTAGACGAACACGTCGTCGCCGTTCTTCAGCTTGTTCCAGTATGCCTTCGCGTCGGCCGGGCGCATATTGACGCAACCACCCGACCCCGGCGGGTTGTACATCGACTTGGTGACCGAGTGGAAGGCCTGGCCGCCGTCGAAGAACTGCGAATACGGCATCCGGACCTTGTAGATCGTCGACCAGTGGTTGATGTTCCGCCAGTAGATCTTCTTCAGGCCCGTGCGGGTCTCGGTGCCGTTCTTGCCCGTGCGCACCGGCACGGGACCGTAGACCAGCTTCTTGCCGTCCTGGATCCAGGACAGCTGGCGCGTGAGGTCCACGCACGCGATGCGGCCCTTGTTCGTCGGGCACTTGCCGGCCTTGTTCGGGTTCTTCCCGGCCGCCCGCTGCTGGAGCATCGTGTCCATCGTGCGCCAGGTGATCGGACCCGCGTAACCGATCGTCGGCGTGATCCCGTGCTGCGACTGGAACGCACGGATCGCCTTGCAGTCGGCCGCCGACTGCCGGCCGTCGGCCGTGCGCCCCAGGAACTTCTCCACCTGCTTCTGGTACGGCCCCGTCGACGTCGTGCACGACGCCGCGTGCGCGGTCCCGCCGCCGAGCACGGCCGTGAGCGGCACCAGCAGGCCGGTGAGACCCAGCGTGATGCCTATTCGTCCTGTTCTGACCCTCATTGCCCCCAACTCCCCTTTACATGCCATCCGGTTGGGACGTCCCGCCGGGTGAGACACACTAAGGGGAGCCGCAGTTGCAGGGACAGCGGGCGTATTTCCGGCTACGCCGCCGCCAGGCCGCGCTCTCGCACCCGCGCCGCGTACGTGCCGTACAGCGTCAGCCCCACGACACCCGCCACGGCCAGCAGACCGAGGCCCACCGTGGCCGCCCAGCCGCCCGCGTGGAACGCCACCGCACCCAGCGTGCCGCCCGCGCTGCTGCCCAGGTAGTACGCCGACTGGTACAGCGCCGACGCCTGGGCCCGGCCCGTCCGCGCCGTGCCGCTCACCGAGGAGGAGGCCACGGCGTGCCCCGCGAAGAACCCCGCGGTGATCAGCACCAGCCCCAGCAGCACCGGCACCAGCGAACCGGCCAGCGACAGCAGCAGACCCGCCGCCGTGGTCGTCACCGCCAGGTACAGCGCCCCACGCCGCCCCAGCCGGGCCACCAGACGGCCCGCGGCCGCCGAGGACACCGTGCCCACCAGGTAGACCAGGAAGATCGAGCCGATCACGCCCTGCGGCAGACCGAACGGCTCCTTCACCAGCCGGAAGCCGATCACCGTGTACACGGCGCCGAACACCGTCATGAACAGCGCGCCGATCACGTACAGCCGCATCAGCAGCGGATCCGCCAGATGCCCGCGCACCGTCCGCGCCAGCACACGCGGGCTCAGCGTGCCCGGAGTGAAGTGCCGGGCCGCCGGCAGCATCGCCCGGAACACCAGCGCGCACACCAGCGCCAGCACGCCGACCGCCGCGAGCGCGACCCGCCAGCCGCCGAACTGCGCCACCCAGCCCGTCAGGATGCGGCCGCTCATGCCGCCGATGCTGTTGCCCGCCACGAACAGGCCGATGGCCGCGACCAGCGCCTTCGGCCGGACCTCCTCCGCCAGGTACGCCATCGCCGACGCCGGCAGCCCCGCCAGCGCCGCACCCTGCACGGCGCGCAGCGCCACCAGCGACTCCAGGTTCGGCGCCAGCGGCACCAGCAGCCCGACCACCACGGCCACCGCCAGCGACACCCGCATCACGGTGGTCCGCCCGTACCGCTCGGACAGCGCGCTCATCGGCAGCACGCACAGCGCCAGCGCGCCGGTCGCCGCCGACACGGTCCAGCTGGCGGCGCCCGCGCTCACACCGAACCCGGCGGAGACGGCGGGCAGCAGGGCCTGCGTGGAGTAGAGGAGGGCGAAGGTCGCCATGCCCGCGGCGAAGAGCGCGAAGCTCATCCGGCGGAAGCCGGGAGCGCCGGGGGAGAGCCGGGAGTCCGAAGGGGTCCGCGTCGCGGCGGAAGGGGACGGCGAGGCGGCGCCCAGGGTGCTGGGCGCCTTGGTACTGGCGGAAGGCATACCCCGAACGTAGGCCCCCGTCTTTCATGCGTCCAATGCATGGAATGGCCATAATCGTTCCCATGGTGCATGAACACAGCTCAGCGAACCGGCTGTCACGCAGTAGTTACACAGAACGTGACGCGCACGACGAGGACACCGCCCTGAGCCTGGCGCCCCGGCTCGCCTACTTCGCCGGCGTCGCCCGCCACGAGCACGTCACCCGCGCCGCACAGGAGATGGGCGTACCGCAGTCCACCCTCTCCCGCGCGATCGTCCGCCTGGAGGAGGACCTCGGGGTCGCCCTCTTCGCCCGGCGGGGCCGCACGGTCTCCCTCACCCCGGCGGGCCGCACCTTCCTCGCCTCCGTCGAACGTGCCCTCACCGAGGTCGAACGCGCCGCCGACTCCGTCCGCGCGGACGCCGACCCCGGCGCGGGACGGGTCGCCTTCGGCTTCCTGCACACCATGGGGTCCGAGACCGTCCCCTCCCTCATCCGTGCCTTCCGCGCGGACCACCCGCGCATCCGCTTCAGCCTCGTCCAGAACTACGGCGAGGCGATGCTCGAACGGCTCCGCGCGGGAGAGCTGGACCTCTGCCTCACGTCCCCCGTCCCCGACGCGCCCGACCTCGTCGCCCGCCGCCTCGACGAGCAGCGCCTGCGGCTGGTCGTCCCCGACGACCACCGCCTCGCCTCCCGCAAACGCGTCCGCCTCGCCGAGGCCGCCGAGGAAACCTTCGTCACCCTCGAACCCGGGTACGGCCTGCGGCGCATCACCGACGACCTGTGCGCGGAGGCCGGGTTCACGCCCCGGGTCGCCTTCGAGGGCGAGGAGGCGGAGACGCTGCGCGGGCTGGTGGCGGCGGGACTCGGCGTCGCCCTCCTGCCACCGCCCGCGGTGGCACGGCCGGGCGTCGTCGAACTGACGGTGACGGCGCCGAGGGCCGTCCGGGAGATCGGTCTCGCATGGCTCGACGGCCACCCGGACACGCCGCCGGTGGCGGCGTTCAAGCGGTTTCTGCTGTCGCGGAGGGGGGTGTTGTTGGCGTAGCCGGACGGGGTGTCCTTGCCGGACGGGGTGGTTCGGTGCGGGTGTGTGGGTGGCGCACCCACGCTGCGCGCGGGTTGTCCTCAGACGCCGGACAGGCTTTGTTGCCCGGTCGGGCATGTGTGTTCTGTGCGGGCGGGGGTGGTGCACCCCCGCTGCGCGCGGGTGTCCTCAAACGCCGGACGGGCTTGAGTTGCCCGAGCTGGGTCCGCACCGCAGAGCGGAGGTTGCGGGTCCCTCCGGAGGCTAGAGCGCCCGCTCGCCCCAATATGACTCTCCCTAGCTCGACGACCGTCGGGCGCTTACGCCTCCTGCGCGCCCCGTGTCCGCGGCGAACGCACCGGCCGGACGGGGAGAGGGAGCATTTCCGACTGCGGGTGAGTGGGGGTGGTGCAAGGTGGCCGTCCGAGACCGGGGACGCGGGACGAGCTCGCGGCGACGAAACGCGCGAGAACCGGGCTATGGGTGTGCGCATCCACCGCCCGTCCGGGAGGGACACCTCGCCCGCAGCGGAGGTGGGAAAGCCAGCCCGTCCGGGATGGACACCTCGCGCCCTGCGGAGGTGGGAAAGCCACCCGGCCCCGCGATTGCGGACACGGCCGCAGGCCGTGCCGCGACCACCGCTCCGCACACGAGTGGACACGCACGCGCGGCGGAAGATGCTCACGACCACCGGGGCCGCGGACGAAGAAATGGCCCCCACACCGGCGGGCCGGTACGTTCCCCGGGGACACGGGGCGCGCAGGAGGCGTAAGCGGCCGACGGTCCTCAGGCTAGGGCAACGTAGGTCTGGGGCGAGCGGGCGCTCTAGCCTCCGGAGGGACCCGCAACCCCCACTCCACGCACCGGACCAGCGCCGTGCAACCCAAGCCCGTCCGGCGCTTGAGGACACCCGCGCGCAGCGGGGGTGCACCACCCCCGCCCGCACAGAACAAACATGCCCGACCGGGCAACAAAGCCTGTCCGGCGTCTGAGGACAACCCGCGCGCAGCGTGGGTGCGCCACCCCCACACCCGCACACGAAAGCGCGCGGTACCCGCGGAACCCGCACCCCGCCCCGGCAACGCCCCCGCGCGCAGCGTGGGTGCGCCACCCACACACCCGCACACGAAAGCGCGCGGCACCCGCGGAACCCGCACCCCGTCCGGCAAGGCCCCCGCGCGCAGCGGGGGTGCGCCACCCACGCACCCGCACACGACAACGCACCCGCACCCGCGGAAACCGCCCCCGCCCCGGCAACGCCCCCCGCGCGCTCAGCGCCCGCCGAAGCCCGCCGCCAGCGGCATGCGGAGGCCCAGGGGCGGCGGAGCCGCCAGCGCGTCGGCGACGGGGCGGGCGTAGTGGCGGGCGTACATCGAACCGAGCACGAAGTCCGCCGCCAGGGCCAGGACTTCGTCCTGGTACTGGCGCAGCGCGTGCCCGTCCGAGTGGACCTCGAACCGGCAGGTGTCCCGGTTGGACTTCTTCGCGCGTTCGGCGAGCCGGTAGGAGAGTTCCGGGTCGGTCGCCCGGTCGTTCGTGCCGTGCACGATCAGCACGCGCCGGCCGTTGAGCTGGGCCACCGGTTCCGGTGCGGCCGTGCGGTCGTCCTCGGGGAGCCAGGGGGCCAGTGCCAGCACGGAGTTGACCGCCGGGTGGCCGGCGGCCCGCAGGGCGGCGCGGCCGCCCATGCCGTGGCCGGCGAGGCAGAGGGGCACGTCGCCGTGGCGGCGTACGACCTCCTCGGCCGCCCAGGTCGCGTCCGCCGCGAGGTGCGCGTCCGCCCCGTTCCATCCGCGGGTGCGGTAGCGGACGCGGTGGACGAGCAGGCCCTCGGAGCGGCCGGCCCGGGCGAGGGCGCGGCCGAGGGGGGCCATCGCGGCGTAGGAGAGGGCGGACGGCCGGCGTCCCGATTCGGCCTCGCCGTCGGGGAGGAGCAGGACCACGCCGGTCACGGCGGGATCCGTGCCGTCGGCGGGGCGGGACGGGCCGCCCGGGGTGCGGGTGGTGAGGACGGAGAGTGCGGAGAGCGCGGGGAGCGCGGGGAGTCCGCCGAGCCGGGCCCGCCGGGGTTCCCGGCTTCCCTGCGCCGTGCGGTCGACGGTCGTGTCACGGGGGTTCGCCGGCTCTGCCCGACGCCCCCACCAGCGGGGCAGCGCATGGTGTGCCATGGCCCAACATTCTCAGAAGGCCAGGTGTACTCCATCCGTACGCGCGGTCACTGTTACATATCGACGGTGGGCAATCTACGCGCGTAGGCGCTAGAGTGCGCAGATGACGAGCCAGACCCTTGATTCACCCACCGGGGACCAGATCCGCCGCGCCCCGAAGGTGCTGCTCCACGACCACCTCGACGGTGGTCTGCGCCCGGGCACGATCATCGACCTCGCCCGGGAGACCGGCTACACGGGCCTGCCCGAGACCGAGCCCGACAAGCTGGGCATCTGGTTCCGCGAGGCGGCCGACTCCGGTTCCCTGGAACGCTACCTGGAGACGTTCGCGCACACCTGCGCCGTCATGCAGACCCGTGAGGCCCTGGTCCGCGTCGCCGCGGAGTGCGCCGAGGACCTCGCCGAGGACGGCGTCGTCTACGCCGAGGTCCGCTACGCCCCCGAGCAGCACCTGGAGGGCGGGCTGACCCTGGAGGAGGTCGTCGAGGCGGTCAACGAGGGCTTCCGGGAAGGCGAGCGCAGGGCGCGCGAGAGCGGTCACCGCATCCGCGTCGGCGCCCTGCTGACCGCGATGCGCCACGCCGCGCGGGCCCTGGAGATCGCCGAGCTGGCGAACCGGCACCGGGACACCGGCGTCGTCGGTTTCGACATCGCGGGCGCCGAGGCCGGCTTCCCGCCCACCCGGCACCTCGACGCGTTCGAGTACCTCAAGCGCGAGAACAACCACTTCACCATCCACGCGGGCGAGGCGTTCGGCCTGCCGTCGATCTGGCAGGCGCTCCAGTGGTGCGGGGCGGACCGTCTCGGCCACGGTGTGCGGATCATCGACGACATCACGGTCGCCGAGGACGGCTCCGTGAAGCTGGGCCGGCTGGCGGCGTACGTGCGCGACAAGCGGATCCCGCTGGAGATGTGCCCGACGTCGAACCTCCAGACGGGCGCGGCCGACTCGTACAAGGACCACCCCATCGGTCTGCTGCGCAAGCTGCACTTCCGGGCCACGGTCAACACGGACAACCGGCTGATGAGCGGCACGAGCATGAGCCGTGAATTCGAGCTGCTGACCGAGGCGTTCGGATACACGCTCGACGACATGCAGTGGTTCACCGTCAATGCGATGAAGTCCGCATTCATTCCTTTCGATGAACGCCTGGCGATGATCAATGACGTGATCAAGCCCGGATACGCGGAACTGAAGTCGGCCTGGCTCTTCAAGCAGACCGCCACGACCGGGAACTGAGCGCCCGGCGGCCCTGTGGCCGCCCTTTATCCCGAAGCGGCCGGAGACGTCAATCTCCGGCCGCTTCGCGGTGTTTGCGGGGGCTGTGCGAAGCTGACTAGCTTGCGGAGCCGCTCATATTTCCGTCCCCGAGGAATTTCTCTGATGAAGCAGTCCGCAAAGACTCTCGGTACCGCCGCTCTCGGTGCCGCGTTCGCCGCTGCCGCCGCCGGCACCGCGTCGGCCGCCCCCGCGCTGCCCGACGCGACCGGTCTGCTCGGCCCGGTCTCCCAGGTCGCGCCCGTCCAGGAGGTCGCCGGCAAGCTCCCCGCCGGCGCTCCGCAGGCGCTGACCGGCGCGGCGTCCACGCTGCCCGGCGCCCTCCAGGAGGCCACCGGCGACACGCTCTCCAGCGACAACGCCGCCGCTCCGGTCACCGGCCTGCTCGGCGGTCTGCCGGCGGGCGAGCTCGGCGGCGGTCTGCCCGGTCCGCTGGGCGGCTGACGCCGGCACCGTGCGACGGGGGGCGTGCATCCGAACCGGGTGTGCGCCCCCCGGCGTTGTGCCAGGATCGCCGCCATGCGTGACACGACCGTCCCGACGCTGCTGCTCGCGGCCTGTGCGCTGCTGGCCCTGCCGGCCTGCACCGCGGGGGGAGACGGCGGCGCCGACGCCGAGCCGCCGGCCCGTACGGCCGCCGCCGCACCCGCCGGCGCGGGGCTCCCGCCGACGCGGGAGGAGCTGGAGCGCGCGGCCCTCAGCGGCGGCGACCTGACCGGCTTCCAGGTGCTGTCCGGCGACGGCCTCGTGCCCGGGGGCCGACCGGTCGCGGACCGCCCGGAGTGCCGTCCGCTCGCCGATGCGATGGGGGACCGGGTCGACCCGCGGGCCCTGCACACCGTCGAACGCGGCCTCGGCTCCCTGGAGCGGCTCGGCCTCGCGGTGTCCGCATCGCTCGGCTCCTACCGGCCGGCCGACGCCGAGGAGGTCGTGAAGGGGATCGAGAAGGCGCTCGCCGTCTGCGGCGGCGGCTTCCGGGCGACACTCGACGGCCGCATCGCCGCGTACGGCTCCGTGCGGCGCGTCCCCTTCCCCGTCCGGGGCGCCGACGAGGCCGTCGGCTGGACGACCGTCTCCACGTCCGGCGGTCACGACACGGCGCTGCACCTGGTGGTCGTCCGCGACGGCGCCGCCGTGGTGCGGTTCATGGCGGTGGACCTGGCGCGGGCCGAGCCCGCCGAGGTCCCGCGCCAGGTCGTGGACGCGCAGCTGGCCGGACTCAGCCGGGCGCTCGCCGGCTGACGAGGCCCCGCCGCACGGCTCACCACGCGGGGGCGGCCTGCTTCCCGGACGGCAGCAGGAACCACAGGGCCGCGTAGAGCAGGAACTGCGGGCCGGGCAGCAGGCACGAGGCGAGGAAGACGACGCGCACCGTCGTGGCCGATGTGCCGAACCGCTGGGCGAGCGCGGCGCACACGCCGCCGAGCATGCGGCCTTCACGGGGACGGGTGATCGCAGCCATGGTGAGCTCCTTCACGAGTGGGTCCCGGGAGCCTCTCGGTGTGCTCCCGACCCCTTCATCCTCGCCCCGCACATGGGTCGAAAGCGTCGCTCTACGGGGCGATCGGGACCCTGGGAATCGTCGGGGTCGCACCCCTGACGCCCTCGTCCCCGAGCATGGCCCCGGTCTCCTTCCCGAGGGTGCCCCCGGGGCGGCCGGGCGCGCCGTTCGGCCGCAGCAGACGGCGGCGGAGCCGGGCACGGCAGGCGGGGACCACGGCGAGGTGGGCGAGGGCCACACCCGTGGTGTTCAGCAGCAGCGAGTCGACGTCGACCACCTGGCCGGGCACCGCCGTCTGCAGCAGCTCGATGCCGAGCGACAGCAGCGCCCCGGCCGCGACCGTGCGGGTCAGCGAGGCCCACGGCGAGACGGCGAGACGGCCGCCGGCCAGCGGCAGCAGCACCCCGAGCGGAGCGAGGAGCAGCAGGCCCTCGCCGATGTGGCGCAGCCCCTCCACCAGCCCGGCGTCGAGGGACGCCCGGATCCCGGCGAGCGGCTCGATGTTGGCCGCGGTCACCCACAGCACGTCGCGTGGACGGAGTGTCACCCAGGCGACGAGCACCAGGTGGGCGAGGAGGAGTACGAGCCCCGCCGTGCGGAAGTGGATGGCGGCACTGCCGCCCGAGCCTTGACGCTGCACGACCCCCTAGACGCCCGCACCGCGGGGAACGGTTCCCGGGCGGCTTCCGGCTCCGGGGAGCCCTGTCCACCCGGCGCGCCGGGCCCGCCGTGCCCGGTCAGCCCGCCGACGGCTCGGGCGCCGGCGTGGGCACCATGGACTCCGGGCGCTCCTTCACCGAGGCCGGACACGTGTAAGCGCGGGGAGCCCAGTCGCCGGGGCCGCCCAGCAGCACCGTGCCGTCCGTCGCCGCCGTGCTCTCCATCAGCGTGCACACCAGCTGTGCCAGCGCCTCGGCCGGCAGGTCCTCCGGCTGGCGGTTGAGCCGCAGGGTGCCGTCGGGGTCGCCGGACCGCGCGTCCGCGAGCACCAGGGGCCCGCGGACCCAGGTGACGAAGCCCGCCTCGTGCTCCGCGGGCAGCGGCTGCTGCTGGAGCTCGTCCACCAGGGCCTGCGCCTCCCGGACGCGGCTGCTCGCCGCCTTGTCCTCCGCCGTCGCGACCGTGCGGTCGACGGCCACCAGCTGCGAGGCGCACACCAGGTACACCTGCACCGGGACCGCGGTCCGGCCCGCCTGCGGCACGACCTCGCCGGCGGACACCTCGCACGGGACCCGGGACGGCGCGGGGCCCGCGTCGACCGGGACCTGGGTCGGCCGGATTCCGCAGCCCGCCAGCGTCAGGCCGGCCAGGAGCAGCGCGGCGGGGACGGCGCCCCGGTACCGGATGCGTATCACCGCGGCCCCTCCGCTCCGTGTGCCGTGTCCGCCTCGCCGGGGGCGTCGTCCCGGCCGGGGCCGGTGCCGCCCGGTGCCGCGGCCTCGCAGTCCGCGGCCGCCGATCCGTCGTGGGGGAGACGCAGCACGAAGACGGCGCCGTCGCCGTCGGGGGAGTTGGCGGCGGTGATGTCGCCGCCGTGGATGTGGGCGTTCTCCATGGCGATCGACAGTCCGAGACCGCTGCCCTCCGACCGCGGGCGTGAGGCGCTCGCCTTGTAGAAGCGGTCGAAGACGTGCGGAAGGACTTCCTCGGGGATGCCCGGCCCGTGGTCGCGCACCTCGATCAGCAGCTCGGTGTCGCCGGGCCGCACCGAGACCCGCACCGGGGAGCCGCCGTGCTTGAGGGCGTTGCCGATGAGGTTGGCGAGGATGACGTCGAGCCGCCGCGGGTCCAGGCGGGCCATGATGCCGCGCTCGGCGTCCAGCTCGACCGCGTCCAGCCACGCGCGGGCGTCGATGCACGCGGTGACCTGGTCGGCGACGTCCACGGTGTCCAGGACGAGCCGTGCGGTGCCCGCGTCGAAGCGGGTGACCTCCATCAGGTTCTCCACGAGGTCGTACAGCCGGCGGGTCTCGCTCACCACGAGGTTCACCGCGGGCGCGATCATCGGGTCGAGGGAGTCGGCCTCGTCCTCCAGCACCTCGGTGACCGCGGTCAGCGCCGTCAGCGGGGTGCGCAGCTCGTGGGACATGTCGGCGACGAAACGCCGGCTCGACTCCTCCCGCGCGCTCATGTCCGCGACCTTCTTCTCCAGCGACTCGGCCGTCTTGTTGAACGTGCGTGCCAGTTCGGCCAGTTCGTCGGTGCCCGAGACCCGCAGCCGGGTGTCGAGCTTCCCCTCGCCGAGGCGCCGGGCAGCCTCGCCGAGCCGGTGCACCGGCTTCAGCACGGTGCCGGCCGCCGCCTGGGCGAGGAGCGCGGAGCCGATCAGCGCGAGCAGGGTGGCGATCGCCAGCGACCAGCCCAGCGAGGCGAGGTCCTCGCGCTCCTGGCCGAGCGACTTCAGCAGATAGCCGGTCGGGCCGCCCCCGACGATCCGGGTGCCGCCCACGAGATAGGGCGCGCCGCCGCGCTCGGTGCGCTGCCAGTACAGGTGGTACGGGGCCGAGTTGCCCGCGCCGACGTCCAGCCGGTCGTCGACCGCGTCGCGCAGCGACTGGGGCACGTCCTCCACGGTGAAGTCGTCCCGGTCGGACACCCCGGTGATCGGCTTGCCCTCGTCGCGCTCCCCGATCAGCACCACGCTGTAGTCCCCGCCGGCGGCCATCTGCTCGGCGGCGTTCTGCAGTTCGGCCTGGGTGGGGCGCAGCGGCAGGGCCGCGGCCCGGTTCTGCATCTCCCGCCGGAAGTCGTCGAGTGCCGCGTCCTGGGTGCGGGTGAGCACCGCCTCGCGGTTGAGCCAGTAGGCGATGCCGGAGGCCGAGACCGCCGCCGTCAGCGCCACCAGGGCGAAGACGACGACGAGACGCAGCCGCAGACTCGTCAGACGGAGGCCGGCGAGTATGCCGCGCCCCGGGGAACCGCTCACCCGGCGGTCCCGCGCACCGGACGGAAGGGGATGACGGCGTGCCCGTGGATCACTGCGGTACGTCCAGCCGGTAGCCGACGCCGCGGACCGTGCGGATCAGGGTCGGCGAGGACGGCACGTCCTCCACCTTGGCCCGCAGCCGCTGCACGCACGCGTCCACCAGGCGCGAGTCGCCCAGGTAGTCGTGCTCCCACACCAGTCGCAGCAACTGCTGCCGCGACAGGGCCTGTCCGGGCCGCCGGCTGAGCTCCAGCAGCAGCCGCAGCTCGGTCGGGGTCAGCTGGAGGTCGTCGCCGTTCTTGGTGACGGTCATCGCGGACCGGTCGATGACCAGCGAGCCGAAGGTCGCCGAGTCGGTCGACTCCCGCTCGCCGCGGCGCAGTACGGCACGGATGCGCGCGTCCAGCACCCGCCCCTGCACCGGCTTGACGACGTAGTCGTCGGCGCCGGACTCGAGTCCGACGACGACGTCGATGTCGTCGCTCCGGGCGGTCAGCAGGATGATCGGCAGCTGATCGGTGCGCCTGATGCGGCGGCACACCTCGAAGCCGTCGATACCGGGCAGCATCACGTCCAGCACGACCAGATCCGGCCGCTGCTCGCGCAGCAGCTGGAGACCGTCCTCCCCCGTCGCCGCGGTGGCCACGCGGTGGCCCTGGCGGGACAGGGAGAGTTCGAGAGCCGTGCGGATGGCGTCGTCGTCCTCGATCAGCAACAGGAAAGGCACGGGCCCATTCTGGCCCATGGGCCGCGCGGCGACGACTCCCCCGGAGCATCACCGCTTGCGAAGACCTCTGTGACGGGCCTGTGACAATCGGGGGACACCCCGATGAAAGTGCCTTGGCAGAGTTCTCATCACACGGAACGACCGGACTCCACTCGACGGGGGGCGCGAGATGAACGCACTGCACAGCACGGCCTCAAGCGCAGTTGTCACGCGTCTCCACGACGTCGTGAGGGGACCGGAGAAGTCCGGCGCCGTGACCGGACGGGGGTGCGTTCGCGGCGCCGGGCGCCAGCACAAGGCGCCGTACATGGCGGTCGTGGACACCGCGACGGGGACCGGCCCGACGGCGTACGAAGAGGCCGCGGGGGGCACCGCCTCCCTGTCGGAGGCGGAGTTCACCGCCTACGTCCGCGAACGCCGCGCCTCCCTGTACGCCACGGCCTACCACCTGACCGGTGACCGCTACGAGGCCGAGGACCTGCTCCAGAGCGCACTGTTCTCGACCTACCGCGCCTGGGACCGGATCAGCGACAAGGCGGCGGTCGGCGGCTACCTGCGCCGCACCATGACCAACCTGCACATCAGCGCCTGGCGCCGGCGCAAGCTCAACGAGTACCCCACGGAGGAGCTGCCGGAGACGGCAGGCGACACCGACGCGATGCGGGGCACCGAACTGCGCGCGGTCCTGTGGCAGGCGCTCGCCAGGCTCCCCGAACTCCAGCGCACGATGCTGGTCCTGCGGTACTACGAGGGCCGCACCGACCCGGAGATCGCGGACATCCTGGACATCAGTGTCGGCACGGTGAAGTCGAGCATCTGGCGGTCCCTCCGCCGGCTGCGCGAGGACGAGGTCCTCAGCTTCGGCCGTGACGAGGAGGAGTCCTTCGGCGAGCTGGTGGCCTGAGGGCACGACCGCCGCGTCGGGGGAGGCGGCGGAACGGGGAGGGGACCCACGGGGGTCCGGGGGGAAACACGGGGGACGCACGGCCCGTCGCGTCGGGGGAGGCGGCGGCAGGGATCCACGGGGGACACGGGGATCCACGGGGGAGAGCGGGGCCGGACAGACCGGGGGGTTCTGTCCGGCCCCGCTTCCGTGCCCGGGGCCGGGGCGCCGTCCGGGCCGGACGGTCCGCCGCTCAGGCCGCCTGGCGCGCGGCGGGCACCCGGCAGCGGCCCGCCGCCGCGTCCGCGAGCCGGCCCAGCGCCTCGGCCGCGCCGCACGGATGGGCGCCCAGCTCCGCCTGGCGGGCGACGATTCCGCGCTCCGCCCGCATCAGCCGCCAGCCGCGTCGCAGCAGGAACGGGACCGACTTGCGGCCCTCGCGCATGTCCCGCGCCAGCCGCCGGCGGAACGTCGTCGCCGGACGGCCCCGCAGGCAGAGCGCGTCCGCGAGGACGCCCAGCTCCTGGCAGCGGCGCACGATGTCGGCGGCGAAGATGCCCTCGGCGACGAACAGCGGGGTGCGCGCGATGTCGAACGTGTCGCGGCCCACCCGGGAGCTGGTGGCGATGTCGTACACGGGCACCGCGGTGCGCCCGGTCCCGCACAGCTCGGCGATCGCGGCGACCGCCGCGTCGGCGTCCCAGGACGCGGGTGAGTCCCAGTCGATGTCGGCGCTGCCCGTCACCTGGGGGAGCGTCGGGTCGTTGGCCTCCTTGTAGAAGTCGTCCAGGCGCAGGACCGGAAGTCCGGTGCGGGCGGCGAGGGACGACTTTCCGGAACCGGAAGGGCCCGCGAGCAGCACGACGCGGGTCGGGATGGGTTGGGAACTCACGGGAGACAAGTCTGACGCATGGACGCCGCTGTGGGACCCCCGAGGAGGGGGTCGGTGCCGAGCATCGCGTCACATCCGCGTTCCGTGCTCCCGCCGTCACCGGTCCGCGGCGCCGTCCGCAGCCCACCGTCCCCAGATCCCAGAGAAGGACAGACCATGGCCCGACACGCAGCTCCCTCCCCCCGGCGCGGCACACTGCTGCGCGCCGGCCTGACCGTCGCCGCGGCGGGCGCGGCGCTCGGCGCGGGCGCCGCCTCGGCGCAGGCCGCACCGGCGCCGGTCGGCGCCGAGTCCGTGCTCGGCGCCGTGCCGCTGGGGGCGGCGACGGGACTCGCCGCCAACTCCGTGGCGGGGGTCGGCGAGCTCAAGAGCCTCCAGCTGCACCCGCTGGCCAACACCGGAGTGGATCCGCTGGACAACGCGGTGGGCACGCAGGTCGCCGACTTCCAGCCGGTGAGCACCGCCCTGGTCACGGACAACATCACCCGCGGCCAGGCCCTGGAGGACCTGCCGGTGGCCGGGCCCGTGGCCCAGGGGCTGCTGCCCTGAGCCGGTCCGGTGCGCGGGGCGGCGGACGTCTCCGCCCGCCGCCCCGCGCACAGCGGGCTACGGCAGCGGCTCCAGGCAGAGGGTGAAGTCGCTGCTGCCGCCGTACTCGCGGTACTCGGAGTAGCGGTTGCGGTCGCACTGCGCGGTGCCGTCGTGGCGCTCGGCCACCTTGAACTGCGCCTCGGCCGAGCCGCATTCGACCACCGCGATGTCCGGGCTGATGGTGGTGCCGTTGTTGCGCACGCAGTCGCCCGCGCTCGCGGTGCCGGCGCTGTCGTCCATGACGACGGCGGTCACGACGGCTCCGGCCAGCGCCAGCGGGATCAGGACGCCGACGGCCGCGGCGCGGCGCATGATCGGCTTGCCCGGGACCATCGGCTGCTGGAAGCCGCCCGACGGCTCGGCGAGCTTCCTGAACTTGCCGCGGGCGCTCAGGTTGCCGATCAGGGTGAACGGTGTGAGCAGGAACGACTGGACGCTCCACCAGCCCTGGAGCAGCGTCTTCGCGCTCAGCTCACGGTGGACGGCCATGCCGCAGGAGCGGCAGAAGTGACCCTCCACCTTCTGGGTCCGGTTGGCGATGATCATGCCCTGGCGGGCACGGACCGTGGCCTCGGCCGCGGGGACGCTGCCGCAGAACTGGCAGCCGCCCGGCATGCCGCCCGGGCCGCCCTGCGGCGCCCCGGGCGCGAAGGGGTTGCCGGAGTTCTGCGGCTGTCCCTGGGGCTGCCCCTGGGCGAACGGGTTGCCGGACGTCTGCGGCCGTCCCTGCGGCTGTCCCTGGGGCTGCCCCTGCGCGAACGGATTGCCCGACGTCTGCGGCGGGACAGCGGCGTACGGGTTGCCCGGCGCGGGCTGCGCCGGCTGGCCGGGCTGGGCGGCGAAGGGATTTCCGGACGGCGGCTGGACGGTCATGTGTTCCCCCGGGGAGCAGATGTATGTACGGCGTAAGGACGCCGCACAGTACCGGAGCCGCCGCTACCGCCCGACTCCGGGGCACCCGGTCCGGCGGCCCGTGCCACCGGCCCGCTGCCGCGCGGTGCCGGACCCGCCCCGGACACGCCCGCCGGCGAAGCCGGCCGGCCGTGCCCGGTCCCCGCCGCACGCTCCGCCCCGGACGGCGCACGGCCCCGACGGGCGGTGCCCGTCGGGGCCGTGCGGGCCGCGGGCTCCTCTCCGTCCGGAGGAGCCCGCGGAGCCGGTCAGTACGCGGAACCGGACGCGCCGAGCGAGCCGGTCGGGTGCCACACCGTCTTGGTCTCCAGGAACGCCGTCAGACGCCGGGTGCCGGGATCGGCCGAGAAATCCACAGCCTGTGGACGCAGGACGCGCTTGAGGTTCTCCGCGGCGGCCGCCTCCAGTTCCTTCGCCAGCACCTCGTCGGCGCCGGTCAGGTCGATGCCGTTGACGTCCTGGTGCGCGGCGAGCGGGGCGGCGATCTCCGCCGTACGCCCGGAGAGCACGTTGACCACGCCGCCCGGCACGTCGGAGGTGGCCAGCACCTCGCCCAGCGACAGGGCCGGCAGCGGCGCCCTCTCGGAGGCGATCACCACCGCCGTGTTGCCGGTCGCGATGACCGGGGCGACGACCGAGACCAGGCCGAGGAGCGAGGACTCCTGCGGCGCCAGCACCGTCACCACGCCCGTCGGCTCCGGCGTGGACAGGTTGAAGTACGGACCCGCGACCGGGTTCGCCCCGCCCACGACCTGGGCGATCTTGTCCGTCCATCCCGCGTACCAGACCCAGCGGTCGATCGCCGCGTCGACGACACCGGCCGCCTTCGACTTCGACAGGCCCTCGGCGTCGGCGACCTCCCGCGCGAACTGCTCCCGGCGGCCCTCCAGCATCTCGGCGACGCGGTAGAGGACCTGGCCGCGGTTGTACGCGGTCGCCCCCGACCAGCCGCCGAACGCCTTGCGCGCGGCCACGACGGCGTCACGGGCGTCCTTGCGGGAGGAGAGCGGCGCGTTCGCGAGCCACGCGCCCTTCTTGGAGTCGGTCACCTCGTACACCCGGCCGCTCTCGGAGCGGGGGAACTTGCCCCCGACGTACAGCTTGTAGGTCTTGAAGACGCTCAGGCGCATCGGCTCAGACATCGAGGTAGGCCTCCAGACCGTGACGGCCGCCCTCGCGGCCGAAGCCCGACTCCTTGTAGCCGCCGAAGGGCGAGGTCGGGTCGAACTTGTTGAACGTGTTGGCCCACACCACACCCGCGCGGAGCTTGTTCGCGACCGCGAGGATGCGCGAGCCCTTCTCCGTCCAGATGCCGGCCGACAGCCCGTACTGGCTGTTGTTCGCCTTGGCGACGGCCTCGTCCGGCGTGCGGAACGTCAGCACCGACAGCACCGGGCCGAAGATCTCGTCCCGCGCCACCGTGTGCGCCTGCGTGACGCCGGTGAACAGCGTCGGCGCGAACCAGTACCCGGCCGCCGGCAGCTCGCACGCGGGCGACCAGCGCTCGGCGCCCTCCGCCTCGCCCGCCTCCACCAGCGCGGTGATACGGGACAGCTGCTCCTCGGAGTTGATCGCCCCGATGTCCGTGTTCTTGTCCAGCGGGTCGCCGAGGCGCAGTGTGGACAGCCGGCGCTTCAGCGACTCCAGCAGCTCGTCCTGGACCGACTCCTGCACCAGCAGCCGCGAGCCCGCGCAGCAGACCTGGCCCTGGTTGAAGAAGATCCCGTTGACGATGCCCTCGACGGCCTGGTCGATCGGGGCGTCGTCGAAGACGATGTTGGCGCCCTTGCCGCCCAGCTCCAGGGTGACCTTCTTGTGCGTGCCCGCGACCTGCCGGGCGATGGCCCTGCCGACCGCCGTGGAGCCGGTGAACGCGACCTTGTCCACGTCCGGGTGCCCGACGAGGGCCGCGCCGGTGTCCCCGTAGCCCGTGAGGATGTTCACGACACCCCTGGGGAGCCCGGCCTGCCGGCAGATGTCGGCGAAGAAGAGCGCGGACAGCGGGGTCGTCTCGGCCGGCTTCAGCACGACGGTGTTGCCCGTCGCCAGCGCCGGGGCGATCTTCCACGCCAGCATCAGCAGCGGGAAGTTCCACGGGATGACCTGGCCCGCGACACCGAGCGGCCGCGGGGCGGGGCCGTAACCGGCGTGGTCCAGCTTGTCGGCCCAGCCCGCGTAGTAGAAGAAGTGCGCCGCGACCAGCGGGAGGTCCGCGTCGCGGGTCTCCTTGATCGGCTTGCCGTTGTCCAGCGTCTCCAGGACCGCCAGCTCACGGCTGCGCTCCTGGATGATCCGCGCGATCCGGAACAGGTACTTGGCGCGCTCGGCGCCGGGCAGCGCCGACCACTTCTCGAACGCCTTGCGGGCAGCCTTCACCGCCCGCTCCACGTCGGCCTCGCCGGCCCGCGCGACCTCGGCGAGCACCTCCTCGCTGGACGGCGAGACGGTCTTGAAGACCTTGCCCTCCGCGGCGTCGGTGAACTCGCCGTCGATGAACAGCCCGTACGACGGGGCGATGTCGACGACCGACCGCGACTCGGGGGCCGGTGCGTACTCGAATACGGAACCCATGATGATCAGTCCACTGTCACGTAGTCGGGGCCGGAGTAGCGGCCGGTGGCGAGCTTCTGCCGCTGCATCAGCAGGTCGTTGAGGAGACTCGACGCGCCGAAGCGGAACCAGTGGTTGTCCAGCCAGTCCTCGCCGGCGGTCTCGTTCACCAGGACGAGGAACTTGATCGCGTCCTTGGAGGTGCGGATCCCGCCGGCGGGCTTGACGCCCACCTGCACTCCAGTCTGCTCCCGGAAGTCGCGCACGGCCTCCAGCATGAGCAGGGTGTTCGCCGGGGTGGCGTTCACCGCGACCTTGCCGGTCGACGTCTTGATGAAGTCCGCGCCCGCCATCATGCCGATCCACGAGGCACGGTGGATGTTGTCGTACGTGGAGAGCTCGCCGGTCTCGAAGATGACCTTGAGCCGGGCGGCTCCGCAGGCCTCCCTGACCGCGCGGATCTCCTCGTACACCTTCATGTACTTCCCGGCCAGGAAGGCGCCGCGGTCGATCACCATGTCGATCTCGTCCGCGCCCGCGGCCACGGCGTCCGCCACGTCGGCGAGCTTCACGTCGAGGGCGGCCCGGCCCGCGGGGAAGGCGGTCGCCACGGAGGCGACCTTGACGCCGGAGTCCCCGAGCGCGGCCTTGGCGGTCGCCACCATGTCGGGGTAGACGCAGACCGCGGCGGTTCTCGGCGTCGAACGGTCGGTCGGATCGGGGTTGACGGCCTTGGCGGCGAGCGCCCGGACCTTGCCCGGGGTGTCCGCGCCTTCGAGCGTCGTGAGGTCGATCATCGAGATGGCCAGATCGATGGCGTACGCCTTCGCCGTGGTCTTGATCGAACGGGTGCCGAGGGAGGCGGCGCGCGCTTCCAGGCCGACGGCGTCGACGCCGGGCAGCCCGTGCAGGAAGCGGCGCAGCGCACCGTCGGACGCGGTCACGTCGGAGAGTGCTGGTGCATTGGTGGGCATGGTCACCAGAGGAGCATATCTACGCGCGTAGCGACCTGTACAGGGGGGACTCGCGCGGGGGCGCGGGGATCGGGCGGGGGCACGCCCGGGCGCGGTCCGCCTGGCCGGGTCCTCGCCGTGCGGCTCGCGGGGGGCCGGCGCGAGGGCGGGCCCGGGTGCGGCGCGGTGGTCCGGTCGGAGGGCGGCGACGCGGCGTGCGGCAGAATCGAACCCATGACGAGTTCCGAGCCGCCCGCCGAGCCCACGTACGCCGACCGGGTCTTCCGGTCGCCCGCAGCCATGGCCGGCGGCGGCCTGCTCATCGCGATCATCGCCTGGATCGTCGTCGACGCGCTGATCCGCGGGGAGGGGCGGACGCCGTGGCTGGCGCTCGCCGCCGCGCTCTTCGCCGTCCCCCTGATCGTCGCCTTCACCTTCCGGCCGGCGGTGTACGTCAACGACGAGCGTCTGCGGATCCGCAACCCGTTCCGCACGGTCACCGTGCCGTGGGGGGCCGTCGCGGACGTCCGGGCCGGCTACTCCAGCGAGCTCCTCACACGGTCCGGCGCCAAGTACCAGCTCTGGGCCATCCCCGTGTCGCTGCGGCAGCGCAAGCGGGCCGCCCGGCGCCAGATGCAGCGTGCCACGGACGACCCCCACGGGCGGACGTCCGTCTCGGCGGACGTCTCCGACGACGAGGCGCGCATGGCCCCGGCGGACCGCACGATCGCGGAACTCCGCGCCACGGCGGAGAGGCTCGGGGCGAAGCCCGGGCCCCAGGGCGAGGAGTCCTCCCGCTGGGCCGTCGAACTCCTGGCCCCCCTGGCCACGGGCGCGGTGCTGCTGCTGGTGCTGGTGGCGCTGTAGCGCGTTTTCGCGCGGGGCGCTCTTGTTCGGGGGCGTTGCGGTGTCCGCGGGTGCGGGTGCACGTTTGGGTGCGGGTTGGTTTGTGGCGCACCCACGCTGCGCGCGGGTTGTCCTCAGACGCCGGACGGGCTTTGTTGCGTGGTTGGGCTTGCGCCCTGCGTGCGGGCGGGGGTGGTGCACCCCCGCTGCGCGCGGGTGTCCTCAAGCGCCGGACGGGCTTGGGTTGCACGGCGCTGGTCCGGTGCGTGGAGTGGGAGTTGCGGGTCCCTCCGGAGGCTAGAGCGCCCGCTCGCCCCAGACTTGACTCGCCCTAGCCGGAGGACCGTCGGCCGCTTACGCCTCCTGCGCGCCCCGTGTCCGCGTGGAACGTACCGGCCCGCCGGTGTGGGGGCTGTCTCTTCGTCCGCGGGCCCGGTGGTCGTGCGTATCTCTTGCTGTGTGTGCGTGTCCGGGCCGGTGGTCGCGGCACGGCCTGGGGGACGGACGGGCTGGCTTTCCCACCTCCACTGGGCGCGAGGTGTCCTTGCCGGACGCGAAGATGTACGGGCGGGCGCCCACATCGCCTCGTGCCGCGTCCCCGGTCTCGGACGGCCCCCTGCACCCCCCACCCGCAGCCGAACATGCTCCCTCCCCTCGTCCGGCCGGTGCGTTCGCCGCGGACACGGGGCGCGCAGGAGGCGTAAGCGCCCGACGGTCGTCGAGTTAGGGGCAGTCATATTGGGGCGAGCGGGCGCTCTAGCCTCCGGAGGGACCCGCAACGTTCGTCCTGCGGTGCGGACCCGGTTCGGGCAACTCAAGCCTGTCCGGCGTTTGAGGACACCCGCGCGGAGCGGGGGTGCACCACCCCCGCCTGCACACAGCACACATGCCCGACCGGGCAACAAAGCCTGTCCGGCGTTTGAGGACAACCCGCGCGCAGCGTGGGTGCGCCACCCACACACCCGCACCGAACCACCCCGTCCGGCAAGGACACCCCGCGCGCAGCGTGGGTGCGCCACAAACCGACCCGCACCCGAGCGCAACGCCCGCCCCCGCGGAAACCGCCCCCCGTCCGGCAAGGACACCCCCGTGTCAGAGCCCCATCGCCTCGGAGAGGTCGTGCTTCAGGGCCTCCAGAACCCCCTTCGCCGCATCCCGCGCGGCGCTGAGCGCGGAGGGGGAGGGGACGGGGACGACGACCTCCAGGTAGCACTTGAGCTTGGGCTCCGTGCCGCTCGGGCGGACGATCACGCGGGCGGTGTACTCACCGTCCAGGGCGTACCGCAGGCCGTCCGTCGGGGGCAGCTTCGCCGAGCCTTCGGCGAGGTCCTCCGCGGCGGCGACCCGCAGGCCCGCCAGGGCCGTCGGCGGGGTCTCGCGCAGGGTGCGCATGGCGTCGGCGATGACGGTGAGGTCCTCGACCCGCACGGAGAGCTGGTCGGTCGCGTGCAGGCCGTGCTCGACGGCCAGTTCGTCGAGGAGGTCCGTGAGGGTGCGGCCCTGCTCCTTGAGCTCGGAGACGAGTTCCGCGACGAGCAGCGCCGCGGTGATGCCGTCCTTGTCGCGGACGCCGGCGGGGTCGACGCAGTAGCCGAGCGCCTCCTCGTACCCGTAGCGCAGCCCTTCCACGCGGGCGATCCACTTGAAGCCGGTGAGGGTCTCCTCGTGGGGGAGGCCCGCGGCGGCGGCGATGCGGCCGAGCAGGGAGGAGGAGACGATCGAGGCGGCGAAGACGCCCGACGCGTCCTTGCGGACGAGGTGGGCGGCGAGCAGTGCGCCGACCTCGTCGCCGCGGAGCATGCGCCAGCCGCCTTCGGCGGAGGCGTCCGGTACGGCGACGGCGCAGCGGTCCGCGTCGGGGTCGTTGGCGATCACCACGTCGGGTGCGACGGCCCGCGCTGCCTCGAAGGCGAGGTCCATGGCGCCGGGTTCCTCCGGGTTGGGGAACGCGACGGTGGGGAACTCCGGGTCGGGGTCGGCCTGTTCGGCCACGAGGGCGGGCGGCGGGAAGCCGGCGCGGGCGAAGGCGGCGGTCAGCACCTCGCGGCCGACGCCGTGCATCGCGGTGTAGACGACGCGCGCGGAGCGGGGGGAGTGGGGGGAGAGCACGGCGTCGGTGCGCTCCAGGTAGGCGCGGAGCACCTCGTCGCCGAGGGTCCGCCAGCCGTCGTCGGCGCGGGGGACGTCGTCGATGCTCGCGATGGCGTCGATGGCGTCGGCGATCTCGCGGTCGGCGGGGGGCACGATCTGGGAGCCGTCGCCGAGGTAGACCTTGTAGCCGTTGTCGCGCGGCGGGTTGTGGCTGGCGGTCACCTCGACTCCGGCGACGGCGCCGAGGTGCCTTATGGCGAAGGCGAGGACCGGGGTGGGCAGCGGGCGGGGCAGGACGGCGGCCCGGAGTCCGGCGGCGGTCATCACGGCGGCGGTGTCGCGGGCGAAGTCGGCCGACTTGTGGCGGGCGTCGTACCCGACGACCACCAGTCCGTCGCCGCGGCCCTTGGCCTTGAGGTAGGCGGCGAGGCCGGCGGCGGCGCGGATGACGACCACCCGGTTCATCCGCATCGGGCCGGCGCCCAGTTCGCCGCGCAGGCCGGCGGTGCCGAACTGGAGCGTTCCGGCGAACCGTTCACCGAGCGCGTCGAGGTCCCGGGCGCGGAGGAGTGCGGCGAGCTCGGCGCGGGTCTCCGGGTCGGGGTCCTCCGCGAGCCATGCCTCGGCCCGCGTGATGACGTCCTGCTGCACGGTTGGTCCGCCTCTCGTGGTGGTCGTCAGGATGGTCGTCGTGGTGGCGTCCGGCCGCCGGACGCCGGGGGTCAGATGCGCTCCAGCACCCGGGTCAGCAGCGCGCCCATCCGGGCGGCCGAGTCGCGGCCGGCCTGGAGGACCTCCTCGTGGTTGAGCGGTTCGCCCGACAGGCCGGCGGCGAGGTTGGTGACGAGGGAGATGCCGAGCACCTCGGCGCCGGCCTCGCGGGCGGCGATGGCCTCCAGCACGGTGGACATGCCGACCAGGTCGCCGCCCATGACGCGGACCATGCCGATCTCCGCGGGCGTCTCGTAGTGCGGGCCGGGGAACTGGACGTACACGCCTTCCTCCAGCGTCTCGTCCACCTCCTTGCACAGGGCCCGCAGCCGCGGGGAGTACAGGTCGGTCAGGTCGACGAAGTTGGCGCCGAGGATCGGCGAGGCGGCCGTCAGGTTGATGTGGTCGCTGATGAGGACCGGCTGGCCCGGCCGCATGCCTTCGCGGAGGCCGCCGCAGCCGTTGGTCAGCACGACGGTCTTGCAGCCGGCGGCGACGGCGGTGCGCACGCCGTGGGCGACGGCGGCGACGCCGCGGCCCTCGTAGAAGTGCGTACGGCCCAGGAAGACGAGGGCGTGCTTGTCGCCGATGCGGTAGGAGCGGATCTTGCCGCCGTGGCCCTCGACGGCCGGGGGCGGAAAACCGGGCAGATCCGTGACGGGGAACTCGGCCTCGGGGGCGCCGAGCGCGTCCACCGCGGGAGCCCAGCCGGAGCCCATCACCAGGGCGACGTCATGGGTCCCGGTGCCGGTCAGCTCGCGCAGGCGCGCGGCGGCGGCGTCGGCCGCGGCATGGGGGTCGGCGAGAGGGCCGAGGGAGTCCGGATTCACAGATGCGTTCACGCCGATGAGGGTAACCCGTGAATCCCTACGCGCGTAGATGACGCCGCGTACGGTCCTCGGATCGTTGCCTTGTCGTTTCCGACGAATGACGGCCGGATGGCGGCCGTGCGTCCCGCCGAGCCGGAGCAGGAGCCGTGGCCCGCGGTCAGCAGGGGCGCTTGCGCAGCTCCATCACGTAGTCGTGGGGCGCGCCCGCCGACTCCGCCGCGTCCGCGACCTCTCCCAGGTAGCGGGCGGAGGGCAGGCCGCCCTCGTACGCGTTGAGGACGTACACCCAGGCCGGCTCCTCGCCGTCCAGGGTGTGCACCCGCACCCGCATCCGGCGGTAGATGTCGAGCCCCACGCCCTCCCAGCGGTCCATGGAGTCCTCGTCCATCGGCGCGATGTCGTACAGCGCGACGAAGACCTGGGACCGCGGTGCCTCCACGATGGTGGCCAGGGCGCCCTCCCAGCCCATCTGCTCCCCGCCGAAGGTCAGGCGCCAGCCGTTCAGCCAGCCCGTGCTGCGCAGCGGGGAGTGCGGTGCGCGGCGGGTCATCAGCCGCGCGTCGAGGTTGCCGGCGTACGCGGCGTAGAGCGACATGGGATCGAGGGTACGGGAGCGCGGGGCGGGTGCGCGGACACGCCGGAGCGGGGCCGCCCCGGCGGGCGGCCCGCGCGCATTGCCGCCCCGGGGGCGAGAACGCCCGCCCGGTGCGGGACAATGAAGTACGTACTGCATTCCCCCGGGGACCTCCCCGGACCCCCGGCGGAGCGGGCAGGCGGGCCGGGATCGACAATGCGAGGCGGACTTTTCAGTGACCCGGATCGTGATCATCGGCGGCGGACCCGGCGGATACGAGGCGGCCCTGGTGGCCGCCCAGCTCGGTGCGGAGGTGACCGTCGTCGACTGCGACGGTCTGGGCGGTGCGTCGGTGCTGACCGACTGCGTGCCGTCGAAGACCCTGATCGCCACGGCCGAGGTCATGACGACCTTCGACTCCTCCTACGAGGAGCTCGGGATCATCGTGGCCGACGACACCCCGCACATCGAGCAGGCGGCCCGCGTCGTCGGCGTCGACCTGGGCAAGGTCAACCGCCGGGTGAAGCGTCTGGCGCTCGCCCAGTCGCACGACATCACCGCCTCCGTCACCCGGGCCGGCGCCCGCGTCATGCGCGGCCGCGGCCGGCTGGACGGGCAGCAGTCCGTGGACGGCTCCCGCAAGGTGATCGTGCGGGCCGGCGACGGCACCGAGGAGACGCTCACCGCGGACGCCGTGCTGATCGCGACCGGCGGCCACCCCCGCGAGATCCCGGACGCGCAGCCCGACGGGGAGCGCATCCTGAACTGGACCCAGGTCTACGACCTCACCGAGCTCCCCGAGGAGCTCATCGTGGTCGGCTCCGGTGTCACGGGTGCCGAGTTCGCGGGCGCCTACCAGGCCCTCGGCTCGCGGGTCACGCTGGTCTCCTCCCGCGACCGCGTGCTGCCGGGCGAGGACCCGGACGCGGCGGCGGTGCTGGAGGACGTGTTCCGCCGGCGCGGGATGAACGTGATGGCGCGCTCCCGGGCGGAGTCCGCGAAGCGGGTCGGGGACCGTGTGGAGGTCACCCTCGCCGACGGCCGGGTCATCTCCGGCTCCCACTGCCTGATGGCGGTCGGCGCGATCCCGAACACCGCGGGCATGGGGCTGGAGGACGCCGGGGTCCGGCTGAAGGACTCGGGCCACATCTGGACGGACAAGGTGTCGCGCACCTCGGCGCCGGGCGTCTACGCGGCCGGTGACGTCACCGGGATCTTCGCCCTGGCGTCGGTCGCGGCGATGCAGGGCCGGATCGCGATGTACCACTTCCTCGGCGACGCGGTCGCTCCGCTGAACCTCAAGACGGTGTCGTCCAACGTCTTCACCGATCCGGAGATCGCCACCGTCGGCTACACCCAGGCGGACGTGGACGCGGGCAAGATCGACGCCCGGGTCGTCAAGCTGCCGCTGCTGCGCAACCCGCGCGCCAAGATGCAGGGCATCCGGGACGGCTTCGTCAAGATCTTCTGCCGTCCGGGGACCGGGATCGTCGTCGGCGGCGTGGTCGTCTCCCCGCGTGCGTCCGAGCTCATCCACCCCATCTCGATCGCGGTCGACAACAACCTGACGGTCGAACAGATCGCGAATGCGTTCACCGTGTACCCGTCTCTGTCGGGTTCGATCGCCGAAGTGGCACGTCAGCTGCACACCCGGAAGTCCACGGGCGAGGGCTGACCGCCGTCGCGGGAGGAGAAACCCGGCGAAGTACGGGCACTCCGCGCGCGATGCGATCAACTGGGAGGCCGTCCATATCACTTGGCGGCCTCCTAAGTGCGCAATTTCCGATATCCGGTGCATCGAGCTGAAAACTGACGGGCGGTGGGGTTACTGTCAGTTCCGTGTTCGCTGCAGAACGTCGTCAGTTGATTCTCGAAATGGTGCGCGCCAACGGAGCCGTGTCGCTCCGGGAGCTCGCCCGCGTCGTCCAGACCTCCGAAGTGACCGTACGGCGGGACGTGCGGGCGCTGGAGGCAGAAGGACTCCTCGACCGCCGCCACGGCGGTGCGGTCCTGCCGGGCGGATTCACCCGTGAATCCGGTTTCCCGCAGAAGTCCCTGTCCGCCACGGCCGAGAAGACGGCCATCGCCGACCTGGCCGCCGGCCTCGTCGAAGAGGGCGAGGCCATCGTGGTCGGCGCCGGGACCACCACGCAGGAGCTGGCCCGCCGGCTCGCCCGCGTCCCCGGCCTGACCGTCGTCACCAACTCGCTGCTGGTCGCCCAGGCGCTGGCGCACGCCAACCGTGTCGAGGTCGTCATGACCGGCGGCACGCTGCGCGGCTCCAACTACGCCCTGGTCGGCAGCGGTGCCGAGCAGTCCCTCCAGGGGCTGCGGGTCTCCCGGGCGTTCCTGTCGGGGAGCGGCCTCACGGCCGAGCGGGGCCTGTCCACCTCCAACATGCTCTCGGCGAGCGTGGACCGGGCGCTGGTGCAGGCCGCGGCGGAGGTGGTGGTCCTCGCCGACCACACCAAGCTCGGCACGGACACCATGTTCCAGACGGTGCCGACGGACGTGATCACCCGCCTGGTGACGGACGAGCCGCCGGTGCACGACGACCGGGCCGCGACGGAGCTCCAGGCGCTCGCCGACCAGGGCGTGCAGATCGCGGTCGCCGGTGCGGAGGCTCCCACGGGCCCCGCCCGCCACGACGTTCCGCTGCCGGGTCAGCGCCGTACGCGGACGGGGCTGCGCAGCGCCGGACCACCGCCGGACGCCCTGCCCGACCGCCCGGCGGCCCGGGTCGCCGACCTCCGGCGCCGCTGAGCCGTCCCGCTCGGGTGCGGACCGCGACGGTTCGGGGGCTCGGCCCTGCGGGCGGGTGGCCTGGCCCGCGGCGAGGCGGGGCGGGGTCCGCCCGGCCTGGCGCCGGAGCGGCCCGGGACGGGTCCGGTCCGGTCCAGGACCGTCGGGCATGCCGTGGGCGGACTCGGGGTGACGTGCGGCGTCGCCCGGTCCGGTGAGTCGGGACCCAAGCGCCGTGGGCCGGTCCTGGGCCGGAACATGGCGTGGATAGCCCGTGGGGTGGGTGCCGTGGGCCTGTCCGGTGCGGGCGGGTGCGTCCCCGGGCCGGGCGGTGGCTGCGCGGGTCGGCTCCGGTCGTGGGCGGTGGTGTCGGGTGCTTCCGGCTCCTCCTGGGCCCTGGGCCGTGTGCCCTGGGCCTGTCGCACGGGCGAGGCCCGAGCAGCCTGCCCGTGGTGCCGGCGCGCCCGGGTGCGGCCCCGAGGCGGGCCGTCAGGCCGGCCCGGTGCCGTCCGCGCGCAGGCCCCGCAGGGTCAGCGCCAGCAGCCGGTCCGGCAACTCCGTGTCGGCGGGCGTCTGTTCGGCGGCCAGTGCGATCGCGTTGGTCAGCTGCATCAGGTCGCCGATGGACACGTCGGACCGTACCGAGCCGCTTTGCTGGGCGCGCCGCAGCAGGCCCTCGCCCGCCTCGCGCAGGGTGATGCTGCACGAGGCCATCGCCGAACTGTCGTCCGCCGTGCCCGACATCAGCGCCGTGGCCAGACCGCGGTACTCGCCCGCGTGGGCGACGACCGCGCGCAGCCAGTCGACCAGTGCGCCGCAGGGCTGCTCGGCCCCGGCCAGTTGCCGCGAGCGTTCCAGCAGCTCGGCCAGGGCGTCCTGGAAGACGGCGCTCATCATCGCGTGGCGGTTGGGGAAGTGGCGGTACAGGGTGCCGATGCCCACACCGGAGCGGCGCGCGATCTCCTCCAGCGACGCGTCGGTGCCGCGCGCCGCGAACACGGCGCGCGCCTCGGTGAGCAGTCGCTCGTAGTTGCGCCGCGCGTCGGCGCGCTTCGGCCTGGTCTCCGTCACACGTCAAGGATGCCGCACCCGGGCGACCGGCAGGCCGGGCGGCTGCCGGTGCCCCGGGCCGGGTACGCCGCAGGGCCCCGGTGCGTGTGCACCGGGGCCCTGCGGCGGTACGGGTCAGTCCTTGATCTCGCAGATCGTCGCGCCCGACGTCAGGGACGCGCCGACCTCGGCGGAGAGCCCCTTGACGGTGCCGGAGCGGTGCGCGTTGAGCGGCTGCTCCATCTTCATGGCCTCCAGGACGACGATCAGGTCGCCCTCCTTGACCTCCTGGCCCTCCTCGACGGCCACCTTGACGATGGTGCCCTGCATCGGGGAGGCGAGGGTGTCGCCGGACGCGGCGGAGGAGGACTTCTTCGCGGCCCGGCGCTTGGGCTTCGCGCCGGCGGCGAGGCCGGTGCGGGCGAGCGTCATGCCGAGGGACGAGGGGAGGGAGACCTCCAGGCGCTTGCCGCCGACCTCGACCACGATGGTCTCGCGGCCGGACTCGTCCTCGTCCGCCTCACCCGGGACCGTGAACGGCTTGATCTCGTTGACGAACTCGGTCTCGATCCAGCGGGTGTGCACCCGGAACGGGTCGGCGGTGAAGGCCGGGTCGGCGACGACCGCGCGGTGGAACGGGATGGCGGTGGCCATGCCCTCGACCTCGAACTCGGCGAGCGCGCGGGCGGCGCGCTGGAGCGCCTGCTCACGGGTGGCGCCGGTGATGACCAGCTTGGCGAGCAGCGAGTCCCAGGCCGGGCCGATGACCGAGCCGGACTCGACGCCCGCGTCCAGGCGGACGCCGGGACCGGTCGGCGGACGGAACGAGGTGACGGTGCCGGGGGCGGGCAGGAAGCCGCGGCCCGGGTCCTCGCCGTTGATGCGGAACTCGAAGGAGTGACCGCGCACGGCCGGGTCGTCGTACCCCAGCTCCTCGCCGTCGGCGATGCGGAACATCTCGCGCACCAGGTCGATGCCGGTGACCTCTTCGGTGACCGGGTGCTCGACCTGGAGGCGGGTGTTGACCTCCAGGAAGGAGATCGTGCCGTCCGTGCCGACCAGGAACTCGACCGTGCCGGCGCCCTCGTAGCCGGCCTCCTTGAGGATGGCCTTGGACGCCGCGTAGAGCTCGGCGTTCTGCTCGGCCGTCAGGAACGGGGCCGGGGCCTCCTCGACCAGCTTCTGGTGGCGGCGCTGGAGGGAGCAGTCGCGGGTGGAGACGACGACGACGTTGCCGTGCTTGTCGGCGAGGCACTGGGTCTCGACGTGGCGCGGCTTGTCGAGGTAGCGCTCCACGAAGCACTCGCCGCGGCCGAAGGCCGCCACGGCCTCGCGGACGGCGGAGTCGTAGAGCTCCGGCACCTCTTCGAGGGTGCGGGCGACCTTGAGACCGCGGCCGCCGCCGCCGAAGGCGGCCTTGATCGCGATGGGCAGGCCGTGCTCCCGGGCGAACGCGACGACCTCGTCGGCGCCCGAGACCGGGTCGGGGGTGCCCGCGACCAGCGGGGCTCCGGCGCGCTGGGCGATGTGGCGGGCCGCCACCTTGTCGCCGAGGTCGCGGATGGCGTGCGGGGGCGGTCCGATCCAGGTCAGCCCGGCGTCGATGACGGCCTGGGCGAACTCGGCGTTCTCGGACAGGAAGCCGTATCCGGGGTGGACGGCGTCCGCTCCCGAATCGGCTGCGGCCTGCAGCACCTTGGCCATGTCCAGATAGCTGGCGGCCGGGGTGTCACCGCCCAGGGCGAACGCTTCGTCGGCCGCCCGGACGTGCAGAGCGTCCCGGTCCGGATCTGCGTAGACGGCTACGCTGGCGATCCCGGCGTCACGGCAGGCACGGGCGACACGGACAGCGATTTCGCCACGGTTGGCGATGAGCACCTTGCGCACGATGGCTCCCTCCTTGAAACAAGCTGAGTTTAGGGACTGCCGACACGGCCTTTCGACCCGTCCCCATTGGTGAGCTTGCCCACACGGAGCGTGATTCGAGGCTCGCTGACCCGCGAAATCCCTTGCCGCACCAAGGTACGACGGGTTCCTCCACCGCACAGTAGCTCCCCTGTGTGGTCAAGGTCTCTGTCCGAGGAGTCAGCGGGCACCAGCGTTTCTTTGTCGATTCCCTACGAATGGCCCAGTGATTCTTTGAGTCGTGGCCGGGTGTGCCGCATCTCTTGTCCCGGCGTTTACCGGTCAGTAGCGTGCGGGCTGTCGTACGTACTTCCGGTATACGAGGGTTGGGGGCGCCGTGGTGCGCAGACCGGTGGCCGTGGTGGCTTCGCTTGTCCTGCTGGTGGAGGCCGCCGGCATCGTCGTGCTGAACGGCATCATGGCGAGGTTCGTCGAGGGCCAGAACATGTCACTGGACGGCCTCGACCCGGACGCGATGGTCGCGGGCACCTGGGGCCTCGGCATAGGCGGCGGCCTGTTCCTGCTGCTCTGCTCGGTGCTGCTGATGCTCGCCGGCGTCCGCGACCGGGCCCCGGGCCGCTTCGCCCGCGTCGCGCTGATCTCCTGCGCCGTGCTCCACGGGGTGCTGGGCGCCCTGACGGTCGGTCTGGTCGGCTGGGCCGCGTTCGCGTGGATGATGGGGGTGCTGGCGCTGGTCGTCCTGCCGCTGGTCGCCTACGGCAAGGAGTCGCGCACCCCCGCCCGTCCGGCGGGCCCCGCCGATCCGGAGGCGCCGGTGACCGCGGCCGGGCCCGCGACCGCCTGAGCCGCCCGTCGGACGCGGCCGGTGCGCAACCGCTGCGCGACCGGGCGGGCTGCTCGGGACGGCCGGGACGGCCCCTTGAGGCTCAGACCCAGAGGTCGGTGATCTCGATCCCCAGCTCGGCGAGGAGCCGGCGCAGCAGCGGCAGCGACAGGCCGATGACGTTTCCGGGGTCGCCGTCGATGCCGTCGACGAAGGGGGCCGAGCGCCCGTCGAGGGTGAACGCCCCCGCCACGTGCAGCGGTTCGCCGCTGGCCACGTAGGCCGCGACCTCGTCGTCCGACGGCTCGCCGAACCGGACGGTGGTGGACGCGGTCGCTGAGGCGCGGCGGCCCGTGACGGTGTCGATCACGCAGTGGCCCGTCTGCAGCACCCCGGCCCTGCCCCGCATCTCCTTCCAGCGGGCCGTCGCCTCCTCGGCGTCGGCGGGCTTGCCGAGCGCCCGGCCGTCGAGTTCGAGGACCGAGTCGCATCCGATGAGCAGTGACCCGGCCGCCTCCTCGCGGGTGGCGACCGCGTCGGCCTTGGCCTCGGCGAGCACCAGCGCCAGTTCGGCGGGGGTGGGCGCGGACAGGGCGTCCTCGTCGACCCCGCTGACGATGACGTGCGGGTCGAGTCCGGCCTGCTTGAGCAGGTTCAGCCGGGCGGGCGAGGCGGAGGCGAGCACGAGACGGCGGCGGGGCGTGAGGGTCATGGTGGCCATCGTAGGTGTGCCGCCGAAGGGGCCGGGCCCGGTTCCCGGGCCCCGCCACGGGCCGGGAGGGCCCGGCGGCGCGGGTCAGCGCAGGCCGGCCGAGAGCATGGCGATCAGCATCGCCAGCGCCAGCAGCAGCCCCGCGCGCCGCAGCATCGTCTGCATGTCCCGAAGTTCCTTCGGGGGCTCGTTCTCGGGATCGGACCACAGCATGCCTTCGATCCTGCTGGCCGCGAGGGCTTCACGCCTGAGTATGCGTACTCAACCCGTGTCCCCGGCCCGCTCCGGTCCCCGCGCCGCCGGTGCGTAGGCGCCGGCGCGGGCGGCCGCGAGGGCCGCGGCGGCGGCGCGGTCGGCGTCGGCGGCCGAGAGCGGCTCCCTGCTGACGGCGAAGCGGTAGTAGAGGGGTGCGGAGACGGCGCGCAGGACCTCGACGGCGTCGGTCCCGGCGGGGATCTCGCCGCGCTCGGCGCCGCGCACGGCCACCGCGGACCAGGTCTCCAGCCGGGTCGCGTAGAAGCCGCGCAGCGCCGCCGCGCACTCCCCGTCGCAGGCCGCCGCCGCGATCACCGCGGCGAACACCGGGCCCTGGCGCGGGTCGGTGAGGGTGCCGAGGACGAGGTGGGCGTTGGCCCGCAGGTCGCCGTCGAGCGTCCCGGTGTCGGCGGCGGGCAGGGACTGCTCCGCCATGTCGCGCAGCAGGTCGGCGACGAGCCCCGGGGCCGAGCCCCAGCGCCGGTAGACCGTGGTCCTGCCGACGCCCGCGCGGGCCGCGACCCGGTCGAGGTTGAGGGCATGGAAGCCGTCCGCCACCAAGGCGTCGCGGGTGGCCTCCAGGACGGCCGTGCGGACCTTCGCGGTACGGCCGCCGGGTCGGACGGATCCGGGCGTGGCATTCAAACGGGACTCCAGTTCCATTAGTTGCTCCGGCGGTGCTACGGTTCCCTCGTTCATCCTAATGGAACCAGAAGCCCATTAAGGAGTCCCATGTCCCTGCGCCCCGCCCCCTCCGTCTGGACCGCGGCCTGGACCGCCTCGCCGCAGGCGCCCAGCACCGGCTTCACCCCCAACTGGTCGCAGGAGGGCTTCACCGCGCAGACCGTGCGCCAGGTCGTCCGCCTCACGGCCGGCGGCGGCAGACTGCGCGTCCGGCTCTCCCACGCCTACGGCACCTCGCCGCTCCGCCTCGCCGGCGCGACCGTCGCGCGCCCCGTCCGCGGGCCCGCCGCCGAAGCCGGCTCGATCCGCCGGCTCACGTTCGGCGGCCGGCCCGCCGCGAGCGTGCCCGCCCGCGGCGAACTGCTCAGCGACCCGGTGGACTTCGCGACCGCGGCCCTCGACTCCGTGACCGTCTCCCTGCACTTCGCCGAGCCGACCGGCCCCGCCACCTTCCACGCCCAGGCGTGGACCGACTCCTGGCGGGCCGCCGGAGACCGCCTCGACGACGCCTCGGGGGAGCCCTTCGGGGAGCGGACCGCGTCCTGGTACCACCTTGCCGCCGTCGAGACCGACGCCGGACGGGAGGACGGGGTCGTGCTCTTCGGCGACTCGATCACCGACGGCTTCGGGTCGGCCCACGGCGCGGACCGCCGCTGGTCCGACGCGCTCGCCGAACTCACCGGGCGGCCGGTGCTGGGCGCGGGCATCGGCGGCAACCTGCTGCTCAACGACTCCGCCTGGTACGGCGAACGCGGCACCGCCCGCTTCACCCGCGACGCGCTCGGACTGCCGGGAGTCTCCACCGTCGTCGTCCTCCTGGGCCTCAACGACATCGGCTTCGCCGAAGCCCCCCACGAGCCCACCTACCGTCCGGCCCCGCTGGTCACAGCCGAGGAGATCGCCGCGGGGCACCGGGAGTTGATCCGCGCGGGACGCGCGCGGGGGCTCAGGGTCGTGGGCGCCACGCTGCTGCCGCTCGGCGGCTCCGACCACTGGGGGCCCCACGCGTCGCGGGTGGCCCCCGAGGTCAACGCGTGGATCCGCACCTCGGGCGCGTTCGACGCCGTCGTCGACCTGGACCGGGCGCTCGCCGACCCCGCCGCCCCCGAGCGGCTGCACCCCGCCTACGACCACGGCGACCGGCTCCACCCCAACGACAAGGGCTACCAGGTCATGGCCGCGGAACTCGCCGCGGTGCTGTGACGGGTCCGGGCGGGCCGGGAACGGCAGTGAACGGGCGCGGGTCACCTCGTTCGTGGCCGGCCCGGGGCGGGCCGGACCCGCGGCGCGCCGGGGCGGGCGGAGGGACCGGAGACGGCGCGCCGGGGCAGGCGGAGGGGCCGGGACCGCCGGAAACCGCCCGGCGGACCCGGCCCCTTCACCGTGCGCGCCGTCGCCCTACGCGGGCCAGTAGCTGCGAACCCAGGACCTCGGGCCCGGTATCGGCCTGCGGGTGCGGGCGATGCGGGCGGGGTCGGACCAGCCCTGGGGCACCGCGTCGCCGGTCCCGGCCGCGGCCGCCGCACTCGCGGCGGCCCTCGCCTGCACCACCGCGACGGCCGCGGCCAGCTCCTCCGGAGTCGGGTTTCCTCGTACGACCTTGATCATCGCGCAGCCCCTCCTAGAGCGGGATGTTCCCGTGCTTCTTGGGCGGCAGGCTCTCCCGCTTGGTGCGCAGCTGCCGCAGCCCCTTCACGATCTGGGAGCGTGTCTCGGACGGCATGATCACCCCGTCGATGTAGCCGCGCTCCGCGGCCGTGTACGGGTTGAGCAGCGCGTCCTCGTACTCCTGGATGAGCCGCGCCCTGGTGGCCTCCTGCTCCTCGGGGCTCCCGGCGGCGGCGATGGTGCGGCGGTGCAGGATGTTGACCGCCCCCTGCGCGCCCATGACCGCGATCTGCGCCGTCGGCCAGGCCAGGTTGAGGTCGGCGCCCAGGTGCTTGGAGCCCATGACGTCGTACGCGCCGCCGAACGCCTTGCGGGTGATCACGGTGATCAGCGGCACGGTCGCCTCGGCGTACGCGTAGATGAGCTTCGCGCCGCGCCGGATGATGCCGCCGTACTCCTGGTCCACGCCCGGCAGGAAGCCGGGGACGTCGACGAAGGTCAGCACCGGCACGTTGAACGCGTCGCAGGTGCGCACGAAGCGGGCCGCCTTCTCGGAGGCGTCGATGTCCAGGCAGCCGGCGAACTGCATGGGCTGGTTCGCCACGATGCCGACCGGGAAGCCCTCGACGCGGCCGAAGCCGGTGACGATGTTCGGCGCGAACATCGCCTGCGTCTCCAGGAACTCGCTCTCGTCGAGCACGTGCTCGACGACCGTACGGATGTCGTACGGCTGGTTCGCCGAGTCCGGGATGAGGGTGTCCAGCTCCCGGTCCTCGTCGCTGACGGCCGCATCGGCGCTCTCGGGGAACGACGGGGGCTCGGAGAGGTTGTTCGACGGCAGGTACGAGAGCAGCGACTTGACGTACTCGATCGCGTCCTTCTCGTCGCCCGACATGTGGTGTGCCACACCGGAGGTGGTGTTGTGGGTGCGCGCGCCGCCGAGCTCCTCGAAGCCGACGTCCTCGCCGGTGACGGTCTTGATGACGTCCGGCCCCGTGATGAACATGTGCGAGGTCTGGTCCACCATCACCGTGAAGTCGGTGATGGCGGGCGAGTAGACCGCACCGCCCGCGCACGGTCCGACGACCAGCGAGATCTGCGGGATCACCCCCGAGGCGTGGGTGTTGCGGCGGAAGATCTCGCCGTACATGCCGAGCGCGCTCACGCCCTCCTGGATGCGGGCGCCGCCGGAGTCGTTGATGCCGACGACCGGGCAGCCGGTCTTCAGCGCGAAGTCCATGACCTTGATGATCTTCTGGCCGTACACCTCGCCGAGCGCGCCGCCGAAGACCGTGAAGTCCTGCGAGAACACCGCCACCGGCCGGCCGTCGACGGTGCCGTAACCGGTCACCACGCCGTCGCCGTACGGGCGGGTCTGCTCCAGGCCGAAGTTGGTGGAGCGGTGCCGGGCGAACTCGTCGAGCTCCACGAACGAGTCCTCGTCGAGCAGCAGGGCGATCCGCTCCCGCGCGGTCAACTTGCCCTTGGCGTGCTGCTTTTCCACCGCGCGCGCGGAGCCGGCGTGCGTCGCCTCTTCGATACGGCGCTGAAGATCCGCGATCTTGCCCGCGGTGGTGTGGATGTCGATGGCTTCCGGCTCGGACATCGGGATGCGGCTCCCTGGCTGGTCACGGGGACGGATGGTGACGGAAGGACTGAAGAAGCGGTTCCGCTGCTACTGGTTCGTAGCGTATCGGCGCGGATACCGTTCGGCAGTGCGGCGTTTGCCACACCTAGTCTGGGTTGCATGACGCAAGGCAATGCGCGTGACGGCGCACCCGCGAGCCGCTGGTCCGACCTCGACCGGCCCCCCTTGAACACCGCCGCGCTCCGCAGGGGCCTGCTGGTCCCCGGCTCGCTGTGGACCTCGTTCGACGTGGTCGCCTCGACCGGCTCGACCAACTCCGACCTGGCCGCGCGGGCCGCGGAGCTGCCGGAGGGCGCGGTGCTGGTCGCCGAGGAGCAGACCGCGGGGCGGGGACGTCTGGACCGCAGCTGGACCGCGCCCGCGCGGTCCGGGATCTTCCTCTCCGTGCTGCTGCGGCCCGGACCGGCCGTGCCGGTCGAACGCTGGGGCTGGCTGCCGCTGCTCGCCGGCGTCGCCGCCGCCACCGGTCTCGCCCGCGCCGCCGGCACCGACATGTCCCTCAAATGGCCCAACGACCTGCTGGTCACCGTCCGTGGCGAGGAGCGCAAGACCGGCGGCATCCTCGCCGAGCGCGCGGGCGACGACGCGGTCGTCCTCGGCATGGGCGTCAACGTCTCCCTGCGCCAGGACGAGCTGCCCGTGCCCGCGGCCGGCTCGCTCGCCCTCGCGGACGCCGTCTCCACCGACCGCGACCCGCTGCTGCGGGCCGTGCTGCGCTCCCTGGAGCACTGGTACGGCGAGTGGCGCGCGGCGGGCGGCGACCCCGCCGCCTGCGGACTCCAGGCCGCCTACGCGGCGGGCTGCGCGACGCTGGGCCGCACGGTCCGCGCCGAGCTCCCCGGAGGCACCGCGCAGACCGGCGAGGCGGTCGCGCTCGACGGCGACGGCCGGCTCGTCATCGCGCTGGCGGACGGCACCCGCACCCCGGTGAGCGCGGGCGACATCGTCCATCTGCGGCCCGCCTGACCTCCCCGCACGGCCCGTCCCCGCCGGGGGCGGGCTGTGGCCGCGCACCCCCGCCGGGCCGCCGTGCTGTGACCACGCACCGCGTACGCCGTATACCGGATGCGGCGGGCGACGGGTCCGCCGCCGGGACGTGAGCTGGGGCACACCTGCCGTATCGTTGAGGCGATCGAGCGACAGATCGGCAGGTACGTGCGCAGGGAACGGGCAGGAGGCGGCTGGTGACCGTCGACGACACCACTTCCGGCGCGGGCGCGCAGCAGCCGCGGGACTCCTCGTCCGGCACCGCGGGCGCGTCCTCACCGTCATCGGGCTCCCAGGGTGCCGTGCACCCTCCGCACCACGAGGTCGACCACACGGCGGAGCCGTCCGACGACCCGCTGGCCATCCGGCTGGAACAGCTGATCCTCGGCGCCGAGCGCCGCTACACCCCCTTCCAGGCCGCCCGCACCGCCGGTGTCTCCATGGACCTGGCCTCGCGCTTCTGGCGCGCCATGGGCTTCGCCGACATCGGCCAGGCCAAGGCCCTCACCGAGGCCGACGTGCTCGCCCTGCGGCGCCTCGCCGGTCTCGTGGAGGCGGGGCTGCTCAGCGAGCCGATGGCGATCCAGGTGGCCCGGTCCACCGGACAGACCACCGCCCGGCTGGCCGAGTGGCAGATCGACTCGTTCCTGGAGGGCCTCACCGAGCCGCCCGAGCCGGGCATGACCCGCACCGAGGTCACCTACCCCCTGGTCGAGCTGCTGCTGCCGGAGCTGGAGGAGTTCCTCGTCTACGTCTGGCGGCGCCAGCTCGCCGCCGCGACCGGCCGCGTCGTCCAGGCCGCCGACGACGAGGAGATGGTGGACCGCCGGCTGGCCGTCGGCTTCGCCGACCTCGTGGGCTTCACCCGGCTGACCCGCCGGCTGGAGGAGGAGGAACTGGGCGAGCTGGTCGAGTCGTTCGAGACCACCTGCGCCGACCTGGTCGCCGCGCACGGCGGACGGCTCATCAAGACCCTCGGCGACGAGGTCCTCTACGCGGCCGACGACGCGCGCACCGCCGCCGAGATCGCGCTCCGGCTCATCGACGCGATGACCCAGGACGAGACGATGCCGGCCCTGCGGGTGGGCATCGCCTTCGGCACCGTCACGACCCGCATGGGCGACGTGTTCGGCACGACGGTGAACCTGGCGAGCCGCCTGACGTCGATAGCGCCGAAGGACGCGGTGCTGGTGGACGGCGCCTTCGCCGAGGAGCTGATCAGGACCGGTGACGCACCCGCCTCGGAGGCGGAGGCGGCCGCCGCCGAGAAGGAGAGCGACGAGCCCTCCCCGTACCGCTACGGCCTCCAGCCGATGTGGCAGCGCCCGGTGCGCGGTCTCGGCGTGGTGGAGCCGTGGCTGCTGGGCCGCAGGCCGGCGGGGTGACGGCCGGCGGCTGACGGCGGTGCGGGCCGGCGGGGGCGGGCGGTGTACGGCGCGCGGTGGTGCGGGCGGTCCGACCCACGGGTGCGTGCGCGTTCGCGGTGCCCGTGGTGTGCGGGCGGCGGCCGCCCTGGGACGGCGGGGCGCGGGGTCCTATGATCCCCGTGAACCATCGTTAACCGGGAGGGTGGGCCGTCATGCCGGAGTCCGAGCAGAGGTTCGGGGAGTTCGTCGCGGTACGCAGGCACGAGCAGGGTCACGTCGCCGAACTGGTGCTGGACCGGCCGAAGGCCATGAACGCCGTGTCCACCGGGATGGCCGCCTCCATCGGCGCGGCCTGCGCGGCGCTCGCCGCCGACCGGGACGTCCGCGTCACCGTGCTGACGTCCAGCAACGAGCGCGCCTTCTGCGTCGGCGCCGACCTGAAGGAGCGCAACTCCTTCTCGGACGCCGACCTGGTGCGCCAGCGCCCCACGGCCCGCGGCGCCTACACCGGCGTGCTGGAACTGCCCATGCCCACCGTCGCGGCCGTGCACGGCTTCGCCCTCGGCGGCGGCTTCGAGCTGGCGCTCTCCTGCGACGTGATCGTCGCCGACGCCACCGCCGTGGTCGGCCTGCCCGAGGTCTCCGTCGGCGTCATCCCCGGCGGCGGCGGCACCCAGCTGCTGCCGCGCCGCGTCGGGGCGGCCCGCGCGGCGGAACTCGTCTTCACCGCGCGCCGGGTGGAGGCTCCGGAGGCCCGCGAGCTGGGCCTCGTCGACATCCTCGCCGACGACGCCCGCACCGATGCCCTCGCGCTGGCGGCCCGGATCGCCGTCAACTCGCCCGTCGGCCTGCGGAACGCGAAGAAGGCGATGCGGCTCGGGCAGGGGCTCGACCTGCGCGCCGGTCTGGAGGTCGAGGACGCGGCATGGCGGGCGACCGCCTTCTCCGGCGACCGCGCCGAGGGTGTCGCCGCCTTCAACGAGAAGCGCCGCCCGGCCTGGCCGGGGGAGTAGCCGGGCAGCCCCTGGCGGCGCGGTCGCGGGGGCCGGGGCTCCGCCCGGCCGCCGCGCGGGCCCTCCGGGCCCCACGGGGCTCGTCGCGGTCGCGGGGCGGGACGGGACCCCGTGGGGACGCGTCGCAGGTCACATCGGGACAAACCTCCCTAAGCTGGGGTGATGGGTGACGATCGGCGGCTGCGGTCCGTGGTGGCACTGGCGCAGGCCATGGCGGCCGCCCACACTCCCCGCGAGTCCTGGCGGGCCGCGGCGCTCGGCGCGTGCATCGCGCTGGACAGCACGTTCGGGGCGATCTCCGTCTGGGAGCGCGAGCGCGGCCTGCTGAAGGTGCTCGTCAACGCCGGGCAACGCGCCGAGGGCGAGGAGGAGTTCCCCGAGTCCGAGACGTATCCGGTGAATCGTTTCCCCGAGATCACCGAGTTCCTCCACGAACAGTGGGCGGGCGGTGGCGAGCCGGATGCCTGGGTGGAGACCGCCGACGGGCCCGCGACCGACCGCCACGGCTACTGCCACCAGCGCGTCTCCGCCCTGCGCAGACGCCGCCGCGGCTGCTGCGTCGTCGCGCCGATCGTGCTGCACGGGAGGGCCTGGGGAGAGCTCTACGTGGCCCGCCCGGTCGGCGCGCCCGTCTTCGGCCGCGAGGACGCCGACTTCGCGACCGTCCTCGCCTCCGTCGTGGCCGCCGGGATCGCCCAGACCGAACGGCTGGAGGAGGTCCGCCGGCTCGCCTTCACCGACCCGCTCACCGGGCTCGCCAACCGCCGCGCGGTCGACAGCCGCCTGGACGAGGCGCTGGAGCGTCACCGCGCGGACGGCACCGTGGTCAGCCTGGTGGTCTGCGACCTGAACGGCCTCAAGCAGGTCAACGACACCCTGGGCCACTCCGTCGGCGACCGGTTGCTGGAGCGGTTCGGCTCGGTGCTCTCGCGCTGCGGCGCGGGGCTGCCGGGCGCCCTCGCCGCACGCCTCGGAGGCGACGAGTTCTGCCTGGTGGCCGAGGGGCCGCCCGCCGACGACGTGATCGCGGCCGCCGCCGAGCTGTGCCTGAGGGCGGGCGAGCTGGAGCTGGGCGCCGGGGTGGCCTGCGGGGTCGCCTCGACCGGCGACCCGATCGGGGAGGTGGTCTCGGGCCGCCGCCTGTTCCGGCTGGCCGACGCCGCGCAGTACCGGGCGAAGGCGGCGCGCTCGCCGGGCCCGGTCGTGGCCGGCCGGGACGGCACGGTGCTGCGCCTGGCCGACTCGCCGCCGCGCGCCCCGCAGGACCGCCGCCGCTTCCGCGACGCCACCCCGGAGGACGACGAGGAGGCCCGGGAGCCCTGGAGCGAGCCGTGAGGCCGGCGGCCGTCACCCCGGGGCGCCGGGTGCGGAGGGCGGAAGGGCCGGGGGCCGTACCCCCGGAGCGCCGTCGGGGGCGCGGCAGTCCGGAGCCCGGAGCCCGGATTCCAGGGCCGGGGGCGGCGGCTCCCGGGGCCGTGCCGGCGGGGTGTTCGCGCAGGCCGGAGCGGTGCGGAGCGCGGGCGGCGGGCAGAACCGACGGGTACTGGTGACAGGTTGAGATTCAGTCCGTACGCTTCTGAATATGGATATGCACACTGTCGTGGTGGGGACGTCCGGCACCACCGCCGACGACGTCGTCGCCGTCGCCCGCCAGGGCGCCCGCGTCGAGATCGCCGCCGAAGCCGTCACCGCGCTCGCCGCGGCCCGTGCCGTCGTGGACGCCCTGGCCGCCAAGCCCGAGCCCGTCTACGGCGTCTCCACCGGATTCGGCGCCCTCGCCACCCGGCACATCAGCCCCGAGCTGCGGGGCCGGCTCCAGCGCAACATCGTCCGCTCGCACGCCGCCGGCATGGGCCCGCGCGTCGAGCGCGAGGTCGTGCGCGCGCTGATGTTCCTGCGCCTGAAGACCCTCTGCTCCGGCCGCACCGGCGTACGCCCCGAGGTCGCGCAGACCATGGCCGACCTGCTGAACGCCGGCATCACGCCCGTCGTCCACGAATACGGATCCCTCGGCTGCTCCGGCGACCTCGCACCCCTCTCGCACTGCGCCCTGGCCCTCATGGGCGAGGGCGACGCGGAGGGCCCCGACGGCACGGTCCGGCCCGCCGGCGAACTCCTCGCCGCCCACGGCATCCAGCCGGTCGAACTCCGCGAGAAGGAGGGCCTCGCCCTCCTCAACGGCACCGACGGCATGCTCGGCATGCTGATCATGGCCCTCGCCGACCTCGAACGGCTCTACACGTCCGCCGACATCACCGCCGCCCTCTCCCTGGAGGCCCTGCTCGGCACCGCGCGCGTCCTCGCGCCCGAACTGCACGCCATCCGGCCGCACCCCGGCCAGGGCGCCTCCGCGGCCAACATGCTCGCCGTCCTGGAGGGCTCCGGCCTCACCGGCCACTTCCAGGAGGAGGAGGCGCCGCGCGTCCAGGACGCCTACTCGGTGCGCTGCGCCCCGCAGGTCGCGGGCGCGGGCCGGGACACCATGGCCCACGCCCGCCTCGTCGCCGACCGCGAGCTGGCCTCCGCCGTCGACAACCCCGTCGTGCTGCCCGACGGCCGCGTCGAGTCCAACGGCAACTTCCACGGCGCGCCCGTCGCCTACGTGCTCGACTTCCTCGCCGTCGCCGCCGCGGACCTCGGCTCCATCGCCGAGCGCCGTACCGACCGGCTGCTCGACAAGAACCGCTCCCACGGCCTGCCGCCGTTCCTCGCGGACGACGCGGGCGTCGACTCCGGGCTGATGATCGCCCAGTACACGCAGGCCGCCCTGGTCAGCGAGATGAAGCGGCTCGCGGTCCCGGCGTCGGCCGACTCCATCCCCTCCTCCGCCATGCAGGAGGACCACGTCTCCATGGGCTGGTCCGCCGCGCGCAAGCTGCGCACGGCGATCGGCAACCTCAACCGGATCGTCGCCGTCGAGCTGTACGCGGCCACCCGGGCCATCGAGCTGCGCCGCCACCTGACCCCGGCCCCGGCATCCCGGGCCGCCATCGAGGCTTTGCGGGCCGCGGGCGTCGAGGGCCCCGGCCCGGACCGCTTCCTCGCCCCCGACCTGGACGCCGCGGACGCCTTCGTGCGGGACGGGAAGCTCCTCGCGGCCGTGGAGCAGGTCACGGGGCCCCTGGCCTGACCCCGGGGCGCCGCACACCCCGCCACCGCCCCGGCCCGCGTCACGCGGACCGGGGCGGACGCCGCCGGTGGCCTCAGGCGGAGCGTGGGGCGCCCGAGCGGCCCCGGAGCGCCTCCGCGCCGCCGCGGCGCACCGAGTACGCCACGAAGCCCGCACCGGCCACGAGGAAGGCCGAGCCGCCGATCACGTACGGCGTGGTGTCCACGCCCGCGCCCGTGTCCGCCAGGCGCAGTTCCTCGGCGGCCGCCCGGGCCGCCGCGGAGGTGTCGGCCGCCCGGTCCGGGCCGCCCTGTCTCTCGGGGGTCGCGTTGGCCGAGGGGACGAACCACAGCGCGCAGAGCAGGCTCCCTGCGGCGGTCGCGGTCAGCAGCGGTCGACGTGCGACGGACACGAACTCGATCTCCTTCGAGACTTCGCCGAATCGGTGGGCGCGTCGATGCTAGTGAACGCAGCGGGTCGGGGGAAAGCCGCGGGCGTCCGGCCCCCTACGCTCCGGTCCCATGAGCACTTCTGAGACATCACGGTTCGTGCGCCTGCGGGTGGAGCTGGTGCTGGAGATCGAGGACCCCGAAGCCCTCACGGGCGCCGCGCTGGAGCGGATCGCCGCGGACGAGTTCATGCCCGACGAGGAGCGCGCGCACGCCCGCTCCTCGGTGCGCGAGGACGAGGCGGAGGCGCTGGCGTATCTCGTCGACCCCTTCGACCTGGTCGCCGAGGTGCCCGGCGTGGACCTGGCCCAGGCCTCGTGGAGCAGTGAGCAGATCGACTACGACCCGGACGACGAGGAGTGGGACCTCGACGACGACGCCTCGGACGACGGCTACGACGACGAGGACGGGGACGACGAGGACCGGGACGACGAGCGGGGCGACGGGACCGGCGGCGAGGAAGCGGAGGAGGGTGACGCGGCACGCGTCCGATGAGCACCTGCGCCGTGCCGGACCCGGTACGGTCCCGGGTCCGGCACGGGGGATGATGGAGGAGGGCGCGCGGCACGCCGCGGGCCCCGCGGGCGGCAGGCCCCGCCCCGGCGGCCGATCGGCACGCATCGGATCCGGATCGTCGGGCAGGCGAACCGGAGGCCCACCGGTCGCGTGCCTCACATATGGGGGCTCCGCCGCAACCGGCGGGCCGCGGGCCGCGTCGATCAGATCGACGGGGTGCACGGCCGGACTGTGTCGGGAGTCACGCCGGCGGCAGTGAACTTGCCCACATCCCTTGCGGATGGGGAACCGGATGCCCCGTTATGGGGATTGTCCGTAGTAGACGGTCAGGGGAATCGGCGACGATGGAGAAGCGTGTGATGACGGACAGCAAGCGGCGCAAGGGCCTCATGGTCGCGTCCGCGGTCCTCGGTGGCGTAATGGTGCTTTCCGCCTGCAGCGACGGCGGCAAGGAAGCCGGCTCCGCCGAGAGCTCGAAGGCGTCGCAGGCGCAGGTGGACGAGGCCGCAGCGAAGGAGGTCTCCAAGGCGCGAATAGCGATCTCGCCGAAGAACGGCTCCGACAACGCCAGCATCAACAACGCCGCCAAGGTCACCGTCACCGACGGCACCCTCACCGAGGTCACCATGACCACGGCCGACGGCGACCCCGTCGAGGGCACCCTGGCGGGCGACGGCAAGAGCTGGAAGCCGGCCGCCCCGCTGAAGCGCTCCACCACCTACAAGATCGCCGCCACGGCGAAGGACTCCGCGGGCCTGGAGGCCCACGAGAACTCCTCCTTCACCACCGTGTCGCCCGACAACAGCTTCATCGGCAACTTCACGCCCGAGGACGGTTCCACCGTCGGCGTCGGCATGCCGGTCTCGCTCAACTTCAACAAGGCGATCACCGACCGCAAGGCCGTCCAGTCCGGCATCACGGTCACCTCCAGCACCGGCCAGGAGGTCGTCGGGCACTGGTTCAGCAACCAGCGCCTCGACTTCCGCCCCGACCAGTACTGGACCGAGGGCTCCACGGTCACGCTGAAGCTCGCCCTGGACGGCGTCGAGGGCGCGGACGGCGTCTACGGCGTCCAGCAGAAGACCGTCACCTTCAAGATCGGCCGCAACCAGGTCTCCACCGTCGACGTCGCCACCAAGACGATGACGGTCACCCAGGACGGCAAGACGGTCAAGACGATCCCGATCTCCGCCGGTTCGCCGGAGAACCCGACCTACAACGGCCAGATGGTGATCTCCGAGAAGTTCAAGGAGACCCGGATGAACGGCGCCACGGTCGGCTTCACCGACGACGACGGCAAGGGCGAGTACGACATCAAGGACGTCCCGCACGCCATGCGGCTGTCCACCTCCGGCACCTTCATCCACGGCAACTACTGGGGCGCCGACTCCGTCTTCGGCAGCGCCAACACCAGCCACGGCTGCGTCGGCCTGAACGACGTCAAGGGCGCCGGCGACCCGAAGCAGGCCGCCGCGTGGTTCTACGACAACTCGCTCCTCGGCGACGTCGTCATCGTCAAGAACTCCAAGGACAAGGTGATCCAGCCCGACAACGGCCTCAACGGCTGGAACATGGCCTGGTCGCAGTGGAAGGCCGGCTCCGCCGTCTGATCCCCTCGGCATCCCCTTCGCGAAGGCGGCGGTCCCGTGCACCGGGCCCGCCGCCTTCGGCGTGCCGGGGCCGTGAACCCCGCCGTCCTCCGGGCCCTCCCCGGCCGTCCGCCCACCCCGAAAACCACCTGCGCCGCCCGGACACCCGACGTACCGTCCACCGCATGACCGTCACCCGCCTGCCCGCCGCCCCCACCGACGCGGACGTCGACCACTGGCACGCGGTCCTGCGCGCCGCCCATCTGCACGACCTTCCGGCGGGCGTGCCGGCCCCCTCCCGCACCGACAGCGCCGGAAAGCTGCGCAAGCCCTCCGCCCGCACCCGGACCGTCCACCTCGCCGTGCCCGCCGAGGGCGGCGACGGATACGACGGCGTGGCCACGCTGGTGCTCTTCGCCGAGGCGGACAACCGCCACACCGCGTACCTCGACGTCCTCGCCGTCCACCCGCGCGCCAGGAAGCGCGGCACCGGATCGGCGCTGTGGCAGGCCGTCCACGCCGAACTCGCCGCGGACGGACGCCGGTCGGTGTCCACCCTCGTCGAAACCGGCGGACCCGGAGAGGAGTTCGCCCGCGCCCGCGGCTTCGAGAACGCCCTGCCCCTGGCCTGGTACGTCCAGGACCTCGCCGCCGCCCTCGACGGCCACCCGGAACCGCCCGGACTGCCCGGGGGATACGCGTACGCCCACTGGTCCGGCGTCGTACCCGACCCGCTGGCCGACGTCTTCGCCCGCGCCCACGGCGACATGGCGGACGCCCCGGTGGGCGACCTCGAACAGGCCGCACCCGCCTGGGACGCGGACCGGGTGCGGGCCGCCGCCCGCGTCGTCGGGGAACGCGGCGGCGCGATCCACACGGCCGCGATCCTGCACACCCCGACGGACTCCGTGGCCGCCTACACCGAGGTCGTGCTGCGCGACCCCGCGGACACCCGCGCGCTCCAGTACGACACCGTCGTCGTCCCCGCCCACCGCGGACGCGGACTCGGACGGGCCGTCAAGCGCCACCTGATGGGCGTCCTCGCCGCCGAACGTCCCGGGCTGCGCGAGATCGCCACGACCGTCGCCGACGAGAACGGCCCCATGCTGGCCGTCAACGAGCGCCTCGGCTACCGGCACGAACGCAGCGTCGGCTACTTCCAGGCCACCGTGCGGGACACCCGGCCCCCGGCCCCGCGCTAGCCGCCGGGGACCCTCCGTCCTGCCCCGGCCCCGCGCCGGTCTCCCGGGCCGCCCGGGCGCCCGCAGCCCGGGACACCTCCCTGGCCGCCCCGGCCACCACGCCCGTCACGGGGCCGCGGACGGCCTGTACACGGGCGGCGGATGAACCGGCCCGCGGCCCGCCTCAGCGGAACTCGTGGACCACCCGGATCGGGCCGACGATGTGGGCGTTGAACTCGTCCAGCTCCTCCGCCGGCACCCACAGCTCCAGGATCGTCCGGCCGCCCGCCTGCTGGACCGGGTAGCGCGCCACGAACTCCGTGTCCACCTCGAAGCGCGTCACGAAGCCCGCTCCGTCGTGCTTCACGTTCCAGTCCCGGGCGATCCGGACCGCGTACTCCTCGTTCAGCACCGGATAGAAGATCGGCTGCTCCGGCAGCCGGGGCGGCCACGCCCGCCACCCCGACTCCCGCACCAGTGCCAGCTCCTCGGGCCCGGTGGGCCGCCACAGGGTCGTCGTCGCGGGCCGGTCGTTCGTCATGGTCGTCTCCGTGGGACGGCTGCGGGTGCGCCGCCGGGCCGGCGGCTCGCCCGCCGGACGCTACCGTCCCGGGCGGACCGCACTCACCCGCTTTTACGCGCGCCCCGGGCTGTGGTGTGTGTCAGTCCCAGCGGTCCTGGTTGAGGAAGCGGGCGAAGCCGCGCCACGAGTTCGGGCCCATCGCGCCGTCGATCGGGCCGGTGTAGCCGTGGGCGGCGGCGAGACGCTGGACGGCTGCCCAGGTGTTCGGGCCCGGTGCGCCGTCGACCGGGCCGGTGTAGCCCCAGTTCCGCATGTTCCGCTGCAGCGCGGCGTAGGTGTTCGGGCCGGGCACGCCGTCGATCGGGCCGGTGTAACCCGACTCGATCCGCAGCCAGTTCTGCGCCCGCCGCCACATGACCGGGCCCGGGACCCCGTCCTGCTCCGTCGACGTCTTCGGCAGACCACCGCCCCCGCCGCCGAGGTGGTCGAGCGGATTGACCCGGACACCGCCCGGGGTGATGAGGTGCCAGTGCAGGTGGGGCCCGGTGGAGTTGCCGGACCCCGGGGCGCCCGCCGCGCCCCCGGACCAGCCGACGATGCCGCCCTTCGGCACCCTGGTGCCGTTGGCCACCGCGAACCGGGACAGGTGCATGTACTGGGTGCGGTAGCCGTCGTCGTGGGTGATGGTGACCGTGTGGCCCCCGGTCCCGTTGTCCGGGATGTTGGTGACGGTCCCCGCGTCGGCGGCGGGCAGCGCCGTGCCGACGCCCATGGCGTAGTCGATCCCGCCCAGCGATCCACGGTTGATGTGGTCCTGCCAGCCGCTGGTGAGGGGATAGCCGCTGAAGGGGTTGTAGAGACTCAGCGCGTGTGCGGACTGCGCGGCGAACAGCCCGCTCCCGGCGAACAGCCCGAGGGTGACGGCCGATCCCCGGAGCACGGTTCGCCGGCTGACCGCGCCACGTCCCGACGGCGCTCCGCCGCCGGCGTCCCGATGATGTCCGCACATGTCAACTCCCTTGAATCGTAAGAGACTTGGGGTTACAGGAACACGCCGCGTCACAGTACCCTACGCGCGTAGAACTTGATATAGACATGCCATTCCTGCTCGGTTGCGGAGGACGCGTGCACAGAAGGAACCTGATCCGCGGGGCGGTCGCCGCCGCACTCGCACCCGCCGCCGTCGCGGCGTCCGGAGCCCCCGCGGCCGCCGCCCGCCGCGGTGCAGGCGAACTCCCCGGGTTCGACGTCTCCAACTACCAGCGCGGCATCGACCACGCCCTGGCCGCCGCCCAGGGACAGCGGTTCGCCGTGGCCAAGGCGGGCGGCTGCCAGCTCGCCGAGGGGCCCTACGTCACGTCCTCCTACGCCGGTCACGTCGACGGGGCCCGCGCGGCAGGACTGAGGGTCGGCCACTACTGGATGAGCGGCGACTTCCTCGCTCCCGTGGCCGCGGCCGACTACTTCGCCGACCACCTGCACGACTACCGGCCCGGCGATGTGCTCGCCCTCGACGTCGAGGTGCTCGACGACTCCACCCGGCTGTGGGACGACGGGGACGTCGCCGCGTGGACCCACCGCGTCCGCGCACGGGTCGGCCCCTTCGTCCCCTGGTTCTACATCAGCACCGCGGCCCTGCGGGCCGCCGCCTGGGACCGGACCATCGCGTCCGGCGCCCACCTGTGGGCCGCCGCGTGGGGGCGCAACGACGGCACCTGGCCCGGACCGCCCGACCTGGGCGGCCGCTACCCGGACTGGGCCGTCCACCAGTACACCTCCGTGGGCTCGGCGGGCGGCGTCGCGCCCGTCGACCTCAACCTCGCCCGCCCCTGGGCCTTCGACGTCACGGAGCCGACCGAGCCGCCGCCCGCCACCGGTCTGCCGAAGACGTCGACGGAGCAGGACGGGGTCCCGGGCCCGGTCATGTGGCGGCGGGCGCAGAACTGGCTGCGGATCGAGTCGGGTTACACCGGCCCGATCGACGGCGTGCCCGGCCCGAACACCTACGCCGCGCTGCAGCGGAACATGCGGAACTGGGGCTACACCGGCCCGGTCGACGGCGCACCGGGCCCGAACACCTGGGCAGCCGTCCAGCGTCTCGCCGCCGCCCACGGCTACACCGGCCCGATCGACGGCGCGATGGGCCCCCACTCCTGGCGCGGCTTCGCCCGCTTCCTCAACCAGGACCGCTGGGACTGACACACACCACAGCCCGGGAAGCCGCGAACGGCTTCCCGGGCTGTTGTCGGCGCGACCACCGGAAGGGCTCGACGCTGCGGTCCGCAAGGCAACGTCGGTGCACGTCCGTCCGCCGTGGCCGACGGCAAGCCCGTCGTAGTCCGTGCCGGCACGCCAGGGGAGGCAGCGTCACGGCCGTCGTCAGGGCCGGGCCTCTTCGGCGGGACAGGGCAGGTCGGGAGCAGCACGGTTCGGCCGGCACGTCACCAGGGCGACCGAGTGGAAGGCGGTGCCCCTCAGGTAGTGGCCGAGGGATACGTCTCCTCCCCACGCCAGCCGCTCGGCAGCAGCCTTCGCAAGGAGCACCAGCCTGGTCGCCTCCCGATCCTGCTCCGAGGCGAACCGGGGTGCGAACTCCGCGAGCTGGAGGCCCAGCCACTCGCCGGCCTCCTCGGGCTCCTCCCATGTTCCCCTGATCAGCGAAGCCGGTTTCATGAGCCAGTGTGCCGTCCCGATCGGAGGGATGTCGGTGGTCGGGAAGGCGGTCACGGCTTCCCGGTACCGGTCGTGCACTTCCTGCTCGCTGGTCGCCGCCGGGGCCGGGCCGGGCGGTCTGCGGACGCTCTCCCTGTCGAACGTCTTCTTCTCTCCCACCCATGTGAAACCGTGGTGATGCACCGCTGCTCCGTTCCGGGAGATCACGACGGCCCTGCCCGTCGGCGTGAGGGCAGGGCCGTCAGTTCGGGTCGTGCCGTGGATCAGGCCGACAGGTCGAAGCGGCAGGGGTCGATGCCCGCCGCGTCCAGCTCGGCCGTGGTGAAGCGCAGCGGCTCGGCATCCGGGCGCTTGCTGTCGCCCATCGCCCACACGTCCGGCCCGATCTTCGCGAGGGTCACGCACGCCTCGCCGTCCGGGTGGGTGCTGCCTCCGCACGCCTTGCTGAATCGGGCTGCGGAGATGTCGAATCCGTACAGGTCGGTCATCTGGTCCTCCGTGGTTCGGATGGGAAGGAGCACCGCTGTCGCGCTCGGGGTGCCCGGGTGCCTCGCAGCGCCTCTGCGATCTGCTCGACGTGTGCAGCCGGGATCGAGCCAGGTGCACGAGCGGCTCGCCTCGGGGAGTCGCCTGCGTGCGGATCGCCGCGAGGCGCTCTCCGGCAGCCCCCGGCGCAGGCGGTGTGCGACGGACGGGCAGTCGAACCGGGGCTCATCGTGGTGCTGGCGCTGCTCACAGGGATTCCCTCCCTCGGGTGTCGGCATCACCGATGCTTCACCCGCTGGGCAGCTCGTTCCAGGACCTTTCCTGTTGGGGCAAGAATCCGTCCCGGATGCCCTCGACCAGGGCTCTCATGGCATCGCCGTAGACCGCCACGGCGGCGAACCGTTCGAAGGTGTCGAGGTAGAGCTGGACATCTTTCGGGTCGCGGGTGGTGACCTCGGAGTGGAACGTCTCCACGATGACGAGACGGTCGTCGTGGAGGCTGAAGCAGGTCATGGGGAAGTCGGGCATCCGGCGGTCGGACGGGACGACACCCAGCGAGACGTTGGGCAGGCGGGACACGGATACGAGCCGGTCGAGCTGGAGCGCCATGACCACGGGCTCGCTGATGCGCCATCGGAGTACGTGTTCGCAGATCAGGAAGCGAAAGGACCCGCCCGGTTCGTAGAGGACGGACTGCCGTTCGATACGGGCAGCCACGGTCCTGGTCCTGGTCTCCTCCGGCAGGGACGGAGGCAGGGAGAAGACGGCGGAGGCGTACTCGGGCGTCTGGAGGAGGCCGGGGATGAGCTGACCCTGGAAGAGCCTGAGCGTGGTGGTGCCGGCCTCGATCGCCCGGATGGTCTTCTGGTGCTTCCAGGGGCCCATGCGGCGCAGCAGCCGCCATGCGGTGGCCTCGGTGGCTTCAGCGCGGGCGGCGGAGAGGAACTCCCCCTTGACCTCCTCGCTGACGCCTATGGCAGTGAGGACCAGGTCCACGTCCTGGACGGTCGGTCGCACCTTGCCCGTCTCGATCTTCGAGAGCTTCCCGGCGGACATGGAAGCCCTGCGGGCCACCGAATCACCCGTGAGTCCGGATGCGTCGCGCAGCGCCCGCAGGGCCCTCCCGATCGAGTCGGCGGTCAGCGGTGCCGCTCCCGGTAGTCCGCGAACGGCACAGCTTCGGCCAAGGCGCGGTCTCGGTAGCCCTGGTACTCGGCAAGACAGCGGGCAGGAAGCGGTTCGGCGCCGGTGAACGCACCTTCTGGCGTGTAGTGCATCCGGTACACGTCCCGGTCGTCGAACAACCAGAAGTCGTGATCGGGCAGGCCGGTCACGGTCCGGTCCGACAGGTCGATGATTCCGATGGTCTCGCCGGCCGCGATGTTGCCCGGATAGGCGGCCAGCTCGTACCGCAGGTAGTCGGTCAGCGGAGACCGGAGCACGTGGACGCGTGAGACCTGCTTGCCCTCGTCGGTCATCGACCGTACCCATGGGTTGTCGTCCCAGGCGGGGCCCATGTCCCCGCCTGCCAGGAAGTGTTCGAACTCCTCGCGCTCCTCCTCCACGCTGTAGACGGCGAGCGTCTCCAGGCGGAAGGCGGTCCGCTCGAAGCTCCCGAAGAGACGGCCGAACTCCTCACCGCCCAGCACGGAAGTACTCCTCCAGCACCGCGGCCGGGACCACGACGGCGCTCTCCCCCTCGGGCAGATCGAGCTGCGCCAGCCGCTCGGGGTCAGTGATGACGTAGCCCTGCACGACGTAGTCCTCGGCGTCCTCGGTACCCCACAGCGTCGGGCATGTTCCGTTCCTGCAATCCGGGTCACCGGACAGCTTCCGCAGCATTCCTGTCCCCACATGTCGGCATACGCTTGTCGTTCCCGATGCTCCCGAGCTGGTCCTGGTGGGGTCAAGTACGGATCCTTTCCAGAACGGGAAAGCGCCCCTCACGGTGGGAATCGGGAATGCGCCGGGATGCGCGCGGCCGTTGCGTCAGCAGCGGGACCGCGCTCCGTACGTGCCGCATCCGGATCCGCTCGTGCACCGTCCGCTGCTCCCACGGCTACACCGGCCCGATCGACGGCGCGATGGGCCCCCACTCCTGGCGCGGTTTCGCCCGCTTCCTCAACCAGGACCGCTGGGACTGACACACACCACAGCCCGGGAAACCGCGAACGGCTTCCCGGGCTGTGGTCGGCGCGACGGCTCCGGCGGGCGCCGGACGGCTCAGCCGTCCGCCGTCGCGACGCCGATCGGGCAGCTCACGCCCGTGCCGCCGATGCCGCAGTAGCCGGCCGGGTTCTTGTCGAGATACTGCTGGTGGTACGCCTCGGCCGGGTAGAAGGGGCGGCCCTCGGCCGGCAGGATCTCCGTGGTGACGGTGCCGTGGCCGGAGCCGGTGAGCACCCGCTGGTAGACGGCGCGGGAGGACTCCGCCGCCGCGGCCTGGGCCGGGGAGTGGGTGTGGATCGCGGAGCGGTACTGGGTGCCGACGTCGTTGCCCTGGCGGAAGCCCTGGGTCGGGTCGTGCGACTCCCAGAAGAGCTTCAGCAGCTGCTCGTACGTGACCTGGTCGGGGTCGAAGACGACGCGGACGGCCTCGGTGTGCCCGGTCAGGCCGGAGCACGCCTCCTCGTACGTCGGGTTCTCCGTGTGACCGCCCTGGTAGCCGACGAGCGTCGTCCAGACGCCCGGGGTCTGCCAGAACTTCCGCTCCGCGCCCCAGAAGCAGCCCAGCGCGAAGTCGGCGACCTCCAGGCCCGCCGGGTACGGGCCCAGCAGCGGGTTGCCCAGGACGGTGTGCCGGTCCGGGACGGTGAAGGTCGGCTCCGGGCGGCCCTTCAGGGCCTGCTCCGGGGTGGGCAGGACGGGGGTGCGGCCGAAGAGCATGGTGCGTTCTCCTTCACGGGTGGGGGCTGTCGGTGTCAACGTTCCCGAGCCCCCGGTCATTCCGCGTCCCGTCGGCGCGGGCCGGGCCGGCGGCTCAGCGCGGCAGCGTCGCCGGGTTGCCGCCGTTCGCCTCGTATCCGGCGACGGCCAGGGCCCGGTAGACGGCGTACTCGGCGGCCGGGTCGCTGCTGTGCGTCCAGGGCAGGGCGCCCACGTGGCCGTCGACGTGGACGAGCTGGTTCATGGCCTCGGCCCAGCGCTCGGAGCGGACCAGGAACAGGACGAGCAGGTGGCGTACGTGCGCGAGCATCGGGTCGTCGGCGCGGGCGGAGTGCACCGCGTACAGGGCGCCCTCCAGGGCCTTGGTGACGACGGCGCTCTGGTAGAAGCTGCCCACCAGGTTGACCTCGGGCAGGTGCTCGTAGACCGCGAAGAGGGGCAGCGCGGCGAGCAGTGAGCCGCGGGGGGCGCGGGCGGCCGCGGTGGTGGCGAAGTGGTCGGCGTCGTCGCGGGAGCCGTGCCACTTCTCGCAGAGGTGGTGGAGGGCGGCGAGGTGGGCGCCCATGTGGTCGGGGGCGCGGTCGATGACCTTGGCCCAGAGCTGGTCGAACTGCTCGTGGGAGTCGCCCAGCCCGCGGGCGACCGCCAGGTCGGTGATGTACGGAACGGGGTCGCCGGGGGCGAGCAGCGCGGCTTCGGAGCAGACGGCGCGGGCCTCCTCCAGGATGATGCGGAACTCGTCGGTGCCGGCGGCTGCGGTGCGCCAGGCCTGCTGGACGAGGAACTCGGCGTGCACCTGGGCGCCGCCGGCGTCCTTGGGGGACTCCGAGCGCCAGGTCCGCAGCCAGGCGCCGCCGGTGCCGGGCTGCTGGGCGAGTTCGAGGGAGGCGGCGCCGGCGAAGGCCTGGACGCGCTGCCAGCGGACCTCGCCCTCCTTGGGGGTGCCGGCGAGGAGCTGGGCGGCGGCGCGCCAGTCCTGGGTGCGCTGGACGACGTCGAGGACGTCGAGGAGGTCCTGGTCGGGTCCGGGCAGCCGCACGTCGAGCTGTTCCTGGCGCACGAAGCCGTACGTGTCGGGGTCGGCGGCGTCGGGGGAGCCGGGCGCGGCGAGCCGGATGCCGGCGCGGCGGCGCATCATGACGGGGCCGATGACCGCGGCCAGCATGGCCATGGCGATCAGGAACCAGAGAATCTCCATGGCTCCATTGTCCCGGACGCGGTGACCGCCCGGCCGGGGCGGGTTCGGGGCTCTCCGGGCGGCTTCGCGCCGCTCGCCGCAGGTGCCGGTCAGGGGCTCTCCGGGCGGCTTCGCGCCGCTGCTCGCAGGTGCCGGTCAGGGGGGTCGTGCGGACCGGGGCGGCCGTCCCGGGCGGCGCGCGGGTCGCCCGGACGCGGGGGCGGGCGGGTTCCCGGCCGCGGGGGCCTTCCGTCGGGGCTACGCTCGGGCCTCATGAGCGACGACCACAGCAGCTTGCACAGCTTCGAGACCCGCGCCATCCACGCGGGCAACACCGCCGACCCGCTGACCGGGGCCGTGGTGCCCCCGATCTACCAGGTGTCCACCTACAAGCAGGACGGGGTGGGCGGTCTGCGGGGCGGTTACGAGTACAGCCGCAGCGCGAACCCGACGCGCACCGCGCTGGAGGAGAACCTCGCCGCGATCGAGGGGGGCCGCCGCGGGCTGGCGTTCGCCTCGGGTCTGGCGGCGGAGGACGCGCTGCTGCGGACGGTGCTGCACCCGGGTGCGCACGTGGTGATCCCGAACGACGCCTACGGCGGCACGTTCCGGCTGTTCGCCAAGGTCGTGCAGCGCTGGGGCGTGGACTTCTCCGTCGCCGACACCTCGGACCCGGCGGCGGTGCGCGCGGCGGTCAACGACCGCACCAAGGTGATCTGGGTCGAGACGCCGTCGAATCCGCTGCTGGGGATCACGGACATCGCGGCGGTCGCGGGCGTGGCGCGTTCGGCGGGCGCGAAGCTGGTCGTGGACAACACGTTCGCGAGCCCGTACCTGCAGCAGCCGATCTCGCTCGGTGCGGACGTGGTGGTGCACTCGCTGACGAAGTACATGGGCGGGCACTCGGACGTCGTCGGGGGTGCGCTGATCGCCGCGGACGCGGAGCTGGGCGAGGAACTGGCGTACCACCAGAACGCGATGGGCGCGGTGGCCGGTCCGTTCGACGCGTGGCTGGTGCTGCGCGGCATCAAGACGCTGCCGGTGCGGATGGACCGGCACAGCGAGAACGCGGAGCGGGTGGCGGAGATGCTGACCCGGCACCCGAAGGTGACGCAGGTGCTGTACCCGGGTCTGCCGGAGCACCCGGGGCACGAGGTGGCGGCGAAGCAGATGAAGTCCTTCGGCGGGATGGTGTCGTTCCGGGTGGCGGGCGGCGAGGAGGCGGCGGTCGCGGTGTGCGACCGGGCGAAGCTGTTCACGCTGGGTGAGTCGCTGGGCGGCGTGGAGTCGCTGATCGAGCACCCGGGGCGGATGACGCACGCGTCGGTGGCCGGTTCGGCGCTGGAGGTGCCGGGGGACCTGGTGCGGCTGTCGGTGGGCATCGAGGCCGTCGACGATCTGCTGGCGGACCTGAAGCAGGCGCTGGGCTGAGCCGCCCCGCCGTACCGCGGGCCCCGGCCGTCGTCACGACGACGGCCGGGGCCCGCGGCCGTGCCGGGCCGCCTCAGGCGGGTACCTTCTCGTCCTCCAGGGATTCGCGGATCATCCGGCGCAGCTCGGGACCGTCGGCGTGCTCGTGGACGGAGACGGCGTGCTCCGCGGCGGCCCGTACGACTTCGTCCTCCTCGCCGGAGATGGTGAGGGTGCATCCGGAGACGCTGGGGGTGTTGCGGCAGTCGGCGACTTTCCTGGTCATGAGGGCCTCCTCGACGGGTGGTGCGGCCTCATTCCTCCAGGGTAGTCCCGGGCGCCGGGCGGCTGCCGACGCTCAGAAGCCGACGACGGGCGGGGAGGTCGGCGCCGGGGGAGCGGGCCACGGCTCGGTGAGCAGGGCCCACACGGCGAGTGCGAGCAGCACGGCGAGGAGCAGTCCCCAGCAGGCTCTGCGCAGGGCGCGGTGGCGGCGCAGCAGCCGCCCGCCGCGGGCGGCCGCGCGGGCTCCGAGGTCGGCCGGGACGACGGGGGCGGGGACCTGCATCATCCGGCGGACCTCGCTCTCCTTGCGGTCGGTTCCGCTCACGGCGTGCTCCTCCCTCGCGCGGCGCGATGCGGGCCGGTGCTCCGGGGCCCGGTGGCGGGGGGTGGTGAGGTGCGGTCCGCGGGGCGGGCGGTGTGCGGGGTGGTGTCACGGGGGCGGGTGGTTCCCGGGGCCGCGACGCCGGGGGCCGCGTTGTGCGGCATCGTGGTGTCCGGGCTCGTGGTGTCCGGGGCCGTGGTCCGCCGCCGGGTGCGGGCCGGGCCGTGCCCGGGGCGCCGGCCGCGCGTCACGGTGCCGTCCTCAGCCGATGGCGCGGTGCGGACGGTCCTCCGCGCATCGCGGCGACGGCGCGGGTGCAGGAGGCGCGGACGCGTTCGGCGGGTATGCCGAGCTGGGCCGCCACCTGCTCCTCGGCGACCGAGTCGTACACGCGCAGCACGAGGACGAGGCGTTCCAGCGGGGTGAGGCGGTCGAGGACCCCGCCGGCCGTGCGGTGGTGCCGCCACGCGGTGCGCACGAAGCGGCGGGCCAGGTCCTGCCGGGTGCGGTCGTACGGGTCCTCGCCGCGCAGCCGGTCCCAGTCGGCGTAGGTGCGTGCGAGGGCGGCGGTGAGCAGGCGCTGGGCGGCCGGGTTGGCGTCGGCCGGTTCGGCGGTGAGCAGGGTGGCGACATGGAGCAGCCGTCCGGCCGCGCCCGCCACGAAGGCGTCGAATTCGCGGGCGCGGCGCCGGTCACGGGCCGAGTGCCGTTCGCTCACCCCTTCATATAGGGCCCGGACGGGCGCCGGGGTCAAGGGGTCGGCGGTCCCGGGTGCGTGTGCCCCGGGACCGGTGGCCGCGCCCGCCCGGCGGCCCGTGCCGGGCCGGGTGCCTCAGGAGGCGGGCGGAGCCTGTCCCTCCGCGGCGGTGTGTCCCGCCTGGCGTGCGGAGAGGGCGGTGTTGAAGCGGGTGAGCAGGGTGCAGAACGACTCGCGTTCGCTCTCGGTCCAGCCGTCGGTGACCTGGCGCATCAGCTCGCGGCGCGAGGCGCGGACCTCGTCGAGGCGGGCCTGGCCGCGCGGGGAGAGCTGCAGGACGACGGCGCGTCCGTCGTCGGGGTGCGAGGTGCGCTTGACGAGGCCGGTGTCGACCAGCGGGGCGACCTGACGGGTGACCGTCGAGGAGTCGATGCCCATGCCGGCGGCGAGGGCCTTGACGCCCATCGGCCCTTCCTGGTCGAGCCGGTTGAGCAGGAGGTAGGCGGCGCGGTCCATGGAGTTGCGGACCTGGCCGACGCCGCCGAGCCGCGTCTGCTCCGCGCGCCGTGCGAAGACGGCCACCTGGTGCTGGAGGGCATCGAGGAGGCCGGGACCGAGATCTGTCGTCATGTCCGGTGAGGTGGGCATGGCTGCGGGGGCTCTCTCGTGCGGTGGTCGGTTGGTGGGGGACAGAGTACGCGGCTGTGCCGTGCCGTACAGGCGGGCTGCGCAATCCGGCCTCCGCTGCCCGGGATTCGGACGCCGGCCCGGTGCCGTGGGCGAACTGCGAGACTTGTGACATGAGCTTCCGCCTGCCCCAGGTTCCGCGTCCGGTGATTCTCGACGACGTCCGGGGGGCGCAGAAGATGCTGTCCGGCGTCGCCCGGATGACGCCGATGGAGGGCAGCCGGCATCTGTCCGCGCTGGTGGGTGCGCCGGTCCATCTGAAGTGCGAGAACCTCCAGCGCACCGGGTCGTTCAAGTTGCGCGGCGCCTATGTGCGCATCTCGGGGCTGCGGCCCGAGGAGCGGGCGGCGGGGGTGGTCGCGGCGTCCGCGGGGAACCACGCGCAGGGCGTCGCCCTGGCGTCCGCGCTGCTCGGGGTGCGGTCGACGGTCTTCATGCCGGTGGGTGCGCCGCTGCCGAAGGTCGCCGCGACGCGCGAGTACGGGGCGGACGTGCGGCTGGTCGGGCAGGTGGTGGACGAGACGCTGGAGCGGGCGCAGGAGTTCGCCGAGGAGACCGGCGCGGTCTTCATCCACCCCTTCGACCACCCCGACATCGTGGCGGGGCAGGGCACGCTGGGGCTGGAGATCCTGGAGCAGTGCCCGGAGGTGCGGACGATCCTGGTCGGCATGGGCGGCGGCGGGCTGGCGGCCGGGGTCGCGGTGGCGGTGAAGGCGCTGCGGCCGGACGTGAAGGTGATCGGGGTGCAGGCGTCGGGGGCGGCCGCGTATCCGCCGTCGCTGGCGGCGGGACGCCCGGTGTCGATCCCGTCCCCGCTGACGATGGCGGACGGCATCAAGGTCGGCAGGCCGGGGGACGTCCCGTTCAAAATCGTTGGCGATCTCGTGGACGATGTCCGTACGGTCTCCGAGGACGAACTCTCCAGCGCCCTGCTGCTGTGCCTGGAGCGGGCCAAGCTGGTGGTGGAGCCGGCCGGTGCGAGCACGGTGGCCGCCCTGCTGAGCGATCCGCGGTCCTTCGAGGGGCCGGTGGTCGCGCTGCTGTCCGGCGGCAACGTGGACCCGCTGCTGATGCAGCGGATCCTGAGGCACGGCATGGCGGCGGCGGGCAGGTACCTCTCGCTGCGCCTGCGGCTGACGGACCGGCCGGGTGCGCTGGCGGCGCTGCTGGCCGCGTTGTCAGTGGCGGATGCCAATGTTCTGGACGTGAGCCATGTCCGGACGGACCCGCGCCTCGGGCTCACGGAGGCGGAGGTGGAACTGCAGCTGGAGACGAAGGGCCCGGAGCACTGCGACGAGGTCGCCGCGGCGCTGCGGGACGCCGGTTACACGGTCCTGGACTGAATCCGGGCCGACCGGGACCGATCCCGGCCGGTCCTGGCCTGATCCGGGCCGGTCGCCGGCGGGCGCCGGTGCACGGTCCGCCGCCCCCGCTCCCGCCCCGGCGGGACGGTACGGGCGGGGCCGTCGGTGCGGGTGCGACACGGCTCGCGCGGAACGGCCCGAACCGCTTGAGTAACGCGATACATCGCGTTATGGTTCGGACCTGCCGGGCGTGGCCCCCGGTTTCGCGATCCCGGGGGCGCCGATTCACCCGCTTATCTACTCTTTCGCGTACGCGATCCATCCTCTGTCCCCTTGGGAGACCCCCTATGCCAGGCGCCATCCACGCCGAAGGTCTGGTGAAGACGTTCGGTGACGTCAGGGCTCTGGACGGCGTCGATCTCGACGTCCCCGAAGGCACGGTCCTCGGACTTCTCGGCCCCAACGGCGCCGGCAAGACCACCACCGTGCGTGTGCTGACCACCCTGCTCCAGCCGGACAGCGGCTCGGCGTCCGTCGCCGGCATCGATGTCCTCAAGCACCCCAACGAGGTGCGCAGGTCCATCGGCCTGTCCGGCCAGTTCGCCGCCGTCGACGAATATCTGACGGGCCGTGAGAACCTGCAGATGGTCGGCCAGCTCTACCAGATGTCCTCCCGCGACGCGAAGGCCCGCGCGGTCCAGCTGCTGGAGCGGTTCAACCTCGCCGACGCCGCAGACCGCCCCGCCAAGACCTACTCCGGCGGCATGCGCCGCCGGCTCGACCTCGCCGCCGCGCTGGTGGTCTCTCCGCCGGTCATGTTCATGGACGAACCGACCACCGGGCTCGACCCGCGCAACCGCCAGCAGCTGTGGGAGGTCATCCAGGAACTCGTGAGGGGCGGCACGACGCTGCTGCTCACCACCCAGTACCTGGAGGAGGCCGACCACCTCGCCGACGACATCTGCGTCGTCGACCACGGCAAGGTCATCGCCCGCGGCACCTCCGACCAGCTCAAGGCCCGCACCGGCGGCGAGCGCGTCGAGGTCGTGGTGCACGAGCGGGAGCGGATCACGGCCGCCCGCGAGGTGCTGGCCGGCTACGGCAAGGGCGAGGTCGCCGTCGCCGAGCACACCCGCAAGCTCACGGTCCCGGTCACCGGCGGCGCCAAGCTGCTCGCCGAGGTCATCCGCGACCTCGACGCCCGGGGCGTGGAGATCGACGACATCGGCCTGCGCCGTCCCACCCTCGACGACGTGTTCATCTCCCTCACCGGGCATGCGGCCGAGACCGCGCCGGAGGAAGCGGACGCGGACGCCGAGGACGCGGGGCGCGGCGGGAAGTCCCGGAAGGAGAGCGCGAAGTGAGCAGTACCGCAGAGGCGGTCAAGATCGTCGCCCCCAGGCCGCGCGGCGGCATCGTGCAGTCGGTGAACGACTCGCTCGTGGTGGCGCGCAGGAACCTGATCCGCATGACCAGGATTCCGGAGATGATCCTTTTCGGGATCATCCAGCCGGTGATGTTCGTGGTGCTCTTCACGTACGTCTTCGGCGGCTCGATCGCCATTCCGGGCGCGGGCGTCAGCGCGGGCGCGTACAAGGAATTCCTGATGGCGGGCATCTTCGCGCAGACCGTCACGTTCGCGACCGCCGGCGCGGGCGCCGGCATCGCGGACGACATGCACAAGGGCCTGATCGACCGGTTCCGCTCGCTGCCCATGGCGCGCGGGGCCGTGCTGACCGGTCGCACGCTGGCGGACCTCGTCCAGACGGCGATCACCCTCGCGGTGCTCGCGGTCGTCGCCCTCCTCGTGGGCTGGCGCACCCACGAGGGCATCGGCAGCGTGCTCGCGGGCTTCGGGCTGCTCCTGCTGCTCGGCTACGCCTTCACCTGGATCGGCGCGCTGATCGGCCTCTCGGTGCGCACTCCGGAGGCGGCCACGTCGGGCGGTCTGATCTGGCTGTTCCCGCTGACGTTCATCTCCAACGCGTTCGTGCCCGTCAACGGCATGCCGACGTTCCTGCAGCACGTCGCCGAGTGGAACCCCTTCAGCGCCACCGTCGCCGCGGCCCGCGAACTCTTCGGCAACACGATCCCCGGAGTGCCGCAGTCCGTGACCGGGGCCTGGCCGATGGAGCACCCCGTCCTGGCGTCGCTGATCTGGTCCGCCCTGATCATCGTGGTGTTCCGCACGCTGGCGGTGCGCAAGTACCGCCGGGCCGCGTGACGCCGCCGCACAGCCGTATCCGGGCCGGATCGGCCTGAGGGCGGCCGGGCCGGGGCTCCGGGCGCATCCGCCCGGAGCCCCGGCCAGGGCGGGTGACGCCGGGCAGGACACCACCGAGCCCCCGGGCGCGGCCGCGAAGGCCGCTCCGGGGGCTCGGTGACGTCGTGGGAGCCGTCAGGCGGCGTACGGCTTGGCCGCGAGGATCCGCACCATGGCGCGGTTGCCGTTCGGCAGCTCGTACTCGGCGTCGTCGCCGACCTTCTTGCCGTTGACGCCGACACCGAGCGGGGACTGCGGCGAGTACGTCTCGATGTCCGCGCTCGCGTACTCGCGGGACGCCATCAGGAAGGTCAGGGTGTCGTCCTCGTCGCCGTCGAAGGCGATCGTCACGACCATGCCGGGCTCGACGATGCCGTCGTCCGCGGGGGCCTCGCCGACCTTCGCGCTGTCGAGGAGCTGGGTCAGCTGGCGCACACGGAGCTCCTGCTTGCCCTGCTCCTCCTTGGCCGCGTGGTACCCGCCGTTCTCCCGCAGGTCGCCCTCCTCGCGCGCCGCCTCGATCTTCTTGGCGATCTCGGTGCGCGCGGGACCAGACAGGTACTCCAGCTCGGCCTTGAGCTGGTTGTACGCCTCCTGGGTGAGCCAGGTGACGTTCTCGCTGGTCTGGGTCACAGGTGCTCCTCGTAGGTACTGGGAATACAAAGCAACGCCCTACCCAGAAGGATTGTCCTTCCTGGGTGGGCGAAACCACGAGCCTAACAATTTCGGGGCGAAAGGGGGAGGACATACCTGTCCGGATCAAGGATTCCCCAGGTCAGCCACGATCCCGGCGACCGCGGGGGAGCGGGCGGCGCGCGCGGCGCCCGGCAGTGCCGCCCCGAGCGGGCTCAGACGGCCGTGCAGCCCATCAGCTCGGCGCTGGTGGCCTCGCGGGTGGTGCGGACGGTGACGACCCGGTCGATCCGCTTCGTGCCGGTGTCCTCGAAGCGCGCGTCGAGCCGGCCGACCTCGCCGCCGTCCTCCGCCAGGGCCCGCACGGTGCACGATCCGGTGGCGTCCGCGTCCTTGCGCACCTCCAGGTGCACCTGGACTTCCTTCGAGCCGTCGACGACGTCGAACTTGATGACCTCGGCGCTGATGTCCTGGCCCGCGACGTAGTCGTAGCCGAACCAGCCCACCATGGCGATCATGCCGGTGCCGAGCACGGCCCCGAGGACCTTCAGACGGCGGTCCGCGCGCTCGTCCGCGGAGCGGCCGTAGCGCCCCTGCGGGAGCTCCTCGCGCACAGCAGTCATGATCGATCCCTCCAGGTCCCGGGGACAGGAATTTTCCGCCCCCCGGTTCGGTCACTATAGAGAGCGCACGACGCGACGAATCACTGAGGATCGAGTCTTGACTGAGCAGCTGCGACTGATGGCCGTGCACGCGCACCCCGACGACGAGTCGAGCAAGGGCGCGGCCACGATGGCGAAGTATGTGTCCGAGGGGGTGGACGTGCTGGTCGTGACCTGCACGGGGGGCGAGCGCGGCTCCATCCTCAATCCCAAGCTCCAGGGTGACGCCTCCATCGAGGCCAACATCCACGAGGTCCGCCGCAAGGAGATGGACGAGGCGCGCGAGATCCTGGGCGTCTCCCAGGACTGGCTGGGCTTCGTCGACTCCGGCCTGCCGGAGGGCGACCCGCTGCCCCCGCTGCCCGAGGGCTGCTTCGCCCTGGAGGACATCGACAAGGCGGCCGGCGAGCTGGTGCGCCGGATCCGCGCGTTCCGCCCACAGGTCGTCACCACGTACGACGAGAACGGCGGCTACCCGCACCCCGACCACATCATGACCCACAAGATCACGATGGTGGCCTTCGAGGGCAGCGCGGACACCGAGAAGTTCCCGGAGTCCGAGTACGGCGACGCGTACCAGCCGCAGAAGCTGTACTACAACCAGGGCTTCAACCGCCCGCGCACGGTCGCCCTCCACGAGGCGCTGCTGGAGCGCGGCCTGGAGTCCCCGTACGGGGAGTGGCTGGAGCGCTGGAAGGAGTTCGAGCGCGCCGAGCGGACGCTGACCACCTTCGTGCCGTGCGCGGACTTCTTCGAGACGCGTGACCGGGCGCTGATCGCCCACGCGACGCAGATCGACCCGGACGGCGGCTGGTTCCGGGTGCCGATGGCGGTCCAGAAGGAGGTCTGGCCGACGGAGGAGTACGAGCTCGCCAAGTCGCTCGTCGATACCTCCCTCCCCGAGGACGACCTCTTCGCGGGCATCCGCGACAATGCCTGATATGAGCGCTAGCGCAGACCTCGCAATGACGCACGTCGCCACCCTGGCCAAGGAGCTCGACGAGAACAAGGTCACCCCCGGTGTCCTGGGCTTCCTCGTCTTCGCGGCACTGGCCGTCGGCGTGTGGCTCCTGATGAAGTCCATGAACCGCCACATGGGCCGGGTGAACTTCGAGGAGGAGCCCGAGCCGGAGACCGCCGCCCCCCGGGGGCGTGCGGCGGGCGGCTCCGCCTGACGCGTCCGCACTGCGGTGCGCGGCCGTGCGGCACCCCGGGTCACCGGGTGCCGCACGGCCGCCGCGCGACGCCGGGGCGCTGAGTGCCGCGCGTCACCCGGCCCGGGCGCCCGCACGTGGCCCGGGTGCCTGCAGTTCCGTGTGTGGCCCGGTCCGGGTGCTCACACGTCGACGTCCAGGCCCCAGGTGTCCAGGCCCGAGTGGACGTACGCGGTGCGGTCGCCGGGGGTGTCGCGGCACAGGGCTTCGCCGGTGTAGAGCGCGACGAGCAGGTCCTCTCCCCGCCACCAGGTGTCGGCCAGGCCCTCGACCTCGGGGACGGGGTCGCAGTCGGCCAGCGGGAGGGCGTCGACGCCGTCGCCGGTCACCTTGGTGATCCGCGACGACCACATCCGGGCGTGGTACGCGAGCGCCACGGACTCCACCCAGCCGTCGACCGAGGCGTGCAGCGGCGCCCAGCGCCGCGCGTGGACCCCGAACGAGTCGTCGGGGCCGATCAGGAACGAGAAGTCCACCGACGCCCGCTGCACCCCCGCCCCGAACCACCAGCCGTCGGCGTCCTCCTCCGGCACGTCCGGGTCGAAGTACTTCGGCCCGCCCTCGTAGCGCGGGGAGGGCGGCAGCAGCAGCCCGCCCCACCGCTCCTGGTACGCCGCCGTGCGGTCGATCTGCTCCGCCGGGATCCCGCGCTCCAGCCACCGCGCCCGGTGCTGTCCGACGGGGGTGACGTCCACCCGGACGCCGTGCCCGCCCAGCAGGGAGCGGGCCCGCCGGGACAGCCCCTCGGGGGTGCGGCCGACGAGGTTCAGTTCCATGCGGGGACCCTACGGGCTGCCCGTCCGTGCCGGCCCGGCCGGCACGGGCGAAGCGGTGCCGCACCGGGCGGCGGACTCCGTCGGCTCGCCCCGGGCCGTTCCGCCTCCTCGGGTGTCCCGACCGGGCCGTTCTGGCTCCTCGGGTGTCCGTTCCCGGGACCGTTCCGCCTTCTCCGGCGCCCCGACCGGGAGACGCCCGCCGCCGGGTGGGCGTCCGGCGACGACGCGACGGAGCAGTACCGGCCGCGTGCACGGCGCATTACCCGCCACGTAATCGACGCGATGCGGGATCTCTGACAGGGTCGGGATCATGACCACTTCCGAAACTCCCGATTCCCGCCAGGACGGCCCCGAGGCGGCCGTCTCCCGGCTGAAGGCCGAGGCGGCCCACCGCCTCGCGGCCCGGCACCGGGTCGACCTGGTCCCGGCCGAACTGGCGGCCGCGGCCGGCGTCGACCCGGCCCTGGTCGACGCGCGATTCCCGGACCGGGACGCCCTGTTAACCGATCTTGTGCTGGCCGCCTACCACGCGATGGGCGACGCCGCGGAGCAGGGCGCGGCCGAGGCGGAGAAGTCCGGGGCCGACCTGCTGGGCCGCTGGGTCGCGTGCTGCGAGGGCGTCCGCGCGTGGGCCCTCGCCCGCCCCGAGGAGTACGTGCTGATCTGGGGCCGCCCGGTGCCCGGTTACGACGCCCCGCCGGAGACGATGGCCGCGGGCGCCCGCACGGTACTGGTCCTGCTCGGCCTGGTCCGGGAGGCGTTGGAGGCCGGCGAACTCGCCGTGGACCATGTGCCCGCGCCCGAGCTGTCCGAGGGCATGGCCCGCACCATCGAGCCGCTGGCCCAGGGGATGCTCAACGGCCTGCCCACCCCGGTCATCACCCGCATGCTGATCGTCTGGACCCAGCTGCACGGCATGGTCGGCTTCGAGGTCAACGGCCACATCGCGGGTGTCGCCGCCGATCCGGCCGCCTTCTTCACCCACGCGGCCACCGCCATGGGCCAGTACATCGGCCTGCCCCACTGACCCCGTGACTCCCGGCAGCGCTTCGCCGGTTCCCCGCCGGGTCCCGACGCGCTGCGGGGGGCCGGCGGCAGCCCGTGAGGGTGCCGGTCCGGCGCCCGCACCGGGGCCCGGCAGAGGGTCCGGCCTGCGCGTCGCCGGGCGGGGTCGTCCCGCCCGGCGACGCGCTGCCGGCCACGCCCGGGGGCGTTGTGGCGGTCACTTCACCGGGACGCCCATCACCTCGCGGGCGTGGCGGCCCGGGACCAGGCCCAGGTCCCACGCCTGCCAGCCGTCCTCCAGGCGGACACCGCGCTCCAGGAGGAGCCGCAGCGCCTCCGCGCAGTCCTCCAGCTTGGGATCGCGCGACGGGTGCCGGGCCGACACGAGGCGCACCAGTTCCTCCTGGGCGACCACCGTGCCGACCTCCGTCCCGCCGGGCGAGGCGTACGGCAGCAGCGTGCAGCGCAGGAAGGCCGCCCAGTCGCCGCCGCGCCGGTCCTCGTACGAGGCGAAGAGCACGGCCGCCTCGTCGCACAGCGCCAGCGCCTGCGCGGCCCGCTTGTTGCCCGCGTCGATCATGGCCAGCTCCAGACATGTCCACGCCTCGCCGTGCGCCACCTTGATCCGCGCGAAGTCGGCACGGGCGTCCACCAGGAGCTGCCGGGCGAAGCCGGAGTTCAGCAGGTTGCCGGTCTGCGCGGCCCGCTGGTCGCGGGTGACCCGTCCCGAGTGGTGGCGCGCGCACGCCAGGCCGTACACGTCCCGCATCCGCGAGAACATCCCGCGGGCCCGCTCCAGTTCCCGGACCGCCTCGTCCCGCCGGCCCTCCTCCTCCAGCGCCTGCCCCAGGTAGTACAGCGTCCACGCCTCGCCGCGGGCGTCCTCGTTCTCCCGGTGCCGGGCCAGCGCCGGCCGCAGCTGCCCGACCGCCTCGGACGGGTCGCCGTCGACCAGCCGGGCCCGCGCGAGCTGGGTGCAGGCCCACGCCTCGCCGCGGGCGTCCCGGGTCCGCCCGTACAGGTCCAGCGCCGCGCGCAGCGCCTCCTCCGCGGCCGGCACGTCGCCCATCCGCAGGCACACCTGACCCAGCTGGAACCGTGTCCACGCCTCGCCGTGCAGCGACTCGCCCTCGCGGTGCAGCCGCAGCGCCGTCTCCAGCAGCCGCAGCGCCTCCGCGAGGTTCGCCCGGTCCCGTTCCACGGCCGCCAGCGCGTGCAGTGACCAGGCCCGGTCTTCGGCCTGTTCCGGCGACGACTGGAGCGAGATCGCCTCGTTCAGCCTGGCCGCCGCCTCCGTCAGATTGCCCTGGTGGTGCAGCGTGATGCCGAGCGAGCACAGCGCCAGCGCCGCGCCCGCGTCGTGCTGCGCCTCGCGGTAGAGACCCACGACCGACGACAGCGTGGTGCGCGCCTTGTCCAGCTCGCCGAGCTGGCGGGCCGCGATACCGGTGCGCCACCGCACCGACCGCTCCAGCAGCCCCTGGTCCACCGCCTGCGTCAGCTCGCTGATCTCGCCCAGGCGGTACAGGTCGCCGCGGAGCAGGCAGTAGTCGCACAACGCGCCGAGCAGCCCCAGCACCGCCTGCTGGTTCACCCCGTCCGCGTGCCGCAGCGCGGAGGTGATGAAGCTGGACTCGTCGTCCAGCCAGCGCAGCGCCGCGTCCAGGGACGGGAAGCCGTGCGCGCCGAAGTTCCCCGCCCGGGTGGACATCTTGCCGTCGACCATGCGGATCACCGCGCCCGCGAGATCCGCGTAGTTCTCGATCAGCCGCTCCTGCGCGGCCGAACGGTCGTCCGCGTCCTCCTCGTCCAGCAGCCGCGCCAGGGCGAACGCCCGCACCGCGTCGTGCAGCCGGTAGCGGCTCGCCCGCACCCGCTCGACGAGACCGGCGTCCGCCAGGACGGTGAGCAGCCGCTGCGCCTCCTGCTCGTCGGCCCCCAGCAGCGCCGCCGCGGCGGCCGCGCCGAGCGAGGCGCGCCCCGCGAGGGCGAGCCGGCGCAGCAGCCGCCGCGCCTGGTCCGCCTGGTCCGTGTAGCGCAGCCACAGGGAGCGCTCCACCGGCTCCACCGGCCCGTAGGCCGCGAGGTCGGCCGCGAGGCGGCCGGCGCCGCGCTCCGCGAGCGAGGACCCGGCGATCCGCAGGGCGAGCGGCAGTCCGCCGCACAACTCCCGCACCCGGTCCGACGACTGGGCGTCGTACGGCGCCGTCTGCGCGCCCGCGGCGCCCGCCGTCTCGCGCAGCAGCTCCTCGGCGCCGGCCGCGTCGAGCGCCTCGACCGGCAGTTCGTGGACCCAGGCGGGGAGGTCGGCGGGCAGCGCGACCGGGCGGCGTGCCGTGACCAGCACCAGGGAGTCGGACCGCTCCGGCAGCAGGGTGCGCACCTGCTCCGGGTCGGCGGCGTCGTCCAGCACGACGGTGACCGGCAGACCGGTCAGGTGCTGGTGGTACAGCTCGCCGAGACGCCGCACCTGCTGCTCGGGCGACGACCGTTCCCGGAACAGCAGCTGTTCACGCGGTGCGCCGAGCCGGTTCAGCAGGTGCAGCAGCGCGTCCCGGGTGGACAGCGGGCGCCCGCTCTCGCCCCGCAGGTCCACCACGCACGCGCCCCGGAACTGGTCCTTCAGATGGTGCGCGGCCCGCACCGCCAGGGTGGTGCGCCCCGAGCCGGGGTCCCCGTGCAGGACCACGAGCGTGGGCTTGGTCTCCGTCGACGCGCGGGCCGCGTGCACCCACTGCGCGATCCGCGTCAGGTGCTCCCGGCGGCCGGTGAACGGCCCCTGCGGCTCCGGCAGATGGCCGAACGACTGCTCCAGCACCGACCGGCGGCGGGCGGCCGCGCTGCGGTCCGCGCCGCGCAGCCGCGGCGCGGGCGCCGTCTTCTTCGCGGGCCGGGCCGCCGAGGACAGCATCCGCTGCTGGTCCAGGTACGGCCGGATGCCCCGCACCTCCAGCGCGGTGAGCCACTGGAGCCGCAACTGCTCGGGCCCGCCCGGCTGTCCGGCGGCCGCCGCCCGCCGGTGGGCGGCCGGCCAGTGGGAGGCCGTCACCTTCGCCACCGTGGTCGCGGCCCCCGCGACCGCGACCACGGCGCCCGCGCCGAGGGCGGTGCCGGTGGCCGTGCCGAGTGCCATGTCCGCCCCCACGGCCGCAGCGGCGGCGACCGCGGTCACCAGGGCGGGGGTGCCGACGTGGCGCCGGGAGAACCTCTCGGACAGGGGCAGCGCACCGGCCTCGGCCTCGGCGAGCGCCTGCTCGTAGGCCGCGTACTCCTCGCCCGCGCTCGCGGCCAGGGTGTCCAGCTCCGCACGGGCCCGGGACAGCAGCAGCTGCCCGTCGGTCCGCCCGCCGCTGCGCCGCACTTCTTCCTCCACGGCCCGGCCCAGCAGCCGTTCCGCTTCGGCCCGATGGCTGTCCCGCATCTGCGTCCCCCGTCCCCCGGGAAGAGCCCGGTCCCGTGTGCCCTACCCATCTGTCGCGCCGTCAAGTGTCGTCCTCCGGGGGAGGAAGCGCGAGGGGTTCCGGCACGGACGCGGGGTCGGGGGCGGGGCGCGGCCGGGGCGGGAGCGGGTCGGGACGGCCCGGTCTCCGCCCGCGCCGCCTTGCACGGCGCGGGCCCCGGAGGGCGCCCGCACCGGTCGGCCGCGCCGCCACGAGCGGCGGTCCCCGGCGCCGCGTCCGCCCCCCGGTGCGGCGGCGGTTGCCGCGTGCGCCGGTCGCCCGGACGCGTACGGTGTCGTCCCTGCGCGGCACCGGACCCGGAGGACGTCCCGCCCCGCCCCGGGGCGGGACGTGGGTGACGCCGTGGGCGGCCGGCCCGGCCGCGGGCCGGGCGGCGGCTCCGTGCGTGCCCGCCTCCGGTCCGCGGGCCGGGCGGCGGTGAGCCGCCCCGGCGGGGCGCCCGCTCCGCCGGGCCCCGCCGTGCCCGGGGTCCGTCGCCGGCTTCGCGGGCGAGGGGGACACGATCGGGGGATGTTCCCACCCACGGCCTTCGAGTTAGGTTAGGCTTGCCTTGCTGACTCCAGGGGGTCCCCATGCGTCATCGTCCTGCCCGCGCCGCCGTGCCCGCGCCCACCGCCGCGGAGCGCGTGCGCGCCGTCCTCGCCACCGCCCACTCGCTGACGGTCGTCAGCGAGGGCGTCCGCACCGATGTGCACGGCCTGGACGGGGCGGAGGCGCTCGGGCACTTCCACCTCCACGACCCCGACGAGCCCATCGGCCCGCCCGGGACCGGGCGCGTCCCCGTGCGGCTGGAGCTCACGGACGTCAGTCCCGCCCCGGTGCGCGACCGGATGCGGGCGCGGGTGACCCTGACGGGGCTGCTCGCGGGCCCGTTCGACCCCGCGTCGCGGGAGAGTACCTGCCTGGAGTTCGGGCAGGCCGTCCTGGAGGAGGACGGCCTGCGCCGCTACGTCACCCTGGCCGAACTCCAGGCGACCCCGCTCGACCCGGTCGCCGCCGGCGAGGCGGGCATCGTCACCCACTGGCTCGACGGTCACGGCGAACTCGCCGCGGTGCTGCTGCGCCTCGTCCGGCCCCGCCCGGCCGCCGGGATCAGGCGGGTCCTCCCGCTCGGCGTCGACCGCCACGGCGTCGTGCTGCGCATGGAGTACGCGCGGGGCCACCGCGACGCCAGGCTGCCCTTCGGCACGCCCGTCGACCGCATCGAGCAGTTCGGCCCCCGGATGCAGGCCCTCCTCGCCGCGGCCCGCCGGGCGGCCCACACCGACCGCCTGCCCATCTGAGAGGGCGTCAGGCGCGGTCCCGGCCGGGGCCGCACCGCGCAGGGGGACGGCCGCGAAGGCCCCGCCCCCACGTGAGCCGGCATCCGGCGACGTACGGTCCCACGTCGCCGGATGCCCACCTTCCGGACGCCGCCTCCGACGCCGGGCGCGGGGGTTGCGGAGGCGGCAACGCGCCCGCCGCGTCCCGCAGGCGCTGCTGCGTCCCGCGGGGAGGCGGCGCGATGTCCGCCGGCGGTTACTCGAACGCCTGCTGCAGGCTGCGGCCTTGCGGAGGACGACGAGGTCTGCGTGACGACCCGGCAGGGCCGCGACGGCCGGCAAAGGGGCGGCGGCCACCCCGTCGACGTGCTCGCGGAGGTCTACGGACGAGAGCCGTCTGTGAGCATCAGCGTCGGCTGCCCGGTGTGCCGGGCGATCGCCTCGAAGTCGCGGTCGCAGTGCAGCAGGGTGAGTCCCGACAGCTCGGCCACCGCGGCGACGAGCAGGTCGACCGGTCCTGCGCTGCGGTGCTCGCCGTGGTCGACGAGCGTCTGCTGGACCTGAAGGGATCGCCGGAACGCGGCGTCCGGGACCGGGGCGAAGGCGTAGAACCCGCTCAGGTACTGCTGCATCTGCTTGTGGTGCACGGACGACCGCGCCGAGCGCAGGACCTCCATCTCGGTGATCTCGCACATGCCGACCAGCCCGGAGTCCAGCGCTTCTCCCCACCCCCAGGCGTCCGCGCCGTCCCGCAGGAAGCGTGCCACCGCCGAGGTGTCGGCCAGATATCTCACGCGGCGCGGCCCCGGTCGGGGTCGGCGGTCGGGGCTTCGCGGTAGGCGCCCTTGTCCATCAGGGCGCCGAGGTCCAGGGCCTCGGCAGCAAGGCGTTCCGCCGCGATGCGTGCCTCGTGGCGCCTGACCCGGTCGCTCACCTCGCGCAACGCGCGATTGACAGTGTCCTTCTTCGTCTTGGTGCCGAAGGCCTCCTGCGCCACGGCCAGGGCATCCTCGTCGATCTCGATGAGTGTCTTGGTCATGAGACCTCCTGTCGTATATACAAAATCTAACACGGATATCCACGGGGAGGCAGGCCGTCCGCGCTTCGGTGCCCTTGCCCGTCCCACCTGCCCCTTTCCGCCCCGCCCCGTGGCGCACGGCTCCCGTCGGGAGTGGTGCGCGAGGATGGGGGCATGGCCAACCGACTTGCGCAGGCGACCTCCCCCTACCTCCTCCAGCACGCCGAGAACCCCGTCGACTGGTGGCCGTGGGAGCCCGCGGCGTTCGAGGAGGCGCGGCGGCGGGGGGTGCCGGTGTTCCTCAGCGTCGGGTACAGCAGCTGCCACTGGTGCCATGTCCTCGCGCACGAGAGCTTCGAGGACGCGGAGACGGCCGCGTACATGAACGAGCACTTCGTCAGCGTCAAGGTGGACCGCGAGGAGCGGCCCGACGTCGACGCCGTGTACATGGAGGCCGTGCAGGCGGCCACCGGGCAGGGCGGCTGGCCGATGTCGGTGTGGATGACGGCCGACGGGGAGCCGTTCTACTTCGGCACCTACTTCCCGCCCGAGCCCCGCCACGGCATGCCGTCGTTCCGGCAGGTGCTGGAGGGGGTCCACGAGGCGTGGACGGGCCGGCCGGAGGAGGTCGCGGAGGTCGCGCGGAAGATCACCGGGGACCTCGCCTCGCGGTCGCTGGCGCACGGCGGGCAGGGGGTGCCGGGCGAGGAGGAGCTCGCCCAGGCGCTGCTCGGGCTGGTCCGGGAGTACGACGAGAAGCACGGCGGGTTCGGCGGGGCGCCCAAGTTCCCGCCGTCCATGGTGCTGGAGTTCCTGCTGCGGCACCACGCCAGGACCGGCGCCGAGGGGGCGCTGGAGATGGCCGCGCACACGGCGGAGGCGATGGCGCGCGGCGGGATCTGGGACCAGCTCGGCGGCGGCTTCGCGCGCTACTCGGTGGACCGGGAGTTCACCGTGCCCCACTTCGAGAAGATGCTCTACGACAACGCCCTGCTCTGCCGCGTCTACGCCCACCTGTGGCGGGCCACCGGCAGCGGTCTGGCCCGGCGGATCGCGCTGGAGACCGCCGACTTCATGGTGAACGAACTGCGCACCCCCGAGGGCGGTTTCGCCTCCGCGCTCGACGCCGACAGCGACACCGCGGACGGCGGGCACGCCGAGGGCGCCTTCTACGTCTGGACGCCCGGGCAGCTGCGCGAGGTGCTGGGCGAGCAGGACGGCGCGCGGGCGGCGGAGCTGTACGGGGTGACCGAGGAGGGCACCTTCGAGGAGGGCGCCTCGGTGCTGCGGCTCCCGGCCGGGGAGCCGGACGAGGACCTGCGGGCGCGGCTGCTGGCGGCCAGGGAGACGCGGCCGAGGCCGGGGCGGGACGACAAGGTGGTGGCGGCCTGGAACGGGCTGGCGATCGCCGCGCTCGCCGAGACCGGCGCGTACTTCGACCGCCCGGACCTCGTGGAGCGCGCCACGGAGGCCGCCGACCTGCTGGTGCGGCTGCACATGGACTTCGGGGCCGGCGGGGTGCGGCTGCACCGCACGTCGCGGGACGGCAGGGCCGGCACGGGCGCCGGGGTCCTGGAGGACTACGCGGACGTGGCGGAGGGCTTCCTTGCGCTGGCGGCCGTCGGAGGCGAGGGAGTCTGGCTGGAATTCGCCGGGTTCCTGCTGGACATGGTGATCGACCGGTTCACCGGCGACGGCGGCCAGCTCTACGACACCGCGCACGACGCGGAGCGGCTGATCCGGCGCCCCCAGGACCCGACGGACAACGCGGCGCCCTCGGGCTGGTCGGCCGCCGCCGGGGCGCTGCTGTCGTACGCGGCGCACACCGGCTCGCCGGCCCACCGCAGCGCCGCCGAGGGCGCGTTGGGCGTGGTCAAGGCCCTCGGGCCGCGGGCGCCGCGGTTCATCGGCTGGGGGCTCGCGGTCGCGGAGGCGCTGCTGGACGGGCCGCGCGAGGTCGCGGTCGTGGGCGCGCGCGGGGACGCGCGCCGCACGGCGCTCCACCGCGCCGCCCTGCTGGCGACCGCGCCGGGTGCGGTGGTCGCGGTGGGGGAGCCGGACGGGGACGAGTTCCCGCTCCTCGCCGCGCGGCCGCTGCTGGACGGGAGTTCGGCCGCGTACGTCTGCCGTGCGTTCGTGTGCGAGGCTCCGACCACAGACGACACAGAACTTGCCCGAAAACTCACTGACTGAGGTCGAATCGGCGGAATTTAACGGAGGGGCACCGGAACGCAATCCTCCGCCCCTATGGTCCTGAACAACCCGCAGTTGGCGCGCGTACTGGGGAGTGCGTGCGTGGGGGAAGTCGTGCGCGTTCGGAGGCCAAGGGGGGTCCTTGCCCGCGGCGCGCAGGGGGCCAAGGGGGGCTCGTGCTCATATCGGTGATCGTTGTCGCCATCTCCATGGCGCTGTTCTGGATGGCGGCGTTCACGCTCTGGTGGCAGATGCACGCCTGGCGTACGCCCGAGACGCTGGCGTCGACCCGGTTCGACCGGCCGGACGGCGCCACCGGACTGTCGTTCTCGCTGCTCCTGCCCGCCCGCCACGAGCAGGCGGTGCTGGAGCACACCGTCGAGCGACTGCTGGAATCCAGCCACGCGAACTTCGAGATCATCGTCATCGTCGGCCACGACGATCCGGAGACCGCCGCGTGCGCCGAGCGCGCGGCGGCCCGGGATCCGGTCAGGGTCCGGGTGGTGACCGACCACCACGAGAAGAAGAACAAGCCGAAGGCGCTCAACACGGCGCTGCCGTACTGCCGGGGCGACGTGGTCGGGGTCTTCGACGCCGAGGACCAGGTGCATCCGGAGCTCCTCACCCATGTGGACCACGCCTTCACCTCCACCGGCGCGGACGTCGTCCAGGGCGGGGTGCAGCTGATCAACTTCCACTCCAGCTGGTACAGCCTGCGCAACTGCCTGGAGTACTTCTTCTACTTCCGCAGTCGGCTCCACCTGCACGCGCAGAAAGGGTTCATCCCGCTCGGCGGCAACACCGTCTTCGTCCGCACCCGGGTGCTGCGCGAGGCGGACGGCTGGGACCCGGACTGCCTCGCGGAGGACTGCGACCTCGGCGTGCGCCTCTCCTCCGTGGGCAAGAAGGTCGTCGTCGCCTACGACAGCGACATGGTCACCCGCGAGGAGACCCCGGACACCCTGATGAGCCTGCTCAAGCAGCGCACCCGCTGGAACCAGGGCTTCCTCCAGGTCTACCGCAAGAAGGACTGGAAGCAGCTCCCCGGCCGCGGGCAGCGGATGCTCGCCCGCTACACGCTGATGACGCCGTTCCTCCAGGCCTTCTCCGGCGTGATCATCCCGCTCAACGTGGGCATCGCGCTCTTCCTCGACGTGCCGGCCGCGATCGCCATCGTGACGTTCCTGCCGCTGATCACGGCCATGGTCACCTTCGTCTTCGAAGTGGTCGGGCTGCACGACTTCGGGGTCCAGTACGGCCTGCGGGTCCGCTTCGTCCACTACGTGAAGCTGATCGTCGGCGGCCCGTTCTACCAGATGCTGCTCGCCGGAGCCGCCGTGCGCGCGGTCTGGCGTGAGCAGCGGGGCCGCAACGAATGGGAACTGACGAGCCACGTCGGCGCGCACCTCACCGACCTCACCGAGTCCAGAGAGGACGCCCGCCGGTGACCACCACCCTGCCTCCCGTCCCGGAGACCACCGGGACGGGCAGCTCCACCCTGTCCGTGTCCATCCCCGCGCAGCGGACCCGCGGCCCCGTCACGCCGCCGGGATTCGTCCGGCCCGTCGTGCGGTTCCGCCACTCGCGGCCCGACCTGCTGCTCTGCGGCGCCCTGCTCCTCGTCGTCATGGCCGTGCAGGGCTGGAACATCACCCACTTCCCGACGCTGAGCGACGACGAGGGCACCTACCTCGCCCAGGCGTGGGCCGTCCAGCAGGGCGAGGGCCTCGCCCACTACACCTACTGGTACGACCACCCGCCGCTCGGCTGGATCCAGATCGCGTTCCTCACCTGGATACCGTCGCTGATCGCACCCGAGACGATGACCGTCGCCACCATGCGCTTCGCGATGCTCGCGGTCGGCGCGGTGTGCTCCGTGCTCGTGTACGTGCTGGCCCGGCGGCTGTTCCTGCCCCGCTGGGCGGCCGGGCTCGCGATGGCGCTGTTCGGTCTCTCGCCGCTGTCGGTGGTGCTCCAGCGCCAGCTGTTCCTGGACAATCTCGCGGTCATGTGGATGCTGCTGGCCTTCTGCCTCGCCGCGTCCCCGAGCCGTCACCTGTGGCACCACTTCGCCGCCGGACTGGCCGCCGCCGTCTCGGTGCTGACCAAGGAGACGATGCTGCTGGTGCTGCCCGCGCTGCTGGTGACGATGTGGCGCCACAGCCACCGCGACACCCGCAAGTTCGCGGTGACCGGCGCGATCACGGCCTGCGCGCTGATCGGCCTGTCGTACCCGCTGTACGCGATGCTGAAGAGCGAGCTGTTCCCCGGCCCCGGCCATGTGTCGCTGATCGACGGCATCGCGTACCAGATGAGCCGCCCCGGCTCCGGGTTCATCCTCGACGCCGGCTCCGGTTCGCACGGCGTGCTGCGCTCCTGGCTCTACTACGACACCGTCCTCCCGCTCGGCGGACTCGCCGGAGCGGCGCTGCTGCTGCTCACGCTGCGCTGGTCGGTCACCGCCCGCGCGCTGGCCGGGCCGGCGCTGGTGGTCGCCATCCTCGCGGTCGTCGCGATGCGCCCGTCCGGCTACCTCCCGGCCATGTACGTCATCCAGGCGCTGCCCTTCCTCGCCCTGGTGCTGGCGGGCGGCGCGGCGAGCGTCGCGCACGCGGTGCTGCGGCGCCCGGTCCGGCGCACGGCCCTGCCGCGCACGGAGCGCCGGATCCGCACCGGCGTCGCCGCCCTGCTGGCCGCCGCCGCCGTCGCCTTCGTCACGCCGAACTGGTACGAGGGCAACCGCGACGCGCTCACCGTGGACGCCAACGCGCCCTACCGGGCCGCCGCCGCGTGGATGCAGAACGAGGTCGACGACCCCGCGAACACCCGGGTCCTCGTCGACGACGCCCTCTGGCTCGATCTCGTGCACGACGGTTTCACCCCCGGCACCGGGGTCATCTGGTTCTACAAGGCCGACCTCGACCCGGCCGTCACCAGGACCATGCCGCGCGGCTGGCGGGACATCGACTACGTCGTCTCGTCGCCGACCGTGCGCCGTGACGCCGTCGACCTTCCGAACGTCAAGGGAGCCCTGGAGCACTCGACGCCGGTCGCCGTCTTCGGCGAGGGCGAGGACCGTATCGAGATCCGCCGGATCAGCCCCCCAGGAGGCGAGCTGTGACCACTTCCCGCACGGGTGCCGAGGAGCTCGGCGACCCGGAGCTGAGCGCTGCCCAGGTCGCCGAACCGGCCGCCGTCACCGTCGTGATCCCCACCTTCAACGAATCCGCCAACATCCGCGAACTGCTGCGCCGGCTCACCGAGTCGGTGCCCTCCCGGCTGCCGTGCGAGGTGCTCTTCGTCGACGACTCGACCGACGACACACCGGACGTCATCCGCGACGCCGCCCAGGACTGCCCGTTCCCCGTCGGGGTGCTGCACCGCGAGGACCCGGTGGGCGGCCTCGGCGGCGCGGTCGTCGAGGGGATCCGGCGGGCCGGCTCGGACTGGGTCGTCGTCATGGACGCCGACCTCCAGCACCCGCCCGCGCTCGTCCCCGAGCTGGTGGCGGCCGGGGAGAGGTCGTCCGCCGACCTGGTGGTGGCCAGCCGCTACATCCGCGGCGGCAGCCGCGAGGGGCTGGCCGGCGGCTACCGGATCGCGGTCTCCCGGGGCGCCACCTGGCTCACCAAAGGGCTCTTCCCGCGCCGGCTGCACGGCGTCAGCGACCCGATGAGCGGCTTCTTCGCCATCCGGCGCAGCGTCGTGCACGCCGACGCGCTGAAGCCGCTGGGCTACAAGATCCTGCTCGAACTGGCCGTGCGCTGCCGCCCGGAGAGGGTGACGGAGGTGCCGTTCGTCTTCCAGGACCGCTTCGCCGGCGAGTCCAAGTCGACGGCCAGGGAGGGCATGAGGTTCCTGTCGCACCTGGCCGGGCTGCGCACGGCGTCGGCGGCGGCCCGGATGGTGGGCTTCGGCCTCATCGGGCTGACCGGATTCGTACCGAACCTGGTGGCGCTCCACCTGCTCACGGGCGCCGGGATGCACTACCTCCCGGCGGAGATCGTGGCCAACCAGTTCGGCGTGGTGTGGAACTTCCTGCTGATCGAGACGCTGCTCTTCCGCGACCGGCGCCGCCACCGGCACTGGGCGGACCGGTTCGGCCGGTTCGCGCTGCTGGCCAACGCCGACCTGCTGCTGCGCATCCCGCTCATCGCGCTGTTCGTCGCCCAGCTGGGGATGACGGTGCTGCCGGCCACCGCGCTCGCGCTGCTGACCACGTTCGTGATCCGGTTCGCGGCCACGGAGGCGCTGGTCTACCTCCCGGTCCGCGGCCGTGCCCGCGTCCGCGAAGCCGGTCCCGCGCCGGTTGCGGCCGAGGTCCCGTAGCCGGTCCCGCGCCGGTTGCGGCCGACGTTCCGTAGCCGGTCCCGCGCCGGTTGCGGCCGACGTTCCGTGGCCGGTTCCGCGCCGGTTGCGGCCGAGGTCCCGTAGCCGGCGCCCGGCGGACCGCCGCCGACCCCGGACGGGCAGTACCGACGGCGGCCACCGGCCGCCCACCCGCACGAAAGGGAACCGCCCATGTCACCACCCCTGCCGCCGCGCCGCAGACGGCGGACCGCGCTGCTCGCCGTCGCCACCATGACGTCGGCGCTGCTGATATCGGTCCCGCAGTCCGCGCAGGCCGGCCCGCCGAACCTGATCAGCAACCCCGGCTTCGAGACCGCCGGCACGGGAACCATGCCCGCCTGCTGGTCCCAGTCCGGCTGGGGCGACAACGACTACTCCTTCCAGACCGTCGCCGACGCCCACTCCGGCACCAAGGCCATGAAGGTCTCGCTCACCCGCCGGGTCGACGGCGACCGCAAGGCCCTGATCACCGAGAACACCGCCTGCGCGCCGACCGTCGTCCCGGACCGGCAGTACGACCTCTCGCTCTGGTACAAGTCCACGACGCCGGACGTCTCGGTCACGCTCTTCCGGCGCGACACCACGGCCGGCTGGCAGTACTGGACGGACCTGAAGACGCTGGAGACCAGCGCCGGTTACACCCGCGCCGAGGTCCGCACCCCGGCCGTCCCGCCGAACACGGACAAGATCGCGTGGGGCGTCTCGGTCTACGGCACCGGCTCCGTCACCACCGACGACTACGTGATGGAGGAGGTGTCCGTCCCCGCGCCCGAGCCGCAGTGCACCGGCACCCCCGAGGAGTGCCTGAAGGGCCGCTGGGACGTGCTGCCGGTGCAGAACCCGGTGCGCTCCATGCACTCGGTCGTCATGCACAACGGCAAGGTGCTGGTGATCGCGGGCTCCGGCAACGACGAGGCGATGTTCGAGGCGGGCACCTTCACCTCGGCGGTCTACGATCCCGAGGACGGCACCTGGCGCACCATCCCGACGCCGGTCGACATGTTCTGCGCGGGCCACGTCCAGCTGCAGGACGGCAGGATCCTCATCATGTCCGGGAACAAGGGCTACCCGTCCGCGGACGGCACGATCGGCTACCAGGGCCTGAAGGACTCCTTCGTCTTCGACCCGGAGACCGAGACCTACCTCCGCACCAACGACATGAACGGCGGCCACTGGTACCCGTCCGCGACCATCCTCGGCAACGGTGACGTCATCTCCTTCGGCGGCCTGAAGGAGGACTCCACCGGCAACGTGACCGCCGAGAAGTTCTCCGCGGCGCAGAACCGGTGGCTCCCGATGAACGAGGTCAACCAGACCTGGTCGTACTGGGGCCTGTACCCGGCGATGATCCTGATGCAGGACGGCCGGCTGTTCTACTCCGGCAGCCACACCTTCGGCAACGGCACCCCCGGCACCGGCGCCTCCATCTACGACTACGACGCCAACACGATCACCGACGTCCCGGGCCTGCGGGCGAAGGACGAACGCGACGAGTCGGCGAGCGTGCTGCTGCCGCCCGCCCAGGACCAGCGCGTCCTCACCATCGGCGGCGGCAACAACGAGACCAACCCGGTCGCCAACCGCTTCACCGACATCATCGACCTCAAGCAGCCGAACCCGGCCTACGTGCACGGCCCGCTGCTGCCGCAGGGCGAGGTCGACCAGGGCCAGGGCCGCAGGCCGCAGACGGGCGCCGAGGGCAAGATGTACGTCTCGGCCGTGCTCCTGCCCGACGGCAAGGTCTTCGAGACCGGCGGCGCGCTCCACGACCGGGCCGACCCGGTGTACGAGGCGTCGTTCTTCGACCCGGTGACCAACACCTACGAGCCCGGCCTCGCCACCGACCCGATTCCGCGCGGCTACCACTCCTCGTCGTTCCTGCTGCCGGACGGCCGCGTCATGTCCGTCGGCGACAACCCGGGGAACGGCACCTACAACCACAACGTGTCCGTCTACACGCCCCCGTACCTGCTGAAGGGCCCCCGGCCGAGGATCACCTCCGTCATCGACGGGGAGTGGACGTACGGGGACACCCAGCGGATCACCGTCGACCGGCCGATCGCGAAGGCGGAGCTGATCAGACCGGCCGCGGTCACCCACTCCTCCGACCCCAACCAGCGGTTCGTCGACCTGCCGCTGAGCGTCGACGGCAACAACGTCGACCTCAACGTCACCAGCAACCCGAACCTGGCCCCGCCGGGCTGGTACATGCTCTTCGCGGTCGACGCGGGCGGCGTCCCGTCGGTGGCCGAGTGGGTCCGCCTGGGCGGCCCGCCGGCCATGGCGGCCAAGGGGGCGGCAGGGCACCACGCGCCGTCGGCGCATGTGCACGAGTTCGCCGACGACCTGGCCGCCGAGCCCAAGAAGAAGCTGAAGAAGCGGAGTTCGGTTCCGGTCGACCCGCGGATCGCCGGCTGCGACCGCCACTACGGCACCGCGGGCGTCTGCGTGCCGACCGTGTTCCCGGAGTCGGTGAAGCCGACGACGGCGGCCCGCTGCCGGTGGCTCGCGGACCACGACTACGGCCGGCTGAGGGTCAACGGCGGCGACGACCCGCTGCGGCTCGACCCCGACCGCGACAAGGTGGCCTGCGGGAAGGGGGACCTGCGCAGGCGGTGACCGCCCGCGCCCGCGCCTGAGCCGGACGGCACCGGGCCCGGCCCGCCCCCCCGGGGGGCGGGCCGGGCCCGGTGGTGCCGGGGCGGCCGCTGCCTCAGGAGCCGCCGGTGCCCAGGGCCTGGATGTCGATCAGGTTGAACGCCTGGTGGACGTAGACGTTGGTCAGCCGCGGGTTGCGGTAGGCGACCGTCTTGTCGGCCATGATGGGCAGGTAGTACGCCCCGTCGGTGACCCTGTGGTTGATCTCCTGGTAGATCCGGCCCGCCGCGGCGGGGTCGGTCTCGGCCGCCGCCTTGTCGAACAGCTCGTCGATCCGGGGGTCCTCGATCTGGGCGTAGTTGGAGTTGCCGCTCGGGCGCAGCTGGCGGCTGTCGGCCAGGGGCTGGAGGAAGCCCGCGCCCGTCGGGTAGTCGGCGCCCCAGCCCAGGATCAGCACGGCGATGTTCTTCTTCTTCTGCGTGGAGGGCGAGCCGATCGCGGAGTAGTAGCCCCCGAAGTCGTCGAACTCCTCGATCTCCAGGGTGATGCCGGCCGCCTTCAGCTGGTTCCTGAGCGCGGTCGCCATGGTCACGTCCTTGACGTTCTCGCCGCGCACGGCCGCCTTCACGGTGAAGCCGTCGGGCTTGCCGCACGCCTTCAGGGCCTCGGCGGCCTTGTCGAGCTGCTGCTTGCCCTTCGCCACGCCGAACGGGTCGTAGGAGTCCGCGCCCAGCAGCGTCGGCGGCAGCGTGTTGCCGTGCAGTGAGCCGAACGACGGACCGCCGCGCGCCGACCGCAGGTTGTCCGTGCCGGTCGCGTACACCAGCGCCTTGCGGCAGTCCGCGTTGTCCAGCGGAGCGGTCTTCGAGATCATCGTGACCATGCGGAGGTAGCCGCTGTGGGGGTTGTCCGCGTCGGTCTTCAGCTTCTCGTCCCCGAGGACCTTGATGACCGCCTGCTGGGAGAGTCCGGTCTGCGCGGCGTCGAGGTCGGCGTCGCCCGCGAGCAGCCGTGCTTCGGCCGCCTCGGGGTCGTTGGTGACGGTCAGCTCGACCTTGTCCGGCAGCGCCTTGCGCAGCGGGTCCGAGGCGGCGTCCCAGTTCTCGTTGCGGACGAGGACGAGCCGCCGCCCCGGCTCGTAGCTGTCGAACCGGTAGGGGCCCGAGGAGACGGGCTTCGTCCCGTAGTCCTTCCCGGTGTCCTTCGCCCGGGGGACGGGGGCCGTCGCGCCCAGGGTGAGCAGATAGGGGAACTGGGAGTCGGCCTCGGCCAGGGTGAAGACGATCGTCCGGTCGTCCGGGGTCCCGACCGACTTCAGCCCCGTCGCGCCGCCCCTGTAGGGGCCCGGGTAGTCCTGGCCCTGGTCCAGCTTCTCGACGAGATAGGTCGGCCCGCCGGCGAGGAGGTCCTGGGCGAAGGTCCGCTCGATGCCGTACTTCACGTCGGCGGAGGTGATCGGGGAGCCGTCCTCGAAGGTCAGACCGGAGCGCAGGGTGAGGGTGTACGTCCGGCCGTCGGCGGACACCTCGGGCTCGGCCTCGGCCAGGTCCGGGACGAGTTCGAGGCCCTTGCCGCCGGGCTCGGGCGCGTAGGTCAGCAGCGTGCGGGTGTACAGGCGCTGGGTGTTCCAGACCCACCCGTAGTACGAGCGGGCCGGATCCCAGGAGTCGGCGTCCTGGGAGCTGACCAGCCTGAGCGTGCCGCCCTTCTTGTCGGAGGCGTTCACGACGTGCCCGACCGCGGCGTCGAAGCCCTTCGCCGGGGTGGCGTCGCCCTTGCCGTCACCCTGTCCCTGCGTCTGCTCCTTCCTGTCGTCGGCCCGCATCTTCAGGACGACGCCGGTGACGCCGCCGCCGGCGACCAGGGCCACGGTGAGGGCGATCGCCGTGATCCGGCGGCGCCGCGCGCGGGCGGGGCCGTCCGCGCCGGGACCCTTCGGGTGCGCCGGGTAGGGCGTCACCGGCCCGCTCACCAGGTGCGGCGGGACCGACGGCGGGGGGAAGGCGGGCGGCCGGGACGGCGGCGCCGGTTCGCCCTGCGGCCGGGTGGTGCCCGGCCAGGGCGCGGGCGTCGTCCCCGCCGCCGGTCCCGGCGGCGGGGACGCGTCGGCGGGGGAGGGAGGCGGCGGGGCCGCGTCCGGTACCGGGCCGGGCGTCGGGGAGGGGTCCGGACGCGGGGCGGGCGTCTGCTCCCCGGGGCGCTTCGCGAGGTCGATCCGGGGGTCGGACGCGGGCACCGGAGGGGCGCTCCCGTCGCGGCCCGCGACGGCCGACGCGATGGCGGGGGGCAGCCAGTTCATCGCCTCCGGCAGTCCGCCGGCGAGAGTGTGGGCGCCCGTGTCGCCGAGCAGGCGGCCGAACTCCGCGAGCAGTTCGGGGAGGGTGGGCCGCTGCGCCGGGTCCTTCTCCAGGCAGCGCCGGATGAACTCCGTCTCCGGCGGCAGCCCCCGCAGCTCCGGGTCCTGGTAGACCGCGCGGAAGTTCACCGAGTGCGCGGCGCCCGTGCCGAAGGGGCTCGTCCCGGTGCCGGCGAAGGCCAGCACCGCGCCCAGCGCGAACACGTCGCTCGCCGGCCCGACGCTCTGCCCCATCACCTGCTCCGGCGACATGAAGCCGGGGGTGCCGATCACCATGCCCGTCTGCGTCAGGGCACTGGCCTCGGTGACGATCGAGATGCCGAAGTCGATCACCCGGGGGCCGTCGGCGGCGAGCAGCACGTTCGACGGCTTCAGGTCCCGGTGGATCAGCCCCGCCGCGTGGATGGCCTCCAGCGCCTCGACCAGTCCGGCGCCGAGGACGAGCAGGGAGGCGCGGGGCCACGCCCCGTGGACGCGCACCGCCTCCTCCAGCGGCAGGCCGGGGACGTAGGCGGTGGCCAGCCAGGCGGGGGAGCCCGCCGGGTCGGCGTCGACGACGGCGGCGGTGAAGAATCCGGTGACCCGGCGGGCCGCCTCCACCTCGCGGGCGAAGCGCCGCTGGAAGTCCGGCTCCCCGGCCAGTTCGTCGCGCACCACCTTGACGGCGACCATCCGGCCGCTCGTGGAACGCCCCAGGTACACCCGGCCCATGCCACCCGCGCCGAGGCGCGCGAGGATCCGGTACCGCCCGACCTGTCGTGGATCTGCCGCATCCAGCGCCTGCACGCCGCCCCCAGCCTCTGACCCCGCCCCCGGGGGATCGTCAAAGGCGATTACATCAGACGGGACGCGTCCGCCGCCCCCGGACAACCCGCTTGTGCCCCGGGGCCGTTGGCCGGCGGACCCATTGACGAAAGGTCTGGACCATTCTACGGTCGACGGCACTGCACGCCCAGGACCTTCCCCCACAGTCCCCAGGAGCACGCATGCCCGGTCACCGGATCGCACGGACCCTCGTCACCGGCCTCGCGGCGGCGCTCGCCGCCACCGCTCTCGCGGGCCCCTCCGCGGCGGCGGACACCGCCGGCGCCGGGAAGGACGGGACGCCCCGCCCCGCGGCGGCCGCCGCCGACACCTGCGCCGTCAAGTCGAAGCCCGCCGGCAAGATCCTCCAGGGCTACTGGGAGAACTGGGACGGAGCGGCCAACGGCGTCCACCCGCCGTTCGGCTGGACGCCGATCGACGACTCCCGGCTCCCCGCCCACGGGTACAACGTCCTCAACGCCGCCTTCCCCGTGATCCTCTCCGACGGCACGGTGAAGTGGGAGGACGGTATGGACAGCACCGTGAAGGTCGGCACCCCCGCCCAGATGTGCGCGGCCAAGGCCGCCGGCGCCACCCTCCTGCTCTCCATCGGCGGGGCCGCCGCGGGCATCGACCTCAACTCCCGGGCGGTCGCCGACCGGTTCGTCGAGACCGTGGTCCCGATCCTGAAGAAGTACAACTTCGACGGCATCGACATCGACATCGAGACCGGTCTCGTCGGCAGCGGCTCCATCGCGCAGCCGTCCCCGTCGCAGGCGAACCTGATCCGCATCATCGACGGCGTGCTCGCCCGGATGCCGGCGAACTTCGGCCTGACGATGGCGCCGGAGACCGCGTACGTCACGGGCGGCAGCGTGGCCTACGGATCGATCTGGGGGGCCTACCTGCCGGTCATCAAGAAGTACGCGGACAACGGCCGCCTGTGGTGGCTCAACATGCAGTACTACAACGGCAGCATGTACGGCTGCTCCGGCGACTCCTACGCCGCCGGGACGGTCGCCGGGTTCGTCGCCCAGACGGACTGCCTGGACAAGGGGCTGGTCGTGCAGGGCACCACGATCAGGGTGCCCTACGACAAGCAGGCCCCCGGACTCCCCGCCCAGCCCGGCGCGGGCGGCGGGTACATGGCGCCCGGCGCGGTCGCCCAGGCGTGGAACCACTACCGCGGGGCGCTCAAGGGCCTCATGACATGGTCCGCCAACTGGGACGGCTCCAAGGGGTGGACCTTCGGCGACAACGTGAAGGCGCTCCAGGGCCGGTAGGCGCCACGGGCCGCGGACACGGCCCGTGCGGTCCGGACGCGGTCACGCCGGCGCGCCGCCGCCGTGCCCGCCCGTGCGCAGCCCGCTCTCCAGCAGGTCGAGGGTGCGGTGCACGAGAGCGGCCAGGTCCTGCTGCCGGTCGCCGCACTCGGCCCAGTGGACCAGTGCCTCCCGCAGCGCGCCCGTCACGGCCGCCGTGAGGACGCGTATCTCCAGGTCGCCGGGGTCGCGGCCGGCCCGCGCGGCGAGGGCCGCGGCCAGCACCCGGGAGGTCTCCGCCAGCGATCCGGTCATCCGGGCCCGCAGGGCGGGGACCTCCGTCAGCAGTCTGCGGCGCTGCCGCGTCGCCTCGGGCTCGTGCTCGGCGACGGCGGCGACCGCGTCCGCGAGGACGATCCGCAGGGAGGTGAGGGGGTCCTCGTCGGCGGGACGCGCCCGGAGGGCCGCCACCACGGCCGGGTCGTACTCGTCGGTGAGGACGATGTCCTCCTTGGCGGGGAAGTAGCGGAACACCGTGGAGGGCGAGACCTCCGCGGCGTCGGCGATCTGCTCGATCGTCGTGGCGTCCCAGCCCTGTTCGGCGATGAGGCGGAAGGTCGCGCGGCGGATCGCGATGCGCGTCCTGATCTTCTTGCGCTCCCGCAGACCGAGTGTCCGGTCGAGCGGGTCGGGGGCGCGGATCACGGGCGGCGGTGTCGGTGCGGTGGCGGCCATGGCACTCATTCTCGGCCATTGGCGCAGCTCCCCGGCCGGTCTCCCGGCCTGCTCCCCTCCGCTCCGGCCGTGGGCTGGGCGCCGTCGGGGAGGCCCGGCGGGCGACGGGCGGCCGCGCTCGGGAGTGCCGGCGGGCGACGGGCGGCCGCGCTCAGGAGTGCTGGTAGGCGACGAGCGAGATGCCCACGTAGTGCACCACGAACGCGGCCAGCGTGAGCGAGTGGAAGACCTCGTGGAAGCCGAACCAGCGCGGGGACGGGTTGGGCCGCTTCATGCCGTAGATCACGCCGCCGGCGCTGTAGAGCAGTCCGCCGACGATCACCAGGACGAGGACCGCGATGCCGCCCTTGCGCATGAAGTCGGGGAGGAAGAAGACCGCCGCCCAGCCCATCGCGATGTAGCAGGGCGTGTACAGCCAGCGCGGGGCGCCGACCCAGAAGACCCGGAAGGCGATGCCCGCGGCCGCCGCCGCCCAGACCGCCCAGAGCAGGACCCGCCCTGTGGAGTCGGGGAGCAGCAGCAGGGTGAGCGGCGTGTAGGTGCCGGCGATGATCAGGAAGATGTTGGCGTGGTCGAGCCGCCGCAGGACGGCGGTGGCCCTCGGCCCCCAGGTGCCCCGGTGGTAGAGGGCGCTCACGCCGAACAGCAGGCAGGCGGTGAGGGCGTAGATGCCGCAGGCGATCTGTCCGCGGGTGGAGTCGGCGAGAGCGGTCAGCACGATCCCGGAGACGAGAGCGGCGGGGAACATGCCCGCGTGGAGCCAGCCGCGGAGCCGGGGCTTCACCTGCTGGAGGGCGTTCTCGGTCGCTTCGAGTGCGGCTGAAGTCATGCCGGAATGCTACCTACGCGACCGTAGGTAACGGGAGCCGAGTGGCGACGTTCACGCGCCCGGAGCGACGCACCGCACATGTGGCGATCCTCACGCACATATGGGCACGCTCAGGTGAGGGGCCCTCTGGACATATGGGCGTCCGGCATCGATGATCAGATGAGTGCGGTCGGCACCGGATGAGCGCCTACGAAGCGTCCGGGTCGCAGCCCCCACGGGGCAACAAACTACAAACCCCTCACTTAGGAGCAATCGTGGCGCGCGACAACGCGGCTCCCGGCACCGCCCCGACCAACCACCAGGAACTGATCCGCTGGGTCGACGAGATCGCGGCGATCACCCAGCCGGAGCGCATCGTCTGGTGCGACGGCTCGGAGGCGGAGTACGAGCGCCTCGCCGAGGAACTGGTGGCCAAGGGCACCTTCCGGAAACTCGACCCCGTCAAGCGTCCGAACTCGTACTACGCCGCCTCCGACCCGACCGACGTCGCGCGCGTCGAGGACCGGACCTTCATCTGCTCCGAGAAGGAGGAGGACGCGGGCCCGACCAACCACTGGAAGGCCCCCGCGGAGATGAAGGAGATCTTCGCGGGCGAGCAGGGCATCTTCCGCGGCTCCATGAAGGGCCGCACGATGTACGTCGTGCCCTTCTGCATGGGCCCGCTCGGCTCCCCGCTCTCCGCGATCGGCGTCGAGATCACCGACTCCGCCTACGTCGCCGTCTCCATGCGCACCATGACCCGCATGGGACAGCCCGTCCTCGACGAGCTCGGCGACGACGGCTTCTTCGTCAAGGCGGTCCACACCCTCGGCGCCCCGCTCGCCGAGGGCGAGCAGGACGTGCCGTGGCCGTGCAACTCCACCAAGTACATCTCGCACTTCCCCGAGACGCGTGAGATCTGGTCCTTCGGCTCCGGCTACGGTGGCAACGCCCTGCTCGGCAAGAAGTGCTACGCCCTGCGCATCGCCTCCGTCATGGCGCGCGACGAGGGCTGGCTGGCCGAGCACATGCTCATCCTCAAGCTGACCCCGCCGCAGGGCGAGTCCAGGTACATCGCCGCCGCGTTCCCGTCCGCCTGCGGCAAGACCAACCTCGCCATGCTGGAGCCGACGATCCCCGGCTGGACGGTCGAGACCATCGGCGACGACATCGCCTGGATGCGCTTCGGCGAGGACGGCCGCCTCTACGCGATCAACCCGGAGGCCGGCTTCTTCGGCGTCGCGCCCGGCACCGGCGAGCACACCAACGCCAACGCCATGAAGACGCTCTGGGGCAACGCCGTCTTCACCAACGTCGCCCTCACCGACGACAACGACATCTGGTGGGAGGGCATGACCGAGACGGCGCCCGCCCACCTCACGGACTGGAAGGGCAACGACTGGACGCCCGCGTCCGACACCCCGGCCGCCCACCCCAACGCCCGCTTCACCGTGCCGGCCTCGCAGTGCCCGATCGCCGCTCCCGAGTGGGAGGACCCGAAGGGCGTGCCGATCTCGGCGATCCTCTTCGGCGGCCGCCGCGCCTCCGCCGTCCCGCTGGTCACCGAGTCCTTCGACTGGAACCACGGCGTCTTCCTCGGCGCCAACGTCGCCTCCGAGAAGACCGCCGCCGCCGAGGGCAAGGTCGGCGAGCTGCGCCGCGACCCCTTCGCGATGCTGCCGTTCTGCGGCTACAACATGGGCGACTACATGGCCCACTGGGTCAAGGTCGGCGCCTCGGCCGACGCCGCCAAGCTCCCGAAGATCTACTACGTCAACTGGTTCCGCAAGAACGACGCGGGCAAGTTCGTCTGGCCCGGCTTCGGCGAGAACAGCCGCGTGCTGAAGTGGATCGTGGAGCGCCTCGACGGCAGCGCCGAGGGCGTCGAGACCCCCATCGGCATCCTGCCGACGCGTGCGTCGCTCGACACCGACGGTCTCGACCTCGCCGACGACGACCTCGACTTCCTGCTGAAGGTCGACACCGAGGTCTGGCGCGAGGAGGCCGCCCTGGTCCCCGAGCACCTCAACACCTTCGGCGACCACACGCCCGAGGAGCTGTGGGACGAGTACCGGTCCCTCGTCTCCCGACTGGGCTGACCCGCAGGACGGACGGACGGCCCCGGAGCACACCGCTCCGGGGCCGTCCGGCGTTCCCGGCCGCCGCTCGGGGGCGGCCGGCGGGGGAGTGGCAACCCGGTCCGCGGCCTCCCCGGCCGCGGACCGGGGCCGTCAGGAGGTGCCGACCAGGTGGCGGCCCTTCAGGGCGGCCGCGTGCGCGTCCATGCGCTGCGCGGCCAGGATCGCGACGGCCGTGTCCGCGCGGGAGGCGGCGACGACCAGGGCGCGGCCCGCGAGGGCGTGGGCGCGCCGGTGGAGGGCGGCGTCGTCGGAGCGGCTGAGCGCCGCGTGCCGCGCGGGCGGTGCCCCGCGGAGCCGGGCCACCTGCCCGGCGACGGCCTCCGCGGCCTCGTCGAGGCCGAGCTCGTCGGTGACGGCGAGCAGGGCGGCGAGGTGCCCGGCGAGCTGGATGTCCAGCTCCTCCTCGCGGCTGCGGTGGGGGGACGGGGCGTCGTCGGCCATCGAGTGGACCGACTTGCTGCGGATCGGCTCGTACATGGGGGATGGCCTCCTGCTCACGGTCAGGAGACCATCCTACATTGGATTCAGTCTAAAGTTGATGTCGTTCGCGAGATCGTTCCGGGCCGGGGCCGGCGCTCAGTGCTGGCTGTAGCCGTCCAGGAAGCTGCCGATCCGGGTCACCGCGTCCGCCAGCTCGTCCGCCGCGGGCAGCGTCACGATGCGGAAGTGGTCCGGTTCCGGCCAGTTGAAGCCCGACCCGTGCACGACCATGATCTTCTCGGCGCGCAGCAGGTCCAGCACCATCTGCCGGTCGTCCTTGATCTTGTAGACCGAGGAGTCCAGCCGCGGGAACAGGTACAGGGCCCCCTTGGGCTTCACGCAGGTGATGCCGGGGATCTGCGTCAGCAGGTCGTACGCGGTGTCGCGCTGCTCCAGCAGGCGTCCGCCCGGCAGCACCAGCTGCTCGATCGACTGCCGCCCCCCGAGCGCCGTGGCGACGGCGTGCTGCGACGGCATGTTGGCGCACAGCCGCATGTTGGCCAGGATCGTCAGCCCCTCGATGTACGAGGAGGCGTGCGCCTTGGGCCCGCACACCGCGAGCCATCCCGAGCGGTAGCCCGCGACCCGGTAGTTCTTGGAGAGCCCGTTGAAGGTCAGGACCAGCAGATCGGGGGCGATCGCCGCGGTCGGCGTGTGGGTGGCGCCGTCGTAGAGGATCCGGTCGTAGATCTCGTCCGAGCAGATCACCAGGTTGTGCCGCCGGGCGATCTCGGTGAGGGAGCGCAGCATCGCGTCGTCGTAGACCGCGCCGGTGGGGTTGTTCGGGTTGATGATCACGATCGCCTTGGTGCGGTCGGTGATCTTCCGCTCGATGTCCGCCAGGTCCGGCATCCAGTCCGACTGCTCGTCGCACCGGTAGTGCACGGCCGTGCCGCCGGACAGCGAGACCGACGCCGTCCACAGCGGGTAGTCCGGCGACGGCACCAGCACCTCGTCCCCGTCGTCGAGCAGGGCCTGCATCGACATCTGGATCAGCTCGGAGACGCCGTTGCCCAGGTAGACGTCCTCGACGTCGAGGTCGATCCCCTTGGTCTGGTAGTGCTGCATCACGCCGCGGCGGGCGGAGAGCAGGCCCTTGGCGTCGCCGTACCCGTGGGCGCTGCCGACGTTGCGCAGGATGTCCTCGAGGATCTCCGGCGGGCACTCGAAACCGAAGGCCGCGGGGTTGCCCGTGTTGAGCTTGAGGATGCGGTGGCCCGCCGCCTCGAGCCGCATCGCCTCCTCGAGGACCGGGCCCCGGATCTCGTAACAGACATTGGCGAGCTTCGTGGACTGGATCACCTGCATGCCGCGAGGTTACCGGGGCGCGCGGGTGATCGCTCCGGTTCGTGCACCGCGGAAAACAGGGGGGTGAATGTCCCGGTTTGATGCTTCCGGTGGCAGGGGTGCCCGGCGCCCTTCGAATGGTGCCCCGCTCCGGTCGGCGGCCTGTGATTCCCACGCGCGGCACGGCGGTGTTGCGCTCGTCACCCCGGTGTCCCGGCCGGTCGGGACACCGGGGCCGTGGAGCCCCGGACGGGTGAGACGGGTGCGGTACTGTGTGCGTCCGCGCATGTCAGGACCGACCCGGGAGGTGAGCCCGATCACCGCAGTCGCAGGCCGGGTGCCCTCTTCCGCAGGCCGTGCGGTCCGCCTCTAGGTGACCGCGAGGGCGCCCTCGGGTACCCGAAAGGCTTTCCATGCCGGTTCCGCCGACATCTCCCGCTCTTCCCTCCGTCGTCACCGCGCTGCGTGCCGCGGGCTGCGTTTTCGCCGAGGACGAGGCCGTGCTTCTCGCGGCCGCCGCGCACGACACCGCCGAACTGCTCGCCATGGCCGCGCGCCGCGCCGTCGGCCTCCCTCTCGAACACGTCGTCGGCTGGGCCGAGTTCCGCGGTCTGCGGATCGCCGTGGACGCCGGCGTCTTCGTCCCCCGCCGGCGGACCGAGTTCCTCGTGGAGCGCGCCGTTGCCGCCGCCCCGCCCGGGGCCGTCGTGGTCGATCTCTGCTGCGGCTCCGGGGCGCTCGGCGCGGCGGTGGTCGACGCGCTCGGCGGCGGCGAGCTCCACGCCGCCGACATCGAGCCCGCGGCCGTGGACTGCGCCCGCCGCAACGTCGGGCCGCTCGGGGGCGTGGTGCACGAAGGGGACCTCTACGCACCCCTGCCCGCGCGGCTGCGGGGGCGCGTCGACATCCTCCTCGCCAACGCCCCTTACGTGCCCACGGGCGAAGTCGCCCTGCTGCCCGCCGAGGCCCGGGACCACGAACCGCTCGTCGCCCTCGACGGGGGTGCCGACGGGCTGGACGTCCAGCGCCGGGTCGTCGCGGGCGCGGGCGAGTGGCTGGCGCCGGGCGGGGTGCTGTTCGTCGAGACCAGCGGACGGCAGACGCCGTGGACGGTGGCGGCGTTCACCGCGCACGGCCTCGCTCCGCGGGTCGACGTCTGCGGGGAGCGCGAGGCCACCGTCGTCAGCGGCGCCAGGGCGGCGGCCCGGTAGCGGCACCGCCCTCGGCCGCGATGAGCGAAGCCCCTCGACGCACGAAACCCCGGGAGGCGGTGGACACCTCCCGGGGCTTCCCCGTCACCGCGCCCCGGGGCGCGGTGACGGCATGTCAGGCGTTGATGCAGGTGTTGCCGAACGTCGGGTTCAGCAGCGCGAGCACGTTGATCGAGTTGCCGCAGACGTTCACGGGGATGTGGATCGGGACCTGGATCACGTTGCCCGACAGCACACCCGGGGAACCGACAGCGGCGCCGGCGGCACCCGCGTCGGCCATGGCGGGCGTGGCACCGCCGAGCGCCAGGACGAGACCGGCGGCAACGGCGGCAGCCTTCTTGTGCATCATTTCGATCCTTTCAGCAGGGGCGCGGTACACGGCGCGGCCTTCGCGCCGCGCAGCCGCATCAGGAGTGCTGCGGGCGTGCGCCTCCGCAGACTGGTAACGATCTGCTTCCCGATGGGAAACCGGTCGGCGACGGCCGGTTCGAAAAGTCACTCGTATGCCTCACCGATAATGAGGCGAACCGCTCGACGGAAACCCGAACCGAAAGGAGGATCATGTGATGAATTAATCGTTGAGGGGTCGCCGGTCGGGGTGGTGCATTCCGCCCGGTGATGACGAAACGGGGATTGCCGGAAGCGGAGAGCATCAAGGGCCGAAAAGGGGTGGTCCGGAAATCGACGGAACCGGGCATCGGTGCTTCCGGCGGGCGGGGGAGGAATCGTGACCGGGCAAGGGGAATGCCCCCGGGCGCGGGGCGCTCGGGGGCATTCCTCGGACCGCTGCGTCAGTCGCGGGCGGAGACGCCGTTCTCCGACAGGATCGGGATGTCGCTGAGGATGTGCGACAGGGGCTCGTCGCCCTTGGCCTGCGTCGAGTTCTCGACGCACTGCTGGTTCTGCGGGGCGGACAGGATCGGGATGTCCTGGACCGCGATCGGGACGAGACCGACCAGCGAACCGACGTTGGCCTTGGCCGGCAGGCCGATGCAGGGCTTGTTCAGCGAACCCTGGACCAGGCTCATCTGCGGGCTCATGTCGCCGTGGGTGGCGGCGTTGCCGTAGGACTGCGAGGCGCCGGTGCCGCTCTCCGAGAAGGTGCCCTCGTTGTCGCCGACGGCGAGAGCCTGCGGGGCCATGGCCGCGCCGGCGCCCACCATCGAAGCGGTGACCATGGCCGTCGTCAGAATCTTCTTGATCACTTACTTGTCCCTTTTCTTTGTGAACGCGCGAACGCGGTGCAGCCTGATCAACAGACGGTCGCCGCGTTTGGTTGCGGGCGTTCACCCGAATGCCGCACCCCATCCGTATTGCGCCACCTGGGGCGTCGGATCCGCGCGGGGTGATGAATGGATTCTTCACCCCGGGGGCCGCTGTCCGGTGCGGCACAATGGGCGAATCCATCGAGCCGAGCGAGCGGTGAATTCCCTATGACGATGTCGACCACCGGAAATCTGTCCGTCGAACAGCGCGACAGGCGAGGCGGCCACCGCGCCGCGCGGGACGACGCGGCGGGCGGCGTGGGGGCGGGCCGGGCCTTCGCGTGGATGCTGGTGGTCACCGGGGCCGCCGGGGTGCTGGCCGCGTGGGTGATCACCATCGACAAGTTCAGACTGCTCCAGGATCCGGGCTTCACGCCGGGGTGCAGCCTGAACCCGGTGGTCTCCTGCGGCAGCATCATGAAGAGCGAGCAGGCCGCGGTCTTCGGCTTCCCCAACCCGATGCTGGGCCTGGTCACCTACGCCGTCGTCGTCGCGATCGGCTCCGGGCTGCTGGCGGGCGCCCGCTACCGCCGCTGGTACTGGCTCGGGCTGAACGCCGGCTGCCTCTTCGGCGTCGGGTTCTGCACCTGGCTGATGCAGCAGTCGCTGTACGAGATCAACGCCCTGTGCCTGTGGTGCTCGCTGGCGTGGACGGCGACCGTCGTCATGTTCTGGTACGTCACCGCGCACAACGTCCGCCACCGCCTGCTGCCCGCCCCCGCCGCCGTGCGCACCTTCTTCGGGGAGTTCGCCTGGGCGCCGCCGGTGCTGCACATCGGGGTGATCGGCATGCTGGTCCTGACCCGCTGGTGGGACTTCTGGACCTCCTGACCGCGCGGACGGCCGCGCGGACGACTGCGCGGACGGGGCGCTCGGACCGGGTCCGCCGTCCCCCGCCCCGCAGGAGGGCGGGGGCGCGGTGCACCCCGGGCGGGGGCGACGGCCGCCCCCGCCGGTGAAGCCACGGAGGTTCCCGCGGCCCCTCCCCGGTCCGCGACGCGGAGAAGCCCCGGTCGCCTGGCGGCGCCGGGGCTCCTCCTGCGGTGTGTCAGCTGCGGGCGGAGGCGCCGTTCGCGGACAGGACCGGGATGTCGTTCAGGATGTGCGACAGCGGCTCGTCACCCTTGGCCTGGGTGGAGTTCTCGACGCACTGCTGGTTCTGCGGGGCCGACAGGATCGGGATGTCCTGCAGCGCGACCGGGATGGCACCGACCAGGGAGCCGACGTTGGCCTTCAGCGGCAGGCCGACACACGGCTTGTTCAGCGAGCCCTGGACGAGGCTCATCTGGGGGCTCATGTCGCCGTACGTCTCCGCGTTGCCGTACTCCTGGGAGGAGTCGTTGCCGCTCTTGGAGAACGTGCCCTCGTTGTCGCCGACGGCCATAGCCTGAGGCGCCATGGCGGCACCTGCGGCAGCCACGGAGAGCGAGAGCGCCGCCGTAGCCACAACCTTCTTGAACATGTTCCGTCCTTCTGTTTCGGAATTGCCCACCATCGGAGCTGCCTGCCCAACCGCGGTCCCGGCCATTTGGTTCTCTCGGTTCACTCCAAAGGCCCTCTTTCGCACGGCTGCTGACGCGGGGCCGAACAGCGATACGGGCGCGGATCAGCCGCCGAGGGAAATTCCGCCGAGCATCGGCGTCGTCGCCGCGGCGGTCTTCAGGACCTGTTCGGGCGCGTTTCCGCGGAGGTTGTTGAGCTCCATCACGGCCTCGGTCGCCTGGCCCACGGCGGGGCCGGCCTGGGTGACGTCGTCCAGCTGCGGAAGGGTGGAGACCGCCTCGGCGACACCGCCGTTGAGGCTCATGGGGACGGAGTCGGCCCCCGCGGCGAACGCCGGAGCGCCCGCACCCAGCGCCGCCACGGAACCGGCGAGCACGACAGCAGCCCTCGAGTACTTCATTCTTCACAGTCCTATTCCCGGCGGTGTTCTCCGCCGTCCCAGGGCTAACGAGCCGCCGGGCGCGGGGAAACCCCTTGCGGGGGAGCGCACCGGGCGGGCGTACGGCGTCCGGGGCGTCGAGGACAAGGAACGAGCAACTCGCCGCAGAGTCACGCGATATCACACGATGGAATGGACCGCGGGTACGGGGGGCGCGCGACACGCCGCGCGCAACGTGCCAGTAAGCGACGGAAATGCGAGCACCACCAGATGGTCGAACGAACGAGTCCCGCGTGATTTCCCTTCGCCTTTCTGACAAAGTGCACTCCTGTTTTGTCGCGTTGACCGAAATTGGGGAGTCAGTCATGCGGAAGTCGTCAGGCTTCGCCGCGCGAGGCGTCCGGTGCGCACTGCTCTGCACGGCGCTCCTCCTCGCTCCGATCACGGCCGCCGCCGCACCCGCGCCCGCCCCCGGGAGCACGGCTCCGGGGGAGTCGCCCCGTATCCCGTTCACCCAGCGCTACCACGCCGTGCACCACGGCGGAATCGTCCGGCTGGCCAACTCGGCCATCACCTGCCGGACCCCCGAGAAGGCGTCGGCCGCCTCCTGCGCGGACCTGCGGCGCGGCGCCGACGGCGCCAACGGCGACTACGAGATGTTCTACGTCGACCTCGACGACGACCCCAACACCTACAACTCCACCCGTGCCGCCCTCGCCCTTCCCGAGGGCTCCGAGGTCCGCTACGCGCGGCTGTACTGGGGAGGCAACCTGCGGGTCGGGGAGCAGAAGCCGCCGAAGGACAACGGCCGCGTGCTCATCGCCGAACCCGGCGGCCGCTACAAGGAGGTCCTCGCCGACACCCGCGTCGCCCACCGGGACGCCGACGGCACGGACGCCTACCAGGCCTCCGCCGACATCACGCCGCTGGTCCGCGACAGCCGCTCCGGCTACTGGACCGTGGCCCAGGTCAACGTGGCCATGGGCCACACCGAGGCGGGCGCCTGGGGCGGCTGGACCCTCGTCGTCGCCTACGAGAACGACCGCGAGCCGCTGCGCGAACTCGCCCTGTGGGACGGCTTCGAGACGGTCGGCGGCCGCTCCGCCCACCGGGTGACGCTCGGCGGCCTCGGCATCGGCGCCCGGGCCGCCGGACGCGCCGGCATCGTCGCCTACGACGGCGACCGCGGCGCACGGGGCGACGCGGTGACCGTGGCGGCGCCCGGCCGGACCCCCGTCCCGCTGGCCGACCCGGCCAATCCGCGCGACGACGCGATGAACTCCACCATCACCGACCTCGGCCGGCCGCTCGCCGGACTGCGGCCCGCGTACCGCAACACCCTGGGGTACGACTCGGACGTCCTCGACATCACGCCCGCGCTCGCCGCCGGCGCGAAGGCGCTGACCTTCCGTTTCACCGGCGAGGAGAACGGCTTCTTCCTCGGCGCCCTGTTCGTGCAGGCCGACGCGCGCCGCTGAGCGACCGCCTCCACCACGACCGCCCCTCACGCCTGTTCGAAAAGAGCCCCATGTGCTGCACAGAGACCGGACCGAGAAGAGCCGGCTGACGGTGTTCCACCTCGTCCAGCCGGTCGACGGAGGCGTGGCACGCGTCGTCAACGACCTGGTGCGCGCGCAGATCCGCGCCGGCGTACGCCCCGTGGTCGCCTGCCCGCCCGGCAGCCCGCTCGCCGACGAGGCCGCCCGCGCCGGAGCCACGGTCCGCCCGTGGACCGCCGAACGCTCTCCCGGCCCCTCGCTCGCCCGCGAGGTGCTCGCCGCGTCCCGGCTGATCCGCGAGGCCCGGCCGCACATCGTCCACGCGCACAGCGCCAAGGCCGGGCTCGCCGGGCGGCTCGCCGTCCGCGGCCGCGTCCCCACCGTGTTCCAGCCGCACGCCTGGTCCTTCGACGCCGTCCAGGGCCGCGAGGCCCGGCTCGCCCTCGGCTGGGAGCGGTACGGCACCCGGTGGTCCACCCGGACCCTGTGCGTCAGCGACAGCGAGCGCCGGGCGGGGGAGGCGGCGGGCATCCGCGCCCGCTGGTCGGTCGTCCGCAACGGGATCGACCTCGCCCGCTTCGCCGACGACTCCGGCGGCGGCCGCCGCGACGGGGCCAGGGCCGCCCTCGCCACCGCCGCGGCGGCCGGCGGGGCCGGCGTCGCGGGCCCCGGCCCGCTCGTGGTCTGCGTCGGCCGGCTCTGCCGCCAGAAGGGCCAGGACGTGCTGCTCGCCGCCTGGCCCGCCGTCACCCGCGCCGTCCCCGGCGCCCGGCTCGCGCTCGTCGGCGACGGCCCCGACGCCCCCGCCCTGCGGGCCGCCGCCCCGCCGGGCGTGCTCCTCGCCGGACCGTGCGCCGACGTACGGCCCTGGCTCTACGCCGCCGACGCCGTGGTGCTCCCCTCCCGCTGGGAAGGGCTGGCGCTCGCCCCGCTGGAGGCCATGGCCTGCGGACGGCCCGTCGTCCTGACCGACGTCAGCGGCGCCCGCGAGAGCCTCCCGCCCGAGGACGGGCCGGACCTGCTCGTACCGCCCGAGGACCCGCCCGCCCTCGCCGCCGCCCTCGTCCGGCTGCTCCGCGACGACCGGCTCCGCGACCGGACCGCCCGCCGGGCCGCGGACCACGTCCGCGCCTCCTTCGACGTGCGCCGCACGGCCGGCGCCGTGCTCGGCCTCTACCAGGAACTCCTCAGCACGCACCGCCCCATGACCAGGAAGCACACCGAACGATGACGACGGAGAGCGCCCCCGCGCCCCACCCGGCCTCCCTCGCGGCCACCCGCCGGGTGCCCTCGGTCCACCCGCCGCGCGCCGCGGCCGGACGGCGGCCCGCCGCCCACGCCAGACGCCGCATCCGGCACCGGAGACGGCCTTTCGCGCTGCTCGCCACCGACACCGCGGCCGCCTGCCTCGCTGCCGCCCTCGTCCCCGCGGTGCCGTGGCCCGCGCCGGCCGCCGCTGCCCTGCTCGCCGCCGGCGGCACCGCGCTGCACACCTGGCGCGGCCTGTACCGCTACACCCTGGCGCCGACCGCGCTCGCCGAACTCCCCGCGCTCTTCCTCCTCGCGGCCGTCCAGTGGTGCCTCCTGGCCGAGGCGTTCGCCGCGTACGCCCCCCGGTACGCCACCGGGCCCGCGGCCGTCGCCTGCGGTGCCGCCGTCCAGGCGCTGCTCGCCTGCGCGGGCCGGGCCGCCGTCCACCGGGCCCGGCGGCGCACGCTCGCCCGCAGGCCCCGCTCCGCCCTCGTCGTCGGCCGGGGGCCGGTGGCCCAGCAGGTCACCGCCGCCCTGCACGCCCACCCCGGCTACGGGATGCGCCCCGTCGGGCGGGTCGACCTCCACCACGCCGGCGGACCGGCCGACCCCACCACGCTGCCCGTGCTCGTCACCCCCGAGGACGTCAGCCGGGCCGTCATCCAGAACTCCGTCCGCCACGCCCTGTTCACCGCGCCGCCCGAGAACCCGGCGCTGGCCCGGCTGTTCGCCGGCCACGGCTGCCGGGTCTGGCTCGTCGACGACGGCGCCGCGGACACCGCCGGCACGTTCCCGTACCCGCGCGTCCCGCAGCAGGACCACCTCTGGGGGTTCGCCGTCCGCCCGCTGCCGGCCGGTGACGCGCCGGCGGCGGCGGCCGGGCTCGCGGCCAAGCGGGCGATGGACGCCGTCCTCGCCGGCGCCGCCCTGGTCGCCGCGGCCCCCGTGCTCGCCGTCTGCGCCCTGGCCGTGCGCTGCGCCGACGGACCCGGGGTGATCTTCCGCCAGGAACGGATCGGCCTCGACGGCAAGCCGTTCACCCTGCTCAAGTTCCGCACCCTGCGCCCCAGCGACGAGCACGAGTCCGCGACGCGCTGGAGCGTCGCCCGCGACCGCCGCATGAGCCGCACCGGCAGCGTCCTGCGCCGCACCTCGCTGGACGAGCTGCCGCAGCTGTGGAACGTCCTCCGGGGCGACATGAGCCTCGTCGGCCCCCGGCCGGAACGCCCCTACTTCGTCGCGAAGTTCAGCCACACCTACCCCGGCTACGCGGCACGCCACCGGATGCCCGCCGGCATCACCGGCCTCGCCCAGGTCAGCGGGTTGCGGGGGGACACCTCCATCGAGGAGCGCGCGCGCTTCGACAACCACTACATCGACACCTGGTCGCTCTGGCAGGACGTGTGCATCCTGCTGCGCACCGCCGCCTCCCTCCTGCGGCCGGGAGGCAGCTGACCATGGCCGTCACCGCTCCCGCCGCCGTCACCGGTCCCGCGGGCACCGCCGCGGGCCCGCCGCGCGGCGGAGCCGGCGGGCACCGCCTGCTCCTGGTGCCGCTGCTCGCCACCGTCCTGCTGCTCGCGCTGCCGCTCGGCGACGGCGGCGGGCCGGGCACGGTCGCGCCGGCCGACATCGCCTCCGGGGCGCTGGTCCTCGCCTGCCTCGTCCAGCTGCTGCGGGAGCGCGCCAGGCCGCTGACCCGGGCGGCGGCGGTCGTGTTCGCGCTGCCCGCCGCCGGGTTCGCCGTCGCGACGGTCACCGCGGCCGACCCGGCGGCCGCGCTGCCCGGACTCGTCCGCTACCTCCAGGTCTTCGTCCTCGTGCCGTGCGCCGTGGCCCTGGTGCTGCGCGACGCCCGCGCGTTCCGTGCCGTCACCGGCTCGCTGGTGGTGCTGGCGCTCGCCCAGGGCGCCCTCGGGACGTACCAGTACGCCACCGGAACCGGCGCCTCCTACATGGGCGCCGACATCCGGGCGGTCGGCACCTTCGGGCCCACCGACGTGATGGGCATGGCCACCGTCGTCTCGTACGGACTGCTGGCAGCCCTCGCCCTCGCCCTGCGCACCCCGCCCGGTTCCCCCGCCTGGCTGCGGCCCGCCGCGTTCGCGGCGGCGGGCGCCCTGCTGGTGCCGCTCGGCCTGTCGTTCAGCCGGGGTTCCTGGATCGCCACCGCCGCGGCCGCCCTCGCGATGATCGTGCTGACCGGGGTGCGGCAGGCCGCGAAGGCGCTGGCCGTCCTCGCGGCGCTCGCCGTCGTCCTCGCGGGCGGGCTCGGCATCGGTTCCGAGATGATCTCCCAGCGGATCGACTCCATCACCCGGGTCACCGCCGCCCCCGACCGGTCGGTCACCGACCGGTACACGATGTGGGCGGCCGCGGCGGCGATGTGGCGCGAACAGCCCGCGACCGGCGTCGGGCTGAAGGGCTTCCCGGCCCACCGCGACGGCCACGCCTCCATCGGCCTCTCGGCGGGCAGCGACACGGCCGGCGCCGGCCGCGCCTACGCCAAGCAGCCGCTGCTCTCCCCGCACAACATGTACCTGCTGATCCTCGCCGAGCAGGGGCTGATCGGACTCACCGCCTTCCTCGCCTCCTGGACGGCCGTGCTGGCCGGGGCGATCCGCCGCCTGCTGCGGCCCCGCGGCGCGGCCGGGGCCGCCGACTGCGGGCTGGCGGCGGCGGGCCTGATGCTGTGGCAGACCGTCGACTTCCTCTACGCGGACATCGGCGGCCCGTCCACCGTCCTCACCGGTGTGATCGCCGGCCTGGCCGCGCGGTGGGCCCTGATGCCGCCCCTCACCGCGACGGCGCCGGACGCGGTACGGGGATGACGCCCCGATGACCCCCCGCGAGACACCCGCCTCCCGGCCCGCACCCGCCCGCCCCGGACCACCGGCGGCACGGGGCGCGGGCCGGGTGGACCCGGGCTGGACGGGCGACGGGACCGCGTCCCCGGCGCCCCGGCCCACCGCCCCGCCCCACCGTCCGGCCCGCGTCGACCCGGCCTGGACGGGCGAGGACGCGGGCCTGTCCCCCGCGCCCGCCCCGTGGCGCCCCGGGACGGCGGAGGGCACCCCGCCCGGCCCGCGGCACGCCGCGCGGAGCGGGCGGCTGGGGCGGGGGCTCGTCCGGGCCGCCGTCGTCAGCGGGGTGCTCACCGTGGCGGGAGCGGTGCTCGGGCTGCTGCGCGACCAGACGATCGCGCACCTCTTCGGCGCCAGCTCCGAGAGCGACGCCTTCCTCATCGCCTGGACCGTTCCCGAACTCGCCGCCACGCTCCTCATCGAGGACGCCATGGCCCTGCTCCTGGTGCCCGCCTTCAGCCACGCCCTCGCCCGGCGAGAGGACCCGGAGGCCGTACGGGAGCTGGTGTCCGCGACGTTTCCCCGGCTGTTCGCCGTGCTGGTCGGCGTCGCCGCCCTGCTGATGGCCGGCGCGCCGCTGGTGGTGCGGCTGCTCGCACCCGGGTTCGGCGACCCGCAGCTCGCGGTCGAGTGCACCCGGCTCACCGCGCTCACCGTCCTCACCTTCGGCGTCACCGGCTACTTCAGCGCCGTCCTGCGCGCCCACGGCAGCTTCCTCGCGCCCGCCGCCGTCTACACCGCGTACAACGCGGGGATCATCGCCACCACCCTCGCCCTGCACAGCCTGTGGGGCGTGCGGGCCGCCGCCGCGGGCGTCGCCGTCGGCGGGGCGCTGATGATCCTCGTCCAGGCCCCCGGCGTCGCCCGGCACCTCGGCGGGCTCGCCCCCCTCACCCGTCCCCGCCGGACCGGCGGCACCCCCCTCATCGGCGCCGCGCTGCTCGCCCCGGTCGTGCTGTTCGCGGTCAGCCGCCAGGCCCAGGTCCTCGTCGAGCGCTTCCTCGCCGCCCCGCTGCCCGCCGGCGCGATCTCGCACCTCAACTACGCCCAGAAGGTGGCGCAGATGCCGATGGTGCTGTCGCTGATGGTGTGCACGGTCACCTTCCCCGTCGTCGCCCAGGCCATGGCCACCGGCGACCGGGAACGCGCCCGGCGGCGCGTCGAGGAGGACCTCGCCATGGCCGGCACCGTCGTCCTGCTGGGCACCGCGTACGTCGTCGGCTACGCCCCCGGGATCATCGACGTCCTCTTCCGGCGGGGCGCGTTCGACGCCCAGGACAGCGCCACCACCGCGGGCGTGATGCGCGTGTACGCCGCCGGGCTCCTCGGCCACTGCCTCGTCGGCGCGCTCGGCCGCCCGTTCTTCTCCGCCGGACGGCCCACCTGGTTCCCCGCCGCGGCGATGGCCGGCGGGCTCGCGGTCACCGTCGCCGCGGGCGCCGCGGCGGTCGGCCCGTACGGCGTGCACGGCATCGCCGCAGCCAACGCCGCCGGCATCAGCGTGACCGCGCTGCTGCTCCTGCACGGCCTCGGCTCCCGGGTCGTCGTCATCGAGGTGCGCGCCATCGGCCTGCGGCTCGGCCGGCTGGTGCTCGCCGCCGCGGCGGCCACCGGCGCCGCGCTCCTCGCCTCACCCGCGACCGGCGGCGCGCTCGCCTCGCTCGCCGCCGGAATCCTGATCGTCCCCGTCGTCTTCCTCGCCACCGCCCGGGCCCTCGGGGCTCCGGAAGCGGTTCACCTGCTGGCCCTCGTGCACCGGAGGCTGCGTCATGACCGATGAGCAACGACCCGCCCGCGCGCAGAAGGCCGCCCGCCGGCCGTGGCCGTGGATCTGGATGTACCACGCGGTCGGCGATCCGGCCGACGATCCGTACGGCATCACCGTCGCGCCCGACCGTCTCGACCGCCAGCTGCGGGCCCTGCGCGCCCGCGGCCTGCGGGGCGTGTCCGTCACCAGCCTGCTGCGCGCCCACGCCCGGGGCCGCGCGGCCGGGCTCGTCGGCCTCACCTTCGACGACGGGTACGCCGACTTCACCCGGTCCGCGCTGCCGCTGCTGCGCCGCCACGGCTGCACCGCCACCCTGTTCGTGCTGCCGGGCAGGCTCGGCGGCGCCAACGACTGGGACCCCGAGGGCCCGCGCCGCCCGCTGGTCACGGCCGACCAGATCCGCGCCGCCGCGGCCCAGGGCACGGAGATCGGCTCCCACGGGCTGTTCCACCGCGACCTGACCGTGCTCACGGACGCGCAGCTCCGCGACGAGACGGTCCGCTCGCGCGACCTGCTGCACGACATCACCGGCCGCCCGCCCGCGGGGTTCTGCTACCCGTACGGCACGGCCGACCGGCGGGCGGCCGAGGCCGTACGGGCCGCCGGCTACGCGTACGCCTGCGCCATCACCCCCGGCCCGGCGGCCGGCCCCTACGCCCTGCCCCGGACCCACATCAGCCAGGCCGACCGGCGGGCCCGGCTCGCGGTCAAGTACCTGCGGCACCGGATGCGCCCCGCGCCCGGACTGCTGCCCGTCGCCGTGCCGCCGGCGGCCCTGGAGGCGTCGCGATGAAGGTCCTGCACGTCATCACCGGCCTCGGGGTGGGCGGGGCGGAGCAGCAACTGCGCCTGCTGCTGCGGCATCTGCCCGCCCCGTACACCGCCGAGGTCGTCACGCTCACCAACCCGGGGGCGGTCGCCGACGGCCTGCGCGCCGACGGCGTGCCCGTCACCCACCTCGGCATGGGCGGCAACCGCGACCTCGGCGCCCTGCCCCGGCTCGCCCGCCTCGTCCGGCGCGGCCGCTACGACCTGGTCCACACCCACCTCTACCGTGCCTGCGTCTACGGGCGGATCGCCGCCCGTCTCGCGGGCGTGCCCTCGGTCGCCACCGAGCACTCGCTCGGCGAGGCCGAGATCGAGGGACGCCCGCTGAGCCGCGGCAACCGGGCCCTGTACCTGGCGACCGAGCGGCTCGGCGCGGCGACCGTCGCCGTCTCCCCGACGGTCGCGGGACGGCTGCGGGCCTGGGGCGTGCCCGGACAGCGGGTCCACGTCGTGCCGAACGGCGTCGACGCCGCCCGGTTCGCCTTCGACCCCGCCGCCCGCCGCGCCGTCCGGGCCCGGCTCGGCCTGGCCGAGGACGTGTTCGTCGTCGGCGGCGTCGGCAGACTCGTGCCCGGCAAGCGGTTCGACCTGCTCGTCGACGCGGTCGCCGCGCTGCCCCGGGCCGTCCTGCTGCTGGCCGGCGACGGGCCCGAGCGCGAGGCGCTGCGCGCCCGTGCGGTGCGCCTCGGAGCGGCCGGCCGGGTGCGGCTGCTCGGCGAGCGCGCCGACGTGCCCGGACTGCTGTCGGCCGTGGACGCCTTCGTCTCCGCGTCCCGGGAGGAGGCCTTCGGGCTCGCGGTGGTCGAGGCCCTCGCCGCCGGCCTGCCCGTGCTGCACGGCGCCTGCCCGGCCGTCGACGACCTCCCCGCGGGTCTGGCGCCCGGCGCCACCGCCCTGCGCGGCACCGGCGTCCGCGAACTCGTCGACGCCCTGCGGTCCCTGGCCGGGGACCGGCCCCGGCTGCCGCCGCCTGGGGCCGTCGTGCACTACGACATCGCCCGCACCGCCCGGCTGCTCACCGACGTGTACGCGCGCGCCGCGCCCCGCGTCCCCGGCCACGCCGCACACGCCGTGCCCCCGACGAACCCGACCACCGTCCCTCCCGAGGAAGCAGTACGCCCATGACCGCCAGACACGAGCACGAGCGCCCCGAGCGGGCCGCACGCAAGCGCCGCCTCCCCGCGGTGCTCTCCTCCGGGCCCGCCTGGTGGCCCGTCCCCGTATGCGCCGTGCTCGGCACCGCCGCCGGCCTGCTGCACGGACTGGTCACGGACCCCGAGTACGCGGCGACCGCCTACGTCGTCGCCGTCCCGGCCGAGGGTGCGGAGCCCGGTGCCGCGCTCGGCTTCGCCCAGGCGTACGGCCGGATCGCGACCAGCGACGCGACGCTCGGCTACGCGCGGGTCGCGGCCGGGGTGCCCGCGTCCGAACTCCGCGACCGGGTGACGACCGAGACCTCCCCCGACTCCCCGATGATCGCCGTCACCGGTACGTCCACCCGGCCCGCCGAGGCCGCCGACATCGCGAACGCGGTCGCCGACGCCGTGTCCGTCAGCAGCAACGAGGCGTCCCGGAACACCGGCGTGCGGCTGATGCAGTTCTCCCGGGCCGTCGACCCCGCGGAACCCGTCTCGCCGTCGCTGCCGCTGGGGACGGCCGTGGGCGCCTCGGCGGGCGGTCTGATCGGCGGCCTGGTGCTCATGGTCCGCCCGCGCCGCACCCGCCCCGGGGCCGCCGCCACCGCCGTGCCGTCCCCCGCGCAGCCCCTGGGCGCGGCCGCCGAACGGGAGCGGGTGTGACGTCCGGCGACGTCCTCGACGCGCCCGGGGTCACGGGCCCCGGCGTCCCCGACGCGTCCGGGACCACGGTCACCCTCTGCCGCGACCCGCGCGCCTTCGCGGCACTCGCCCCGGAATGGGACCGGCTGCACCGCTCCTGCGGGGCTGCCACCCCGTTCCAGAGCCATGCCTGGCTGGAGTCCTGGTGGCGGTCGTACGGGGCCGAGGGCCGGCTGCGGGTGGTCCTCGCCCGCCGAAACGGCCGGCTGATCGGCGCCGCCCCGCTGACCCTGGTCCACCGGCCCATGCCGCTGCTGGTCCCCCTCGGCGGCGCGATCTCCGACTACGGCGACCTGGTCGTGGACGACGGGCACGCGGAGCAGGCGCTGCGGGCGCTCGCCCGCGGACTGGAGCGGGCCGCCCGGCACGCCGTGATCGACCTGCGCGAGGTGCGGCCGGGCGCCGTCGCCGAGCGGCTGTACGAGGAATGGGGCGGGCCGCGCGCCCGGCTCGACGACTCGGTGTGCATGGAGCTGCCGGCGCTTCCCCTCGAGGAACTGGTGCGCCGGATGCCGAGGTCGCGCGCCCAGCGCGCCCGCGCCAACCTCCGCAGGCTCCAGGCGCTCGGAGTGGCCGCCGCCACCGTCCCCGCGGCGGATGTCCCGGCGTCCGTCGACCGGATGCTGACGCTGCACGAACTCCAGTGGCGCGGACGGGGAGTGAACGTCGAGCACCTGCGGCCGCGGTTCCGCGCGCACCTGGTGCGCGCGGTGACCCGGATGACGGCCGGGGACGAGGCGACGCTCACCGAGTTCCGGATGGACGGGGAGGTGGTCGCCGTGGGCCTCGCCCTGCGGTCCGCCGGGCTCAGCGGCAGCTATCTGTACGGCGCCCATCCGGTGCTGCGCGAACGCAAGGCGGACATCGCCACGATGCTGATGGCGGAGGAGGCCCGGCAGGCGGCCGGCCGCGACCTCGCCGTGCTGAGCATGCTGCGCGGTTCGGAACCGTACAAGAACCACTGGCGGCCCGAGGCGGTCACCAGCGGACGGCTGCTGCTTGCGCGCCCCGCGCTGGAACCCCTGCTCCGGCTGCACGAGTCGCGCGCCCGGATGCGCGACCGCGCGGCGGAGATGGTGCGCACCAGGCTGCCGGCCGCGCGCGAGTGGCGCGGCCGGCTCAACGACTGGCGGGCCGAGGGGACTTCGGTCAGAACGGCTGCGCAGCCACCCCGGGGAGGCTGACGCACAGCTGCTCCTCGGGCACCCACGCGGCCACCCAGTCCCGGAAGTCCGCGGGCATGCACCAGTCGTAGGCGTTCACCCCGTCGTCGTCGGCGGGCACCGGCGCCGGTGTCTGCTCCGCGGGCGGCTCGGACGGGACGGGCTCGGCGGGCGGCGGGTCCACGGGCGCGGGCTCGGCGGGCGGCGGGTCCGACGGCTGCGGGGACGGCTCGGACGGGCCGGAGTTCGCAAGCAGCTTCGAGCGGAACACCTTCGAGGATTCCGGATTGCTTTCGCACTGCCAGACACCGTGCGGACAGTAGTCTGTGATCGTCTGGTAGAGCGGCTTGTGGCGGTCGATCCATTCGAACATGCGCCGCATGTACTCGGGATTGTCGCCGTTCCGGAAAAGGCCCCACTCCGGATAGGAGATCGGCTTTCCGCGTTCCGCGGCGAACTCCACCTGCTTCCGCAGTCCGTACGGCGCATTCGCCTGGTCGTCGAACGACTCGCCGGGAGGCTGGTCGTACGAGTCCATTCCGATGATGTCCACCACGTCGTCGCCCGGATAGCACTCGGTCCAGGGGACGGCGTCCAGTCCGCGGTTGGGGGCGAAGTCGAACCGGAACTCCTGCCCGGGAACGGAGCGCATGGCCGTCACGATGCTGTTCCAGTACGCCTTCCAGGCCTGCGGGTCGGGGCCGCAGCGGTGGGTGTACGTGGTGCCGTTCATCTCCCAGCCGAGCACGATCACGGTGTCCGGGACGCCGGCGTCCACCAGGCGCGTCGCGAGGGTGCGGTAGTGGTGGTCGTACTGGCCGCGGGCGCCCGCCCGCAGCAGCTGGGCGACGGCCACGTCGGGGAGCCGGTCCTCGTTGCGGTCCAGCATGGGCACGTTGAGGACGAACATCCGGTCCGCGGCACCCTTCCGCCACTCGGCCCACGGCCGCAGGAATTCCGGCCGGCCCTCGATGTTGGTCCACAGATCCCCGGGGAGATAGGTGTGCGCCACCTTCAGGTCCCGCCCCCCGAGCCAGGCGGAGAGTTCCGCCATGCGCGCTATTCCGGGCGGCCCGTAGTGGAGATACGCACCGACGGCGGTCTGCCCGGCCGATGAGGCGGGAGCGGCCTCGTCGTCGCCGGCCGTACCGGCTTGCGCCGTGCCGCCGGCCAGGCCGCCGGAGACAAGAAGTCCGGCGGCGACCGTCGCTATGCAGGTGGTGATCGGACGGTGCCTCACTGGCATTGCCTTCCTCCTTGTGGAGCGTTTCTCCGACTGACCCGACGGTAGGCAGAAATGCGATCGCGCGAGCGGTCGTGGCGCACGTTCCTAGGCCATTAGCGAAGAGGCGCGCATTGAGCAGACCCATCCAGGTGAAAGATGTGACCCGCATGACCGATCTCGATCCGGCCGTACCGGCTCTGGTGCTCCGGCTCGACCGGAATCCCTTTCACCACGGCACCCTCGGCGCCGTCCGGTCGCTGGGCCGCGCGGGTGTGGAGGTGCACGCCGTCGTCGAGTCGCCGCGCAGCCCGGTGGTCCGCTCCCGCCACCTCCACCGGGCCCACCCCCGCCCGCCGGGCGCACCGGAACCGGAGGAACTCGTCCGCACCCTGCTCGCCGTCTCCGAACGGATCGGGCGGCCCGCCGTCCTCGTCCCGATGGACGACCTCGGCGCCGTCCGCGTCGCCGAGCAGGCCCACCGGCTCGCCGGCCGCTACCTGCTGCCCGCCCAGCCGCCCGCGCTGCCGGGCCGGCTGGCGGACAAGGCGGAACTGGCGTCGCTGTGCGCCGAGGCGGGCATCCCCCACCCCGACACCTTCCTCCCCGCGTCCGCGGCCGAGGCCGCGGACACCGTCCGGCGCGTCGGCGTCCCGCTGGTCGCCAAGTGGAGCAGGCCCTGGCTGCTGGACCCGTCGACCGGGCTGCGCAGCACCTCGCTGGTCTCCTCACCCGCCGCCGCGGCCCGGCTGTTCGAGCGCAGCGCCGGCGCGGGCAGCACCCTGCTCCTCCAGCGCTACCTGCCCGAGCGGCCGCACTCCGACTGGTTCTTCCACGGCTGCTTCTCCGACGGCGGCCGCCTCCTGCACGGCGGCACCGGACGCAAGGAGCTCTCCTGGCCGCCGCGCACCGGACTGACCGCGCTGGGCCGGTGGAAGGACGAGGACGCGGTCGCGGCCGCCGCGCTGCGCCTCGCCCGGCACACCGGCTACCGGGGCATCCTCGACCTCGACTTCCGGCGCGACGGCGACGGCACCTGCCGCCTGCTCGACGCCAACCCGCGGCCCGGAGCACAGTTCCGGCTGTTCACCGGAGCGGACGGACTCGACGTCGTCCGCGCGCTGCACCTGGACCTGACCGGGCGTCCGGTGCCGCCGTCGCCCGGCCGCCCCGGCCGGGTGTTCGTCGCCGAGAACTACGCCCTGCTCTCCGCCGTCGCGTCCGCCCGCCCCGGCGGCGGTCTGCGGCTGCGGGCACGCCGGGGCGTCGAGACCGCCTGGTTCGCCGGGGACGACCCGGCGCCGTTCGCGGCGATGGCCGGGGCCTGGCTCGGCCGCGGACTCGCCAAAGGAGCGCGGCGCCTGCGCCCGCGCGAGGAACCCCCGTCCGCCGGGGCCCCGCCCCGTCCCGCCACCGACACGAGGAACGAGAACGCACCATGCACGACCTGGCAGTGATCGGCGCCGGCCCCTACGGGCTGTCCGTCGCGGCGCACGCCGCCGCGGCCGGACTCGACGTACGGGTCTTCGGCCGCGTCATGGACTCCTGGCGCAACCACATGCCCGAGGGCATGTACCTCAAGTCCGAACCCTGGTCGTCGAACCTGTCGCACCCGGACGGCGGCCACTCGCTCGGCGAGTACGCCGGGGAGCACGGGGGCTTCGATGCGGTCCACGGCCGTCCCGTGCCCGTCGCCGCGTTCGCCGACTACGGCGACTGGTTCGCCGGCCGCACCGTGCCGGACGTCGACGGGCGGGACGTGACCCGGCTCACCCCCGCGGACGGCGGCTTCCTGCTGCGCACCGCCGACGGCGAGGAGGTCCGTGCCCGGACCGTCGCACTCGCCGTGGGCGTCCTGCCCTTCCGGGAGATGCCCGGCGTCCTCGCCCCGCTGCCGGACGAGGTGTGCACCCACAGCACCGGCCACCGGGACCTCCGCCGGTTCGCCGGCACGGACGTCACCGTCGTCGGCGCCGGCCAGGCGGCCCTGGAGACCGCCGCGCTCCTCGCCGAGTCGGGGGCCCGGCCCCAACTCGTCGCCCGTACGCGCCGGATCAGGTGGAACACCCTGCCCGCCCCGCTGGAGCGGCCGCTGCTCACCTCGCTGCGCACCCCGCACAGCGGACTCGGCACCGGCTGGAGCACCTGGGTGTGGGCCGAACTGCCGGGGGCCGTCCGCCGGCTGCCCGCCGCCACCCGCCGGCGCCGGGCCGACACGGCCCTCGGCCCGGCCGGCGCCTGGTGGCTGCGGGACCGCTACGAGGGGCGGGTGCCCGAACTCCTCGGACACGTCCTGCGGGGCGCCCGGGTCCGCCCCGACGGACGGGTCCGCCTCGAACTGAGGGGCCCGGACGGCACGGCGCGGGCCCTCGACACCGGACACGTCGTCGCCGCCACCGGCTTCACCCCTGATCTGGCCCGGCTGGACCTGCTGGACGAGAGCGCCGCCCGCGCCCTCCGGCTCTCACCGGGCACCCGCGCGCCCGCGCTGAGCGGGGTGTTCGAGACCTCGCACCCGGGCCTGTTCGTCGCCGGACTGCTCTCCGCCCCCACGTTCGGCCCGGCGATGCGGTTCGTCCACGGGGCCTCCTGGACCGCGCCGCGGCTCGTCGCCGGGGTGCGGCGGCGGCTGCGCGGACGGTCCGGCGCGGTCCGCGTACCGCACCCCGCGCCGGCCCCCGGCGCGGACGCAGCGGCCCCGGTCCCGGGGAGCTGAGCCGGCGGCCGGGGCGGGCCGCCGGACCGGGCCCGCGCGCGGGGTGGCGGGCCCGGTGGCCGGCCGGGTGGTGTTCCCGGCCGGGTCCGGTGGCCGGTCAGGCCGGGTGGCGGTCGTACAGCCAGCCGCGCCGGGGCGGCGCGGCGCCGGTGACGCCGAGGGGATCGTCGGACGGGGCCGGGTACAGCGTCAGCCGCCGCCACTCGCTGTCCGGACGCCCCGGCATCGTGCGCCCCGCCGCGGCCCACTCGCGCGCCAGCTGGTCGTAGATCGGACTGGGACCGGGCGCCCGCACCGGTGGCGGTGCGGGCGCGGGCGACGGGGAGGGCGCCGGGTCCGGGCTCGTCTGTACGCGCTGCCAGCGAGCCGGCGCGGTGGTCGTTGCCATACCGCGGCCAACGCGGCGGCCGGGCACGAGGTCACTGCCGCGCCGGGACCGCGGGGGTACGGCAGAACGGCCTTTCGAGGCACGGCGCCCGGCCCGGGCGCGCCGCCGGCGGGCGTTCACCCGCATGCCCCCGCGTGACCCGCAGCGCGCCGTCGGCGTTCCAGCTGACGTGGACCCGAAGATACGGTCAACGGACCGCGAAAAGGGGATCGATGAGACATATGGCAGCGCTCGTCCCTGCGCTGGTGCTCGGCCTCGCCGCCTGCCAGGGCCCCTCGGGCCCGGGGCCCGGGGAAGCGGGGGAGGGCGACAAGCGGGCGGCGGCGGCCGCGCCCGGGACCGCCCGGATCGGTGACACGGCCGACGTCGGGGGCACCGGCTCCGGCGCGCATCTGCGCATCACCCTGCGCGGGCACGTCGATCCCGCCGTCGGCGTGCGCACCGCCCGGGGCGCGGCGCGCGGCCTCGCCGCACCCGCGGCCCGGGGACCCGTGCACCGTCCGGCGGAGGGCACCCGCTGGGTCGGCGTCGACCTCGCCGTCGTCAACGTCGGGGGCACGGCGTACGAGCAACCGCCGGCGAAGGCGTGGATCGTGGACGACCGGGGCCGCAGCCACCGAGCCGTCCCCGCGGGGGAGCTGACCACTGGCCGGCCGCTCCCGCAGGGGCGGCTGGCGGTCGGCGAACAGCGCACCGGATGGCTGGTGTTCGAGCTCCCGCACGACGCCCGTCCGGTCCGCCTGCACTGGGCTTCGGCCTCCGCCGAGCACCGCTGGACGCTCCAGGCGCCCTGACCCGGCGACGGGCCCGCCCCCGGTTCACCTGCCCGGGTGAACGGAGGCCGGGAAGCCCCGCGGCGGGCACTAGGGTGCCGAGCCATGACCACAGCGAACCACCCCAGGACGGCCGTCGACCGTGCTCAGCTCGGCACCCTCGTCCTGCTCGCCTGGACCGGCGACCCGGCCCAGGGGCACGACACGCCGTACCTCGTCGCGTACTCGCTCGGCGACGGCCCCGGCGGCACCGAGGGCGCCGGGCAGGCGACCGCCGCGATGATCGCCGAGCTCGGGCTGACCACCGGCGACGTGCTCCACGACCGCACCCGCGCGGGCGCGTTCGCCGTCCAGCTGCTGGTCCAGGGCGGTCAGGCCGTGCTCACCATGCCGTACATGAACGCCCAGTGCCCCGCTCCCGCCGAATGGCTCGCCGCCGTCGAGGAGCGGGGCAGCGTGCACTTCATGCTCCCCACCCGCGCCTGGCCCGAGGCGACCCCCGGCGAGCCGCTGGACGAAGAGGTCCTCCAGGCCTTCCTGGGCGACGAGACGGTCCTGAAGAAGACCGCCCACGTCCTGCTGCCGGTCTCCCGCCTCCGCGCCTGAGCGGACCCCTTCCGGGCGGCCTCTCCGGGCGGGGCCGGGCCCGCGTCAGCCCGTCCGGCGCCCGCGCCCCTGCCGCGTCAGCCCGTCCGGGGCGAGGACACCGCGTCGCCCGTCACCCGCAGCGCCCGCACCCGGTTGTCGAAGCTGGAGTCCACCAGTTCGGCCGGGCCCGCGGCCCGCAGGCCGCCGGGGCGGGCGAGCAGTTCGCGGAAGAGGGCCTTCATCTCCTGCCGGGCCAGGTGGGCGCCGAGGCAGTGGTGCGGGCCGCCTCCGCCGTAGCCGAGGTGGGGGTTGGGGCTGCGGGTGACGTCGAAGGCGTCCGGGTCGACGAAGACCCGCTCGTCACGGTTGGCGGAGGCGTAGAACAGCACCGTCTTCTCGCCCGGCCGGAAGGTGTGCCCGCCCAGTTCGCACTCGGCCGCCACCGTCCTGCGGAACTGGATGATCGGCGTGGAGTGGCGCACGATCTCCTCCATCGCGCCGTCCGCGTACCGGTCGAAGTCCTCCTCCAGCAGCGCCCGCTGCTCCGGGTGCGCGCTGAGCAGCGCGAGTCCGTGGGCCATCGCGTTCCGGGTGGTCTCCACCCCCGCCACCAGCAGCAGTGAGAAGAAGGCGCCCAGTTCGCGGGGGGTCAGGCCGCGGCCGTCCACGTCGGCCGCGACGAGCGCGGAGACCAGGTCGTCCGCGGGGCGGCGGCGCCGTTCGCGCGCCAGCCGGGCCGTGGCCAGCCGCAGGTGCGCCAGCGCCCGCAGCCCGCGGCCCGGGATGCGGGGTCCGCGCCGGACGCCCGCGTTCTCCGACGCCTGGTCGACCCTGGCGGCCACCGCGGCCCGCATCCCCGCCGGGATGCCCATCAGGTCGCAGATCACCTCGAACGGAACCCGGGAGGCGACCGCGCGCACGAAGTCGGCGCCGTCCGCCGTCCCCCCGGCCGTCAGGTCGTCCACGGCCCGGCGGGCCACCTCGCGGACGTTGTCCTCCGCGGCCGCGAGCAGCCGGGGTGTGAAGGAGCGGGCCACGATCCGCCGCAGGGAGGCGTGTTCGGCGCCGTCGAGGTTGACCATGGAGTTGCCGAACAGCGCCTTGGCCCAGGCCGCCGGTTCCGGTGTGGTGACGCCCGGAGCGCTGCGGAAGTCCGCGGCCCGGCGGCTCGCCCCGGCCACGTCCGCGTGCCGTACCAGCGCCCAGAACTCCCGTCCCGTGCCCCGCCCGCAGAGCACGGGGGCGTCCAGGGCGCGCAACCGCGCGAAGGCGGCCAGCCGCCGCTCGCGGGGCAGCGCCCAGAACGCGGGATCGCCGGGGTCCGGCAGATCCGCTCCGCCGTGCTGTTCGGGAATGCTCCGTGTCACGCCCACCTCCTGGGCCCGGGGACCGGATGCCGCCCCTCCCGCCGCCGTCCGGGGCACTGCCGCGACGGCGCCGCCGCGGCGCCGGGCGTCAGCTTCCGTCCCCGGAATTGCTGCGGACGGGGGAGATCTGCACGGGTCCCGTGCGTGTGCTCGTTGTGGCAGAGCAACGGGCCGAAACGGGTCCGGGTCACTCCCGAGGGGACGAACACAGTGAAGAAGTGGACAACGCGCGGATCTCTCGCGGCAGTGGTGGCGTGCGCGGCGTCGGCCGTGGGAGCGGCTCCCGCGCTCGCCTCGGCCTCCGTGCCGGTCACCGTGCCGCTGGAGAGCGTGGAGGCCGCGCTGCCGCTGGACGCGCCGGCGCTCAGCACCGGGGTGCCCGTGCCGGTTCCCGGCGCCCCCGACGGCCCGCGGCACGTCACCGGCAACCTGCTGCCGCAGAACACCGTGCCCGCCGTCCCGCTCACCGGCGAACTCCCGGCGACGCTGCTGGAGATCCCGGTGGAGAACCCGCTCGGCGAGGGCGAGCTCGGGGTGGCCCAGGTGGCCTCCGAGGCCTCGGACCTCTCGCTGTCGAGCCCCGGCGCGTCGCTCGGCGCGCCCCTCACCCAGCCGCGGCCCGAGGAGTTCGGGCAGCCGGAGGCCACCCTGCCGCAGGCCGCGCTCGTCGCCCCGGTGCTCCAGGGCGCCCCGGCCGCCGGGCTGTTGCTGCACTGACGCGTGCCGCCGGGGCGGCTGCCGCCCCGGCGGCGCCCCCCTGCCCCCCTGCCCCCCTGCCCCCGGCCCTCGGTGCGCGGGGGCGCGCGCCGGGGATCGCGGGACGGCCCGAGGAGCGCCCGTCCGGCCGAGCAACCCTTTCGGCGCCCCCTCGTTGACACCAGCGAGAGAGCCGTAGGACACGGCGGACCCAGGGGAGGGGCGACGAGATGATCGGGACCAGCGTGACGGCGGAGCCCGGAGCCGGCCGGCCCGCCGGCGGCCTCGCCCGCCGGCTGCTGCTGCGTGCCCTGTTCACCGCGGGCGTGATCGGCGGCACCGCCGGAGCCCTCGCCCCGGTGCTCGTCCGCCGGCGCGAGAGCGCCCGGCGCGGACAGGAGCCCGACGGGCGGCGCCCCCTGGAGCGGTTCGCCGAGACCTACCGCGGCAGGCACATCCAGGGCAGCGCGACGGTGATGGTCCCGCTGGGCGCGGGCGCCGGCGCACCGACGGCCGTGCCGAGCGTGGAGGTGCGTGTCGACGGCCGCCCCCTGCACGTGATGCGCCGCGCCGACGGCAGCTACCTCAGCCTGGTCAACCACTACGAGTCGTTCCCGACCCTGCGCGACGTGGCCCGTGCCGCCGTCGACGAACTGGGCGAGTCGCAGCTGTCGATGACCCCGCTGCACCACATCTGAACGGAAGGGACCGCACCGTGTACACCCGCAGCAACCAGCGGAACCTCACCCGCGCGCAGAAGCGGCGGTTCGTCGACGCGCTGCTGGCGCTCAAGCGGTCGGGCCGGTACGACGAGTTCGTCCGGATGCACGGCCGGTACTACGTGTCCGACGCCGAGGAGGGCGCCCGCGCCGCGCACATGGCGCCGTCGTTCTTCCCGTGGCACCGCCGCTACCTGCTGGAGTTCGAACAGGCCCTCCAGGCGGTCGATCCGGGGGTGTCGGTGCCCTACTGGGACTGGACGGTGGACAACAGCCCGTCGTCCTCCCTGTGGGCGGACGACTTCATGGGGGGCACCGGCCGCGCGCTGGACCGGCAGGTGATGACCGGCCCGTTCGCCCACCGCAACGGCAACTGGCGCATCACCACCCGGATCACCGACGGCAGGTTCCTCACCCGCGACCTGGGCCGCCCGCGCGACCCGGTGTCCCTGCCGACCAGGGCCGACGTCGACGCCGCGCTCGCCGATCCGGTGTACGACGCGGCCCCCTGGGACTCGACGTCCGCCACCGGCTTCCGGAACCGCATCGAGGGCTGGAACGCGGGCGGCGAGCAGCGGTGGCGCAACCACAACCGGGTCCACCGGTGGGTCGGCGGCCTGATGATGGGCGCCACCTCGCCGAACGACCCGGTGTTCTGGCTGCACCACGCCTTCATGGACCTGCTCTGGACGCGCTGGCAGCAGGCCCACCCGCGGTCCGGCTACCTGCCGCGGACACGGCTGCCGCGCGAGGACCCGGCGTACGGGCAGGTCTTCGCGCTCGACGAGCCGATGCCCCCGTGGGACGTGCGGCCGTCGGCACTGCTGGACCACACCCGCCACTACCGCTACGCCTGAGCGGCCCGCAGCCCTGAGCGGACCCTGCCCGAGGGGGCCGGCCGGACACCGTCCGGCCGGCCCCCTCGGCACGGGACCGCCGGGTTCCCGCGGGAACGGCAGCGGCCTCCCCCGTGTGCGGAGCACGGGGGAGGCCGCGGGTGGTGCGTGGGGCCGGGTTACCGGCCGGGCGCTCAGTAGGCGCCGTTGCCGCCGTCGGCGTTGACGCAGGTGTTGCCGAACGCCGGGTTGAGCAGCGCGATGACGTTCACCGTGTTGCCGCAGACGTTGACCGGCACGTGGACGGGCAGCTGGACCAGGTTGCCGGAAGCCACACCGGGGGAACCGACGGCCGCACCGTGCGCTCCGGCGTCGGCGGCAGCCATGCCGGCGCCGCCGGCCAGGATGGCACCCGTGCCGGCGACAACGGCGGCGGCCTTCGCGATACGCGACATCAACTTCTCCTTGAGAACGAGAGGCGGCCGCAGGACTGCGGCCTTCACTCCCCGTTCAACGCACGAACCGGACACCGGTAACGGATCAGGACGAAGTCAGACCCCAACGGTCCCGTCGACGCCCTCGCGCAGGAAGTCGGCGTGCCCGTTGTGGCGGGCGTACTCGGTGACGACGTGCAGCAGGATCATCCGCACCGACACGTCCTCCCCCCAGCGGGGCGCGCGCACGGTCGTGTCCAGCGACTCGACGGACGCCTCGATGCGGCGCGAGTGGCCGATCTCCTCCTGCCAGGCGGCGAAGGCCTCGCCGCGGGTCGCGCCGCTCGCGTCGTAGGCCGTCTGGAAGTCCCCGTCCGCCGACCAGACGAGGGGCACGTCCTCGCCGCCGATCGTCCGGCGGAACCAGGCCCGCTCGACCTCGGCCATGTGGCGCACCAGGCCCAGCAGGGTCAGGGTCGAGGGCGGCATCGAGCGGCGGCGCAGGTCCTCGTCGCCGAGCCCCTCGCACTTGGCGGCCAGGGTGGCGCGGTGGAAGTCGAGATAGGCGCGCAGGGTCTCGCGTTCCCCGGCGCGGGGCGGGGGCCCGACCCGTTCGACGGTCATTGAGCACACTCCTTCGTTCACTCGGGCGGTCGTCACCCGGTCCATCATTCGTTCGTATGTTCTATTTCGGAGTACGGTGGAACCATGGCAGCACACCTTCAGGGCTCCCTGTTCGACCAGACCGACGAGATCCGCCTCGGTCCGCTCACGGATGTCCGGCGCACCGTGCTCGGCGACGGCGCCTGGATCGACACGCTGCCCGGCTGGCTCGCGGGCGCGGACGCGCTCTTCGGGGACCTCGCGGAGGGCGTGCCCTGGCACGCCGAGCGCCGCCGGATGTACGAGCGGACGGTCGAGGTGCCGCGCCTGCTCTCGTACTACGGGCAGGGCGAGCCGCTGCCCCACCCCGTGCTGGAGCGCGCCCGCGACGCGCTGTCCGCGCGCTACGCGGACGAGCTCGGCGAGCCCTTCGTCACGGCCGGGCTCTGCTACTACCGCGACGGGCGCGACAGCGTGGCCTGGCACGGCGACCGGATCGGCCGGGGGGCGCGCGAGGACACCATGGTGGCGATCCTCTCCGTCGGCGCCCCGCGCGACCTGCTGCTGCGGCCGGCGGGCGGCGGCCCGTCGGTGCGCCGGGCGCTCGGGCACGGCGACCTGATCGTGATGGGCGGGTCGTGCCAGCGCACCTGGGAGCACGCCGTGCCGAAGACGGCGCGCTCCGCGGGGCCCCGGATCAGTGTCCAGTTCCGCCCGCGCGGCGTGAACTGACGTACGCCGCGGCCGGCGCGCGGCCTCCCCGGCCGGGGAGCCGGGCCTCGCCCGGGTCAGCGAGGGGCGCGGCGCACGGACCGGCCGGCCAGCACATCGGTGCGCACCCCGTCCTCGATGACGAACCGGCCGTCGATCAGCACGTGCGGGATGCCGGCCGGGAGGGTGCGCGGCTGCTCGAACGTGGACCCGGCGGCGACCGTGTCCGGGTCGAAGAGCACGAGGTCGGCGCGGTAGCCCTCGCGGACCAGGCCCCGGTCCGCCAGGCGCAGCCGGGCCGCCGGGCGGGAGGTCAGATGCGCCACGGCCTCCTCCAGCCCGAGGACGCCCAGCTCCCGGGCGTAGTGGCCGAGGTAGTGGGGGAACGTCCCGTACGCGCGGGGGTGCGGCTTGTCGCCCTGGAGGATGCCGTCGCTGCCGCCGGTGTGGACGCGGTGCCGCATGATCGCGCGCACGTTCTCCTCGTGCCCGACGTGCTGGAGGATCGTCGTCCCGAGCCGGTCGCCGGTCAGCAGCCGCCGTGCCGTGACCCACGGCTCCTCGCCGCGCAGCCGCGCCGACTCCTCGACCGTGCGGCCGACATGGCCGGCGAGGGAGGGGTCGCCCACACCCGAGATCTCGATGGTGTCCCATTCGATCGGCACGCCGTGGCAGCCGTCCGAGCCGGTCACCTCCAGGTGGTGGCGGATCCGCTCGGCGGTCGCGTCGTCGCGCAGCCGGGCGAGGACCGCCTCCGGGCCGCCCTCGCCCGCCCAGCTCGGCAGCATGGCGACGAGCGTGGTGCAGCCGGGGGTGTACGGATAGGTGTCGAGGGAGATGTCGGCGCCGGCGTCCAGCGCGTCGTCCAGCAGCGCCAGCAGGTCGGGCGCCCTGCCCTTGTTCACGCCGAAGTTCATGGTGGCGTGCGCCAGGTGCAGGGCGCAGCCCGCCTCCCGGGTGAGCCCGACCATCTCCTCGTACGCCTGAAGCGCGCCCGCGCCGTAGGAGCGGTGGTGGGGGCAGTAGTAGCCGTCGTAGCGGGCCACCACACGGCACAGCTCGGTCAGTTCGGCATCGTTCGCGTACATGCCGGGCGTGTAGGTGAGGCCGGACGACATCCCGACCGCGCCCTGCTCCATGCCCTCGGCGACGAGCTGCCGCATCCGGTCGAGCTCGGCGGGGGTCGCCGGCCGGTCCTCCCAGCCCATGGCGAGCATCCGCACCGTGCCCTGCGGGACGAGGTAGGCGGCGTTGACGGCGATGCCCTGGCGGTCGAGCCGGTCCAGGTACCCGCCGACCGAGCGCCAGTCGAAGTCGATGTCCGACCCGTCGCCGTTCCAGCCGGTGATCGCCCGGCGCACCGCGTCGAGGGTGGTGTCGTCGACGGGCGCGTACGACAGCCCGTCCTGCCCGAGGACCTCCAGGGTCACGCCCTGCGCGGCCTTCGCCGAGTGGTCGGGGTCGCGGAGCAGGGCGAGGTCGCTGTGGGCGTGCATGTCGATGAAGCCGGGGGCGAGGGCGAGGCCGTGCGCGTCGAGGACGCGTCCGCCGGTGAGGGCGGGGCCGGCGCCCTCACGGCGTATCGCGGTGACGCGCCCGGCGTCGATCCCGACGTCGGCGCGGTAGGAGGCACCGCCGGTGCCGTCGATGACGCGGGCGTCGCGGATGACGAGGTCCATGGATGCGGTGCCTTTCGGGGCCGTGGCCGGGAGAGAGGGGGAGCGGGGCTCAGAAGAAGGTCCGGACGAAGTCCGTGACCGTGCCGTCCTCCTCCACCACCGGGATGAGCTGCCACTTGTCGAACGCGGTGCACGGGTGGGACAGCCCCATGCCGACCCAGTCGCCCACCTCCAGCCCGGCGCCGGGGTCGGTGCGCACCCAGGCGTGCTGGTCGGACAGGCCGGTGACGGTGATGCCGTCGGCGGGCCGGACGGCGCCGGTGCGGGCGTCGCGGACGGCCTGCGCCTCGGGCAGGTCGAGGTCGTACGCGGCGTCCCGCTTGCCCGCGTTGAGGAAGGCCTGCTCGGGCGACGGGCGGGAGACCACCTGCGCCCACAGCCGGAACGCGGGCTGGAGCGAGCCCTCCGCGGGCACCCGGTTGAACGGGGTCAGGTGCCGGTAGTGGCCGTCGTCGTGCGAGACGTACGCGCCGGAGCGCAGCAGCTTCAGCACGGGGGCCGACAGCGCGGGGATCTCGGCGAAGACGTCCGCGACCGCGTCGAACCAGGCGCTGCCGCCCGCGCTGACCACGATCTCGCCGGTGTCCGCGAACCGGCCCTCGGCGTCGAAGGCGGCGGCGAGGGCGACCAGCCGGCGCAGCCAGGCCCGCACGCTGTCGCCGTCGGCCTTCGGGACCTCGCCCTCGTAGCCGGCCACGCCGACCAGCCGCAGGTTCCCCGCGGCGGCGACCGCGTCGGCGACGGCGGCGCATCCGGCCTCGGTGCGCACCCCGGTGCGGGCGCCGTCGCCCGCGCCCAGCTCGACGACGACGTCCAGCGGGCGGGACACTCCGCGCAGGGCCTCGTCCATCAGCTCCACGCCGCGGACCGAGTCGACGTAGACGACGAGCCGGAATCCGGGGTCGGCGTCGAGCTCCCCGGCGATCCAGCGCAGCGCGGCGGCGTCGACGACCTCGTTGGCGAGGAAGATCCGGCTGATCCCGTAGGCGCGGTAGACGCGGACCTGGTGGGGCACGGCCGCGGTGATGCCCCAGGCGCCGCGCTCCAGCTGGCGGGCGAAGAGCTGGGGGGACATGGACGTCTTGCCGTGCGGGGCGAAGGCGAGGCCGTGGCGTTCCGCGTAGGTCTCCAGCAGGGCCAGGTTGTGCTCCAGCGACGCGGCGGAGAGCGCCAGCACGGGTGTGGTGAAGCCCCCGGTGAACAGGGAGCGCCGGGCCGAGGCGAGCTCGCCGACGGTGAGGCCCTGTGCGTCGGGCGGGAGCGCCTTGAAGCGGTGGTCGACCGGTTCGTCGGCAAGCCTGGCGACGGCGTCGTCGGCGTGGCTGGCGGCCATGGGAGCCCTCCTCGGCGGTGTTGCATGATGTGCAACGCTCATTGCGTATTTCGCTTACCGCTGTCTAACATCCGAGCCGAGACCGGGTCAATGGGCCCGGTGACCGACCAGCGAGGAGCCCCCGCGATCATGACCGCGAGCGCGCACGGACCCGTGGACGTCGTCTGCCTCGGCGAGTCCATGGTCACGTTCCTGCCCACCAGGGCGGGACGCCTGGCCGACGTGCCGTCGTTCGTCCGCGGCATCGGCGGGGCCGAGTCCAACCTCGCCTGCGCCCTCGCCGCCTGCGGCCACCGGGTCCGCTGGGTGGGCCGGGTGGGCGCCGACGGCTTCGGCGACCACCTGGTGGCCGCCATCGCCGCCTACGGGGTCGACACCGCGGCGGTCGTCCGCGACCCGGGACGCCCCACGGGCGTCTACTTCCGCACGGCGGCCGACCGGGCCGGCGACGGCCACGAGGTCGTCTACTACCGGGCCGGATCCGCCGCGTCGGCGATGTCGCCCGCCACCGTCCCGCTCGAAGCGGTGTGGTCGGGACGGGTGCTGCACGTCTCCGGCATCACCGCCGCGCTGTCCGCCGACTGCCTGGCCCTGATGCGCGGCCTCACCGCCCGCCGCGACGGCCGCCCGCTCCTCTCGTTCGACGTCAACCACCGGCCCGGTCTCTGGCGCGACCCCGAAGGGCCCCGCGTCCTGCTCGACCTCGCGCGCGGCGCGGACCTCGTCTTCACCGGCGAGGACGAGGCCGAGGAGGCGTGGGGCGTGCACGGCGGGCCGGAGGCCGTGCGGCGGGCACTGCCCGAGCCGGCGACGCTGGTGGTGAAGCGCGGCGCCCTGGGCGCGGTCGCCTTCACCCGCGGGCCCGCCGGCGACACCGTCACCGAGGTCCCCGCCCCCGTCGTCGACGTCGTCGCCGCCACCGGGGCCGGTGACGCCTTCGCCGCCGGCTTCCTCTCCGCGACCCTCCGCGACCTGCCCGTGCGCGACCGGCTGCGGTACGGCCACCTCTGGGCAGCCGCGGCCCTCACCGTCGCCGGGGACCTGGCCGAGCCGCCCTCCCACGCGCAGGCCGGGCGGCTCGTCGGCCTCGACGACGACGCCTGGGGGAGACTGCACCTCGGCCCCGGCTGGACGGGCCAGGACCAGGAGGTACGTACGCCATGAGCCAGACCGTCGACCGCGCGCTCAGCATCCTGCCGCTGCTCGCCCAGGGACCCGCCGACCTCGGACAGGTCGCCGACCGGCTCGGCGTCCACAAGTCCACCGCGCTGCGCCTGCTGCGCACCCTCCACGAGCACGGCCTCGTCTACCGCCAGCAGGACCAGCGCTACCGCCTCGGCGCCCGCCTCTTCGCCCTCGCCCAGGAGGCGGTCGAGAACCTCGACGTGCGGGAGATCGCCCACCCCCATCTCCTCGCGCTCAACGAGCAGATCGGGCACACCGTCCACCTCGCGGTGTACGAGGAGAGCGAGGTCCTCTACATCGACAAGGTCGAGAGCCGCTACCCGGTCCGCATGTACTCGCGGATCGGCAAGCCCGTCGCGATCACCGTCGCGGCCGTGGCCAAGCTGCTCCTGGCCGACCTGCCGGAGGCCGAGCGGCGCGCCGTCGCCGAGAAGCTCGACTTCCCCATGTACACGTCCCGTTCGATCCCGAACGCCGCCGCCTTCCTCAGGGAGCTGGCGACCGTCCGCGAACAGGGCTGGGCCACCGACCTGGGTGGCCACGAGGAGTCCATCAACTGCATCGGCGCGCCCATCAGGGGCGCCGACGGCCGTGTCGTCGCCGCCATGTCGGTGTCCGCGCCGAACGTGGTCGTGACCGCCGACGAACTCCTCACCCTCCTCCCGCTGGTGCGCCGCTGCGCGGACGCCATCACCCGGGAGTACTCAGGACAGACACCCCAGAAGGAAGCGCAGGCATGACCGAGAAGACCGCGATCACCCCGCCCACCCACACCGCGCCGCCCGCGAAGTTCTCCCACGGCGTCCGCAAGGGCAACCTCCTCCAGGTCGCCGGCCAGGTCGGCTTCCTGCCCGCCGTCGAGGGCCAGGCCCCGACCCCGGCCGGCCCGACCCTGCGCGAGCAGACCCTCCAGACCTTCGCCAACGTCGAGGCGATCCTCACCGAGGGCGGGGCGAGCTGGGACGACGTGATGATGATCCGCGTCTACCTCACGGACACGGGCCACTTCGCCGAGATGAACGAGATCTACAACGAGTACTTCAAGGACCTCGCGGTGGCCCCGGCCGCCCGCACCACGGTCTACGTCGGGCTCCCCGCCGGCCTGCTCATCGAGATCGACGCCCTGGCCGTCCTGGGCTGATCCCCGGCCGCTCCGCCACCGGACCCATCTCCCCTCCCCGGACCGGCCGCCCCGCAGCCCGGCCCCTTCCCGGACCTGCCGCCCGCGGACCGCTCCCCGTCCCGGACTGATTCCCCTGATCCACCCGTTCCACGGCACGGCGCGACCTCCCCACGCGCCGTGCCGCGCCCCACCCATGCCCGAAACCGCACGGCCCGCAAGGAATCCCCATGCTCATCGCCGCTGACGCGCCCCCACCCCCCGTCCCGCACACCGGCGGACTGCTCACCGTCATCGACGGCACCGCCGGTCTGCTGACCGTGGCCGCCCTCGGAATCGCCCTGCTGCTCTACCTGATCATCAAGGTGCGGCTCCAGCCGTTCGTCGCCCTGCTCGCCGTCTCCATAGCCGTCGGCCTCGCGGCGGGCCTGTCCGTCACCGAACTCTTCGGCACGGTGCAGAAGTCCGCGGCCGTCTCCGTCATCGAGACCGGCATGGGCGGCATCCTCGGCCATGTCGCCATCATCATCGGCCTCGGCACCATGCTCGGCGCGATCCTGGAGGTGTCCGGCGGCGCGGAGGTGCTCTCCTCCCGGCTGCTCGGCCTCTTCGGCGAGAAGCGCGCCCCGCTCGCCATGGGCCTCACCGGCCTGATCTTCGGCATCCCCGTCTTCTTCGACGTCGGCATCTTCGTCCTCGCGCCGATCGTCTACGCCGCGGCCAAGCGGTCCGGCAAGTCGATCGTCCTGTACGCCATGCCGCTGCTCGCGGGCCTGTCGATGACCCACGCCTTCCTGCCGCCGCACCCCGGACCGGTGGCCGCCGCCGGACTCTTCCACGTCTCCCTGGGCTGGGTCATCCTCATGGGCGTCGTCGTCGGCGTCCCGGCCGTCCTCGCGGCCTGGGGCTACGCCGCCTGGATCGGCAAGCGGGTCTTCGTCGAGGTGCCGCAGGACATGGTGGAGGCCGCCGAGGAGTCGAAGGCCGCCGTCCTCGCCGAGCAGCGGGCCGCGGGGCGCGAGCCCCGGGAGAACCCGGTCGCGCTCTCCACCGTGCTCGCCATCATCGGCACCCCGCTGGTGCTGATCCTCGCCGCCACGTTCTCGTCCATCGCCCTCGACGAGTCCACCTTCCGCTCGGTCGTCGAGTTCTTCGGCAACCCGTTCGTCGCCCTGACCATCGCGCTGGTGCTGGCGTACTGGCTGCTGGGCATCCGGCGCGGCTGGTCGCGCAAGTCGCTGGAGTCGGTGTCCACGCAGTCGCTGAAGCCGGTCGGCAACATCCTGCTCGTCGTCGGCGCGGGCGGTGTCTTCGGCGCGGTGCTCAAGGCGAGCGGTGTCGCCCAGGCCCTCTCGGACACCTTCAACGACGTCGGCCTGCCGGTGATCGTCCTCGCCTACCTGATCTCGCTGGTGCTGCGCGTCGCCCAGGGCTCCGCGACCGTCGCGATCGTCACCACGGCGGGCATCGTGCTGCCCCTCGTCGAGAACGGCGGCCACTCGCAGGCCTTCCTCGCCCTGGTCATCATGGCCATCTCGGCGGGCTCCATCTTCGCCTCGCACGTCAACGACGGCGGCTTCTGGATCGTCTCCAAGTACTTCGGCATCTCCGAGCGGGACACCCTCAAGACCTGGACCGTCCTGGAGTCGGTGCTCTCCGTCGCGGGCTTCGCGGTCGCCGCGGCGCTGAGCCTGGTGGTGTAGCGGGCCGCCACGCCCGCGGGGCGGGTACCGGAGCATCGGCTCCGGTACCCGCCCCGCGGCGTCACGGCCTCAGGAGCAGTACTGCGCCTGCTTGCCGATGGAGCGGTACATGCAGTCCGAGTTCTCCAGCAGCTGGAGCACCGCGTCGCGGTTGCGGCTGGTCTCGCGCTCGATCACCTCGTCCGGCGGGTAGAAGCCGCCCCCGGAGGCGCTCGCCGGGTACATCTCGAAGGTGTAGCCGAAGATCTTCTGGCTGCCCCACAGCCAGTCGTCGATCGAGCCGTCGGTGACGTAGAGGTCGCTCGACTGCTCGGCCGTGTAGCCGTTGCTGGCCGCCATCTTGCCGCCGACGGCCGCGAAGGCGTCCCGGTCGTCCTTGGTCAGGCCGGGTGCGGTGTCGGCCGTGGTGTAGCCGTACGGCCACAGCACCAGCTCGCTGTAGGTGTGGAAGTCGATGCCGGTCCTGATCTGCTGCTTGCCGCCGACCACCCGGGAGCGGACGAAGTCGGCGACGACCTTCACCTCGGGCGCGGACTCGGCGGCCCGGCCGCGGTAGGTCTCCGAGCTCGTCGATCCCGAGGAGCCGCCGCAGCAGCCCCACTTGAAGTTCCAGTTGCGGTTCATGTCGGTGCCGACGTAGGAGGAACCGGAGTTGGGCTGGCGGTTCTTGCGCCAGCTCCGGTAGGAGCCGGAGGCGATGTCGTACTCTCCGCCGTCCGGGTTGAGGTCCGGCACGATCCAGATCTCGCGGCCGTTGACGGCGTTCGTGATCCGCTGGTCGGAGCCGTAGTCCTCGGAGAACTCCCGCAGCAGGTAGAGCGCCATCTCCACGGTCAGGTGCTCACGGGCGTGCTGGTGGTGGGTGAAGAGGACCTCGGGCTCGTTCTCGTCGGTGGCCACGTTGTCGCTGACCTTGATCGCGACGATGTCCCGGCCCTGGTAGCTCTTGCCGATCACGCGCTTGCTCATGATGGCCGGGTTGGCCGCGATGCGCTGGTCGATCTCCGCGGTCATCTCCGCGTAGTTGTGGTAGCGCGAGTCGGCCGAGGGGAAGTCGAACGGCTTGACGTCCGCCGAGGCGATGCGCCGGTCCGGCGGTCCGGGCAGCTCCTTCAGGGTGTGGCCGAGCCCGCGCAGCCGGGCGGCCTGCGCCGCGTCGGCGCTGACCACGACGGTGTGGTCGTCGACCTCGTCGATCGAGACGCCGGTGGCGGCGATCGCCGTGCGCTCGGCGACGCTCTCGGGGCCGTGGATCAGGTACTGCCGGGTCCGCTCCGCGTCGTCGGCCGCGGCGCTGCGCGGGGCGGGCCGCTCGGGGGCGGGGGACGCGCTCGCGGTGAGCGGGACCGCGACGGCGAGGGCGACGACGGCCGCCAGGGCCGCGGACCGTTTGCCGGCGCGGCGCCGCGCGGACGCGCGCCGGCCGAAGGGGTGTGTGCGCATGCAGGTGCTCCTGTGAGGTGGGGGGTTGAACGGGGCGGTGCTGCGGTGCCGTGCGGCGGTGCTCCGTGCTCACGGGACGTGCGGGTGCGGCCCATCGTCCGCGCATGGCATGTCACGGTCAATAGCCGCTACCGGCCATGGCCGGTAGCGGCCGCCCGCCCGGGCCCCGCCGGCGGACCCGCCGCCCGGCCGTCTGCACAAGGTCCGCCCCAGTCGATCACCGCAGGCCCTCTTGCGTGATCAAGCGCGCCCCGCTTTCGTGACCCCAGTCACCTGGTGGGACGAGTGGGAAGGCGGCCGCGCATGACGGACACGACCGAGGAGAGCACCGCGGGGTCGGTGGGGCCCCGGAAGCCGAGCTGGCGCTACATCGGCCCCGGCATCGTCGTCGCCGCGACCGGCGTCGGCGCGGGCGACCTGGTGGCCACCCTCATCGCGGGAAGCAAGTTCGGCTACACCCTGATGTGGGCGGCCGTCATCGGCTGCGTCGTCAAGATCTCGCTCGCCGAGGCCGCCGGGCGCTGGCATCTGGCCACCGGCCGCACCCTCTTCGACGGCTGGCGCTCCCTCGGGAGGTGGACCACCGTCTACTTCGCGTTCTACGTCGTCGTCTGGGGCTTCGTCTACGGCGCGACGGCCATGTCCTCCAGCGCCCTGCCCATCGTGGCCCTCTTCCCCGGCGGGCCCGGCCTCAAGACCTGGGCCGTGCTCACCGGACTGGTCGGACTGGCCTTCGTCTGGTTCAACCGGTACGCGGTCTTCGAGAAGGTCATGACCGTCCTCATCGGCGTGATGTTCGTGGTCGTCGTCTACGTCGCGATCCGGGTGGCCCCCGACATCGGCGCCTCGTTCGCCGGCCTCGCGCCCGTGCTGCCCGACGGGTCCCTGCTCTACACCCTCGGCCTCATCGGCGGCGTCGGCGGCACCATCACCATGGCCGCGTACGGCTACTGGGTGAACGCCAAGGGCTGGACGGACACCCGCTGGATGAAGGTGATGCGCCTGGACAACCGGGTCGCCTACATCACCACCGGCATCTTCGTCGTCGCCATGCTCATCGTCGGCGCCGAGCTGCTGCACGCCTCCGAGATCGCCCTCACCAAGGGGGACAGGGGCCTGATCGACCTCGGCACGGTCCTGGAGGACCGGTACGGCGCGGTGACCGCCAAGCTCTTCCTCGTCGGGTTCTTCGCCACCTCCTTCTCGTCGCTCATCGGCGTCTGGCACGGCGTCAGCCTGATGTTCGCCGACTTCGTCGAGCAGCTGCGGCGCGAGCGCGCGGGGAGCGCCGCCGGGGGCGAGGGAGCCGACGGGGCCGCTGCGGCGGAGGTGGCGTCGGGCGCGAAGGAGCGGTCGGCCGCCTTCCGCGGCTACCTGCTGTGGCTGACGTTCCCGCCGATCTCGCTGCTCTTCCTGGACCAGCCGTTCGGGCTGGTGGTCGCCTACGGAGTCCTCGGCGCCTTCTTCATGCCCTTCCTCGCGCTGACCCTGCTGTGGCTGCTGAACTCCTCGCGCACCCCGGCCGAGTGGCGCAACGGCATCGTCAGCAACGTGATGCTGGCGGGCGCGGGGCTGCTGTTCGTCGTGCTCTGCGTGCAGCAGGTCCGCGATCTGCCCTGGTGACCTCTGCCGGCGCCGCCCGCCGCGGGTGGCGCCGGCCTCCGCCCGCACCGCCGTCCACGCGGCGGGCACCGGCGCCGCCGGTCACGCGGCGAGGGCCCGCACCACCGGGGGAGCGGTGGTGCGGGCCCTCGCCGGCCGGGGGAGCCGTGACGGCTACGGCAGGTTGTGCACGTGCGGGCCGACCGCGTTGGACCAGGCGTTGCCCGCGGTGGCGTCCCAGTTGGTGGACCAGGTCATCGCGCCGCGCAGGGACGGGTAGGTCTTGGACGGCTTGAAGGCGCCGCAGCCGGTGCCGCGGGTCAGGCAGTCCAGGGCGTTCTTCACGATGGACGGGTCGACGTAGCCGCTGCCGGCGCCGCGCGTCGAGGCGGGCACGCCGAGACCGACCTGAGAGGCGTCCAGGCCGCCCTCCAGCTGGATGCAGGCGAGCGCGGTGAGGAAGTCCACGGAGCCCTGCGAGTACACCTTGCCGTCGCAGCCGAGCATCGAACCGCTGTTGTAGTACTGCATGTTGACGACCGTGAGGATGTCCTTCACGGCGAGCGCCAGCTTGAAGTACTCGGTGTTCGTGTTCTGCATGTCGATGGTCTGCGGCGCCATCGTCAGGACCATCGAGGGGCCGGCCTTCGCCGACAGCTGGCGCAGCGCCTTCGTCAGGTAGGTGGAGTTGATGCCGTGCTCCAGGTCGATGTCGACCCCGCTGAAGCCGTACTCCTGGATCAGGGCGTAGGCGCTGTTCGCGAAGGCGGTCGCGGAGGCGTCGCTGTTGATCGTGACGTTGCCCTTCTCGCCGCCCACCGAGATGATGACCGACTTGCCGGCGGCCTTCTTCGCGGCGATGTCCGCCTTGAACTCGTCGAGAGAGCCGTAGCCGACCGCCGGGTCGAGGTTGAACACGATCTGGCCCGGTGTGGCGGTGGAGTCGGCGAACGACACGGCGATGATGTCGTACTGCGCCTGCACGTCACGGAGCTTCTGCACGGTCGCGCCGTTGTTGAAGTTCTGCCAGTAGCCCGTGACCGCGTGCTTCGGCACGGAAGGGTTCGGGTTGCCCGTGCTCTTGCTGGTGCGCGCCGACACCGCCGCGGACTTGGCGGACTCGCCCGCCGCGTTGGTCGCGCTGACCTGGAACTGGTACGCGGTGTCGGCGGCGAGACCGGTGACGGTGGCCGAGGCGCCGCTCACCGACTGCACCTTGGCGCCGTCGCGGTAGACGTTGTACCCGGTGGCGCCGGAGACCGCGCCCCAGCTCAGGGCCACGGACGAGGGCGTCACGGTGCCGACGGAGGGAACCGCGGGGGTTGGGGGCACGACCGGGTCCGGGTCGGTGCCGCCGCCGCCGTCGGGACCGAGGACGCTCACGTCGTCCACGTGGTAGGCGGGCGTGCCGTACCAGCCGTGGGTGTAGACCGTGACCGAGGTGGTGCCGGGGCCGGTGGTGAAGGTGGTGGACAGCTTGGTCCACGCGCTGCCGCCGGGCGTCCAGGTGGACACGTCGGTGGTGCCGGTGCCGCTCGCGCCCAGGTAGGTGAGACCGCCCTGGACCCAGGCACTGGTCGTGTAGGTCGAGTTGGGCTTCACGGCCAGGGTCTGCGCGCAGCGGGCGTTGTCCATGCCGGCGGGTGTGGCCTTCAGGGCGCCCGCGCCGGTGCGGACGGGGGAGGAGACGGCGGAGCCGCTGCCGGCCGAGCAGGTCCAGTTGCTCAGCCCGGTCTCGAAGCCCGCGTTCTTGACGACGTTGACGTCGGCGGCCTGGGCGGTGCCCGCGGTGCCCAGGAGACAGAGCCCGGTGCCGACGGCGAGCGCGACGCCGGCGCCCACGAATCTGCGGGCGGGTGAGGTGCGGTCCACTTGCTTCCTCCGGTGGGGAGTCGGGGGTACGGGAGGTTGCCGGAGACCCGGCGCCGGGGCTCCCGGAGCCGGGGCACCGAACGGTGGCCACCGTGGAGGTACAAGCTGGTCCAGACCAATTCGGTTGTCAAGACCTCTGGCGGAGGTGAGGCCTCGTCAGTCCCCTTCCTGGAGAAGGTCGGCGGCCCATCCGGCGACACAGCCCAGCGCCAGCACGGCACTCGACATCAGCACCCCCTCCGCCGCCGGCTCCCCTCCCTGGAGGGCCAGATTCAGGGCCTGCGCGGCCAGCGGCACCGCCAGCACGGCCAGCAGGTGCGGCCCCGTCCGGTAGCGGAACGGCGGCCGGTGCACCCGCCCCGCCGCCCATGCGGACAGGGCCACGCACACCGCGTCGGGCAGATGGATCAGCAGCAGCCGGCCGGTGAACGACTCCGTCCCGCCCTCCGCGGCGAACTGCTCCCGGACGAGGGTGAACTGCACGTACTCCGTGAAGAGCAGGACGACGATGCCCGCCGCCCACGCCTTCGTCAGCGCGAGGAACCGCGCCCCGCGGCCGTCGTCGTACCGGGCGGGGGCCCCGGGGTGGTCGTAGCGCGTCATCTGGTGCCTGCCTTCCTCGTCGTACCGGTGGGGGAGCCGCCGGGCGGCGCGGGGGAGGGGGTGATGGCGGTGTGCGACGGGGTCGTGTCCGTCGCGGCCCGTCGCACGGATGCCCGGCTCACCGGCAGGCGGGCTCACCGCAGGCCGGCTCACGGCAGCCCGGTGAGGAACAGCGCCGCGCTGCCCGCGGTGACCAGCGCGCAGCCGGCGGCGGCCACGGCGCCCCGCAGGACCGGCGAACGTCCGCAGGTACCGGTGACGCTCGCCGTGCCGCGGGGGTCCTCCGGCCGGTAGCGCACGGTCACGGGCGTCCCGCTGCTCATCGGGTACGGGCTGAAGTCCTCGAACTCGACCACCTCCCCGGTCGCCGTGCGGAAGGCGAACCAGTGCCGCGCCGCCGCCGTGCACCGGCGCGTCGACGGCTCCACGCGCACGCACTCCCCGCCGGTCGTGACGGCGTGCCGGACGGCCCGCAGCAGCCCGGCGAGACGCCCCGCGCAAAACGCGGTGAGAACGCCGAGGAGCAGGGTGGTCACCCCGAGGAGGAACTGCCCCTCCGCCGTTCCCGCCGCCACCGGCCGCCCGCCTCCCTGTATCTGTCCGCCGCCCGCCGTCCGCTGTCCCACCCCGTGCGCGGCCGTGCACCCGACGCCGCCCGCCGCCGCCCGGCGCCGCGTCGTGCGTCCGCCGCCCCCGCGAGGCCCCCGCGCTACTTCACCGCGATGCTCTCGACGATCCGGCGCACGTCCGCGTCGGAGAGCGCCCCCTCGGCCGAGTCCACCCGCACCGCGTACGCCGTCTCCGCGGAGTCGAGCCCCGCGACGATCACCCCGTCGACCCGGGTGCCCTCGGCAGGCCCGCCCGCCTCTCCCGAGGCGGTGAACGCGAAGTCGATCCGCTTCGCGTCCCGCACCTGCTCCCCGCCCGCGACCCGGATGCCGCGCTGCCCCTCCACCGTCGCGCCGAGCGCGATGCCCGCCTCCGCGCCGATCGCCGCCTGCTCGGGCGTCCGGGCGTTGGTGAAGCCGAGCTGGACGGTGATCACGGCGACCGTCCGGCCGCCCTCCTCCAGCACCGCCGCCGCCGCGTTGTACGTGCCGCGCTCACCGGGGCCCTGCTCGGTGAAGGACGCCGGACGGGCCACCTCCACGGAGTCCGTCCGCATGACCTGCCAGCCGTCGGGCACTGTCGCCCCCGCCGGATCGTCCCCGCACGCGGTGACCAGCAGGGCGAGCGCGGCCAGCCCCGCCGCGAACGCGCCCCGCCGCGGCCCGCGCCGCCTGGCGCCGCCGCACGTCGTCCTGGTGAATGCGCTGCTCATGGTGTGTGCGCTCCCCTCGGCCCGGTCAGTTCGCACAGTAGCTGTACGGCGTGTAGTCACGGCTGCTCCCGTTCGGGGCCCCGAGGAACTCGGCGTCCTGAAGGGTCTCCTCCTTCTTCTCGGTCGAGACCGAGAAGCCGAGGCTCAGCCCCAGGTTGAGCTCGAAGCCGTACTCCGCCGCCTCGGTCTGCCCCGTGTACGTCGTCCGGCTCGACAGCCCCTCGTCGAAGAGCAGCTGCCCGAAGGGGTCGTCCGACCCGGGCCGGGTGGTGGGCGCCCTGTCCGAGAACAGGTACGCGAACGGCGCGCCCCGGTCGCCGCCGCCGTCCAGCCACGCCTGGGCGGTCGCCCGCTGCGCCGCGCCCTCCGCGCCCGGCTCCAGGACCACCGAGTGGGTGACGACCTCGATCCCGGTCGTCTGGTCGGAGCCCTTCACCCCGCCGCTGTTGCCGCGCTTGTCGTCGCCGGACTTCCCGTTGTCGCCGCCGGCCTTGGCGCCGTCCCTGGCGGTGCCCTTCTCGACGGTGCGCGTCATGTCGATGCGCAGCAGTTCGCCGGTCTTCTTGTCGTGGGTGACGGTGATGGTGCCCGTCTGCGTGGTGGAGGCGGAGGACTCCCCGCTGATCGAACCGGCCTCGTAGCCGGCCTTGGTGCCGTACTCGACGGCCGCCGAGTAGGTGTAGGACTTGGTGTCCTTGTGGTTGTTGTCCGTCCAGGTGACCTCGGGCGCGAACCTGAAGTTGCCCCCGAGGGCGGCGCTCAGCTTCCTGTCGTCCCCCGCGCCGATCCTGATGCCGCCGGCGGCGCTCGCCTCGAAGCCGACCTTGCCGTAGCTGATGTGCCGGTCGCCGAGCTTGTCCTCGATCCGGTCGCGCAGCTTCTCCTCCTCGGCCATGGGGCCCTTGCCGAAGAGGTACAGCAGGCTGTTCCCGAGCCCGCCGCCGCGCGCGTCGGCGTGCCGGTTGGCGAGTTCGTAGGTCTTCAGGCCCTCGATGTCGTCCCGGAAGGCCGCCGCGTCCGCCTCGCTGTCGAAGACCCAGGTGTCGCCGTTGGTCACCTTGATCCCGGCGCCCAGCTCGACCTTGTCCGACCCGAACCTCCCGACCTTCGCCCCCGGTTTCCAGTCCTTCTTCGCGGCGACCGACGCCGCGTCGGTGAAGGTCATGGTGACCTGCTGATCCTTCTCGTCGACCGTGCCGTCCCTGTTGACGTCGGTCTTCGCCCGGAACGTCTGCTGCTGGAAGCCGTACTCCTCGCCCCACTCGACGAAGAGGACCTTCGCCTTCGCCCCGGCCCTGTCGCTGAACGACGAGACCTGGCACAGGGGCGGTTCGTAGTCCGCGTCGGTGCGGGGGGCGGCCCCGGTGTCCGCCGGGCCGTCGCACGCGGAGCCGTCGATCGCGCAGATGATCTTCTCGGTGATCGCCGCGCCGATTCCGGATCCGGCCACCGCGCCGACGAGCGTGGCCACGACCACCACGACGCCGAGGTACTCGGTCGCCGTCGCCCCCCGGTCACGTCTCATGGGACGCCCCCTCCCAGGTCACACGCATGGTTCGCACACGGAATCGGAAGGGGAGCGTACGCACGTGGTCCGGTGCCCGGCGTGGGCCCGGGGGCCCCAATGGGGGCCCAATCAGCAGAAACGGTTGACCACAATTCGACGCCATGTGACAGGAGTTGACGAACGACTGTTTTCTCCGTGTTTCCCGGGCCGGGTGCGTCACGGGATGCCCGCGGGGGGTCTGAAAACTGTTCTCTGCCCCGAAGGACCTGGCTAGAGTGCTGGCAGGAGCACGAGCAGTGGAGAAGCGGCGGCCGGACGCCCGGAAGCCGGATCCGAACGGGGATATTGAGCGTGCAGACCGCCATCGCCGTCACCAGCGCTGATCTGGTGCTGCCGCCGACGGACCAGCACACGCCGACGGCTGCGCTGATGCCGCACCCCGACGCCCAGACCCTCGACGCCGCGCTGGCCGACACACAGGTCCTGCTGGAGCAGCACGGCTACGCCGTCGTGCTCTACCCGGCATCCCTCCCGGTGGTTCACGAACGCAGACTGCACGCCGTCCGCTCGGTGCTGGAGACCGACCGGATCGCCCTGCTGAAGACGGCGCTCCCCCCGCTCGGGGTCGCCGTCCTCGTCCGCCAGCTGCGCCAGCTGTCCCTCTGCGACTTCAGCGCCGGCGTCGTCGCCTCGGCGGCACGCCTGCTCGCCCACTACATCCACGCGGGCGCCGTGCTCGGCTCGGTGGCCCGCCTGGACCGGGTGCCGGTCGGTCTGAAGTCCCACGCGAAGTCCTGGGTGCCCGGCACCCAGTTCGGCGTCGTCGCCCACCCCGACCCGCAGCTCGTGCGGATCGGCCACGGCGACCTGACGGGACCCCAGTTCGGCAACCACCTGCTGGTCGCCAGGGGGCAGCTCCAGAGCGACTGGCCGACCGCCGCCCTCGCGCCCGCCTGGCACTGCCAGGCGGTGCACGAGGCGCCGCTGCCCGAGGAGTCCCCGCGCTGGTGGGGAACCCGGAAACTGATCGAATTCGCCGCCTACCTCCCCGACATCACCCTCATCTACCAGCTCGTCTCCTCGGTCAAGCGGGAGAAATGCACCTGGTGCGGACTGGAGATCATCGGTGATCGCTGCGGATTCTGCGCCGCCCCGCTGCTGCCCCCGGAGAACCGAACCGGTGTGTCCGGTGTCCTGAGCCAGGGAAAACCCATGAACCAGGGCTCATAACCGCCGACCGCCGGAAAGAGGCCGGCGCCGACGCACCGCCGGACCGGCCGACCCGCACCGTCCGCCCTCTCGTCCCCACTCCCCATCGAGGTCGTCCCGCTCATGAATTCACGGCAACGCCGCGGTGTCATTCTCCTGCTTCTCTCCGTCCTCTGCGCCTTCGGTGCCTTCGTCGGCGTGCTGTCGGTGATCAGCGATGTGAATTCCAAGGTCGGACCGGAGGTGACGGCCTATCGCATCAAGGCGGACGTCGCTCCGTACACGCAGCTCCAGGCGGATCAGTTCGAGAAGATCAGCATGCCCGAGCGGTGGCTCTCGACCAGTGCGGTGACGGACATATCCATGGTCGACGGCAAGATCGCCGTCACCCAGCTGCGCAAGGGCTCGCTCCTCCAGACGGACATGTACGTGAAGCGCCCGGCACTGGAGAACGGCGAACAGGAGATCGCCATCATGATCGACGCCGCCACCGGCGTCGCCGGCAAGATCACCCCCGGCGACCTGGTCAACATCTTCGCCACCTTCGGCGACGAGGGGCGAGGGGACGAGGGCCAGGTCGCCGAGTCGCGGATCATCGTCCCGAACGCCAAGGTCATCGACGTCGGGAAGCTCACCGCGCTGGAGCCGCGGCGCGACGACCGCGACGCCGTCGCCACCCAGGCCGTGCCCATCACGTTCGCCCTGAACACGCAGGACGCGCAGCGCGTCGCGTACGCGGAGTCCTTCGCCGTCCACGTGCGCCTCGCCCTGATCGCCAAGGGAAGTCCCACCACGCTGCGTCCGGGTGAAGGCAAGTACACCCTCGACGAGGACCGGAACAAGTGAGGGCCGGATGACGACACGCATCCTCCCGGCCGTCGGTGACGCCGACGCCGCCCGATCCGTCACCACGCTGCTCAGCCAGCTGCCGGACGCCGAGCCCGCCGCCCCGGTGGCCGACTCGACCACCCTGCTCGACACCCTCGCCCGGCTCGCCGGCGAGTCCCTGGACGAGCTGCCCGAAGTGGTGCTGGTGCACGAGCGGATCGGGCCGGTCCCGGCACTGGAGCTGATACGCGAGGTGGCGCTGCGCTTCCCCGCGGTCGGCGTCGTCCTCGTCACCGCCGACGCGAGCCCGGGCCTCTACTCCGCGGCGATGGACTCCGGCGCCCGCGGCCTGGTGGCCCTGCCGCTGTCGTACGAGGAGCTCACCCAGCGGGTCCAGGCCGCCGCGTCCTGGTCGCTCGGCGTCCGCAGGCACCTGGGGGCCGGCGGCGACGTGTTCACCGGACCCGGCGGCACCGTGCTCACCGTCTCCGGGGCCAAGGGCGGCGTGGGGACCACCCTCACCGCCGTGCACCTGGCCCTCGCCGCACGGGCGTCCGGGATGACGACCGCGCTGGTCGACATGGACCTCCAGGCCGGAGACGTCGCCTCCTACCTGGACGCGCCCTTCCGCCGCTCCATCGTCGACCTGGCCGGCATCCAGGACATCTCCCCGCGGGTCCTCCAGGACGCCGTCTTCAGCCACGACACCGGCATCGGGCTGCTGCTGGCCCCCGGCGAGGGGGAGCGCGGCGAGGAGGTCAACGACCGGGCCGTGCGCCAGATCGTCAGCGCCCTGCGCAACCGCTACGAGGTGGTGGTCGTCGACTGCGGCACCCAGATGAACAGCGCCAACGCGGCGGCCATCGAGATGGCCGACACCACCCTGCTGGTCACCACCCCCGACGTGGTCGCGGTCCGGGCCGCCAAGCGCATGGTCCGGCTCTGGGACCGGCTCCAGATCCGCAAGGCCGAGGAGACGGTCACCCTCGTCAACCGCTTCATCCGCAACACCGAGATCCAGCCTGCGCTCATCGAACGGATCACCGGCACCCGGGTCGCCCGGACCTCCGTCCCCGCGAACTTCAAGGAGCTCCAGGCCTCCGTGGACGCCGGCCGGATGCAGGATCTGGAGGCCAAGTCGTCCGTGAAGCAGGCCCTGTGGGGGCTCGCGGGCGAACTGGGAATCGTCAAGGCGCCCGAGAGCAGGGACAAGGCGGGCAGGTTCCGGGGCGACCGGGGCTCCATCGGCGTACGCCGCCGCCGCGGCGACAAGGGGGAGAGTTGAGCGATGCGCGTGCTGAGCGCACCACAGACGGGAACGGCGTTCCCGCACGGGGACGGTGACACGGGTGGCCGCCGCGCACACCGCGGGCGGCTCGACGACCGCGGGCAGGTGGCGGTCGAGTTCCTCGGCATGCTGCCGCTGATCGCCGCCGTCTGCGTCATCCTGTGGCAGTCGGCCCTGCTGGGCTACACCTACATCCTCGCCGGCGACGCCGCCGACTCGGCCGCCCGGGCCGGCGCCGTCGGCCCCGCCCCGGCGGCGCAGTGCCGCTCCGCCGCCACCGAGGACCTCGACACCTGGCGGCAGGGCTCCTCGGTCTCCTGCGGCTCCGCCGCGGGGGGCCTGTACGAGGCGGAGGTGCGGCTGAGGGTCCCGGTGCTGTTCCCGGGCTTCGTCAGCTTCCCCTTCGACGTCACCGGCCATGCCGCCACCGTCGAGGAGGGGGGATGACCGTGTCCTCACGCCGGCGCGACCGCGGCCAGGTCGCCCTCGAGTTCACCGGCTTCCTCCCGCTGCTGCTGCTCCTCGCGCTCGCCGCCGTCCAGCTCGGCATCGCCGCCTACGCGAGCGTCCAGGCGGGCACCGCCGCCCGCGCGGCCGCCCGGGCGGACAGCGACGACGACTGGCGGACCCACAGCGCCCACGCGGGCCGCGCGGCCGTCAGCGGCTGGCTCACCGACGGACCGGGGGACTACCTGCACACCTCGCGCCCCGGCGGCGGGGAGGTCACCTCGACCGTGCGCATCAGGATCCCGTCCGTCGTCCCCTTCGTCGACGACTGGGGGTACGCGGAGCGCAGCTCCACCATGCCCAAGGACTGATCAGGACCGCACGAACGCTCCAGTACAGCTGAGGAGTCACACATGAGCCTGCGGGCACGCATCAGCGCCCCCGAGGACCGCGGGGGCGGGCGCGACGACGGCCATCTCGTCGCCACCTACCGCGCCAAGCTCCTGGAGGAGATCGACCTCGCGGAGATGTCCTCGCTCGCCGCCGCCGACCGGCGCGCGCGGCTGGAGCGCGTGCTCGGGCACATCATCAGCCGCGAGGGACCCGTGCTCTCGGCGTCCGAACGCTCGCAGCTCATCCGCCGCGTCGTGGACGAGGCCCTCGGACTGGGCGTACTGGAACCGCTGCTGGAGGACGCCTCCATCACCGAGATCATGGTCAACGGCCCGGACCAGATCTTCGTCGAGCGCGGCGGCCGGGTCGAGCTGCTGCCGCTGCGGTTCGCCTCCAACGAGCAGCTCATGCAGACCATCGAGCGCATCGTCTCCACGGTGAACCGCCGCGTCGACGAGTCGAACCCCATGGTGGACGCCCGCCTGCCCTCCGGCGAGCGCGTGAACGTCATCATCCCGCCGCTCGCCCTCTCCGGAGCCACCCTCACCATCCGGCGCTTCCCGCGGGCCTTCACCCTGCACGAGATGATCGGGTTCGGCTCGCTCGACGAGCAGATGCTCCTCCTGCTGTCGGCACTGGTCCAGGCGAAGCTCAACATCATCGTCTCGGGCGCCACGGGCACGGGCAAGACCACGCTGCTCAACGCCCTCTCCGGGCTCATCCCCGAGGGCGAGCGCGTGATCACCATCGAGGACTCGGCGGAACTCCAGCTCCAGCAGCAGCACGTGATCCGCCTGGAGTCCCGCCCCGCGAACGTCGAGGGCAAGGGCCAGATCACCATCCGCGACCTGGTGCGCAACTCGCTGCGCATGCGCCCCGACCGCATCGTGGTCGGCGAGGTCCGCGGCGGCGAGACGCTTGACATGCTCCAGGCAATGTCGACGGGGCACGACGGATCGCTCGCCACCGTCCACGCCAACAGCGCCGAGGACGCCCTGATGCGCCTCCAGACCCTCGCCTCCATGTCCGAGGTGAAGATCCCGTTCGAAGCGCTCCGCGACCAGATCAACAGCGCCGTCGACTGCATCGTCCAGCTCACCCGGCACGCCGACGGAGCCCGCAAGATCAGCGAGATCGCGCTCCTCGACTCCCGCGGCCAGGAGCCCTACCGGCTCGCCAGCGTCGCCCGGTTCGACGCCCTGCCGATGGCCGCGGACGGGCGCGTGCACGGCGCCTTCGCCCACCACCCCCTGCCCCGCCGGATCGCCGACCGGCTCTTCATGGCGAGCCAGCCCGTGCCGCAGGCCTTCGGCGTCGCCGCGCACCGCGACCAGCTCGCCGTCCGAGAGGCCAGGTAGGCACCCATGACCAACACCGCACTGCTGACGATCGGCGGCACGCTCCTGTGCGGGGTGCTCGCCGTGACGGGCGTCCACGCGTGGTCCTCCGGGCGCTCCCAGCACCGCGCCCTCCTCGACCGGCTCTCCCAGACCGGCGCCATGGAGGAGACCGGCCTGCGCAGGCGGCGCTTCGGCGCCGTCGACCGCAGGCTCCGCCGCACCTCGCTCGGCAGACGCATCGAACTGCGGCTCGCGGCGACGGGCCTGGACATCACGCCCGGCGAGTTTTTCGTGTACATGGTCGTCGGTGTCGCCGGGCTCTGGATCACCGCGCAGACGGTCTTCGCCTCCTTCTTCGGCCCCATCGCCGGCCTGCTCGGCATCTGGGGGGCCTTCGGCTTCCTCAACTGGCAGCGGAACAAGCGGATCGAGAAGTTCATCAACCAGCTGCCCGAACTCTCCCGCATCCTCGCCAACGCCACCCAGGCCGGCCTCGCGCTGCGGACCGCCCTGTCGATGGCCGCCGAGGAACTGGAGGCCCCGGCGGGCGAGGAACTGGGCAGGGTGTCCGACAAGCTCGCCGTCGGCCACTCCATCGACGACGCCCTCGGCGAACTCGCCGAACGCCTCCCCTCCCGTGAACTCGTCGTCCTGGTCACCACACTGGTGCTCTCCAACCGGGCCGGCGGCACGGTCGTCGGCTCCCTGCGCAACCTCACCGAGACCCTGGAGGAGCGCAAGGAGACCCGGCGCGAGGTCCGCACCCAGCTGTCGCAGGTCAACATGACCGCCTACGCCGTCCCCGCGATGGGCCTGGGAGCCCTGCTGCTGCTCGACCGCGTGATGCCGGGGGCCATCGACCGGATGACCAGCTCCTTCCTCGGCCAGACCGCGGTGGTCGTCGCACTCGTCCTGTACGGGCTGGGCGTCTTCGTCATCCGCCGGCTGTCCAAGATCGACGTCTGAGGGGGCCGCCGCCATGACCGGACTCGCACTCGCGCTCCTGACCGCCCTGTGCGTCGCGGGAGCCTTCCACGGCATCCGCATGTACCGCGCCGACGCCAAGCTCCCCGGCGACCTCGCCGTCGCCCTGGAGGTCGGCGCGACCCGCACCACCGCCGTCGGCTCCGCCGTCGACCGCCTCGGCATGCGCTACGCGGGCTCCGTCCTGCGGATGATGGGCCCCGCCCGCGTCAACAAGGTGCGCCGCAGGATCGACCTCGCCGGCAACCCGGGCGGCCTCACCATCGACCGCTACGCGGCGCGGCGAGCCGTGTACGGGATCCTCGGGGCCCTCGGCGCCTTCGCGATGGTGCTGCGCGGCCAGCCGTTCCTGGCACTGTTCATGATCGCGTTCGGGGTCTTCTGGGTGGAGGTCGGCATCTTCGCCGCCATCCGCCAGCGCAAGGAGCAGATCGAACGGACCCTCCCCGACTTCCTCGACGTCCTCGCCGTCGTCGTCAGCGCCGGACTCGGCTTCCGGGAGGCCCTGGAGCGCGTCGCCGACAAGTACGAGGGCCCGTGGGCCGACGAACTGCGCATCACCCTGCGGCAGATGGACATGGGCGTCGGCCGCCGCAAGGCGTTCGAGGAACTGCGCCGGCGCAACGACTCCGAGCAGGTCGCCCAGTTCGTCACCGCCCTGCAGCAGGGCGAGGAACTCGGCGCGCCGATCACCGAGACGCTCATCCAGATCGCCAACGACATGCGCCGCACCGACGCCCAGAACGCCCGCCGCCGGGCCTCGAAGGCCGTCCCCAAGGCCACGCTCACCATCACGTCGATCATGGTCCCGGCCACGATGATCCTGCTGGTCGCGGCCTTCGTCTTCGGCGCCGACGCCGACTTCAGCTCGGTCGGGGGCTGACACCGTGCCGGCGGAGGGGGGACCGCAGTGGCCCTGCACACCGGGGGGATGACGGGAGGGCTCGGGCCCGACTCGCCGGCCCGCGCGGCCGCCGCCCCGGAGACCCTGCCCACCCTGGCGATCCAGGTCAACGCCCTCCAGGCGCTCTGCCGCCAGGTCTTCGGCTTCCGCCTCGCCATGATCGCGCTCGCCTCCCCGATCGCCCTCGGGTCGGCGCGGCCCGGGCTGCCCACCTACCTGGTCGCCTCCGGGGTGCTCGTCACCTTCATGTTCTCCTACGGCCTCTTCCGGGACTGGGAGCGCTGGGGGCCGCTGCTGCTCCGCCACCCCGCGCTGCTCGCCGCGGACGCCGTCTTCGGCTCCCTGCTCCTGATCACCGCCGGCCCCGACAGCACCCTCGGCTACGTCACCGTCTGCACCCCGCTCCTCGCGGGGCTGGCCTACGGATGGCGCGGCGCCGCGTGCTTCGCCTGCCTCCAGGCGCTGATCCTCTTCGCCGTGTACGGGGCGGACGCCGACGCCGTCGCCACGCCGGGGAACGCGCTCCTGCTGCCCGGCTTCTGCGTCGTCACCGGGGCCGCCGGCGTCACCCTGCGCAATCTGCTGCTGCGCTTCGGCACCGCCAGCCAGGCGCTCACCGAGGCCCGTGCGCGCCTCGCCGTCACCGAGGCCGTCACCGGCGAACGCTCCCGGCTCGCCCGCGAGATGCACGACTCCGTCGCCAAGACCCTGCACGGCCTGGCCCTCGCCGCCGACGGACTCGCCGCCTCGGCAGGCCGGATGGACCCGCTCACCGTCAGGCACCAGGCGGAGCTCGTCGCCCGCTCCGCCCGCCGCGCCGCCGCCGAGTCCCGCGAACTCCTCGGCGACCTGCGGCGGGGCGACGACCTCCACTCCTCGGGCGTCGACGTCGTCGGCGAACTCCACGCGAAGACGGAGGACTTCGGACGGCGCACCGGCATCGCCGTGGAGGTCCGCCGGCTGGCCGGGCCGCCCGTGCCGCCGGTGCCGCGGGCCGTGGCCCGGCAGATGCTGACCATCGCCGGCGAGGCACTGGAGAACAGCAGCCGGCACGCGGGGGCGACACGGGTCCGCACCGAGTCGGGGATCGTCGACGGCATGCTCCGCATCAGCGTCGTCGACAACGGCAGCGGCCTGCCCCCCGGCACCACTCTCGAAGGGCTGCGCAGCGCCGGGCACTTCGGCCTGGTCGGCATGGTGGAGCGGGCGGCCGGGATCGGCGCCCGCATCCGCATCGGCCGGGGCCGCGCCGCCGCCGGCACCGAAGTGCGCCTGGAACTGCCGCTCGCGGCCGTCCTGCCCGCGACACCCGCTCCACCGGGGCCGCACGCCCCGTGACACCGCACCCACCGTCCCCACGACGCACCACCCTCTGAGAGGAGGCCGCACGATGCCGGACGAGAGCTCACGCACCTCGGGTCAGCAGTTCATCGCCCCCCGTGCCTCACAACACACGTCGTCGCACGCCACCGAGCCCCACTCGGACCGCCCGTACGCCGCCGGCGCCGCCCGGCAGCCGGAGCCCGTGCCCGCGGCCGAGCCGCAGGCCGAACCCTTGCCGCAGACCGAGCCCTTCCACCCGGCCGTGCAGCAGGTCGAGCCCTTCCCCCCGGCCGAGCCCTTCCCCCCGGCCGTGCAGGCGCCGCTGCGGGTCGTCGTCGCCGACGACAACCCCGTGGTCCGGGCCGGGCTGACCGTCCTGCTCGGCGGCCGCGAGGACATCCGCGTGGTGGCCGAGGCCGCCGACGGAGCCCAGGCCCTGCACGCCGCCCGGACCCACCGGCCGGACGTCATCCTCCTCGACGTCCGGATGCCCGGCGTCGACGGCATCTCCGCCCTGCCGTACCTGGCCCGGGCGGCCCCCGTGATGATGCTGACCTACAGCCGCGAGAGCGAGATCGTGCACGAGGCCCTGCGCCTCGGCGCGGGCGGCTACCTGGTGCACGGCGAGTTCACCGCCGACCAGCTGGTGGCGGCCGTACGGGACGTGAAGGAGGGGCGGGCCCACTTCACCGCCACGGCGGCTAACGCCCTGCTGGACCGGTTCCGCCGGGACGGCGGCCCGGTGGGCGCGCACCCCCTGCCGGACGGGCTCGGCGCCGCGTACGCCGCCCGCCCCGCGTATCCGGTCCAGCCGCCCGGGCCGTTCGGTGGCCAAGCGGCGTCCGAGGGGTGGGGCCCCGCTCCGATCGTCTCGACTTCACCGAATACCGGCGAAGACACTTCGCATCTGCAATCGGCTGTGGGACAGTCGTCCGTACGGCACGGGGGTGGCGCGGATCCTCATCGCACGACGCCCCAACCCGGCCGCGCACACGCGGAGTTCGGCCTGAGCGCGAGGGAGGTGGAGGTGATGGACCTGATCGCGTCCGGCATGAGCAACCAGCAGATCGCCGCCACCTGCTTCATCAGTGAGAAGACGGTCAAGAACCACATCAACCGCATCTTCGCGAAGCTGCACAGCACCACCCGGAGCGAGGCCATCGCGATCTGGATCGGCACCGCGCGCACCGACCACGGTTTCGGCAGGGGGGCGACGGGCCATGGCTGAACGAGTGACGACCGGACGGCTCGGGAACCGGGCGCGTGATTGGGCCCGGAAATGGGTCCAGGGGCCCTCTGCCGGGCCGGCCCCGCGGCCGTACGTTTCCGCTGTCGACAGCGGGGGGCACCGCACAGCCGGTGACACCGCGGACGGCACCGAGACGTACGCGTCGGCCGACCGGCGGTCGGCCGAACCCGAAGGGGGACGACATGTCGAACGACACTCTGCTGAAGGCCACCGTCAACACGCAGCTGCGCGTCAACGGCTGGAAGAACACGGTCGTCCGTCGGATGACCGACCGCGAGCGCTCCAAGGGCCAGACCGCGCTGGAGTACCTGGGCATCATCATGGTGGTCGTGGTGATCATCGGTGCGATCGTCGGCACGGGCATCGGCGGCAAGATCACGCAGAAGATCAACGAGCAGATCGACAAGATCAAGGCCGGCTGAGCCGCTTGCGCCACCGCTCGACGAAGGACCAAGGGCAGGCATTCCCCATCTACGTGGTGATGGTGGGGGGCCTGCTCTTCCTCGCGTTCGCGTTCTTCGCAGTCGGACAGGCGTCGGCGACCCGGAACACGGCACAGGGCGCGGCGGACGCCGCGGCGCTGGCGGCCGCCCAGGACGCCCGCGCGAAGCTCACCGCCGAATGGCTCGACGCCCTCCAGGACCCGACGGCGTGGCTGGACATCTTCAACGGCTACGCGCCGATCACCCCCTCCTGCGGGGTGGCCGCCCAGTTCGCGGCCAAGAACGGGGCGGTCCTCGACGGAGCGCCGGGATGCAGCGCCGAACCCGGCCGCAGCGGACTGACCTTCAGCGTCGGCGTCCGGACCCAGAAGCCGGTCGGCGACTCGGTCATCCCGGGCACCGAGGCCAAGTTCGGCACGGCCGACGCCAAAGCCGCCGTCAGGCCGCTGTGCGAGTTCGAGCTTCCCGACGACCTCGATCTTCTTCCGGTGCTCACGTGCGACACCGGCAGCTGGGATCTCGAGGACAGCCTGACGGACCTTCCCGACGCGAAGGACCTCTTCGCCGTCCAACTGGTCGATTGACAGCGAACACGAGAGAAGGAATTCCACACATGAGCATTCGGCGTGTCCTGAAGGCCCGCAGAGGGGCGGCGGCGGTGGTGACGGCCGCTGGGCTCGTCCTCGCCCTGGCCGGTTGCGGCGGCGACGAAGGCAAGCAGGACGACCAGGACAAGTCAAGCTCGTCCAGCAAGCCCGCGGAGAAGGAGAAGGAGGGGTCGGCCGGGTCGTCCGCCCAGCCGGACCCGGAGCAGGTGATCGCCACGGTCAAGGGCCGTGACGGCATGGTCCTGATGATCAACTCGGTCGAGCGCGACAGCGGCGGCTTCGTCACGGTCAACGGCCAGGTGGAGAACACCGGCAGTGCCGCCTACTACGCCACGACGGAGTGGCGCGGCACCGAGGAGGAGCTGCGCGGGGGAGGCCAGTCCGTCGGTGGCGCGACGCTGGTCGACAAGGTGGGAAAGAAGCGCTACTACGTGTTGCGCGACACGGACGGCCGCTGCCTGTGCACGTCGGGCTTCACCCAGGTGGACGCGGGCAAGAAGCTTCCGATCTTCATGCAGTTCCCGGCGCCCCCGGAGTCGACGACCCAAGTCGACTTCCAGCTGCCGTCCTTCCCGAACACCACCCTTGAGATCACGGGGTGACGGACGCCATGACACGTTCACGCACCCGCAGAACGCCGGCTCGCGTCACCGCGTCCGTCGTCACGGCCGCGGCGGTCGTGGCGGCGGTACAGGTGCTCTCCGCACCGGCCCGCGCCGACGAGAAGCCCAGCGTCCCGCCGGGCACGGAGGCATCCGCCGAGCCGCCTGTCCAGGTGGACGCGAACGCGCCCGGACTCAAGATGGTCGACGGCGCCACCCTCGCCCCCGCCAAGGTCCTCGACATCAAGTCCGTGATCGAGTCCGAAGGCGGCGAGGAGCGCCGCGAGGACACCAACTCGGACGTGAAGTACGCGCTCCAGGCCGAGGTGCTCTTCGGCAAGGACAGCGCACGGCTCAGCCCCGCCGCCAACGGCCGCATCCAGGCCATCGCCGCCGAGATCACGAAGGAGAACGCGAAGAAGGTCCGCATCTTCGGGTTCACCGACGACCTCGGGTCCTCGGCCCACGGCGACGTGCTGTCCAAGCAGCGGGCCGACGCCGTGCACTCGGTGCTGGCGAAGGCGCTGAGCGACGCCGGGATCACCTACGAGGTCCGCGGCTACGGCGAGCAGTTCCCCATCGCCGACAACTCGAACGAAGAGGGCCGCAAGAAGAACCGCCGCGTGGAGGTCTCGTACCCGCGCGGAGCGGGCGGCTGACACGTTGTTCCCCGCACGGCCGGGACCGCGTCCTGCGACGCGGTCCCGGCCGTGCGCGCTCTACCGCGCTCGCCGGCCGTGGCCGCCGCTGCCGCGCAACGCGGCCCGTTGAGACCGGTGTTGGGCCCGGGGGCCCATGACGGGGAGGCCGTTCCTCCCTAGCGTGGCGAGCATGTCGGTACTGGGGGAAGCACGCAGGGTCCTGCGCCGCCGCGTGCGGCGCGGCATGCCGCGCACGGATGTGCGCCTGCTGGGTCTGCGCGGACGGCGCAGGGGGGACCGGGGCCAGACGCCGCTCGAGTACGTCGGGCTCGGTCTGGTGGTCGTGGCGATCATCGGTTCGCTGGTGGCGACCGGTATCGGCCAGGAGCTGACGGTGAAGATCGGCGCACAGGTGTGCCGTATCACCGGCGGCGGGGACTGCGGCGACGGCGGAGGCCGCTTCGACGAGGCCCGGGACGGCAGGGACGGCGACGGCACCGCACCCGCCGACCGCCCCGCCGGGAACGCCGGCGACCCGGGGGATCCCGGCGGCAAGTCCCCCGAACAGCTGGCCTACGAGAAGGCCCTCAAGGACCTCCGGGACGCGCAGTCCGCCGAGAAGGCCGACCAGGACAAGGCGATCCGGGCGGCGAAGGAACTGGCGAAGATCCTCGCCGACGAACTCGGCATCACCGACGCCCTCGACTGCATCACCGAGGGCGACATGGGCGCCTGCACCGAGACGCTCATCAACGTGCTGACCAGCCTCGTCGGCGGTGCGGTCGGCAAGCTGGCCGCCAAGTACGGGGCGCCGTGGAAGTGGAAGAAGGCCTACGAGCTCATCCAGAAGCTCAAGAAGCACGGCGGCGACCTGTACGACGGCCTCACCGGGCTCGTCAAGAACCGCAAGAAGGTCAAGGACGCCCAGAAGGCCCTCGACGACGCCAAGAAGAAGTACGACCCGGACAAGAAGAAACCCGACGAGAAGAAGCCGGACGACAAGCCGACCACCTGCCCCGTCCGGCACAGCTTCCTGCCCGGCACGCCGGTCCTGCTCGCGGACGGGCGGCGAGTGGCCATCGAGCGGGTCGCGGTCGGCGAGAAGGTCGTCGCGACGGACCCCTACACCGGGCGGACCGAGGCGCGGCTCGTCGAGCAGGCGATCACCACCTACGACGACAAGCACTTCACCCGTCTGACCGTGCGCACGGCAGGCGGTCCGTCGACGGTCACGGTCACCGACACCCACCCGTTCTGGCTGACCGACGAGGGACGCTGGAGCGACGCCGGCGACATCACCCGCGGCAACACCCTGCGCAGCGAGCACGGTGAGCCGCTGCCGGTCACGGCGGTGTCGCGCTACACCGAACGGCAGACCACGCACGACCTGACCGTCCGCGACATCCACACCTACTACGTCGTGGCCGCGGGCAGCGGGATCCTGGTCCACAACAACGACGGGCCGGCGACGGCGCCGAAGGTCGACAACCAGGATCTGCAGAACATCATCAACTCGATGTACAAAGGGGTCGGCAACCCCAACCGTGTCGGCGACGGAAGCGCGATGGCCGCGGCCAACGCCGAGGCGCTCGGCAGCGAGGCGGTCGAGGGCAAGGACCACGTCGAGAAGGCGAAGCAGATGAGGGCCGCGCTCAACAACTTCCTCACCAAGGACGAGAAGCGGCTCAAGGGCGGCAAGAAGGTGCCGGTGGTCAGGACCGAGAAGGACATCCAGATCGCCAGGACGCTGATGCAGGCGATCGACGACGCCGTCGCCGGCACGTACAAGGGCTCCAAGAACTACCCGGGACTGGACTGCTGATGACGACGACGCCCGATGTGCAGCTCGTGCGGGACCTGGTGGCGCAGGTGCCCGGCTTCGAGGAGATGTACGAGTCGCACATGTTCGACCAGGACGGTGTGCTGCCGCACGTGTTCTTCTGGGACGTCGTCCAGGAGACCGTGCGCTCCTACCTCGGCCAGGACCCCGAGGCCCCCGACTGGCGGCGCACCCTCGACTTCCTGGACGAACGCCTCGCCCTCGGGGTGAAGGAGGCCGACGCCGTCATCGTGACCTCGTTCCTCAACGACCTGCCCTTCCCCGGGGAGCCCGGCCATGACATCGTCCGCTCGCTGGGGCCGCATCTGGCTGCCGCCTTCGCCAGGATCCGCCCCGCGGGGTGACCGCCGCGCGGCTGTCCGGAGTACGCCGCCGCGCCGCGAGCCGTGGACCGACGCGCCGCGGCGGCACGATCCCGCCATGGGTCCCCGGGCCCATGTCCCGCTGCCCGTGCGCTTGTTAGCGTGCGGGGAGACCGTCGAGCAGGAGGGGAACGGCATGAGCACGGGGACCCGCAGGACCGTACGGAACACCGCGCGCCGGGTGGCGCTCGCCGGCACCGCCGTGCTGCTCGGTGCGGGTGGGATCACCGCCTGCGAGGACGGCGGCACGGGCGAGGGCGGCGGCAAGGACGCCGGGCGGCCCGCCGCGTCCGCCACGGCCCCGGACCGGGAGGCCGCGCCCGCCGCGGAGCCCTCCGTCCCGCCCGCGGACACCGCCCCGAGCAGCGGCGAGGTCCTGACCGAGGACGGGCTCGCGAAGGCCGCCCTCGCCTCCGGCGAGGTGCCCGGGTTCGAGGTGACGCCCATGCAGGGCGGCGAGGAGCCCGGCACGGAGAAGTCCGACGACCCCGACTGCGCACCGCTCGCCGCGGTGGTCAACGGAGCCCCGCAGCCGGCCGGCTCGGCCACGGTCTACCGCACGGCCGTCGACACCCGGGAGGAGGGCGAGGAGACCCAGACCGTCGTCACCCTGATCCTCACCTCGCACCCGGACGGCGGCGCGGAGCGGGTGCTCTCCGGGCTGCGGGCCGCCGTCGGCGCGTGCGCCAAGGGTTTCACAGCCCGCGGCGGCGACGGCGTCTCCACCTACTCCGAGGTGCGGACGGTCAGCGCTCCCGCCGCGGGCGACGAGTCGATCGCCTACCAGCTGACGGGCGCGCTGGGCGGCGACAAGATCCCGCTGGTGTTCCACGTGGTGCGGCGCGGGGCCACGGTCGTCACCTTCTACACGGCGGACTTCGCCGGCCGGACGGCACCGACCGTCCCGGACGAGCTGGTCGTCCGGCAGACCGCCAAGCTCCCGTAGGGCCGCGGCCGCCGTGTCGCCGCGTGCCGCCGGGACGTCACGCGCCGCGGCCCCGTCCACGGTCAGCCGCGGCCGCCGTCCACGGTCAGCCGCGCGCCGGGCACCAGCCCCCAGCCCGCCATCGCCCCGGCCTCCGCCTCCAGCACATGGCGGGCGCGCAGGCGGATCGCCCCGAGCCGGCCGGGGCGCATCGTGTGCACGTGCAGGACGCGCAACTCCTTGTCCAGATACGCCACATCGATGGCGAAGCGCATCCGGAAGGTGTGGACGCTGTTGCACGGGGTCAGCAGGATCGCGCCGTCGACGCCGTCCCTGCCGAGCAGCCCACGGGTCCGCGTCCGGTACGAGGCGGCGACGAGCAGCGGCACCGGCGCCTCGTGCCCGGGTATCCGCAACTCGGCCGTGCCGTCCCGCCATCCGCCCATGGCGCAGACCGTACTCCGCGTCTCCCGCCGGCGGGGAGTGGTCGTACGAATGGGTCCGCACCGGCCGCCGGGTGGGCCCCCGGACCCATGACGGAGCGGCGGGCCCCGGCCTAGGGTCCTGCCGTGGACGTGACGCCGATCGCCGTAGCCGCCGCCGTCTGGGGCGCCGCCACCGGGCTGCTGGTGCCCCGGGCCGCGTACCGGCTGTCCGTCGAGCCCGAGGACGACTGGCGGGCGGCCTGCCCGCAGGGCCACCCGCTCACCGGCTCGGCGGGCGGCTGGCTCGGCCTCCCGCGCTGTGCCGCCTGCGCGTCCGGCGCCCCGTCCCAGGCGCCCCCGCGCCCCCTCGCCGCCGCCCCCGGCACGGCGGCCGCTCCCCGTCGCCCCGGCGAGCCGACACCCCTCCCCGGCGAGCCGCAGGCCGTGCCCGGCGAGCCGCGGCCCCTCCCCGGCGAGCAGGGCGGCGGCCGGCCCTCCACCGCGACTCCCGCCCACCCGGGTCCCGCCCAGCCGGGCCCTGCCCACCCGGAACCCGGCACCCGCGCTCCCGTCGCGGAGGCGCCGACCGCCGCCGACGGGCCCCGGCGGCCCGTCCCCTACCGGGTCTCCGTCCCGGTGGCCGTGGTCACCGCGCTCGTCTGCCTGCTGCTGGGCCGGGCCACCGGACCGCGCCCGGAACTGGTGGTGTGGCTGCTCTGCGTGCCGTTCGCCGTGCTTCTGGCCCTCGTCGACCGCAACGTCCACCGGCTGCCCGACGAAGTGACCCTGCCCCTCGCCGCCGCGGCGGCGATCCTCCTCGGGGCGGCGGAGCTCGCACCCGGCGACGGCGGCTCCTGGCCCACCGCGCTGCTCGGCGGACTCGCCCTCGGCGGGGTCTACTTCCTCCTCTTCCTGATCAACCCGAACGGCATGGGCTTCGGCGACGTCAAACTCGCCCTGGCGCTGGGCGTGGTGCTGGGCTGGTACGGCTGGACCGTGCTGTTCGCAGGGGCGTTCGCCGGGTTCCTGCTGGGCGCGGTCTACGGGGTGGGGCTGATGCTCATGCGCCGGGCGAACCGCCGGACGGCGATCCCCTTCGGTCCGTTCATGATCACGGGCGCGTTCCTGGGACTGCTCCTCGGAGCCCTCGCCGCCGCCTGACCGCGAACCCGCCGACCCGGCCCGCCCCAGCCCTCCCGCCCCCGCCCGTACGCCTGCGCGTCCGGTGTCGACGGCTACGCGTGCGGCCCCACCGTCACCGGGCCGACGACCAGCCCGGCCCGCGCCTGCAACACCTCGCCGACCCGTTCCGCCCGGTCGGCCAGCTCGCGCCGGGCCGCCGGGGCGTCGAGCGCCGGGCCGACGGGCTCCACGGTCACGGTCACCCTGCTGCCGGAGCGCCGCTGGTGCCAGACGCCCGCGACGGTGCCGTCCACCAGCACGACCGGGTAGTTGCCCGCCTGCCCCCTTCCCAGCGCGCGGTCCCACGCGGCCCCGGGGAACAGGCGTTCCCGCGGCTGCGCGGCGATCGCGTAGGCGTCGAAGTAGGGGAGCAGCCGCACCCCGCGGTGGCCGGGGCCCTCGTCGAACGCGGTGTCGCCGGCCGCCACCCACGCGGCCCCGTCCTCGTACGTCACCTCGGTGATCAGGCCGGCCTCCGCCTGCTCCGCGAACAACCGGGCCGCCCACGTCCTCGGCGCGGCCAGCCAGCGGGCGAACCACTGCGGTGTGGACGGGCCGTACGCGCGCAGATAGCGCGCCAGGAGCTCCGTCACCGCGGCAGGGCCCGCCAGGGGAGTGACGTCCGGGCTCGTGTAGGTCACCCGCCGGCCGCGCACCGGGCCGAAGGCGAGCACGCCCCGGTGCGCCGCCGTGTGGGTCGCCTGCCGCCAGCGGGGCCACTTGTCCTGGAACGCCTCCATCACCCGGTCCCCGGCCCAGCTCCCGGTGCGGGCGGTGATCGCGTCCGTGAGCTCGTCGACGGTGAGCGCCTCGCCGCCGCCGAGCGCGTCCCGGATCGCGTCGATCACCGCGTCGGTCTGCTCCGGGGTCATCCGCACGCCCTCCGGCATCCCCGGCGCCCCGGACGGGACGGCGGAGAGCGCGCCGGTCCACAGGGGCAGGTCGGCGGCGGGCAGCAGATGGACCGTGCCGCGCGGACCGTACGTCTTCACCAGGGAGCGCTCCTGCCACAGCGCCGACCGCACGTCCTCGCGGGTCGTACCGCCGCCGGTGCGCAGTGCGACGGAGAGTTCGGCGGCGGACATCACCTGGGCGTGTGCGCCGAGCATCGCGCCGACCACCCCGGCGGGTGAGCCTCCGGGGGTGTCGAGGCCCTGCCGGGCGATCCGGCGGGCGGCGGCGGCCCGCCAGGTCACTCCGCCGGACGGGGTGCGTGCGTCACGGTTCGTCATACGGCGAGCGTAGAGAGCAATGAGGACAGTTCCCGTCCTCATTGCCGGGCCGCGGGCACGGCGAGCCAGGCCCGCACGCGCCCGGGCCGCAGGGGACTGCGGCGGGCCCGGACGGGGCGTGTCCCGCCCGGGCGGCCGGTGTCACGTCGTGTGGTCGTCAATACGGCTCCCGTTCCGGCGGGTCACCCGTGGGGACTACCCGGGCTCGCGCCGCGCCGTCGCCCTGCCCCGCGTGAGCAGGCGCGGAACGGGGGCCGCGGGCCGGTGGAGCCTCGCAGGAGCCCGGTTCCGCGGGCCTTCGCGCGCCGTCGTGCGCCGCCCGCGCGAGAAACGGCGCGCGGTTGTGGCACGGCGTGGCACGCAACATCGCTCACGAAGGGTTATGGTGGAAACCCCCCCTCGGGCCGGTCCGTATCCCCCCCACGGACCGGCCCGTTTTTCTGCCCTCCGCCGCCCGGCCGCCCCGCCCGGCGGGACGGCCCCCGGCTCGCCGCCTCCGCCGCGGCCCGGCTCCGTCCCGCAGCCTCCGCTCGACGCGTCCGGCGGGTCAGCCCCGTCCGGCCCAGATGTTCGTGCCCTCGGTGTCGACCGCGAAGGTGTCGATCCGCTCCAGCTCGTCCTTCGTCAGCGCCGGCGCCGCCAGCGCCGCCACGTTCTCCTCCAGCTGCCGCACGCTCGACGCGCCGATCAGCGCCGAGGTCATGCGCGGATCGCGGAGCACCCAGGAGAGCGCCATCTGGGCGAGGGACTGGCCCCGCTCGGCCGCGATGTCGTTCAGCCCGTTCAGCCGGCGCACCACGTCGTCGGAGAGCAGGCCCGGGTCGAGGGACTTGCCCTGGGTGGCGCGCGAGCCCTCGGGGATGCCCTTCAGGTACTTGCCCGTGAGCAGGCCCTGCGCCAACGGCACGAAGGAGATGCAGCCCATCCCCGCGGCCTCCAGCGTGTCGAGCAGGCCGTCGTCCTCCGTCCAGCGGTTGATCATCGAGTAGGAGGGCTGGTGGATGAGCGCGGGCACGCCCATCTCCTTCAGCAGGCGGGCCGCCTCGGCGGTCTGCTCGGCCGTGTAGGAGGAGACGCCGACGTACAGGGCCTTGCCCTGCTGCACGGCGGACGCGAGGGCGCCCATCGTCTCCTCCAGCGGGGTGTCCTTGTCGAAGCGGTGCGAGTAGAAGATGTCGACGTAGTCGACGCCCATCCGCCGCAGGCTGGCGTCCAGCGAGGACAGCAGGTACTTCCGCGAACCCCATTCGCCGTAGGGGCCGGGGTGCATCAGATAGCCCGCCTTGGTCGAGACGACCAGCTCGTCCCGGTACGGGGCGAAATCCTGGGCGAAGATCTTGCCGAAGTTCAGTTCGGCGGAGCCCGGCGGGGGGCCGTAGTTGTTCGCCAGGTCGAAGTGGGTCACGCCCAGGTCGAACGCGCGGCGCAGGATCGCGCGCTGGGAGCCGAGCGAGCGGTCGTCGCCGAAGTTGTGCCACAGGCCGAGCGAGATCGCGGGAAGGCGCAGCCCGGACCGGCCGCTGCGGCGGTACTCCATGGTTGCGTAGCGGTCGTCCGCGGGCAGGTAGTGCAGGGAATCAGTCACGCTTCCCTCCCTATCACGGACTTGTGACACACCGGGTTGGGCCCGTGCGGCCGGGCCGCAGTACTGTTGCGCCTTCGGGGAAAGCCGTATCGAGGGGTGTAACAACAGTGAACCTGCGCGACCTGGTGTACGGGCTCTACGCACGCCGGGTGGAGGGCCGCCTCGACCACGCCCAGGTGCCGAAGCACATCGGAGTGATCCTCGACGGCAACCGCCGGTGGGCCAAGGCGTCCGGCGGCACCGCCGCGCAGGGGCACCAGGCGGGCGCGGACAAGATCTCCGAGCTGCTCGGCTGGTGTGCCGAGACCGACGTCGAGGTCGTCACCCTCTGGCTGCTGTCCACGGACAACTTCGACCGGCCGGAGGAGGAGCTCAAGCCGCTCCTCACCATCATCGAGAACACCGTCCGCAACCTCGCGGCCGACGGCCGCTGGCGGGTGCACCACGTCGGCACGCTCGACCTGCTGCCCGGCCACACGCAGACCGTGCTGAAGGAGGCCGAGCAGGCCACCGACGGCATCGACGGGATACTGGTCAACGTCGCCGTCGGCTACGGCGGCCGCCAGGAGATCGCCGACGCCGTCCGCTCCCTGCTGCTGGAGCACGCGGCGAAGGGGACGAGCGTCGAGGAGCTCGCCGAGACCGTCGACGTCGAGCACATCTCCGAGCACCTCTACACCCGCGGCCAGCCGGACCCGGACCTCGTCATCCGCACCAGCGGCGAGCAGCGGCTCTCCGGCTTCATGCTCTGGCAGAGCGCCCACTCCGAGTACTACTTCTGCGAAGTCTTCTGGCCGGCCTTCAGGAAGGTCGACTTCCTGCGCGCGCTCCGCGACTACGCGGCCCGCCACCGGCGCTACGGCGCCTGAGTTCCGCCCGCTCCCCTCTTCCGCCGGTTCCCCGGGCTTTCCGCGGGCGCCCGCCCCGCCGGGACCCCCTGCGCGCACCGCCGCGCCGCGTCCACGGCCCCAGCGCATCCCGGGCGGGCGGCATTCGGCCGCCCTGCGACTCAACCGGCCCTGTGTGTACGGTGGTTGAGGCGACACGCGCGCGGGCGGCGCCCGTGCGCCCCCCGCGCCGACGCTCATGTCCCCTCGCACGGCAGCAGCTCCGGGCACCCTCTTGCCGATCCTGTAACCGCGGGTTACCAAGGGAACCGCGGGGAGGGTTCCGCCCGTCGCTGTGGGTCCGGGACATGGTCGTGGTCGTCGCGGTGGTCATGATCCGAGGCCGTGGGCCGAAGCTGTCGCCGTGGCGGCCGGCTGCGGTGGCCGGCTGCGGCGCCGGCCGTGGTTCCGGGAAGAGCGCGCGGCCGGACGCGGCACGTCGCGGTGGAGACGGGGAGAGCGGGAGAGCGTGGACGGGCGTGTGGGGATCGACCTGACGGGCAGTGGCGCGACCGGGCTGGAGGAGGCCGATCCCCGCCGGATCGGTCCCGTCCCGCTGATCGGGCGGCTCGGGGCCGGCGGCATGGGCCGGGTGTACCTCGGGGTGCACGAGGGCCGCTACGTCGCGGTCAAGCAGCTCCTCGCGTCGATCGTCGCCGAGGACCAGGACTTCCTGCGCCGCTTCGGGCAGGAGCTCGACAACATCGCGCGCCTGCCGGAGTCCGCGACCGCCCCGCTGCTCGCCGGCGACCGGACGGCCTCGCCCCCGTGGTTCGCGACCGCCTACGTGCCCGGTCTGACGCTGAACCAGGCGCTCGGCGCGAACGGCGGGCCGCTGCCCGCCGACGCCCTGTGGCGCCTGCTGAGGGAGGCGGCCTCCTGTCTGGCCGACGTGCACGCGCTGGACATGGTGCACCGGGACGTGAAGCCGTCCAACGTGATGCTGACGCCCGCCGGCGTCACCCTCATCGACTTCGGTGTGGCGCGTGCCGCGGACCAGAGCCAGGTCACCCGGACGGGCATGGTCGTCGGCACCCCGGCGTACATGTCCCCCGAGCAGGCGTCGGGGCAGCGCGGCGCCACCGGTGCCGTGGACGTCTTCGCGCTCGGCTCGGTGCTCGCGTACGCGGCGAGCGGCAGGCCCCCGTTCGGGGACGAGTCCGGGCACGGCGTGCTGTACCGGATCGTGCACGAGGCCCCCGACCTGGACGCGCTGCGCGCGGTCGACCCGGCCCTGGCGGACACCGTCGCCGCCTGCCTGGACAAGGACCCCGAGGGCCGCCCGTCCGCGTCCGAACTGGTGGCCGCCGCCGAACGGCACCTGCCGCCGGGGCCCGTGCCGTGGCCGGCCGCCGTCGAAGCCCCGCTCGCCAGGAGGGCCGCCTTCGCCGGGCGGGTCGTGGACGCGGCGGACCTTCCCGTGCCGCGGGACGCCGTCGTCGAACCCGTCGTCGAACCCGTCGTCGAACCCGGCGACGGCACCGGCACCGGCACCGGCGCCCGGAAGCGGCCGGAGGAACGGAGGCGGCGCCGCAGGGTGCTGGCCGTCGTTATCCCGGTCGTGGTGACGGGCGCCACGCTCTCGTTCCAGCTCCTGCCCTACGCGTTCGACGGGCCGGACAAGGGGGCGCTGCCGCCGGTCTCGTCGTCCCCCGCCGGCGGGGCACCCGACGGAGGGGCCGCCTCCTCGGGGCCGTCGTCGACGGCGACGCCGAGCGCGAGCCGGAGCGCCTCGGCCTCCGCCTCGGCGTCCGCGGGACCGGACGGAGCCGGCGCGGGGGAGAAGGACGGGGAGAGGGACGGCGGCAAGGGAGCCGGCGGCGCCGGTTCCGGTACTCCCGGAGGGGTGGGTGACGGGGGCTCGGCGGGCGCGGGGGCGTCCGGGGGCTCGGGAGGGTCGGGCGGCGGCACGGCACCGTCCGGGGCAGCGGCCTCCGGCGGCAGCGCCTCGGGCGGCTCCTCCCCCGGGGGCGCGGGTGACGGGGGCGGCGGCGGGGGCGCGCCGGCCCCGTCGGCCTTCATGCTGAAGAACGGCGAGAACGGGAAGTGCGTCACCCACGGCGCGGGCAGCAGCCCCCATGACGGCGCGTGCTCGGGCACGAGCGCCACCTGGTCGTTCCGGACCGTCTCCGGCGGGACCTTCCGCATCGTCAACGGCCGCGACGGCGACTGCATGGACGCGAACACCCTCGGGCACCAGGTCCTCTCCTTCGCCTGCGGAAGCGGCACCGACCACCAGTGGCAGTCGGGGGCGAACGGTTCGATCCGGAGCGTGCGCACCGGCGGCTGTCTCGACCTCAGCGGGCTCAGCGGCACCAATGTCGTCACCGAGACCTGCGACGGCTCCGCCTCGCAGCGCTGGACGGCAGTCTGACGGGGGCGGACGGGGTCCGACGGGGTCCGGCGCCGGTCCGGAGGCAGCGGCCGCCCGCGCCCGCGACCGCCCGGCACCCCGCCCGGCGGCCGCCCGCCCCGGCCGCCGGGCGGGGTGTCACCGCATGTTCACCCGGTGAGCATCCGCGCTCCGGCATGGCCGAAGCCGTTCGAGGGAATACAGCCACCAGGTCGACGTCCGATCCACGGACGTCGTATCTCAGCGAGCGGCCGACACCGCTCGCCCGGGAGGCCCTTTGCACACGAAGGACTGCGGATCCGGCCCGTACGGCCAGGTCGCGGACCACGCGAAGGGCCGGCGTTCGGCCCGTGCATCGGGCCCGAACCCGGCCCGTCCTCCGCTCCGGCGGATGGACTCCTGGTCCGCGTCGCCGTCTCACGGCGCCGCGCCCCGACCTCGTCCGAGGGGGTACGTCCTTCCGTGGTGAACAGCACTAAGCGCCGCATGCCCGACCGGCGCACCTACGTTCTCGACACCAGCGTCCTGCTGGCCGATCCGCACGCCATGAGCCGCTTCGACGAGCACGAGGTCGTGCTCCCGATCGTGGTGATCACGGAGCTGGAGGCCAAGAGACACCATCCGGAGCTGGGGTACTTCGCCCGGCAGGCACTGCGCCTGCTGGACGACTTCCGCATCCGGTTCGGCCGTCTCGACGCGCCCCTGCCGATCGGGGATCTCGGCGGCACCCTGCGCGTCGAGCTGAACCACTCCGATCCCGGCGTGCTTCCCGCGGGGTTCCGGCTCGGTGACAACGACTCACGGATCCTCGCCGTGGCGCGCAACCTCCAGGCCGAGGGGTACGACGTCACGGTCGTCTCCAAGGACCTGCCGCTGCGCATCAAGGCGTCGTCGGTGGGCCTGCTGGCCGAGGAGTACCGCGCGGAACTGGCCATCACCGACGCCGGCTGGACGGGCATGTCCGAGGTGGCGCTCTCCGCCGAACAGGTGGACCTGCTCTACGGCGAGGAGACGCTGTACGTGCCCGAGGCGGCCGAGCTGCCCGTGCACACCGGCCTGGTGATCCAGTCCGAGCGCGGCAAGGCGCTGGGACGGGTGACGGCCGAGGGCAACGTGCGCCTGGTGCGGGGCGACCGGGAGGCGTTCGGGATCCACGGCCGCAGCGCCGAGCAGCGGATCGCCCTCGACCTCCTGCTCGACCAGGAGGTGGGGATCGTCTCCCTCGGCGGCCGGGCCGGCACCGGCAAGTCGGCGCTGGCGCTCTGCGCGGGCCTGGAGGCGGTGCTGGAGCGACGCCAGCACCAGAAGGTGATGGTCTTCCGGCCGCTGTACGCGGTGGGCGGCCAGGAGCTCGGCTATCTGCCGGGCACCGAGGCCGAGAAGATGAGCCCCTGGGCGCAGGCGGTCTTCGACACGCTGTCGGCCGTCGCCGGCCGCGAGGTGATCGAGGAGGTGCTCGGGCGCGGCATGCTGGAGGTCCTGCCGCTCACCCACATCCGGGGCCGCTCGCTGCACGACGCCTTCGTCATCGTCGACGAGGCGCAGTCGCTGGAACGGAACGTCCTGCTGACCGTTCTGTCCCGGGTCGGGGCGAATTCCCGGGTCGTCCTCACCCACGACGTGGCACAGCGGGACAATCTGCGCGTCGGCCGGTACGACGGAGTCGTCGCGGTGGTCGAGAAACTGAAGGGGCATCCGCTCTTCGCGCACGTCACGCTCACCCGTTCGGAGCGCTCGCAGATCGCCGCACTGGTGACCGAAATGCTGGAGGACGGACACATTTAGACGGACAAGTCCCCAGGTGGGAGACGGGGACTGTTCCGGCAAACAGGACAGACGAGTTGACGCCGCCCGGCAGAGCGCAGAAGCGTAGCCGGGCGGCGTCGCGCTGGGTGCCGTTTCCTTCAAAACCCGTGCCGCAAACCGGGTGTGAGCTTTCCCACGCAGCGGATAATTGCCTTGCGGCGTCGGCGTCGGGCAGAGTCTTGCTTCCGTCAGGCCCCGCATGCGGCACACCCGTACCGGAAACGGTGCACAGCAACAGACACAACTCAAGACTTGCCGCCGCATGCCGCCCGCGAGCACAATGCGGCAACTCCTCAACGGAGTTGCCCACCGGGCCCGCGCCTCCAGTGACCCGTGCAGTAGGAGGCCAGCGCCAGGGGCACGATTGCGCCCGCGAGGTCACCTGTGCGGGCGTTGCTGGAAGGAAACCGTGTGAGCCGGATCTCGGTCCGGGGATTCGCTGTCGCCTCGGCGACTGCGGTCACCACCGTCGGCGCCGTCGTCGGCGTCGCGTCGGGCAACACGCCGCCTGCGGGGGACAACCTCGAAGCCGCGGCGGCCGACACGACGCTCCTCGCGGACATCCCCCTGGGCGAGCAGGCCCAGGTGCAGGTCTCGTCCCTCTCGCAGCAGGCGGACGCCCAGGCGGCCGCTGCCGACGCGACGGCGAAGAAGTCCGCCGAGGAGTCGGCCCGCCTGGCGGCCGCGAAGACCGCGGAGGCCAAGAAGGCCGCCGCCGTCGAGAAGGCGGAGCGCGAGCGCGAGGAGAAGGAGCGGGCCAACCGCGACGCGGTGCGCTCCGCGTCCAGCTTCGCGGCCCAGGCTTCCTACACCGTCGCCGAGGTCAAGGCCATGGCGCGCCAGATGGTGCCGGCCGACCAGTTCCAGTGCTTCAGCAACATCGTGAACCACGAGTCCACCTGGAACTACCGGGCGCAGAACCCGTCTTCGGGCGCGTACGGTCTCGTGCAGGCGCTGCCGGGCTCCAAGATGGCCTCGGCCGGCGCCGACTGGCAGACCAACCCGGCCACCCAGATCAAGTGGGGCCTCAACTACATGGACAGCCGCTACGGCAGCCCCTGCGGCGCCTGGTCCTTCTGGCAGGCCAACCACTGGTACTAGAACCGGTATCCGGCTCTCGTCCGACGTCGCCGAGCCCCCCACCCTCCTCGGGTGGGGGGCTCGGCGCGTGTATGCGTGTACCGTCGAGGGCCGGTTGTTCCCAGCGGGGGCGCCGCCCGCGCCCTAGAGGGGCGCAGGGGCAGAGCGGTGGGAAAAAGGGGAGCGTCATGTCGAAGGTTCCAGGATGGCTCGGGCGCGTGGGCGCCGGGCTGACCCGGATGGGAGAACAGCTGGACGAACGGCGCAAGGAGGCCGCGGCCGGCGAGGCGCTGCCCGGTGAGAGTCCGGCCGCGGAGAGCGTGCCGCCGCCGCCGGACTACGCTCCCGCGATCGCAGCCAAGCCCGACCCGGTCGCCGCGATCCCGTGGGGCATCCGGGTCGCCGCCGAGGCCGGCTGGCGGCTCCTCGTCCTCGCGGGCACGCTCTGGGTGCTGATGCGGGTCATCAGCGCCGTGCAGCTGGTGGTGCTGGCGTTCGTCGCCGCGCTGCTCGTCACCGCGATGCTCCAGCCCACCGTCGCCCGGCTGCGCCGGTTCGGGCTGCCGCGCGGGCTCGCCACCGCCGTGACGGCGATCCTGGGCTTCGTGATCATGGGGCTCGTCGGCTGGTTCGTCGTGTGGCAGGTCATGGAGAACCTCGACAACCTCTCGGACCGGGTCCGCGACGGCATCGAGGAGCTCAAGCGCTGGCTGCTGGACAGCCCGTTCCATGTGACCGAGAGTCAGATCAACGACATCGCCGAGAACCTGAGCGAGACCATCGGCACCAACACCGAGGAGATCACCTCCGCCGGCCTCCAGGGCGTCACGGTGATGGTCGAGGTCCTCACCGGCATACTGCTGGCGATGTTCTCGACGCTCTTCCTGCTGCACGACGGGAAGCGCATCTGGCAGTGGACGCTCAGGCTGGTCCCCGCGCAGGCGCGGGACGGCGTGGCGGGCGCCGGTCCGCGCGCCTGGCGCACGCTGACGGCCTATGTGCGCGGCACCGTGCTCGTCGCCCTCATCGACGCGATCTTCATCGGCCTCGGCATCTGGTTCCTCGACGTGCCGATGGCCGTGCCGCTGGCGGTGTTCATCTTCCTCTTCGCCTTCATCCCGCTGGTCGGCGCGGTGATCTCGGGAGCGCTCGCCGTCGTCGTCGGCCTGGTCACCCAGGGCGTGTTCACGGCCCTGATGGTGCTGATCGTCGTCCTCGCGGTGCAGCAGATCGAGGGCCATGTGCTCCAGCCGTTCATCCTCGGCCGCGCGGTGCGGGTGCACCCGCTCGCGGTCGTGCTCTCCGTCGCCGCCGGCGGGCTCATCGCCGGTATCGGGGGAGCGGTGGTCGCGGTGCCGCTGGTGGCCGTCACCAACACCGTCGTCGGCTATCTGCGGGCCTACAGTCAGGAGCAGGCGCTGCGCCGGCTCCCGGAGCCCCACGGCGCGACCGCGCTCGACACCGCCCCCGTGCCGCCGCCCGCGGCGTCCGCGGGAACGGAGCCGGAGCCGGAGGCGGCGCCGTGATCTCCGAGCCGGAACTGGTGGGCGGCGACCCGTTCGACGCGCCCGGCAGCGGCCGCACCGTGGCCGTCCCGCCACCGCCGGACGCCGTCGGCGGCGGCCCGGACCCCGAGGCCGCGCCCCGGCCGGCGAGGCCCTGGCTCTGGGCGGCCGGCGGGGCGGCCGTCGCGTCCGTGCTGTGGGCCGGCGGGCTGTACGGGTACTCGGCGCTGGGCCCGGACCTCGGCGGCTACCGGGCGACGGAGAACCTGTGCGCCGAGGCGGAACTGAAGGGCGCCTCCGCCGCGCTGGGCCGTCCCCGCGAGGACGAGCGGTCCCACCAGGAGAGCAGTCACGAGTCCCTGGACTACGCGTACTGCTCCGTCTACCTGGAGCCCATCGGGTACGAGCCGGACACCGACGAGGAGGGCGACGAGATCTGGTCCCTGCCGAACGTCGACATCACCTACACCCTCCACCGGAAGACCGACCCGGGGCCGGAGTTCGACGGGGTGGTCATGTCGCGCAACGAGGGGCTGGAGAGCGTCCACGAGCCCCGGCGGCTGTCCGGGCTGGGCGAGCGGGCCTACGTGTTCGAGCAGATGGGTGACGGCGCCGTCATCGAAGTGCTCGACGGCCAGGCCACGTTCTCGCTCTGGTGGTCGGGCGGGACGGACCCCGACACCGGCGAGCAGATCGGCTCGGAGTCCGACATCGAGCCGCTGCTGATGGAGGACCTCAAGGAGCTGATGCGGCGGCTCCGGAGCTGATCCGCGGGGAACGCGTGCACGCACGACGGGCCCCGCCCCGGCCTGTCGGCCGGGCGGGGCCCGTCGTACGCGCGCGGGGCGGACGGCTACTCGGCCATCACGGCTTCCGCGTCCAGCGTCGTGCCCACGGCCTGGATCACCGCGGCGATCTTGAACGCCTCCTGGATCGTCTCGCGGTCCACGCCGGCCTTGCGGAGCACCTGCTCGTGCGAGTCGAGGCACTGGCCGCAGCCGTTGATCGCGGAGACGGCGAGCGACCACAGCTCGAAGTCGACCTTCTCGACGCCCGGGTTGCCGATCACGTTCATCCGCAGACCAGCGCGGAGCGTGCCGTACTCGGGGTCGGACAGCAGGTGCCGGGTCCGGTAGAAGACGTTGTTCATCGCCATGACCGCGGCGGCGGACTTGGCGGCGGTGTACGCCTCCGGCTTGAGGTTCGCCTTCGCCTCCGGCTCCAGCTCGCGCAGCACCTTCGGCGAGCGCGAGGCGATCGCGCAGGCCAGCACGGTGCCCCACAGCTGCTGCTGCGGCAGGTCGCTGTTGCCGATGACCGAACCGAGGTTCAGCCGCAGGTCCTTCGCGTAGTCCGGTACGGCGGCCTTGAGTTCGTCGAGGGCCATGGGTCACTCACCGGCCAGCAGCGCGACCGGGTCCAGGGTGTTCTCGCCCTTGTTCCAGTTGCAGGGGCACAGCTCGTCGGTCTGCAGGGCGTCGAGGACCCGCAGGACCTCCTTGGGGTTACGGCCCACGGAACCGGCGGTCACCATCGTGAACTGGATCTCGTTGTTCGGGTCGACGATGAAGACGGCGCGCTGCGCGAAGCCGTCCTCGCCCTCGATGCCGAGGTCGCGCATCAGCTCGTGCTTGGAGTCGGCCATCATCGGGAAGGGCAGGTCACGCAGGTCGGCGTGGTCCTTGCGCCAGGCGTGGTGGACGAACTCGGAGTCGCCGGAGAAGCCCAGGATCTGCGCGTCGCGGTCGGCGAACTCGTCGTTCAGCTTGCCGAACGCGGCGATCTCGGTCGGGCAGACGAAGGTGAAGTCCTTGGGCCACGCGAAGACGACCTTCCACTTGCCCTCGTAGGACTTGTGGTCGATGGTCTCGAACTCCTTGCCGGTCTCCAGCGAGACGCAGGCGGTGAGCTCGAAGGTGGGGAACTTGTCACCGACAGTGAGCACGCGCTCTCCTTGCATACAGGAAGGTCCCTTTTGAGGTCTTCCATGCGGGTTGGACGGATCTTGATAGTGGCACAGAGTGCATTGATCGCGGAAATAGCTAGACTCGGTCATCGCGATCGGAGGTGGTTATCAGTGGGTGGGCAAAACAGGGGCAAACAGCCGAGCATCGCACAGCTGCGCGCCTTCACGGCCGTGGCGGAGCATCTGCACTTCAGGGACGCAGCGGCGGCAATCGGGATGAGTCAGCCCGCGCTCTCCGGCGCGGTCTCCGCGCTGGAGGAGGCACTCGGTGCCCAGCTGCTGGAGCGTACGACACGCAGAGTGCTGCTCTCCCCGGCCGGCGAGCGAATCGCCGTGCGCGCCAAGGCCGTCCTCGACGCCGTCGGGCTGCTGCTGGAGGAGGCCGAGGCGGTGCGCGCCCCTTTCACCGGCGTCCTGCGCCTCGGGGTGATCCCCACCGTCGCGCCCTACCTGCTGCCGACCGTGCTGCGCCTCGTCCACCGGCGCTACCCGGAGCTCGACCTCCAGGTCCACGAGGAGCAGACCTCCTCGCTGCTCGAAGGGCTCACCGCCGGGCGCTTGGACCTGCTGCTGCTCGCGGTGCCGCTCGGAGTGCCGGGCGTCACCGAACTGCCCCTCTTCGACGAGGACTTCGTGCTGGTCACCCCCGAGGGTCACGACCTCGGGGGCCGGGACGACCTGCCGCGCGAGGCCCTGCGCGAGCTGCCGCTGCTCCTCCTCGACGAGGGCCACTGCCTGCGCGACCAGGCGCTCGACGTGTGCCGTGAGGCCGGGCGCGAGGACGGGGCGCCGGTCACCACCACCGCGGCCGGGCTCGCCACCCTGGTGCAGCTCGTGGCCGGGGGCATGGGCGTGACCCTGCTGCCGCGCACGGCGGTGGACGTGGAGGCGGGCCGGGGCGGGCTGGGCACCGCGCGCTTCGCCGCGCCCGCGCCGTGCCGCCGGATCGCGCTGGCGATGCGGGCGGGCACGGCGCGGGCCGAGGAGTTCGCCGAGTTCGCGGTGGCCCTGCGGGAGGCGATGCGGGAGCTGCCGGTACGGGTGGCGGACTGACGGGACCGGGGCGGACCTGGGCGACGGCACCCGGGGCGGACCGGCGGACCGGGGGTGACCCCGGAGCCCGTCGCGACCGGCCCCCTGGTGCCCGCCCCCGCGGCGAGCACGCGGGCTACTCCGTCCGCAGGCCGTCCGCCCGCATCAGCCGCCACAGGGCCGGCAGCGACAGCAGCGTCACCCCGGCGACCACGCCCGCACCCGCCCCCGCCAGCGGCACGAACACCCACCAGTCGGACACCGCCTTGCCGGTCATCCGCAGCATCACCGCGCCCAGGGCCAGACCGCCCGCGGTCGCCACCACCATGCCCAGCGCCACCGGCAGGGCGGTCTGCCACAGCACCGACCAGGCCAGCGTGGCGCGGCGCGTCCCGAAGGCCACCAGCACCGACAGCAGCCGGCGCCGCTCCCGCAACTGCTCGATCTGCGCCACCACCAGGGACGCGGCGATCAGCGCCAGCGTCCCCGAGGCCCCGGCCAGCAGACCCTTCTGCACACTCGCGTACCGCTGGTCCCGGACCGCGTCGGCGGCCTCGCGCACGGCGAGCAGCGGGCTCAGCCGGGCCGCCGTGTTGCGGACGTGCTCGGCCGCGTCCGGGACCCCCTCGTCGAGGTGCACCTGCGCGATGGTCCGCGCGCCCGGCAGCTCGGCCGGGTCCACCGGAGCCCCGGCGCCCCCCGCGTCGGCCCGGGAGAGCGCCCCGGGCGTCGCGAAGATGCCGAAGAGCTCCTCGCCGCCCGCGTCCGGCCGGGCCGGTACGGTCGGGCTGCCTGCGGGCAGCGTCCACAGCAGCGGACCGGTCTCCCGGTCCCGTTCGAAGGGGTTGTTCAGATCGACCGGCCGGCCCTTGCGGGCGGTGCGGTCGATCCACCGGTTCAGCTCGGCGTCGCCGCGCCGGTGCACCACGAAGGCGTCGCCCTCCGAGCAGTCGGAGATCTCCGCGAGGCGCCGCAGGGTCGGGCAGGAGGCCACCACGAGCGAGGTCATCGGCCGGGACTCGTCCCCGGTGACCGGGCCGGTGCCGACGGCGCTCGCCTCGATCACGGCGGTGGCGTCCCGGACCCCCGGCGTGGCGCGGAACGCCTTCTCCGCCTCCGGCGCGAGGTCCGGGGCCGCGTACTCGGCCAGGACGCTCATCCGCCCCGCCCAGGACGAGTGGGAGATCAGCCGGGCGAAGTCGGCGTGCATGCCCGCGAAGAGCATCTGGAGCGCGATCGCCCCGGCGACCGCGACCGTGATGCCGCTCACCGCCCGCGCCGCCGCGCCGCCGCCGAGCTGGAGCCGCCGCACGGCGAGCTGCCACGGCAGCGGACCGGCGCCGCCGAGCCGCCGCACGACGGCGTCGACCAGCCAGGGCAGCAGCGTGGAGAGACCCAGCAGCACCAGGATGGCGCCCGCCGCGACGGGGAAGGTGTCCACCGCCCCGCCGGGCGTCACCCGGCCGATCGCCAGCAGCACCCCGACGCCCGCGAGGGGCATCGCCAGCCGCCACCACAGCCGCCGCCGGACCGGCGCGGTCTCCCGGACGACGCCCAGCGGTTCGACCGTCACCGCGCGCATGGCGACCAGCGTCGTCACCACCGCGCACAGCGGCACGGCGGCCAGCACCAGGGCGCCCGCCCACGGCGCCGGGACCACGTCGTGCGGGAAGGCCCCCAGGTCCCACAGCCGCACCGAACCGGCGAACAGCCGGCTCACCGCGAACACCCCGGCGCCCACGGCCAGCCCGAGCAGCGAGCCGAGCAGCGCCTCCCCGGCCGCGATCCGGCGGGTGGCGCGGACGTCGGCGCCGGTCAGGCGCAGCGCCGCGAGCCGCTGGTCGCGGCGCTCGCCGCCGAAGCGCGCCGCGGTCGCGAGGAAGACGGCCACCGGGACCAGCAGCACCACGCAGATCAGCACGATCAGCACGAGGAGCGGGGCGTCGACCGGGTCGTGCGGCCGGCCCGTGCCGTAACCGGCCGTCCGGGAGCCGCCGTTGGCCGTCGTCAGGGTGTCACTGCCGGCGTAGTAGCGCAGATCGCCGGGGTCGTGCAGGCCCTCGTCGCCGATCGTGCCCGCCACCCGGGCGCCGAGACGTTCCTTCAGCAGCGCGCCGCCGTCGGACGCGAGCAGCTCGCCGAGTGCGGGGGAGACGAACATCTCGCCCTCGGCGGGCATCCGTTCCAGGCCCGGCGGCAGCACCGGGCGGCGGCCGTCGGCGCGCAGCAGCTCCCCGGCGACGGGGTCGCCCCGGTACTCGGTGCCGGTCTCCAGATGGACCACGGTCCGGTCCGAGCGCTGCACGGGCTCCGTGCTGTACCAGTCGGAGGCCGTCCGCGCCGCCTCCCGGGCCTCCCGGGCCGCCATGATGTGCGGGACGGAGGCGGCGAGGAGCAGCAGCGCGACACCGAGGCCGGTGCCGAGGGCGGTCAGCGCGGTACGGGTCAGTCCCTCGCGTCCGCCGCCGAGCGCGAACCGGGCGCCGAGGGCGAGTTCGTGGAGCAGCCGCCTCACCGGGAGAACTCCGGGTCGCGGGTGCGGCCGTCGCGTACGACGACCTCGCGGTCGGACCAGGCGGCGACCCGTGCCTCGTGGGTGACCAGCACGACCGCGGTGTTCCGTTCGCGCGCCGCCGCGGTCAGCAGCTCCATCACCCGCTCGCCGTTGAGGGAGTCCAGTGCGCCGGTCGGCTCGTCGGCGAAGAGCACCCGCGGCGAGGTGACCAGCGCCCGGGCGACCGCGACCCGCTGGCCCTGGCCGCCGGAGATCTCCCCGGGCCGCTTGCGGGCCAGCTCGCCGGTCTCCAGGCGTTCCAGCCACTCGCCGGCCGTCTTCTCGGCCTCCTTGCGCCGGGCCCCGCCGAGCCGCAGCGGCAGGGCCACGTTCTCCACGCAGGTCAGCTCCGGGACCAGGCGGCCGAACTGGAAGACGAACCCGAAGTCGGTGCGCCGCAGCGCGCTGCGGCCGTCGTCGCCCAGGCCGGCCAGGTCGCGCCCGTCGTAGCGGACGGAGCCCGTGTCCGGCGCCACGATCCCGGCCAGGCAGTGCAGCAGGGTCGACTTCCCGGAGCCCGACGGCCCCATGACGGCGACGACCTCGCCGGCGTGCACGGAGAACGAGGCGCCGGTGAGGGCGGGGGTGGAGCCGAACGACTTGTGCAGGTCCTCGGCGGCCAGCAGGGAACCCTCGGGGATCACGCGCGCACCTCTGCGGCGAGGCGGTCCAGTCGCGCGGCGGTCAGTTCCAGCCAGCGCAGGTCCGCTTCGAGGTGGAAGAGCGCGTGGTCGCAGATGAGCTGGTCCGCGAGGTCGCCGCGGCGCTTGCGGTCGGTGAGGATCCGCATCAGCCGCAGATGCTCGGCCCGCTGGGTGTCGAGCAGCCCGGCCGCGCTGCGCCCGGTGAGCAGGGCGAGGACGACCTTGGTGTAGAGGGTGGACTGGAGGTACGGCTCGGGCTTCTCCGGTTCGGCGAGCCACCGGGACACATCGGTGATCCCCGCCTCGGTGATGGCGTACCGCTTGCGTTCGGGACCGCCGCCCGCCTCCACTCCGTCGACCTCGACGAGGCCGTTCTTCAGGAGCCGGGACATGGTGGAGTACACCTGTCCGTAGTGCAGCGGCCGGTCCTGCCCGAAGCGCTCGTCGAAGGCGCGCTTGAGGTCGTAGCCGTGCCGGGGGCCGGATTCGAGGAGGCCGAGGAGAGTGTGACCGATGGACATGGCGTCACTGTACATCGGGTGTATACGCGCGATGTATAGAGGGTGGGGGCCGCCGTCCGGCGACCCCCGTCCCGTGTCCTACGCGCGCCCGGCCGGACCCGGGTCCGGCCCCCGCTCCGGTCCCGCCTCCCCTGCTCCGGGGTCCGCGGCCGGCTCCGCCCCGGCCGGCGGCCTGCGCGGCGGGCGCCCCCTGCGGGCCTGCGGCGCCACGCCTCCCGGCAGCCGTCCCGCGTCGCCGAGCGCCCTGCGCAGCAGGAACTCGATCTGGGCGTTGGTGCTGCGCAGTTCGTCCCCGGCCCAGCGGGCCAGCGCCTCGTACACCGCGGGGTCGAGCCGCAGCAGTACCTGCTTGCGGTCCCCCGGGGGCGGCGGCGTCACTGGTACAGCGAGCCCGTGTTGAGGACCGGCTGCGCCGCCCGGTCGCCGCACAGGACGACCATGAGGTTGGAGACCATGGCGGCCTTGCGCTCGGAGTCCAGTTCCACGATGTCCCGCTCGGTGAGCCGGTCCAGGGCCGCCTCGACCATGCCGACCGCGCCGTCGACGATCTGCCGGCGCGCGGCGACCACGGCGCCGGCCTGCTGGCGCTGGAGCATGGCGGAGGCGATCTCCGGCGCGTAGGCGAGGTGGGTGAAGCGGGACTCGATGATGTCGACCCCGGCCGCGTCGACCCGGGCGCGCAGCTCGTCGGCGAGCTTCTCGGTGATCTCCTCGGCGTTGCCCCGCAGGGAGAGCCCGTCCTCGTCGTGCGCGTCGTAGGGGTACTCGATGGCGATGTGCCGCACCGCGGCCTCGGTCTGCGTGGAGACGAACTCCAGGAAGTCGTCCACCTCGAACATCGCCTGGGCGGTGTCGTCGACCTTCCAGACCACGACCGCCGCCAGCTCGATCGGGTTGCCGTAGGCGTCGTTGACCTTGAGGACGGCCGTCTCGTGGTTCCGTACGCGGGTGGAGATCTTGGCGCGGGTGGTGAGCGGGTTCACCCAGCGCAGGCCGTCCGTGCGGATGGTGCCCCGGTAGCGGCCGAAGAGCTGGACGACCCGGGCCTCGCCGGGGGCGACCATGTTCAGCCCGCACATGGCGAAGAGCGCGGCGAGTCCGACGAGGACGCCGCCCGTGATCATCAGAGCCTTGGCGCCGCCCGAGTCCACCCCGGTCGCCCCGATGGCCAGCCCGGCGCCCGCCGCGAGGCCGACCAGTCCGAGCAGCAGGGCGAGTCCGCCGCCGATGCTGTGGGCCGGGGTCTCGCGCACCCGGGGCGCCGGCATCTGGGGCACGTCGGGTGCGGCCGTCTCCGCGGCCGCCCTCGTGTCCGTCGTCTCCGAGCCGTGTGCAGGCATGGTCCACTCCCCGTTTCCGTGCCGGCGGACCCGGTTCGCCCCGGATCCGTCTGTCTAGCAAAGTGATATCACATTAGCGCATGCCGCAACCCTTCGAGCCCGTGGGGAGTCGGTTCCTTCGGGAGGGGGTGCTGATTCTCACGTCCGGAAAAGGTCGGATCGAGGCCCCTTTGCCCGGACTGACGGTGTTACCTTTCTGAGCTGATTCCGGCCCGCCGCCGGCGAGGCCACCGGACGACGGCCCGCCGGGACGCGGGGGCCACCGGCGACCGGCCCGCCACGACGCGGGGCCGGCGAGGAACGGCGGCCCGCCGACCGGCGGGGCCGCCGGCGGACGACGTGACGACGGAAGAGCGGAGCTGCGAAGCGATGGGCCGAGCGGATGAGCGACAGGCTCGGCAGCGCGGTGCGCGCCGGGCGGGGGAGTCCGGGCGCACGGGCATACGCCGGTTCTTCACGTGGCGGAAGCTGCTGGGGACGTTCCTCGGCTTCTGCCTGCTGGTCATGGGGGCCTTCTTCGTGGTCTACCTCATGGTCCCGGTGCCCGCGGCCAACGCCGAGGCCGAGATGCAGAGCAACGTCTACAAGTACAGCGACGGCACCGTCCTCGCCCGCACGGGCAAGGTGAACCGGGAGATCGTCGGCCTGGAGGAGATCCCGAAGGACGTGCAGTACACGTTCGTCGCGGCCGAGAACAAGACCTTCTTCGAGGACTCCGGCGTCGACCTCAAGGGCACCCTCCGCGGCGTGAAGAACACCCTGACCGGCAAGGGCAAGCAGGGCGGTTCCACGATCACCCAGCAGTACGTGAAGAACTACTACCTGGACCAGGACCAGACGGTCACCCGCAAGCTCAAGGAGCTGGTGATCTCGCTCAAGGTGGATCAGAAGAAGGAGAAGAGCGAGATCCTCGCCGGGTACATCAACACCAGCTACTACGGCCGCAACGCGCACGGCATACAGGCCGCCGCGCAGGCGTACTACGGCGTGGACGCCGAGAAGCTGGACGTCGCCCAGGGCGCCTACCTCGCCGCGCTGCTCCAGGCCCCGAGCCAGTACGACTGGTCCTCCGCCTCCGAGACGGGCCGCAAGCTGGTCACCGACCGCTGGAACTACGTGCTCGACAACATGGTCGAGGAGGGCTGGCTCGACGCCGGTGAGCGCGCGGGCCTGAAGTTCCCCGTCCCGAAGGCGCCGAAGCCCGCGCCCGGCATGGAGGGCCAGACCGGCTACCTCGTCGAGGCGGCCAACAGCGAGCTCGCCCGCCAGGGGCTCGACGAGGAGGACCTGAGGGCCGGCGGCTGGACGATCACGCTCAACGTGGACCGCAAGAAGCAGCGCGAGCTGGAGGAGGCGGTCAAGGACCAGCTGGAAGAGAAGCTCGACCGGGAGGGCAGCAAGGTCGACGCCACCGTGCAGGCCGGCGCCACCTCCGTCGACCCGAGGACGGGCAAGGTCGTCGCCCTGTACGGCGGCACCGACGCCACCCAGCACTGGCTGTCCAACGCGACCCGCCGCGACTACCAGCCCGCCTCGACGTTCAAGCCCGTCGTCTTCGCGTCCGCGCTGGAGAACGAGTCCCGCACCCAGGACGGCGACCCGATCGGCCTGAACACCGTCTACGACGGCACCAGCAAGCGCCCCGTGCAGGGCAGCGACACCCCCTTCGCCCCGCAGAACGACCTGGGCCGCAGCTACGGGCCCGTCTCCGTGCAGACCGCGCTGAACCGCTCGATCAACTCCGCCTTCGCGCAGATGGCCGTCGACGTCGGCCTGGACCGGGTCAAGGAGACGGCCCTGGAGCTGGGTGTGCCGGACGTCAACTTCCCCGAGCGGCCCGCCGTGTCGCTCGGCACCATGGGCGCCTCGACCTGGGACATGGCGGGCGTGTACGCCACGCTCGACAACCACGGCAAGAAGGTCACGCCCACGATCGTCGCCAAGGCCGAGCACAAGGACCGCACGGTCGAGTCGCCCGATCCGATCGGCGGCTCCGTCATCAGCCGGGAGACGGCCGACACCGTGACCGCCGGCCTGACCGGCGTGGTGGCCCAGGGCTCCGGCGTCGCCGCGAAGTCGAACGCCTACGAGGCCGCCGGCAAGACCGGCACCTCCGAGAAGAACCGGTCCGCCTGGTTCGCCGGCTACACGCCCGAACTGACCACCGTCGTCGCCCTGTTCGGCGAGTCCACCGCGGAGGGCGGCGGGCAGGTCTCGCTCACCGGCACCGCCAACTCCGGCCGGGCCAACGGCGGCGGCTTCCCGGCCAGGATCTGGGGCGACTACACGCTGGACGCCCTGAACGGCGGCTCGGACGCCTCCTTCGACCTCGATGTCGCCGAGCCGGCGAGCCCCGAGCCCGACCCGGACCCGACGCCTTCCGAGACGGAGTCCGAGGACCCGGACCCGACGCCGTCGAAGACCGAGACGGAGACCCGGGACCCGGACCCGACGCCCTCGCAGACCGAGACCCGGGACCCGGACCCGACGCCGTCCGAGACCCAGCGTCCGGACCCGACGCCCAGCGGGGGCGTCACCTTCTCCCCGCCGGTCGAACCCGACGACGGCAGCGGCGAGCGGCTCCGGCCGCAGGACTGAGAAGCGCCGGGAGGCGCGGGGACCGGGGCCACGCCGCCCCGGGACCGCGCGCCGCGGGCAGACGTACGGGAGCGCCCCGGAACCGCACGGTTCCGGGGTGCTCCCGTGTGTCCGGCCGGCGTCAGCCGGCGTCGGTCCGCTTGGCGACCGCGTCCCCGAGGTCCTTGTCCACGTTGCGCCAGTACTGGAGCGCCCGCTGCAGCACGGGCGTGCTCACGCCGTCCAGCAGATGGCCGGCGATGTTGCCGGCGAGCCGGTCGCGCTGGGCGTCGTCCAGCACCTCGCGGACCATCGTGCCCGCCTGGCCCCAGTCGTCGTCGTCCCGGTGCTTCAAGGTCGCCTCGCGCACCATCTCGCCCGCGCTCCGCCAGCCCGCCGGGTCGCCGAAGCGGGCGACGTCGGCCGCGGGGCCGCCGTAGGAGTTCGGCGCGTAGGGCCGCGACGCCTGCGAGGGCGTGTAGCGCATCGGGCCGTCCTTGGCGTAGGAGTTGACCGGCGCGTGCGGCCGGTTGGGCGGCAGCTGCGCGTAGTTGGGGCCGATCCGGTACCGGTGGGTGTCCGGGTAGGAGAACAGCCGGCCCAGCAGCATCTTGTCCGGCGAGGGGCCGATGCCGGGGACCATGTTCGACGGCTCGAAGGCGGCCTGCTCGATGTGGACGAAGAAGTCCTCCGGATTGCGGTCGAGCACCATCCGGCCGACGTCGATCAGCGGGTAGTCGCCGTGCGGCCACACCTTGGTCAGGTCGAACGGGTTGAACCGGTAGTCGGCCGCGTCCTCGAACGGCATGATCTGGACCTTCAGGGTCCAGGAGGGAGCGTCACCGGACGCGATCGACTCGAACAGGTCCCGGCGGTGCAGGTCCGGGTCCGAGCCGGCCAGCGTGTCCGCCTCGTCCTGGGTGAGGAAGCCGATCCCCTGGTCGGTCTTGAAGTGGTACTTCACCCAGAACCGCTCGCCGCCGGCGTTGACCCACATGTAGGTGTGGGAGCCGTAGCCGTTCATGTGGCGGTACGTCCTCGGGATGCCCCGGTCGCCCATCAGCCAGGTGACCTGGTGCGCGGACTCGGGGGAGAGGGTCCAGAAGTCCCACTGCATGTCGTGGTCGCGCAGCCCGGTGACGGGGTGGCGCTTCTGCGAGCGGATGAAGTCCTGGAACTTGATCGTGTCGCGGACGAAGAAGACCGGGGTGTTGTTGCCGACCAGGTCGTAATTGCCGTGCTCGGTGTAGAACTTGAGAGCGAAGCCGCGCGGGTCGCGCCAGCTGTCGGGTGAGCCCTGCTCGCCCGCGACGGTGGAGAAGCGCGCCAGCATCTCGGTCCGCCTGCCGGGCTGGAACAGATCGGCCTTGGTGAACTGGCTGACGTCGTTGGTCACCTCGAAGAAGCCGTAGGCTCCCGAACCCTTGGCGTGCACCACCCGCTCGGGGACCCGTTCGCGGTTGAACTGGGCCATCTTCTCGATCAGGTAGTGGTCCTGGAGCAGGATCGGGCCGTCGGGGCCCACGGTCAGCGAGTGTTCGTCGCTCTCGACCGGGATTCCGGCGTTGTTCGTGGTGTACGGGGCCTCGGGGGTGGACTCGGACACGAGCGTGCTCCCGTCGATCTGGGGGATATGGGTCGCTTCGGGCCGTCTGCCCCAGTCAACGCCCCGCACACCGCACGGGCAACATCTGGACCGTTTCCGGACTTTTATTACTGATGGGTAGCCCGGCGCGTGTCCGGGCTCGCGGGTGTTCTGGCCCGCGGATGTCCGGGCCCGCGGGTGTTCTGGCCCGCGGATGTCCCGGGCCCTCGGGTGTCCGGGCCCGCGGGTGTCGAAACCCGGGGCCCGGGCCGGCGGGGGCGGGGCCCGCGCGGGTCAGACCCGCGCGGGCAGCTCGAACCAGACGACCTTGCCCGTCGAGAGCCGGGTCGCGCCCCACCGTCTGGCCAGCCGGTTCACCAGGAACAGTCCCCGGCCGCCCTCGTCCGTGTCCCGTGCCCTGCGCTGCCGCGGCAGCTGCGGGGAGTCGTCCCCCACCTCGCAGCGCAGCACCTCGGTGCGCAGCAGACGCAGCATCACCGGCCGCTCCGCGTACCGCACGGCATTGGTGACCACCTCGCTGACCAGCAGCTCCACCGAGTCCGAGAGCTCCTCCAGACCCCAGCGCTCCAGTGCGCGGCGGGCGAGCCGGCGGGCCCGGCCGGGCGCCGCGTCCTCCGGGTCGAGGAACCAGTACGCGACGTCGCTCGGCGCGATCCCGTCGAAGCGGGCGGCGAGCAGTGCGATGTCGTCGTCCCGGTCGCCCGGCCCGAGCATGTCCAGCACGTCGTCGCAGAGCGCCTCCAGCGGCGGCGAGTGGTCCTGCCCGGTGAGCTGTGCGGTGGCGGCCAGCCGCTCCCGCAGCTGCTCGATCCCGGTCCACACGTCGCGCAGCCGGGACTCGACCAGCCCGTCCGTGTACAGCAGGAGGGTCGCCCCGGCGGGGGCGTCGAGCTCCACGGCCTCGAAGTCCACGCCGCCGACGCCGATCGGTGCGCCGGGCGGCACCCGCAGCACCTCGGCCCGCCCTCCCAGGTGCAGCAGGATGGGCGGCGGGTGGCCGGCGTTGGCGATGGTGATGCGGTGCGAGACCGGGTCGTACACCGCGTACAGGCAGGTGGCCATGCGGTCCGTGCCGAGCCGCTGGGCCTGCTCGTCGAGGTGGTGCAGCACCTCCTGCGGCGGCAGGTCGAGCCCGGCCAGCGTCTGCGCGGTGGTGCGCAGCTGGCCCATGATCGCGGCCGAGGTCATGGAGTGGCCCATGACGTCGCCGACGACCAGCGCGACACGGCTGCCGGGCAGCGGGATCGCGTCGTACCAGTCGCCGCCCACCCGCGCCGTCTCGGCGGCCGGCAGGTAGCGGGAGGCGAGACGGACGCCGGTGGGCTGCGGCAGCGAGTCCGGCAGCATCGTGCGCTGGAGCTCGTCGGCGATGTACGCCTCGCGCCCGTAGAGCACGGCCTTGTCGATGCCGAGGGCGGTGTGGGTGGCGAGCTGGGCGGCGACCAGCAGGTCGTTGGGCTCGAACGCGGGCCGGTCGGGGCGGCGCAGGAAGACGGCCGCGCCGATCACCCGGCGCCGGCCCCGCAGCGGGGCCAGTATGGCGCGGTGGCCGCTGGGCACGATGCGCCCGTCGCCGAGCAGTTCGGGCAGCGCGGCGCGGGCGGCGGCGGAGTCGCCGAAGACGGGCCGCACCCCGCGCAGCACCTCGGAGAGCGCGCCGCCCGAGCGGACCTCGCACAGCTCGGCCGCCGGTGCCAGGTCGGTCTGCGGGTCCAGCACGGACATCACCGCGCCCGCGCCGCTCTCGGTGTCGTCGGAGGTCGACCGCAGCCGGTCGCTGCGGCGCAGCCGCAGGACGAAGGGGGAGACGGGCCGCTCGTCGCCCACCGGGAGCGGGTCGCGCAGGTAGACGAGTATCGCGTCGGAGAAGGTGGGGACCGTCGCCCGGCACAGGCCGAGCACGATCTCGTCGAGGTCGATGCCCCGGGCGATGCGCCGCGTGGCCGCGCCGACGAACCGCAGCCGGTCGCCCTCGCGCCGTGCGGTGCCGGCGATGTCCTGGGCCTGCGCCTGCAGGGACTGCGGCGGGAGCCCCGGCTGGGGCAGCGGAGGCTGTCCGGCGGGCAGACCTGAGGCGGCCCCGGAGGCCTGGGCCCGGGGCCGGGTGCGTTCCTGGGACCGGGCAGCCAGCGGCTGCCGGCCCTCGTGGGAGGTGGGATGCTCCGTCACGCGTGGGATTCCGTCCGGCTCGGGTGGGTCGACGCGACTGCGCTGCGGCTGCTTGTGGCGGCCGGCTCGTGGGGCTGTGCACCCGCCCCGGGGCCGGTCCCCGCGGGACGGCTGGCATCCGGCACGGCTCGACCCCCTCTGTGCGACTCGTGCTGTCTTCGGTGACTCGTGCTGGCGTATGGGCTGGCGTGCGGTCTGTCCTGCGCTTTCTCCCTCGTACGGCGCAGCGCTGCGGACGACGATCCTACGTTTGCCCCCGGGGGGCGCATCAAGAGTCTCACGAGGTCGTATACGCCGGAGCGCGTTCGCTGACCGGAATCGGACAGCCACGTGGTCGCACGGGTGCGACAGGGCGGGAAGGATCGGGCGGAGTGAGGGCCGAAACGCAAATTTTCGGCCAGCTTCACTCCAAGGCGTCCGTGTGGGTGTCCGTCCGTCCGCCTGTCCGGCCGATCCGGTTCACGTGCCCGTCCGCCTGTCCGGCCGATCCGGTTCACGTGCCCGTCCGTCCCCGCTCAGGCCGCGGGCCGACGGTCCCCGCGCCCCGCCCAGTCGGCCGGCAGGCGCGGCACGGTCCACGACGGGTCCGGGCGCCAGTGCTCCCAGCCCGAGGAGAACGGCGCCCCCCAGGCGCGGACGGCGGCCACCGCGTCCCGCCCGGCCGCCCGGACCCGCTCGGCCTTCTCCGCGTCCATCAGCCCGACGAGCTGCGCCTGGGCGAACTCGTCCTCGTCCCGCCACAGCCAACTGCGGTCCGGATAGACGGAGATGTCGAGGAAGTGGTCCTCGGAGTCCACTCCGCCCGCCCACCGGGTGCGCGGTTCCTCGAGGTTCACGTACCAGCTCTTGAACCGCCAGCCCGACTCCCAGAAGAGCCAGACCGACCACGGGTCCCCGGGTCTGGCCAGCTTGAGCACCCCGGCGCCGAACCAGCGGTCCCGGGTCAGGGTGCGCGGCGCGGTGTAGCGGGTCGCCAGCGGCTCCAGATGCACGGGGGAGCCGTCGGCGAGCACCGGCTTGACGCACTCGGTGCCCGGCGCCATCCAGACGGCGAGCAGGTCCTCGGTGTCCTGGACGACCGTCACGGGCCGGCAGATGTGCACCGAGCAGCCGTCGAGATCGGGGGCATGACCGCGGTACCGCCAGAGGATGTGGTCCCCGGGTGCCCAGCGTGCGATGCGTTCCGTCCCTGTCATGAGCAGATCTTAGGAGGCGGGCCGGGCGCGCGCCGCGACCCAGCTCACGGCCGCGGTGCCGCGCGCCGCGCCCCACGAGGGGGATCGTGCGCGCCGCGACCGTGCCTCACGGCCGTGCCGTGCGCGTCCCGGCCGTTTCTCACGGCCGGGTCGTGCGCGCCGCGACCGGACCTCGGGATCCCGGCACGCGAGCCCGTGCCGGCCCGCGTCGCAGGGGTCCGCCGAGGCCGGGACAGCCCTCAGGGGTGCGTCATGCGCAGCACGTCGAGGGCCTCGTCCAGCTGCTCCAGGGTCAGTTCGCCGCGGTCCACGTAGCCGCGGTCCAGCACGACCTCCCGGATGGTCCGGCGCTCCGCCAGCGACTGCTTGGCGACCTTCGCCGCCTCCTCGTAGCCGATGTACCGGTTGAGCGGGGTGACCACCGAGGGGGACGACTCCGCGTACTCGCGGGCGCGTTCGGCGTCGGCCGTGATCCCGTCGACGGTGCGGTCCGCGAGCAGGCGCGCGGCGTTCGCCAGGATCCGGACGGACTCCAGCAGGTTCCGGGCCATCACCGGCAGCATGACGTTCAGTTCGAAGTTGCCCGCGGCCCCCGCGACGGCGACCGCCGCGTCGTTGCCGGTGACCTGGGCGGCCACCATCAGGACCGCCTCGGGGACGACCGGATTGACCTTCCCCGGCATGATCGACGAGCCGGGCTGGAGGTCCGGCAGCGCGATCTCCGCGAGACCCGTGCGGGGCCCCGACGCCATCCACCGCAGATCGTTGCAGATCTTGGTCAGCGACACCGCGACCGTCCGCAGCTGCCCGGAGGTCTCCACCAGGGCGTCCCGTGCCCCCTGCGCCTCGAAGTGGTCGCGGGCCTCGGTCAGCGGCAGCCCGGTCGCGGCCGCCACCTCGGCGATGACGGCCGCGGAGAAGCCGGGCGGGGTGTTGATGCCGGTGCCCACCGCCGTGCCGCCCAGCGGCAGTTCGGCGAGGCGCGGCAGCGCGGAGCGCAGCCGCTCGACGCCGTGCCGCATCTGCGCCGCGTAGCCGCCGAACTCCTGGCCGAGGGTGACCGGGGTGGCGTCCATCAGGTGGGTGCGCCCCGACTTCACCACGGCGGCGAACTCGGCGGCCTTGCGCTCCAGCGCGGACGCCAGGTGCTCCAGCGCCGGCACGAGGTCGGCGGTCACCGCGGCGGTGGCCGCGATGTGGATCGAGGACGGGAAGACGTCGTTGGACGACTGGGAGGCGTTCACGTGGTCGTTGGGGTGGACCGCCCGCCCGAGGCGCTCGGTGGCGAGGGTGGCGATCACCTCGTTGGCGTTCATGTTCGACGAGGTGCCGGAGCCCGTCTGGAAGACGTCGACGGGGAAGTGCTCGTCCCAGCGGCCCCCGGCGACCTCGTCCGCCGCGTCCGCGACGGCCGCCGCGACATCCGCGTCCAGCACGCCGAGCCGGGCGTTCACCCGTGCCGCCGCCGCCTTGATCAGCGCCAGGGCCTCGATGTGCGCACGCTCCAGCCGCTGGCCGGAGACGGGGAAGTTCTCCACCGCCCGCTGCGTCTGGGCCCGCCACTTCGCGTGTGCGGGGACCCGCACCTCGCCCATCGAGTCGTGCTCGATCCGGAACTCGCCTGCCGCCGTGCCGCTCATCGGTGTCCTTCCTCCGGCCTTCGCCTCGAAAAGTTGAGCAGTTGTCTTGTTCCGCCTATTCCCAACTGCACTACCCGCCAGTACATACCCCGGGAGACCACAACCCGGGGAGGCGCAATGACGCGACCAGGCCCACGAGTCCACCCGTTCCGGCGCACGGCGGCGGCCGTCGCCGTGCTCGCCACCGTGCTCGGCGGCACCGCCGCGGGCACGGCGGCCGCGGCACCGGCCGCACCCGCGGCCCCGGCGGCCGCCTCCGTCCCGCTCCCGCCCGGACTGGAGGCCGTCCGCGCGGCCGAGGCCACCGCCCTCTACGGCAGCCCGGCCGAGCGCCCGCTCGACCAGCGCCGGACCTCGCTGATCTCGCTGGGCGACAGCGAGATCAGCGGCGAGGGCGTCGGCACCTACGAACCGGGCACCGACGGCCCCGACAACTGGTGCCACCGCTCGCCCGACGCGGCCGTCCACCGCACCGGCATCGCCGCCGACGTCACCTACAACGTCTCCTGCTCGGGCGCGTCCACCGTCAACATCCGCATCGGCGGGAGCAAGCAGTACGCGGACGAACTCGTCCAGAGCGACAGCCTCGCGATCAAGGCGCGCAACACCCGGATCAAGATGGTGCTCCTCGTCGCGGGCGCCAACGACGACCTCCAGTTCGGCCCCGTCATGACCGACTGCGTCACCCGCTACATCCTGCTCCAGGGCGCCTGCGAGCCGAAGTACGCGCCGGGCTGGCAGGCCCGCGTCGACGGCCTGGTGCCCAAGGTCGAGCAGACCGTGCGGGACCTGCGGACCGTGATGCGCGGCGCCGGCTACGGGGACGGCGACTACAAGCTCGTCGTGATGGGCTACCCGAGCCCCATCGGCCCCGACTTCCGGGACAACCCTTCCTTCCCCGGCAAGCTGGTCTGCGGCGGCCTCGGCTACGACTCCGACACCGTCTGGGGCCGCAACACGGCCGTCCCCGCCTTCGAACGCGGCATGCGCCGGGCCGCGCAGAACACCGGAGCGCTCTACCTCGACAACTCGCGCCTCTTCCACGGGCACGAGGTCTGCCACCAGGACACCTGGGCCCGGGGCCTGTACATCGACCTCTCCAACCCCTTCCCGCCGGACGCCAACTCCGTCCGCCAGTCCTTCCACCCCAACGCCCGCGGCCACGCGGCCTTCGCCTCCTGCCTGACCCAGCTGTGGGACTCGGGTCTGAGGGAGGCGAGCTGCGCGGACGTCGCTTCCAGCGGCGCCCCGCGCCTCTTCCCGTTCGCCTGGGACGACGTCTACCGCCCGCTGAGGGCCGCGTCCGGCCTCTGCGCCGACGTCGAGGGCGCCGTCACCCGCAACGGCACCAGGACGCTGGCCTGGGACTGCCACGGCGGACGCAACCAGGGCTGGTGGCACGACACCGCCCGCGGCTCGCTCCACACGGAACTGACCCAGGACCGCTGCCTGGACGTCCCGGACTCCGCCTACCGTGCGGGCACCGCGCTGGTCCTGTGGGACTGCCACGGCGGCGCCAACCAGCGCTTCGTCCGCGACGGTTCGACCCTCCGCCCGTCCGCCGCGACCGGGCTCTGCGTGACGGCCGCCTCCGCCGCACCGCTCCGCCTCGCCGCCTGCGACGGGTCCCCGGGGCAGCGCTTCGCCTGACCGCCGCTCGACCGCGGACGGGCCCGGCCCGCCCGGCGCACCGCCCGGCCGGAACCGGGCGGTGCACCGGCCCCGGGACGGCCCCGTCCGGGGCCGCCCCGGGGGCCGGGGTCAGGCGGTGCGCCACCGGCGGACGGTGGTCCCGTCCGCGGTCAGCCAGGTGCCGTCGCCCAGCGGGAGCGGGTCGCAGCACCGTGTGCCGGGGTAGTCGATCTCGGCGGTGGGGCGCAGCGTCCGCGCGTCCAGCAGGAGATGCCGGTTGTCCGTGCCGTCCTGGTCCTCGCCGATCGCCGCCAGGACGCGGTCGCCGTCCAGGAATCCGGGCCGGTAGCCGACGAAGCGGAAGTCCTCCGGCAGGACGTCCTCGGCGTCCACGCTGACGTCCGGCTGCCCGGCCGCGCAGCGGTTCAGCCACTCGCCGCCGACGTCCAGTTTCAGGACGGCGCCGTTCATGGCCAGGCCGGCGAACGGCTCGTCCTCGTACCCGACGGGCTCCGCGGTGAGGCGCTCCCCGTCCAGTGTGAGCCGCAGGGAGTGGAAGGTGTCCCCCTGGGCGGCGTTCAGGAACAGCTCCCCCGGGTCGGTGAGCGACTGCTGGAAGCCGTATCCGGCCGAGGCGGAGGGCAGCACCGTGTGCGCGAGGCGCCGGCCGTCCGCCAGGTGGAGCACGACGCAGAGGTCGCCCTCGTAGGAGCCGCCGTCCGTCGGACCGGCCATGGTGACGAGGAGCCTTCGGCCACTGGCGTCGGCGGCGCAGGCGCCCGCGGCGATGTGCCGGTGGTGCCAGGGCTCGTGCTCCAGCGTCCAGCGCACGCGCCCGTCGGGCTCGCGCACGGTGACGAGCCCGCTCGCGGCGACGGCCAGCGCCCCGTCGGGCAGCGGTGTGGCGAAGCCCCGGCCGCCCTCGGCCGGACCGGGGACCGGGCGGTCGAGCCGGTCGAACAGGCCCGCCGACGACGCCGCGCCGATCCGTCCGGCGACGATCCCGCCCGCCGTCCTCGCCACCAGCCAGTTCGCGCGGTCGCGCGTCTGCCACGCGTCATGGGCGAAGTACTCGAAGCCCGTGAACTCCTCCTCGGCGAGGAGTTCGGCCACGACGTGTGTGTAGTCCATGGGTCCTGTTCTACCGCGTTCCCTACGGGGTGTGGCGTGCGGGCCAGTAGAACTGCTTCTGCTGGGTGCCCTGCGTGCCGGGGTACACCTGCCCGAACATGGCGCCTTTGCTGCCCCGGATGATCGGCGAGCAGAACTTGGTGCACACGACGTTCGACGCGGCGCCGTGCGTGGGGAGCCAGACGGGCTGGTCCTTGCCCTTGTTGAGCCGGTGCAGGTACTGCAGGATGTTCTGCTCGGCGTGGCCTCCCTTGTCCCCCTTGGGCACCTTCATGTACTCGTCCTTCGGCAGGGGGAACAGCCCCAGCTTCTTCGCCAGTTCCATCTGGGCGTCGTCGAGTTTGCTCTTGCTCGTCCCCGCGACGATGGTGATGGGCCCCTTCGGCCCCTGTGCGTGGATGACGGCGACGGTCTGCTTCTCGCGGGCTATCGGGTTGGTCTTGAGGTTGTTGATCTGGGTGGCCAGGTCCTGCAGGGTCTGCATGCAGGGCGCGAGGCCCATCGGGTCGCAGGACGTCGAGGGGTTCGCGACGTAGCCGACCGGGTTGGGGGCCGGCTCCAGGCCGAGCGGGTCGGGCGTGACGTAGCGGCCCGGCTCGGGGTCGTAGTGACGGAAGTGGTTGTAGTGGAGCCCGGTCTCGGGGTCCGCGTACTGGCCGGGGAAGCGCAGGGGCGTGTAGGCGGTCGCGTCGCGGTTCCAGGTCGTGCTGCCCCACAGCGTGGCCCGGCTGTGCCAGGCCACGGCACCCGTGGGATCGACGAGTTCCGTCGGTGTGCCGATGAGGTCGGTGACGACGGCGAAGAAGCGGGAGTCGACGCTCCCCGCGCCCTGGGCCGCGTCCGGCCGGGCGGACCCGTCGCGCCGCTCGGCCTGGGCGATCGGGCGGAGCCCGTCGTACTCCCACGTCAGCGTCGTCCGGGTGGAGCTGTCCGTCTGCTCGGCCAGCCTGCCGCCGTCCCAGGCGAAGACGGTCTCCTCGGCGACCCTGCCGTCGGGTCCGTGCCGGCGCTTGGCGGTGCGCCGTGCGAAGGCGTCGTAGGTGTAGGTCCACAGCGTGCCGTCGGGGGTCGTGCAGGAGACGAGGCGGTCCTCGGCGTCCCAGGTGTAGCGCCAGATCTCGGGGGAGCGGGACAGGCGCTTCTTGCGGCGCTCGACCACCCGGCCCGCGGCGTCGTACACGTAGTGGAGCGCGCCCGCCGAACGCAGCCGCGTGCCGTCGTAGGCGCGCGGCCCCCGGGACTCGGGGTGCGGCGCCCGGTCGGGCCAGCGGGCATCGGTCTGGTTGCCCTCGCGGTCGTAGCCGTACGTCTCGGTCCAGGTCCCGGCGTCCAGGCCGGTGGGCCGCCCGTCGGGGTCGAGCCGGAAACGCTGGGCGCGGCCCGTCAGCAGGTCGGTGACGGCCGCGAGCCGGTGGTCGGGACGGTAGTCGTAGGAACGGGAGCGGAGCGTGCGGCCGCCCGCCGCCACGGTGTGCTCGGTCATGCGTCCCTGGGCGTCCCAGACGGTGCTCAGGGAGACGGGCCGGTCCACCGGGCCCAGGGTGCGTTCGAGCTCCTGTCCCAGCGGGTCGAACGAGAACCTGAGCGGGTTCCCGGCGAACTCCATCCCCGTCCGGTTGCCCGCGGCGTCGTAGGTCTGGGAGGTGGTGACGCCCGCGGGTGTGGTGCGGCCGGTGCAGCGGCCGAGCACGTCGTAGCGGTAGCGGATCGTCCGCCCGTCGACCGTCTCGGCGGACAGCCGGCCCGCCGCGTCCCACTCCAGGGTCATGGCGGACTCGCCGGAGTGCGCGCCCGTCAGGCGGCCGGCGGGGTCGTAGGCGAACGAGGTGAGCGTGCCGTCGACGTCCTTCGCCGCCAGCCGCCCCATCGGGTCCAGATGGTGGGTGACCTGCTGCCCGAGCGGGTTGGTGCGCGTCAGCCTGCGGCCGGCGTCGTCGTGGGTGTAGACCAGCGTGCGTCCGTCGAAGTCCGTCTCCTCGACGACCCGTCCGGCGGCGTCGTAGGTGTACCGCCAGGCCTGTCCGGCGGAGTTCCGCACCTCGGTGAGGCGGCGTTCCGTGTCGTAGCCGAACTCGTAGCGCGCGCCGCCGGGTTCCGTCCGCGAGGCGAGGAGGTCGAAGTGCGTGTACGTGTACGCCGTCCGCCCGCCGGCGGCGTCGGTGTGCGTCAGGAGGTTGCCCTCCCCGTCGTACGTCCAGGTCTCGGTGCCTCCCGGGCCGGACCTGCTGAGCAGCCGGCCCTCCGGGCTCCACTCCAGGACGGTGACGTGCCCCAGGGGGTCGGTGACGGTCCGGGTCCTGCCGAAGGCGTCCCGGGTGAAGGTGTGGGTGCGGCCGAGCGCGTCGGTGTGCGCCGCCGGCAGACCCGCCCCGTCGGGCCGGAGGGACTCCCGGGCCCCGGTGGCGTCGACGACCGCGGTGAGGGCCCCGTGGGCGTCGTGCTCGTACCGGGTCGTCCCGCCGTCGGGTGCGACGATCGCCGTGTTGTTGCCCGACTCGTCGTACGCGTAGCGCCATACGGCGCCGTCCTCCGCCGTGATGGTGAGCGGCATGCCGTCGGTGTCGCGGTACTCGGCCCGCGCCACGCCCCCGTCGGCCTCCCGGACCGCGAGCAGGTTGCCGCGCTCGTCCCATGTCCAGGCCGTCGTCGTGCCGTCGTGGCCCGTCCGGGAGGTGAGGCGGTCGTAGCGGTCCCAGGTCTGGGTGGCGGTGCGGCCGAGGGGGTCGGTCTCGGCGACGACCTGGTGGAGCGCGTTGAGGTGGAAGACGGTCGTGGCGCCCGTGGAGTCGGTGAAGCGGGTGGTGCGCGCGGCGGTGTCGTAGACGAAGGAGGACGAGAGGAACCCGTCCGGGCCCACCGTCCGCGCGACGCGCCCCTGCTCGTCGTAGACGTACTGGTACGTGGAGTCGTTCCGGTCGGTCCAGGAGGTGATCCGGCCGTCCGGGTCGTACGAGAAGCGCAGCGCGCGCCCCGAGGAGTTGGTGACGGTCGCGAGGTTGCCGTCGGTGTCGTAGCCGAAGGACACGACGGAGACCGCGCCCTCGGGTGCGGCCAGCGACAGCCCGGTGACCCGGCCGATCCCGGGGTCGGACTCCACGGTGACGCGGTAGCCGCTCTCGTGCAGCAGGACCGAGGGCAGGCCGTGCTCGGTACGTCCGAAGCGGAGCGTGTTGCCGTTGCGGTCCACGAGTTCGCGCAGCCAGTAGAGGCCGTCGGAGCTGTAGGGGCTTCCCGAGAACCGGCGGCTCAGCCGGTGGGCCGGGTCGGTCACCGCGTAGACGGCGCCGCCCAGTTCGTCCTGCCGCACCAGGGTCAGCGGCAGCCGGTCGCCCTCCAGCGGCATGACCTCCTCGCCCTCGGCGCGGGGCAGCGCGGGGTAGACGAGCACGGAGCCGTCCTCGCGCGCCCACGCCACCCCGCCGTCGGTCATCTCCAGGCGCTCGTCGAGGGTGGACGCCCAGCTGACACCGAAGCACAGTCCGTGCCGGTAGCCCGATACGTGGGTGCGCCGCAGCACCAGCGGGAGGACGGCCGACAGTTCGAGGTCCGTCTGGGGCAGCACCATCTCGCCGCTGGCGATGTCCACGGGGTCGGTCTCGCAGCGGCGTGCCGCCAGCGACACGCCCTTCTCCCGGGGGGAGTCCTGTGCCCTGCGCATCGATTCGGGCTTGTGCGCGCGCTTGCCGCCGCCGTCTCCGCGCCGGGCGTCCCGGCCGCGTTCGCCGTCGTTCCGGCCGGAGTCGATCTTCTTGACGCGGTCGCGGACGCCGCGGTCGGTGTCCCGGTGCGTTTTGGAGCCGCCGCTGATGGCGTCGGGGACCTTCTTGCCGACGTGGTCGCCGAGGTCGTCGAGTGCCTTGGTGAGTTTGGTGGTGACGCCCTCGATGGTGGTGTCGAGGACGGCGGTCAGCGAGTCCTTGCCCTTGGCGCGCCCGTGGTGCCCCTTGGCCTTGCCGAGCTTGCTGCCGGCCCGGTCGCGCATGGAGACCTGCACGGAGGCCAGGTGCATGCCCGCCGTGCCGTGGGCGTCGTGGTCGATCTCCGGCCCGCGGCCGCCCGGCCCCGGACCGGTCGGCCCGCCCGCCGAGTTGAGCTGGAGCCCGTCCTTGCCGGCCTGCTCGGTCTGCTCGGTGTCGTAGCCGTCCTGGACGCCGGCGACGTTCAGCGCGGTCTGGATGGCGAGGTCGGCGACGATGTTCTCGATCGCGGCCACGGCGGGCTCGGTGAGCGTGGCGACGATCTCGGCGACGGCCGCCTCCGCCATCTCCTTCAGGATCCGCTTGAACGCGATCCGCGTCGCGACGATCTTGGCACCGGCCAGCAGCGTCGACAGGCCCGCCGTCACCGGGGCGAAGGCCAGGGTGATGCCCACCGTGGCGCAGAGATCGGCCAGTTCGCCGACGGCGGCGATCTTGCGGGCGACGATGATGTCCGCGACCCGGTCCAGGGCCCCGGCGACGAGCCGGGAGGCCTTGGCCAGGTCCTTGTGCTTGCCCTGCACCTTGGACCAGTGCTTGTCCAGCGCGGTCAGAGACTCGCTCTGCCCGGTCGAGAGCAGCTTCTGTATGTGCCCGTACGCGGCTCCGGCGTCGTCGTCCGCGTCGTCGGCGAACTCGCGGAGCGAGTCCGCCATGTCCCGGTACGCGTCCTCGTCGACGTTCGGCCAGCCCACGCCCACGACGTCGAGCATGGTGTCGACGCCTTCAGGAATCGTGTAGCCCACGACCCGCACCCCCGTGTATCCGCTTCACCGCTTTACCGCGACAACCTGCCGATCCAAGATCGACACACTGTCAGACGGTGGCAGGACCTGGCAGGTTCCCGCCAAATCCATGCGAGGGTGCGGGCGGGTGCCGGGGGAGCGTCCGGCGGGGTGCGGGCGGGTGGCGCCGGGGGAGCGTTCGACGGCCGCTGCCCGCGGCGGCGGGCGCCCGCCCGGAGACGGACGCCCGCCGGGGGTGTCACCCCAGTCCCGGCCCCCGCACCGGAATCGACGTGAACGTCGGCGCCGGAGCCGGCTCCGTGAAGAAGTCGTTGCCCTTGTCGTCGACGACGATGAACGCGGGGAAGTCCTCCACCTCGATCTTCCAGACCGCCTCCATGCCGAGCTCCTCGTACTCGACGACCTCGACCTTCTTGATGCAGTCCTGCGCCAGCCGCGCCGCGGGGCCGCCGATCGAGCCGAGGTAGAAGCCGCCGTGCGTCCCGCACGCGTCCGTGACCTGCTTCGAACGGTTGCCCTTGGCCAGCATGACCTTCGACCCGCCGGCCGCCTGGAACTGCTCCACGTAGGAGTCCATCCGGCCCGCCGTCGTCGGGCCGAAGGAACCCGACGCGTACCCCTCGGGCGTCTTCGCGGGACCGGCGTAGTAGACCGGGTGGTCCTTCAGGTACTGCGGCATCTCCTCGCCCGCGTCCAGCCGCTCCTTGATCTTCGCGTGCGCGATGTCACGGGCGACGACCAGCGGGCCGGTGAGCGAGAGCCGGGTCTTCACGGGGTACTTGGAGAGCTCGGCGAGCATCTCGTCCATCGGCCGGTTGAGGTCGACCCGGACGACGTCGCCCTCCTCGGCCAGGTGCTCGTCGGTGGTGTCGGGCAGGAAGCGCGCCGGGTCGGTCTCCAGCTGCTCCAGGAAGACGCCCTCGGCGGTGATCTTGGCGACGGCCTGGCGGTCCGCCGAGCAGGAGACGGCGATGGCGACGGGGAGCGAGGCGCCGTGCCGCGGCAGCCGCACCACGCGCACGTCGTGGCAGAAGTACTTGCCGCCGAACTGCGCGCCGATGCCGATCTTCTGGGTGAGCTCGAAGACCTTCTTCTCCAGCTCCTCGTCGCGGAAGCCGTGTCCCAGCGCCGAGCCCTCGGACGGCAGCTCGTCGAGGTAGTGCGCGGAGGCGTACTTCGCGGTCTTCAGCGCGAACTCGGCCGAGGTGCCGCCCACGACGATCGCCAGGTGGTACGGCGGGCAGGCCGCGGTGCCGAGCGAGCGGATCTTCTCCTCCAGGAACTTCATCATGCTCGCCTCGTTGAGGACGGCCTTCGTCTCCTGGTAGAGGAAGGACTTGTTCGCCGAGCCGCCGCCCTTGGCCATGAAGAGGAACTTGTACGCGCCGCCGTCGGTGGCGTACAGCTCGATCTGGGCCGGGAGGTTGGAGCCGGTGTTCTTCTCCTCCCACATGGTCAGCGGCGCCATCTGCGAGTAGCGCAGGTTCAGCTTGGTGTAGGCGTCGTAGACGCCGCGCGAGAGCGCGGCCTCGTCGCCGCCCTCGGTGAGCACGTTCTGGCCGCGCTTGCCCATGACGATCGCGGTGCCGGTGTCCTGGCACATGGGCAGCACGCCCGCCGCGGCGATGTTCGCGTTCTTCAGCAGGTCGAGGGCGACGAACTTGTCGTTGGACGACGCCTCGGGGTCGTCGATGATGCGGCGCAGCTGGGCGAGGTGGGCGGGGCGGAGGTAGTGCTGGATGTCGTGGATCGCCTCGGCCGCGAGCGTGCGCAGGGCCTCGGGCTCGACCTTGAGGAAGGTCCGCCCGTCGGCCTCGAAGGTGGAGACACCCTCGGCGGTCACCAGCCGGTACGGGGTGGTGTCCTCGCCCAGCGGGAGCAGATCCGTATACGCGAACTCCGGCATTTCGCCCATTCCTCACTTCACAGACAGCAGCGTGCCTCCGTCGGCAGCGCCATCCAGCGTAAGACTCCGGCGCGGTCGCGATTCTGTGAGGTAAGGCTCACTTGCCGCGCCGGGGGCGCGTGCCGTGCGGCGGTCTCCTGTGCCGTGCCGCCGACGCGATGCACGGCCGCCCCTTCTCGCGATCTATCGCGTTTCGCTACCCTGGGCACGTGGACCTCGAGAAGCAGCCCCAGAAGCCGGCCGTACCCGCCGAGACCGCCCGTCCCGACCAGGCCATGCGCGCGTCGGACGCCGACCGCGACCGGATCGCCGACATCCTGCGGGACGCGCTCGCCGAAGGGCGCCTCGACGCCGAGGAGCACTCCGAACGCATCGAGGCGGTCTACCGCGCGAAGACCGTGGGGGAGCTCGAACCTCTGGTGCGCGACCTGCCGGTGGCCGGACGCGGCCCCGCCGCCCCGTACGGCGCCGCCACCGCCGCGCACGACGGCGGTGCGGACGACGACGGCGTGCCGGCGGAGAACCTGGTCGCCGTCTTCTCCAGCTCGACCCGCAAGGGCCGTTGGAGCGTCGGCCGCCGCACCAACGCCTTCTCGGTCTTCGGCAGCATCGAGATCGACCTCACCGAGGCGCTGTTCCGGCAGCGCCTGACGGTGATCAACGCGACGTCGATCTTCGGGAACGTCGAGGTCCGCGTCCCGGAGAACGTCACCCTGCGCGGCAGCGGCACGGGCATCCTCGGCAACTTCGAGGTGGTCACCCTGGAGGCGGCCGACCCCGAGGCCCCGGTGGTCGTCGTCAACGGGTACGCGGTCCTGGGCAACGTGGAGGCCAAACCGAAGCGCGGCCGGCTGATCGCCGACCTCCATGCCCGTCTGCGCAAACACCTCGGCTGACGGACGCCCGCGCACACGGCACCCCGCGCCGCCCGCGCGGGGCGCGTGCCCGCGCATCGGACGGCGGCGCCACTCAGTGCATAGGCGTGCGCACAGCGGGTAGGGACTGCTGCATCGTCTCTCGCTCGCGAATCCGTCGTCAGGAGTAGACCGTGCTGCATCTGCCGCATCAGTCCTTGAAACCAGCCGCCGTTCCGCCTCAGCGCGTCCCGGCTCGGGAGGACGATGCCGGCCCCTGGCACGCGGAGGCGGTGTGCCGCCGCGACGAGGCCGGACTGTTCTTCGCGCCGTCCAAGGAGCCCACGGCCGCACGGCTGGCGAGGGAGGAGGCGGCGAAGCGCGTCTGCGCCCGCTGTCCCGTGATGGTCGACTGCCGGGAGCACGCGCTGCTCCAGCCGGAGCCGTACGGCGTCTGGGGCGGGCTCACGGCGGCCGAGCGGCGGGTGGTGCTGGCCCGTCGGCGCCGGCGCGAGGTCGAGCTGAAGCAGACCCCTTCCGCCCCCGACCGCCTGACCGCCTGACCCTCGTGACCGCCCGGCCGGCGGCCCGTCCGTCCGGCCGCCCGGCCGCGACCCGCGAGCAGACCGCCGGGGGATTCGCGGAGGAGGACGAACGGCGAGAGGCGCCCCTCCGCACAAGGGGCGCCTCTCCTGTCGTCCGCGTCGGCCCTACTGGGCGCGGTCGAAGTCGATCTGGCTGTAGGCCCGCAGCTTCGACAGGCGGTGCGTCGAGTCGATCTGGCGGATCGTGCCCGACTTGGAGCGCATGACGAGCGACTGGGTCGTCGCGGTCTCGGCCCGGTAGCGCACGCCGCGCAGCAGTTCGCCGTCGGTGATGCCGGTGGCGACGAAGAAGACGTTGTCGCCGCTGACCAGGTCGCCGGTGGACAGCACCCGGTCGAGGTCGTGCCCGGCGTCCAGCGCCCGTGCCCGCTCCTCGTCGTCCTTGGGCCACAGCTTGCCCTGGATGACGCCGCCGAGGCACTTGATGGCGCACGCCGAGATGATGCCCTCGGGCGTCCCGCCGATGCCGAGGAGCAGGTCGACGCCGGTGCCCTCCTTGACGGCCATGATGGAGCCCGCGACGTCGCCGTCGGAGATGAACTTGATCCGGGCGCCGGTCTCGCGGATCTCCTTGACGATGCCCTCGTGGCGGGGGCGGTCGAGGATGACGACCGTGACGTCCTCGGGGGAGGAGTGCTTGGCCTTGGCGACCCGGCGGATGTTCACGGACACGGGGGCGTTGATGTCCACGTAGTCGGCGGCCTCGGGGCCGGTGACCAGCTTGTCCATGTAGAACACCGCGGACGGGTCGAACATGGTGCCCCGGTCGGCCGCCGCGAGCACCGCGATGGCGTTCGGCATGCCCTTGGCGGTGAGCGTGGTGCCGTCGATCGGGTCCACGGCGATGTCGCACTCGGCGCCCGTGCCGTCGCCGATCCGCTCGCCGTTGAAGAGCATCGGCGCCTCGTCCTTCTCGCCCTCGCCGATGACGACCACGCCGTTCATCGAGACGGTCGAGACGAGGGTCCGCATCGCCTTGACCGCCGCGCCGTCGGCGCCGTTCTTCTCGCCCCGGCCCACCCAGCGGCCGGCCGCCATGGCCGCCGCCTCGGTGACGCGGACGAGCTCCAGGGCGAGGTTGCGGTCGGGGGCCTCGGGAGAGACCTCGAGTGGGGACGGCAGCTGGTGCTCGGTCATCGGAGCGCACCTTTCTGTACGACGCGACGGCCGTAATAGGAGGGTGGTGCGACTCTATCGGTACATCGACATATTGAGCAGAGGGGCCCACGTTTGAGCGCGGAGGGCGGATGCGACCATAGGGCACGTGGCAGGCAAGCGAGGCAGACAGACGGTCCGGGGCATGTTCCAGTCGATGGCGGTGATCGGTGTCGTCGTGGCGGGCATCTACACACTGGTCCCGCACGACGAGAACGCCGATCCCATCAAGCCCGTCGACTACCGGGTGGAGCTCCTGACCGCCCAGCGCGCGGCGCCGTACCCGGTGGCCGCCCCCGAGGGCCTGGGCGACGGGTGGCGCGCCACCTCGGTGACGTTCGACGGCGCCGACGGCCACGCCTGGCACCTGGGCTTCCTCGATCCGGACACCCAGTACGTGGCGGTCGAGCAGTCCACCGCGCGGCCCGCGGACAAGTACGTCCGCAAGGTGACCCGGCACGCCGAGAAGACCCCGGCGACGCAGGAGATCCGCGGCGAGACCTGGCAGCGCTGGGACGGCCCGAAGTACGACGCGCTGGTGCGCACCGCCGACGGCGCGACCACGGTCGTCATGGGCACGGCCTCGCCGGAGCGCCTCGCGGAGATGGCGGGGGCCCTGGTCGCGGGCGCCGCGGCCTCCCCGTCCCCGTCCGCCGGGTCCCCGTCCCCGTCCCCGTCCGCGGGGGCGTCCTGACCCTCCGCAGGGCGGGCGCGGCTCCGCGCCGACGCCCCCTGTGACGCACGCACGAAGGCCGCCGACCCGGGAAACCGGATGCTGTTGGTTAATCCGGGCCCTTGCGTGACGTCGGCTCCCGAGGCCCGTTGGTGTCTCGGGGGCCGACGTTGTCGTTTGGGGAGGGTGTCTGTGTCGATGCGGTCGGGTGGGTCGGGCGAGATCCCGGTGGAGACAGTGCGCGTGGCGCGGGCCGCGTTCCCGAAGGGCAGTCTGGCGATCCGGATCCGTGACGAGCTCGGGGTCATGTTCCAGGACGGGGACTTTGCGGCGCTGTTCGCAGTGCGCGGCAGGCCGGCGTGGTCGCCGGGCCGGCTGGCGCTGGTGTTGGTGCTGCAGTTCGTGGAAGGGCTGACCGACCGGCAGACCGCGGAGGCGGTGCGGGCCCGTATCGACTGGAAGTACGCGCTCGGGCTGGAACTGACGGACACGGGTTTCGACTACTCGGTGCTCTCGGAGTTCCGGGACCGGCTGGTCGGCGCGGACGGGGGGCGGGAGCTCCTGGACGGGGTGCTGTCGGCAGCCCGGCGACAAGGGCTGATCACTGCCGGAGCAAGCGCGCGGACCGACTCCACACATGTGCTGTCCGCGGTTCGGGAGATCAACCAGCTGGAGCTGGTCACCGAGACCTTGCGCGCGGCGCTGAACGCGGCGGCCCGCGCCGAGCCCGGCTGGGTGGGCGAGAACGCCAGGCCCGACTGGTTCAGGCATTACGCGACCCGGGCTGAGGAGTCCCGCTTTCCCAAGGCTCGCGTCAAACGGGATCAGGTATACCGGCGGATTGGCGGCGACGGAATGCTGTTGCTGCGGATGGCCTGGGCCGACGGCGCCCCGCCACGGCTGCGGTCCCTGCCGGAGCTGGAGGTCCTGCGGCAGGTGTGGGTCCAGCACTTCCACCTGGTCGATGGCGAGGTGGCGCGCCGTGGCCCAAAAGAACGGCCGCCGGGTGCGACGCGCCTGGTCAGCCCGTATGACACCGAGGCCCGCGGCGGGGTCAAGGGGGAGGTGCGCTGGGACGGCTACAAGGTCCACGTGACCGAGACCTGTGATCCGGACACGGTGCATCTGATCACGAACGTGACCACCACCGTCGCCACGGTGACGGATGACCGGATGGCCGCTGTCGTCCATGCCGGCCTGGCCGGGCGGGACCTGCTGCCCGGTGAGCACTGGGTGGACACCGGCTATGCCAACGCCGGTGCCCTGGTCGCCGCACGGCGTGACCACGGCGTCGCCCTGCACGGGCCGATGAAGCCGACGACCGCTCCGCATACCCGCACCGCCTACGGGCAGGACGCCTTCGCCATCGATTGGGACAACCAGCGTGTGACCTGCCCCAAGGGGGTGGCCAGCACCCAATGGCACCAGCGCCGCTCCAGGACCGGACATCCGACCATCCGGGTCCGGTTCTCCCAGGCCGACTGCCGCTCGTGCCCCGCGCTGCGCGAGTGCGTCAACTCGCCCAGAGCCGAGCGCCGGGAGATCAACCTGCGTCCCCGCCAGGAGTACGAAGCCCTCCAGCACGCCCGCGCACTCCAGCAGGGTGACGAGTGGAAGGCCCGATACACGATCCGCGCCGGGGTCGAGGGAACGATCTCTCAAGGGGTCCGTGCCTGCGATCTACGCCGGTCCCGCTACCGAGGCATGGCGAAGACAAGCCTCCAGCACCAACTCACCGGCGCGGCGATCAACCTCATCCGCATCGACGCCTGGCTCACGGGCACACTCCACGCTCGAACCCGCGCCAGCCACCTGACAGCACTCCGCCCCGCCGCATAGCGGCGGGGCGAAGCAACCGGGCCCGGATTAACCAACAGCATCCCGGGAAACCGGGCGGCGGCCTTCGCGCGTGCGTCAGCGGCTCAGACGGTGGTGACGACCTGCTCGTACGACAGGCGCGGCGACCGCGGGAACCAGGCGTTCTCGGCGGGCTTGCCGATGTTGACGACCATCAGGGGGGTGTGGTCGCCGTCCAGGAACTCCTTCTGGATGCCGGCGGCGTCGTAGCCGGTCATCGGGCCGGCGGCCAGGCCGGCGGCGCGGATGCCCAGGATGAAGTAGGCGGCCTGGAGGGAGGCGTTGACCGTGGCGGCCGCCTCGCGGACCGGGCGCTCGCTGAAGAAGGCGTCCTTCGCCTGCGGGAAGTGCGGGAGAAGGGTCGGCAGTTCCTCGTGGAACTCGTTGTCCGCGGCGAGGATCGCGACCAGCGGGGCGGCGGCTGTCTTGGCCTGGTTGCCCTCGGCGAGGTGGGAGACCAGGCGCTCGCGGGCCTCCGGGGTGCGGACGAGCACCACGCGCAGCGGGGTCTGGTTGAAGGCCGTCGGCCCGTACTTGACCAGGTCGTAGATCGCCTGGACCTGCTCGTCGGTCACCGGCTCGTCGGTGAAGGCGTTCGCGGTGCGGGCCTCGCGGAACAGCAGGTCCTGGGCGGCGGGGTCGAGAACGAGGGACATGGGAACCTTCCGGGAACGGCAATGGGTCAACCAGCTACCGGATCACCGTACCGCAGGTAGATTAAAGTTCAACTAAAACGGGGCGCTCACGTGACCCGACTCACAGCCCCGCCCGCTCCGGCGCCCGCGCGCCGCCTCGCCTCACCGGCCGCCACCCTCGTCCCCGCCCGGCTCCGGCTCCGCGAGCGCCGCGTCCAGCCGCGCCCGGGCACCCTCCAGCCAGTGGCGGCAGACCTTCGCCAGCTCCTCGCCGCGCTCCCACAGGGCCAGCGACTCCTCCAGCGTCGTGCCGCCCGCTTCCAGACGGCGCACGGTCTCGATCAGCTCGTCCCGCGCCTGCTCGTAACCGAGCGCGGCCTCTTCCGTACCCGCAGCCATGCGATCCACCCTAAGTCGAGCCTGCAATGGGAAATCGGCGGTGCCCGCGCACCGCCCGGTGGCGCCTCGCGCCACGCCGTGGGACGTCCGGCCCCGGTCAGGGCTCACCCGCCCCGGCCCGGACGAAGGACCCTAGTCGTCGACGCGCACCGCGAACTCGCCCTGTGCGACCCGTGCCCGCAGCGCGTCCCCCGCGGCCACCTCCTCGGGCGAGCGCACCACCCCGCCGTCCGCGCGCTGGAGGACGGCGTACCCGCGCTCCATCGTGGCGGCGGGAGAGAGCGAGACCACCCGCGCCCGCGTGTGCGACAGCTCCGAGTCCGCGCGGTCCAGCAGATGCCCGAGGACCCGGCGGCTGCGCGCCAGCAGCGCGTCCACCTCGTCCTCGCGCTGCTCCACCATCCGCTGCGGGTGCTCCATGGAGGGCCTGGCCAGCGCATGGGCGAGCCCGCGCTCCTCGCGCTCCAGCAGCCCCTCCACCGTCCGCAGCGCCCGCCGCCGCAACTGGGCCACGCGCTCCAGCTCCTCGCCCACGTCCGGCACGACCTTCTTCGCCGCGTCGGTGGGGGTGGACGCCCGCAGGTCCGCCACCAGGTCCAGCAGCGGCGCGTCCGGCTCGTGGCCGATGGCCGACACCACCGGCGTCGTGCAGCCGGCCACCGCGCGCACCAGCTGCTCGTCGGAGAACGGCAGCAGATCCTCCACGCTGCCGCCGCCCCGGGCCACGATGATCACGTCCACCTCGGGGTGCTCGTCCAGCTCCTTGACCGCCTGCACGACCTGGGTGACCGCGTGCACGCCCTGCACGGCGACGTTGCGCACCTCGAAGCGGACGTGCGGCCAGCGCCGCCGCGCGTTCTCCAGCACGTCCCGCTCGGCGGCGGACGCCCGGCCGCACACCAGGCCGACCCGGTGCGGCAGGAACGGCAGCGCCCGCTTGCGGTCCGCCGCGAACAGGCCCTCGGCCCCGAGCGACCGCTTCAACTGCTCCAGACGCGCCAGCAGTTCACCGATGCCGACCGGCTTGATCTCCGCCGCCCGCAGCGACAGCTGCCCCCGGGGCGCGTACCACTCCGGCTTGGCGAGCACCACGACCCGCGCGCCCTCCGAGACCACGTCCGCCACCGCGTCGAACACCTGGCGGTAGCACGTCACGCCGACCGAGATGTCGTACGACGGGTCGCGCAGCGTCAGGAAGACGACCCCCGCCCCCGGACGGCGCGACAACTGGGTGATCTGCCCCTCGACCCAGACCGCCCCGAGGCGGTCGATCCACCCCCCGATGAGCCGCGAGACCTCGCCGACGGGCAGGGGCGCTTCCGCGGACGTGTTGAGAGCCATACGGGCGAGGGTAACGGCCGGCTGCGACATCGCCGCCGACCCGGACCGCCCCGGCAGGCCACGGAGCGGACGCGCCCCGGGCCCCCGGCCGGACCCGGGGCCGCCGCCGGCCCGGACCGGCCCTCCCCGGCCCCGGGGGTCCCGGCCGCTCAGCCCTTCCCGGCCCCGCCGCCCGGCCCGTCCTCCCGGGTGCGGCCCCACTGCACCGCCAGCACCACCAGCCCCACCCCGAACCAGATCACGCCCACCACCTGCGCCGACCGGGCCGCCTCCGCGATCACCGCGACCAGCACCGCCGTGCCGAGGACCGGCACCACCACATGCCGCAGCCAGTCCGGCTCCCCGTCCATCCGGCGCACCACGAACCAGCCGACCACGCTCGCGTGCAGCAGCACGAACGCCGTCAGAGCGCCGATGTCCACCACCGACACCAGATGGTCGAGGCCGTCGTCCCGCTGCGCCGCCCACACCGCGGCCACCATCGTGACCGTCGCCGCCAGCAGCAGCGCCAGCCGCGGCACCCCGGAGTCGGTGCGCGCCAGCAGCCGCGGCAGCCGCCGGTCCCGCGCCATCGCGAACAGCAGCCGGCCGGCCGCCGCCTGCCCGGCCAGCGCGGCGAACGCGGCCCCGATCGCCTTGCTGACCGCCACCAGATCGTGCAGCCAGGTCCCCACCGAGGCGTCCACCGCGTCGTAGAACGCCGACCCCTGCGCCGCCGGGTCGGCGGCCAGCTCCGCCGACGAAACCGGCGTCAGCAGCGCCACCAGATACGTCTGCGCCACGAACAGCGTCCCGGCGAGCGCCAGGCAGAACAGCACCGCCCGCGCCACCTTCCGGGACCCGCCCGTCACCTCCTCGGCGAACGACGCGATCGCGTCGAACCCGAGGTACGAGAGCACCGCGATCGACACCGCGCTGAAGACCGCCGCCAGCGAGAAGCCGGCGTCGCCGGTCAGCGGCGACAGCCACCCCCGCTCCGCCCCGTCCCGGACCAGCACCACCACCGCCGACACCACGAACACCAGCAGCACCGCGATCTCCATCGCCAGCACCGCGAAGCCGACCCGGGCCGCCGCCCGCACGCCCCACAGGTTGAGCAGCGTCGTCACCACCACGGCGATCGCCGTCCACACCCACCGGTCCACCTCCGGGACCAGCGCCTCCATCGCGATCCCGGAGAACAGGTACGCCACCGCGGGGATCAGCAGGTAGTCCAGCATCGCCATCCACCCGGCGACGAACCCCGGCGCCTCGCCGAGCCCCTTGCGCGCGTAGGTGAAGACCGACCCGGCCTGCGGCGCCACCCGCACCATCTGCGCGTAGCTCGAAGCGGTGAACGCCATGGCGACCGTCGCCACCACGTACACCAGCGCGACCGCCCCGTCCGACTTCGCGTCGAGCGCGCCGTACACGCCGACGGGCGCCATGGGGGCGATGAACAGCAGCCCGTAGACGACCAGGTCCCGGAAGCCGAGCGTGCGCCGCAGCCCGTCGTGGCCGGCGGCGGCGTCCCGCCGGCCGTCCCGTTCCGCCCCTCGCCTCATGCGTCCTCCCTGGTCGCCGTCCCGCCCAGTGTGCTGTCCACAGGCGATCACCTGCCTGTTCTGGGCGGCCTTACGATGGGACGCATGACTTCTGCGCAGCCTGTCCGACGCGTCCTGCTCGCCGCTCCCCGTGGTTACTGCGCGGGCGTGGACCGCGCCGTGATCGCCGTGGAGAAGGCCCTGGAGCAGTACGGGTCGCCCATCTACGTCCGACACGAGATCGTCCACAACAAGTACGTCGTGCAGACCCTGGAGAAGAAGGGCGCGATCTTCGTCGAGGAGACGGCGGAGGTCCCCGAGGGCTCGATCGTCATGTTCTCCGCCCACGGCGTCGCCCCGACCGTCCACGCGGAGGCCGCCGAGCGCAAGCTCGCGACCATCGACGCGACCTGCCCGCTGGTGACCAAGGTCCACAAGGAGGCCGTGCGCTTCGCACAGGAGGACTACGACATCCTCCTCATCGGCCACGAGGGCCACGAGGAGGTCATCGGCACCTCCGGCGAGGCCCCGGACCACATCACCCTCGTCGACGGCCCCGACGACGTCGCCAACGTCGAGGTCCGCAACCCCGACAAGGTCGTCTGGCTCTCCCAGACCACCCTCTCCGTCGACGAGACCATGGAGACGGTCGACGCGCTGAAGACCAAGTTCCCCGGGCTCGTCTCGCCGCCGAGCGACGACATCTGCTACGCCACCCAGAACCGCCAGACCGCCGTCAAGCAGATGGGCGCCGAGGCCGACCTCGTCATCGTCGTCGGCTCGAAGAACTCCTCGAACTCGGTCCGCCTGGTCGAGGTCGCCCTGGGCGCCGGCGCCCGCGACGCCCACCTGGTCGACTTCGCCGAGGAGATCGACGAGGCGTGGCTGGAGGGCGTCTCCACCGTCGGCGTCACCTCCGGCGCCTCCGTGCCCGAGGTGCTGGTCGAGGGCGTCCTGGAGTGGCTGACCCAGCGCGGCTTCGAGGACGTCGAGATCGTCAAGGCCGCCGAGGAGTCCATCGTCTTCTCGCTCCCCAAGGAGCTCCGGCGGGACCTGCGCGCCGAGGCGGACGGCCTCGCCGGCAGGTGACCGCCACCCCCTGACCGCCTGTCAGCCCCCGGGACCCCGGGGGCTGTTCATGCGGGGCACGGCCCGCCCGAGGGCCTAACGTGGTCCCCATGAACGTCTTCGGAGTGGACATCGGCGGATCCGGGATCAAGGGCGCTCCCGTGGATCTGGAACGGGGCGACCTGGCCGAGGAGCGCCACAAGGTCCTCACCCCCCATCCGGCGACGCCGGACGCCGTCGCCGACGGTGTGGCCGAGGTGGTCGGCCACTTCGGCTGGACCGGCCCGGTGGGCATCACCTTCCCCGGCGTCGTCACCGGCGGCATCACCCGGACCGCCGCCAACGTCGACAAGGGCTGGATCGACAAGGACGCGGCCCGGCTGCTCGGCGACCGGATCGGCGGCGCACCCGTGACCCTGCTGAACGACGCCGACGCCGCGGGCGTCGCCGAGATGACCTTCGGCGCCGGCCGCGGCCGCAAGGGCACCGTGATCCTGCTGACGTTCGGCACGGGCATCGGCAGCGCGCTCTTCACCGACGGCCGCCTGGTGCCCAACACCGAGCTCGGCCACCTCGAACTCCACGGCCACGACGCCGAGAAGCGGGCCTCCACCAAGGCCAAGGAGGACGCCGACCTGAGCTGGTCGCACTGGGCCCGCCGGGTCCAGAAGTACCTCGCGCACGTCGAGATGCTCTTCTCGCCCGAGCTGTTCGTGATCGGCGGCGGCGTCAGCCGCAAGGCCGAGAAGTTCCTGCCCCTCATCGAGGACATCCGGGCCGAGATCGTCCCCGCCGAGCTCCAGAACAACGCGGGCATCGTCGGCGCCGCGATGGCGGCCGCCGGACGCTGAGTCCCGTACGGGCCGGGGCACGCGCCCCGGCCCTGCGGCGGCCGGCCGGTCCATCGCCCCGGGCGGGCCGGTCAGCGGCGGACCGCGCCTTCCTTCGCACCGGCGGGCCGCCGGCGGCGGCGGCCCATCGCCCGCACCTTGCGCACACAGGTGATCACGCCCGCGACCAGCGTCCCGCCGTAGAGCCAGATCGCGTGCACCGCCAGCGCCGTGACCACGGCCATCGTCTGGCCGCCCAGCCCGCCGTCGCCGCCGGAGATCGGCACGATCCCCACCGCGAACGCGATCGGCACGATGATCGGCGCCATCACCACGTCCGCCTCCCGCACCCACAGCGCGGTCACCGCGCTGACCAGCAGGAAGAGCACCCCGTAGACGGCCGCCGAACCGTCCAGCAGCAGCCAGTCCAGGAACCCGAGCGCGAACATCAGCGAGGCGGCGAACACCCCCGCGCCCAGCCCGGTCAGCCGCGGGTTCGGCAGTCTGCGCAACGCCAGCACGACCGGCGGCACCGGTCTCCGGGGCCGGGGACGCACCGGGTAGACGGTGGTGCCGTCGGCGACGGTGCCCCGCGCGGGAAGCGAGCCCTGCGGGCGCTGCCGGGGCTCGGGGCTACGGGTCCTGTGCTGCTCCACTCCCACAAAGTAGGTCTCCCGAGGGGGGCGGGGAGGCACCAGACACGCCCTTTGAGCCACCTTGGCCGTGCGTTCGACTGACGGTGGCCGTCGATGCCTGCCGCGGCCCGCCCGTAAACTGGGGGATCGGCCCGCCCACTGCGGACCGCACGGACCGCAGCCCCGCCCACCACCCACTCAGGAAGTCGCCAACGTGTCGCTCACGATCGGAATCGTCGGCCTGCCGAATGTCGGCAAGTCGACCCTGTTCAACGCCCTGACCAAGAACGACGTACTGGCGGCCAACTACCCGTTCGCCACCATCGAGCCCAATGTGGGCGTCGTCGGCGTCCCCGACACCCGGCTCACCAAGCTGGCCGAGATCTTCTCCTCCCAGCGCGTCCTCCCGGCGACCGTCGACTTCGTCGACATCGCCGGCATCGTGCGCGGCGCGAGCGAGGGCGAGGGCCTGGGCAACAAGTTCCTGGCGAACATCCGCGAGTCCGACGCGATCTGCCAGGTCATCCGCGCCTTCAAGGACGAGAACGTCGTCCACGTCGACGGCAAGGTCTCGCCCAAGGACGACATCGAGACGATCAACACCGAACTGATCCTCGCGGACCTCCAGACCATCGAGAAGGTCCTCCCGCGCCTGTCCAAGGAAGCCCGCATCAAGAAGGACGTGGCTCCCAAGGTCGCGGCCGTCGAGGCGGCGAAGGAGATCCTGGAGCGGGGCGACACCCTCTTCTCCCAGGGCATCCTCCAGGGCTCCGAGAAGGCCGAGCTCCTGCACGACCTCCACCTGCTCACCACCAAGCCGTTCCTCTACGTCTTCAACGTCGACGAGGACGAGCTGACGGACGACTCCTTCAAGGACGAGCAGCGCGCCCTGGTCGCCCCGGCCGAGGCGATCTTCCTCAACGCCAAGCTGGAGGCCGACCTCGCCGAGCTCGACGAGGAGGACGCCGTCGAGCTCCTCCAGTCCGTCGGCGCCGAGGAGCCCGGCCTCGCCACCCTCGCCCGCGTCGGCTTCGACACCCTCGGCCTCCAGACCTACCTCACGGCAGGTCCCAAGGAGTCCCGCGCCTGGACGATCAAGAAGGGCGCCACGGCCCCCGAGGCGGCCGGTGTGATCCACACCGACTTCCAGAAGGGCTTCATCAAGGCCGAGGTCATCTCCTTCGCCGACCTCGTCGACACGGGCTCCGTCGCCGAGGCCCGCGCCAAGGGCAAGGCGCGCATGGAGGGCAAGGAGTACGTCATGCAGGACGGGGACGTGGTGGAGTTCCGCTTCAACGTCTGACGGGCAGTCAAGAGATGCGCCCGGCCCGCTTGTTGGTGGGCCGGGCGCAGGTGTACGTCCGCGTGGAGTCCTTGTGCCGCGAAGCGCTGAGGTGTTGGTGGCGGGTCTGGTTGGCGCGACTGCGGTCGGCGTTCAGACTTTGACGACCTCTACGGCGGGGCCGCACAGGAGCGTCAGGTCCTCGGGATCGGAGGTCACGGCGGTGGCCGGCTGGGGTGCGGTGCGGGCGATGACGGCGAAGGCGGCGTCGATGGCGTACTTGTGGCCGTGGAGGCGGTGGCTGCGCAGGAGGGCTGCGGCGTGATCGGTGATCTCCTTGGTGACGTCGTGAACGTCGACGCGAGAGAGGACCCACTTGATCCGGGCGGGGTGAATGCGCTCGTAGTCGGCCTCGAGGGTGGTCATGGCGCTTGTGGCCACGCGGATGCCTTCCTCCGATGCCGCTTGGATCAGGGCCATGACGGTGCGGTCCTTGCGGTAGAGCTTGGAGAGGCCTTCGCTGTCGAGCAGCAGGGTGCCGGGCATCAGGCTGCGGCCCCGCCGACCTGCCGGTGGTCATGGCGCAGCAGTGCGCGGGCGGCTTCGACCTCCTCACGGGTGAGCTCGTCATTGTCGGTCGCGAAGTCGGCGACGATCTCCCGGAGCTTGTCCATGGCGACCCTTTGTTCGAGGGCTTCGGCGACGTAGGAGGAGAAACCGCCGGGCCCGACGTGGGCGCGTACGGCTTCGGCGAGGTCCTCGGGCAGGCTGATCGAGTACTTCTTGCTACTGCTCATGGTGCCCATGCTACCGGTGGTCGTAAGTCTCTGAATGTAAATGGTCGCGGCCGCGCGGACTGTGCGGACGGGTATCCGTCCGGTCCGCAGGGAGTCCCGAGGACACCCGTAAGCCCCCGTCGCAGGCCAACGCGAGCCAACGGGGAAATTGCTGGTCAGGCCCTGGATCGGGCTCCTTCACAGGTCAGGAGGCGATCCGGGCGCGGGTGGGTGAGCGGGAGTTCTCCGCGTTCATCGCCGAGGCGGTCGAGCGTGAGCTGCGCGGCCAGGTCCTGGACGAGTACCTGGCGGACTACGAGAGCCGCAAGGGGCCGGTCTCCGAGCCGGCTCGTCAGCGGGCGCGGCAGGTCTTCGACGAGGTGTTCGCCGAGGAGGCCGAGTGGCCCGCCGCAGGCTGAGTCACGAGGGGACGCCGGTCCTCGACAGCGAGGGACTCTCGAAGCTGCTCGCTGACGAAGAGCAGGTGGTGGCCCTGATCGCCGCGGCGCGCTCGCGCGGCATGGAGGTCGTGATCAGTGCGCTCACCATCATCGAGGCGGTCCACGCCCGTACGAACACGTCACGCCTGAACTGGGTCCTTTCCGGGCTGCGGGTCGTCCCGGTCGGTGACGAGGAGGCGAGGGCTGCCTCGACGTTGCTGATGAATGCCGGGTTGCACGGACACACGTACGCGATCGATGCGGCCGTTGCCGAGGCCGCGCTGCGGCAGCACCGCCCCGTGGTCATGCTGACTTCCGATAGGGACGACATGGCCAAGCTGTGCGGCGAGCGGGTCCGGCTCGTGGCGGTGTGATCTCCCTCGGTCCGGCTCAGTAGGAGCAGGGTCCGTAGGGGCTTCAGTGACCGAGGAAGGGCTTGAGGTCGTCGCCGCTGGGTTTCGGCGGCGTGGGCAGTTTCGGCGCTGAGGCCGATTCGGTGAGGTTTTGGAGGTGCGCGTCCGCGAACGCGAGCCACGCCTCGACCTCGGCCCGCTCCTGCCCGGGCGGAAGAAGACCCGTTGGCCGGTGCGACCTGCCGCTCGTATCCGCGTTTGCGGGTGGGCAGGTACTTGACCACGCTCGATGCTCCCGTGTTGGAGACGAACAGATTGCGGGCTGACCTGTGAGTTTGCGCGACGGTGAGGGTGGAGGTGCGGGCGCGGGGGTGTCGGTGGGAGCGTCTGCCACTCGCAGGTAGGGGTGCGTTCAAGGGGAAGCGGATTCGGCCAGGCTCCGGGACGCTGCACGTGGTGAGCGGGCCCGGGCGGCTACGCAGCCTCGTCGCGCATGGCGGACTGGGCCGACTCGCTTTCGACGCCGATGACTTCGACGGTCACGCCGCGAGCGGCGAGGGCCTTCGCGGTCTGGGCCAGGGTGATGGCGGAGAACGGGAAGAGGGAGTCCGGCGTGAGCTTGGCTCCGTCCTTCAGAAGGATCGCGAAGACGACGCGGCGCGGGGTGAAGTCCTCGGGGATGCTGCGGGCCGGATCGCTGTTGACGTGTACGGACCGGGCGAACTCCGCGCGTACGGCCGCGTTCTCGAAGAGGAGCTCAACGGAGACGCGCGCCTGGCTGAACAGGTGACTCAGCGGGCTTGAGGAGTGCGCGGGCTTCACGAGGACAAGAGTGTCGTCCTCGGTGAACAGGTCGCAGATCTCGACGGAGTTGCTTGCCCGAAAGGGGTTGTGGACGTTCTTCTTGTCCAGGCAGACCCAGCCGCGACGGGCCTGGGCGGCCAGCTTGTTGTAGTCGCCTTCGTCTACGGGACGCATCACGCGCATACCCTTCCTGTTGAGCTTCTCGACGAGCGGCCAGCGGGGGAGATCGACTGAGGGCGCGTCGGGGAACAAGGGAGCCACGGTCTCGTTGACGTTGCGCAGGTAGCCCGCCCCGAGCTCGTACCACTCACCGTCGAGCAGACAGAACGTGCGGGAGCCGAGGGAGGAAGTGGCCTCGATCCACTTCATGGCGGTTTCCTTGGACAGGGCTTCCAGGGAGGCGGTGCGCGGGGCGAGCGCGGTCCGTGCGGAGAGCGTGTCACGAAACAGTTCGACGGTGCCCTGCCGGAGCGCCGTGACGCGGGCGCCTGCCTTGATCACACGGGCCCGCTCCAGGACGTAGTCGAGACTGAACTCGTCCCGGAGGTGGGGCGGGCAGGACCCGATCTTGATGGTGCAGGCGGTGGACCGGGGCAGATCGGTGCTCTGGGAGAAGGGGACGGCGGTCATGATCCGGCCGTCTGCCGGACGGCCGAGCGTGGCGTCCAGTTCCGCGTCGAGCGCGTCGATGAGGGAAGGGTCCTTGACCGCGGTGATGTGCTCGACAAAGGCCAGGTCGGGGTGGGGAACGACGTGCTCGCAGATCGCGGCGATGGCGCGGATGTCCTTGATCAGTGTGGCGGGGGTGGTGCCGAGTTTGATACGGAGACCGATGCCGCCCTCCGCGGTCATGGCCCCGTTCCTGGCACCGCTCCCTGCGGTGAGGTCGACTTCGTCGAGGTAGCCGCCGAGGTGGCGGATGATCCGCCCGTGGTCCCGGAGTCCGAGTGCCGGTACGGAGGCGCCGGCAGGGATCAGGGAACTGTCGATGCGCGCCTGGCCGAGGACGCTGGCAGTGAAGTCCCGCACCTGACGCGGGTTGATGGCGCGGATACCGAAGGACAGACCGAAGTGCGCGTCCTTGAGCTGGGCGGGGAGAAGCCGGTAGCCCTGGTCGAAGCCGATCGCGTACACCACGTTGTCGGCGGCGAGCACGAGCAGTGCGCCGGTGCGCTGCTCGCTCTGCAGCAGGTCCGACTCGTCGGTGAGCCGGAGGATGTCCTTGCCCCAGGCGGCTTCCTCCTTCGCTACGGCGAAGGACACCGCGAGGGCGGGAACTCCCATGTGATCGCTGACGTCGCGCACGACCGCGTCCAGGGTGTCAAGGGCGTCGACGTCGAGGGCTTCGAGCATCGACTCAGGGGTCGCCTTGACGTGGGTCAGGCGGTACAGGGTGCGCTTCGACGCGGTGCTGGACACAGAGGTCTCCTGGGGCGAGGTTGCGGTGCGGTTCGGTAACACGAGCGGCCTTACGGGACGGGTGCTGTCGAGGCGGACAGGGGTGAGTGCCCGGCAAGGGAGCAGAGGTGCGGCGATGAGGACGCCGGTGGGGTCGGACTTGTATGGGGCTGGCGTCCCGGCGGGTGGTGCCGGGGTGATGGTGACGAAGGTGCCAGAAGATCAGAGGTGAAGTTGTTAGAGAACCTGATAACCCCGGTTATCAATCACTGGCAAGGCTGAGAGCTCGGGCGGCTGTAGCGTGTGAGGTGCACTGGGAGAAACGTTCTCGACCGAGAGCACGAGGCAGTCGTCACGAAGGGGAGCGGAATCGCATGGCCGGCGCACGTGAAGCAACTGCTCCCATCCTGCCCGAGGAGATCTCCTGGCGGATCAGTTACGCCGAAATCGGGGCCTTGACCCAGGTCCAACGTCCCGTCGTCACCACCTGGGCCCGCCGACACGCGGATTTCCCTGAGCCCGTCGCGTACGAGGGGGCCAGTCCGCTTTTCGATGGCGGGGAAGTCGCCGAATGGCTTCTGTCCACCGGCCGCGGCAATGCCGACGCCGACCAGATCCGGGCGGAGCTTGTGCTGCACACCCTGTCTGCCTGGCGGCGCGTGATCCCCGCTCGCACGCTGGTCGACACGGTGACCGCGCTGCTCTGCCTGCGTCAGCTCCTCGATGAACCGCTCTCCGACCTGCCCTGGCAGGAGATCCTGGAGCGTGCCGCCGAGATCGACTTCGACGACACCTTCCTCCGAAGAGAGCTGCGCGAACTGCCGGACGCCGAACGGCAGGGCCCTCTGCTCGCCGTGCTCGCCGACCAGCTCACCGAGGCCGCCTACACCCCGGCCGAAGCGCTTGAACGGGTCATGGACGCACGCCGCCGCCTGGGCTGCGACGACCTCGCCGCTGATGAACCGATTCCGCTGGTGAGCCGGACGATGGCCCGCCTGACCGGCCTCGCGCGACTGAACGAGCGTGAGGAAGGGGCGACGGCCGCCGTCCTGCATCCCCGGAGCGGGGATCTGCTTGTCGCCCTGCGCGAATCCGTGTCCGACGCCGAGAACTCACCCTTCTTCCTCTCCGCGGACCCGATGCCGGACCTGGCCCGGCTCGCCCGCCGCCGCCTCATGGCACAGGGCGTCCAGGAATTCGAGATGGACCTTGCCGACGGCGAGGAACTGGCCACGGAAGACTGGGGAAACCCGCACGTCATCGTCTGCTACCTCCCCTACGAGGCGGCCGAGACCCGAAGCCCGCTCGCCGTCCTGCAGAGCCTGCAGGACGTCACCGACCTCCTCGCCGAGGACCGCACGGCCGTCGTCCTGGGACCCGCCGACGCGCTCGTCCGGCCCCTGCCCGTACGCGGGGAAGCGGACCGTCTGCGCCGGGACTTCCTGGAACAGCACCTCCTCAAGGCCGCGATCAGCCTCCCCGAAGGCGTACTCCCCTTCCGCCCGGCCCACCGCACCGCGATCTGGATCCTGCACCGCACCCCCGAAGGCAAGCGCACCGGCCAAGTCCTCCTCGCCGACCTCTCCTCACGCAACCTCACCCCGCAGACCCTGGACGCGCTGGCCGAGGACATCGACATCTTCCGCGACGCCGGCTGGCGGGCGGACAGCCGCCACGAACCGCGCAACGCCGCCGTCGTCCGGGCCACCGCGCTGACCAGCGCACCCGGTGCCGCGTTCACCCCGCAGCACCGCCCGCCCGCCGACCGCTACACCCGCACCGTCGTCGAACGCCCGGCCCGCATCTCCGAGACCGAACTCCGGCTCCAGCAGCTGATCGACGCCACCCGTAGCGCACTCGACCACGCGCCCACGATCCGCGCCAACGCCGTCCTGCGCCCCGACGACCAGCCGGCCCGCCGCACCACCGTGACCCGCCTGCTCAAGGACCGCCGCCTGCGCCGACTGCCCGGCCACCGCATCGCCGCCGAGCATCTCCTCACCGGCGGCGCGGGCCACTACACGGTCCTTACCCCGGCCGAGATCACCGGCAGTGCGCCGGTCGACAGTCACCGCATCGACCGCGCCATACTCCTCAACACCTACGAGCACGCCTACTTCACCGAACCCGGCGACATCGTCGTCACCGCCACCCCGAGCTTCGGCGCGTACGTCGACGACGAGGGCCTGTCGGTGGTGGCCTTCCCCGCCCGCCTCCTGCGCGCACGGTCCGACGCCGAGCATCCCGTACGGCCTCGCGTCCTGGCGGCGCTCCTGCGCTCGGCGGCCACCGAACACCGGCGGGTGAGCGGCGCGGTCCGCTCCGCCCGCCGTATTGAAGACCTCCTCATCCCAGACCTCCCCGACGACGAGGCCGAGCGTTATGACGCCCTCCTGTCCGACATCGCCCGCCGCACGGCCCTGCTGCGACAGCACGCGGCGGCCCTCGACGAACTGACCTCCCTGACCGCCGCCGGCCTCGTCGACGGCACCCTGACCCTCACCGAACCCCCTCTCGTCTGATCTCTCGTCCGACTCTTGAAGGAGACCTGAGCGCCCATGCCGCCCCGGAAGAAGAAGCCCGCCGACCAGGCGGAGCTGTTCACTGCCTCCACGACCAAGGAGATCCAGGCCATCCTCTGGAAGGCCGCCGACAAGCTGCGCGGCTCCATGGACGCAAACCAGTACAAGGAGTTCGTCCTCGGCCTGATCTTCCTCAAGTACGTCTCCGACGCCTTCGAAGAGCGCCGCGAACAGCTCGCCAAGGAACTCGCGGAGGAAGGCATCGCCGAGGACCGCCTGGAGGAGTTCCTGGAGGACCAGGACGAGTACACCGGGCACCACGTTTTCTGGGTCCCCGAGAGCGCCCGCTGGTCCTCGATCTCCGCCAACGCCAAGACCGGCAACGTCGGCGAGGTCCTCGACCAGGCGATGGACGCCATCATGAAGGCCAACCCGTCGCTGACCGGCGTCCTCCCCAAGATCTTCAACAAGGACAACGTCGACAAGAAGCGACTGGCCGAACTCGTCGACCTCATCACCGACGCCCGTTTCGGCGGCAGCGACGACAAGCCCGCCCAGGACGTCCTCGGAGAGGTCTACGAGTACTTCCTTGGCAACTTCGCCCGCGCGGAAGGCAAGCGGGGCGGCGAGTTCTACACCCCGAGCAGCGTCGTCCGCCTCCTGGTGGAAGTCCTGGAACCGTACGAGGGCCGGGTGTACGACCCGGCCTGCGGCTCCGGCGGCATGTTCGTCCAGGCCGCCAAGTTCATCGAGGCCCACCGCGGCCGCCTACATAAGTCCGACATCTCGGTTTACGGCCAGGAACTCAATGAACGCACCTGGCGCCTGGCCAAGATGAACCTCGCCATTCACGGCATCGACGGCAACCTCGCCGCCCGCTGGGGCGACACCTTCGCCGACGACAAGCACCCGGACCTCAAGGCCGACTACGTCATGGCCAACCCGCCCTTCAACATCAAGGACTGGGCACGCAACGAGTCGGACGCGCGGTGGAAGTATGGCGTCCCGCCGAGGGGCAATGCCAACTACGCCTGGCTCCAGCACATGATCAGCAAGCTGGGGGAGCGGGGGACGGCGGGCGTCGTCCTGGCCAACGGCTCGATGAGCAGCCAGCAGAGCGGCGAGGGCGAGATCCGGCAGGCGCTGGTGGACGGGGACATGGTGGCGTGCATGGTCGCGCTGCCGGCGCAGCTGTTCCGGACGACGGCCATTCCAGCCTGTTTGTGGTTCCTGGCGAAGGACAAGTCGCCGGGGGGTGTGAAGGGGCAGAAGGCCGCGGCGGCGGACCGCCGGGGCGAGATCCTTTTCATCGACGCCCGCGACATGGGCGAGATGGTCGACCGTACCGAGCGCGTCCTGACGGAAGCCGACCTCAAGAAGATCGCGGGAACGTACCACGCGTGGCGCGGGACGACGAGCGCGAAGGACGCGGGGGAGCCGTACGCGGACGTGCCGGGGTTCTGCGCGAGCGCGGACCTCAAGACGGTGCAGGAGCACGGGTACGTGCTGACGCCGGGGCGGTATGTCGGGGCGGCCGAGACGGAGGAAGAGGACGCCGAGGCGGTCGCAGAGAAGATCTCGCGGCTGACCGGGGAGCTGTACGAACTCTTCGACAAGTCGGATGCGCTGGGGAAGACTGTTCGTACGCAGCTGGGGAGGATCGGTGCCTGAGCGCATTCATGATGTCCCGCTGGAATCCCTTGTCAGTGAGAAGATTTCTTACGGAGTTGTCCAGCCCGGAACCCTGGAGGTAGATGGAGTTCCGATCGTTCGTGTGAAAGATGTCCGTGGCGGGAAGATTGACACCTCGGATCCGTTGGTTGTTTCGCGTGACGTGGAGGAGAAATACGCAAGAACGCGATTGCGGGGCGGTGAAGTCCTGTTGACGCTCGTCGGTTCAGTCGGCGAAGTGGCAGTTGCTTCCGAAGAGATCTGCGGATGGAACGTAGCGCGCGCTATTGCCGTGGTGCGTCCGAGTTCGGAGGTTACGGCTCAGTGGCTGAGGCTGATTCTTTCTAGCGACCCAGCGCAGCAATATTTCCATGACCGGTTGAATACTACGGTTCAGGCCACGCTCAATTTGAAGGACGTACGCACTCTCCCAGTGCCGATGCCCCCGCGGCGTGAACGAGACGCAGTGTGTGCTGTCGTAGGGGCGCTGGACGACAAGATCGCTGTCAATGAGCGCATCGCGGCCACCTACGAGCAGCTGCTCCAGTGCCGGTTCGCTGAGCTGGGTCTTGGTGACGAGCCGGACGGTGAATCTGAGATCCCGATTACGGATCTCATCGCTTTCGGCCCGAAGCTCGGCAAGCCTGCCGCTGCTGAGCCGGTCTATGTGGACATGGCGGCGCTCCAGACGAATCGTGCTGGAATTCCGTCCTGGACTCGGCGTGAGCCGAAGTCTGGCCCTCGTTTCGTGAATGGTGACACGCTCATGGCGCGTATCACTCCTTGCTTGGAGAACGGTAAGACCGGCTACGTCGACTTCATGGAGGATGGAGAGATCGGGCTCGGGTCTACCGAGTTCATCGTGTTGCGCTCCCTTCCGGGAGTCCCGAGTGAGCTGAGCTATTTCCTGGCTCGCGACTCTCGGTTCCGTGAGCACGCCATCCGGAACATGGTTGGCTCATCTGGGCGTCAACGAGTCAGTGCGGCAGACGCCTCGAACTACTCCGTGAGGAGTCCTGACGCTGAGCAACTCGCAGCGTTCGGAAGGGAATCCTCTGCCGCTTTTTCGCACATGAAATCGTTGGAGAGCGAGTCCCGCACCCTCGCTGCCCTCCGCGACACCCTCCTCCCCCAGCTCATGTCCGGCCGCCTCCGCGTCAAGGACGCCGAGAAGATTGTCGAGGACCACGTATGACTACGCACGGGAACGACGACGGCGCCAGCGACACCCCCACCCCCGACAACTTCCGCCCCCTCGAACTCGACTGGGAGCTCCTCGCCCTCGAAGAGCTCCTGGAGCTCGACTGGCCGAAGGCCGAGGGTAATGAGCTCGCGCCCGGTTCCGGTCACCGCCGTTCCTGGGACGACCTGATCCTGTACTCCGATCTCCGCGAGGCCATCGAGCGGCTCAACCCCGCCCTCCCCCCGGAGGCCGTCCGCGAGGCCCTCGCGACCGCCGCGACCCCGACCTCACAGGACACGTACGAGGAGAACCGGACCGCGCACGGCTACCTGACCGACGGCATCCACTCCGTCACGTACACCGACGCGCTCGACGCCGAGCACACGCCGACCGTCCGGATCGTCGACCTGGAGAACGCGGACGCGAACACGTACCGCGCGGTCCGCCAGGTGACCGTGATCAACGGTGAGCGCAACCGCCGCTTCGACCTCGTCCTGTACGTCAACGGTCTCCCGCTGGCCGTCATCGAGCTCAAGCGGGCTGGCGACGCCAACGCCACCCTCTCCGCCGCGCACACCCAGATCCGGCACTACGTCGAGGAGTTCCCCACCGCCTTCCGCTACAACGCGGTCGTGCTGCTCTCCGACGGGATCACCGCGAAGTACGGCACCCCCTTCACCCCGTACGAGCACTTCGCCCCGTGGAACACCGACGAGTTCGGCGCCCGCGTGGACACCGTGGACGCCGTCAGCGTCCACGCCGATCTCGACATCCCGACCGGCCAGGACCTCGCTCTGCACGGCCTGTTCACCCAGCCTCGCTTCCTCGCCCTTGTCCGGTCCTTCATCAACTTCGTGCCGGCCAAGCGCATGAAGCGGATCGCGAAGCCGCACCAGTACTTCGCGGTCACCCGCGCCGCCGACGCCGTACGTCGCGCCGCCGCGACCGACGGCAAGGCCGGCGTGGTCTGGCACACCCAGGGCTCGGGCAAGTCCGAGGAGATGGTGCTGACCACCAACCTCGTCATGCGCCACCCCGCCCTGCACAACCCCACGGTGGTGGTCGTCACCGACCGCACCGACCTCGACGACCAGCTCTTCGACACGTTCAAGGAGAGCGAGGTCCTCCCGGAACAGCCCCACCAGTTCCTCAACCGCGCCGCTCTCCGCGAAGAGCTCGCCGCCAAGCGCACCGGCGGCATCCTCTTCACCACCCTGCAGAAGTTCGGCAGGACCAAGCAGGAGAAGGAATCCGGGACCGACCACCCGCTCCTCTCCGAGCGGCGCAACATCGTCGTCGTGGTCGACGAGGCCCACCGCAGCCACTACGACCACCTCGACGGCTACGCCCGCCACCTGCGCGATGCCCTCCCGCACGCCACGCTCCTCGCCTTCACCGGCACCCCGATCTCCGAGGCCGACCGCAACACCCGCGAGGTCTTCGGCGACTACATCGACACCTATGACCTCAAGCGGGCCGCCGACGACGGCGCGACCGTGAAGGTGTACCACGAGAGCCGCGTCGTCCAGCTTGTCCTCGACCGCGACGTCGACCCCACCAGCATCGACGCCGAGGCCGACCGCATCACCGATGGCCTGGACGACACCGAGCGCACCCGCGTCGAGCAGGCCGTCGCCACGATGAACGCCATGTACGGCGCCCCCGCCCGGATACGCGACCTGACCCAGGACCTGGTCGAACACTGGGAAGCACGCCGTGCGGCGATGCTGCCGTTCGTCGCGGACGCCGATGACGCACCCGGCGGAGCCCCCGGCAAGGCGATGCTCGTCTGCGCCACCCGCGAGATCTGCGTCCGCGTCTACGACGCTCTGAAGGAACTGCGTCCCGACTGGCACACGGACGACCCCACCACCGGCGCCATGAAGATCGTCTACTCCTCGGACTCCCGCAAGGACTCCAAGGAACTGCGCGCCCACGCCCTGCGCGACTCTCAGCGCAAGTCCGTCATCAACCGCGCCAAGGACCCCGAGGACGAACTCCAGCTCCTCATCGTCAACAACATGCTCCTGACCGGCTTCGACGCGCCGTCCATCCACACCATGTACCTGGACCGGCCGCTGCGCGGCGCCGGCCTGATGCAGGCCCTCGCCCGCGTCAACCGCCGCTTCCGCAAGAAGGAGGACGGCCTCCTCGTCGGCTACGCCCCCCTCACCGAGAACCTCCAGAAGGCCATCGCCGAGTACTCCGCCGACGACCAGGCCGACCGGACCCTCGGCCAGGACATCGACCGCGCCCTGGACGAACTCCGCAACGAGTACGACATCCTCGATCAGATGCTCCTCGGCTGGAACTGGCGCGAACGCCTCTCCCGCCCCGACCCGAAGGCTTTCATCAAGGCGGCCTACACCACGGCCGAGTACCTCCGCAGCCCCGCTACCCAGGGCAACAACCCCGACCAGCTCGACGACCCGAACCAGACCCTCAGTCGCCGCTTCCGCGAGCACGGCTACCGCCTGGAGCGCTTCTTCGCCTTGGCCGGCTCCTCCGCCGACATCTCCTCCCGGTTCACCGACCAGCCGTACTGGAAGCGTGACATCCAGTTCCTCGTCGAGGTCCGTACGTACATGGCGAAGCTCGACGCCATGGATCGTGAGGCCCAGGGCCTGCCCGTCGCCCGCGACGTCGCCCTCTACCTCTCCCAGCTCACCTCCTCCGTCGTCGAGACCGGCGGCGTCACCGACCTCTTCTCCGAGGCCGGACTGGACAAGGCCGACCTCACCCACCTCAACGACGCCCTCGTCGGCCGCCTGCAGAACAGCGAAACCCCGCACCTGGCAGCCGAAGCCCTGCGCCGTCTCGTCGAGCAGAAGATGCGCGAGCAGACCCGGCACAACATCGTCCGCCAGACCGCGTTCTCGGAGCGCCTCCAGGACCTGATGACCCGCTACATGCGCCAGCAGCTCACCAGCGCCGAGATCATCGCCCAGCTGGTGGAACTGGCCAAGACGGTTGCGGAAGACGCCCGGCGAGGTGAGAAGTTCACCCCGCCGCTGGGGAACGACGAACTCGCCTTCTACGACGCGGTCGCCGACCTCGGCAGCGCCCGCGACCTCATGGGCGACGAGATCCTCTCCGGTATCGCCCGGGACCTCGTGGTCCAGGTCCGCAAGAACCTCAAGAAGGACTGGATCGCCCGCGAACCGGTCCGGGCCAGGCTCCGCGCCACCATCAGGCGCCTCCTGGCCCGCCACGGCTACCCGCCGGAGCAGTCCAAGGAAGCGATCGACCTGGTGATCCGTCAGATGGAACACTTTGCCGACAAGTGGTCCCAGGACGGCTCGGCCGCCGACGCATAGCCCTCGCTCATCTTGCTTCTGGCCCCGGCAAGCGTCTGCTTGCCGGGGCGGTCGTCTGCCCGACCGGATGTCCTTCGTGGGGTCGGCAGGGGCTGCGCCCGACCGCCTTACGGCAAAAGCAAATTCCCGTGCTGCGAGACGTGAGGTGCGTCAGGCCACTACTTTCAAGTCCGCGGAACGAACCGCAGAACTGCTAACTGCTGGTGGAACCGAGGGAGTTGTGGCATGTCGCAGCGAGCGCTGCTGTTGGTGGTGGTCGTCCTGGCGTCCGTGGTGGTGGGGCTCGTGGCCGGCATCCTCGATTTCGTGGGCGCGGGAGAGGTCGTCACGGCCATCCAGAACGGTGGTGCCGCCTGCGGAGCCTCTGTTCTCATCGGGCTGGCGGTCGTCTCCTGGCTGAGGTCGTCGTGACCCAGGAGGAATGGGCGAACGAAGAGGGGCGGCTGAAGTACCGGCGAGTGCTGCGGGCCGTCGAGAAGCTACGCAGCGTCGCCGATGCTGCGACGACGTACCGGCTTGCCTTTCAAGTGGTCTACCTTCACTGCTGGTCCCGCCATGGATCACTGGCGGAGGTGGACCGGTTGTGGGGGCCGGGTTCGGAGTCAGCGGGGGCCAGGCTCGGCGCAGTGTGGCCGCGTACGCCCGTTGCTCGCGCCCACAGTCTTCCTGCGTATCGCGACGAAGGCGTGAGCCGTCCCTTCGAGCTCATCGACCCGGCCCTCCGTGAGCTGATCGCGGAGGTGCGGCAGCTGGATCCGGACCCGAGGCTCCTTGACGTGCTCCTCGACACGTACTCGACACGCTATGCGCGTGGCGATGACTACTTCACGTCAAACGACCTGGCGTACCTCTTCGCGGGGCTGGCCGCTCCCCGAGGAGGCGAGATTGTTCGGGACCCCGTGTGCGGCAGCGGGCGACTGCTGCGCGCCGCCGCACACCGGGCTCGGGCACAGGGGGGTGAAGTGCGCTTGTCCGGTGCGGATATCAACCAGACGGCGCGTTACGCCGCAGCCGTCAACCTCGCCCTGCACGGATTCCATGCCGACCTCGGCAAGGAAGGAGCTGACACCCTCAGGGCCGGCACTTCACCGATACCGGCCGACGTGATCGTCGCCAACCCTCCCGTGAACCAGCGGGACTGGGGCCACGGTGAACTGAAGGACGACTGGCGGTGGACCGTGGGGGTGCCACGTCCGGGTAACGCGAACTTCGCCTGGGTCCAGCACATCCTTGCCGATCTCATGCCACAAGGACGGGCCGTCATTCTGCTGTCTTCCGGCGCGGCGCACAGCAGCAACAGCACCGACGGACTGATCCGCCGTGGGCTGCTGGAGAACGGTCTGGTCGTGGGAGTTGTGGCCTTGCCGACGTGGCTCTTTCCGCACGCCAGCGCGAGCACGGCGCTGTGGCTGCTGGCCAAAGGAGAGCGGCCGCACTCCGATCAGGTCTTGTTCGCGGATGCAGGGAAACTGCCAGCAGCGAAGAAGGGGCAGCGGCGCCACTTCGCAAAGGACTCGGCCGAACGCCTGCTGCAGATCTTCGGTGAATGGCAGGGACTTCGACGCCGCGAGGGCGAGGGGGACCCTGAATCCGTCCCATGGTGCCGTGCGGCGAGGTACGAGGAAATCGCTGAGGCGGGCTTCGATCTGACTCCCGCACGCTACGTACGGAACGGGGGCACCGCGCAGTTGCATTCAAATGACGGAGACCGGAACCGGAAGGCCGAGCTGTATGAGTGCATGGATCGTAGCGCCGCAGCCAGGAACCGAGTCCGTGATGCCCTGGAGAGCAGGCATGACTACAGAATCGGATGATGTCCCCACTCCGTGGCCCGTCGTTGAGTTGCGTGAGTTCCCTGGGGTCGAGTACGCCGCCTACGGAATTGCGCGACAGCAGAAGGCATCCGGCGGAATCCCGATGATCCGCGCCACAGAGATCGTCGAGGGAGGTGTGCACGTCCAGGAGTTCACATTTGTGCCTCCCGAGGTGGCCAGACGCCACCCACGCAGCACGCTGAGGTCTGGGGACCTCCTTGTCGTGCTCGTGGGGCGCGTGGGGGAGGCGGCAGTTGCAGGGGAGGAGCACGCAGGATGGAATGTCGCCAGGTCGCTCGCGGTCGTCCGCTGGACACCAGAGGGCCGCGCCCAACAATGGGATCTGTGGCTTCGATGGTGGCTGAAGACCTCGCAGAGCCAGAGCTATCTCACGCTGTCCTCGTCGAACGCCGAGCACATGACCTTGCCTCTGCAGGCACTCAACCGACTTCCCGTGCCAGTGCCTCCAGCGCCGGTGCGGGAGAGGCTGCTTTCGCTGATCTCGCTTGCTGAGCGCAAGAATGCGTTGAACACCCGGATTGTGTCTTGCGCGACGGAACTAGCGAATGCGCATTTCATGGAGGCGCTGCAGACGTGCGGGCAAGGTCCCGTTACCGAGCGTGCAGTGGGCGAAGTGTGTCAGGTTACGGCTGGTGCGGCACAGTCTCTGCCGGACAGCGAGCAGTCGGCTGTGCCGTGGGTGTCTCCCCGCGAGGTACTGAACTGCAAGACAGTACATCTGGGTGCAGTGACTTCACGCACCGTGGCGCAAGCGGAGGTTGTATGCCCGTCCGGCAGCCTCTTGATCGCGCCCCGTCCCGGGGAGGTGCGGACCGTGCTCACTACTACCCACGTAGTGCCAGGTCGGCGGACGCTCGCGATTTACACAGAGTCCGAGGTCGATCGGATGTGGTTGTTGCACTCGCTGCGTTACCGGAGGCGGGAGTTGACGGCCGTTACGCAGGGTGAGCAGGCCCGCGCGATGAGGCGCAAGGACTTTTCCCGTTACAAGATCCCCTGGCCGACCGATGCGGTGAGGCGGGACTTCGCCAGGCGTGCTGCTGCCCTGCACGACCTCGCCTACGCCTCCGCCAGGGAGCGACACGTGATGGAGGAGCTGGTGGTGCACGAGCTGGAAAAGGGGGGCCTGGCGCGTCTCCCTTCAGCCGGCTGAAAGCCGAGCTGACCACGTTGCCCCTCTCTGGAGCACGGAATCCAACGCTCTGAATGAACGGCGCAATACCGCGCGCACCGTTTCTCCGCTAGCGGTCCGAGAGCGCCCTGACCAGCCATGTTTGAGGCGCCCCCGGCAGGACTCGAACCTGCGGCCAAGCGCTTAGAAGGGGCCTGCTCCACCCGCTGAGCTATGCAGGCTGACCTGCGACAGCGCGGAAGCTTCTGACTATGCCCCGCCAAGCCGGGGGCATACGGGACCTGTGGAGGCTCGTGCCGGCCCCGAGGTCTGGACGTGCATTCTGGGCGGCGGCCAGGCGTCGGAGCTGGCCGCCGGCGTCCAGGGAGACCGTGAGTGAGCGCGAGCGCTGCTCTGCGAGGTTCGGTGTGGTGGCACGAGCCGGATGCGGCGCTCGTAGAAGTTCCGCAGACTTCAGGCATGTGCGGGCGCTTCCGGGTAGCGTTGGCGATCTTCGGTCTTCTTGTACTTTGTCGCGCATCCCGTGCTGGGATGGTGCTGGGATGCGCCCGCATTTCCGCAGGTCACAGCCTTGTGGTGGAGTTCCGCTTCAACGTGTAGTGCCTGATTCCTTGATCGGCTGAAGTGGCTGGGCAGGGCAGGAAACCCCAGGTCAGGGGTCTTCGGGGCTGGTCCCTTCCTGTTTTCACCTGCGGATTCAGGCTGCTTCCGGGTCGCGTGCTGACTTGGTGCTGACCCTGGCGGCGACTCTTGGAAGCTCTCACCTGGGGCTCCGGTGGGAGAGGGGAAGACAGTCGAAGGGAATGACCTGGACGAAGGGACGGCGGACCGGTTTCCCGTTCTGGAAACCCGAACCTCTTGTTGTGCAAGCCGCCGGCTGGGAACGATGAACGGGACACCGGAGCACGGGAACGAGGGGGCACCGTATGAGGCTGACGAAGCTGGCCACCACCTGTGAGAACGGGGACTGTCCCACCCTGTATGCGACCGACAAGGGAACCCTGATCGTGCAGGGAGGCGTGCCGACGGGACACGGTCTCGATGTGCCGGAGGGCGAATCCCTGGTGGAAATCCCGATGGACCTCATCCGGAAGGCAATCCGTGATCAGCGCATCTAACGACCTGGCTGCCCGCTTCTCCACCTTCCAGGAGGAGGCGTTCCGGCTGGAGACCCTCGACGACTACAGCAACTCGGGCAACCCTGCCGCCTTCCGTGCCTTCCTCGCGGGGGAGACCAAGCCCGCCGACTACAACGCAGACTGGCTGGAGACCGTGCGAAAGGCGACGGAGAGCGGCAAGCGCATGGTGCGCGTCCACGTCCTGTCCCGCCCGCTAACGCCGTACCTCCGCTACGAGCTGAGCTGGGGTTACCAGACGAACATGACGGCGGGTGAGGAGTTCTACATCCTCGACACGACCGACCGCCCGAATCCGCTGGAGGGTGTGCCCGATTTCTGGCTCTTCGACGGCTGGCAGCCTGTGGTGCTCAACTACGACGAGAATGGCGCGTTCAGCGGGCCGACGTTCGTCCCGGCACCGGGGGCGTTGCCCACGGGCGAGGAGTACGAGTACGTGACGCATCGAAGCGTCGCCCTGGCCATGTCGGTGCCCTTCACCGAGTGGTGGGGGAAGCACGGAGCAGCGTGAATCAGGCAGAACTCGGCGCCGCGCTGCGGGCGCTGCGGCAGGCGTCCGGCAAGGAGGCCAAGGCCGTCGCCCGCAGCGCAGTCATGTCGACCGCCAAGCTGTCGAAGATCGAGAATGGCCGTGTCGCCCCGGCGACGGCGGACGTGGAACGCATCCTCACGGCTTTGGACGTGTCCCCGGAGATCAAGGCCGAGTACCTTGCTGTAGCCCGCGCACAGGCCACAGAGGCAACCGCATGGCGCCTCTTTCGGCGTATGGGCTACCACAAGAAGCGCGCACGGGGGCGAGTAATGCCCCGCGCTGTGCTGCGGTACGTCACGCATCGGATCACCCAGCACCCAGACACCGACGTGACGTTCGAGGCCGAGTGCCTCCGCTGCGGCTGGTCGGCGACGCCTTCCGAGGACGGGTCAGCCGTGGACATCGAGTGCATGGGGCACACGGGACGCACCGGCCACGAGGGATTCAGGCGGGTGTGCACGTCGTTCGCTCTGGTGGTGCGGGCGGGGTGACGGAAGAGGCGCACGCCGGGAACGGTCTGGCGACCTTGCTCCACGACTCGCCCCTGGCAAGGGCTGCCGCCCCTGCTGTACGCAGCGATGTGACCACCGGCGCAAGGAAGTCGGCACGCCAGTGCTGCACGGTCTCCGGTTCCATGCCGCTCGCGTCGACCACAGCACCCACCCTCGCTTCGAGGACGGCGGCACCCTGCGATGCGTCGTCGCCAGTCCACCCGTCTACGTGCTGGGCTATCAGTGCCCACGTCAGCTTGATCATGGGCGGATCGTAGGGTGGCGACGGAGAACCGGGAGAGGGCGACGGGGCGGGGTATGACCCCTTGGCCCTGTGCTCCGGTCCGCCACGTCTTAGCAGCTCGGGTTCTGCCACGGTTCCAGGGTCGACGAGGGCTTCGCGCCCAAGCGGTCAAGTGAGCACATCTCCGCAGGTCAGCGGCGGCGCGAGCGTTCTGCAGGGCCTCCGCCGGCACTGCACAGGAATGAGAGGCGTCAGGCCGCGGCTTCGCCAGGGTTTTCGTCCTCGCCCTCCGAGGAGCCGCCCCGCTCGTAGCCCGACACGTCGATCTCGCGGCCGTCCTTAAGTCGCCTCTTGTGCGGGACGACGTTGTGCTTGTCGGGCGATTTCCGCTGCTCGGTCTCCTGTGTGGAGTCGGCGGCCGACTCGGCATCCTCCGCCTCTGCGGCGCCCTCGGCTTGCCCGGCGCACTCGGCTTTGTCTTCTGTCATGCCACGCGGTGTGAGGACCCCGACCACGACAGCCATGCCTACAGTCGCCACCGCGGCTTTGGCGAGGCGGATCGTCCTGGGGTGCTTCTCGGCCCAGTCCTTTGCCTTCACGCGGAAGGTGGTGGGCTCGCCGTCCTCGGGGGGCGTGGAGTCAGTCACGAGCACAGATCTACCGGACCCATCCCTCGCCTGTCAGGCAATCACCTGACATCGCCCGATCAGGTTTCGTGGCGCTCGTACGGCCTCGCTCTCTGGTCTGCCCGCCGGGCGGCTCTGCTTGGCGTCGGCCGCGAGGTGCCTCGCTTCTGATGGCCAAGCTGTGCGGCGAGCGGGTCCGGCTCGTGGCGGTGTGATCTCCCCTGGTCCGCCTTCTGCCGCGACGAGGCGAGGCGCCGGCGCGGGCAGGGGAGCCCCTGTCGCGTCAGGGAATGCGCATCGAGGGCTGTCGCGTGCTCGGGCGGGGCTCCCGCACCACGTGAACGCACGGGAGCAGCGGGCTCGAAGGCCCGCTCACCGGCTCCCGGCCGCCTCGCGTTCCTGGTACTCGCGCGGAGAGAGCCCGTGGAAGCGGGAGAAGGCGGCGCTGAACGTGGGGAGGTGGGCGTATCCGGTCCGGCGCGCGACGGCGCTGGGCGGGGCGCCTCCGGCGAGCAGGTCGCGGGCGACGCGCATGCGGGCGGCGTAGCGCCAGCGGCCGAGTGTCATGCCTGTCTCGTCGCGGAAGGCGCGGTGGATCTCGGCGCGGACGTCGGCGTCCGGCGTCCCGCCGGCCTCGATGCCCTGTGCTCCGCTGGGCTCGCCGATGCGGCGCAGGCACTCCATCGCGACAGCACGGGCGCGCGGATCGGTGGGCATCGGCACCGACAGTGCTCGCTGGGCGGCGACCTGGTCCGCGAACAGGCCGAGGATGTGGCGGGGGTCGTGGCCGTCGGGACGCAGAGCGGACCGGGCGCTGATCGAGCAGAACATCAGGTAGTCGTCCCAGGCGGGCGAGAAACGCACCTGCAGCGGCGCGGTCAGGTGGAGGTCGGCGGTGCTCGCGTTGCCCAGGGGCAGGGAGACGGAGTTCTCGCGGAGGCCGGTGACGTGCTCCAGCTCTGCCGGGATCCAGGTCGCCACCCCCCGCTCCCGCTCGTAGCGCCGGTCGCCGATGTCCAGGTATCCGCTGCCCCGGTACATCCAGCTGAGGACGTGGACGTCGTTGGTGTGCGACGGGGTGCTGGCCGGGGGCAGCATGTCGGGCGCGGCGGGTGTGTCCGTCTCGCGGATCATCCGGATCAGGTCGTCGGTCTGCCGTGCCGCCGCCGCCCGCCGGGTCAGACCGGCGGCGCCGGGCCGGGCGAAGAGCTTTCGTCCGAACTCGCGGGGGGTCAGTCCGAATCTCCCCTTGAAGGCCCGGGTGAGGCCGTTGCGGCTGGCGAAGCCCACCAGGGCGGCCACCTGGTCCACGTCGTAGCCGGCGGCGAGGAACTCCGCGGCCGCGCCGAGCCGGCAGTGCAGCCGCCACTGCTCGAAGGTGAGCCCGGTGCCGGCGAGGAAGTCACGGCGCAGGGAGCGCGCGCTGGAGAGCACCCGTGATGCCCATTGCTCGACGGTGAGGTCGAGTGCGGGGTCGCGCATCAGCTCCTCGGCGACGGCTCTGGCGCCGCGGGCTCGCGGCATCGCGGGCGAGGCGAACCCCTCCGGGCTCGGTTCCCGTCCGGGCCCGGAGAGCACCGGAGGGCGCGAGCCGGGGCGCCGGAGGAGCTCGGCGATCGCCTCCGGGGAGTATCCGTTGCCGCTGAACGGCGTGACCTGGAGGTTGAAGAGCTGGATCAGCCAGTCGTGCCAGTCGCCGGGAACGTCGAACCGCGTCAGTTCCGGCAACCCCCGGGCCCCGACGCCGGCATGGGGGCACAGAGGGAAGGCGACCGTGCCCGGCTCGGTGGTGATCGTCTGCCCGCTCCGGCCGTCCGCGGGAGTCTCCGCCCTGCCGTCCGCCGGAGTCCCCGCGTGGCCGTCTGCCGGAATCCACGCGCCTTCGCCGGCTGTGAGACGGAGCGCCGGCCCGTCGCCGAGGCGCACGTGCGCCGTGCCGGTGCGCACCCACAGCAGCAGCGGGCGGACCGGCGCGTCCGCCGGACTCCACCGTGCGCCCGGAATCGGCGGAGGGGAGCCGTAAGCGGCGGCGAACGGTGCGGGCGAGGTCATACCCCCAGCGTATGTCCTAACTGCACGGCAGTCTGCGCACGCTTTCGGAGGTAAGGTTCACCTAACCTTACCGGAGCGCGCCCGTCCGATGCCGGCGTGCGGCTCCTCCCCTCGAAGCGACCAGAAAGCCCGGTTCCCCCATGCCCAGGACCTCGCGCCGGCTGACCGTGCACCCGCCGACCCTGCGTGAGGCCGAGGTGGTCCGGATCCTCGACCTCACCCCGGGGATGCGGCGGGTCACGCTGGGCGGCGACCAGCTGCACGCGTTCACCGCGGCGGACGGCTTCGCGCGGCCCGCCTTCGAGTCCCGGGGCTTCGACGACGACCTCGCGCTCTACTTCGCCCACCCGGGCCGCGGCGAACCGGTGCTCCCGGTCCAGGGAGAGGGGAAGCTGATCGCCCCCCGGGGGGCCCGGCCTCTGTCGAGGGCCTACACGGTTCGCCGGTGGGACCCGCAGGCCGGCGAGCTCGACGTGGACTTCGTCAGGCACGGGGTGGGCGTGGGAACGACCTGGGCGTACCGCGCCACGCCGGGTGACCGGATCCACCTCAGCGGACCGCGCACCTCGAAGACGCTCCCGGCCGGCGCCGACTGGTGGCTCGTGGCGGGCGACGACACCGCACTCCCCGCGATCGCCCGCCTGCTCGACGAGCTGCCGTCCGACGCCCGGGCGCAGGTGTTCATCGAGATCACCGAGGACGCCCACCGCCAGGAGCTGCGCCAACTGCCCGGGGTCGACGTGACGTGGCTGGTGCGCTCCGGTGCGGCGGCCGGGCCCGTGTCGCCGCTCACCGAGGCCGTCCGCGGCGCGCAGTGGTGGCCGGGCCAGGCGTTCGCATGGCTGGCCGGCGAGCACACGGCCGTCCGGGACATCCGCCGCCACCTCGTCGAGGACCGCGGTGTGCCCAAGGAGGACATCGATTTCACCGGCTACTGGCGCCGCTCCGCGGTCGTCGCCCTGGAGGGCGACGGGGCGGTGCCCGACCCGGAGAGGACGGTCACCCCGTTCCAGAGGCTCCACGACCTGACCGAACTCGTCGCGCCGCTCGCCATCCGCACCGCCGTCGAGCTGGGCGTTCCCGATCTGCTCTCCCGCGGCACGACCGGCGTGGCCGAGCTGGCCGCCGAGACGGGTGCCGACGAGCGCGCTCTGGGCAAGCTGCTGCGCTATCTGCACACCCTGGACGTGGTGACCGCGACAGAGCCGGGTCACTACGCCCTGACTCCCGTCGGCGACGTCCTCACGCTCGACTTCATCGCCGACCGGCTCCACTCCGCGGGGGTGGTCGGTCGCGAGCTGCTCGGGCTGCACGGACTCACCGAGTCGGTCCGCACCGGCCGGCCCGCCTACGCCTCGGTCACCGGACGGACCTTCGCCGACGTGCGGGCCGAGCAGGACTACGAGGACCGCCACCTGGAGCGCCTGGCGAAGTTCCAGCCCGCGCTGGCCGGATCGATCGCCACGTCCGATCTGCTCGCCGGAGTCGGGCACCTGGTGATCCACTCCGGTGGCGCGGGCGCGCACGCCCGTGAGTACGTCGCGGCCCACGAGAGCCTGCGCGTGACGATCTGCGCCCTGCCCGCCCAGGCCGACTGGCTCCGCCGCGACCTGCCCGACTCGATTCCCGACGAGCGGCAGCGCGCGCGGGTCGGCGTGCTGGAGCAGTCCGTCTTCGAGCCCGGCCCGGCAGCCGACGCGGTGCTCGTCAGCCGCGCTTTCAAGACCCTGCCCGACGCCGACGCCGCCCACGCGCTGCGCCGGGCGGCCGAGAACCTCACCCCCGGCGGACGAGTGCTGCTGATCGAGGAGGTCTTCGACACCGACGGCCTCGACGAGCACGACGGCGAGGAGGACCTCATCGGGCTCGTCTGCCACGGCTCGGGCCTGCGCACCCCGGCCGAGCTGGACGCCGTCATCGCGACGGCGGGCCTGACGCGCCGGTCGGCGCGGACGGTCGGCCTGGGCACCACCGTCCACGAACTCGTCCGCTCCACCGCTGACTGACCCCCTCGGCTCACCCCCGATCGCACGAGCCTCCCCTCCACTCCACCCCGGCGCATCCCCCGGTCCCGGGGCAGAAGAGAAAGAAACACCACCATGAGCAGCACCCTGACAACGAAGCGCGGCCTCGCCGTCGCCGCCGCGCTGATGAGCGCGTCGCTCCTCCTCACCGCCTGCGGCGGCGACGGCGACGGTGCCGCCGACACCGCCGCCGCCGACACCGGCGGCGAGAAGTCCGCCGGGACCCGCAGCGTCAAGGCCGCGAACGGCACCGTCGAGATTCCCGCCGCCCCCCGGCGGATCGTCACGATCGGCAACACGGGCCTGCCCTTCATCGACCTCGGCGGCAAGCCGGTGGGCGTCACCGAGGTGTCCGACTCCGATCTCGCCGTCCTGCCGAAGGAGCAGAAGGCCGCGTACGAGGCGGCCGAGGTCGTCGGCGGCAGCGGCGGCGACGTGGACCTCGAGAAGCTCGCCGCCCTCGAGCCGGACCTCATCCTGGTCCAGTTCCACTCGAACGACTGGGACAAGGTCGGCAAGCGGCTCGAGTCGATCGCCCCGACGGTGCTCTGGGGGCTCGACACCGAGTGGAAGGCGTTCGCCGGCGAGATCGCCACGGCCGGCAACGTCACGGACGAACTCGGCAGGCAGAAGGCGGAGTTCGAGAAGAAGGTCGCCGCGATCAAGGAGACCTACGGCAAGACCATCGGCGACACCACGTTCGTCGACGTCTCCCGCGGGGACTGGAGCGACCCCGGAACGTTCTACATCGCCGACATCGGCTGCTCCGAGATCGCCCGGGACGACATCGGCCTCGACCTGCCCGAGGCGGCCGAGGGCAAGGACCCCCTGGCGTACGAGTCCCTGCCGTTCGAGCGGATCACCGGCCTGTCGAAGTACGACGTGATCACCTACCCGGTCGACGCCGAGGGCCGGCCGACCGAGCCGTTCGTGCCGGTGACCGAGACCAGCACCTGGAAGGCGCTGCCCACCGTGACCTCCGGTCGCGCGCTCGGAGTCTTCTGCCCCGGCAACAACTCCTACGGACCGGTCCTGCAGTACCTGGACTCGCTCGACGGCGCGCTGGCGACTCTCGCCGGCAAGCCGTGACGACCCTCGCCCCGAGACAGCGCGGTCGGGGCACCGAGACGGTGCCCCGACCGCGCCGGCGTGTGCTCGGCCTGGTCCTCGCGCTGGTGGTGCTGACGGCCCTGCTGACGCTGAGTGTCATGATCGGGTCCACGGCGATCGCGCCGTCCGTGGTGTGGCACGCGCTGTTCGACCCGTCGGCACACCCCGACCAGTTCGCGATCCGCGACTTCCGGCTGCCGCGCACGATCGTGGGCCTGGTCGTCGGCGCCGTACTCGGTCTGTCGGGCGCGCTGATCCAGGCCCTCGTCCGCAATCCGCTGGCCGATCCGGGTGTCCTCGGCGTCCACGCCGGCTCGTCCTTCGCGGTGACGGTCGCCGTGGGCGTGCTCGGCGTCCGCGAAGCCCGGGGCTACATGTGGTTCGCGTTCGCCGGGGCGCTGGTCGTCACCCTCCTGGTGCTCGCCCTCGGGTCGACGCGGAAGGGCTCCTCGCCGGTGGTCATGGTGCTCGCCGGGGTCTGTGTCGGCGCGGTGCTCGGCGGCGCCAGGGAAGCGATCCAGCTGACCGACCCGGACGCCTTCGACGCGATGCGGTACTGGAACGCCGGGTCGATCACGGGCCGTCCGCTGGACGTCCTGTGGCCGGTCCTGCCGTTCTTCGCGGTGGCGGCGGTGCTGGCCTTCGCGGTGTCGGGCCCGCTCAACGCGCTGGCCCTGGGGGACGAGCTGGCCCGCGCCCAGGGGGTCCGGCTGGCACGCACCCGGGTGATCGCGGTGCTCGCACTCACCCTGCTCGCCGGTGGGGCCACCGCGATAGCGGGACCCGTCGGATTCATCGGACTCATGGTGCCGCACGTCGCCCGCTGGATCGCCGGCCCGGACCAGCGCTGGATCTTCGCGTACAGCGTCCTGCTCGCTCCGAGCCTGCTGCTGGTCTCCGACATTCTCGGCCGCGTCGTGATGCGCCCCGGCGAGATTCCCGTGGGCATCGTCACCGCCTTCGTCGGCGCTCCCGTCCTCGTCGTGCTGGTGCGCCGGAGGAAGGCGAGCGGGCTGTGAACACGACCACGCGCCCCGCGCGGGCAAAAGAGGGCGAGCGGACCGTGAAGCCGGGGGCGCGCCTTCCACGGGTGGACTTCGGGCGGCGGGCGCTGGTGCTGCGGCGCGGGCGGATCGCCGTCCGGCTCCCGTGGCGCCCGGTCGTCGTCTGCGCGGTCCTTGCGGCCGCGGGCGCCGGCATGGCCGTGCTCGCGCTGATGACCGGCTCGTACGCGCTGAGTCCGGGGCAGGTGCTCTCCGCACTGACCGGCCGGGAGACCGGCTTCGTCCAGGAGGTCGTGGTCGAGTGGCGGCTGCCCCGGGTGGTCGCGGCGCTGGTGTTCGGCGCGGCTCTGGGGGTGAGCGGGGCGATCTTCCAGTTGCTGTTGCGCAACCCTCTCGCCGACCCCGGCATCATGGGGTTCACCCAGGGCTCCTACACCGGCGCGCTGATCGTGATCCTGGTCGTCGACGGCACCTACACGCAGCTGGCCGGCGGTGCGCTGCTCGGCGGGATGGCGACCGCCGTGGCCGTGTACGTGCTCGCCTACCGGCGGGGAGTGAAGGGGTTCCGGCTGATCGTCGTCGGCATCGCCGCGTCGGCCATGCTCGATTCGCTCAACACCTGGCTGATCCTCAAGGCCGACCTCGACCAGGCGATGTCCGCGGCCGCGTGGGGCGCCGGATCGCTCAACGGCGTGTCCTGGAACCAGGTCCTCGCCGGCGGCACCTGCATCGCCGTACTCCTGCTGACGGCCGGGGCGTTGAGCCGGCCGCTGCGGCAGATGCAGCTGGGCGACGACGCGGCCGCCTCGCACGGAATACGGGTCTCGCCCGCCCGCCTGGGCCTGATCCTGGTGGGAGTCGCGCTGACGGCGACGGTCACGGCCGCGTCGGGGCCGATCCTCTTCGTCTCCCTGGTCGCCCCGCAGATCGGCCGCCGGCTCGCCCGCAGTGCGGGGATCACCCTCGTCCCCGCCGCCTTCGTCGGTGCGCTGCTGTGCCTGGCGTCGGACCACCTCGCCCAGCACGCCGCCCCCACCCCGCTGCCGGTCGGCATCGTCACCGTCGTGCTCGGCGGCGGCTACCTCGGATACCTGCTGTTCACCGAAGCAAGGAGGCGCCTGTGAGCGCGACCCCGCCCGGCACCGCGCGCCTCAGGGTGGAGGCGGCGACGATCGGCTACGACAAGCGGGTGATCGCCGAGCGCCTCTCGGTGGCGATCCCCGACGAGTCGTTCACGGTCGTCGTCGGCCCGAACGCGTGCGGCAAGTCCACCCTGCTGCGCGGCCTGTCCCGGCTTCTGAAGCCGTCGGCCGGGCAGATCGTCCTCGACGGCGGCGACATCAACGCCTACAGGACCAAGGAGGTGGCGCGGCGGGTGGGGCTGCTGCCGCAGAGCGCGCTCGCCCCGGACGGGATCACCGTCGCCGACCTGGTGGCCCGGGGACGCTACCCCCACCAGGGATTCGTCCGGCAGTGGACCGAGGACGACGAGCGGGCCGTGCTGGGGGCGATGCGCCAGACCTCGGTCGCCGACCTGTCCGGGCGCCCGGTGGACGAGCTGTCGGGCGGGCAGCGCCAGCGCGTGTGGGTGGCGATGGCGCTCGCGCAGCACACCGACATCCTGCTGCTCGACGAACCGACGACCTTTCTCGACATCACCCACCAGATCGAGCTGCTCGAGCTGTTCACCGACCTGCACCACGCCGGCCGCACGCTGGTCGCCGTCCTGCACGACCTGAACCACGCCGCCCGCTACGGCACCCACCTGATCGCCATGAAGGACGGCGCGGTGGTCGCCGAAGGCGCTCCGGACGAGGTCGTCACGGCCGAACTGGTCGAGGAGGTGTTCGGTCTGCGCTGCCTGGTGACGCGCGATCCGGTGACCGGCAGCCCCCAGGTCGTGCCGCTCGGCCGCGAACGAACCCGGCACAGGTCCGCCGGCACCACCGATGCAGAGAGCGCGAACCATGGCTGATCCGTCCATCGAGAAGCTGTCGACCGGTGAGTGGAGTCCGGAGAGGTTCGGACGACACCTCCGGGAGACAGGCGCACCGCTCGTCGAGCGGGTCTCCGCGGACGAGGTGGACGTGACGTTCGTCGACGAGCCTCCGGGCGACTCGGCGGTCACCCTCTCGGTGGCGATCGGCCCCCGGATCGCCTTCAATCCGGTCGGCACGGAGTTCACGCCGGTGGCGGGGACCCCGTTTCGCGTGCTCACCCTCCGGATGCGCTCCGACCTGCGCTTCTCGTACGTGTTCACGCGAGGCGGGCCGACGGGCACGGGAGCGGGCGGGCCGGTCCCGGCAGGTGCGGGCGGAAAGGCCCCGGCGGGAGCGGGCGGGCCGGTCCCGGCAGGTGCGGGCGCGGGCGGGCAGGTCCCGGACCCGTTCAACCCGCCGCCGAGGTTCTCGGAGTGCTCGGTGGAGCGGTTCTCCGGAGCCTCGGTGGCCGTGCTGCCCGACGCGGCGCCGCTGCCCTGGCTCGACCGGGCCGAAGCACGACCGGCTCCGGCGGTGGACTCCGCGGTGTTCGCGAGTGAGCTGCTGGGCAACGAACGCCGCATCTGGGTCTCGATGCCCCCGGGCGAGCTCGCGGCCCACAGCGCGCTGCCCTTCGTGGTCCACCTGGACGGGACACCGGAGCACAGCGCGCCGAGCGTGCGTGACGCCCTGGTCGAGGCGGGACTGGTCCGGCCCTGCGCGGTGGTCCTCGTCGACCAGCTCGGAGCGCAGCGCTACAAGGAACTGCTCTGCGATCCGGCGTTCTCCCGGATGCTCGTCGAAGAGCTGCTGCCGTGGCTCCGCCGGCGGTACCCCCTCTCGCGCGACCCCGCCGACGTGGCGCTGGCCGGTGAGAGCTTCGGCGGCCTGTGCGCCGGCTGGACGGCGCTGCATCACCCCGGTGCCTTCGGCAACGCCGTCCTCCAGTCCCCGTCGTGCGGGTACCACCCCGGCCTCGGAGCGGGCACCGGAGCGGGCGAGCTGCTGCGCCGCAACCCCGTACCGACACTGATCGCCGACTGCCTTGCCGCGGAAACGGCTCCGGTCCGCTTCTTCCACGACGCCGGTGAGCTGGAGGGATCGAGCACCCACAGCCGATGGCTGGACCACGTGCTCACCACGAAGGGCTACGACACCCTCTACCGGGAATTCGCCGGCGGACACGACTACGCATGGTGGCGGGGACTCTTCGCCGACGCCCTGCTCTGGTGCTTCCCGACCGGGGGCAGGGACGGGAGCCCCACGTGAGCGACTCCTCGCGATCCGCTGATGCCGACACCGCAGGACTGGGGCGGGGACCGCTGACCCGCCGGCTGCCCGTGCTGCTCCAGGCGCCCCCCGAACCTGCCGGGGCGCCCGCGTTCGAGGCCGGGGCGGGGACCACACCGGGCCGGTTCCTGCTGCGCGCGATCCTCTCGGTCAAGCGGGTCACCGTCCCGGCGATGCTCCTCGCGGTCGTGTGGCAGGTGGGCGAGTCGGCGGTCCCCGTGGTCATGGGGATCGCCATCGACCGGGCGCTCGCGACCGGGAACGCGTCGCAACTCGCGCTGTGGCTCGGCGTGCTGGTTTCCCTGTACCTCGCGCTGACGCTGGCGGCGAAGGCGGCGAACCGGCTCACCTCGCATGCGGTGCAACTGCTCCAGCACCGGCTGCGGAGCACCCTGTCGACCGCCGTGCTGCACCCGGCCGGGGGCTCGGCCCGCGCGCCGGACGGCAGCGTGGTCTCGGTGATGACCAACGACGTCGCCCGCCTCGCCAACGGGGTGATCCTGCTGATCATGCCCGTCTCCCGGGTCGCGGCCATCGGGTTCATCGCCGTGTCGCTGCTGGCGACGCACTGGCTGCTCGGGCTCGCGGTGCTGCTGGGAGCACCTGCCGCGGTCTGGCTGATGGGCGTGCTCGGCGAGCGGCTCTCCCGGGACACCCGCGCGTACCAGGAGCTCCTGGCCTCCACCGTCGGACGGGCCACGGACCTGGTCGCGGGCTACCGGGTGGTCAAGGGGATACACGCCGAGGAGGAGGCGACCGAGAGGTACCGGCAGGCGAGCCGGGAGACGCTCGCCGGGGCCGAGCGGAACGCGGGGCTCCTCGGGCGTTTCCTGGTGGGCTCGGGTGTGGTCAGCGGCGTGTTCGTCGCCGCCGTGATGGGGCTGGCGGGCTGGTTCGCGGTGGACGGGCGCCTCAGCATCGGCGAGCTGATCGCCGCCGTCGGCCTCACCCAGGCGCTGCTGCCGCAGATCCAGTCGATCGCGAGCGTCTCCATCCCCAACCTCGCCGGGGCCCGCGCCGCGTCCGCCCGCGTCGTCGACGTGCTGCGCGGCCACGGCGGCCGGAGTCCCGGACAGGACGACGCGCCCCGGCCGGAAACCGGGACGCCGCCGGTACTGGAGGTGTCCGCGCCGACGGCGACGATCCGGGTGGACCCCGGAGAGCTCGTGGGCGTGCGGGCCGACGACCGGACCGCCGCCCGCATCGCGCGGGAGCTCCTCGACCCGTGCGCCTTCGACGATGTGCGGACGCGGCTCGACGGGCGTCCGGCACGAGAACTGAGCGCGCGCGCATACCGCTCCCTGGTCACGGTCGCCCCGCACCGGGCCACGCTCTTCAGCGGAACGATCCGCGACAACCTCACCGCCGGTGCCGGTGCCGGCTCAGGCACCGGTACCGGCTCCGGTGCCGACGGGTCCCGGCTGGTCGCCGCCGCGGTGCGAGCCGCGGCGTGCGAGGACTTCGCCGCCGACCTCGACGTCCCGGTCGGTGAGGACGGCAACCGCCTCTCCGGCGGTCAGCGCCAGCGGACCGCGCTCGCCCGCGCACTGGCGAGCGACGCACCGGTGCTCGTGCTGCACGACCCGACCACGGCGGTGGACCCGGCGACCGAGCACGCGATCGCGGAGCGACTGCCCGGCGTCCGCGCGGGCCGCTCGACGCTGCTGATCGCCACGTCCCCGGTGCTGCTCGGACGCTGCGACCGCGTCGTCGACCTGTTCGATCACGTGCCCCTGCCCCTGCCCCCGCCCCTGCCCCTGCATGAAGGCGACGCGCCCCTGCATGAAGGCGACGTGCCCCTGCGCGAAGGGGACGCACCCCTGCACGGAAGGACGGCGAGATGAACCCGACATCCGCTGCGGACGGGCACGCGCTGCCCGTCGCGGGCGGCCGGGCGACGGCCGGGGAGGTGTGGCGGCTCAGCCGCGGACACCGGCTCCGGCTCACCGCCGTCGGCCTGGTCGGGGTCGCCGGCACCGCCGTCGACCTGATCCCGCCGGTGGCTGTCGGGTACCTCGTCGACCGGGTACGGGCGGGCACCGCGGATCCCGGCACCGTTCTGACGGTCACCGGCGTGATGGCGCTCTCGGCCGTCCTCGGCGCCGCGGGCACCGCGGTGACGGTCGCGCACGCCACCCGCATCTACCACACCGTCCTCGCCGCGCTGCGCGAACAGCTGGTGAGCCGTGCGATGCGGCTCCCGCAGCACCTCGTCGAACGCGCCGGTACCGGGGACCTGATATCCCGGTCCAGCGACGACGTCACCGCCGTCGCCGATGCCGCACCCGCGGTGATCCCCGCGCTCACCGTCACCGCGTTCACCATCGCCGTGTCGCTGGCCGGGCTCGCGGCGCTGGAGTGGCCCTACGCCGCCGCATTCGCCGTCGTGCTGCCCGTCTACGCGCTCGCCATGCGGTGGTACCTGCGCACCGGGCCCCGGGTGTACCGGGCCGAGCGCGCGGCGATGAGCGCGCGCGCCCAGCAGATCCTCGAGTCCCAGCGCGGTTACGCCACCGTGCTCGGCTTCGGCCTCGCCGAGCACCGTCATCGCGCCGTGCTGACGGCCTCCTGGGATGTCGCGGTGCACGCGATCCGGGCCCGCACCGTGCAGAGCATGCTCAACGCCCGGCTCAACCTCGGCGAATGCCTGAGCCTCGCCGCCGTGCTCGTCGTCGGATTCGTCCTCGTCGACCACCGGCTCTCCACCGTCGGCGGCGCCACCACCGCCATGCTGCTCGTGCTGCGCCTGCTGGGGCCGGTCAACCAACTGCTGTTCGTCGTCGACACCCTTCAGTCGGCCCTCGCCTCGCTGAGCCGCATGATCGGAGTGGTCACGATCCCGGTGACGGAAACGCCCGGCATGCCGACGCCGCCGGAGGAGCCGGCAGACGCGGCGGAGAGAGGCACCGCCGTCCGGCTCCGCGGGGTCGCGTTCCACTACGACGGCGGTCCGCCCGTACTCGACGACATCGACCTCGACATCCCGGCCGGTCAGCACCTCGCGATCGTCGGCCCGTCCGGGGCGGGGAAGACCACGCTCGCATCCGTGATCGCGGGCGTCCACCTCCCCGACGCCGGGACCGTGACCCGGCCCCGCCGCACCGCGGTGATCACCCAGGAAGTGCACGTGTTCGCCGGGACGCTGCGGGAGAACCTCACACTGGCCGCCCCCGGCGCCACCGACCGCGACATCCGCGCCGCGCTCGAGACCACCGGAGCGGACGATCTGCTCGACCTGTCCGCGGACGCCCTCGACACGTTGATCGGCACCGGCGGACACCCGCTCACCGAGGCGCAGGCGCAACAGCTCGCCCTCGCCCGCCTGCTCCTCGCCGACCCCGAGCTGGCGATCCTCGACGAAGCCACCGCCGAGGCCGGTTCCGCCCACGCCGAGCGGCTCGACCGGGCCTCGGAGGCGGTCCTCGCCGGCCGCTCCGGCATCGTGATCGCCCACCGGCTCTCCCAGGCCGCACCGTGCGACCGGATCGTGGTCCTGGACGCCGGCCGCGTCATCGAGACCGGCACCCACGACGAACTCCTCACCGCCGGCGGCACCTACGCCCGGCTGTGGGCGGTGTGGCAAGCCGGACAGCGCCTCGGCGCGGGCAGATGAGGACGGCGCCGGACCGCCGCCGGGAATCGCGGCAGCCGTACATCGCGACGGCCGTACATCGCGACGGCCGTACATCGCGATGGCCGTACATCGCGATGGCCGTACATCGCGATGGCCGTACATCGCGACGGCAGGACGGAGCCCGATCCGGGCCCGGCCCACTGTCACCTGCTCCCGTCGGCTCGGACCAATGATTCGGGCCGGCCCTCATCGAGAGCGCGGGGCGGGCTCTCGATGAGGGCTGACGCTTTGACGTAAAGTTTGCGTCAACCTATGGTGGGGGCATGCTCTTCCCCACGCCTGCTCTCGACGCCGAGGACCAGCGTGTACTCGGCGAGATCGACGGTCTTCGCCGCTCTCTGCGGCTGCGGGTCCGGTCCACTCCGACGAAGTGGACCGAAGGGCTGCGCAAGTTCCTGACGGCGGACGCGGTGGCGGCCTCCAACTCGATCGAGGGCTTCAAGGTGTCCACGGTCGACGTCGAGGACCTGCTGGAGGGTGAGCGGGACGTCGACGTCTCCGAGGAGGACCGCGAGGAGACGCTCGCGTATCAGCGGATGATGACGTACGTCCAGACACTGCACGATGCCACGGACTTCCGATACGGCAAGGGGTTGCTGAACGCGCTCCACTGGATGCTGCAGGGCCACCGTCACTCCCAGCGGAAGCCGGCGGGGCAGTGGCGCCGCGGACCGGTCTACGTGACGGACGCCCGCGACCCCAGCATCGCGGCGTACACGGCGCCGGACGCGGCCGAGGTGCCTGCTCTGACGGGTGAACTGGTCGACTGGCTGAACGCGGAGGACGGGACCCACCCGCTGGTGCGGGCCGCCATGGCGCATCTGCACCTTGTCGCCATCCACCCGTGGGCGGACGGCAACGGCCGGATGTCCCGGTCCCTCCAAACGCTCATGATCGCGAGGCAGGGAGAACTCGCCCCCGAGTTCTCCTCGATCGAGGCATGGCTGGGGCGCCCCGGCAACACCTGGGAGTACTACCGCGAGTTGCAGCGCCGGGGGGCCACCTACCGCCCCGACCAGAACGTCTCCGGCTGGGTCCGCTTCAACCTCACCGCGTATCACCAGCAGGCGCAGACCGTGCGCAATCGCCTGGACCGTTCGAGTCGCGTGTGGGTCCTGCTGGGTGAGTTCGCGCAGGTCCGAGGGCTGGAGGAGAGAGTGGTCTCCGCCCTGCACGACGTGGCGATGTCCGGGCGGTTGCGTCGCACGCGCTACGAACGAACGGAGGACCTGAGCCTGCAGCGGGCCCAGCGCGACCTGCGCGACCTGGTCGCGGCCGAGGTCCTGACACCGGTCGGCCGCACCCGTGCCCGCTTCTACACCGCTGGACCCGCCTTTCCCGGGTCGGCCCTGGAGGTGGCTCGGACCCCGCTGTCGCTGGTCGATCCGTACGCGACCTGAGGGCATCCGGTGAGCCTTCGTCCCCGCGCGCGGGCACGGAAGATCCCGGCCGTCGGCCGATGCCGCCGTTCCGGACCCCGGAGGCGACACCGGCCGGCGACCGTGGTCCCCGGACCTCCGGGCCGGCGCCCCCTCCCGCCGCCCGCCGCGGTGTCGGCGGGCGGTGGGAGGATGCCGGGAGCACGGGAGAGGGGCGGGGCGGCGTGGGGCGTGACGAGCGGGAGACGGTCGCGAGGGGAGCGCGACTGCACGAGGCGGCGCGGGCGGTCACGGGTGACCACGGCCGCGCGGTCGAGGCGGTGCGGGCGGCGCTGAAGCCGCTGCACGACGCGGAGGTCGCCCGGGAGCTCGATGCCATCCCCGTCGCCCGGCTGCAGGACGTCACCGAGGGCCGCCTGCGGCTGGGGACCGTCGAGAAGCACGGCCTCGGCACCGTGGGCCGGGTGCTGGCGGCCGGCCCCTACCGGCTGCGGCAGATCCCCGGCGTCGGGCAGCGCACCGTCGACCAGATCCTCGCCGCGGCCCGCCGGCTGTCCGACGCGGTGCACGAGACGGTGGCCGTCCACATCGACGTGGACCGGCCGGTGCCGGCCACCACCGCGCTGGTCACGGCCCTGCACGTCCTGGTGGAGGCCGGGCCGGACGCCCGGCGAGCGGTGGACAGGGCCGGGGCCCTGGCGCAGCGGCTCGCCCCGCTGCTGGACGACGCGAGGCCCGCCGCCGGGCGGCTCGGGATGCTGCTCGCCGGGCGGGAGAAGCGGACGCGTGCCCTGGCCGCCCTCGGCGCGATCCGCTCGCTCGCCGACGAGGCGGAGCAGTCCGGCGCACTCCGGCTCTTCGCGCAGGCATCGGTGGACCTGCTGCGCGGACCCCCGTCCGACGTCGCGGCATGGGTGGACTTCGAACTCCGGTCGGCCGAGTACTACAGCCTGCTCGCCGAGATCTCCGGCCGGCCGCCGGACACGGCGGCCGCCGAGGGCTTCCTGCCGGAGGAGATCGCCGAACGGGTGCGCACCCAGCGGCTCGACGACACGCACCGGCGAGTCTCCCTGCGCGGCTACCAGGCGTTCGGGGCGCGGTTCGTGCTCGCGCAGCGAAAGGCGCTGCTCGGCGACGAGATGGGTCTCGGCAAGACCGTCCAGGCGATCGCCGCGCTGACGCATCTGGCCGCCGAGGGGCAGAGCCACTTCGTGGTCGTCTGCCCGGCGAGCGTCCTCGTGAACTGGACCCGCGAGATCGAGGCGCGCAGCACGCTGCCCGTCACGGTGCTCCACGGCCCCGGCCGTCACGAGGCGTTCGCCGACTGGAAGGGGCGGGGCGGGGTGGCCGTCACCACCTTCGACGCGCTGCGGGGCTTCCCGGCGCCGGGCGGCGGGGAGATCGGCATGCTGGTCGTCGACGAGGCGCACAGCGTGAAGAACCCGCAGACCAAGCGGTCCCGCTCGGTCGCCCTGTGGGCCGGGCGCTGCGAACGGGTCCTCTTCATGACCGGCACCCCGATGGAGAACCGGGTCGCCGAGTTCCGCAACCTGGTCCGGATGCTCGACGACGGCGTGGCGGACTCGCTCGGCGAACGGGACGCGCCGGTGGGGTCGGTCGCCTTCCGCAAGGCGGTCGCCCCGGTCTACCTGAGGCGCAACCAGGACGACGTGCTCACCGAACTCCCCAGCCTCCAGCACACCGACGAGTGGGAGGAGCCGAGTGAACCGGACCAGGAGGCGTACCGCGAGGCCGTGGCGGCGGGGAACTTCATGGCGATGCGCCGTGCCGCCTACCTGCGCCCCGAGACCTCGGCGAAGTTGGAACGGCTCCGTGAGATCGTCCGGGAGGCCGGCGAGAACGGGCAGAAGACCGTGGTCTTCTCCCAGTTCAGGGATGTGCTGGGCGTGGTGGGGGCGGCGCTGGCCGCCGGGTCCGCCGCCGGTGCCCCGGTGTTCGGTCCGCTCACCGGCGCCGTCCCGGCCGGGCGGCGGCAGGGGATGGTCGACGACTTCGCGGGGGCCCCGGGGCCCGCGGTGCTGCTGGCGCAGATCCAGGCGGCCGGCACCGGCCTCAACATGCAGGCCGCTTCCGTCGTCGTCCTCTGCGAACCGCAGATCAAGCCGACCCTCGAACACCAGGCAGTGGCGAGGGCCCACCGCATGGGCCAGGTCAGGCCGGTCCATGTGCACCGGCTCCTCGCCACGGGGGGCGTGGACGAACGCATGGTGCGGATGCTGGAGGGCAAGACCCGGCTGTTCGACGCCTACGCCCGCCGCAGCGCGGTGGCCGAGGCCACTCCGGACGCGGTCGACGTCTCGGACGCCGACCTCGCCCGCCGGATCGTCGAGGAGGAGCAGGAGCGGCTGGGGGTGGCGGGCGAGGAGCGCGCGGCGGTCGACTGAAGGCGCCTCCCGCCCCCGCCCGCACCTCCCACTCCCGCCCCGGCGCACCCCCGCGCCCCGTTATGTTTTCTGCGGCTCCGCAATGGGGCCGCTGGCCTTCGGGTCCGGCATGACTGTTGCCCCCTGTCGAAGGCATGACCTGGGGGGTGGTGTCACCGGGTCCGGGGGTGTTCGTCGGAGACGCTGATCAGAGGTCCGGCCGCCGTCCGGTCCGGCGCAATGCCGGACAGTTCGCGGGCGGCAGGTCTGCATAACGTGGATGCGCGAGCACGACACCCGAGCCGAGGCCTGCACCGCCAACACCCCCTGGGAAGGGGCACGATGTTCGAGATCGAAGACGTGGGCGTGTTCCTGGGCCTGGACGTCGGCAAGAGTGCCCACCACGGTCATGGGCTCACCCCGGGTGGGAAGAAGGTCTTCGATAAACCGCTGCCCAACAGCGAGCCGAAGCTGCGGGCCGTGCTCGACAAGCTGAACGAGAAGTTCGGCACCGTCCTGGTGGTCGTGGACCAGCCCGCCTCCATCGGCGCCCTGCCGCTGACCGTCGCCCGCGACGCCGGCTGCCAGGTCGCCTACCTGCCCGGACTCGCGATGCGCCGGATCGCCGACCTCTACCCCGGCGAGGCCAAGACCGACGCCAAGGACGCCGCCGTCATCGCGGACGCGGCCCGCACCATGCCGCACACCCTGCGCTCGCTGGAACTGACCGACGAGATCACCGCCGAGCTCACCGTGCTCGTCGGCTTCGACCAGGACCTCGCCGCCGAGGCCACCCGCACCTCCAACCGAATACGCGGCCTGCTCACCCAGTTCCACCCCAGCCTGGAACGCGTCCTGGGCCCTCGCCTGGACCACCAGGCCGTCACCTGGCTGCTGGAGCGCCACGGATCCCCGGCCGCCCTGCGCAAGGCAGGCCGCCGCAGACTCGTGGACCTGATCCGCCCCAAGGCCCCGCGCATGGCCACCCGGCTGATCGACGATGTCTTCAACGCGCTCGACGAGCAGACCGTCGTCGTTCCCGGGACCGGCACCCTCGACATCGTCATCCCCTCCCTGGCCGCCTCGCTCGCCGCTGTCCACACCCAGCGCCGGGCGATGGAAGCCCAGATCAACGCCTTGCTGGACGCTCACCCTCTTTCCCCGGTCCTGACGTCGATGCCCGGCGTCGGCGTCAGGACCGCCGCCGTCCTGCTGGTCACCGTCGGCGACGGCACCAGCTTCCCCACCGCCGCCCACCTCGCCTCCTACGCCGGCCTCGCCCCCACCACGAAGCAGTCCGGGACCTCGATCCACGGCGAACACGCACCCCGAGGCGGAAACCGCCAGCTCAAACGGGCGATGTTCCTGTCCGCCTTCGCCTGCATGAACGCCGACCCGGCCTCCCGCGCCTACTACGACAAGCAACGCGCCCGCGGCAAGACCCACACCCAGGCCCTCCTCCGCCTCGCCCGCCAACGCATCAGCGTCCTGTTCGCCATGCTCCGCGACGGCACTTTCTACGAATCCCGGACACCGACGGACGTCGAGCTCGCCGCATAGCCCCCAAGCCCGAACCACCCGAAACCCGACAGAGATGCCTTGACGAAAGACATAGAGGCACCCCCCGCACCGCCCGCGCCCCCGGGCCGCCGCGTCCCCGGGGAACTGACACCCGGACCCGTCTCGCCACCCGCCACCCGTTGTCCGTGCCCGTTTCCTGACGGCCCGTCGAAGGTGGCCGAAACCGTGCGGCCACCGGAGGTGCTTGCCGGCGGGAAAGCCGAGGTCGAGGGGGTCGCGGCGGCCGGGGCGGGATCAGGTGGCAGAATCGACCGGCCAGTAGCTTGCGCAGTGGGGGCAGTGGGAGCGCGTCATGGGGGATGGGCATGGCAGCCGTGTGGCGCTTGTGTTTCAGGGCGCCCCGGCCTCTTGTGCGATTCCTATGGATCGGTCAATCTTTCGCTCGGCAGGTGGACGGAGGGGGTCGACGAGGTGAAGCCGCCTCGTTGGCATGACCCTGTCGTCCTCCTGCCGCGACCCCCACAGCAACGCACCACCTATGAGGAGGACCCCTCACATGTCTGTGATGCGTGATTCGCGGCGAAGAATCGCCGCGGCCAGCGCCATAGCCGTCGCCGCCCTCGTGGCCGGCACGGCTGCCGCCCTTCCGGCCTCCGCCGACGAGCCGTCGGCCGTCGGCGTCATCGAGAACGCCGGTGCTCCCGGCGCCGTCAAGGGCAGCTACATCGTGACGCTCGACGAGTCCGCGGCCGACGCGGGCTCCAGCGAGGGCAAGGCCCTCGCGGCGGAGTACGGTGCGAAGATCAAGCGGACCTTCCAGTCGGCCGTCAACGGCTACTCGGTCCAGCTCTCCGAGGCGCAGGCCAAGAAGTTCGCGGCGGACCCGGCAGTCGAGTCCGTCGTGCAGAACCGTGTCTTCAAGATCACGGGCACCCAGCCGAACCCGCCGTCCTGGGGCCTGGACCGGATCGACCAGCAGTCGCTCCCGCTCAACTCCAGCTACACCTACCCGGACCCGGGCGGCGAGGGCGTCACGGCGTACGTCATCGACACCGGTGTCCGCATCAGCCACAGCGACTTCGGCGGCCGCGCGTCCAACGGCTACGACGCCATCGACAACGACAACACGGCGCAGGACGGCCACGGTCACGGCACGCACGTCGCCGGTACCGTCGCCGGGTCCTCCTACGGCGTGGCCAAGAAGGCCAAGATCGTCGGCGTCCGGGTGCTCGACAACTCCGGGTCCGGCACGACCGAGCAGGTCGTCGCGGGCATCGACTGGGTGACGCAGAACGCGGTCAAGCCGGCCGTCGCCAACATGAGCCTCGGCGGCGGGGTGGACAGCGTCCTCGACGAGGCCGTCCGCAACTCGATCGCCTCCGGCATCACCTACGCGGTCGCCGCCGGCAACGACGGCGCCAACGCCGCCAACTACTCGCCCGCGCGGGTCGCCGAGGCCATCACCGTCGGCTCCACCACGAGCACCGACGCCCGTTCCAGCTTCTCCAACTACGGCAGCTCGGTGGACATCTTCGCCCCCGGCTCGTCGATCAAGTCGGCCTGGAACACGAACGACACGGCGACGAACACGATCTCCGGCACCTCCATGGCCACCCCGCACGTCGCGGGCGCCGCCGCGCTGTACCTCGACGGCAACCCGACGGCCACCCCGGCCCAGGTCGCCTCGGCCCTGAACAGCGCCGCCGTGCTGGGCAAGGTCACCAACCCGGGCACCGGCTCGCCGAACCGCCTGCTGAACGTCGGCGGCGGCGGCACCACGCCCCCGCCCGGACCGAAGTTCGAGAACACCGGTGACTACACCATCAGCGACAACGCCACCGTCGAGTCGCCGGTCACCGTCAGCGGCGTGACGGGCAACGCGCCCTCGAACCTCGCCGTCTCGGTCGACATCAAGCACACCTACATCGGTGACCTGCGCGTCGACCTGGTCGCCCCCGACGGCACGGTCTACAACCTGAAGGCCTACGGCTCCGGCGGCAGCGCGGACAACGTGATCACCACGTACACCGTCAACGCCTCCACCGAGGTGGCCAACGGCGTCTGGAAGCTGCGCGTGGGCGACAACGCCTCCTACGACACGGGCAAGATCGATGCCTGGTCGCTCCAGTTCTGAGGGGTCCGGGCGGTGACGCCTGATCTCTGATCCACGCCCGTACGGAAGGGGCGGCCGCCCGCGGCCGCCCCTTTCCGCACGCGGGCCCGGCACGCGGGCCCGGCACGGACGGCCGCCGCGCGGGAGTCCCGCGGCCGCGCGAACGCGACGGCCCCGGATCCCCGCGGCCCGGCCGCCCGGAGGCCGGACTTCTCCCTTCGTTCCCACCCTGCGCACGTTTCGTCGTATGATCCGCGCGCCCGTGCGCAGGCGCACGAACGACCCGAGGAGCAACGAGCCGTGGACCCCGCAGCCCAGGGCGGGCAGCCGAACCCGCAGGACCCGTACGCCCAGCAGCCCTGGGGCGTGCCCCGCCCGCAGCCGCAGCCTCCGTCGGCTCCCGCGCCGCCGCAGCCGCCCGCGCAGCCGTACGGCCAGTACCCGCCCTACGGGCCCTACGGGCAGCCGGGACCGTACACCGGCTACCCCCAGCCGCCGCAGCGGCCGACGTACAACGGCCTCTCCATCGCCTCGCTGGTGCTCGGCATCGTCTGCTGCATCCCGCCGCTCGGCCTCGTCCTCGGCCTGGTCGCGCTCGCCCAGATCCGGCGCAGGGGCCAGAACGGCAAGGGGATGGCCGTCGCCGGCATCGTGCTCTCCTCGCTCAGCACCCTGCTGCTGCTCGTCTCGATCGTCACCGGCGGGGCGGGCGAGGCATGGCGCGACTTCAAGGAGGGGATGGCGGAGGCGTCCGACGCGAGCAGCCCCTTCGACCTGAAGAAGGGGGAGTGCTTCGACATCCCCGGTACCGAGGTGCCGGACGAGACCGAGACCTCGTCCGTCCCCACCAAGGACTGCGCGACGCCGCACGACGCGGAGGTCACCGGCAGCTACCGGCTCGACGAGTCGGACGGCTACCCGGCGTCGGCGGCGGCCGACGCGGCGATGGAACGGCGCTGCAACGACATCAGCGACGCCTACGTCCCCGATCCGTCCGCCCTGCCCTCCCACGTGGCCAACTACTACTTCCTGCCCACCCGGGAGAGCTGGTCGCTCGGCGACCGGACCGTCACGTGCGCCCTGGCCGCCACCGAGGGCAAGCTCACCGGCTCGTTCGAGGACGGCGGCGCGGGGGAGGCGACGGGCGGCGGGACCGGCGTCTGAGCCGACGCCGGTCCCGCCTGTCGGACGGCCCCGCACACCGCCCGCCGGGGGCGGGTGTGCGGGGCCGTGGTCACCGGCCGGGCCGTCGCCCGCGGGCCGTCAGCGGCGCCCGAGGCCGCGGTCGACGGCCGCCGTGAGTTCGCCGTCCGCGGTGTCGCCGTCGAGCGACCAGAACATCGCGCCGCCGAGCCCCATCGCCCTGACGTAGGCGGACTTGACGCGCAGCACCTGCGGGTCGTCGTACGTCCACAGTGTGGTGCCGTCGAAGAGCCACGCGTGCCCGCCCAGCAGGTTGCGGTGCACCTTGTACGTCCCCGAGTCCGCCAGCTTCTTCAGGGCCTTGTAGTCCTCGTAACCGGCCGCCCAGGTCGCCGGCGCCGGTCCGGTGGCGGGCTGCCCCAGGCCGTCCCCGCCGCCGGTCACCCCCGTCCAGCCCTGGCCGTAGAACGGCATCCCGACCACCAGCTTGTGCGCCGGCGCGCCACGGCGCAGCCAGTCGCGGACGGTCTGGTCCACGCTGAAGTCGCCGCGTGCGAACAGCGCGGACTGCTGGGCGGTGGTGGACTCGCCGGAGACGTGGAAGTCGTAGCCCTGGAGGTTCACGAAGTCGAAGTCGCGCATGATCTTCGCTACTTCGAAGCCGGCGTCGATCTTCGCGGGCGCGGTCGGCACGAACGCGCTGAGCTCGTAGTGCTTGCGCTTGCCGCCGTGCTGCTTCGCCTGCGCCTTCTCGTACGCGTCGAGCTGGACGCGGAACTCGCGGACCAGCGCGGTGAAGTTCTTCTTGTCCTCCGGCCGGTAGACGGTGTCGGTGTCGCCCGCGGAACCGGGCCACTCCCAGTCGAGGTCGATGCCGTCGAAGACCCCGGCCGCCGCGCCCTGGCCGCCGCGGGCGCCGTCGACGGGCAGGTTGCCCTTGATGTAGAGGTCGATGCAGGAGGCGACCAGGGCCTTGCGGGACTCGGGTGTGCGCACCGCGTCGGAGAAGTGCGTGGACCAGCTCCAGCCGCCGAGCGAGATCATCGCCTTCAGGCCCGGGTGCTTGGCCTTCAGCTCGCGCAGCTGGTTGAAGTTGCCGGCGAGGGGCTGCTCGGCGGTGTCGGCGACGCCGTCCACGGAGTCCGCGGCGTCGAGCGGCCGGGCGTAGTCCGCCCAGGCGTCGGCCTCGCCCGGGATGTTGCCGGTGAAGCACTTGCCGTCGGCGCTCACGTTGCCGAAGGCGTAGTTGATGTGGGTGAGGCGGCCGGCCTGGCCGCTGGTGTCCATGTCCTTGACCTGGAAGTCCCGGCCGTAGACGCCCCACTGGGTGAAGTAGCCGACCCGCTTGAGGTCGGCCCGTTCGTGACGGTCCCCGTGCCCGGGGGACCTCTCGCCCGCCGCGGACGCGGCACCGGGCGAGAGGGCGGCGATGAGAGAGAGGGAGCCGACGGCGACTGCCGTACGGACAAGGGTGTTTCGACGCATGGGCGCTTGCTCGTTCCTGTGCGTGGACCGGACGGGGGAGGAGCTGAGACGTGCGTGCACGCAGAAGGTATTGGTCTGGACCATTGAGGTCAATAGGTCTGCGCCCGATCGCGGAGGTACCGCCGGTAAACCCTCGGTCACCGGCAAGTCATCACATCGAGTGAAACAGTGGCCTGCACTTGCGGCCGACAACCCACGGTTGCGAGGCTGTCGCAGTCTGTCAACCTGTTGGGAGTGGCCAGTGACATTCGGTGAGCAGCCCGCCTATCTGCGCGTTGCGAGCGATCTGCGGGAGAAGATCGTCAACGGCTCGCTGCCGCCGCACACCCGGTTGCCCTCGCAGGCCCGCATCCGCGAGGAGTACGGCGTCTCCGACACCGTCGCCCTGGAGGCGCGCAAGGTGCTCATGGCCGAGGGTCTCGTCGAGGGCCGTTCCGGTTCGGGGACGTACGTGCGCGAGCGCCCCGTGCCGCGCCGGGTCAGCCGCTCGGGGTTCCGGCCGCCGTCCGGGGCGAGCCCGTTCCGGCAGGAGCAGGCGGAGGACGGGGTGCGCGGCACCTGGGAGTCGAGCAGCGAGCAGGAGGGTGCGGGCCCGGAGACGGCCGCCCGGCTCGGCATCCAGCTGGGCGACCGCGTGATGCGCACCCGCTACCTCTACCGGGACGCCGGCGAGCCCATGATGATCTCGACCTCCTGGGAGCCCCTGGAGGTCACCGGCCGGACGCCGGTGATGCTCCCCGAGGAGGGGCCGCTCGGCGGTTGCGGGGTGGTGGAGCGGATGGCCGCGATCGACGTCGTGGTGGACAACGTGGTGGAGCAGGTGGGCGCCCGTCCGGGCCTCGCGGAGGAGCTGCTGACGCTGGGCGGGGTGCCCGGCCATGTGGTGATGGTGGTCGAGCGGACCTACTACGCGTCGGGCCGCGCGGTCGAGACCGCGGACGTCGTGGTGCCCGCCGACCGGTACCGCGTCGCGTACCACCTGCCCGTGCGGTGACGGGCCCGCGTCCGCGGTGTGCGGGTGCGAGGGAAGGCCGTGAAGGGGCGTATCCAGCCGGATGCGCCCCTTTCGCTGTCTCTTTGTGAAAACCCGTGTTCGCTCAGTGAAGGTCAGGCGTACGCTTGGGCATATGCGCAGCGCGGTTTCCTGTCAGAGATTAGGGATGCTCGGCTCGACCAGGCGTGGGGGAGGGGTGCGATGACGGATGTGAACGCCGCTCTCCCGTGGCAGATCGTGCGCCGGGACGGCAACGGCAACCGCTACCGCGTCGGCCGGTACGCGACCCGGGACGAGGCCCAGCGGATCGCCGACGGCCTCGACTCCCGCGGCCACGAGCAGCTCTACTGGGTCGAGCCGATCGGCCGGCCGCAGCCCGGCCGCTGAAGCGCTGCCCGGTCGCGGCCCGGCCGCTGAAGCCCCGTACCGTCCGCCTGGTCTGACGGCGCGCCGGATTCCCGGTCCGCGGGCGTCCCCGGCGCGTCGTCGGCGGCGGTGGCGGCCCCTGCCGTCGCCGTCCGGTCGCCGGTGCCGCGCCGCGGCGAAGTACGCTCCGGCGCATGAGTGATCGCGTGGTGGTGGCGGGAGCCGTGTATGACCGGGGGCGGCTGCTCGCCGCCCGGCGCAGCGCGCCCGAGGAACTGGCGGGGCGCTGGGAGCTCCCCGGCGGCAAACTCGAACCGGGGGAGAGCCCCGAGCAGGCGCTGGTGCGCGAACTGCGCGAGGAACTGGGCGTCGAGACGGAGCCGGTGGAGCGCGTCCCCGGCGAGTGGCCGCTGAAGCCCGGCTACGTGCTCCGGGTGTGGACCGTCCGCCTGCTCTCCGGCGAGCCGCGCCCCCTCGAGGACCACGACGCGCTGCGCTGGCTCGGTCCGCACGAGCTGGACGACGTCGACTGGCTCGACCAGGACCGGCCGGCCGTCGCCGCGGTGGCCGGGCTGTCCGCGGAGCGCCCGGCGGGCCGCGGTCCCGGGGGCGTGTGAACGGCGGGCTGCGCGGTCCCGGGGGAGCGGGAACGGCCGGCTGCGACCCCGGGCCCGCGTTCCGTCCGCCCGGTCGTCCGGCTCCGCGTCACGCGCGGCGCCTTCCCGTCGCGGTGAGCTGGGGGGCGCGCGCGAGGTGAAGGGGCGCGAAGCGCCCGCGTACGCATCCCGTATGCATCGGTGCCCCCTCCGTGCGCCCACGCGCGGTAACCGGACCCCGAAACGGGTATGTGCCCATTAACCCCCCGAAAACGGGCGCGGGTCCGCTGGCGATCGGAAGTGATCGGCGTGATCGGCACCGACGGCGAATGCGCCGAGTGGAGCTTCCCGGCGCAGCCGGACGCGGTGCGCGCCGCCCGCCACGCCGTCCGTGACACCCTTCGCGCCTGGAAGCTGGACGCCGAGATCGGTGACGTGACGGTGCTGCTGGTCAGCGAACTGGTGACCAACTCCCAGCGCTACACGGCCGGACCCATCGGCGTACGTCTCGCGCGGCGCCGCGAGAACGGCGTCCCGCCGGCCCTGCTCGTCGAGGTCTCCGACCCGGTGCCCGACCTCCCCACCGAGCGGGCCGCCCGCCCCGAGGACGAGGGCGGCAGAGGGCTGTATCTGGTCGCATGTTCGGCCCGCAGATGGGGCACCCGCCGGGGCAGGACGGGCAAGACGGTGTGGTTCGAGCTGCCTCTGACGGGTTAGGAGTCCGTCAGGGACGACGATCACGGAGAACTCGGCCGGAAATGAACGAGACCTCTCTGTGATCGTGAACGCCGTGTCGGCGCGGGCCGTAGTGCTGAATACTGCGGTCATGGCCGGTCCGGTGCGGTGAGCTGGAGGGGACGGTCGCGTGAGCGAGATACCTGGGACGGCGAGCGGCGTCGTGTGGCAGAGCAGCCCGCCTGGCTCGATCTACGACTACATCAAGGTCGCGTCGTTCTCGATCGGTGCCGACGGCCTGGTCGACCAGTGGAGCAGGCGTGCCGCCGAACTGTTCGGCGTCACGGCCGACCAGGTCAGAGGCAAGGACCCGGTCCAGGCGTTCCTCCCCGCCGAACTGAGGTCGCGCGCCCGTCGCACGGTGGCCGAGATCCTCGACGGCCGGGAGTGGACGGGTCTCGTCCCGTTCCGTGCCCCGGGCGGTGAACACGCCGAGGGGATCGCCGAGATCTACGTGATGCCGAGCGACACGGGCGACGGCCGGCCCGGAGCGGTCTGCATCGTCGTCGATGTACGGGCACTCCGCCGCATCGAGAGCGATCTCGCCGCATCGCAGGCGATATTCGGCCAATCTCCCTTCGGATTCCTGCTCTTCGGCACCGATCTCACCGTGCAGCGGACCAACCGCCGGTTCGCCGCCGTCTTCGGCGGTGTCGCCGAGGAGCACCGCGGACGCACGGTCCACGACTACCTCTCCCGTCCCGAGGCCGACCGGATGGACGCCGCCCTGCGCCGCGTCCTGGAGACCGGCGACCCCGTCACCGACCTGCAGATCACGGGCACCGCCCCCGGCAGCAGCGACCGCAGGCACTGGTCCATCAACCTCTACCGCGTGCACGGCGGATCCGGCAGGCCCGTCGGCGTGGCCGGACTCGGCACCGACGTGACCCGCCGTCACAGCGCCGCCCGGGAGGCCGCCAACGCCCGGCGCAACCTCGCGATCCTCAACGAGGCCGGCGCCCGCATCGGCAACTCCCTGGACCTGGAGACCACCGCCCGCGAACTCCTCGACGTCGCCGTGCCCGGCTTCTGCGACCTGGCCTCCGTCGACCTCTACCAGTCCCTGCTCACCGGCGACGAGGCGCCGCCCGGCCAGTACGGCTCCGCGCACGCCGAGAGCTACGGCGGCGGCAGCGCCGCACTGCGCCGGGTCGCCTTCGCCAGCGCCGTCTCCGACGCCCCGCTGCTGACCACCCCCGACTGCGTGCCCGACGGCTCCGCACCGGCCGCGGTCGGCGAGGTCCACCGCTTCCCGTTCAACTCGCCCTGCGCCGGGGCCCTGCGGACCGCGACCGTGCGCACCGTCCCCGGCGGCGAGGGGAGTCTCGTGCAGTCGACGCTCGCCGTGCCGATGGTCGCCCACGACACGGTCGTCGGCCTGGTCCAGTTCGCCCGGGCCAAGGGCAGCGAACCCTTCGGCGAGCGCGACCGCGCCCTCGCCGTCGAACTCGCCGCCCGCGCCGCCGTCTGCATCGACAACGCCCGCCTCTACCGCCGCGAGCACGAGCGGGCCCTCATCCTCCAGCGCAGCCTGCTGCCCCCGGGCGACCCGGAGGCGGCCGGTCTCGACATCGCCTGCCGCTACCTGCCCGGCACGACGACCACCGAGGTCGGCGGCGACTGGTTCGACGTCATCGAGCTCCCCGGGCACCGCACCGCCCTCGTCGTCGGCGACGTCATGGGCCGGGGCCTGCGCGCCGCCGTCGCCATGGGCGAACTGCGCACCGCCGTCCGCACCCTGGCGCTGCTCGACCTGGAGCCCGCCGAGGTGCTCTCCGCGCTCGACGAGATCGCCCGCGGGCTCGGGGGCCCCGGCACGCCCTCCCAGCTCCGCCGCTCGGGAGCGTCCGCCGCTCCGCCCCGCCCCGGCAGCTCCCGGGAGGCCGACCTCTCCGAGGTCTACCTGGCCACCTGCGTCTACGCCGTCTACGACCCGGTCACCCGGCGCTGCACCTTCGCCAACGCCGGCCATCTGCCGCCCGTCCTCGTCGAACCGGGCGAGGAGGCGCTGCTGCTCGACGTGCCGCCCGGGATGCCGCTCGGCGTGGGCGGCGAACCCTTCGAGGAAGTGCAGGTCGAGCTGCCGGAGGGCGCCCTGCTCGCGCTCTACACCGACGGGCTGGTCGAGTCCCGCGACCACCCCCTCGACGAGGGGCTGCAGGCCTTCCGCGACGCCCTCACGGACCCCGGCCCGGTCCTGGAGGACGTCTGCGACCAGGTGCTCGGCCGCCTCGACACCCGCCACGGCGAGGACGACATCGCCCTGCTGATGGCCCGTATCCAGGGGCTGCCGGCCGAGGCGGTCGGCGACTGGCGGCTGCCGCGCGAGCCGCGCTCGGTGGGCCGCGCCCGCGAGCTGACCCGCGCCCAGCTCGTCTCCTGGGACCTCGAGGGCCTGGTGGACACGGTCGAGCTGCTCGTCAGCGAACTCGTCACCAACGCGCTGCGCTACGGCGAGGGCGAGATCCGGCTCCGGCTGCTGCGCGACCGCACCCTCGTCTGCGAGGTGTGGGACGCGGGACTGGTCCAGCCGCGCCGCAGGAGGGCCCGCGACACCGACGAGGGCGGCCGCGGACTGCAGCTCGTCGGCCTGCTCAGCGCGGGCTGGGGCTCACGGCGCACCCCGCGGGGCAAGACGGTCTGGTTCGAACTCGGCCTCCCGGACGGGGAGCCCGCGGAGCCGACGGTGGACCAGCTGCTCAGCATGTTCTGACGGCCCGCCGCTCAGCGTGTTCCGACGGTGCCTGCCCTGACCGCCCCCGCGCTGACCGCCCCTGCCCCGGCCGGCGCCCGTCCCGACCGCGCATGTGCTGCCGGCGGGGGCGCGGCGGCGCCCGTACCGGTGCCGCCGCGCCCCCCGCGCCCGTGCGTCAGGCGGCCTTCAGGGCCGCCAGCCGTGCCGCGATCTCCGCGTCGTCCTCCGCGTCGTCCAGCTGCTCGAACTGCGCGTCCAGGGAGGACGCCGCCAGCTCCTGCTTCCCCATCGCCCGTGCCTCCTCGCGGCGCACCTTGTCCTCGAAGCGGCTGAGCTCGCTGGTCGGGTCGAGGACGTCGATGCTCTTCACCGCGTCCATCATGCGGTTCTGCGCCTGCGCGGACGTCGCACGCGCCACCAGCTCGTCCCGCTTCGCCTGGAGCTCGCGCAGCTTCTCCTTCATCTGCGTCAGGCCCGTCTTGAGCTTGTCGACGACCTCCGTCTGCGAGGCGATGGACGGCTCCGCGGTACGGGCCTCCTTCTCCGACCCGAGCTGCCTGCCGAGCGCGACCTTCGCCAGGTTGTCGAAGGTGTCCGCCTCGGCGTCCTTCCCGGCCGCGCGCAGTTCGTCGGCCTTGCGGCTGGCCGCGAGCGCCTTGCCGCCCCACTCCTTAGCGGCGTCCACGTCCTCCCGGTGGTCCTGCTCCAGCAGCCGCAGATTGCCGATGGTGGAGGCGACGGCCGCCTCCGCCTCGGCGATGTTGTTCGCGTAGTCGCGGATCAGCTGGTCGAGCATCTTCTGCGGATCCTCGGCCTGGTCGAGCAGGGCGTTGATGTTGGCCTTCGCCAGCTGGGCCACGCGGCCGAGGATGGTCTGCTTGGTCATCGGGTCTCTCCTTGCGTGCACGGTGTCGAGGAACCGCAGGGGCGCTGCCTGCGGGTGGTCAGAAGCGGCCGCCGCCCATCCGCCCGCGGGTCCCCCCGCCGCCGAAGCTGCCCGGCCCGCCGCCGAAACCCCCGCCGCCGGGCCCCCTGCCCCCGCCGAGCACGCCGCCGAGGATGATCCCGCCGAGGACCGCGCCGCCCAGGCCGCCGCCCCGCCCCCCGCCGCCGAACCCGCCCGGCCCCCCGAACCCCCCGGGGCCGCCGAAGCCGGAGCCGTAACCCCGTACGTCGTTCTCCGCGAGCGTGTGCGCCTGCTGGGCCATCGCGTCCGCGTGCTGCGCCTCCAGCAGCGCCGCCTGCGGATCCGTTCCCGTCCCGCCGTCGCCGCCCGACAGGGCCTCGGCCCGTGCGAGCCGCCGCTGCGCCTCGGCGAGCCGGGTGCGCGCCTCGCTGCCGACGGCTCCCCGGTGGGTGGCGATGTAGTCGGCGGCCGCGCCGACCGCCGCGCGGGCTCCGAGGAGCGCGCGGTCCAGCAGCGCGCGGGCCCGGCGGGTGCCCTGTTCGTCCTCGCGGGCGGACGCCAGCGCCTCGTCCAGTGCCGCGTCGGCCTCCTCCACGCGGCGCAGGGCGTCGATCGGGTCGTACGGACCCGCCTCGATCTCCCGCCGCACCTCCTCGGCCACCGTCCCGGCACGGGCGACGCGTCCCTGGAGGGCGGCGGTGGACACCCCCTCCGGGGTGCCGGCGAGGAGTCCGCGCGCCTCCGCCAGGTCGGTCTCGGTCTCGGTGAGCGCCCCGGGCAGCCGGCCGGCGGCCTCCGCGAGTTCCGTGGCCCGGCGGTCCACCGCGTCGACCAGCAGCCCGGCCTGGGCGACGGCGCCCTCGGCGGCGCGCACCTGGACGGCGGCCGCCCCGCGCTCACCGGCGCCGAGAGCCCGGTCCGCCTCGTCGAGCGAGCGGGCGGCGAACTCCAGCCGGTCCTGCGCCTCGTCCACGGCTCCGCCGACGGGCGCGGAGGCGGTCGGCGCGTAGCGTTCGCGCAGCACGCCGAGGGCCGCCCCGGCGCTGATCATCCGGCCGTCGACGCCGCCGAGCGCGGCGCGCGCCGCGGCCAGGGCCTGCGGCGCGTTCCGCTCCAGGTCGCGCAGCCGGTCGAAGTCGGCCGACTCGGCGTCGAGCCGGCGGTTGGCCTCGGCGCACCGGGCGAGGATCTCGTCGAGCATGGCCCGGCGGCCCGTCTCGTCCTCCGGGTACGCGTCGTCGAGCTGCTGGCGCACCCGGAAGGCGCTGGTGAGTTCCGCCTGGGCCTGCTCCACCGCCGCGGTGAACGGCTTCGCCGCCTCCTCGCCGAACTGGGCGACGGCGAAGCCGAGCTCCTCCCGGCTGGTGCGCAGTGCGTCGTCGGTGTCGACGAGGGCCTGCCGGGCCCGGCCGTCGAGCTCCTCCAGCGGGACGGGCCGCGCCTCGCCCCAGCCCTCCTGACCGCCGCGGGGGGTGGTGCGGGTCTCGGTGCGCCGCCGCCGCTTGACCCAGGCGTACGCGGCCAGTGCGCCGGCGCCGCCGACGACCGCGACGGGAAGCACCAGGTCGCCCGCGCCGACCTCGGCTCCGGCGCCGCCGGGGTCCGCCTCGCCGGGGGTGACGGCGACCTCGGGGACGGGCCGCCCGGCGAGGACGGCCCCGTAGCCGTCGGCCGCGCCGATCGCCGCGCCCGCCCAGTCGTTCTCGCGCAGGGCCGGCTCGATGCCGGTGCGCGCGACGTCGGCGAGCTGTGCGTCCGTCAGCCGGGAGCCGTCGTCGACCCAGTAGGCGTACTGCCGGTCCCCGGTGGCGACGGCGAGCAGGACGTCGCTCTCGCCGAGACCGTTGCGGTCCGCCGTGCGGGCGGCCCACTGGGGGGCGTCGAGGCCGGAGAAGCCGTCCACGTAGACCACGAACAGCTGGAGGCGCTGGTCGTCGTAGAGGCGGTCCAGGGCCGTGGCGACCGCGGGCTCGCGGTCGCCGAGGGCGTCGACCCGGTCGGTGATCTGTCCCTGCCGGGAGAGCTCGACGGGGTCGTCGGCACGTGCGCCGACGGCGGCGGGCACGATCAGCCACCACGCCGCCACCAGTGCCGCGAGCAGGGCATGCGTGGCTGTCCGTGTCACATACGGGAGGCTATGTCCGTGTTTGGGGGCCCGCGACCGGACGGGCTGGAGTCTCTCGTCCGGATCAGATCAGGGCGCGCGAGCCCGCCACGATCCGGGCGGCAGGCCCTGCGCCTCCGCGTCGCGCCGGACGGGATGCCTTCCGCCTCCGCGTCGCGCCGGACGGCAGGGCCCTACGACTCCGCGTCGCGCTCCCCGCGCCGCCGGATCCGGTTCCCCAGCCACACCAGCGGGTCGTACGTGCGGTCCACGGCCCGCTCCTTCAGCGGGATCAGGGCGTTGTCGGTGATGGCGATGGACTCCGGGCACACCTCGGTGCAGCACTTGGTGATGTTGCAGTAGCCGAGCCCGTGCTCGTCCTGCGCGGTCGCCCGCCGGTCCAGGCCCCGCTCGGCGGCGGCGTCCAGCGGGTGCATGTCCAGCTCGGCCACCCGCATCAGGAAGCGCGGCCCGGCGAAGGCCTCCTTGTTCTCCTCGTGGTCGCGCACCACGTGACAGGTGTCCTGGCACAGGAAGCACTCGATGCACTTGCGGAACTCCTGCGAGCGCTCCACGTCCACCTGACGCATCCGGTAGGCGCCGGGCTCCAGCCCGGCCGGGGGCACGAACGCGGGGATCTCGCGGGCCTTGGCGTAGTTGAAGGACACGTCCGTCACCAGGTCCCGCACCACGGGGAAGGCGCGCAGCGGGGTGATCGTGACGGTCTCCCCGCGGTCGAAGACCGACATGCGGGTCATGCAGAGCAGCCGGGGGCGGCCGTTGATCTCCGCGCTGCACGAGCCGCACTTGCCCGCCTTGCAGTTCCAGCGGACGGCGAGGTCGGGGGCCTGGGTGGCCTGGAGCCGGTGGACGATGTCGAGCACCACCTCGCCGTCGTTCACCTCCACGGTGAAGTCCTCCAGGCCGCCGCCCTCGGCGTCGCCCCGCCACACCCGGAAGCGCGCGTCGTACGTGCTCATGCGGTGAGCTCCTCTTCGGCGAGGTACTTGACCAGCTCCTCCTTCTCGAAGAGGGCGAGCAGGTCGGGGCGGACGGGATCGGTCTCCCGGCGTTCGAGCACGACGGCGGCGCCGTCCGTGCCGCCCGGCGGCGGGGCGAGGCGGCACACCAGGTTCACCCGGCGCCAGGACCGCTCCATGACGGGGTGGTCCTCCCGGGTGTGGCCGCCGCGGCTCTCGGTGCGCTCCAGCGCGGAGCGGGCGACGCACTCGCTGACCAGCAGCATGTTCCGCAGGTCCAGGGCGAGGTGCCAGCCGGGGTTGAACTGGCGGTGCCCCTCCACCCCGGCTCGGGCGGCCCGCTCGCGCAGCGCGGCCAGCCGTTCGAGGGCCTGCTCCATCTCGCCGGCCCGCCGGATGATCCCCACCAGGTCGTTCATCGTCTGCTGGAGCTCCTGGTGGAGGGTGTACGGGTTCTCCGGGGCGCCCTCGGTGCCGGTCGCGGCGCCGAAGGGGGCCAGCGCCTCGGCGGCGGCCGCCGCCACCTCCGCCTCGTCCACCGACGGCCGGTCCGGGTGCGCCGCGGCGAGTGCGGCGGCGTGCAGACCGGCCCGGCGGCCGAAGACGAGCAGGTCGGAGAGGGAGTTCCCGCCGAGGCGGTTGGAGCCGTGCATCCCGCCCGCCACCTCGCCGGCCGCGAACAGGCCCGGTACCCCGACGGCCGCCGCGGTGTCCGAGTCGACGGCGATGCCGCCCATCACGTAGTGGCAGGTCGGCCCGACCTCCATGGGCCCGGCGGTGATGTCGACGTCCGCCAGCTCCTTGAACTGGTGGTACATGGACGGCAGCCGCCGGCGGATCGTCTCGGCCGGCATCCGGGTGGAGACGTCCAGGAACACGCCCCCGTGCGGGGAGCCCCGGCCCGCCTTCACCTCGGCGTTGATCGCGCGGGCGACCTCGTCACGGGGGAGCAGCTCGGGCGGGCGCCGGTTGGCGTCGGGGTCCTCGTACCAGCGGTCGCCCTCCTCCTCGGACTCGGCGTACTTCTCCTTGAAGACGTCGGGCACGTAGTCGAACATGAAGCGCCGGCCCTCGGAGTTGCGCAGCACCCCGCCGTCGCCGCGCACCGACTCGGTGACGAGGATCCCCTTCACCGACGGCGGCCAGACCATCCCGGTGGGGTGGAACTGCACGAACTCCATGTTGAGCAGCGGCGCGCCCGCGAGCAGCGCCAGCGCGTGGCCGTCGCCCGTGTACTCCCAGGAGTTGGAGGTCACCTTGAAGGACTTGCCGATGCCGCCGGTGGCCAGCACCACGGCGGGCGCCTCCAGGACGAAGAAGCGGCCGGTCTCGCGCTCGTAGCAGAACGTCCCGGCCACCGCCCCGCCCCGCCCGGGCGCCGGGTCCTTGAGGATCCGGGTGACCGTGCACTCCTGGAAGACCTTGAGCCTCGCCTCCGGGTCGCCGTACGTCTCCCGGTCCTCCTGCTGGAGCGAGACGATCTTCTGCTGGAGGGTGCGGATCAGCTCCAGGCCCGTGCGGTCGCCGACGTGGGCGAGGCGCGGGTACTCGTGGCCGCCGAAGTTCCGCTGGGATATCCGCCCGTCCGCCGTCCGGTCGAAGAGCGCGCCCCAGGTCTCCAGCTCCCACACCCGCTCGGGGGCCTCACGGGCGTGCAGCTCGGCCATCCGCCACTGGTTGAGGAACTTCCCGCCGCGCATGGTGTCGCGGAAGTGGACCTGCCAGGAGTCGTGGTCGTTGACGTTGCCCATGGACGCGGCGATACCGCCCTCGGCCATGACCGTGTGGGCCTTGCCGAAGAGCGACTTGCACACCACGGCGGTGCGCGCGCCCCGCTCGCGCGCCTCGATCGCGGCGCGCAGGCCGGCGCCGCCCGCACCCACGATGACCACGTCCCACTGCTGGCGTTCGAGCTGAGTCATGCCGGAGGGCAACCTTCCGTAGGGGCCCGGAACCGCTGGGGCCTAGAAGAAGCGCGGATCGTCGAAGACGCCGGTGGCGACGAGGTACACGTAGAGGTCCGCGAGACCGACGCTGAACAGCGAGGCCCAGGCCAGCTGCATGTGGCGGGCGTTGAGCCGGCCCGCCCAGCTCCACAGCCGGTAGCGCACCGGATGCCGCGAGAAGTGCCGCAGCCGGCCGCCGACGATGTGCCGGCAGGAGTGGCAGGAGAGGGTGTACGCCCAGATCAGCACGGCGTTCACCAGCAGCACCACGGTGCCGAGCCCCATGTGTCCCCAGGCGTAGTGCTCGTCGCGGAAGGCCAGCACGGTGTCGTAGGTGAGGATCGCGGCGACCGGCAGCGCGGCGTAGAAGAAGTACCGGTGGGCGTTCTGGAGGATCAGCGGGAAGCGGGTCTCGCCGGTGTACCTGCGGTGCGGCTCGGCGACCGCGCAGGCCGGGGGCGACGCCCAGAAGCCCCGGTAGTAGGCCTTGCGGTAGTAGTAGCAGGTCAGCCGGAAGCCCAGCGGGAAGACCAGGATCAGCAGCGCGGGCGACAGCCCCCACCAGCTGCCGAAGACCTCCCAGTTCGGCCCGCCCTTCATCGGGACGCAGTTCTCGGCGAGGCAGGGCGAGTAGAACGGCGAGACGTAGGGCGCCGCGTAGTAGCCGGCGTTCGCGAAGGCACGCCAGGACGAGTAGACGACGAACGCGAGGAGCCCCGCCGCGGTGAGGGCGGGGGCGAGCCACCAGCGGTCGGTGCGCAGATGGCGGGCGCGGATGGCGGCCCGGCCGGCTCCGCGCACGCCCGTGCCGGCGGGCGGTGGTTCGGTACCTGTGGCCAACGGGGACTCCGGGGTGGAGTGGGATCGGGTGAGGTCCGGGAGATGCGCGCGGGTCAGGGTGCGCGGCGGTCGCGGGCGCCGAGGCCTTCGTCGTCCGAGTCCGTCCACAGGGTGCTGTCGTACGGGGTGTCGGGGATGGTGACCAGGTCCCGGGGCGCCGGCGGGCCGGGGGCGGCGGGCCGGGCGGGCGGGGCGCCCCCGAGGGCCGCCTCCAGGGCCTGCTCCAGCCTTCCGACGCGCCGGGTGAGCTCGTCGACGTGCTGCCGCATCGCCGTCAACTCGTCCTGCTGGGACATGACGTGTCCTCACTTCCGCGGAGTGCGGGTGGCATCGTCCATGCGCCTGAGAGTGTCGCGCGTCACATCCGGGGTTGTGAAGGGGACGTACGCGATTGCCCCCGGCGGCACCGCGGGTGCATCGGTTTCCGGCCGCCTCCGGAGCCGGGGGCTCGGGGGATTGAGCCGCCCGGGTGGCCTCGGCGGCGAGCGCCGCCGTGTCTGCGCCGGCACGGCCGTTCCGTCCACTTGAGTGGGGGAATCGGTGTGATCATCTCCAAAATCGACGAAACAGGACTAAGAGGTACATGCCATGTCCCAGGTCGAGGCCCCCCGAGGGCGGACATGCTCCCGAAGACTCCGCTCCGTGGCCCTGCTCACCAGCGGCGTTCTGGCCCTTCCCGCTCTCGCCGCCTGCAGTTCCTCCGACGACGAGAGCAAGGCGAGGCCTCCGGCCCAGGACATCGCGCCCGCCGGCCGTGACGCCACCGCCGACGGCGGCACCGTGCGCTGGGCCGTGGACTCGGTGCCCGCCACGCTCAACGCCTTCCAGGCCGACGCCGACGCCACGACCGCCCGCATCGCGGACGCCGTGCTCCCGGCGCTCTTCACGGTCGACGAACGCGGCCGCCCCCAGCGCAACCCCGACTACCTGGAGTCGGCCGAGGTCGTCGAGCGGGAACCGAAGCAGGTCGTCCTCTACAAGCTCAACCAGCAGGCCGTCTGGAGCGACGGCAGGGAGATCGGAGCACCCGACTTCCTCGCCCAGTGGCGGGCTCTGAGCGGCAAGGACTCCGCTTTCTGGACCGCGCGCAACGCCGGGTACGAGCGCATCGACCGGGTCGAGCGGGGCTCCAGCGACCTGGAGGTCAAGGTCACCTTCAGCAAGCCGTACGCGGACTGGCGCTCGCTGTTCACGCCCCTGTACCCCAAGGAGGTGACCGCCACCCCGGCCGCCTTCAACGAGCGGGCCCGCACCGCGCTCGCCGCCACAGCCGGGCCCTTCCGGGTGCAGAAGGTCGACGCCGGGGCGAAGAGCACCACCCTGGTGCGCAATCCCCGCTGGTGGGGGCAGCGGGCCAAACTGGAGAGCCTGGTCCTCGCCGCGGTGCCCCGCGACGAGCGGGTCGCCGCCCTCGCGAAGGGCACCCTGGACGTGGCCGAGATCGACCCGTCGGGCGCCGAGCGCATCGCCTACGCGGCGAAGGACGCCGGCCGCGGCGGCAAGCCCGTCGCCCACGGCCCGGGTGCGGACACCACCCCCTCCGCCGCCCTCCGCTCCTGGGCGCTGGCCCACGGCTCCGACGAGAGCCTCGCCGAATCCGCCCGCGCGACCCGCGAGCGGACGGCCGAGGCGCGTCAGAAGTACGCGGAGGAGCAGTCGGCGCTGCGCGCCTTCCGGGTCCGCAAGTCGCTGGAGCCGGCGTACACCCAGCTCGCCATGAACGGGGAGAACGGCCCGCTCGCCGACGAGCGGGTGCGCCGCGCCGTCGCCCGTGCCCTCGACCGGGAGGAACTGGCCGAGACGGTGCTCGCGCCGCTCGGGCTGCCCGCCGACCCGCCCGGCAGCCACCTGGCCCTCGCCGGGCAGCCGCTCTACAAGGACAGCAGCGGGGCGCTCGGCAAGCAGAGCACCCAGGAGGCCCAGGGGCTGCTCGCCGACGCGGGCTGGACCCCCGGCGGTGCACGGCAGAAGCCGGAGCCGGCCGAGGCCGGAGCCGGCCGGGGCCCCTCGGGCAGCGCCTCGCCGTCGGGCGGGCGGGAGGGTGCGAAGGGCGCCGCGGCCCAGGACGGCGCGAAGGAGGACGGCGGTGAGCGGGGCGACCGCGCCGCGACGCCGTCCGCCCGTGCCTCGGGCGCCGCGTCCGACGACGGCCTCTACATCGTCGGCGACGGCAAGCCCGCCACCGACGCCCGGCTCCGCGACCGCGCGCCGGGCGCCGTCCACGTCCTCGCTCCCGCCCCGGCCGCGGCCCTCCACAGCCTCGCCCTGGAGCGGCAGGCCCGTGCCGTGGCCGACGGGCAGGACGCCGCGGCGGCGGGCGGCCCGCACCGCGGCGACGGGGTGGCCGGGGCCTACGCCCCGCGCGGCAGCGCGGCGCCCGCACCGGCCGGCGGCGCCGTCGGCAAGGACGGCAAGGCCCTGTCCCTGCGGTTCGTGCTCCCGTCGGGACCGGGCTCGCAGGTGCTGCGCTCGGTCGGCGACAAGATCGCGCGGATGCTGCAGCGGGTCGGCATCCGCACCGAGATCGTCAAGGTCGACGACGAGAGCTACTTCAAGGACCACGTGGCCTCGGGCGACTACGACCTGGCCCTCTACTCCTGGCCGTCGAGCGCCTACCCGGCGACCGACGCCCGGCCGATCTACGCCAAGCCCAAGCCCGCGTCCGACGGATCGCTGCTGGTCGAACAGAACTACACCCGGGTCGGCAGCGACTATATCGATCAGTTGTTCGATCAGGCGGCGGGCGAGCTGAACGAGGACGCCGCACGCGATCTGATGCGCCGTGCAGACGCCCGGATCTGGGCGGCGGCGGGCTCCATCCCCCTCTACCAGCGGCCCGAGCTCGTCGCGGTGCGCTCCTCCCTGGCCAACGTCGGGGCCTTCGGCTTCAAGACCCCGGCCCACCAGCACATCGGATACAAGAAGGCGCAGGTCAACGGCGAGGGGAAGCAGTAGCCCCGGACCGCTTGCGCAAGCTCTGAAGTGGCTCAACTCCCTTGCCCGCCGGCATCGCCGGCGGGCAAGGTCGTGATCACCCAGACCCGAGTCCCGCGGCGCCCCGCACCCCCGCGCCCGCGGCGTGATCCTCGTCCCCTTCACCGGGCCCCGTCCGTTCCGGACGGCCCCCGCGGCGGCGGCCCCGTACCATGGACAGCAGCCGTGGCGCGTCCGCCCGGCGGGCGTAAGAGGAATTGACGCCGCATCCCACGATCCGAGAGAAGCGCAAGCCACCCATGCCCACGCGCCACGACATCCGCAACGTCGCCATCGTCGCCCACGTCGACCACGGCAAGACGACCATCGTCGACGCCATGCTCAAGCAGGCCGGTGCCTTCGCCGCCCACCAGCAGCTCGACGACCGCATGATGGACTCGAACGACCTGGAGCGTGAGAAGGGCATCACGATCCTCGCCAAGAACACGGCGGTGAAGTACCACCCCAAGGACGGCGGGGCCCCGATCACGATCAACATCATCGACACCCCCGGCCACGCCGACTTCGGCGGCGAGGTCGAGCGCGGTCTGTCGATGGTCGACGCCGTCGTCCTCCTGGTGGACGCCTCCGAGGGTCCGCTCCCGCAGACCCGCTTCGTGCTGCGCAAGGCCCTCCAGCAGCGCAAGCCGGTCATCCTCTGCATCAACAAGACGGACCGCCCGGACTCCCGGATCGACGAGGTCGTCAACGAGACCTACGACCTCTTCCTCGACCTGGACGCCGACGAGGACCAGATCGAGTTCCCGATCGTCTACGCCTGCGGCCGCGACGGCATCGCCTCGCTGACCAAGCCGGAGGACGGCACCGTCCCCGCCGACTCCACCAACCTGGAGCCGTTCTTCTCCACCATCCTGGAGCACGTCCCGGCCCCGGCCTACGAGGAGGACGCGCCGCTCCAGGCCCACGTCACCAACCTCGACGCCGACAACTTCCTCGGCCGCATCGCGCTGCTCCGCGTCGAGCAGGGGGAGCTGCGCAAGGGCCAGACGGTCGCGTGGATCAAGCGGGACGGCACGGTGGCCAACGTCCGCATCACCGAGCTGATGATGACCGAGGCGCTCACCCGCAAGCCGGCCGAGGTCGCCGGCCCCGGTGACATCTGCGCCGTCGCCGGCATCCCCGACATCATGATCGGCGAGACCCTGGCCGACCCGGAGAACCCGGTCGCCCTCCCGCTGATCACGGTCGACCAGCCGGCCATCTCCATGACCATCGGCACCAACACCTCGCCGCTGGTCGGCCGCGGCGGCACCGGCAAGGGCGCCGACGCGAAGAACGCGGTCAAGGACCGCAAGGTCACGGCCCGTCAGGTGAAGGACCGGCTGGACCGCGAGCTGATCGGCAACGTCTCGCTCCGCGTCCTCGACACCGAGCGTCCCGACGCCTGGGAGGTCCAGGGCCGCGGCGAGCTGGCGCTGGCCATCCTGGTCGAGCAGATGCGCCGCGAGGGCTTCGAGCTGACCATCGGCAAGCCCCAGGTCGTCACCAAGGAGGTCGACGGCAAGATCCACGAGCCCGTCGAGCGCATGACGATCGACGTGCCCGAGGAGCACATGGGCGCCGTCACCCAGCTCATGGGCGTCCGCAAGGGCCGGATGGACAACATGTCCAACCACGGCTCCGGCTGGGTCCGCATGGAGTTCGTCGTCCCGTCCCGCGGTCTGATCGGCTTCCGGACCGAGTTCCTGACCAACACCCGCGGCACGGGCATCGCCCACTCCATCCACGAGGGCCACGAGCCGTGGTTCGGCGCGCTCCAGACGCGCAACAACGGCTCCCTGGTCGCCGACCGCTCCGGCGCCGTCACCGCGTTCGCGATGACCAACCTCCAGGAGCGCGGCGTGCTGTTCACCGACCCCGGCACCGAGGTGTACGAGGGCATGATCGTCGGAGAGAACTCCCGCTCCGACGACATGGACGTGAACATCACCAAGGAGAAGAAGCTCACGAACATGCGCTCCTCCTCCGCCGACTCGTTCGAGGCGATCGTGCCCCCGCGCAAGCTCTCGCTGGAGCAGTCGCTGGAGTTCTGCCGCGACGACGAATGCGTCGAGGTGACCCCGGAGGCCGTCCGCATCCGCAAGGTCGTCCTCGACCAGCGCGAGCGCGCCCGCTCGGCCTCGCGCGCCAAGCACGGCTGACGCGTCCTCACGCCCCCGGGGCGCCCTCCGGGGCCCTGGGGGCTCCCGGCGCCGTCACGGCGGCCGGGAGGGCCGGCAGAGGTCCCGGACAACCGCATACACCAGGCCCGGCCCCTCGCGGACAGCGCGAGGGGCCGGGCCCGTTCGTCAAGTCGATTGGCCGACCCGAGTGTCCGCATATCGACCGTCGCTCTCCGGAACATGTGTTAACGGTCCGTTTCGCGGGTGTCTGTCTGTGCTCGCTTTGTCCGGATTTCGGTCTGAGGGCCCCTGCTGATGTTGTCAAAACGAGACCCTTTAAGTGTGGTTTACGGCCCGGACGTACTTAATAGTTGGCTCCATTGAGCTCGGGTCAATGGGTCATGCGCTGTGGGGAGCGCCGACTCACGAGCACACTCGGGGCATTGACACAGCGCCGTCAGGGGTGTCGGCGCGTCAGGCAGTGCCCCTCTTGTAGTGATAAGTGGACTCATGAGGAGGAACCCATGCGTGGTGCCAAGAGCGCCAAGTGGGTCGCGGGTGCGATAGTCGTCGCCATGGCCGCGACTGCCTGTGGTGGCAGCGACAGTGGCTCGGACAAGGACAAGGGCAGCGCCTCCGGCAAGCCCGCGGGCTACGTCTCGATCGACGTCGGCGAGCCGCAGAAGCCGCTGATCCCGGCGGACACGAACGAGACCAACGGCTCGTACGTCATTCAGTCGCTCTTCACCCAGCTGCTGGACTTCGACGCCCAGGGCAACATCGTCTACACCAACGCCGAGTCCGTGGAGACCACCGACTCGAAGACGTGGACGGTCAAGCTCAAGGCCGGCTGGAAGTTCCACAACGGCGAGGCGGTGACCGCGCAGTCCTACGTCGACGCGTGGAACTGGTACGCCAACATCAAGAACAACCAGCAGAACTCCTTCTGGTTCGCCGACATCGCGGGCTACGCCGACGTCCACCCGGAGAAGGGTGACCCGAAGGCCGACAAGATGTCCGGTCTGAAGGTCGTCGACGAGACCACCTTCACGATCGAGCTCGCCGAGAAGGTCCCGTACTTCAACTACAAGCTGGGCTACGCTACCTTCGCCCCGCTGCCCAAGGTCTTCTACGACGACCCGAAGGCGTTCGGCCAGAAGCCCGTCGGCAACGGCCCGTACAAGTTCGAGAAGTGGACCCACAAGAAGCTGATCCAGGTTGCGGCCAACCCTGACTACCAGGGCCCCAACAAGGCGCAGAACAAGGGCATCCAGTTCAAGAACTACGCGACCCTCGAGGCCGCGTACCAGGACGTCGTCTCCGGCAACCTGGACATCATCCGCCAGGTCGGCCCGACGGACCTGCCGAAGTACAAGCAGGACCTGGGCGACGGCGCCATCGAGCAGCCGTACGCGGCCATCCAGTCGCTGGTCCCGGCGTTCTACTCCAAGACGTTCAAGGACATCGACCCCAAGGTCCTCCAGGGCCTGTCGATGGCGATCGACCGCGACACGATCACCAAGACCGTCCTGAACAACACCCGTACCCCCGCGACGAGCTTCACGCCGCCGCAGGTCAAGGGCAACCAGGACCTGGGTACGGACGTCTTCACGTTCAACCCGGAGAAGGCCAAGCAGCTCATCACCGAGGGCGGCGGCGTCCCGGAGAACAAGCTGTTCATCCAGTACAACAGCGACGGCGGCCACAAGGAGTGGGTGACCGCGGTCTGCGAGTCCATCCGCAAGGCGACCGGTGTCGACTGCGTCGGCGACGCCAAGCCGGACTTCCCGACCGACCTCGAGGCTCGTGACAACGACCAGGTCAAGTCGATGTACCGCGGTGGCTGGGTGGCCGACTACCCGGTCAACGTCAACTTCCTCAAGGAGCTCTACCACACGAGCGCCGAGTCCAACAACGGTCGCTTCTCCGACAAGGAGATCGACGGTCTGATGGCCGCGGCCGACAAGGCGAACTCCCTGGAAGAGGCCGTCAAGGGCTACCAGGAGGTCGAGAAGAAGCTGCTCGAGAAGATGCCCGCCATCCCGCTGTGGTACTACCGCATCAACGGTGGCCACGGCAAGGCTGTCGACAACGTCAAGGTCGACTTCCACGGCGACCTCGAGCTGCCCGGAGTCACCGTCAAGTAACGCTTGACGGGCCCATCCCCACTCGGCCATCACCCGCCGCCGTCGGTCACCCGGCGGCGGCGGTGGTCCGGGGGCGTCGTGCTGCGCGCCGGCGCCCCGCGGGCCAGAAAACCCCTCACGGAGGCACCTATGGGGCGCTACGTCGCACGACGACTGCTCCAGATGATCCCGGTGTTCATCGGGTCAACACTCTTGATCTTCGCCATGATGTACGCGCTCCCCGGAGACCCCGTCAGAGCGCTCATGGGAGAACAGCAGTTCGACCCGGCGATCCTCGAAGCGAAGCGGCACGAGCTCGGCCTCGACCTGCCGCTGTGGCACCAGTACCTCAACTATCTCGGGGGGCTGGTACAGGGTGACTTCGGCACCGAGATCGCCAGTGGGCTCCCGATTGCCGACACCATCAGCCGCGCCTTCCCGGTGACCATCCGGCTGACGCTCTTCGCCTTCACCTTCACGGTCGTCGTCGGCATCGGCCTCGGCATCGTGGCGGGCCTCAAGCCCGAGTCGGTCCGCGACCGCGGTCTGCTCGGCCTCACGCTCGTGCTGATCTCGATGCCCTCCTTCGTGCTGGGCTACCTGATGCAGTACCTGTTCGCCTTCCAGCTGCAGTGGATCACCCCGACGGTGCAGGACTCCGAGAACTTCGGCGACCTCGCACTGCCGGCCATCGTCCTCGGCTCGCTCTCCCTCGCCTACGTGGCCCGTCTGACCCGTACGTCGATGGCGGAGAACCTGCGGGCGGACTACATGCGCACCGCGGTCGCCAAGGGCCTCCCGCGCCGCCGCATCGTCGGCGTGCACCTCATGCGCAACTCGCTGGTCCCCGTGGTCACCTTCCTCGGCACCGACATCGGCAACCTGATGACGGGCGCCATCGTCACCGAGGGCATCTTCAACGTGCAGGGCGTCGGTGACGCCATCTACGAGGCGCTGTTCCGCCGCGAGGGCGCCACCGTCGTCGGCATCGCCTCGCTGATCGTGCTCGTCTACCTGCTCTGCAGCCTGCTCGTCGACCTGCTCTACGCGGTCCTGGACCCGAGGATCCGGTATGCCTGAGAAGACCGCAGACACCGCGGCCGCCACCGAGACCGAGAAGGTCACGATCACCGCCGCCGGGCCGGACGCCGCTCTCGCGGCCGGTGCCGCCAAGCCGGACAAGGCGCGCAGCCTCTGGTCCGACGCCTGGCGCGACCTGCGCCGCAAGCCGCTCTTCCTGATCTCGGCCGCACTGATCCTGCTGCTGCTGCTGATCGCGGCGTTCCCGAGCCTGTTCACGTCGGCCTCGCCGCGTGACGCCGACCTCGCCAAGCACTACCTGCAGCACCCGAACTGGGGCCACTTCTTCGCCCCCGACTGGTTCGGCTACGACGGTCAGGGCCGCTCGATCTACGCGCGTGTCATCTACGGCGCCCGCGCCTCGATCATCGTCGGCGTCGGCGTCACCGCGCTGGTGACCCTGCTCGGCACCGTCGTCGGCATGCTGGCCGGCTACTTCGGCGGCTTCACCGACACGATCCTGTCGCGCGTCACCGACATCTTCATGGGCATCCCGTTCCTGCTCGGCGCGCTGGTCGTGCTGACCAGCTTCGAGAACCGCGCCATCTGGGTCGTCATCCTCGCCCTGGTCTTCCTCGGCTGGACCCAGATCGCCCGTGTCGCCCGCGGTGCCGTCATCACCATCAAGCAGGCCGACTACGTGGTGGCCGCGAAGGCGCTCGGCGCCTCCACCACCCGCATCCTGCTCAAGCACGTCCTGCCCAACGCGCTCGCCCCGATCATCGTCGTCGCGACCATCGCGCTCGGCGGGTACATCGCGGCCGAGGCGACGCTGTCCTTCCTCGGTGTCGGCCTGGCCGAGCCGACCGTCTCCTGGGGCGTCGACGTCGCCAGTGGACGCGAGCAGCTCCGCAACGCCCCGTACGTCCTGATCGTCCCCTCGGTGATGGTCTCGATCACGGTGCTCGCGTTCCTCATGTTCGGCGATGCGGTCCGCAACGCCCTCGACCCCAAGATGCGCTGAGGGAGGCGTACGTGACCACCATCGACAAGACCTCCACCGTCCCCGCGCCCCGCGGTGCCGGGGACAACGACGGTCCGCTGCTCGAAGTGCGCGACCTGCACGTCGAGTTCCACACCCGCGACGGCGTGGCCAAGGCCGTCAACGGCGTGAACTACACCGTCTCCGCCGGTGAGACGCTCGCCGTCCTCGGCGAGTCCGGCTCCGGCAAGTCCGTGACGGCGCAGGCCATCATGGGCATCCTCGACATGCCGCCCGGCCGCATCCCCAAGGGCGAGGTGCTCTTCCGCGGCCAGGACCTGCTGACCATGTCGAACGAGGAGCGCCGGAAGATCCGCGGCTCCAAGATCGCCATGATCTTCCAGGACGCGCTGTCCTCGCTCAACCCCGTGCTCTCGGTGGGCTACCAGCTCGGCGAGATGTTCCGGGTGCACCAGGGCCTCTCCAAGAAGGAGGCCAAGGCCAAGTCCATCGAGCTCATGGAGCGGGTCAAGATCCCGGCCGCCAAGGCCCGGGTCAACGACTACCCGCACCAGTTCTCCGGCGGTATGCGCCAGCGCATCATGATCGCCATGGCGCTGGCCCTGGAGCCGGACCTGATCATCGCCGACGAGCCGACCACGGCCCTCGACGTGACGGTCCAGGCACAGGTCATGGACCTGCTCGCCGAGCTCCAGCGCGAGTACAACATGGGCCTGATCCTGATCACCCACGACCTCGGCGTCGTCGCCGACGTCGCGGACAAGATCGCGGTCATGTACGCGGGACGGATCGTCGAGACCGCCCCCGTGCACGAGCTCTACAAGCGCCCGGCCCACCCGTACACCCGGGGTCTGCTGGACTCGATCCCGCGCCTGGACCAGAAGGGCCAGGAGCTGTACGCGATCAAGGGTCTGCCGCCCAACCTGCTGAAGATCCCCACCGGCTGCGCCTTCAACCCGCGCTGCCCCAAGGCGGACGACATCTGCCGCACCGAGGTCCCGCCGCTCGTGCCGGTGACCGAGCAGGACGGCAGCGATCTGCCCGGCCGCGGAAGCGCGTGCCACTTCTGGAAGGAGACGATCCATGGCTGAGCTCAACAAGACGAACGAGGCCGTGGACGCGACGCCGAACGTCACCGACGTCGCCGCCGTGTCGGCTCCGACCGAGGAGGCGGCCGTCGCCGCCCTGGACGCGACCGTCGAGCGCGGCGAGCCGATCCTCCAGGTCCGCAACCTGGTCAAGCACTTCCCGCTGACCCAGGGCATCCTCTTCAAGAAGCAGGTCGGCGCGGTCAAGGCCGTCGACGGGATCTCCTTCGACCTGTACCAGGGCGAGACCCTCGGCATCGTCGGCGAGTCCGGCTGCGGCAAGTCGACCGTCGCCAAGCTGCTGATGACGCTGGAGCAGGCGACCGCCGGCGAGGTCTTCTACAAGGGCCAGGACATCACCAAGCTGTCCGGGCGCGCGCTGAAGGCCGTCCGCCGCAACATCCAGATGGTCTTCCAGGACCCGTACACCTCGCTCAACCCGAGGATGACGGTCGGCGACATCATCGGGGAGCCGTTCGAGATCCACCCCGAGGTGGCCCCGAAGGGCGACCGCCGCAAGAAGGTGCAGGACCTGCTGGAGGTCGTGGGTCTCAACCCCGAGTACATCCACCGGTACCCGCACCAGTTCTCCGGCGGTCAGCGCCAGCGCATCGGCATCGCCCGCGGTCTCGCGCTCAACCCCGAGATCATCATCTGCGACGAGCCGGTCTCCGCGCTGGACGTGTCGGTCCAGGCACAGGTCATCAACCTGATGGAGAAGCTGCAGGACGAGTTCAACCTGTCCTACATCTTCATCGCCCACGACCTGTCGATCGTCCGGCACATCTCGGACCGGGTCGGCGTGATGTACCTCGGCAAGATGGCCGAGATCGGGACGGACGTCCAGATCTACGACCACCCGACGCACCCCTACACCCAGGCGCTGCTGTCGGCCGTCCCCGTCCCGGACCCGGCCGCCCGTGAGGGCCGGGAGCGGATCATCCTCACCGGCGACGTCCCGTCGCCGGCCAACCCGCCGTCGGGCTGCCGCTTCCGCACCCGCTGCTGGAAGGCCGAGGACCGCTGCTCCACCGAGGTCCCGCTGCTGGCGGTCCCGGAGCGCTTCGCCGGCCAGGACACCCCGGCGGCCCACGAGTCGGCGTGCCACTTCGCCGAGGAGAAGGACGTCGTGCACGCCGGCTGACACCGGCTCGCGGACCCCAGGCGCCCGTCCCGCACCGCGGGGCGGGCGCCGTCGCGTGTCGGCACGCACGGCCCGCCGGGAAAACCGATTGCCCGGATGCTGCGCCGCTGCCGAGAGTGTCCCCATGTCCCTCACCGTCCGCCCCGCCGCGTACGCCGACGCACCCGCCGTCTGCGCCCTGCTGAACACCGTCGACATCGCCGAGATCGGCCGCCCCGAGACCGATCTCCACACCGTCGAGACCGACCTCGCCCACCCCGATGTGGACCTCGCCCTGGACACCTGGCTGGTCTCCGACGGTCCCGACCTGGTGGGGTACGGGGTGATCTACAGCGACTCGGGGCAGGGGGACATCGGCGTCGACCACTACGTGCTGCCCGGCCGCTCGGACGCGGCCGTGCTGCTGCTGGAGCTGATCGAGGCCCGCGCCGTGGAGAAGGCGGCCGAGGGCGGCGCGGAGCGCGCCGTGCTCCATCTGCACCTGAACGCCCGGCCCGCCGTCGACACCGCGCTCCTGGCCGCCCGGGAGTGGTCCGTCGTGCGGCGCCACCAGATCATGACCCGCACGCTCTCCCCGTCCGCCGACCTCCCGCCGGACCCGCCCGCCGGGCTGACCCTGCGCGACTGCCGCCAGGAGGCCGACCGGCGCCTCGCCCACGCGCTGGTCGAGGAGACCTTCGCCGAGCACTTCGACCACCACGCCCGCACCTACGAGCAGTGGCTGGCCGACATCGGCGGCGCGCGCCTCGACTGGTCACTGGTGTGGATCGCCTCGCTGGAGGGCGAAGGAGACGTCGCCGTGATGCTGACCCGGGACGACCGGGAGGCGATGGGCTGGATCGGCAGCCTCGGCGTCCGCCGCCCGGCCCGCGGCCGCGGCGTCGCGGGCCACCTGCTCCGCCACGCCTTCGCCGCCTACGCGGCCCGTGGCCGGGACACCATCGGCCTCGGCGTGGACACCGCCAACGAGACCCGGGCCCTCGGCCTCTACGAAGCGCACGGGATGGGTCTCCACTACGCCATCGACACCTGGGAGCTCACCCGTCCGGCGGCATCCCCGGCCGCCACCCGGACGCCCTGAAAGTGCGTTAGTTCCGCAATGGGGTGATATTCGGTCCTAAGTCAGGCCTAGGACACGGGAGGAACCCCATGCGCGGAGCCACGCACGCCAAGTGGGCCGCATGTGCGGCAGCCGTCGCCCTCGCGGCGACCGGCTGCGGTGGCGGCGGCGACAGCGGAGGCGGTGGCGGCGAGGACGGCATCATCAGCTCCTCCTGGACCGACCCGCAGAACCCGCTGGAGCCCGCCAACACCAACGAGGTCCAGGGCGGCAAGGTCCTCGACATGATCTTCCGGGGCCTGAAGAAGTACGACCCGAAGACCGGCGCCGCCACCGACATGATGGCCGAGAGCATCGAGAGCACCGACTCGGTGAACTTCACCATCAAGATCAAGAGCGGCTGGACCTTCAGCAACGGCGAGCAGGTCACCGCGAAGTCCTACGTGGACGCCTGGAACTACGGCGCCAATCTGAAGAACAACCAGAAGAACGCCTACTTCTTCGGCTACATCGACGGCTACGAGGCCGTCCACCCCGAGAGCGGCGACCCCACCGCCCAGACCATGTCGGGCCTCAAGGTCGTCGACGACCTCACCTTCACGGTGAAGCTCAGCCAGAAGTTCTCCACCTGGCCCGACACCCTCGGCTACTCCGCCTTCGCCCCGCTGCCCCAGTCCTTCTTCGACGACCGCGACGCCTGGATCGCCAAGCCCGTCGGCAACGGCCCGTACACGCTGAACTCGTACCAGAAGGGCTCCCAGGCGCAGCTCCGCCGCTGGGACGACTACCCCGGCCCCGACAAGGCGCAGAACGGCGGCATCGACCTCAAGGTCTACACGGACAACAACACCGCCTACACCGACCTGATCGCGGGCAACCTCGACCTCGTCGACGACGTGCCGGCCTCCCAGCTGAAGAACGTCCAGGCGGACCTCGGCGACCGGTACATCAACACCCCCGCGGGCATCATCCAGACCCTCGCGTTCCCGTTCTACGACGACGCCTGGAACACCCCCGACGGCGCCAAGGTGCGCACCGGTCTCTCGCGTGCCATCAACCGCGACCAGATCACCGACACGATCTTCCAGAAGACCCGCACCCCCGCCAAGGACTGGACGTCCCCCGTGCTCGGCGAGGACGGCGGCTTCGACGACACCCTGTGCGGCGACGCCTGCGAGTACGACCCGGCCGCGGCCAAGAAGCTGGTCCAGGAGGGCGGCGGCATCCCCGGCGGACAGGTCAAGATCACCTACAACGCCGACACCGGCTCCCACAAGGACTGGGTCGACGCGGTGTGCAACTCCATCAACAACGCCCTCGGCAACGAGAAGGCCTGTGTGGGCAACCCCGTCGGCACCTTCGCGGACTTCCGCAACCAGATCGGCGAGCAGAAGATGCCCGGCCCGTTCCGGGCCGGCTGGCAGATGGACTACCCGCTGATCCAGAACTTCCTCCAGCCGCTCTACTACACCAACGCCTCCTCCAACGACGGCAAGTGGAGCAACGAGGAATTCGACGACCTGGTGGACCAGGCCAACGCCGAGAGCGACACCGCCAAGGCGGTCGACCTCTTCAAGCAGGCCGAGGAGGTCGTCCGGGACCAGATGGCCGCCATCCCCCTCTGGTACCAGAACGGCAGCGCCGGCTACTCGGAGCGGATCTCGAACGTGGCCCTGAACCCGTTCAGCGTCCCGGTCTACAACGAGATCAAGGTCAACTGACGGCGGAAGCCACCGGCCCGGCGACGCACCGCGAGCGCCGGGCCGTCCCCCTTCCCGCGACGACCCCCGGAGCGTGTCATGGGACGTTACGTGATCCGGCGTCTGCTGCAGATGATCCCGGTCTTCTTCGGCACCACGCTGCTGATCTTCCTGATGGTCAACATCATGGGCGACCCCGTCGCCGGCCTCTGCGGCGACCGGCAGTGCGACCCCGCGACCGCGGCGCAGCTGCGCAAGGAGTTCGGACTCGACAAGCCCGTGTGGCAGCAATACCTGACCTACATGGGCAACGTCTTCACCGGAGACTTCGGGACCGCGTTCAACGGGCAGCCGGTGACCGAGCTGATGGGAGAGGCGTTCCCCGTCACGATCCGGCTGACCATCGTGGCCATCTTCTTCGAGATCGTCATCGGCATCACCCTCGGCGTCGTCACCGGCCTGCGCCGGGGGCGGCCGGTGGACACCGGGGTCCTGCTGCTCACGCTGGTCGTCATCGCCGTGCCGACCTTCGTCACCGGTCTCATCGTGCAGCTGCTGCTCGGCATCAAGTGGGGTGTCATCGACCCCTCGGTCTCCTCGGACGCCCGTCTCGACGAGCTGATCGTGCCCGGCCTGGTGCTCGCCTCGGTCTCGCTCGCGTACGTCACCCGGCTCACCCGGACGTCGATCGCCGAGAACTCCCGCTCCGACTACGTCCGCACCGCCAAGGCCAAGGGGCTGCCGCGGGGGCGGGTCATCCGCCGGCATCTGCTGCGCAACTCGCTGATCCCCGTCGTCACCTTCATCGGCACCGACATCGGCGCCCTGATGGGCGGCGCCATCGTCACCGAGCGGATCTTCAACATCCACGGCGTCGGCTACCAGCTCTACCAGGGCATCCTGCGGCAGAACACCCAGACCGTTGTCGGCTTCGTGACCGTGCTCGTCATCGTGTTCCTGCTGGCGAACCTGCTCGTCGACCTCCTGTACGCCGTTCTCGACCCGAGGATCCGGTATGCCTGAGCAGCAGCCCTTCGACGACAACGCCATCGCCTCCACCGGAGCGGGCGGCGCGACCGACCTCGCCATGAGCGAGGGCGAGACCCTGGAGAAGACCCCCGGCGGACCGCTCGGCACCGGGCCCGCCGGCAAGCCCCGCAGCCTGTGGTCGGACGCCTGGCGGGACCTGCGGCGCAATCCGGTCTTCATCGTCTCCGCCCTGGTGATCCTCTTCCTGGTGGTCATCTCGATCTGGCCCTCGCTGATCGCCTCCGGCAGCCCGCTCGCCTGCGACCTGGCCAAGGCCCAGCAGGGCTCCGGGCCCGGGGCACCGTTCGGCTACAACGGCCAGGGCTGCAACGTCTACACCCGCACCGTGTACGGCGCCCGGACCTCCGTCACCGTCGGCGTCTGCGCCACCCTCGGGGTCGCGATCCTCGGCTCGCTGTTCGGAGCCCTCGCCGGGTTCTTCGGCGGCGGCTGGGACGCCGTGCTCTCCCGTGTCACCGACATCTTCTTCGGCATCCCGGTCGTCCTCGGCGGTCTGGTGCTGCTCTCGGTCGTCACCTCGACCACCGTGTGGCCCGTCGTCGGCTTCATGGTGCTGCTCGGCTGGCCGCAGATCTCCCGCATCGCCCGCGGCTCCGTCATCACCGCCAAGCAGAACGACTACGTGCAAGCCGCGCGGGCGCTGGGAGCCTCCAACACCCGGATGCTGCTGCGCCACATCGCGCCCAACGCGATCGCCCCGGTGATCGTCGTCGCCACGATCGCGCTCGGCACCTACATCTCCCTGGAGGCGACCCTGTCGTACCTCGGCGCCGGGCTGAAGCCGCCGACCGTCTCGTGGGGCATCGACATCTCGTCCGCCTCGCCCTACATCCGCAACGCCCCGCACATGATGCTCTGGCCCGCCGGCGCGCTGGCCGTCACCGTGCTCGCGTTCATCATGCTCGGCGACGCGGTGCGCGACGCCCTCGACCCGAAGCTGCGATAGGAGCCGGCCATGCCATCCGTCACGCCCGCCGGGCCCGCCGAGTCGGGGCCGCTGCTCGACGTCCGGGACCTGCACGTGGAGTTCCACACCCGCGACGGGGTCGCCAAGGCCGTCAACGGCGTCGACTACACCGTCTCCGCCGGGGAGACGCTCGCCGTGCTCGGCGAGTCCGGCTCCGGCAAGTCCGTCACCGCTCAGGCCGTGATGGGCATCCTCGACATGCCGCCCGGACGGATCACGGGCGGCGAGATCGTCTTCAAGGGCCGCGACCTGCTGAAACTCGGGGAGGACGAGCGGCGCGGCATCCGCGGCGCCGAAATGGCCATGATCTTCCAGGACGCGCTCTCCTCGCTGAACCCGGTGCTCAGCGTGGGCGACCAGCTCGGTGAGATGTTCACCGTCCACCAGGGCATGTCCCGCAAGGACGCGAAGCTGAAGGCGATCGAGCTGATGGACCGGGTGCGCATCCCGGCGGCGAAGGAGCGGGTCGGCCAGTACCCGCACCAGTTCTCCGGCGGCATGCGCCAGCGGATCATGATCGCCATGGCGCTCTCCCTGGAGCCGGACCTGATCATCGCCGACGAACCGACCACGGCCCTCGACGTGACGGTGCAGGCCCAGGTGATGGACCTGCTCGCCGAGCTCCAGCGCGACCTGAACATGGGCCTGATCCTGATCACCCACGACCTCGGCGTCGTCGCCGACGTCGCCGACAAGATCGCGGTCATGTACGCGGGACGGATCGTCGAGACCGCCCCCGTCCACGACATCTACAAGGCGCCCGCCCACCCCTACACCAAGGGCCTCCTGGAGTCGATCCCGCGCCTGGACCAGAAGGGCAGGGAGCTGTACGCGATCAAGGGCCTGCCGCCCAACCTGCTGGCCATCCCGCCCGGCTGCGCCTTCAACCCCCGCTGCCCGATGGCCCGCGACGCGTGCCGGACCGACGAACCGCCGCTGTACGAGGTGAACGAGGAGCGCCGCAGCGCGTGCCACTTCTGGGAGGAGACCCTCAATGGCTGAAGCCATCCTCGAAGTGCGCGACCTGGTCAAGCACTACCCGCTCACCCAGGGCATCCTCTTCAAGAAGCAGGTCGGCGCGGTCAAGGCGGTCGACGGCGTCGACATCGACCTCATGGCCGGGGAGACCCTCGGCATCGTCGGCGAGTCCGGCTGCGGCAAGTCGACCCTCGCCCGGATGCTGGTGCACCTGGAGAAGCCGACCGCGGGCGCCATCCGCTACAAGGGCGAGGACATCACCAAGCTGTCCGGACGCGCCCTCAAGGCGGTGCGCCGCAACATCCAGATGGTCTTCCAGGACCCGTACACCTCGCTGAACCCCCGGATGACGGTCGGGGACATCATCGGGGAGCCGTACGAGATCCACCCCGAGGTCGCCCCGAAGGGCAGCCGCCGGAAGAAGGTGCAGGACCTGCTCGACGTGGTCGGGCTCAACCCCGAGTACATCAACCGCTATCCGCACCAGTTCTCCGGCGGTCAGCGCCAGCGCATCGGCATCGCCCGCGGCCTGGCCCTCCAGCCCGAGATCATCGTGGCCGACGAGCCGGTCTCCGCGCTGGACGTCTCCGTGCAGGCGCAGGTCGTCAACCTTCTCGACCGGCTGCAGAACGAGTTCTCCCTCAGCTACGTCTTCATCGCCCACGACCTGTCGATCGTCCGGCACATCTCGGACCGGGTCGGCGTGATGTACCTCGGGCGGGTCGTGGAGATCGGCAGGGACGCGGAGATCTACGACCACCCGACGCACCCCTACACCCAGGCCCTGCTGTCGGCCGTCCCCGTGCCCGACCCCGAGGCGCGGGAGCACCGGGAGCGGATCATCCTCACGGGCGACGTGCCCTCCCCGACGAACATCCCCTCCGGGTGCCGCTTCCGGACCCGGTGCTGGAAGGCCCAGGAGCGCTGCGCGCAGGAGGTGCCGCTGCTGGCCGTCCCCGCGCACCTGCGGACGGTTCCCGGGCCCGTCCAGCACCCGTCGGCGTGCCACTTCGCGGAGGAGCGGCACGTGGTGCCGGGCGGCGACGGACCGGGTGGAGAGGGAACGGACGGTCAGGGAACGGGCGGCGGAGGAACGGGCGGCGGGCCGGGCGGTTCCGGAGCAGCGGCCGGAGGCGCGGGACAGGCCGGCGGGTCGACCCGGTTCGAACCCTCGTAGCCCTTCCGGGCCCGGGTGCGAACAGGCGCCGACCGCGTTAACGCACAGGCAACCCGGCGGACCCCGTACCGATATACGGACGCGCCATCCTGAACAGCGTACGGCCGTGCGGGTGCCGTTGGGGCCGGACGGGATCCTGTCATGGGACCCCGTCCGGCCATCCGCGCGCAAGCGCTTGCCCCCGGGCCGAGGCACTCTTGTCGCCCCACGCGGCGCCGGGCACGATCGTGGGTGTGACGCTTACGCGGGGGGCCCGGATCACAGGTGCGGCACTGGCCGCGCTGCTCGCTCTGACGACCGCGGCCTGGATTCTCCGGGACCTCTCGGACGCGGGGTCCGCCGCCGCGCTGTGGCGCTCCTGGTCGGGCGGCACCCCCGGCTTCGTCGCCGTCTCGCAGCCCGCGACCACGATCGTCGAACCCGCCCTGCTCCTCGTCTACACGGCCGCCGCCGCGGCCGCCCTCCGCTCCCCGGTGGCTGCCGCGTCGCTCGTGGCCGCCGGTGTGGCGACCCTCCTGCTGAGGCTGCCGGCCCTGTGGGTGCTCACCGCCTCCTACATGGACCTCCAGGCCACGGACACCGTGCGCACCCGGGCGCTCTACAGCGCTTTCGCCGCGCTGGTGCTCGGCACGGGACTGCTCGTCACGGCCGCCGCGGGGCGCAGACCCGCCGGCGAGCTGCGGTTCACCCGGCAGGCCCCCGGCGCCGAGGCGCTGACGCCGACGCGTCCCGGCCGGGGAACCGCCGTGACGGCCGTCGTGCTGCTGGGCGCGGCCGCCGCGGTGATCGTCGCCTGGCAGGTGCGCTGGGCCTGGGTCCTCGGCGCGGGCGTCTGGTCCGACCTGCTCACCGGCGGCGAACGCGCGCCGGTGCGGCTGCTGGAGGTGCCCTCCGCCTGGCTCGCCCTGGCCGTCGCCGCCCTCGCCCTGGCGGCCGCGGGCGGCGCGCTGGTGCGCGCCGTCCACAGCCGGCCGCTGGGGGCCGTCGTCGGGGTGCTGCTGGCCGCCGACGGCGCCGTGGCCGTGGCACATGCCGTGCGGCAGGAACTGTGGCTCTCGCTCCGGGAACTCCCGCTGGAGCGCCATCTGCTCACCGCGACCGCCCTGTTCGAGCTGGTCTGCGGTCTGGTCCTGGTCGCCGTGCTGCTGCGCCGGGGGGAGCCCCTGCCGGACGGCGACGGCACCCCCGGCGGCGTGCCGCACGGATACGGGTACCCGCCCCCCTCGGGATACGGCTACCCGCCCGTGCGGCCCTCCTACGGGTATCCGCCCGCCGCGCGGCCCCCGGGCTACGGGTATCCGCCCGCCGTCCGCCCACCGGGCTACGGCTACCCGCCCGCGGACCCGTCAGCCGGCTCCGGCCCGCCGTCGCCCCCGCCGCCCGCGTCGAGGCCGCCGGGCTGGTAGCCGCGGCCGGCTCGGGCGGGTCGCCGGCAGGCTTCCGGGGCCGCGGCGCGGGCGGGTCAGCCGCGGTCCATGCCCAGTGAGCGCTTCAGGAAGTCCACCTGGAGCAGGAGCAGGTTCTCGGCGATCTGCTCCTGGGGCGTCATGTGCGTCACCCCGGTCAGCGGCAGCACCTCGTGCGGGCGGCCGGCCGACAGCAGCGCCGAGGAGAGCCGCAGCGCGTGGGCCACGACCACGTTGTCGTCCGCGAGGCCGTGGACGACCATCATCGGCCGGTGCGGGGTTCCCGCCACGGTCAGTCCGTCGTCACCGACCAGGGAGTTGGCCGTGTAGACCTCCGGCTGCGCGGCCGGGTCGCCCAGATAGCGCTCGGTCCAGTGGGTGTCGTAGAGCCGCAGGTCGGTGACGGGAGCGCCCACGACGGCCGCGTGGAAGACGTCGGGACGCCGCAGCACCGCCATGCCCGCCAGATAGCCGCCGTAGGACCAGCCGCGGACGGCGACCCGGTCCAGGTCGAAGGGAAAAGTTCCGGCCAGCGCGCGGAGCGCCTCGACCTGGTCGTCGAGGGTGAGGCCGAAGTCGTCCCGGACCGACTTCTCCCACTCGGGGGAGCGCCCGGGGGTGCCCCTGCCGTCCGCGACGACCACCGCGAAGCCCTGGTCGGCGAACCACTGCGAGGTGAGGTGCGCGTGGTGGGAGGCGAGCACCCGCTGGCCGTGCGGGCCGCCGTAGGGGTCCATCAGCACCGGCAGCGGACGGTCGTCGTCCGCCGCCCGGTCCGACGGCAGCAGCACCGCGCAGGGGATCCGGCGGGCGCCGGCCTCGACGAGGCGGGGCCGCGCGGTGATCGACGGCCGCTCGGCGTACGAGGCGACCTCGGCCACGACCCGGCCGCCGCGCAGCACGCGTACGGACGTCCCGGTCGCCTCCAGGCCCGCAGACGCGATCACCGTCACGTCCCCGCAGCCGGCCGCCGAGTGGACCCCCGGCCCCTCGGAGAGGCGTTCCGCGCCCCGCGCGCCGACCCGGTACACATGGATCTCGCCGGTCTCCGGAGCCGCCGCGCCCTCGCCCGCCGAGGCCGACACCAGCACGTGGTCCGCGCCGACGCCGAGCACGGCGCGGACATGGAGGTCCGCTCCGGTCAGCACGCGGTCCCCGACCGCCAGCACCCGCGCGCCGCCCTCGTCCGCGATGCGCACCAGGCGGCCGCCGCCCCGGCCGCCGGGGGTCACGTCGGGCGCCCAGGCCGGGACGCCGGCGAAAAGTTCCAGCCACACGGGGTCCTCGTCCAGGTGCACCAGCCGTGTCCCGCCGGTGTCCGGGTCCACCTCGAGGAACGCCTGGGTCCGCTGGTCCCGCGACTGCACGAGCAGCAGCGGCGGGCCGTCCGCCGACCAGTGCACCCGGGCGAGGTAGGGGTGGCGGACCCGGTCCCAGACGACCTCGGTGCGTCCGCCGTCCAGGGCGACCACGTACAGGCGCACCTCGGCGTTGGGGGTGCCGGCCGCCGGGTAGGCGACCCGGGCCGGCTCGCGGTCGGGGTGCGCCGGATCGCTGATCCACCAGCGCCGGACCGCACGGTCGTCGACGCGGGCGACCAGCAGCCGGTCCGACTCCGGCGCCCACCAGTACCCGCGCGAACGCCCCATCTCCTCGGCGGCGACGAACTCCGCCTGACCCCAGCAGACGTGCGCGTCCTCCGGCTCGGCCAGCGGCCGGTCGCCGTCGCCCTCCGCCCCCGTCACACGCAGCGAGCCGCCCGTCGCGTAGGCGACCCACCGGCCGTCGGGGGAGGGGCGGGGGTCGATCACCGGCCCGGGGGCGGGCAGTTCGCGCGCCGTGCCCGCGCGCAGCTCGGCCGTGAACAGCCGTCCCGACAGGGTGAAGGCGGCCAGTTCCACGGCCCGGTCGACCGCGTAGCCGACGATCCCCGCGGACCCCTCGCGGCTCCGCTCGCGCCGCGCCTTCTCCTCGGCGGACAGCTCCTCGCCCGCTCCGCCGAGCAGTTCACCCGGATCGGCGGCGATCCGTTCGCGGGGCGCGGGCCCGTCGAGGTCGAGCACCCGGAGCAGACCGGACCGCTCCGTGCCCGAGGAGGAGCGCAGGAACACCACCCGTGCGCCGTCCGGCGAGACGGTGAAGGCCCGGGGCGCCCCCAGGGTGAAGCGCTGGGTCCGCGCCGACTGACGCGGGAAGGAGAGCTGCTGCGTCGCTGTCATGGGGCGAACCTATGGCACGGGCAAGGCCGTTGTGCGCCCCCTAGTGCTGCCGTGCACCGATCGATGCGTGGGTACGGATAGTTATGATCCGTAGCGCAAGGTGGGTATGAACCTACCGGCACATGCAACTGGACCGTCCCCGTCGAATATCTGTGGAGGTGAACCGCCGTGGCACTCTCGATTTCGGCGGTGGTGCTGCTGGCGATCGTCGTCTTCCTGCTGATCCGGAAATCCGGGTTGAAGGGCGGACACGCGGTGGTCTGCATGTTGCTCGGCTTCTACCTCGCCAGCTCGTCGATCGCGCCGACCATCAGCGAGCTGACCAGCAACGTGGCGGGCATGATCGGCGGGCTCAAGTTCTAGGGTCCGCTTCCGGGGTCCGCCGGGCGGCACGCGGCGCGGACCCGGCGCGCCGCCGGCCGCTGCCCGCGGCCGGGCGGGCGCCGGCCGCGGAAGCGGGCACGTTCCGCGGACATCCGTCGGCACTTTGCGGACACCGGCGGGGCCGGGCGCTCTAGGCTGTCCCGTATGAAGGATCTTCCCGCCCGTCGTCTGCTCCTGGTGCACGCACACCCGGACGACGAGTCGATCACCAACGGCGCCACGATGGCGCTGTACGCGGCCGCCGGTGTCCACGTCACGCTGGTGACCTGCACGCTCGGGGAGGAGGGCGAGGTCATCCCCGCCGGGCTCGCCCACCTGGCGCCCGACCGCGACGACCGCCTGGGACCGTACCGGGCCGGCGAACTGGCCGAGGCGATGAAGGAGCTGGGCGTCACCGACCACCGCTTCCTCGGCGGCCAGGGCCGGTTCCGGGACTCCGGCATGATGGGCGTCCCGCAGAACCACCGGGAGGGCGCCTTCTGGGGCACCGACGTGGACGAGGCGGCCGCCCCGCTGGTCGAGATCATCCGGTCCGTCCGCCCGCAGGTGCTCGTCACCTACGACCCCCGCGGGGGATACGGCCACCCCGACCACATCCAGGCGCACCGGGTCGCCATGCGGGCCGCGGACCTCGCGGGCGAGCGCGCGTACCGGCGCGACCTCGGCGACCCGCACGCCGTCGCGAAGATCTACTGGACCAGGGTCCCGCGCTCCCTCGCCGAGGAGGGCTTCGCGCGGCTGCGTGCCACGGCGGCGGGGGACTTCCCGGGAATCGCGGGCATCGCCGACATTCCCGGAGTCGTCGACGACGAGCGGATCACCGCCGAGATCGACGGCGCCGCGTACGCGGACCGGAAGGCCGCGGCGATGCGGGCGCACGCCACCCAGATCGCCGTCAGGGAACCCTTCTTCGCGCTCTCCAACGACCTGGGTCAGCCCCTGTTCACCACCGAGTGCTACGAGTTGGCCGTCGGCGTCTCCGGCGCCGCGCCGGGCGAGCGCGAGCACGACCTCTTCGCGGGGATCACCGGCACCACCGGGTCCACCGGGGTCGCCGAGGCGGCGGGCGGCTCCCCCCGGAGCGCTGCCGGGCGGATTCCCGGGGCGTCGGCGGGCGGCGTTCGTGAGGGAGTCGGGGAGATTTCGGGAGGGGCCGTATGAGCGGGTCGCCCGTGCAGCACTCCTTCCTCACCGGGACGCCGAAGCCCGGCCGCATCGCGGTCTACGTGCTGCTCGCCGTACTCGGCGCGCTCGTGGGCATCGCGGGCTCACTCGTCCAAGCGGGCTTCTTCCCGGGCGGGTTGCTCCTCGCGCTGCTCGCCTCCGGAGCCGTGTTCGCGGCCGGCCGGCGGGCGACCGGAACCCAGCTCGGGGCGGCCGCACCGGCCGCCGGATGGCTGCTGGCCGTGGTGGCGCTCAGCATCGGCAGACCCGAGGGGGACGCCGTGTTCGCCTCCGGGATCGGGCCGCTGGTCTTCATGCTCGGAGGTACGGCGGTGGCTGTGATGTGTGCCACGATGTCGCGGCCGGGGCAACCGGGCGGCGGCACCGGCCGACTTGGCGGGTAGGAGCGCGGTCGCCGTCCGCCGTGTCCCCGCTCAGCGGGTGCGACGGCCGGTCCCCGGCGCGGTGCGGCAGCACGGCGAGTTCCGGGACCGGGTGCGCGGCCGAACCGGCCGTGCCCGTACGGTGCGCCGACGGGCCACGGGGTCGCTTCGGGCGGTCCCGGGGTGTCGGTCCGTGGCGGACAGTATGGTGGTGCGCGCCGCCGAGCCGCCCGCAGCAGCAGCTGTCCAGAAAGAAACGGGCGGCGAAGCCAACCGGGAGAACCTGCTTTGAGTCGTGAAACTGACAGTTCGTCCGCCGGCCCCCAGGGGCGCGGTGGAGCCGCGTACCCCTCGGGCACACCGCCGTACGGATCCCGCCAGTATCCGTCGCTGCATCCGACGCAGGACGCTCCGGACGACGCCGCGGGAGCGGCGCCCGAGCGGGACGCCGAGGAACCGAAGACCGAGACCACACTGACGACCCGCATCCGGATCAACATCCCCGGTTCGCGGCCGATCCCGCCCGTCGTCATGCGCACGCCGATGAGCGACACCGACGCGGGCTCCAGGAGCCCCGCGCCCGGCGCGGCGGCGCCCGCGCCGGGAGGATCCGACGCCGAGCGCACCGGCAGCGTGCCGCGTCCCGCGGCGCCCGGGCCCCAGGCCCCCGCCGCCGAGGAGAAGCCCGCCGCCAGCGACTGGTTCGCGCCGCGCAAGGCCGCCGCACCGGCCCCTTCGGCGCCTCCCGCCGCGGCTCCGCCGCGGCAGGGCGGGCCCGCCGCGCCCGGCCCCGGCGGTCAGGGCGGCCAGGGCGGTCCCGCCGGGAACGGATTCGCCCCCGGCGGCGCCCCGCCGGCGTCCGGCCTGTCGGCCCTCGTCGACGAGACCCCCGCCGCCGGACTGCCGGCCCGGCCGCGTCCCGGCGACGCCCCGCCCGGAGCGGGACCCGACCGCCCGCGCCAGGACGACGGCTTCGCCCCCGGCCGCGGGACGCCGCCGCTCGGCGTGCGCCCGCCCGGCCCGGACCGCGTCCCCGCGGGGCCGACGTCGGGGCCGGTGACCGGCGACATGCCGCTGGGCCCCGGGCCCGGCGGGCCGGCCGGCCCGCCCCGGATGTCCGACGACACCGCCGTGCTCACCCCGCAGAAGCCGGCCCCCGAGCCGGGCGGCGGACACGTCTCCGGCGACACGCTCACCAGCGGCATCCCGGTCGTCCCGAGCGAGGGCCGGTCGCCGTTCGCACCCGGCGGCGCGACCCGCTCCGGCCCGCCCGCGGGCGGGCCCGGCGGCCCCGCTTCCGGCGGTGCCCGCGCGGACTTCTCGGACCCCGAGTTCCCCGCGGGCCCCGGCGCCGCGGCCGCCGCGCCCTCACCCGAGCCCGCGCCCCGGCCAGCGGCGGCCCCGCCGGCCCGCAAGGGCCGGTCCAAGCTGGTGCTGGCCGGTGTGGGAGTGTTCGGCCTGCTCGGTGTCGCGTACGGCGCCGGACTGCTGCTGAACCACTCCGACGTGCCGAAGAGCACCACGGTCCTCGGCGTCGACATCGGCGGCGGGACGCGGGACGAGGCCGTCAACAAGCTGGAGGCGGCCTTCGGCAAGCGTGCCGCCGCCCCCCTCCAGCTCGCGGTGGGCGGTCAGAAGGCCGAACTCGCCCCGGACAAGGCCGGGCTCTCCCTGGACAGCCAGGCGACCGTCCGCGGGGCCGCGGGCAGCGACTACAACCCGGTCTCGGTGATCGGCTCCCTCTTCGGGGGCGAGCGCGCCGCGCAGCCGGTGATCCTGGTCGACGAGGAGAAGCTGGGCGTCGCGCTCTCCGACCTCGCGGGCACCGCGGGCTCGGCCTCCGACGGCACCATCCGCTTCGAGCCGGGCAAGGCCGTGGCCGTGCCCGGGAAGCCGGGGGAGTCGCTGGACGTCGCCCGTTCGATGGTCACGGTCAAGGACGCGTACCGCGCCCAGGTCGAGACCGGCAAGCCGAACGTGGTCACCCTGCCCGTCGCGAGCCGGGAGCCGACCATCACGCAGGCCGAGATCGACCGGGCCATGAAGGACTTCGCGGAGCCCGCGATGTCCGGCCTGATCACGATCAAGGCGGGAGACAAGCAGATCCAGTTCGGCCCGTCGAAGTCCCTGCCGAAGATCCTGTCGATGAAGCCGGTCGACGGGAAGCTCGTGGAGTACTACGACAAGGCCGCCATCGAGCAGCTGCTCGAAGGAGTCTTCGACGGGATCATGATCACCAAGGGCGACGGCAAGCAGCACGAGGTGTCGGCCGACGACGTCGCCCAGGCGATGGGGCCCGCCCTGCGCGGCACGACGCCCGCGGAGCGTACGGCGGTCATCTCCCTCGACCCGAGCTGATCCGCCCGGTCACTGCCTCCCGAACGCCCGCCCGGCACCGCCGGGCGGGCGTTCGGCGTCGCCGGGGTGCCGGCGGTGTTCACCGGGGTGCGTGTCCCCAGGGCGGGGTCGTGCCGGTGGGCGGGGGGCCCGGGGCGCTCCGGCGGGGGTGCTGCCGCGTGTTCGTACGGGCGGGGGTGTGCGCTGCCGGGTGTGTGGGCTCCGGTGGATGAGCGGCGCCCGGGGCGGTGAGAGCCGCTGTCGCGCGAGGCCGGTGCTCCCGGACGGGAGCGGTGCTGTCACGCCGAAGGGGTGGTTCCGCGCCCGGAGCGGCGACCGCGCGGCGGCCGGCGCTCTCCCGCGTTCCCGCCCCGGACGCGGGAGACGCCCCGCCTCGCGGCAGGACGCCCCGGGCCGGGACGCCCGTGGCGGGCGGACGCCGCGAGTCCTGCGGGCGGTCTGCTCAGTTCAGCATCGCGCGGGCCGCGCGGGCGCGTCCGCGGACCAGGTCGGCGGTGGTGGGCTCGACGGCGGACACGACGTCGGCGTAGGCGTCCATCTCGGCCGCGCCCTCGGTGAACGCCCCGCGCTGGACCAGGAGCTGGGCGCGTTCGTACCGCAGCCGCGCCGGGTGGGACGGCAGCAGGAGCAGCAGGTCGAGGGCCCAGAGGGCGACTTCGGAGCGCTCGGGGCGCGGCGCCGCCCAGGCGCGGATGTTGTTGAGGACGCGCGAGACGACCGCGAGCGGGTCGGCGGGCCGCAGCATCGACGGGCTCGGCGGCGCCCCCGTGGCACCGGTCACGAGCAGTTCGGCGTCCTCGGCCGAGAGCGGCCTGCCCCCGCCGAACGGGTCCGCGAGCACGAGCGCGCCGGGATCGCCGAAGCCGACCACGAAGTGGCCGGGCAGGGCGACGCCGTACACCTGGCCGCCGGCCCTGCGGGCCACCTCCGTCCACAGGACGGAGAGCAGGATCGGCAGTCCCCGGCGCCGCCGCAGCACCTCGTGCAGCAGGGAGGACTCCAGCCGCCGGTAGTCCGCGGGGGCCCCGTGGAACCCCTCGCGTCCGCCCAGCAGGTCCGCGAGCGCCCGCGCCCACGCGTGCGGTCCCTTCAGCCCGTGGGGGAGCATTCCGGCGAGCCGGTCCAGTTCGATCTGCGCCGCGTCGATGCCGGCCTCGTCGAGGTCCGGGTCCGCCTGCGTGCCGATGAGCAGGCAGAGCGTCGACAGGTCGGGCCGCGGGGAGCGGGCCTCGTCGGCGAACCGCTGCCGCCAGTCGGGCCGCGGGGGTTCGTGGTGCATGTTCCTCTCGTACCCGTCTAGACGGCGCGGAAGTGGTGGTAGTGGTGGTGGACCGAGAACCCCATGCCCGCGTACAGCGCGCGCGCCGGTGCGTTGTCGGTCTCCACCTGGAGCCAGGCCGCCGAGGCGCCCTCGTCCAGCGCCCGGCGGGCCAGTGCCGCCATCACCGCCGTGGCGAGGCCCTGACGCCGGTGCGCCGGACCGACCTCGACCGCCATGAACCCCGCCCAGCGGCCGTCCACCACGCACCGCCCGATCGCCGCCGGGACGTCCCCGGCGGCGTCCGGCGCCGTCCGGGGCGCGGGCTCCGGCGCCGCGACGGGCGCGGAGGCGACGGGCACGGTCGCGAACGACACGGACGGACCCGCCGTGAGCACCGCCAGGACATCCGGCCCCGGCTCGGACGTGCGCTGGTAGCGGCGCGTCCAGGCGTCGCCGAGGGTGTGCTCGACACGCACGCGGGCGTCGTCGTCCGTCAGGTCGGCCACCGGAGCGAGCGAACCGGTCCACACCTCGGCCGACACCTCGCGGCGCCAGCCGCGTTCGGCCAGCGCCGCGCCGAGCTCCTCCTGGGTGCCCGCGGCCCCGGTGGCGATCTGCACGTAGGCGGGCAGGCCGCGCGCCGCGTACCAGGCACGGACCCGGGCCAGCGCGTCGTCGAGCCCCGTCCCCGGATCGCCCAGCGGCAGAACCGAGTTGGCGCGCCGGGTGAAGCCGCCGGCCGCGCGCAGCTCCCATTCGCCGAGCCGCTCGCTCTCCACCGGCTGCCAGGCGCGGGCGGCGACCCGCGCCAGTTCGGCGAAGCCCGCCGACGGCCCGCGCCGCCGGGCCGGTTCGGCCGGCACCTGCTTGCCCGCGACCAGCAGGTCTTCCGGGATGCGGACGCTCTCCCCGGTCCGGCGTGTGATCAGCAGCACACCGTCGGTCCAGGATGTGAGAACACCGACCGTGTCGGTGAACTTCGAGCCGGGCGCCCCGGACGGCACCGCCGCGCGGACCGACACCCGTTTGCCCACGTCAGCCGGTGTCAGACGGACCTTCAGCCGCGCTGCGGCAGTGAATTCCACGGTTCTGCCCGCCCCTCCTGTTCGGATCGTCCCCGAGAACGGAGATACTAGGTGCGGGCATCGACGACGCCGCGCTCCCGCGCAAGCCAGCCCTTACCGAGGAGGAACGACAGCGTGACCTACGTCATCGCGCAGCCTTGTGTCGACGTCAAGGACAAGGCGTGCATCGAGGAGTGCCCCGTCGACTGCATCTACGAGGGCTCCCGGTCCTTGTACATCCACCCGGACGAATGCGTCGACTGCGGTGCTTGTGAGCCGGTCTGCCCGGTGGAGGCCATCTTCTACGAGGACGACACCCCGGACGAGTGGAAGGACTACTACAAGGCGAACGTCGAGTTCTTCGACGAGCTCGGTTCGCCCGGCGGCGCCTCCAAGCTGGGCCTGATCGAGCGGGACCACCCCTTCGTGGCGGCCCTGCCGCCGCAGAACGGCTGACCGGCCCGCCGGTCCCGTCGCAGCATTCCCGCCTCCCGGTCCCGTACGGCTCGTCGTCCGTACGGGACCGCGGTGTCGAGTACGACGTACGCAAGAAAGAGAGCCCCGCAGTGGCCGCAGTCTCATCGCGCCTCCCCGCCTTTCCCTGGGACAAGCTCGAGCCGTACAAGGCGACGGCCGCCGCCCATGCCGACGGCATCGTGGACCTCTCCGTCGGCACGCCGGTCGACCCGGTGCCCGCGGTGATCCGGCAGGCCCTGGTCGAGGCGGCGGACTCGCCCGGCTACCCGACGGTCTGGGGCACGCCCGCGCTGCGGGACGCCCTCACCGGCTGGATCGCCCGCCGCCTCGGCGCGGTGGACGCCGGCCACCGCAACGTGCTGCCCGTCGTCGGCTCCAAGGAGCTGGTGGCCTGGCTGCCGACGCAGCTCGGCCTGGGCGCGGGCGACAAGGTGGCCTACCCGCGCCTCGCCTACCCGACCTACGAGGTCGGCGCGCGGCTGGCGGGCGCGGAGCCCGTCGTCTACGACGACCCGACCGAGCTCGACCCGGCCGGGCTGAAGCTCCTGTGGCTCAACTCGCCCTCCAACCCGACCGGCAGGGTGCTCCCCAAGGACGACCTGGTCCGCATCGTGGCCTGGGCCCGCGAGCACGGGGTGCTCGTCTTCAGCGACGAGTGCTACCTGGAGCTCGGCTGGGAAGCCGAGCCCGTCTCCGTGCTGCACCCCGACGTCTGCGGCGGCACGTACGAGGGCGTCGTGGCCGTCCACTCCCTCTCCAAGCGCTCGAACCTGGCCGGCTACCGTGCCGCGTTCGTCGCCGGTGACGAGGCGGTGCTGGGCGAACTCCTCCAGATCCGCAAGCACGGCGGCATGATGACGCCGGCGCCCGTCCAGGCCGCCACGGTCGCCGCGCTCGGCGACGACGCGCACGTCGGCGAGCAGCGGGCGCGCTACGCGGCGCGCCGGGCCGCGCTGCGCACCGCGCTGGAGACGCACGGCTTCCGGATCGAGCACAGCGAGGCGAGCCTCTACCTGTGGGCGACGCGCGACGAGCCCTGCTGGGACACCGTGGCGCACCTCGCGGAGCTCGGCATCCTGGTCGCCCCCGGCGACTTCTACGGCGAGGCCGGTGAGCGGTTCGTCCGGGTGGCCTTCACGGCCACCGACGAGCGGGTCGAGGCGGCGGTCAAGCGCCTCGGCTGAGCCCGCTCCCGGCCGACGGGAGCCGGCCGGACGGCGTGGGGGCCCGGGAGCGATGCTCCCGGGCCCCCACGCCGTGCGCGGCCGTGCCCGCAGGGCTCGGCCTGCGGGGTGTGTCAGCCGCCGAGCGGGAGGCCGCCGCCGAGTGCGCCGGTGGCGCCGCCGGTCAGCGCGTCGGTGGGCAGGCCGCCCTGGGTCGCGCCGCCGACCAGGCCCCCGGCTTCGCCGGCCGTGTCGCCGGTGGCCTTCTCGGCGACGGGAGCGGCCTTCTGGGCGGTCCTGTCGACGGTCCGGGTGGCCGCGGGGGCGGCCTTCTCGGCGGTCTTGCCGCCGACCTGGCCGGCCACCTCGGTCGTCTCCTCGGAGACGCTGTCGACCGTGCTGTCGACGTTGGCGGCGTCGAGGGCCGTGAGGCCGCCGACCGGGGTCTGGGGCAGGGGCGCGGCGCCCGCGGAGCCGGCCGCTCCGACCACAGGAGCTGCTCCCGCCGCGATGATCAGCGCGGCACGGGCGATCCGACGGGTCAGGGGGAGGGACATGATGCTCCTTGGGGCGAGAGGACGTCCGGGCGGCGCGTGAGGTGCTGCCCGGTGTTCGGACGTCCTGACAACCGGCCGGAGGGCGGGGGAAGTTGCGGTGCGGCGAAGTAAAGAATTGGTAACGCGTCGCATTATCTGTTTCATCCGAAAGGGGGCGGACGGGGGCATGTCCGACCTCCTGATGAACCGTCACTTCCTTTGTGCCGCAAGGAGATCGTTCCCGTGGCGCGGGGCTCGGGCGGGGCGCTGGGGGCGGTGGCGGCAACCGAACGGAATAACGCGTTCGAGTGCGCGGGCGTCCTAGTGTGCGATGCGTATGCGGACGCTGTCCGCGTCACCGGGCTCGGCGTCGCGGGCCCGCCAGCCCTCCGAGGACCTCTCCACGCTCCACACCCGGTCGCCGTAGGCGACCTCCGTGATGCGCAGCGCCTCCGCACGCGCCAGGGCCCAGTGCGCCAGCTCCCAGCCGCGCCGGTCCGGCCGTCCGCCGCCCGACTCGCGAGCCGAGGCCACCGGGACCGTGAGGACCGAGGAGGCCTCCCCGCCCGCCGTGCCCCCGCCGGCGCCGCCGCGCAGCACCTCGGAACCGAAGGCGCGCGTCAGTTCGCCCCGGACCTGCGCCGGGTCGCCCGCGCCGCCGCCCGCCCGCACCGAGCAGGTCAGCGTCGCCGACGCCCCGCCGGTCAGCGCCGCCGCCAGCAGGGTGGCGTCCGGCTCGTGCTTCGCGTACGCCTGCGGGAAGCCGCTGCGCTGCACCTTCTGGGCGGCGACCGTCAGCGGCATCCGCGAGTACCCGGGGACCTCGGCCAGGTGCTCGTAGAACTTCCCCGCCGAGTACACCGGGTCCATGATCTCCTTCGGCGTGCCCCAGCCCTGGGACGGCCGCTGCTGGAAGAGCCCGAGCGAGTCCCGGTCGCCGTAGTCGATGTTGCGCAGCGCCGACTCCTGGAGGGCGGTGGCCAGCGCGATGGTGACCGCGCGCTGCGGCATGCCCCGGGTGGTGCCCACGGCCGAGATCGTGGCCGCGTTGTCCGCCTGCTCGGGGCTCAGCTCGTACGTCGAGCCGCCGTCCTCCGACGTCCGCACCACGCACCGCGGCGCGCCGCCGCCCCCGGTGACGTACTGCACGACGACGTACCCGGCGATACCCAGCAGCACCAGCAGCGCGGCCGTGAAACGCAGGAAGCGGCCGCGCCGGACGGGGGAGGCGTTCTCGGACACGCCCCACACGGTACTGGAGGGCCGCCCGGGCCCCCGCGCGGACCCGGGACCCGAACCGGCTCCCCGCGCGGACCCGGGACCCGAACCGGCTCCCCGCGCGGACCCGGGACCGGGACCACAGCCCCCGGACCGGAGGCCATAGGGTCGGGACCATGTCCGACACCGTGCTCGATCTCACCCTCGACGGCCCGGCGCTGACCGCCGCGCTGGTCGACTTCCGCTCGGTCAGCGGAGAGGAGAAGCCCCTCGCCGACGCCATCGAGCAGGCCCTCCGGGCCCTCCCCCACCTCACCGTCGACCGGTACGGCAACAACGTCGTCGCGCGCACCTGGCTCGGACGCGCCGAGCGGGTCGTGCTCGCCGGACACATCGACACCGTCCCGATCGCGGACAACGTGCCCTCCCGCCTCGACGGCGACGGCGTCCTGTGGGGCTGCGGCACCAGCGACATGAAGTCCGGCGTCGCCGTCCAGCTGCGCATCGCGGCCACCGTCCCCGAGCCCAACCGGGACCTCACGTTCGCCTTCTACGACAACGAGGAGGTCGCCGCCCACCTCAACGGCCTCGGACACGTCGCCGAGGCGCACCCCGACTGGCTCGCGGGCGACTTCGCCGTACTGCTGGAGCCGTCGAACGGGGAGGTGGAGGGCGGCTGCCAGGGCACGCTGCGGGTTCATCTGAAGCTCACCGGGGAACGGGCGCACTCCGCGCGGAGCTGGATGGGCCGCAACGCCGTCCACGCCGCCGGCCCCGTCCTGGCCCGCCTCGCCGCGTACGAGCCGCGCCGGCCCGTCATCGACGGCCTGGAGTACCGGGAAGGACTCAACGCGGTGGGCATCGAGGGCGGTGTGGCGACCAACGTCATCCCCGACGCCTGCACGGTCGTCGTCAACTACCGTTACGCGCCCGACCGCAGCATGGCCGAGGCCGAGGCCCACGTGCGCGAGGTCTTCGCGGACTGCGGGGTGGGCGAGATCGTCGTCGACGACCACACGGGCGGGGCGCTGCCCGGCCTGTCCCACCCGGCCGCCGCCGCGTTCATGGAGGCCGTCGGCGGCACCGCGCAGCCGAAGTTCGGCTGGACCGACGTCTCGCGGTTCAGTGCCCTCGGGGTCCCCGCCGTCAACTACGGCCCCGGCGACCCGCTCTACGCGCACAAGCGGGACGAGCACGTCCGCGTGGACCTGATCACCCGGTGCGAGGAGCGCCTGCGGAACTGGCTGACCTCCTGAGCGCCGCCGGGCGCGGTCCCCGGCTCCGGCCCGGGACCGCACCCGGCCAGGCGGCGACGGCACAACGGCACCCCGCCGCGTTGCCGGATCGCCCGAGTCCGCCCGGTACGAGGACGGCCCTGCGCCTTGCGATCCGTCCCCTGCGCCCTGCGGGCCCGGGGAGGCCCCATGCATCCGACGCCGCACGCTGATCCACAGGACATTGCGGGACAGCCCTTACCCTTGCCGGACACATGATGTCGTACGGCGGAGGGAGCAGGTCATGAGCAGCAACTCCGAGGGTCTGCGCGCGTTGGAGGAGCAGCGGCTGGGACCGGTACTGCGCCGCAGGGAGCAGGTGCAGCCGGGGACGACCGACCAGCGGCTGCTGGACAGCGAGGGCGACTCGCAGTGGGTGCACACCGACCCGTGGCGGGTCATGCGCATCCAGTCGGAGTTCGTCGAGGGCTTCGGCGCGCTCGCCGAACTCCCCAGCGCGATCAGCGTCTTCGGTTCGGCCCGCACCCAGCCGGGCAGCGACGAGTACGAGACCGGCGTCCGGCTCGGCCGCGCCCTCGTCGACGCCGGCTTCGCCGTCATCACCGGTGGCGGGCCCGGCGCCATGGAGGCGGCGAACAAGGGCGCCCGGGACGCCAAGGGCATCTCCGTCGGCCTCGGCATCGAGCTGCCCTTCGAGCAGGGCATCAACCAGCACGTCGACATCGGAGTGAACTTCCGCTACTTCTTCGTGCGCAAGACGATGTTCGTGAAGTACGCGCAGGGCTTCGTGGTCCTGCCCGGCGGGCTCGGGACCCTGGACGAGCTGTTCGAGGCGCTGACCCTCGTCCAGACCCGCAAGGTCACCCGCTTCCCGATCGTGCTCTTCGGCACCGCCTACTGGAGCGGCCTCGTGGAGTGGCTCCGGGACACCGTGGTCGCCCAGGGCAAGGCGTCGGAACACGACCTCCTCCTCTTCCACGTCACCGACGACGTGGAGGAGGCCGTTGCCCTGGTCACCAAGGAGACGGGCCGCTAGCCGTCCTCCGCCCCCGCCGTCCTCCGCCCGCCGGGCGGGATGCGCCGGAGACGGCCCGGGGCCGTCTCCGCGCCGTCCGCCGCTTCTTCGTGCGCAGGACGACGACCGTGGAGTACGCGCAGGGCTCCGCCGTCCGCCGGGGAGCGCGGCGCCCCGCCGGTGCGGGCCTCAGGCCAGGCCCCGGCGGGCGACCGCGGGCGGGCGGTGCCCGGCGATCGAGGCGACCATGTCGAGCACCTGCCGGGTCTCCGCCACCTCGTGCACCCGGTAGACCTGCGCGCCCAGCCAGGCGGAGACCGCGGTGGTCGCCAGGGTCCCGAGGACCCGCTCCTTGACCGGCCGGTCCAGCGTCTCGCCGACGAAGTCCTTGTTCGACAGCGACACCAGCACCGGCCACCCGGTGCGCGCCATCTCGTCCAGCCGGCGGGTGGCCTCCAGGCTGTGCCGGGTGTTCTTCCCGAAGTCGTGGCCGGGGTCGATCATGATCGCGTCGCGGCGGACGCCGAGTTCCACCGCGCGCTCGGCCAGCCCCACGGTCACCCGCAGGATGTCCGCCATCACGTCCTCGTAGACGACCCGGTGCGGACGGGTGCGCGGCTCCGCGCCGCCCGCGTGGGTACAGACCAGACCGGCCCCGTACCGGGCGGCGACCTCCGCCAGCTTCGGGTCCACGCCGCCCCAGGCGTCGTTGAGCACGTCCGCCCCGGCCTCGCAGACCGCCTCCCCGACCTCGTGACGCCAGGTGTCGACGCTGATCACCACGTCCGGGTGGCGCCGGCGGACCTCGGCCACGAAGCCGACCGTGCGCCGGGCCTCCTCCTCGGCGCTCACCTCGTCGCCCGGCCCCGCCTTCACACCGCCGATGTCGATGACGGCCGCGCCCTCGGCGACGGCCTGCTCGACCCGGGCCAGCGCCGGTTCGTCGAGGAACGTCGCCCCCTGGTCGTAGAAGGAATCGGGGGTCCGGTTGACGATCGCCATGATCACCGGCTCGTGCGTGGTGAACTCACGCCGTCCCAGCCGCAGCATCCGCAGTTTCCTCCTCGGGTCGTCCGCCTGCGACCCTACTGTCCGTCGTCCGTGGCACGATCGGCACGGGACGGTTTCCACCCGGGTGCACCGGGTCTTCCGGGGAGAGGGTCGCTCGTGTTCTTTTTCTTGCTGATCACGATGGTCGTGGTGGTGGCCGCGGTCACGCTCGCCGTGATCGGGGGCACCGACAGCACGACCCTGCCGGACGCGGCGCCGGAGCGGCTCGTCGACCCCCTGCCTGCGCACCGTCCCGTGGTCCGGGCGGACATCGACGCGCTGCGTCTGCCCGTCACTCCGCGCGGCTACCGCATGGAGGACGTGGACGACGTGCTCGACCGGCTGAGCGCGGAGCTCGCCGAGCGGGACGCCCGGATCGCCGAGCTGGAGTCGGCGCTGGCCGGGGCGCAGGCCACCGCGGTCGCCCGGCCCGACCTCTTCACCGAGCCCGGCGAGTTCACCGAGCGCGGCGAGGAGCGGGACCGATGAGCACCGGCGCCGTGGCGGGCCCGGACGGGCGGCTGCGCTGCCCCTGGGGCCTGTCCACCGAGGACTACATCGCCTACCACGACGAGGAGTGGGGGCGCCCGGTCCACGGCGACGACGCCCTGTTCGAGCGGCTGTGCCTGGAGGCCTTCCAGTCCGGGCTCTCGTGGATCACGATCCTGCGCCGCCGGGAGGGCTTCCGAGCCGCCTTCGCGGGCTTCTCGATCCCCGCCGTGGCCCGCTTCACGGAGGCCGACGCGGCCCGGCTCCTCGCCGACGAGGGCATCATCCGCAACCGCGCCAAGATCGAGGCCACCCTGGCGAACGCCCGGGTGCTGGCCGGATGGCAGGCCGGCGAGCTCGACACCCTGATCTGGTCGTTCGCCCCGGACCGGGCGAACCGGCCCGCTCCGAAGACGCTCGCCGACGTGCCGGCCGTCACCGACGCGTCGACGGCGCTGTCCAAGGCGCTGAAGAAGCGGGGCCTGCGCTTCATCGGCCCCACCACGGCGTACGCGCTGATGCAGGCGTGCGGACTGGTCGACGACCACCTGGCCGACTGCGTGGCGCGCCGGGGCTGACCGGCCCGCGACGCCGGGCGCACCCCTGGAGGGCGCGTCCGGCGGCCGTGCGGGCGGTCGCCGCCGCGGTGCCGGTGCCTGGTGCCCGGTGCGGCGTCGCAGCGTGCGCGGGTGCCGTCGTCCGGGCCGGTGTCCTCAGCGGCCGAGGTAGCGCGGCGGCTCCTTCGCGAGGAAGGCCTTCACCGCGATCCCGTGGTCCTCGGAGGAGCCGGCCCTCGCCTGGAGCTCCTCCTCCTTGTCCAGCGCCTCGTCCAGCGAGTGGCCCGCTCCGTAGGCGAGGGACTCCTTCAGCGCCGCGTAGGCGACGGTAGGCCCCTCGGCCAGGGCGCGGGCGACCTTGAGCGCCTCGGCCGCCAGCTCCGCCGCGGGCACCACCCGGTTGGCGATGCCCCAGTCGAACGCCTCCTGCGCGGAGAACGAGCGGGGGAAGAGCAGCAGGTCGGCCGCCCTGCTGGGACCGACCAGCCGCGGCAGGGTCCAGGAGACGCCCGAGTCCGCGGTCAGGGCCACCCCGGCGAACGACGTGGTGAAAGTGGCGGTGTCGGCGACGATCCGGTAGTCCGCGGCGAGCGCGAACCCCAGCCCGGCACCGGCGGCCACCCCGTTGACACCGGCCACCACGGGCTTCGCCATCCCGGTGAGCGCCCGGACGACGGGGTTGTAGTGCTCGCGGACCGTGCTCATGACACCGCCAGAACCGGACTTCTCGGCGGCCGCCAGCAGGGAGACGTGCTCCTTGAGGTCCTGGCCGACACAGAACGCCTTGCCGGTCGCGGTCAGCAGCACCGCCCGTACGGCCGAGTCGTCGGCGGCGGCACGGGCCGCGTCCCGCAGGGCCTCCTTGGCGGCGACGTTCATGGCGTTCATCGCCTCGGGCCGGTTGATCGTGATCGTCGCGAGTCCGTCGGTCACGTCGTACAGCACGGCCTCGGCCATGGCGGGTCCCCTTTGCGGTTCTGACGGCAGTGTCGGGGCCCAGCATGACGGAGATCACCGCACATCGAACGGCGCGTCCGTGTGAGCTGCGTCAAACATTCGCCGCCGCCGCCGAGCCCGGCGGGCGCGCAGTATCGCAGGCGGATCCCCGAATTGGGTGGTTTTGCGCGAGCGCGTTGCGCAAGCGATGCCGACTGATGTTGGTCTTTGGGTCCTGGCATGCGGGATAATGGCCTGGAAGCAATGTGTTCGATGCCGGTGATTCAGCACCTCTCTTGGGGCCGCCGGCTGGCGTGAGCTGGTTTCAGGAAGGGGAACGAGCATGGCGGCCATGAAGCCGCGGACGGGCGACGGCCCGCTCGAGGTGACCAAGGAGGGGCGGGGCATCGTCATGCGCGTTCCGCTCGAAGGCGGCGGTCGGCTTGTCGTCGAGCTGACTCCGGACGAAGCCGACGCACTGGGCGACGCCCTGAAGAAGGTCGTCGGCTGACTCAGCCCGGTCTCCTTTCCACTGCCCCGGTCCGCGCCGCAGCGCCCCGGGGCAGTGGTGTCTTCCGCCGTCTTCCGGCAGATACCCCCACCCCGGCACCGGTCCCGTGACGGCATTCCGGCACCGGTCCCGTGACGGCGCGCCCGGCCCTCCGGCGCGATCCGGCGTGCGGCACGGACGGCCGGACGGTCACCCGGCGGCGCCGGTTCAGCCCCGGCGCACCGCGCAGAGCAGCCCGTCGCCCACGGGGAGCAGCGCGGGCAGCAGTTCCGTGCTCTCGCGCATGGTCCGCAGCAGTTCCCGGACGCGCAGCACCTCGGGGGGCTGGGCGGCGGAGTCGACCGTACGGCCGCCGGCGAACACGCCCTCGAAGCAGACCAGGCCGCCCGGGCGCAGCAGCCGCAACGATTCAGCAAGGTAGTCCAGCGACTCCGTGCGGTCACCGTCGCAGAAGACCAGGTCGTAGCCGCCGTCCGCGAGCCGGGGCAGCACGTCGAGTGCCCTGCCGGGGATGAAGCGGGCCCGGTTGCCGGCGAAGCCGGCCGTCCGGAAGGCCTCCCGCGCGAACTGCTGGCGCTCCGGTTCCAGGTCGACCGTGGTCAGGACGCCGTCGGGCCGCATGCCCTGGAGCAGGTAGATCCCGGAGACGCCGGTGCCGGTGCCGATCTCCGCCACCGCCTTCGCGTCCACGGTCGCGGCCAGCAGACGCAGCGCGGAGCCGGTGCCGGGCGACACCGAGGGCAGCCCTGCCTCCCGGGCCCGGTCGCGGGCCCAGTGCAGAGCGTCGTCCTCGGCGACAAAGGCGTCGGCGAACGCCCAGCTCGTCTGCCGGTTGGCGGTAATGACCCTCTCCTGTCCCCGTAGTTGGCGCGACGCTGACTGTATCCGCTGCGCCCGGGAACCCGCAGATGGGACCGGGCGTTGTGAAGGGATGGGGACGGACGTGGACCCGGGCCGGAGCCGGATCCCAAATCCACGTAAAGATTCTTATCCGGAGCTAACGGGCGAGGTGGCTATGGTAGGGGCTCCGCTGGACACCACCAGAGCTGACAGGGGAGGTGCGGCTGCACCTGCGGATCGGGGAGGAGTGCTGAGGCGCCTTCTCAGGTCGGCGGGTGAGCCCAAATCCGTGACCAAGAACGCTGACCGTTCCGTGCCCGCCGAATCCGTCACCACCGCTACCTTCGCATCGGAAGCGGAATCGCAGGCGTGGACCCCTCCCACCTGGGAGGAGATCGTCAGCATGCACAGTGCGCGGGTGTACCGACTGGCCTACCGCCTCACGGGCAACCAGCACGACGCCGAGGACCTCACCCAGGAGGTCTTCGTCCGTGTCTTCCGCTCGCTGTCGACGTACACGCCGGGCACCTTCGAGGGCTGGCTGCACCGCATCACCACCAACCTCTTCCTGGACATGGTGCGCCGCAAGCAGCGCATCCGCTTCGACGCCCTCGGCGACGACGCGGCCGAGCGGCTGCCCAGCCGTGAGCCGTCCCCGCAGCAGGTCTTCAACGACACCCACTTCGACGCGGACGTGCAGCAGGCGCTGGACACCCTTGCGCCCGAGTTCCGCGCCGCGGTCGTCCTCTGCGACATCGAGGGGCTCTCCTACGAGGAGATCGCCGCCACCCTGGGCGTGAAGCTGGGCACCGTCCGCAGCCGCATCCACCGCGGCCGTTCGCACCTGCGCAAGGCGCTCCGGCACCGTTCGCCGCAGGCACGCGCCGAGCGCTCACCGGCGGTCGCCGTCTCGCTCGCCGGGGAGGTCGGACCGGCGTGAACGGCACAGGTCCGACCCCAGCGGAACAGCATCTGGGGGACAGGCTCGCCGCGCTCGTGGACGGCGAACTGGGTCACGACGCCAGGGACCGGGTCCTCGCGCACCTGGCCACCTGTCACAAGTGCAAGGCCGAGGCGGACGCGCAGCGCCGCCTGAAAAGCGTGTTCGCGCAGTCCGCGCCGCCGCCGCTCTCCGAGGGGCTGCTCGCGCGGTTGCAGGGGCTGCCCGCGGAGCCCGGCGGGGGCGGCTCCCCGCAGGGACCTTTCGGCGGGCAGCCGGCGGACAGTGTCTTCGGAGCGCTGACCCCGTCCGCGGAACATTCCCGCGCACGCCGCGGGGAGGCCTTCGGGTACGTCCCCGGGGGGTCGCACGCCGCGGCCCTGCCCGGAGCGGGCGGCGGGTTCCGCATACACGAGGTCGGCCGCGCGGAGGCTGAGCGGTCGCCGTGGCGCGGCAGACGGTTCGCGTTCGCCGCGGCGAGTGCGGTGTCCTTCGCCGCCATCGCCCTCGGCGGCGCGGTACCGGTCGACGTCTCCGGCGAGACCACCTCGCGCGGCCAGAACGGCGGCAACAAGGTCTCCCCTGCCCGCACCGTCCCCGGCACCGGTGTGGCCACCGGAGCAGCGCAGGGCGGCACGACCACCGTCAGGGCGAGCGAGGGGGACCGGCGCCGCGGCGGCCGGGCCGACAGCGGACCGGCGGCGGCCGTCGCCCCGACCGCACCGCCTGCCGTCATCGGCCGGACACCTCCGTTCACGGCGTCGATCCTGATGTACGACTCCGCCGCGCTGCCGCCGCTGATACGGCCCGCCGCCCCCACCCTGCAACTGGCGTCGGCCTCCGTGCTGCCGCCCGCCGTGACGCCGCAGCACACCGCCGCGGCCCCCGCCGCACCGGCCACGGCCGCGGCGTCCGGCCCGCGGACCTCTCCGCTGACGCCCCTGCGCTGACCGGAAGCCACGCGGTGCCCTGCGCACGGAATCGCAAACCTGGTTGAATCCTGGGTGCGGTGCCCGCGCGGGCACCGCGCGGAGCGCGGCAGTTTGCGGGGAGAGCATGGACGACGGGAAGCCGACCGGACCGAAGGCGAAGTGGTGGAGCCGGCCCGGTGCGCCGCGAGCCGCCGAGCCCGCCACGACCCCGGCCGCCGATCCGGCGCCCGCCCCGCAGCCCGAGGCCGCCCCCGCTGCCGCCCCGCAGCCGGAGACCGCACCCCTCGCCGCGGCCCCCGTGCCCGCCGCGCACGCGCCCGAGACCGCCCCCGTCGCCGCGCCCGCCCCGCACGCGGAGCCCGCGACCCGGCCGGTGCCGCTGCACGACCCGGACCCGTACAGCACCCCGCCCTACGGCGGCCCCGGCCCGTGGGCGCCCGCACCGCCGGTCCAGCGCCCGGTGGCCACCCCGGCGCACGGCACGGCGGTCCCGCCGCAGTACACGGCTCCGCAGCCCGCGCCCGCGCACACGGCACCGGGGCAGCCCGCGCCCCCGCCGGCCCCCGTGCCGCAGCAGCCCGTGGCCATGGGCCACCACCCCCACCCCCAGCCCCATCCGGTGGACGAGCGGCCGCAGCCGCTGAACTCCGTGTGGCTCCAGTACGACCCCTGGAGCGCGCCGGGCGCCCCGCTGACCGCCACGGGCGAGCCCCCGGCACCTCGGCGCCGCCGGGGCGCCCTGCTGGTCGGCGCGCTGCTCGTCGCCCTCGTCGCCGGCGGCGCCGGCGGGGCCATCGGCGTCTACGCCGAGCGCAACGGCGGCCTCACCCCGCTCGAACTGCCGCAGGCGGAGGGCGAGTCCAGGGACCGCGCGCCCGACAGCGTGGCCGGTATCGCGGCCAGCGCGCTGCCGAGCGTGGTCACCCTCCACGTCAGCGGCGCCGGGGAGCAGGGCACCGGCACCGGCTTCGTGCTGGACCGCAAGGGCCACATCCTCACCAACCACCACGTGGTCGACCCGGCGGGGGAGTCGGGCGACATCACCATCACCTTCAGCGGGGGCGAGACCGCCGAGGCCACCCTGGTCGGCAAGGACAGCGGCTACGACCTGGCCGTCGTCAAGGTCACCGGGGTGTCCGGCCTCAAGCCGCTGCCCCTCGGCAACTCCGACAGCGTCCGCGTCGGCGACCCGGTCGTCGCCATCGGGGCCCCCTTCGACCTCCAGAACACGGTCACCGCGGGCATCATCAGCGCCAAGGAGCGCCCGATCACGGCGGGCGGCGAGAAGGGCGACGGCAGCGACATCAGCTATGTCGACGCGCTCCAGACCGACGCGCCGATAAACCCCGGCAACTCGGGCGGCCCGCTGGTGGACTCCAAGGCCCGGGTGATCGGCATCAACAGCGCCATCAGGGCCGCGGACACCGGCGGCGGCGCGGACGGCGGCCAGGCCGGTTCGATCGGCCTCGGGTTCGCCATCCCGATCAACCAGGGCAAGCGGGTCGCCGAGGAGCTGATCAACACCGGCAGGGCCACCCACCCCGTGATCGGCGTCAGCCTGGACATGAAGTTCGCCGGTGACGGCGCGCGCGTCGGCGACAAGGGCAAGGACGACACCCCCGCCGTCACCCCCGACGGGCCGGCGGCACGGGCGGGGATCAAGCCGGGCGACGTGATCACCGAGGTCGACGGGCAGCGGGTGCACAGCGGTGAGGAGCTGATCGTCAAGATCCGCGCGCACCGTCCCGGGGACCGGCTGGAGCTGACCGTGACCCGCGGCGGCGACGAGCGGGCGGTGACGCTGACCCTGGGGTCGGCGGACAGTTCATGACCATCTGCGCGCCGCCCCGCAGGTACCGGGCGGACGGACGGGGCAGGTACCGTGGATCGGGTCCGGACCCCCGACGGACCCCCGGGCCACAGCGAACACGAGGAGCAGCAGGGTGTTCAATGACATAGGCGGACTGGAGCTGGTGGCTCTGGTCGTGCTCGCCGTGCTCATCTTCGGCCCGGACAAGCTGCCGAAGGTCATCCAGGACGCGGCCGCGTTCATCCGCAAGATCCGCGCGTTCTCGGAGAACGCCAAGGAGGACATCCGCAGCGAACTGGGGCCCGAGTTCAAGGACTTCGAGTTCGAGGACCTGAACCCCAAGGCGTACCTGCGCAAGCAGCTCGCGGAGAACGACGACCTCAAGGAGCTCAAGGAGCTCCGGAGCAGTTTCGATCTCAGGAAGGAGATCGACGACGTCACGGACGCCGTGAACGGCCGGGAGCCGTCCGGCGTGTCCGACGCCGCTGTCCCCGCGGCCGTGAACGGCACCCCCTCCGGTGGGCCCGACCTGCTGAAGAAGACCGAGAAGCCGGCCCGCGACGAGCGCCCGCCCTTCGACTCGGACGCCACCTGACGGCTGTCAATGGCCGTCCGCGGTCGCGGGGTGGCTATTCTCTCCATCTGTCCGGCAGTGAGCGGGCCCCACGACCGGGGGCGGGCCGCTGCGGGTGCGAGTGACAGAGGAGGCGGCCGAACAGATGGCTACGACAAGCCGGATGACGGCGCAGAGCACGACCGGCACCGCGCCGGACCCCGGCACCACAGCGCCGGATCCCGGTGCCGCGGCCGCGGCCGCGGCCCGGCGCACGGCCGAGGGCTTCCGCAGCGCCGCCTTCCCCTGGTACGGCCTGGACGGGGCGTTCACCGGGCCGCGCCGGCTGATGCAGGTGGGCACGGCGGCGGACGGCACCGTGCAGCACGGCGCCGTCGGGCACGGCGACGAGCCGTCGATACGGAACGAGGCGAGCGCGGCTGACAAGGAGCGCTTCGCGGTGGTCGTGACGGTCGCCGCGAACCCGGTGCGCCGCAGCGGCGACGGCACCGGCGTCCTGGACGCCACCACGGTCTCCTCGGCCGCCTGGCTGGCCGGGTCGGGCCTCCTGGCCCACACCTGGCCCCCGCAGCTGGACCACACCCTGCGGGACGACTGGCTGGACCAGCAGACCGAGACCGCCTTCGAACTCGCCGACGACCTGGCGGGCGAGGAGTGGTCGGCCCTGTCGCTCCCGGTGGACGGGGTGCCGACGCCGTTCCACTACCGCGAGTCCGAGTTCGGCTGGGTCCTCGCGGGCACCGCCGGGAACGGCGTCCACATCGGCGCGTACGGGCGGGGCATGAGCGCCTACGGGCTGGCCTTCTCGGCGATCGAGGACCTCACCCCGTACCTCTGACGGCCCCGCGCCCGCGGCGTCCCCCGCCTCCCCGGCCGCGCACGGCCCGGGAGGCGGGCGGCCGTCAGAACTTGTTGCGCGGGGTGATGCCCAGCGACATGCCCGACAGGCCGCGCTGGCGTCCGCCGAGCTTGCCCGCGATCGCGCGCAGCGCGGAACCCGCGGGGGAGTCCGGGTCCGACAGGACCACCGGCCTGCCCTCGTCGCCGCCCTCGCGCAGCCGGACGTCGATCGGGATCGAGCCGAGCACCGGCACACTGGCGCCGGTGGTCTTCGTCAGCCCGTCCGCGACCTTCTGGCCGCCTCCGGTGCCGAAGACGTCGACCATCTCGTCGCAGTGCGGGCAGGGCAGGCCCGACATGTTCTCGACGACGCCCACGATCTTCTGGTGCGTCTGGACCGCGATCGAACCGGCCCGCTCGGCGACCTCGGCCGCGGCCTGCTGCGGGGTCGTGACGACGAGGATCTCGGCGTTCGGCACGAGCTGGGCGACGGAGATCGCGATGTCGCCGGTGCCCGGCGGCAGGTCGAGCAGGAGCACGTCCAGGTCGCCCCAGTAGACGTCCGCGAGGAACTGCTGGAGCGCCCGGTGCAGCATCGGCCCGCGCCACACCACGGGCGCGTTGCCCGGGGTGAACATGCCGATGGAGATGACCTTCACGCCGTTCGCGGACGGCGGCATGATCATGTTCTCGACCTGGGTGGGCCGGCCGTCGGCGCCCAGCATGCGGGGCACGCTGTGGCCGTAGATGTCCGCGTCCACCACACCGACCTTGAGGCCGTCCGCGGCCATCGCGGCCGCCAGGTTGACGGTCACGGAGGACTTGCCGACGCCGCCCTTGCCGGAGGCCACCGCGTAGACGCGGGTCAGCGAGCCGGGCTTGGCGAAGGGCACCTCGCGCTCCGCGGTGGTGCCGCGCAGCGAGGCCGCGAGGTCCTTGCGCTGCTCGTCGCTCATCACGTCCAGCGTGACGTCCACCGCCGTGACGCCGTCGAGACGGGCGACCGCCTCCGTGACGTTCTTGGTGATGGTGTCCCGCATGGGGCAACCCGAGACGGTCAGGTACACCGTGACGGCGACCGTGCCGTCGTCCCCGACCGTGACCGACTTCACCATGCCCAGATCGGTGATCGGTCGGTTGATCTCGGGGTCGTTCACCGTCGCCAGTGCCTCGAGCACCGCGTCTTCCGTAGCCATACCGACGATGGTACGGCGCTGCCCGCCGCCTCCGGAAAGACCCGTCAGCGGTCGCCTTCGTCACGGTGGTCCGCGGCCCGTGCCGGGAATACGTCGCGCCGCTCCTCCAGCTCCCGGACCAGGTCCTCCAGTTCCGAGCGGATCCAGTCGCGGGTGGCGACCTCGCCGAGGCCCATCCGCAGGGCCGCGATCTCCCGGGTCAGGTACTCGGTGTCCGCGATGGACCGCTCGTTCTGCTTGCGGTCCTGCTCCAGGTTGACCCGGTCCCGGTCGTCCTGCCGGTTCTGCGCCAGCAGGATCAGGGGCGCGGCGTAGGAGGCCTGGAGCGACAGCACCAGGGTCAGGAAGATGAACGGGTACTCGTCGAAGCGCAGGTGGGCGGGGGCGGCGATGTTCCACAGCACCCAGGCGACGATCGTCAGGGTCATCCAGACGAGGAAGCGGCCGGTGCCGAGGAACCGCGCGATCTTCTCCGAGAGCCGCCCGAACGCCTCCGGGTCGTACTCCGGCAGCAGGCTCCGGCGCGGCGGCCGCGGCAGGTCGAGGCGCACCCGGCGCGAGGAGGCGCTGGCGCCCGCCGGCATCCGGTCGCGCGTCTCCCCGCGGTCGCCCTGCCCGGCGTCGCCGCTACCCATGGGCGGACTCCTCGAACTCGGTCTCCCGCCAGTCGTCGGGCAGCAGGTGGTCCAGCACGTCGTCGACGGTGACCGCTCCCAGCAGGGAGCCGCTCTCGTCCACGACCGGCGCGGCGACCATGTTGTACGCGGCCAGGTAGCTGGTGACGGCCGGCAGCGCCGTGTCCGGCGACAGCGGCGGGAGGTCGCTGTCGACGATCGAGCTGACCAGGGTGAACGGCGGGTCCCGCAGCAGCCGCTGGAAGTGCACCGTGCCCAGGTACTTGCCGGTCGGGGTCTCGTCCGGCGGGCGGCAGACGTACACCTGGGCGGCGAGCGCGGGGGAGAGGTCGGCCACCCGCACGCGGGCCAGGGCGTCGGCGACCGTGGCGTCCGGCCGCAGCACGATCGGCTCGGTGGTCATCAGACCGCCCGCGGTCCGTTCCTCGTACGACATCAGCCGGCGCACGTCGGCCGCGTCGTCGGGCCGCATCAGGGTCAGCAGCCGTTCCTTGTCCTCCTCCGGGAGCTCGGAGAGCAGGTCGGCGGCGTCGTCCGGGTCCATGGCCTCCAGCACGTCGGCCGCCCGCTCCTCCTTGAGCTTGCCGAGGATCTCGACCTGGTCGTCGTCGGGCAGCTCCTCCAGCACGTCGGCCAGCCGGTCGTCGTCGAGGGCGGCGGCGACCTCGGCCCGGCGCTTGGGCGACAGGTGGTGCAGCACGTTGGCGAGGTCGGCGGGGCGCAGCTGCTCGAAGGTGGCGAGCAGGCTCTCCGCGCCCTGGCCGTCCTCCTCCAGCGAGAAGCCGGTGACCGCGGACCACTCCACCGTCAGCGCCTCGCCCTTGCGGCGCAGCGCGCCCCCCTTGCCCTTGCGGACGAAGACCTTGTCGATCTCCCAGTCGCGGCGGGCGGGAAGCTGCTGGACGGCGACGTCGAGGACGGTGACCTCCTCGCCGCTCTCCACCAGGCGCACCCGCCGGTCGAGCAGCTCGCCGAGGACGAGGCGCTCGGTGGGGCGCTGCTCGAAGCGGCGCACGTTCAGCACACCGGTCGTGATGACCTGTCCGGACTCCACGCCCGTCACCCGTGTCATGGGCAGGAAGATCCGGCGGCGGCTGATCACCTCGACGACGAGCCCCAGCAGCCGCGGCGGCCGGCGCCCGACGCGAAGCATCGCCACCAGATCGCGCACCCGGCCGACCTGGTCGCCGTTGGGGTCGAAGACGGGCACGCCCGCGAGATGCGAGACGAAGACCCGGGGCGCGCCCGCCGCCATACCGCGCCTCCTTTGCCGTGAAACCTGCTGTTCGACGGGTTCAGGCTAGCCCGTACCGTTCCGCGGCGCCCCCGGCCCACCTCCGTACGGCTGGCTGCGGGCACGCCCGGGGCACACAGGTACGCTGCGGTCTGCCAACCCCCCAGAGATGAGAGGCAGGGTGCCGGTGACTCCCCTCCCTTCGGCCGGACGCGCGGGCCGGGCCGCTCTCGCCGCGGTGCTGTGCGCCGGTCTTGCGGTCGGACTCACGGCCTGCGGCGAGGACCCGGACGCGGGTACGAACGGGATCGGCAAGCTCGGTGCCGAGGAGATCGAGGAGAAGGCGCGCGCCGCGGTGGACGGGGCGGACGCGGTCCGCCTCTCCGGGAGCCTGGTCAGCAAGGACGGCACCTACAAGCTCAACATGCGCCTCAAGCAGGAGGGCGCGAGCGGTTCGGTGACCTCGAAGGACAACACCTTCGAGCTGCTGCGGATCGGCGACGCCCTCTTCCTCAAGGCCGACGCCGGCTTCTGGATCGGTGCCGACGGGGACGGCGAGGAGGGGAAGGCCGACGCGGAGGCGGCGAAGAAGCTCGGCGACAAGTACGTGAAGGTGCCTCAGAACGACCCCTCGTACAAGCGCTTCCGGGTCTTCACCGAGATGGACGTGCTGCTGGACGGCCTGCTCGGGATGCAGGGGGAACTGAGCAAGGGCGACCGGACGCAGGTCGGCGGGGTCAAGACCGTCAAGGTGCTCGCCGACGAGGGCTCCGGCGGGGTGCTCGACGTGTCGCTGATCGGGGAGCCCTATCCGCTCCAGTTCGCCCGGGCGGCCGGCGCGGGCGTGCTGCTGCTCGGCGAATGGGACAAGGACTTCCCGCTCGCCGAACCCGCCGAGGACGACATCCTCGACTACGGCGGTCAGCTGCCGACGTCGTCCGGGGACTGACGGCCGCCCCTCCCGGGGACTGACGGCCCGCCCCCGCCCCGGGGCCCGGGGCGTCAGCGGCGCCGGGAGCGCTTCAGGAGCAGCTTCGGCAGCCCCGCCGGGACCGCACGGCGGGTGACCGCACCGCTGGGCAGCGGGGGCGCGGCCAGGGACTCGCCCGACATCTCGGTGAACGCCTCGCGGGGCTCCAGGCGCAGGACGCGGCACTCGCGGGCCCAGCGCTCCGTCATCCGTTCGGCGTCGGGCGCGTTCAGCCGCTTCCCCTTGAGTTCGCCGACGGCCGCGTCCCACTCCGGCGATCCGGGCGCCAACTGCCGTACCGAGGCGGTCCAGACGACGAGCCGGCCGCCCTTGTCCTTGCTGCGGACGGTCACTTCGGCGGCGCCGCCGTCCCGCAGCCCGGGCAGCGGCTGCTCGCCCGGTCCGTCGCCGACGACATGCGCGGCGCCCTCGTGCCACACGTGCCACAGGGCGCGTGCCGGTCCGTCGCCGCGGACCCAGACGAGGCCGGACTTCCTGGTGGCCTCCTCGACGAGCGCCTTCGCCAGCGGTGGGGTTGTCATGCCCCAGAGCCTACCGAGCGCCCCGCGCCCGGGCCCCAGGCCTTGTCTGACACATCCCGCCTGGCGCCCTTCGGGCGGACGGCGCCATGTGTCAGACAAGGCCTAGAGCCAGCCGTTCCGCTTGAGGGAGCGGTGGATCGCGAAGCAGACCACGGCGATGCCGGTGAGCACCATCGGGTAGCCGTACTTCCACTGGAGCTCCGGCATGTGCTCGAAGTTCATGCCGTAGATGCCGCAGACCGCCGTCGGGACGGCGATGATCGCCGCCCAGGAGGTGATCTTGCGCATGTCCTCGTTCTGCGCGACGGTCGCCTGGGCGAGGTTGGCCTGGAGGATGGAGTTCAGGAGTTCGTCGAAGCCGATGACCTCCTCCTGGACGCGGGCCAGGTGGTCGGCGACGTCGCGGAAGTACTTCTGGATGTCCGGGTCCACCAGGCGCATCGGCCGCTCGCTCAGCAGCTGCATCGGGCGCAGCAGCGGGGAGACCGCCCGCTTGAACTCCAGCACCTCGCGCTTGAGCTGGTAGATCCGGCCCGCGTCGCTGCCGCGCGGGCCGCCCTTCGCGGGCGCGGAGAAGACGTCGATCTCCACCTCGTCGATGTCGTCCTGCACGGCGGACGCCACGGCGATGTATCCGTCGACCACGTGGTCGGCGATGGCGTGGAGGACCGCGGAGGGTCCCTTGGACAGCAGGTCGGCGTCCTTCTGGAGGCCGTAGCGCAGGGCGCGCAGCGAGCCCTTGCCGCCGTGCCGGACCGTGATGACGAAGTCCTGCCCGGTGAAGACCATGACCTCGCCGGTCTCCACCACCTCGCTGGTGGCAGTCAGTTCGGCGTGCTCCACGTAGTGGATCGTCTTGAAGACCGTGAAGAGGGTGTCGTCGTAGCGCTCCAGCTTGGGCCGCTGGTGGGCGTGGACGGCGTCCTCGACGGCCAGCGGGTGCAGTCCGAACTCGGCCGCGATGCCCGCGAATTCGGATTCCGTCGGCTCGTGCAGGCCGATCCAGGCGAAGCCGCCCCCCTCGCGCACCCGGAGCATCGCCTCGCGGGGCGTCAGGCAGTCGGCGCTCTCCAGCCGCTCGCCGTCGCGGTAGACGGCGCAGTCGACGACGGCGCTGGAGGCGGAGGGGTCGCGGGTGGTGTCGTAGGAGTTGTAGGGCGCGCTGCTCTTGCGGAGCGAGGGGCGGACCGCTGCGCGCAGGTCACGGATCATCGACATGGCTGGCTCCTTCACGGAGAGGCCGTCGGCGAGGGACGTGGCGCAGCCCGGAACGGGGACGTGAGCGACACGTCCGCAAAGCGGGCGGCACCGCACGATCGCGGTGACGGCGTTCGCTACAGACAGGGAGGAACGAGGTGCTCTTCCGTCGTGCGAGAAGCCGTGGGGCACCCGTGTGGTGGAAGCACGGGACCGCACCGCTCGGCGGTGCGCCGGATCAGGCGTGTCGCGGGGAAAGGGGCCGCGCGGAAGAGCTGTTGGTACTGCAGGATCGACTTCGGTCCATCGCAGCCCCACCTCCTCCGGCCGGTCCCCCGTGAGGGACGACGTGTCGTCGGGACCGGAGGGCGACCTCCTCGGCGGCCGCGGGGAGGTGTCCCTGCGTGCCGTCCCGACCAGCGGCCAACACTATCAGCCGACAACGGGTCAATCCCTGTGTTTGCCCGTTCCTTACGCGACCTATGCTCGCGGCATGGAAGAAGTTCTCGCATCGGTCGAAGCCCGCCTGCGCAGCGCCCTGGGCGAGCCGGACGCCCGCGCCGCCGTCACCTTCCTCGGCACGGACCGCATCGAGGTGCTCCGCTTCCGTGACGAGGACGGCGGTCTCGTGCGGTACGCCACACTCGGCATGTCGGCCGCTCCGATGGCGGACCCCACGGCCGCCTTCGCCGATCCGCACAAGGGCCCCCGGGCCGAGCTGGTGCTCTCGGTGCGGGCCGGGCGGGCGGACACCGACAAGGTGCTGCGCCCCCTCGCGGTGCTGGCGGCCTCCCCGCAGGTGGAGGGCGTCGTGGTGGCGCCCGGCGCCTCCCTCGACGTCGGCGAGCCGCTGTGGCCGGGCGCCGCGTTCACCTCGGTGCTGGTCGCGGAGCCCGGCGGCCTGGTGGAGGACCTCGAGCTGACGGAGCCGATGGAGCCGGTGCGCTTCCTGCCGCTGCTGCCGATGACGTCCAACGAGGCGGCGTGGAAGCGGGTGCACGGGGCCGCCGCGCTCCAGGAGCGCTGGCTCACCCACGGCACCGACCTGCGCGATCCGCTGCGCAGGCCGGTGAGCCTGGACTGAGCCCGGCCGGGCGCCCCGCGGCCCCGTCGTGGCCGTTCCGCCCGGGAGGGTGCGGACGGGGGCCGGTGTGGACGGGGGCGGCGCGGGTCCCGGCCGGGGCCGGACGGAACGGGTGAGGGCCTGCCGGGTCCCGTGCGCGTCGCGGCGTCCGCACCGACCGACCGAGCGTGCGGCCGGGCCGTGTCCGGCCGGGAGGGTCCGCGGACCGTGCGGGCCGGGTGCGGGGGCGGAGTCGCCGGTCAGTCGTCGTCGCGGGCGAGGGTGGCGGCGATGCGTTCGGCGACTGCCTGCCGGATGCCGGGGTCGAGGCGTTCGGCGGTGAGGGATTCGTACAGCCACAGGCCGTCGGCGGCGAGGCGGGCGATGAACCGGTCCAGCGCGGCGGGGTCGTCGGCGGGTGCGGCCGGCGGCGGTGCCCAGCGTTCGATCACCGCGTTCCAGGGGGCCGCGTGGTCGGCGGTCGTCGCTCCCTCCAGCATGAACAGCAGCTCGGCCCGGGTGGCGCTCTGGGTGGCGACGCGGGTGTAGGCGGTGAGCCGTTCGGCGGCGGTTGCTTCGGCCGGGGGTTTTCCCGCCGCTGCGGTCATGCCCGCTTCCCACTGGTCGGCGAGGTGCCGGTGGATGGCCCGTACGAGGTCGTCGCGGGAGGCGAAGTGGTAGAGCAGCCCGCCCTTGGTCAGGCCGGCCTCGGCGGCGACGGAGTCGAAGGTGACGCTCTTGACGCCCTCGCGCTCCACGACGCGGGCGGCCGCCTCGAGGATCTGGGTGCGCTTGCTGGTCCGCATGGGTGCTCCCGGTCCGGTCAGTGGTGTGCTGGGGTCTCGGCGTGCGGTGCGGCGGCGGTCAGGGCTGATCCGGGGCCGTGCCGGCGCAGGAGCAGACCCGTGACGATCGCGCCCAGGGCCATCACGGCGGTGACCACGACCATCACGACGGCGTACGCGTGGTCGAACGCGTCGGAGGCGGCACGGATCAGCGCGGGGTCGCCCTGGCCCAGCGCCAGCGCGGCGTCGAGACTGTCGCGCGCCCGGTCCGGCACCCCCGCGGGCAGGTCGACGGTCGTGCTGTAGACGGCGGTCAGGAGGCTGCCCAGGAGGGCGACCGCGACGAGGCTGCCGAACTCGTAGGAGACTTCCTCGACGGAGGACGCCATGCCGGCCCGGCGGGCCGGGACGTTGCCCATGATCGCGCTGGAGGCGACGGACATCGCCGCTCCGAGTCCGGCACCGGTGACCAGCAGCCCGGTCACCAGCAGGGGCATGCTGGTGTCGAAGCCGATCAGGACCAGCAGGGTGCCGGCGGTGCTGAGGGCGAGACCGCCCGCGACGATGGGCAGCAGGCCCACCTTGTGCAGGACGGCGCCGCCCACCATGGCCGTCGGCAGCGCGCCCAGGGCGACGGCGGCGACCAGGAGCCCCGCACGGAGCGGGGTGAGGCCCTCCACGAGCTGGAAACGCTGGGTGGTGACCAGCTGGACACCGGCGATGGCGAACATGGACAGCCCGGCGGCCAGGACACCGGCGAGGAACGCCGGGTTGCGGAAGATCGCGAAGTCCAGCAGGGGGTAGGGCAGGCGGCGCTGCCGCCGCGCGAACGCCCATCCGCCCACCGAGGCCGCGAGGACGGCGGCGGCGACGACCAGGGGGGCGGGGCTGCTCTTCGTCGCCTCCTTGATCGCGATCACCAGGGAGACCAGGGCGACGAGCGCGAGGAGCGAGGAGATCAGGTCCCAGCGCTTGGAGGGGTCGGCGTCGTCGGGGGGTGCGAGGACCAGTGCGGCCGTCAACGCCACGACGACGACGGGGACGTTGATGAGGAAGACCGACCCCCACCAGAAGTGGTCGAGCAGGATGCCGCCGACGATCGGTCCGAGCCCGCTGCCCACGATCGCCAGGCTTCCCCAGACGGCGATGGCGAGGTTGCGTTCGCGCTCGTCGTCGAACGTGACCCGGATCAGGGCGAGGGTCGCCGGCATCATCGCCGCCGCCCCCACCGCCAGGAACGCCCGCGCCGCGATCAGCGCCTCCGGACTCGACGAGAACGCGGCGGCCAGCGACGCGGCCCCGAAGACCACGAGGCCGATCAGGAACATCCGCCGGTGCCCCACCCGGTCGCCCAGCGTCCCGCTGCCCAGGAGCAGCCCCGCCATCACCACCGGATAGGCGTTGATGATCCACAGGCTCTGCGAACCGCTCGCGCCGAGATCCTCGATCAGCGTCGGCAGCGCCGCGTACAGGATCGAATTGTCCAGCGTGATCAGCAGCAGCCCCGCGCTCACCACCGTGAGCAGCAGCCAGCGCCGCCTGGTGCTCGGAACCATCTCCGCACGCCTCCCGGGCAGACCCTCCACGACTCCGTAACTGTACCTTACGAAAGGTACAGTTACGGAGCAGTATTCGTGGGGGCAGGCCGCCGGCCAGGGCTTTTACGGCATTCCCGCGCGGCCTCCCGGACGGGCCCGGCCGTGGCGTGGCGTGATCACCGGCAGGGCCGGCGGGAGGCCGCGGCGGCCGGAGATAGCTGGTCGGCGAAGACCGTGACGCCGTCCCGGGTGAGGTGCCGCGCCTCCTGGTCGCGCGCCTCGCGGGTCAGCGCGGCGCGCCGCGTCCACACGATGCCGGCGCCCGCCAGGGCGGCCGCGCCCGCGATCACGAACGGCATGCGGGCATCGCTCCACTCCTCGATCCTCGGCGCGAGGAAGGGGGCCGCCGCGGCCGCGAACCAGCGCACGAAGTTGTAGCCGGCGCTCGCCACGGGCCGCGGTGCGCCGGACACGCCGAGGGCCAGCTCGGTGAAGACGGTGTTGTTCACGCCGATGAAGGCACCGGAGAGGACCGTGCAGACGACCGCCGTGGTGTGGTCGCCGAAGCCGAGCACCACGACGTCCGCGGCGAGCAGTACCAGGGAGCCGGCCAGGACCCGGGCGGAGCCGAAACGCTCCTGGAGGCGCGGGGCCACCAGGACGGAGGAGACGGCCAGCAGCACTCCCCAGGCGAAGAACACCCCGCCGGAGGCGTACGGCGTCATGTCCAGCACGAAGGGCGTGAACGCCAGGACGGTGAAGAAGGCGTAGTTGTAGAAGAACGCCGAGGCCGCGGCGGACGCGAGGCCGCCGTGCCCGAGGGCCTTCAGCGGGTCCAGCAGCGAGATCCTCCGGGCCGGCCTCGGCTGCTCCTTCAGGAACACGGCGATGCACAGGAAGCCCAGGGCCATCAGTGCGGCCGTCCCGAAGAACGGATAGCGCCAGCTCGCGTCGCCGAGCACCGCGCCCAGCAGCGGTCCGCAGGCCATGCCGAGGCCGAGCGCCGACTCGTAGAGCAGGATCGCCGCGGCGCTCCCGCCGGCCGCCGCGCCGACGATGACGGCGAGGGAGGTGGACACGAACAGGGCGTTGCCGAGGCCCCAGCCGGCCCGGAAGCCGACGAGTTCGCCGACCGTTCCCGAGGTGCCGGACAGGGTGGCGAAGACGATGACGAGGGCGAGCCCGGCCAGCAGGGTGCGGCGGCCGCCGATGCGGCTGGAGACGAAGCCGGTCACGAGCATGGCGAAGGCGGTGATCAGGAAGTACGACGTGAACAGCAGCGACACCTGGCTCGGCGTGGCGTCCAGGCCCTGGGCGATCGAGGGCAGGATCGGGTCCACGAGGCCGATGCCCATGAACGCCACCACGGCCGCGCCCGCGGTCGCCCAGACGGCGGGCGGCTGCCGCAGGATGCTGTGCGCTCCCTCGTCGAAGGGGTCGGCGGCGACGTCCGGCCCGCGGTCCTCTCGGTGCATGGAGCGGCTCCTCCTCGTGATCGGCGTCGGACGGCGCCTGATGAATGCTCGATACACACAATAAGTTAGGCGCACTAATAAATGCAACATACATCTAATCGGGCGGGCGTCCCGGCCGTGAAGGGGCGCGCTCCGGACGGGTGATCGTCCTTGACGCGGAGTCAACCTGGTAGGACCGTTGGGCACTATGAGGGGCGAACCCAGTTGCCCGAAGTGCGGTGGCCGGGTGCGGGCGCCCGGACTCTTTGCCGACGCCTGGCAGTGCGATGTGCACGGTGCCGTGTATCCGCTCCAGCCGGTGATCCCGCCGAGCGTCGAGGCCCTCGGTGTCGTGGTGCACCGGGCCCAGGTCCCCGTGTGGATGCCGTGGCCGCTCCCCGTGGGATGGCTGTTCACCGGGGTCGCCTACGCGGGCGACGACCGCAGCGGCGGCCGTGCGACCGCGGTGGCGTGCTCCGGTCCCGGCCCTCTCGGCGGGATCGGCGAACTGCTGCTCGTGGCGGAGGAGCTCGGGGTCGGCCTCGGGGCCCGCTTCGCCGGGATGGACGGCCCCGATCCGGGCCCCCACATCGAGGTCGACCGTTCCCCGCACGCCAAGGTCCTGGCCGCCGGCCGCCCCACCCCGCTGTGGCACGTGGCGGACGCGCCCGCCGATCGCGCGGTCTTCGCGGGTGAGGCGCGCGGCCTGTGGCTGTGGGCGATCGTCTGGCCCGAGCAGTCGGGCCTGCTGCTCTACGACGAGCTGGTGCTGACGGATCTGCGCGACGCGGGCGCCGAGGTCGAGCTGCTGCCGTGCGGAGCCCTGTCGCCGAGGCTGCTCTCGTAGGCGTGCCGCCCTGCCGCTCGGCCGTGGGTAAGGGGCGGCCTGGGCGAGGTCTCGTTACGGGCACGGGTCGGGGCGGCCTGTCCGGACCGCTATCCTGAAGCGTCCCCTGTCCGTCCCGAGCCGTGGAGCCAGCGTCGTGCGCATCGATCTGCACACCCACTCCACCGCCTCCGACGGCACGGACAGCCCGGCGTCACTGGTGCGGGGCGCCGCGGCGGCCGGCCTGGACGTCGTCGCGCTGACCGACCACGACACCACCCGGGGCCACGCGGAGGCCGCCGCGGCCGTGCCCGAGGGTCTGACCCTGGTCACCGGGGCGGAACTCTCGTGCCGCCTCGACGGCGTGGGTCTGCACATGCTGGCCTACCTCTTCGACCCGGAGGAGCCCGAGCTGCTGCGCGAGCGCGAGCTCGTGCGCGACGACCGGGTGCCGCGGGCCAGGGCGATGATCGCCCGCCTCCAGGAGCTCGGCGTTCCGGTCGACTGGGACCGGGTGGCCCGTATCGCGGGCGACGGATCCGTGGGACGCCCCCACATCGCCGAGGCCCTGGTCGAACTGGGCGTGGTCGCCTCCGTCTCCGACGCCTTCACGCCCGCCTGGCTCGCCGACGGCGGCCGCGCCTACGCCGAGAAGCACGAACTCGATCCGTTCACCGCGGTACGCCTGGTCAAGGCCGCCGGCGGCGTCACGGTCCTCGCCCACCCGCTCGCCGTCAAGCGCGGGCGCACCGTCCCCGAGAACGCCCTCGCGGAGCTGGCCGCCTGCGGCCTCGACGGCGTCGAGGTCGACCACATGGACCACGACGACGCGGCACGCGCCCGGCTGCGCGCCCTCGCCGGCGAGCTCGGCCTGCTGACCACCGGGTCCAGCGACTACCACGGCAGCCGCAAGACCTGCCGGCTCGGCGAGTACACCACCGACCCCGAGATCTACGGCGAGATCACCCGGCGTGCCACCGGCGCGTTCCCGGTGCCCGGCACCGGCGGACCCCGCCGGTAGGGACGTCCCGCAGGACGTCCGCGCCCCGCCTCCCACCCGCACCACCACTTCTCCCGCAAGGCCCTTCACGTGTTCGACGCTGCCGTTTTCGGCTCCCTGTTCCTGACCCTCTTCGTCATCATGGATCCCCCCGGGATCACGCCGATCTTCCTCGCCCTCACCTCCGGCCGGCCCGCCAAGGTGCAGCGGCGGATGGCCTGGCAGGCGGTCGCCGTCGCCTTCGGCGTCATCACCGTCTTCGGCATCCTCGGGCAGCAGATCCTCGACTACCTGCACGTCTCCGTACCGGCCCTGATGATCGCCGGCGGACTGCTCCTGCTGCTGATCGCGCTCGACCTGCTGACCGGCAAGACCGACGAGCCGCAGCAGACCAAGGACGTGAACGTCGCCCTGGTGCCGCTCGGGATGCCGCTGCTCGCCGGTCCGGGCGCCATCGTGTCGGTGATCCTCGCGGTGCAGCACGCGGACACCGCCGCTCGGCAGGTCTCGGTCTGGGCCGCGATCGTCGCCATGCACGTGGTGCTCTGGCTGACGATGCGCTACTCGCTGCTGATCATCCGGGTCATCAAGGACGGCGGCGTCGTGCTGGTGACCAGGCTGGCGGGCATGATGCTCTCGGCCATCGCGGTCCAGCAGATCATCAACGGCGTCACCCAGGTCGTCCAGGGATCCTGAGCGCCCCGCACACGCACCGCGCCCCCGTGCGGTCGTTCCGTACGGGGGCGCGGTGCGAGCGGATGCTCTCAGGGTTACGAAGCCGAGGTCTCGGCGGGCCGGATGAGGATGCGCTGGCCGATCGAGGCGGCCTGCTGCACGATCCGGTTGACGGAGGCGGCGTCCACGACGGTGCTGTCCACGGCCGTGCCGTCGACGTCGTCCAGTCGCATGATCTCGAAGCGCAACGGCTTCTCCCTTCGTCTGATCCTCCTGAAGGAGAACTGCTGACAGACGGAATTCTCCGTCCGTGTACTGAGGTCTACAACGCGGTGCATCCTGCAAACATTCCCTACGCTAAGGAAATTTTTCGGATGCCTAACTACTGGCGGGTAGGCTCCCGGCCCAGCAGAATGAGGCGCGTATGGACGACGCAGAGAACGCCACCCAGCCCACCGCCGGGGCGACCGGGATCGAAGCCCGCCTGGAGCGCACCAACGAGCTCCTGGAGCGGATGCTCGCCGAGGTCGCCAGGACCCCGTCGACACACGCCATCTTCGTCGACGCCGGTTACGTCTATGCTTCGGCCGGGTTGCTGGTGGCGGGCACCGAGGACAGGCGCTCCTTCGACCTCGACGCCGGAGGTCTCATCGACGCCTTCATCGACACGGCACGCGCCGTCTTCGCGGACAGCCGGCTGCTGAGGGTCTACTGGTACGACGGCGCCCGGCGCCGGATCCACACCCCCGAGCAGCAGGCCGTCGCCGAGCTGCCCGACGTGAAGGTCCGCCTCGGCAACCTCAACGCCGACAACCAGCAGAAGGGCGTCGACTCCCTGATCCGCAGCGATCTGGAGTCCCTCGCCCGCCACCGCGCCATCGGCGACGCCGCGCTCGTGGGCGGCGACGAGGACCTCGTCCCCGCGGTCGAGGCCGCCCAGGGCTACGGCGCGCGCGTCCACCTGTGGGGCGTCGAGGCCGCCGAAGGCCGCAACCAGGCCGATCCGCTGCTGTGGGAGGCCGACAGCCGGCGCACCTTCGACCTGGAGTTCTGCCGCCCCTACATCACCCGCAGGCCCGTCACCACCTACGAGAACGAGGGCGCTCCGCCGCCCTCCCGCGACGAGGTGCGGTTCGTCGGCGCCCGGATCGCGGCCACCTGGCTGGCCGAGCGGGGGCGGGAGGCGCTGGCCGACCTGCTCCCGGGCTACCCCTACCTGCCGGGCGGGGTCGACCAGGACCTCCTCGTCGCGGCGGAGCAGCACCTCCAGCGCTCACTGCGCGGCCATGCGGTCCTGCGGCGGGCGCTGCGCGACGGCTTCTGGCAGCACCTCCAGTCCGCCTACTGATCCCGGACGGCGGCCGGTCCGCTCCCGTCGCCCCGTGCGGACCCCCTGGGGTCGGCCGGCTCCCGTCCCGTGCGGATGCCGGGGCCGGCCCGCCGCCGGCCCGCCGCCTGCTCGGAGCCTGTCCCGGAGCCCGGTCCGCCGCCGGCTCAATACCGGTCCCAGAAGCCCGTCAGCGCGGCGGCCGTCGCCTCCGGGCGGTCCGTGTTCGGGGAGTGCCCGGCGCCGGGCACCACCGTGCGCGCGGCGCCGAGCCGGGCCGCCATCGCGTCCAGCAGCGGCACCGGCCAGGTGTCGTCGCTCTCTCCCGACATCACGTGCTTGGGCAGCGCCAGGACCGCGGCGAGTTCGCCGACCCGGTCCGGCTCCACGGTCAACTGCCTTCCGGTGACCCGAAGTTGCACCGGATTGTGGCGCAGCCAGCGCTGCCGCAGGTCCTCCCGGCCGCTGTCGGCGGCGCGCTGGGAGTCCTCGGGCGAGGGGGCCTCGAACGCCTGCATCGCGGACCACACCTCGTCCATCGTCATCACGGCCAGCGCGTCCGCGAGCAGCTTCACCTTCTGCCGCTGGCCGGGACTCACCTCCGCCGGTCCGGACGACAGCAGCGTGCACGTGACGAACGGCGAGGAGTCCAGCAGGACCGCGGCCCGGACGACCTGGCCGCCCATCGAGTGGCCGACGAGATGCACCGGTCCGCCCACGGCCGCCGCCTGGGCGAGCAGATCGGCGGCCAGCGCCTCCTGGGCATAGGCCTCTTCGGCGTCCGGGCCCTCGCTCTCGTACTGCCCGCGCCCGTCCACCGCCACGGCCCGGTAGCCGGCCGCCGTCAGCGGCTCCAGCATCGCGATGAAGTCCTCCTTGCTGCCCGTGTAGCCGGGCAGCAGCAGGGCGGTTCCCCGGGGCGCACCCTCCGGCCGCGCGTCGAGCACGGCGAACTCCCCACGGGCGGTGGGCAGACGGACGGAACGGGCACAGGCGGGCGGGACGAAGGTGGGCGGCCGGCTCATGGCACGAGGCTAACCGTGCGACGGCCACCGCGCCCGCCCCGGTGACGCACCACACGCCGACGGCCCGGCCCCCGTGCGGGGGCCGGGCCGTCGGCGAACAGAAGGCGTCAGCTCTCGGGCTGCGCCACCGTCTTGCGCGCGCGGGTGCGGCGCGGCTTGCTCTCCGCCTCCGCCGCCGGCTCGGCGACGGCCACGGCCGCCTCGGCCGGCTGCGCCGCCTTGCGGGCGCGGGTGCGGCGGGGCTTCGCCTCGGCCTCGGCCTCGGGCTCGGCGACCGCCACCACCTCCGCGGTGGTGGCCTTGGCGGCGCGCGTGCGGCGTGCCTTGGGCGCCGCCTCGGCCGTCTCCGCCGTCTCCACGGCCTTGACCGCACGGGTGCGGCGCGGCTTCGTCACGGTCTCGGCCACGGGCTCGGCGACGGCCACGACGGCCTCGGACACCGCGACCGCGGCCTCGGCGGCCTTGCGGGTACGGGTCCTGCGGGGCTTCGTCACGGTCCCGGTCTCCGCCACGGGCTCGGCGACGGCCACCGCGGCCTCGGCCTTCGGCGCCCGGGCCCGCCGGGGCGCGGCCTCGGTCACCGTGTCCTCGGACACCGCGACCGCGGCTTCCGCGGGCTGGGCCGCCTTGCGCGTACGGGTACGGCGAGGCTTCGTCTCCGTCTCCGTCTCCGCCTCCGCCACGGGCTCGGCCACGGCCACGGCGGCCTCGACCGGCTCGGCGGCCTTGCGGGTGCGGCGGCGGCGCGGTGCCGCGGCGGCCTCGGGCTCCGACACCGCGACGGCGGCTTCGGCGCGCGGCTCCACGACCTCCACGGTCTCCACCGTGTCCACGACCGCCGCGGCGGTCTGGCCGGACGCGCCCGTACGGGTGCGACGGCGGCGGCGCGGGGTGCGCGGCTCGGCGGACGGCTCCGCCGTCGCCTGCTCCGGCACCGACGGCGCGGCCACGTCGGACCCGCCGCGGGTGCGGCGGCGCTGACGCGGCGTCCGCGTACGCGCCGGGCGCTCCTCGACGGCGGCCGGGGCGCTCCCGCGGCGGCCGCGGCCACCGGTCTCGCCCAGGTCCTCCAGCTCCTCCGCGGCGAGCCCCGCCCGGGTGCGCTCCGCACGCGGCAGGACACCCTTGGTGCCCGCGGGGATCTTCAGCTCCTCGTAGAGGTGCGGAGAGGTGGAGTACGTCTCGACCGGGTCGGCGAACTTCAGGTCCAGCGCCTTGTTGATCAGCTGCCAGCGCGGGATGTCGTCCCAGTCGACCAGGGTGATCGCCGTGCCGGAGGCGCCCGCGCGGCCGGTGCGGCCGATGCGGTGCAGGTAGGTCTTCTCGTCCTCGGGCGACTGGTAGTTGATGACGTGGGTCACGCCCTCGACGTCGATTCCGCGCGCGGCGACGTCGGTGCAGACCAGCACGTCGACCTTGCCGTTGCGGAACGCCCGCAGGGCCTGCTCACGGGCGCCCTGGCCCAGGTCGCCGTGGACCGCGCCGGAGGCGAAGCCGCGGCGGGCCAGCTGGTCGGCGATGTCGGCCGCGGTGCGCTTGGTGCGGCAGAAGATCATCGCCAGCCCGCGGCCCTCGGCCTGCAGGATGCGGGAGACCATCTCCGGCTTGTCCATCGAGTGCGCGCGGTAGACGTGCTGGGTGATGTTGGCGACCGTCGCGCCCTCGTCGTCCGGCGCGGTGGCGCGGATGTGCGTGGGCTGGGACATGTAGCGGCGCGCGAGGCCGATCACGGCGCCCGGCATGGTCGCCGAGAACAGCATGGTCTGCCGCTTCGCCGGCAGCTGCTGGATGATCTTCTCGACGTCCGGCAGGAAGCCGAGGTCGAGCATCTCGTCGGCCTCGTCCAGTACCAGCGCGCGCACGTGCGAGAGGTCGAGCTTGCGCTGTCCGGCCAGGTCCAGCAGGCGCCCGGGGGTGCCGACGATCACGTCGACGCCCTTCTTGAGCGCCTCGACCTGGGGCTCGTAGGCCCGGCCGCCGTAGATCGCGAGCACACGGACGTTGCGGACCTTGCCCGCCGTCTGCAGGTCGTTGGTGACCTGGGTGCACAGCTCGCGGGTGGGGACGACGACCAGGGCCTGGGGGGCGTCGGTCAGCTTCTCGGGCCCGGCCCGGCCGGCCTCGACGTCGGCGGGGACGGTGACGCGCTCCAGCAGCGGCAGGCCGAAACCGAGCGTCTTGCCGGTGCCGGTCTTGGCCTGTCCGATGACGTCGGTGCCCGAGAGGGCGACGGGGAGCGTCATCTCCTGGATGGGGAACGGGTTCACGATACCGACGGCCTCGAGGGCTTCGGCGGTCTCGGCGAGGATCCCGAGATCCCGGAAAGTCTTCGGCTGCGTAGTCAGGGTGTTGCCTCTTCTGTGAGACGCGGCACGAGGCGAACGCTGGGGGTCGTACCGCACCTGGGTACTGGCCGGCCGTGGATTGACCGGATGGTGCGGGACCACTGCCGTCGCTCGAGCGTCGTACCGCTGAGGGGCCCCTCATCTGCGGCCCTGCGCACCTGTGCGCCGGGTCCGCGTGGAGGGCGGGCGGGTCGGAGCCGATCGGGCCACCGACCGGGCATCCTCATTCATGAGACGGCCCACCGAGCAGTTCGAATGATGCTGATGCTCAGCAGGCGCATTACCACTGTACCCCGGATTCGCGCATGTGTGTTGGGTGAATTCACCACGGGTGTGTCCGGCTCCGTGCTGACCAGGCCCTTGGCGGGCCTGCCGAGCGGGCTATCGTTCGGTTCATGGAGACGCCTGACACCGCCACTGAACACACCGGGATCGCCGCCCAGGACTGGGCCGCGGCGTCCGCCGACCCGCAGTACCGCGCCGCCGTCGTGGACCTGCTGGGCGCGCTCGCCTACGGCGAGCTGGCCGCATTCGAGCGGCTCGCCGAGGACGCGAAGCTCGCGCCCACCCTCGGTGACAAGGCGGAGCTGGCGAAGATGGCGTCGGCCGAGTTCCACCACTTCGAGCAGCTGCGGGACCGGCTGACCGCGGTCGACGCGGAGCCCACCGCCTCGATGGAGCCGTTCGCCCAGGCACTGGACGACTTCCACCGGCAGACCGCTCCGTCCGACTGGCTGGAGGGACTGGTCAAGGCGTACGTCGGCGACTCGATCGCCAGCGACTTCTACCGCGAGGTGGCCGCCCGGCTGGACAGTGACACCCGCGCGCTGGTGCTGGCCGTCCTGGACGACACCGGTCACGGGAACTTCGCCGTGGAGAAGGTCCGGGCCGCCATCGAGGCCGACCCGCGGGTCGGCGGCAGGCTCGCGCTGTGGGCTCGGCGGCTGATGGGCGAGGCGCTCTCCCAGGCCCAGCGGGTGGTGGCGGAGCGGGACGCGCTGTCGACGATGCTCGTCGGGGGAGTGGCCGGCGGCTTCGACCTGGCGGCCGTGGGGGAGATGTTCTCCCGGATCACCAAGGCGCACACCAAGCGGATGGCGGCCCTCGGCCTGGCCGCCTGATCCCCGAGGCCGCGGCGGGTCAGCCGCCGGAGCGGCCGGACGTGCCGTCCGGCCGCTTCTTCGTGCGCCCTAGAAAGGGAACGCGCGGTGCAGCCTGCGGGCCGAGCCCGCCGGGCGCAACAGCAGCGAGAGCAGTACGCAGGCGATGGCGGCGGAACCGATCAGCGTCGCCGCCTCGTGCCCGGGGCCGAGCGCCACGTGCGTCACGTACGCGCCGAAGAGCGCGCCGACGACGCCCGTCGTGAAGACCGAGCGACGGGACGGGAGGCGTTCGGACAGGTGACGGGTGGCGGCCCAGGACAGGGCCAGTCCGATGAGGACGGAGCCGAGCGTTACCAGGAGCACTGCTGATCACCTCACGCCGGTACGGGGCAGGTCGGTCACAGCCCGTACTACCCGGCACGCAGCGATCACAACCCTCTCCGAGCGGGCGACAATGCCTCTGAACAGCCAAATCAGACAGCTCGTCCGAGAACGGAAGAAGTGCGACGGGTGTCCGCGGGCAGCGGCGGACGTGCGAGCGGTGTCCGCGGCGGACGGGCGGGGGCCGCGGGCAGACGAAGGCGGGGTCCGCGGGACGGCCGAACCGTCCCGCGGACCCCGCCGCGCTCGCCTGTCCGTGCCGGGCGCCCGGCACGGAGGCCGGGCCCCGGCTCCGGGGCCTCTCGCGAAACCCTAGAGCGCGCCGAACCCCACGCGCCGCGTGGCGCTCTCACCGATCTCCACATAGGCGAGACGGTCGGACGGCACCAGGACCTTGCGGCCCTTGTCGTCCGTGAGGCTGAGCAGCTGCGCCTTGCCGGCCAGCGCATCGCTCACCGCGCGCTCGACCTCCTCGGCGGACTGCCCGCTCTCCAGAACGATCTCCCGGGGCGCGTGCTGCACGCCGATCTTGACCTCCACGGCTATGTCCCTCCGAACGGTCAGTGCGTTGCGCGGTCAACCGCGCCGTACGCAGCACACATTAGCCCGGACACCGCGCCCGTCCGGCGTCGGCGGGAAACGCCAGGAGCGAACAGGCGTCAGTGCTGCTCCGTGCCGTGCAGCGGGAAGCCCGCGATGCCCCGCCACGCGAGCGAGGTCAGGAGCTGCACCGCGCTGTCGCGCGGGATGCGGGAACCGCTGGAGAGCCAGTAGCGCGCCACCACCTGGGAGACTCCGCCGAGGCCGACGGCCAGCAGCATGGACTCCTCCTTGGAGAGCCCGGTGTCCCCGGCGATCACGTCCGAGATGGCCTCGGCGCACTGGAGGGACACCCGGTCGACGCGTTCGCGGACCGCGGGCTCGTTGGTCAGGTCGGACTCGAAGACCAGCCGGAACGCACCGCCCTCGTCCTCGACGTAGGCGAAGTAGGCGTCCATCGTGGCCTCGACGCGCAGCTTGTTGTCCGTGGTGGAGGCGAGCGCTCCGCGGACGGCCTGGAGCAGTGCCTCGCAGTGCTGGTCGAGCAGGGCCAGGTAGAGGTCCAGCTTCCCCGGGAAGTGCTGGTAGAGCACCGGCTTGCTGACGCCCGCCCGCTCGGCGATGTCGTCCATCGCCGCGGAGTGGTACCCCTGTGCGACGAAGACCTCCTGGGCCGCGCCCAGGAGCTGGTTCCTGCGGGCTCGGCGTGGCAGGCGCGTGCCCCGCGGGCGCGCCGCCTCTGTCTGCTCGATGGCTGTCACGCCGCCTCCCAAGTGTTGAACAAGCACAGTCGTGCCGTACGCGCTGTGCGCCGCGCCCGCCATCGTACTTTTCGGTAACGACCGTGTGCGTGGTGCGAGCGCAGAATTTCACGGACCGGACGGTCGCGGAAGCTGCCTGCTCGGGGGCGATACAGGGACATAGCGGTGGTAAACGCGGCAGGTTACCGGTAGTCGTCCTCGTCCAGCGAGACCACGCGCGCCTGCTCGGCCGCGTCCGCCTCGTTCGCCGCGTCCGGTTCGGCGCGGTTCGGGTCGTCGCGGTCCTGCCGCACGTCGGTGTGCTGCTCCGCGGCGTCCGCCTCGGGGACCTCGGAATCGCGCGGGGCGGTGTCCCGGTCGTCGTCGTCGAAGGTGTCCGGCTCTGAGGGATCGACTGTCATGCCGCACCGCTTTCCCTTTTCCCTGGAATGCGCCCTTTGGTTACGAGCCTAGGAGTTCCGGGAGGCGGACGCCATGCCGCACACCCGCGGCCTGTGACCGCGGACACACGGGGTGGGGCGTGATCGTCTCGTAACATTGCCCGCATGTCTTCGACCGAGCTGCCGGGAGCCCCGGCGATCGGCGCGGCCGCGGCTCCCGTGGTCGCGGCGGTACGCGTCGCCGAGGGGGAGGAGCTCCGCTCCGTCTCCCTGCCGGGCCTCACGCTGACCGTCCGCTCCCGCCCTCCCGCCCGTCCCGGACTGCCGCCCGCGCTCTACGTGCACGGGCTCGGCGGATCGTCGCAGAACTGGTCGGCGCTGATGCCGCTGCTCACCGACGTCGTGGACGGAGAGGCGATCGACCTGCCGGGCTTCGGCGACTCCCCGCCGCCCGACGACGGCGACTACTCGGTGCGGGGCCACGCCCGGGCCGTCGTCCGCCATCTCGACGCCGCGGGCCGCGGACCGGTGCACCTCGTCGCCAACTCGCTCGGCGGGGCCGCGTGCACCCGGGTGGCCGCCCAGCGGCCCGATCTGGTCCGCACGCTCACCCTGGTCTCGCCCGCGCTGCCGGAGCTGCGCGTGCAGCGTTCCGCCGTGCCGACGGCGCTGCTGGCGCTGCCCGGCGTCGCCCCGCTCTTCGCCCGGCTCACCAGGGACTGGAGCGCCGAACACCGCACGCGCGGGGTACTCGCCCTCTGTTACGGCGACCCCGCACGGGTGACGGACGAGGGGCTGCGCAACGCCGTCGAGGAGATGGAGCGCCGGATGCGGCTCCCCTACTTCTGGGACGCGATGACCAGGTCGGCGCGGGGAATCGTGGACGCCTACACTCTCGGCGGGCAGCACGCGCTGTGGCGTCAGGCGGAGCGGGTGATGGCCCCGACTCTGCTCGTCTACGGGCGCAGGGACCGGCTCGTCTCGTACCGTATGGCTCGCAAGGCGACGGCGGCGTTCCGGGACTCCCGGCTGCTGACGCTCCCGGACGCCGGGCACGTTGCGATGATGGAGTACCCGGAGGCGGTCGCCCAGGCGTTCCGGGAACTGCTCGACGACTGCGGTGGGAGCTGATCCGGGGCGTGGGACGACACAGCCGCAAGGGCCCCGCACCCAAGGGCGCCGGGACGCCGGGAGCACCCGGCGCACTGCCCGGTGCCCGGGACGCGGAGACTCCCGGCGGCGGCCGGCGCCGCAGGCCGGCCGAACAGCACGCGTCGCCGGCCTCCGGGACGCCCGGCTCCGGCGCGCCCGCCCGCGGCGGGCATCCCGAGCACCACGAGGGCGGCGGAGGCTGGGGCGACTGGCAGACGGGAGCGGGCCCGCAGGTGCGCACCGCCCCGCCGCCCGCCCCCGCGGCACCGCGTATACCGGGCCCGCGGCGCGAGTTCGTCGAGGCCTTCGACGGGCCCGAGCCGGCCGCCGGCCCGCTCCGGGCGGCCCCCGGCGACGACGGACCGGACCAGGACGCAGGCCCCGCGCCGCAGGCCGCCAGGGGCGGCAGGGGGCGGGCCTTCACCGGCGTCGCGGCCGCGGCCGTCACCACCGTCCTGGCCGTGATCGTGGCCGGACAGGTCACCGAGGACCGGCCGGACGACGTCGGTTCCCGCGCCGCGGGCCAGGAGCGCGGCGCGGTGCAGGAGCGGCCGGACCGCTCCGAGGGCAGGGCCACACCCCAGCAGGAGGCCCAGGCGCCGGCCGCACCGGCTCCGACCTATGCGCAGTTGATGGCGGCGAGGTTCCCGATCGACCCCGGGCTCGAGGGACCGGGGGAGTTCGAGGCCGTGCCCGGCCTCGACAAGGCGCCCGGGAAGGGCCGCAAGATCCGCTACCGGATCGACGTCGAGAAGGGGCTCGGCCTGGACGCCGGACTCTTCGCGCGGGCCGTCCAGGAGACCCTCAACGACGACCGCAGCTGGGCGCACGGCGGGGCGATGACCTTCGAACGCGTCTCCTCGGGCGAGGCGAAGTTCGTCATCACCCTGGCGAGCCCCGGCACCACCGGCGTCTGGTGCGCCAAGTCCGGCCTCGACACCACCGTCGACAACGTCTCCTGCGACTCCGCCTCGACCGAGCGCGTGATGATCAACGCCTACCGGTGGGCGCAGGGGGCCGAGACCTACGGGCCGAAGGCGATGCTGGCCTACCGGCAGATGCTCATCAACCACGAGGTCGGGCACCGGCTCGGGCACAACCACGTCAACTGCACCACCCCGGGAGCGCTCGCGCCGGTGATGCAGCAGCAGACGAAGTCGCTCGACGTCGGCGGGGTCTCCTGCCGCGCCAACCCGTGGGTGCATCCGGGGGACTGACGGCCGCCCGGGACTGACGGCCGCCGCGGGCCGGCGGCCGGTTCGGCCGCGCCGGGCCGATGCGGACCGAGCCGCCGCGGGCCGGCGCATCGCGCCGCCGCGTCCGTGACGGAACGTCATCGGGGCACACCGTAGCGCGACGAAACGTCGTCCGGGTGCGAAAGTTACGTGCATTCACCCCTTCCGGTGGCGCGACGGACAACCGTCCGTCGCGCCACCGCCGCGTCCGCTTAACGTCGTTCCGCTGTCAGTCGCCGGGGCAACGGCGGCCGCTCACAACGGAGATCGGGGGTGGACTCGTGCGGATCGGCATGCTCACCGAGGGTGGTTTCCCCAGTGCGTCGGGTGAGGCCGGGCTCTGGTGCGACCGGCTGGTCCGAGGGCTTCCGCAGCACGAGTTCGACGTCTACACCCTGAGCCGCGGCGCCCGCGAGGAGACGGCCGCACCGGAGCTCCCCGCACATGTGCGCCTGGCGCGCTCCGCGGCCCTGTGGGCGCCGGCGGACGACGGCGTGAGCCTCGGGCGCCGCGCACGCCGGAGCTTCGCCGAGCACTTCGCGACCCTGGTGCGCGCGGTGTCCTGCGACGGCGACGGGTTCGCCGACGGACTCCACGGGCTGGCCGGCCTCGCTCGCGACCACGGCGGACTGCCCGCGGCGCTGCGCTCCGAAGTCGCCCTGCGCGCCCTGGAATCGGCGTGCCGCGCGCCCGGCGCGCACCGGGCGCTCCAGGCGGTCACGGTGCCCGACCTGCTGGAGACGGCCGACCGCGTCGAACGCGCCCTGCGCCCCCTGTCGCTCGACTGGTACGAGGACGACGGGCTCGCCTCCGCCGATCTGTGCCATGCGGCGTCCGGCGGACCGGCCGCGCTGGCCGGGCTTCTGGCCAAACGCTTCTGCGGAGTCCCGCTGCTGGTCACCGAGTACGGCGTGCATCTGCGCGGCCGCTACCTCGAAGGGCGCGAGGACGGGCTGAGCGCCCCGGTGCGCGCCCTGCTCGGCGGCTTCCACCGCCTGCTCGCCCGCGAGATCTACGCCATGGCCGACATGATCACCCCCGGGAACACCCACGCCCGCCGCTGGCAGGAGCAGTGCGGCGCCGACCGCTCGCGGCTGCGCACCGTCTACCCGGGCATGGCCGCGGACGGCTTCGCCGCCGTCGGCGAGAGCGGCGACTCGCAGGACCCGGACGCCCACGGGGACGGCCGGACCCTCGTCTGGGTCGGCCGCGTCGAACCGGCGAAAGACCTCGTCGGACTGCTGCACGCCTTCGCCGCGGTCCGCGAGGAGGAGCCCGGCGCGCGACTGCGGCTGTTCACCGCACCTGCCCGGGACGAGGAGAGCGCCGGACACCTCGCGCACTGCCGGGCGCTCGCCGCGCAGCTCTTCCCGGACGAGGCGGCCGACGCCCACGCCGTGGGCGACAGCCCCGTCTCCTTCGAGGAGATCGGCGGTCCCGACGCGCCCGAGCCCGCCGACGCGTACGCGGCCGGCAGCGTGGTCGTCCTCTCCAGCGTCGTCGAGGGCTTCCCGCTCAGCCTGGTCGAGGCGATGTTCTGCGGGAGGGCGACCGTCTCCACGGACGTCGGTGCGGTGGTCGAGGTCATCGGCGGGACCGGCCTCGTCGTGCCCCCGCGCAATCCGCGGGCGCTCGCCGACGCGTGCCTCGCGCTGCTGCGCGACCCCGAGCGCCGTGCACGCCTCGGCGCCGCGGCCCGGGCGCGTGCGCTGGAGCTCTTCACCGTGGAACAGAACCTGGCCGCGTTCCGCGGCATCTACCTGGAGCTGATCTCCCGTTCCCCGGTGCGCCGGCCGGCGGAGGCCGTCGACGCGGACGGCGGTCCGGTGCCCTTCGCGCACCCGGCCGAGGCCCAGGTCGCCGGTCGCCTCAGCGGTGCGGCGCACATCCCCAGCTGGGCGGCGGAAGCGGCGTTCGTCCCGCTCGCCGGCGCCGACGGCCCCGAGACCGCGACGGAGGTACCGAGATGAACGCGGCACGCGCCACGGAGAGCACGTCCGCAGAGGACGCCTCCGCGGAGAACGTCTTCGCAGGGGACGCCTTTGCGGAGGACGTCTTCGCGGGGGACGCCTCCGCCGAGGAGGAGCCGGCCCTGTTGGCGGACGGACGCGCGCCGGTGACGGACGCGGACGTCGACGCCGAGCACATTCGCGCCGTGTGGGAGATGGCGGCCCTGACCGCCCTCGACAGCATCCGGCCGGTTCCGGGGCGGGCCGCTCAGGAGCCGGTGGGCGGCGCGGAGAAGTCCGGTCCGGAGTCCGTGGGCGGCGGGGAGCGGTCCGTTCCGGAGCGGGTGGGCGACGGGGAGCCGTCCGCCCCCGCCCAGCCGGTGCGCGGTCCGGGGCCGGTGAGCGGTGCGGGGGTTCGCACCCCTGACGTCTCCGCTGCGGAACCGGGCGATGACCCGGGGCCGGTGAGCGGCGTGGGGGAGGCGGCCTGTGGGCCCGAGGCGGGTGAGCGCGGGTTCGGGGCCTCCGCTCCGGTCGCCGCCGGGAGCGGCTTCGGCGCCGGCCCGTCGGCCCGTGGGCCCGTGAGCGGTGGTTTCGGGGACGATGCGCTCGGGGACGCCCCCGGGGCCGGCGGCCGGACGGGCCCGGCGGCCCACGACGGGCAGGCCGCGGGAGCGGCCTTTCCCGTCGCCGCGGACGGCGGTGTCCGGGGCGGCGGCGTGGGGCTGACGGACCGTTTCCGCACCCGGGACGGCGGCCCGGACGACGGGCCGCCCGCCCGCAGGGCCCCCCGGCGCGGCGGGGGAGACCCGGTGAAGGGGCTCCTCCATCTCCATCGCGACCTGTGCGAACAGGCCGTGGACCCGTTCGAGATCGCCGCCGGCCTCGAAGCGCACGGTCTGACCGACCGGACGGCGGCCCGCTTCCGGCACCGGGACGTCTTCTCGCTCGCCGAGGAGATGTTCGCCCGCGCCGAACACACGATGCCCGCCGCCCCCACCCGCGCCTCCGCGCCCCCGGCGCGCACCGCCGCGCCGCGCGCCGTCCGGACGGCCCTGCCGCTGCGCGCCGCCGCCCCGGGCGCCGTGTGCGCCCTCGCCCTCGCCGCGACCGCCGTCACCGACGGGGGCCAGCGGTTCGCCGCCGGCGCGGCCGGAGCGCTCGCCACGGGCCTTGCGCTCCTGTACGCCCTGCGCTGGGGACCGCTGCGCGCCCGGGGCCGCCGCGCACCGGCCGCCACGCGGCTGTGGACGCTCTGGCTCCTCGGCTACGCGGCCTGCGGACAGGGGCTGATCGCCGAGATCGCCGGCGGCGGCCCGGAAGGGAGGGTGCCGCTGACCGCGTCACCCCTGCTCGCACTGGCCGTCGCCGTCGTCCCCGCCACCTGGTGCGCACACCTCTTCGCCGTGCGGGCCGGCCGCCGGATCGCGTACAGCCGGGGCCTGGAGGAGTTCGCGGCCGGCACCCGGCCCCTGCTGCTCGCCGTGGTCGCCCTGCACACCACCGTGCTGACCGGTCTCGTCCTGTCGGCCGCCGCCGTCCTGCCCGGTGCGGACGGGGCCGCCGCTCCCGCCGTCGCCCTCGGGACGCTGCTCTTCCTGGCCAGGCTGCTGATCGCGCACGGCTTCCCCGGTCCCGCTTCCGCCGCGCTCGCCACCGCCTGCGCGGTCGAGGCCGCCGTGCCCGCCCTGCTCCTCACGGGGCGGCTGCCCGGAGTCGGCCTCGTCGCCCGCCCCGCCGAACTCCTGGTCGCCGCATGGGGCACGGCGGCCGTACCCGTCCTCGCGTGCGCGGGCGCCGCGCTCGCGCTGCTCGTCCATGCCTGCACCGTGCTCGTCCGGGCCTCGGCGCACACCCCCTGACCGGAGCGGGCCACCGCGCGGAGCCGACACCGCGACGTGGGCCGCCCCCGGCACGACAGCGACACCTCGAAGGAGAAAGCGCATGACCCCGCAACACCCCGTGACACCCCGTCGGCCCCAGGGGGGCGCGCGATGAGGGTGCTTCTGCTCGGTGCCAACGGATTCATCGGCCGCTTCGTGACCGAACGGCTCCTCGCCGACCCGGCCGTCCACCTGACCGCGCTCGGCCGCGGCGACGACGCCGATGTGCGGTTCGACCTCTCCGGCGGCAGCCCCGGCGCGCTGACCCGCTTCCTCGGCGCGGTCCACCCCGGCGTCGTCGTCAACTGCGCGGGTGCCACCCGCGGCAACGCCCGCGACCTCACCCGGCACAACACCGTGGCGGTCGCCACCGTCTGCGAGGCGCTGCGGCGCAGCGGCTGCGGGGCGCGGCTCGTCCAGATCGGCTGCGCCTCCGAGTACGGGCCCTCCCAGCAGGGTTCCTCCACCGCCGAGGACGCGGTGCCGCGTCCCGGCGGCCCGTACGGGGTCAGCAAGCTCGCCGCCACCGAGCTGGTGCTCGGCTCGGGGCTGGACGCCGTGGTCCTGCGGGTGTTCTCGCCCGTCGGCCCGGGGACCCCGGCCGGTTCGCCGCTCGGCCGTCTCGCCGAGGCGATGCGCCGCGCGATGCAGTCCGGGGACGGCGAGCTCAAGCTCAGCGGTCTCGGGGTGCAGCGGGACTTCGTCGACGTGCGCGACGTCGCCCGCGCCGTGCACGCCGCCTCGCTCTCCGCCGCCCAGGGAGTCGTCAACATCGGCACCGGTCGCGCCGTCAGGCTCCGGGACGCCGCCGCCGTCCTCGCCCGCGTCGCCGGCTACGCGGGCGCCCTGCACGAGCTCGACGCCCCCGGCGGCCGGCACCTCATCGGCGCCCCGCGCGGCGAGTCGGTGTCCGAGCACCTGGCCGCCGCGCCCTCGCCGTACCCGGACGGCTGCGGCGCCTGGCAGCAGGCCGACGTGCGCACCGCCCGCGACCGCCTCGGCTGGCGGCCCCGCATCAACCTGGAGGAGTCGCTCGCCGACATCTGGATGGAGGCGGCATGCCGCATCTGACGAGCACCGGCGCCAGGACCTCGGCGACCGGGGCCGAGCGGCTCGGGTTCGGGGTGCCCGGCTACGCCCATCCGCTGCTCGCCCCCCGGGAGTGGGCCGGGCTGACCCGGCCGGGCACCCCGCTGCACTGGGTGGTGCTCAACGTGGCCAACGGTCCCGGCGCCCGGCCCGACCCGCACTGCCTGGAGGCCGCCGGACGCCTCGCCAACGCCGGGGTGCGGGTGCTCGGGCACATCGATCTGGCCCACGGCGCACGGCCGTTCGGCGATGTGGTCGCCGACGCGCAGCAGTTCGCCGACTGGTACAAGGTCGGCGGCTTCCTGCTGGACCGCTGCCCGGTCGAGCGGGCCCACCTGCCCCAGGTGCGGCGCACGACGGCGACCCTGGACGCGGTGCTGGACGGCGGGCACCTGGTGCTCGGCCACGGCGCGCATCCCTGCCCCGGTTACGCGGAGGCCGCCGACCAGCTCGTCACCTTCTCCGGGGCCTGGGCGGAGTACCGCTGGTCGCAGGCGGCCCAGTGGACGGCCGACTATCCGCCGGAGCGGTTCGCGCACTTCGTGCACGGCGTCCCCCGCACGCACCTGGAGGAGGCCACCCGCATCGCCCGCTGGCAGGGCGCGGGGACGATCTTCTTCACCGACCGCAGTGCTACGGGGGGAGGAAAGGGGCACAGCGGGCCGTTCGAGGCACTGCCCGGCTACTGGGACGAAATCGTCTCGCAGATCGGACCGGGTGTCTCGGAATGAGAAGGGCCGTGGCAGTGTTACGGGAGAACAACCGTACTTACCCAACCGACGGAGCCCCCGTGTCGCTGCCACCCCTGGTCGAGCCGGCTGCCGAGCTCACCGTAGACGAGGTCCGCAGGTACTCCCGCCACCTGATCATCCCCGACGTGGGCATGGACGGGCAGAAGCGGCTGAAGAACGCCAAGGTCCTGGCCGTGGGAGCGGGCGGCCTCGGCTCGCCCGCACTGATGTACCTGGCCGCGGCCGGCGTCGGCACGCTCGGCATCGTGGAGTTCGACGAGGTCGACGAGTCGAACCTGCAGCGTCAGATCATCCACAGCCAGGCGGACATCGGCCGTTCCAAGGCGGAGTCGGCGCGCGACACGGTCAAGGGGATCAACCCCTACGTCGACGTGATCCTTCACGAAGAGCGGCTCGAGGCCGAGAACGTGATGGAGATCTTCAGCCAGTACGACCTGATCGTCGACGGCACCGACAACTTCGCGACCCGCTACCTCGTCAACGACGCGTGCGTGCTGCTGAACAAGCCGTACGTCTGGGGCTCGATCTACCGCTTCGACGGCCAGGCGTCGGTCTTCTGGTCCGAGCACGGTCCCTGCTACCGCTGCCTCTACCCGGAGCCGCCGCCGCCGGGCATGGTCCCCTCCTGCGCCGAGGGCGGCGTGCTGGGCGTGCTCTGCGCGTCCATCGGCTCCATCCAGGTCAACGAGGCGATCAAGCTGCTCGCCGGCATCGGCGAGCCGCTGGTCGGCCGTCTGATGATCTACGACGCCCTGGAGATGCAGTACCGCCAGGTCAAGGTCCGCAAGGACCCGGACTGCGCGGTCTGCGGCGAGAACCCGACCGTCACCGAGCTCATCGACTACGAGGCCTTCTGCGGCGTCGTGTCCGAGGAGGCCCAGGAGGCGGCCGCCGGTTCGACGATCACTCCCAAGCAGCTCAAGGAGTGGATCGACGACGGCGAGAACATCGACATCATCGACGTCCGCGAGGTCAACGAGTACGAGATCGTCTCGATCCCGGGCGCGCGGCTGATCCCGAAGAACGAGTTCCTGATGGGCAGCGCGCTCCAGGACCTGCCCCAGGACAAGAAGATCGTCCTGCATTGCAAGACGGGTGTCCGCAGTGCGGAAGTCCTCGCGGTGCTGAAGTCCGCCGGCTTCGCCGACGCGGTGCACGTCGGCGGCGGGGTCATCGGCTGGGTCCACCAGATCGAGCCGGAGAAGCCGGTCTACTGACCGGCCGGCGCTCGGCGCCGCAGTGCAGCACGGAGCCCCGGACCGCTCGAACTCCGACCGGTCCGGGGCTCCGTGCTGCGCGGAGGTCCGCAGAGCCCCCGGGGGCTCTACCGGCAGACCGTGCCGTCCTCGGGCACCCGGCCGTTCAGCAGGTAGCCGTTGACCGCGCGGTCCACGCAGGCGCTGTTCCCGTACGCGCCGTGGCCCTCGCCGCGGTACGTCATCCGCACGCCGACGCCCTCGCCGAGGGCCTCCGCCATCCGCTGCGCGCCCTCGTACGGGGTGGCCGGGTCACCGGTGTTGCCGATGACCAGGATCGGCGGCGCGCCGGGGGCCGACACGTCGGGATGCGTCCAGGTGCCGGGGACGGGCCAGTCGGTGCAGCCCATCAGCCCCCAGCCGAGGAACGCGCCGAAGACGGGGGAGGCCTTCTCGAAGCGGGGCAGCGCGGCCCGGGTCTGCTCCAGGGTGTAGCGCTCCTCGGAGTCGACGCAGCCGATCGCCGCGCCCGCCGCCTGGCTGTTGCTGTAGGTCCCGTTCTCGTTGCGGCCGGTCAGGGCGTCGGAGAACGCCATCAGCAGGGCTCCGTCGCCGCCCTCCGCCTCGTCCAGGCCCTGCTCCAGCAGCTCCCAGTACTCGCGGGAGTAGAGGGTCTGGGCGATGCCGTTCAGCCCCTGGCTCTGCGTCAGCTCCCGGCCTCCGATGCCGGGGATCGGCTTCGCGTCCAGGCCGTCGAGGAAGCGGATGATCCACTCCTGGATCTCGCCCGGGGTCGAACCGGGGAGCAGGCAGTCGTCCCCGCGGGAGACGCAGTCCTCGAGGAAGTTGGTGAGTGCGAGCTGGAAGCCCTCGGCCTGCCCGAGGGAGCCCTGTTCGGAGGTCTCCGTCGGGTCCACCACGGCGTCGAACACCGCGCGGCCCACGTTCCGGGGGAACAGATGGGCGTAGACGCCGCCGAGTTCGGTGCCGTAGGAGATGCCGAAGTAGTGCAGCTTGTCGTCGCCGAGCACCTGCCGCATCAGGTCCATGTCGCGGGCCGCCTCGGTGGTGCCGACGTGCGGCAGCGCCTCGCCCGAGTTGTCCTCGCAGGCGTCGGCGAACGACGTCAGGCTCTCGGTGAAGGTCTCGATCTCCGCGGGGGTGTCGGGGGTGGAGTCCTCGGCGACCCACTCCTCCATCTGCTGGTCGTCCAGGCACTGCACCGGCTCGCTGCGGCCCACCCCGCGCGGGTCGAAACTCACCAGGTCGTAGCGGGTCCGCAGGGTGCCGTAGTCGACCGCGGCCGCGGGCAGGGTGGCGACGCCGGAGCCGCCGGGGCCGCCGAAGTTGAAGACGAGCGAGCCGATGCGCTCGTCCGGGTCCGAGGCCCGGGCGCGGATGAGCGCGAGCTCGATCGTGTCGCCGCCCGGGTCGTCGTAGTCGAGCGGCGCCTCCATGAAGGAGCACTCCCACTGCGCGCCGCCGGGCAGCGGGGACGGCTTGGTCCCGCCGCCCTCCGCCTGCGACGGCGCGGGGCACGGCTGCCAGTCCAGCTTCTGGGCGGCGAAGTCCCGCGGCTCGTTGCCGCCGTCCCCACCGCCCCCGTCGCCGTCGCCGGAGCACCCGGCGGCGGCCATCAGGACGGCGAGGGCCGCGGCCGATGCGACGGCGGCGCGGCGGGCGGCGGCGGTGCGGCGGGCGGCGGAAGTGGTCGGCATGCGGCCATCGTGCGCCGCCCCGGCATGCTCCGCACGGGCGACGGGCCCATGCGGGTGGCGTACCGGGCCGTGCTCCCTACGGGTGCCGGCGCTGGGCCGCGCGGGTGGAATTCACCGCCGGGTCCTGGACGCGGGCCTCACAGCGACCCCTTGCGGGTGAGGTGGTTGAAGGCGAACCACCCCGGCAGCACCGGCAGCCACAGCGTCATCATCCGGTACAGCAGCACCGCCGGGGCGGCAACCTCCTTCGGTACGCCGACCAGCACCAGGCCGCCGAGCAGCGCGCCCTCCACCGCGCCCACGCCGCCGGGCGTCGGCGCGGCCGAGCCGAGGGCGTTGCCGGCCAGGAAGACCACCGCGATGCTGGCGTAGCTGATCGGCTGGTTGCCGCCGTCGACCGCCCGGATCGAGGCGTCCAGGCACATCACGAACACACCGGTCAGCAGCAGCATGCCGCCGATGCCGGTGAGCAGCTTCATCGGCCGCTGGAGCACGTCCAGCATGCGCGGCACCACACCGGCGAAGAGCGAGCGCAGCCGGGTCACGACGAACTTCCGCAGGAACGGGATCGCCGTCACCACCAGCACCAGCACGGCGACCGTCAGCAGACCGGCGATCACCGTCCTCGACGGGGTGAAGGACGCCGTCCGCTCGGTCCCGGTCAGGTAGCCGAAGAGGAGCAGCAGCAGGATGTGGCAGCCCAGGCCGAAGAGCTGCGAGGCGCCCACGCTCGCCACCGCGAGGCCGGGGCGCACGCCGGACCGCTGGAGGAAGCGGGTGTTGAGCGCCACGCCGCCGACCGCCGCCGGAGCCACGATCTTGACGAACGAACCGGCCACCTGAGCCCACACGGTGGGCCGGAAGCCGACGCGCTCGGGCACGAAGCCGAGCAGGCTCATGGCCGCGGCGATGTAGCTGAGCGCCGAGAACGCCAGCGCCGCCGCGACCCAGCCCCAGTGCGCGCGCTCGAAGACCGTGCCGAAGTCGATGCCCGCGATCTGCGACAGCAGGAAGTACGCGGCGACGGCCCCGGCGATGAAGCTGACCAGGGTGCGCGGTCTGATCCGTTCCAGACGGACCGGCTCGACCGGCGCCTGCGGCCTGATCAGCAGCACCTGGGCGCGGATCTGCGAGAGCAGGTCCTCCTCGCGGGCCTCGTCGAGCGCCTCGTCGACGGCGCGCTTGTCGGCCTGCCGCTCCGCCTTCTCGACCTTGCGGGCCGCCTTGCGGTCGTCCTTGCGGTCGTCGGCGGGGGGCGCCTCGGCCTCGGTGCGGGCCCGTCGCGCCGCGGCCGACGCCTCCAGCACCGCCTCACGCTCGCGGGCCGCCCGCTCCCGGGCCTGCTGGCGCAGGGTGGCCCGGGTGGAGCGGCTCAGCGCGATCGGCTGGAGCAGCGGCAGGCAGTCGGCCACCGCGTCCGGGCCGAGCACCTCGACCGCCGCGGCGACCGCGCGCTCCGCGCCGACCCGCAGGCCCAGCGTGGCCAGGAGCTGCGCGATGTCCATCCGCAGGACCAGATCCCCGGCGGCGATCTCGCCGCCCCGCAGGTCCGTGACGATCACCCGGCCCGCGCCGTCGACCATGATCGCGTCGCCGGCGAGCCGGCGGTGCGCGATCCGGCGCGACTGGAGCGCCCTGACCTGGCGCCAGGCGCCGAGCACCACCTCGTCGGTGATCTCCTCGTCGGAGAGGGAGTCGAGCAGCCGCCCGCCCTGGTGCTCGTAGACCAGCATCACGGCGTCCGGGCCGAGCTCGGAGGTGGCGATCAGCTTGGGGGCGTTGGCGCCGGCGGCGATCGCCGCGTACGCGAGCAGCGCCTCCTGCTCCAGCGCCTGGCGCAGCGACTGGATGGAGCGGCGGGTGGTGATGGACCGCAGGGTCAGCCGCCGCCACACCCGGTAGAAGAAGCCGTGCGCCTGCTGCTCGCGGTCGACGACGGTGACGTCCAGCGGGGGGCCGTCCTCCATCGACACGATGTACCGGCGGCCGCGGTCCTGGTCGGTGTTCTCCGGGGTGTCCTCGGCCCGCATCGCGCTCACCGGGCGGAAGCCGACGTGCCGCAGACCGGCGAGCAGCGTCTGGCCGGTGGGGCGGACGTTCGGCGAGCCGACCGCGTAGAGGGTGCCGTACGCCACCGTCCAGCCGAGGAGGACGGTGAGGATGATCGAGAACGGGGTGGTGTAGCCGGCGACCAGCATGGCGAAGGCGTCGAGCAGCAGCACCACCCAGAGGATCACCCGCCAGCGGGGTCTGCGGGCCATCCCGACCGCCGTCATGTAGGCGATCACGGGTGCCAGGTAGCCATGCACGGGATCGGTCAGCCCGTCCGCGCGGGCCTGGGTCAGCGCGTCCTGGAGGCTGCCCGGGGCGGCGCGCGAGACCCACAGGTCGGTCGCGAGCGTCACCCCGTGCGCCAGCACCGCCGCGAGCACGCCGTCGGCGATCCGCAGCCCGTCGCGTTTGACCAGCCGCTCGATGGCGAAGGCCACCGGCACCAGCAGCACCGCGATGCTCGACACCAGGCCCGCGATCTTGACCAGCAGGTCGGGCGCCTGGTCGGTGCCCTTGCTGATGTCGGACTCGAGGCCGGTCGTGGTGCCCTGGGCGAAGGCGGCGACGGCGAGCACGAGCGCGATGGCCAGGATGCCCACCAGCAGCCGCATCAGGTCCGAGGGGCGGTGGACGCGGGCGGCGAGCAGCGGTTCGTCACCGGAGACCCGGTCGGCTCCGGTCTGCGAGCTCACCGCGGTGGCGCCGGCCGGGACCTCGGAGTCGGCGGGGCCCCGGCCGGGCGCGCCGTCGGGGACGGACGCGCCGGAGCGCGGCCCGGACCCGGGGCCGTCCGTCGCGTGAGGAGCCTGCACGCCCTGCTCCTTCGCCGTCTCGGTCTCTTCTTGATCTCGTATCACCAGTCACCGCCCGCACGATGGTGGCACGACCCGGCGACAGAGGCGGGTATCAGGGTGTTTTGCGGGCGACAAGTGCGCCCGCGATGTCCTGCTTCGAGTCTTGTGCTCCGATTCTCCCCCGGCCTGTGGAGTTGTCGGTGCCGTGCGGCAGGATGGGACGGATGGACGACCGGATGGGCGAACCGCCCGAGTACCCCGACTACGCCGAGCGTGTGCTGGAGGTCGCCGAGCTCGTCCCCGCGGGCCGCGTGATGACCTACGGGGACGTCGCCGAATGGCTCGGCGAGGGCGGTCCGCGCCAGGTCGGCAGAGCCATGGCGCTCTACGGCGGCGCGGTCCCCTGGTGGCGGGTCGTCCGGGCGGACGGCGTCCTGCTGCCCGGCCACGAACTGCGCGCCCTGGAGCGGTACCGTGCGGAGGGCACGCCGCTGCGCGAGGCGTCGCGGAGTGCCGGGGACCACGTGCCCCGCCTGGACATGAAGCGGGCGCGATGGGACGGCGCGGCCGGTCCGGGGCCCGCGCGGGAGCCGGCGGACTCCACCGCCGTCCCGGACGGCGCACGGGCCGAATGACACGCAGGCCCGCCGCACGGCGCACGGGCGCACTGACGCGGCGGCCCGCCGCACGGAGTGAACCGGCGTAGCCTCTCCGGCGCGCGGCGCACGCGACCTCACCACCAGCACACCCACCAGGACCGGCGATCCACGTGAGTTCCTCCTCCACCACGGGGCGTACGACGTACCCGCACCAGGTACGGCGGAGGCCCGCGGGCGCGTACCGGCTGGTGCGCACACCCCCCGACCCCGTGGTTCCCCCTCACCTGGACGCAGCGCAGCGTGCGGTGGTTGATCACGGGGAAGGCCCGCTGCTGGTCCTCGCGGGGCCGGGGACCGGCAAGACGACCACCCTGGTGGAGTCCGTCGCCGCCCGGATCGCCCGCGGCCAGGACCCCGCCCGGATCCTGGTCCTCACCTTCAGCCGCAAGGCCGCGGTCGAACTGCGCGACCGGATGGCCCTGCGGCTCGGCGGCGCCCACGGTCCGCAGGCGACCACCTTCCACTCCTTCTGCTACGCGCTGATCCGCGCACACCAGGACGCGGACCTCTTCTCCGAACCCCTGCGACTGCTGTCCGGCCCCGAACAGGACGTGGCCCTGCGCGAGATGCTCGCCGGACACGTCGCTCTGGAACGCGAGGGGCGGGCGGCCGTCCGCTGGCCCGGCGACCTGCGGGCCTGCCTCACCACCCGCGGCTTCGCCGACGAGGTCCGCGCGGTGCTCGCGCGCAGCCGGGAACTCGGCCTCGGCCCGGACGCCCTCGCCCGCTTCGCGGCGCGGACCGGCCGGCCCGACTGGGGCGCCGCGGCGGCGTTCCTCGCGGAGTACCTGGACGTGCTCGACATGCAGGGGGTGCTCGACTACGCGGAGCTGGTGCACCGCGCCGTGCTCCTCGCCGAGCGGGATCTCGCGCCGGACGACTTCCCCTACGATGCGGTCTTCGTGGACGAGTACCAGGACACCGACCCGGCGCAGGTCCGGCTGCTCCACGCGCTCGCCGGCCGGGGACGCACCCTGGTCGCCTTCGGCGACCCCGACCAGTCGATCTACGCCTTCCGGGGCGCCGACGTGAACGGCATCCTCGACTTCCCCGACGCCTTCCCCCGCCGGGACGGCCGGCCCGCCGGGGTCGCGGTCCTGACCACGTCCCGGCGGAGCGGTGCCGGCCTGCTGGCGGCGACCCGGCAGCTGACCCGCCGGATGCCCCTCACCCGGCTTCCGGCCGAGCGCGTCCGCGCGCACCGGGAACCGTCCGCCGTGCGCGAGGGCGGGCGGGTGGAGGTGTTCACGTACCCGACGGCGTCGACCGAGACCGACAACATCGCGGACGTCCTGCGCCGCGCCCATCTGGAGGACGGCGTCCCCTGGCGCGAGATGGCGGTCCTGGTGCGCGCGGGCGGCCGCGCCATCCCGACCCTGCGCCGCGCCCTGACCTCGGCCGGAGTGCCGGTGGAGGTCTCCGGCGACGACATCCCGCTGCGCCACGAGCCCGCCGTCTCCCCGCTCCTGACCGCCCTGCGCGTCTGCGCCGCGGCCACGGCCGCGGTCACCGGCTCCGCGGGCGGGGCTCCCGTGAGGGGGATTCCCGAGGGTGGGGTGCCCGCGGGTGGGGATGAGGGCGAGGGCGAAGCGGGGGCCGGTGATGGGGCCGCGGATGCACGGGTCGAGGACGAGGGCGGGGGCGCGCACGAGGTCGGGAGCGGCGCCGGGGCCGGGTCCGGCGTCGCCCGGGTGACCGCGGAGGGCGAGGAGGGCGCGGAGGCCGTCGGGTCCGGCCCGGGTGACGTGGTGTCTGCGGAGGCCGTCGGGCCGGGCGCGGCTGCGGGCGACCCGGCCGGCGAGCTCGCGGGCGGCGAGGCGGCTGCCGGGCCGCAGGGCGACGGGGCCGCATCGCCCCGGGCCGATGCGGCCGCGGCCGAGCGCCCCGGTCCGGCGGCACGGTTCGGCGGGATGGACGCGGAGACCGCCGCCGTGCTGCTGACCTCGCCCCTGGGAGGCATGGACACCGCCGATCTGCGCCGCCTCGGCCGGGCGCTGCGCGACGAGGAGCGGGCGGCGGGCAACCGGGTGCCGCCGCCCTCCGACGTCCTGATCGCACGGGCGCTCGCCGAGCCGGAGCGCCTGGTCGCACACGACGCCGCCCACGCGCGCGGGGCCCAGCGGCTCGGCGCCCTGCTCCGCAGGACGCGCGAGCTGCTCGCCGGCGGCGGCACCGCCGAGGAGGCGCTCTGGCTGCTCTGGGACGGCACGTCCTGGCCGCAGCGGCTGGAGCGCGCCGCCTTCCGCGGCGGCCCCGGCGGCCGCAACGCCGACCGGGACCTCGACGCGGTGTGCGCCCTCTTCGAGACGGCCGCCCGTGCCGAGGAGCGCACCGGCGGCCGGGGCGCCCTCAACTTCATCGAGGAACTCGACGCCCAGGACATCGCCGCCGACACCCTCTCCCGCCGGGAGGCCCGCCCCGACGCCGTACGCCTGATGACCGCGCACCGCTCCAAGGGCCTGGAGTGGAGCCTGGTCGTGGTCGCGGGCGTGCAGGAAGGGCTCTGGCCCGACCTGCGGCGCCGCGGCTCGCTGCTGGAGGCGGACCGCATCGGCCGGGACGGCCTCGCCGAGCCGCTGCCCCCGGGGGCGCTGCTGGCGGAGGAGCGCCGGCTCTTCTACGTGGCCGCGACCCGGGCCCGTGACCGGCTCGTGGTCACCGCCGTCAAGGCCCCGGCGGACGACGGTGACCAGCCCTCCCGCTTCCTCACCGAGCTGGGCGCCGAGCCCCGCGACGTCACCGGCCGCCCGCGGCGTCCGCTCGCCGTCGCCCCGCTCGTCGCGGAACTGCGCGCCACGACCGTCGACCCGGCGGCGTCGCCCGCGCTGCGCGACGCCGCCGCGCGGCGGCTCGCCCGGCTCGCCGCGCTCAGCGACGAGGAGGGCCAGCCGCTGGTGCCCTCGGCCCACCCGTACCGCTGGTGGGGCATGTTCGACCCGACGCACAGCGCGGTGCCGCTGCGCGACCGGGACCGGCCCGTGGCCCTGTCCGGCAGCGCCCTGGACCAGCTCGCCAACACCTGCGCCCTCCAGTGGTTCCTGGGGCGCGAGGTCAAGGCGGACGTCCCGGCCACCGCCGCGCAGGGGTTCGGCAACGTGATCCACGTCCTGGCCGACGAAGTGGCCTCCGGCCGCACGCCCGCCGATCTCGCCGTCCTCATGGAGCGTCTCGACACCGTCTGGGACGGACTGGTCTTCGACGCGCCCTGGAAGTCCGCGCAGGAGAAGGAGCACGCCCGGGTCGCCCTGGAGCGCTTCCTCCGCTGGCACGTGACGGACCGGGCGGGACGCACCACCGCCGCCACCGAGCACGACTTCGACGTGACGCTGGAGGCCGGCGCGTACGAGGTGCGCATCCGCGGCTCCATGGACCGGGTCGAGGAGGACGCCGGGGGCCGGGCGTACGTGGTCGACTTCAAGACGGGCAAGCAGGCTCCGACGCGCGACGAGGTCGCCCGCCATCCGCAGCTCGCCGTCTACCAGCTCGCCGTCCGGGAGGGAGCCGTCGACGACGTCTTCGACGGCCGCCGCCCCGAGGCCGGCGGGGCGGAACTGGTGCACCTGCGGCAGGCGGCCCCGCAGAAGGAGGGCGGCGACGCGCTGCCCAGGGTCCAGGCGCAGGAGGCGCCCTCGGGGGAGTGGGTGGGCGAGCTGCTCGCCACCGCCGCGGGCAGGGTGCTCGACGAGCGCTTCACCCCGTCGGCCGGTCAGCACTGCGCCCACTGCACCTTCCGGGCGTCGTGCAGCGCGCAGCCGGAGGGCCGCCAAATAGTGGAATGATCGGTGTTTTGCGGAGGATCATCCCTGGTGCGGCTTCCCGGGTGCATCCAATGAAGGTCACCGTGGCCCGTCCGGGCCACGGCAGACGGACCTTCGAGGAGACACCACATGGCCACGAGGAAGTCCCTGGCAGCGGCGATCGTGTGCGCCGGCACCGTGGCGGGGCTCGCGGGCTGCTCCCAGGACGGCGACGTCCGGGCCGGGAGCGCGGCGGGCGGGCGCAAGGAACCGGTGGCGGTGACGAGTGCCGCGACGGCGGGTCCGTTCAAGGGGATGAGCGCCGACCGGATCGCGGACAAGGCGATCGCGGCCATGAAGTCCGCCGACTCCCTGCGGATGGCCGGATCGATCGAGAGCGACGGGGACCCGGTCACCGTCGACCTGGCCATGGACTCCCGCGACAACTGCACGGGCGGCCTCGGCGTCCGGGGCGGCAGGGCCGAACTGCGCAGGCTGAGCGACGTGATCTATCTGAAGGGGGACGGGGCCTTCTGGCGGGCGACCATGGACGAACGCTCCTTGGCGTCCCCCGACGGCGGCGGTGACGGCGTGGTCGAGCTGATGACCGACCGCTGGGTCAAGATGCCCACGAGCGCGATCGCCGACATGCGGGGCGTGTGCGACCTCGACGCGATGCTGTCCGAACTCGACGACGAGGACGACCCCGCCGGCATGACCCTCGGCCGGGACACCGAGGTCGACGGGGTCCCCGTCGCCACGCTGGTGAAGAAGGAGGGCCGCGAGACGACGACCGCCTACGTGGCGAAGGAGGGCAGCCCCTACCTCCTGAAGGTCGTCAGGGCCGGCGGCGACGACGCCGGGTCGGTCGGGTTCTCGGACTTCGACGAGCCGGTACGGGTGCAGGCGCCGCCGTCGGACGAGGTCGTGGACCTGGAGAAGCTCGGCGGGACGGTCGGGCCGGACCCGTCGGGCAGCGCCTCGCCCGACTCCGACCCGGACACCGGGACCGGGCCGTCGGAGGAGGCGACGCCCTCGTCCTCGGCGGACGCCCCCGAGGAGGGCGAGGAGACCGGCTTCGGAGCCGGGGCCGAGCGGGGCGGTTCCGGCAGGCCGTGACGGGCGGCGGGCAGTGGCCCGCCCGGGGTCGGGGCCGGGCGGGGTGAGCGGGACGGCGTGCCGGGCGCGGTGGTGCAGGCAGACCGTGACGGGCGCGGTGGCGCAGGCAGGCCGTGACGGGCGGCGGGCCTGACGGGCCGCCGCGGTCGGGGCCGGGCGGCAGTGGCTGTCGGATGTCCCGGTTAGCCTCTTTGGGGTGACCGCACGCATCACCGATCCCGAGCAGCTCAAGGAGCTCCTCGGGATCCCCTTCACCCCGGAGCAGACGGCCTGCATCGTCGCGCCGCCCGCCCCGCAGGTCATCGTGGCCGGGGCCGGTTCGGGGAAGACCACGGTGATGGCCGCCCGGGTGGTGTGGCTCGTCGGCACCGGCCAGGTCGCCCCCGAGCAGGTCCTCGGACTCACGTTCACCAACAAGGCGGCGGGCGAGCTCGCCGAGCGCGTCCGCACCGCCCTCGTCCGGGCCGGGGTCACCGACCCGGACGCCTCCGGCACCGGCGAGGACGGCGCCGCCGGCGAGCCCCGGATCTCCACGTACCACGCCTTCGCCGGCCAACTGCTGACCGACCACGGCCTGCGCATCGGCCTCGAACCGTCCTCCCGGCTGCTCGCCGACGCCACCCGGTACCAGCTCGCCGCCCGCGTGCTGCGCGAGGCCCCGGGACCGTATCCGGCGCTCACCCGTTCCTTCCCGAGCCTCGTCAGCGACCTGCTCGCCCTCGACGCTGAGCTCTCCGAGCACCTGGTCCCCGTGGACCGGCTCGGCTCCTACGACTCCGGCCTGCTCACCACCCTGGCCGGCGCCCGCCTGAGCAACGCCGAGCTGCGCAAGGTCCCCGAGGCCGCACAGGCCCGCCGCGAACTCCTCGACCTCACCGCCCGCTACCGCGCGGCCAAGCGGGAGCGCGATCTGCTCGACTTCGGCGACCAGATCGCGCTCTCCGCCGAGCTCGCGCTCACCCGGCCCGAGGTGGGCGGCATCCTGCGGGACGAGTTCCGGGTCGTGCTGCTCGACGAGTACCAGGACACCTCGGTGGCCCAGCGGAAGCTGCTGTCCGGTCTCTTCGGACAGGGCACCGGTCACGCGGTCACCGCCGTGGGCGACCCGTGCCAGGCGATCTACGGCTGGCGGGGCGCCTCCGTCGCCAACCTCGACGACTTCCCCCGCCACTTCCCCTTCGCCGACGGTTCCCCCGCCGCGCGCTTCGCCCTCAGCGAGAACCGCCGCAGCGGCGGCAGGCTGCTCCGGCTCGCCAACGAACTGGCCGGACCCCTGCGCGCCATGCACGAGGGCGTCGAGGCGCTGCGCCCCGCGCCCGGCGCCGAGCGGGACGGCGTCGTGCGCTGTGCCCTGCTGGAGACGCACGAGGACGAGATCGCCTGGATCGCCGACGAGATCGCCCACCTCGTGCGCACCGGCAAGGAGCCCGGCGAGATCGCCGTGCTGTGCCGCACGGCGGGTGACTTCCCGGAGATCCAGGGCGCCCTGGTGGCCCGGGGGGTGCCGGTCGAGGTGGTCGGCCTCTCCGGACTGCTGCACCTGCCCGAGGTGGCCGACCTCGTATCCGTGTGCGAGGTGCTCCAGGACCCCGGCGCCAACGCCCCGCTCGTCCGCCTGCTCACCGGCCCCCGCTGGCGTATCGGGCCGCGCGACCTCGCGCTGCTGGGCAGGCGCGCACGGCTGCTGGTCCACCGCGCGGACGCGGACGACGACCCGGAGCGGCGGCTCGCGGCGGCCGTCGAGGGCACCGATCCGGCCGAGACCGTCTCGCTCGCCGACGCGCTGGACACCTTCATCGACGCGGGCGGCGAAGGCGACGACAGGCTCGCCTTCTCCGCCGACGCCCGGGTCCGGTTCGCCCGCCTCGCCGCCGAGCTCCGGGACCTGCGGCGGTCGCTCGCCGACCCGCTCATGGACGTGCTGCACCGGGTGCTGGCGTACACCGGCCTGGACGTCGAGCTCTCCGCGTCCCCGCACGCCCTGGCCGCCCGGCGCCGGGAGACGCTCGCCAACTTCATGGACGTCGCCGCCTCCTTCGCCGCGGTGGACGGCGAGGCCACCCTGCTCGCCTTCCTCGGCTTCCTGCGGACCGCCGCGCAGTACGAGAAGGGCCTGGACAACGCCCTGCCGGGCGGCGAGAACACGGTCAAGGTCCTCACCGCCCACAAGTCCAAGGGCCTGGAGTGGGACGTCGTCGCCGTGCCCGGCCTGGTGGCGAAGCACTTCCCCAGCGAGCAGGCACGCGAGGCGTGGACCTCCCAGGCCAAGGTGCTTCCGCACGCCCTGCGCGGGGACGCCGGCACCCTGCCGGACGTCGCATCGTGGGACGCGCGGGGCCTGAAGGCGTTCAAGGAGTCGATGAGGGAGCACCAGCTCACCGAGGAACTGCGCCTCGGCTACGTGACGTTCACCCGCCCGCGGTCGCTGCTGCTCGGGTCGGGGCACTGGTGGGGGCCGAGCCAGAAGCGCCGCCGCGGCCCGTCGCCCTTCCTCCACGCGCTGTACGAGCACTGCGCGGCGGGACACGGCGAGATCGAGGTCTGGGCGCAGGAGCCGGAGGAGGACGCGGAGAACCCGATGCTGCGCGCGGCCGGCGCCGAGACGGCGTGGCCGCTCCCGCTGGACCCTGAATCCCTGGCCCGCCGCCGCGCGGCCGCCGACACGGTCCTGGCCCACCTCGCGGCCCTGGCCGCCGAGGCGCCGCCGGCCACGGACGTGCCGGACGCGCCGCCGGCCGCGGCGGGCGGCCCCGCGGCCGACGGGCGGGGCGCCTGGCAGGGCGCGGAGGACCCTGGCGCGCGCCCGGAGTGGGATGCCGACTGGGAGTCCGCTCCACCCCCGGAGGAGGAACCGCCGCCTCCCTTCGACGACCCCGCTGAGTACGGCCCGGAGGAGCTCCGGCCGGAGGAGCACGACCCTGCGGAGCACGGGCCGCAGACGTACGGGAGCGAAGGCCGCGGCCGGGCGGCGGCAGGGACGCCCGGCGACGCCCCCGGGGCGGCCGCCGCCCCGGACGAGGCGCCGCACGCCGCGGGCCCGCCCCCGGCGCACACCGTCCCCCACCAGGCCCCCGCCCCGCCCGGCGAGACCGCCGCCTCCGGTGCCCCCGCCGACCGCCCCGGCGGCGCGGAGCCGCTCACCCCGGAGGAGGCCCGCACCCTCGCCTCCTGGGACCGCGACCTCGACGCCCTCGCGGGCGAGCTGCGGCGTACCCGGACCGCCGTCCGCGACGTCCGGCTGCCCCGTGCCCTGTCCGCCTCGCAGCTGCTCCGCCTGGCCGCCGACCCGGACGGCTTCGCACGCGACCTCGCCCGGCCGATGCCGCGCGCACCGCACCCCGCCGCCCGGCGCGGCACCCGGTTCCACGCCTGGGTCGAGTCGCGGTTCGAGGAGCTCGAGCTGCCCCTGCTGGGGCCGGACGAGCTGCCCGGGGGAGCCGACGACCCCGGCGAGGACGCCGCCGGTCAGGACATCGCCGACGAGCGCGACCTGGCCGCCCTCAAGGAGGCCTTCTCCCGCACCGGGTACGCGCGCAGGACCCCGTACCGCGTCGAGGCCCCGTTCCAGTTCACGCTCGCCGGCCGGGTGGTGCGCGGGCGCATCGACGCGGTGTACCGCACGGAACGCCCGGACGGTGCCGGTCCGGCGTACGAGATCGTCGACTGGAAGACGGCCCGCAGCGGCACCGCCGACCCGCTCCAGCTCGCCGTCTACCGCCTGGCCTGGGCCGAGCAGCAGGGCGTACCGCTCGACGCGGTCACCGCGGCCTTCGTCTTCGTGCGCACCGGCGAGACCGTCGTCCCGGACGGCCTGCCCGGCCGGCCGGGGCTGGAACGCATCCTGCTGGGCGGGACGGCCGACGGGGCCGCCGACCCCGCCCGTTAGGCTCATGAGCATGAGCGACACCCCGGACAGCGTCGTCCGCACGTACATCGAGCGGCACCGTGCCGCCTTCCTGGACGACCTGGCCGCATGGCTGCGCATCCCCTCCGTCTCGGCGCTGCCCGAGCACCGCGACGACGTGCGGCGCAGCGCGGAGTGGCTCGCGGCCAAACTGGCCCGGACGGGTTTCCCGGTCGCCGAGATCTGGCCCACCGCCGGCGCCCCCGCGGTGTTCGCCGAGTGGCCGTCCGGCGATCCGGACGCCCCGACCGTCCTCGTCTACGGCCACCACGACGTCCAGCCCGCGGCCCGCGAGGACGGCTGGCACAGCGACCCGTTCGAGCCGGAGATCCGCGACGGCCGGATGTACGCGCGCGGCGCGGCCGACGACAAGGGGCAGGTGTTCTTCCACACCCTCGGCCTCCGCGCCCACCTCGCCGCGACCGGCCGCACGGCGCCCGCCGTCAACCTCAAGCTGCTCGTCGAGGGCGAGGAGGAGTCCGGCTCCCCCCACTTCCGCGCCCTCGTCGAGGAGCGGGCGGACCGCCTCGCCGCCGACGCCGTCGTGGTCTCCGACACCGGCATGTGGTCCGAGTCGACGCCCACCGTCTGCACCGGGATGCGGGGCGTCGCCGACTGCGAGATCACCTTCCGGGGGCCCGACCAGGACATCCACTCCGGTTCCTTCGGCGGTGCCGTGCCCAACCCGGCCACCGTCGCCGCCCGGGTCGTCGCCGCCCTGCACGACGCGGACGAGCGGGTCGCCGTCCCCGGCTTCTACGACGGCGTCACCCCGCTGACCGACGACGAGCGCGAGCTCTTCGCGGAGCTCCCCTTCGACGAGGAGGCGTGGCTGCGCACGGCCCGCAGCCACGGCACTCTCGGCGAGGCCGGGTACTCGACGCTGGAGCGCGTATGGGCCCGCCCCACCGCCGAGGTCAACGGCATCGGCGGCGGCTACCAGGGGCCCGGCGGCAAGACGATCGTCCCCGCGTCCGCCATGGTGAAGCTCTCGTTCCGGCTGGTCGACGGCCAGGATCCGGAGAAGATCGAGCGGGCGGTCACCGACTGGGTCGCCGGGCAGGTGCCCGCCGGCATCCGCCACGAGATCGTCTTCGGCGCCCCGACCCGGCCCTGCCTGACCCCGCTGGACCACCCCGCGCTCCAGTCGGTGGTGCGGTCCATGAGCCGTGCCTTCGACGGCCGCACGATCCGCTTCACGCGTGAGGGAGGCTCCGGACCGGCGGCCGACCTCCGGGACGTCCTCGGCGCGCCGGTGCTGTTCCTCGGCATCTCGGTGCCGTCCGACGGCTGGCACTCGCCCGACGAGAAGGTCGAGCTGGAGCTGCTGCTGAAGGGCGCCGAGACCACCGCCCACCTGTGGGGTGACATGGCCGAGACCATGCGCTGACCCGACCTGTGAAACCGTCCACCCGGGGGAGTTGGAAGAAGCCCGTGAGCACCGACAGTTATGCCGCACCGGACCGCCCGATCGGCCTGACCGCGCCGAGCGGCATCGACCGCGAAGCACACAACCGCCTCGACGAGGCATGGCTCGCGGCGGCGTGGAGCCACCCCACGACCCGCGTGTTCGTCGTCTCCGGCGGCCAGGCGCTGATCGACGACACCCCCGACGGCCGCACCGAACTGGTCATGACCCCGTCCTTCGACGCGCCGCTGACCGAGACCCACCGCTACTTCCTCGGCACCGACGAGGACGGTGTGCGCTATTTCGCGCTCCAGAAGGACAGCCTGCCGGGACGGATGGACCAGTCGGCGCGCGCCGCCGGTCTGCGCGAGGCCGGACTGCTGCTGTCGCCGCGCGACGCGGGCCTGCTGGTCCACGCCGTCGCGCTGGAGAACTGGCAGCGGCTCCACCGGTTCTGCTCCCGCTGCGGCGAGCGCACCGTCATCGCCGCGGCCGGTCACATCCGCCGCTGCCCCGCCTGCGGCGCGGAGCACTACCCGCGCACCGACCCGGCCGTGATCATGCTCGTCACGGACGAGGAGGACCGCGCGCTCCTCGGCCGCCAGGTGCACTGGCCGGAGGGCCGCTTCTCCACGCTCGCCGGGTTCGTGGAGCCGGGGGAGTCCATCGAGCAGTCGGTGCGGCGCGAGGTGCGCGAGGAGGTGGGCGTCTCGGTGGGCGACGTGAGCTACGTCGCGAGCCAGCCCTGGCCCTTCCCGTCCAGCCTCATGCTCGGCTTCATGGCCCGCGCCACCACCTCGGCGATCGAGGTGGACGGCGAGGAGATCCACGAGGCGCGCTGGTTCTCGCGCGACGACCTGCGGGCCGCCTTCGAGTCCGGCGACGTGCTGCCCCCGTACGGGATCTCCATCGCGGCCCGCCTCATCGAGCTCTGGTACGGCAAGCCGCTGCCCAAGCCGGGGGACGTGGTCTGACGGCGGCGGCGCGGCCCGCGGTCGCGGCCCCGCCTCCCGCCGGGGCTCTCCCGGCGGCCGCCGCAGCCGGGCCGCCGCAGGCGGGCTGTCGTACGCGCGCTGTCGTACCGCACTGGCCCGTACCCCGGGCTGCCCGCACCCGCGCTGTCGTACCCGCCTGAGAAGCTGCGCCCCATGACACTCGCCGATCTCACGCTCGACCGGTGGCGGTCCCTCGACCTGCCCGCCGCACGCCGCGTCGCCGAGCAGGCCGCCCGCTCGGCGGGCGGCCGGGTGGCCTCCGTCGACACCGCGGAACACCTCGGAGCCCCGCTGCACCGCGTCCGGATCGAGCGCGACGGGCAGGCGTTCGCCCTCGTGCCGGGCGGGCAGGTGTCCCTCGGCTTCGACCCGGAGGGCGGGCCGTTGCCCCCGTGGCAGACCGCCGACTACGCCGCGAGCGTGGCGCAGGGGTACGGCGACGGGCCCGACCTCCGCGCCCACCTCGCCCAGGTGCTCAGCCCTCTCCGGAGCGTCGTCCTGCCCACGGTCCTCATGGCCGTGGAGGACGAGGGCCTGACCGGGCCGCCCGCCGGGACGCCGGAGCTCCTCGCGGCGCGCGGCCTGCGGATGCCGGCCTCCGACGAGTGGGAGCACGCCTGCGCGGCCGGGGCGAGGACCTTGTTCCGCTGGGGGGACGACTGCCCCCGCGACCGCGTCCCCGACGGCGACGGCACGGGCCCGCAGAGCCGGCCGAACGCCTTCGGCCTGCGCATCGCCTACGACACCTACCGCGCGGAACTGACGAGTGACACCGGAGCGGTGCACGGCGGGGACGGCGGCGAATCGGTGTGCGGCGGGTACGGGCACCTGCTGGCCTGGCTGCCCCTGGCCAGCGCCCACCGCAACCCCGCCATGGCCGATTTCGTGTACGGCCCCGACGGCGAGGACATGTACGAGGACTTCTCCACCCGCCCCGTGCTCGACCTCTGACTCCCCGAGGCCGACGACCGGGCGGTCCCCGGCGGGCCGAGGACCGCCCGGGAGCCGGCCCCCGCCCGCCGAGGACCGCGGCCGCGTACACGTCGACCCCCGGTCGGCACGGTGCCGGACCGGGGGTCGTACGTGAGGTGCTCAGGCGCCGAGGGCCTGCTTGACCTGGGCGAGGCTGGGGTTCGTCATGACGGACTCGGCGCCGCCGCCGGAGGGGACGATGCGCACGGTCGGCACGGTCTGGTTGCCGCCGTTGGCCTTCTCGACGAAGGCGGCCGAATCGGGGTCGAGCTCGATGTTGATCTCGGTGTACGCGATGCCCTCGCGGTCCATCTGGCTCTTCAGCCGACGGCAGTATCCGCACCAGGTGGTGCTGTACATCGTCACAGTGCCCTGCATCGTCTCGTGCGCTCCTCGGCTCGACGGGGTGCGTGTTCACCCCGGGGGAGAACGCCTCGGAGCCGCCGGCGATTCCCGACCCCGGGTGCGCCCCGTCACCGTCCCGGTCCGGGACGGGCCCGTCCCGGACGGGCGGGAGGGGCCGCCCGCCGCGATTCGTACGACCGGTGCACCGCCCCTGTGGACGACCCGGCGCACCCGCCTCACCGGACCTGGCAGCATGGCGGGGTGACATCAGCGACGCACTCCTCCCTCTTCCCGCAGGTCCCCGACTCGGCCGACGCGGTGCTCGACGGGCTCGACCCCGAGCAGCGCGAGGTGGCGACCGCCCTGCACGGCCCGGTGTGCGTGCTGGCGGGCGCCGGCACGGGCAAGACGCGCGCGATCACCCACCGCATCGCCTACGGGGTCCGCGCCGGCATACTCCCGCCGGCCAGTGTGCTCGCCGTCACCTTCACCAACCGCGCGGCGGGCGAGATGCGGGGCCGGCTGCGCCAGCTCGGCGCCGGCGGCGTCCAGGCGCGGACCTTCCACTCCGCCGCCCTGCGCCAGCTCCAGTACTTCTGGCCGAAGGCGGTCGGCGGTGACCTGCCACGGCTGCTGGACCGCAAGATCCAGCTGGTCGCCGAGGCGGCCGCCCGCTGCCGCATCAGGCTCGACCGCAACGAGCTGCGGGACGTCACGAGCGAGATCGAGTGGGCCAAGGTCACCCAGACCGTGCCCGCGGACTACCCGGCGGCCGTCGCCAAGTCCTCCCGCGACGCCCCCCGGGACCCGGCGGAGATCAGCCAGGTCTACGGCACCTACGAGCAGCTCAAGCGCGACCGCGCGGCCATCGACTTCGAGGACGTGCTGCTCCTCACCGTCGGCATCCTCCAGGACCGCCAGGACATCGCCGACCTGGTCCGCCGCCAGTACCAGCACTTCGTGGTCGACGAGTACCAGGACGTCAGCCCGCTCCAGCAGCGGCTGCTCGAACTCTGGCTCGGCGGCCGCGAGAGCCTGTGCGTGGTCGGGGACGCCAGCCAGACGATCTACTCCTTCACCGGGGCCACCCCCGACCACCTGCTGGACTTCCGGACCCGCCACCCCGGGGCGACCGTCGTCAAACTGGTCCGCGACTACCGCTCCACCCCCCAGGTCGTGCACCTGGCCAACGGACTGCTCGGCCAGGCCAGCGGCCGGGCGGCCGAGCACCGCCTCGAACTGGTCTCGCAGCGCGACGCGGGCCCCGAGCCGGCCTACACCGAGTACGCCGACGAGCCCTCCGAGGCCGAGGGCACCGCCCGGCGCATCAGGGATCTGATCGCCGCCGGCGTCCCGGCCGGCGAGATCGCCGTGCTCTACCGGGTCAACGCCCAGTCCGAGGTCTACGAGCAGGCCCTCGCCGACGCGGGCGTCCCGTACCAGCTGCGCGGCGCGGAGCGTTTCTTCGAGCGCCAGGAGGTCCGCGAGGCCGGCGTCGCCCTGCGCGGCGCGGCCCGTGCCGGGTCCAACGACTCCCTCCTCGACGACGCCGGGGACCTGCCCTCCCAGGTGCGCGCGGTGCTCTCGACGAAGGGCTGGACCACCGAGCCGCCCGCCGGCTCGGGCGCGGTCCGGGACCGCTGGGAGTCGCTCGCCGCCCTGGTCCGGCTCGCCGAGGACTTCGCCCGTGCCCGGCCGTCGGCCGGGCTCGGGGACCTGGTCGCCGAGCTCGACGAGCGTGCCGCGGCCCAGCACGCGCCCACCGTCCAGGGAGTCACCCTGGCCTCCCTCCACTCCGCCAAGGGCCTGGAGTGGGACGCCGTGTTCCTCGTCGGACTGACCGAGGGCATGATGCCGATCACCTACGCCAAGACCGACGAGCAGGTCGAGGAGGAACGCCGGCTGCTCTACGTGGGGGTCACCCGGGCCCGGCTCCACCTGTCGCTGTCCTGGGCGCTGTCCCGCTCGCCCGGCGGCCGTGCCTCCCGCCGCCCCAGCCGCTTCCTGAACGGGCTGCGCCCCGGCTCGGCGGCCGCCGGTCCGCGCGGTGCGGGCGGCGCGGGGGGAGTGGAGCGCGGCGGCCGTCGCAAGCGGCGCGGGCCGGTGCTCTGCCGCGTCTGCGGCAAGACGCTGACGGAAGCGGGCGAGATGAAGCTGATGCGCTGCGAGGACTGCCCGTCGGACATGGACGAGGCGCTCTACGAGCGGCTGCGGGAGTGGCGCTCGGAGCGGGCGAAGGAGCTGGGCCAGCCCGCCTACTGCGTCTTCACCGACAAGACCCTGATGGCCATCGCCGAGGCCGTGCCGGACAGCGAGGGCGAGCTGGCGGGCATCTCCGGTGTGGGCGGCCGCAAGCTCGAGCGGTTCGGGACGGATGTCCTGGCCATCTGCGCAGGTGAAGAGCTTGTGGGGGACGACGCGGAAGACTGATGCAAACTCGTCGGGAAAATAGTTTGCGCCTGCCGGGGCAAGCCCCATAGGTTCTTAACCACGAGAACAGCGGCTTCTCTGAAGCCCTGTCCTCGTGCTGTACTTATCCGAATACCGCGTGACCGGCTCGCCCGGTCCCCCGAGACGCCGAGAGGAGGCGATTCCAGTGATCAGCATCAAGCCCAGCTTCGTCAGCACCGCCAAAATGACCGATCCCTCGGTCGTCTCCGCCTGCTCGCTCGGCCTCTCCTCCGCGTTCATCGGCACCGGTGTGTCCGGCATTCCCGCCGCTCTCCCCGTGTCCGGTCTCGGCGGCCTCCCCGTCCGGGAGCGCAATGAGCGATCGACCACGGCACTGGCGGCAGGAGTAGCAGCGGCAGAGGCCCAGGCCTATGCCTTTGCGGCGGCCGGTGCCGACACCCAGCAGACGACGCAGCACAACCAGCACCACCTGATGTGGGCCTTCCGCGGGCTCGAACCCTGGAGTGATCCAGCCTGATCGACGATCAGGCCGGCGCCTTCAGGGCCGCGGAACCCCACCCGGGATCCGCGGCCCTTCTGTTTTCCCCAACGGGGGAGCGGAGCGAGGGCCTCGGGACCAAGCACCACCCGGTAGCAGCCAAACCGGCCGACCGGCCGGCACGACAAGACGAGGAATCACACACCGTGCAACTCGAAGCGCACGCCCCGTCCGTACCGCCTTCCGAGACGCTCACCCCGCCCGCCCGCACCGAGGACTCCGCCTTGACTCCCCTGACCGCGCTCACCGCGCTCGACGACGCCATCGAGAACCTCGGCGTCCCCGTACCGTGCCGCTCGTACGACCCCGAGGTCTTCTTCGCCGAGTCCCCGGCGGACGTCGAGTACGCCAAGTCCCTCTGCCGCACCTGCCCGCTGATGGAGGCCTGCCTGGCGGGCGCCAAGGAGCGGCGTGAGCCGTGGGGCGTCTGGGGCGGCGAGCTGTTCGTCCAGGGTGTGGTCGTCGCCCGCAAGCGGCCGCGTGGTCGCCCGCGCAAGAACCCGGTCGCGGCATGAACGCCACCGGAACAGTCGACCGACCCCTCACGCACGATCCCAAGAAGCAGGCCCCGATGACCTCTTCCACGAGCGAGCCCTCGGGCTCCGCCACCCCAGCAGTCACCACCGCCGGCGCCCACGCGTCGCGTCAGAACAGGACCCGCGAAATGCAACTCATCCCAGAAGCCCTGGCACGTGCGCATATGCACGAGCGCCGGCGTGAAGCCGATGTGGAGCGCCAGGCCGCACGCCTGGTCGCCGCTCGGCGCATGCAGCGCCGCGCCGAGCGCGTGTCGATGCGCGCCCGTCGCGCCCTGGCCATGGCGGTCATGCACTGACCGCCTCACCTCACCGCGGGGGCCGGTCCTCAGGACCGGCCCCCGCGGTGCGTTGTGCTCCCCCTGCGCCACCGGCCGGAGGTATCGTCGCCGAGTGGACCAGGACAGTGCGCCACAGAACGCGCATAACGGAAGCAGTGGGAGCGAAAGTGGCAGCGGGCACCCGGAGCCCGGAGGCACCGTGTGCTCCCTGTGCGGTGCGGTCGCCCAGGGGACGCCGCCGACCTGGACCTGTTCCGTGGAGGACGGCGTCCGGCTCTACCAGTGCGAGGACTGCGCGCGTGCCCACATCAGGTCGATCGAGGGGCGGCTCGACTCCTCCTGGTGGTAGCCCCCGGACACCGGCTCCGGACGGCCCGCCGGGGCGGCGGCCCGGCAGCAGGTTCAGCTCCCCGTCGTCTCCTGCGCGAACTCCTTGCCGCTGTCGCCGCCGGCCTCCTCGTCGCCGGCCACGCCCGCTTCGCCGTCCTGGTCGGCGAACCCCGGCAGCCACGCCTCCAGTTCGTCCCGCATCCGCACCGTCGCGTTCAGCTGGCAGAGCACGCCGATGGTGCTCAGTGTCACCCGGTGGATCAGCAGGTACGAGGGCGGCAGGTTCAGCTGCTTGGCCAACTGGTGTGCGGGGGAGCGGACATCGGCTATCCGCGCGGCCTGCGAGCGGATCCACCCCCGGCTGAAGGCGAACTCCTCCGCCTCGGCCGGTTCGATGATCGGCAGCAGATACTCGAGCACACCGTCCGGATCGAGGTCGATGGACTCCTTGACGAAACCCTCGTCGCACAGCAGCTGGTAGACCGCTTCGGCCTCGCCCTCCAGGGCGAGCCGCATGCAGGTGCCGATGGTCAAAGGGAAGCCGCCCGGCAGCCGGTCCACCGTGCCGAAGTCCAGCACGCCGAGCCGCCACTCGCCGCCGTCCTCGCCCGGCATCAGGCGGAAGTTGCCCGGGTGCGGGTCCGCGTGGAGCAGGCCCGTGCGGGCGGGACCGGAGAAGAGGAAGCCGGCGAGGAGTTGCCCCGCGCGGTCGCGCTCCTCGGGGGTGCCGTCGGCGATCACCTCCGAGAGCGGGATGCCGTCGATCCACTCGGTGACCAGGACCTGCTCGCACTGGTGCACCACATCGGGCACGAAGACGTCCGGATCGCCGGCGAACTCGGCGGCGTGCTCACGCTGGGAGGCGGCCTCCTGCTCGTAGTCCAGCTCCTCGGCGACTCGGTCGCGCAACTCCGTGATCAGAGGCTTCACGTCCATGCCAGGGATGAGCGGCCCCAACAGGCGGGCGAACCGGCTGAGCTGGGCCAGGTCCGACAGCAGGGCCTCTCCCGCTCCCGGGTACTGCACCTTGACCGCGACCGCGCGGCCGTCGTGCCACACGGCCCGGTGCACCTGCCCGATCGACGCGGCCGCCGACGGCTTGTCCTCGAACTCGGTGAACAGCTCGCGCCAGTCCTCGCCGAGGCGCTCGGCCAGGACCCCGTGCACGGTCGCGGTCGGCATCGGAGGCGCGGCGTCCTGCAGCTTGGTGAGCGCCGCCCGGTAGGGGCCCGCGACCTCCTCGGGGAGAGCGGACTCGAAGACGGACATCGCCTGACCGAACTTCATCGCGCCCCCCTTCAGCTCGCCGAGGACCTTGAACAGCTGCTCGGCGGTCCGCTGTTGCAGTTCGCGCGCCACGATCTCCGCGGACCGGCCGCCGATCCGCTTGCCGAGGCCCCATGTGGCGCGGCCGGCGATCCCCAGGGGCAGCGCCGCCAACTTGGCGGTACGGGTGACCGCCTTGCGGGGAAGATCAGACATACGCCCCTCCAAAACCCAGCCGGCCTGTCGCATGTGCCGCACGGCCTCGCACCGTTCACGGCGGTTACCCGGACATTGTCTCGCGTGCCGCGGGGATGTCCGAGGCGTGGTTCCCCTTACTTTTCGCCTCTGCCCGCTGTCCCTCGCGGCCGTCGGCAGCGCCGATTCCCCTACTGCCCCCAGAGGCGCCGCAGGGGCACTCCGGATGCGGCGTGATCCGCTCGGACCGCCACCGTACGCCGGGGAGCGTGACCTCCCAGCGGGCACCCGCACTTCCCGGCAGGTCGCCGTCGAGGAACGACAGGACATGGCAGGCCGCGAGGCCCGCCACCGTGGTGGCGAGAGCGATGTCACAGGCCGCCGGTACCGTGCGGCGCCGGCCGGAACGCCACTGCGCGAGCAGCAGCGACCGGGCGGGGTCCCGGGCGGACCGTCCGGACTCCAGGCACGAGGCGCAGGCCGTGCCCCCGGGCAGCACGAGGGGCCCGACCACACCCGTGGCCTCCACGACTCCCGCGTAGAGGTGGGGGACTCCGCTCGCCATCCAGTCCTCCGCGGGCAGCGGGTCCGGGGCGTACGCGCCGAGCCCGTCGCGCGGGGCCACGACGACCAGGGCCAGCCCCGGCGCACAGGGGCCGGTCTCCTCGGAGCGGGGCGGCCTGTCGGGCGCCGCTCTGCGCACCATGCGGCGGGCTGCCGTGTCCCGCCGTTCGCCGATCTCCTCGGGGGACAGCCCGCCCGGCGCCACGTCGCCCGGCTCGGTCAGCCCGCTCTCCCGCACCTCGACGCGCCCCACCCCCGCGGCCGAGAGAGTGGCGGCGACGAGCGAGCCGACCCGGCCCGCGCCGCGGACCATGACCCGGGCCGTGCGGCGTCCGGCCAGCCGCTCGATGGCGCCGCCGGGCTCGGGATGCACCACCGACAGGGAGGTCAGATCGGGGCGGAGCCGCTCCAGGGCGGCGGTCCGTCCGCGCAGGGCCACGGCCGCGGGGGTGCCGGCGGTCGTGTCGTCGAGCAGACCCGCTCCCGCGAGCCGCTGGACCAGCGCGTCCGCCCGGCCCTCCGGGAGCCCCATCGACCGCGCCGCGGCCCGTAACAGGTCCATGCCGCGGGTGCCGTCCAGCAGATCGATCAGCGATCCGGTCGCCGTGTCCACCGGGCCCACCGTCGTGGCGCGCTCCGGGGTCACCCCGAACTGGACCGACTGCCTGTCCCGCCAGGCCCGGCGCAGCGCGGGCTTCATCATCGGATGCATATCCGCCCCCGTCCTCTCCCGTGCTCTCCCGTCCCCGGGAAATCGGTCGTCGATTGCCGATGTGTTGTCAGAATGCCCCCGGCCGCCGGGGCGTGGGAAAAGTTGTCCACAGGCCCGGTGTATTAGTCGTTCGAATCGTGCGGTGATCGTGGAGCAGACGAGGGCAAGGAGTGGATCACGCGCTGAACCGCGTCCGGGGGGGGCTTCCCGCACGGGCAGCGGGTAACGTCGGAGCGTGTCCGTCGATCCGCCCCCTCGGCTCACCTCAGGGGAGACCCCACCGCGCGGCGCGGGACGCGCCCGGCGCGAGGCGAAGCGGCTCCCGCACCGTGCGGCGGCGGGTGCGGTCGAGGTCCGCCGGAGCGCGCGCCGCAGCAGGACCGTGTCCGCCTACCGCGAGGGCGACCGCACCGTCGTGCTCATCCCCGCCCGGATGTCCGAGGCCGAGGAGCGGCGCTGGGTGGCGGTGATGCTGGACAAGCTCGCGGCCCAGGAGAGCCGCCGCGTCTTCGGGGACGCCGAGCTCGCCGAACGCGCGACCCGGCTGTCCGGCCAGTACTTCGACGGGCGGGCGAAGCCGGTGTCCGTGCGATGGGTGACCAACCAGAACACGCGCTGGGGCTCCTGCACCCCCTCGGAGGGCAGCATCCGGCTCTCCCACCGTCTCCAGGGCATGCCGGAGTACGTCGTCGACTACGTCCTCCTCCACGAACTGGCGCATCTGCTGGTGCCGGGGCACGGTCCGCGGTTCTGGCGGCTGCTGGAGGCGTATCCGCGCACCGAGCGGGCCCGTGGATACCTGGAGGGCGTCGTCGCGGCGGGCCGGCTGCCGCACGGCCCGACCGCCGCGGACGGCTGACCGCGCCGCCCTGGAAGAGGCGTGCCCCCGACAGGAAAGCGTCCTAGGGGCGCGAACGGGCGCGAAAGGGCGCGTAACGAAGGAAAAGCGCGCGAAGGGGCGGGACGGCGCACCGGCGGAGTGCGGGCGGGGAGCAGGTGGCGCCGGCGAGGCGGCGCGCCGGTCGCGGCTGTACCGAAGCCGGGTCGCTCCTGTACCGAATGTGTACCGGCTTGGCTCAATGTCGCCGCAAGCGGTTAGCCTGGCGCGACGCATTCGAAATTCGGGATGGGGGACGGTCGTCACGTATGGCCAGGGAATTCCAACGCGGCCACAAGGCCAAGATCAGTGATCTCACTCAGGGAACGGATCTGTACGTCGGTGTGCAGATCTCCGCTCCGGGGCTGACCTTCGACATCAGCTGCTTCGGTCTCGACGCCGGCGAGCAGCTGTCGGACGACCGGTACTTCATCTTCTTCAACCAGCCGAAGTCGCCGGAGGAGTCCATCCAGCTGCTCGGCGCGCAGGCCGGCGACACGGAGTCGTTCCGCGTCACGCTCGACCGCATCCCCGCGAACCTCCACCGGCTCTCGTTCACCGCCACGATCGACGGCGCCGGACAGATGTCGCAGATCGGTCCGGGCTACATCCGCATCGTCGCCGGTGGCGAAGAGGTCGTCCGGTACGCCTTCGACGGCTCGGAGTTCACCACCGAGCGGGCCGTGATGCTCGGCGACTTCTACCTCAAGGACGTGTGGCGGTTCGCCGCGATCGGCCAGGGGTTCGACGGGGGCCTGGAGGCCCTGCTGAAGAACTTCGGAGGCGAGGTCGCCGAGGAGGAGCCCGCGCCGCAGCAGGCCCAGGCCGCCGCCCCCGGATTCGCCCCGCCCGCCGGCGCGGCGCCCGCGCCCGGCTTCGGCGCCCCGGCCGCCCCGCAGGCACCCCAGCCGGCACCGGCGCCCGGCTTCGGCGCCCCGCCCGCGCCCGCACCGGCGCCCCACGCACCGGCACCTCACGGGCCCGCACCGGGCCCGCAGATCCACGCCGCACCCACGATGGCCGCTCCGCTGGCACCGCCGGCGCCGTCCCCCTACGGACAGCCCCCGCAGCCGCCGCAGTTCGGCCAGGTGCCGGGTCAGCCGCCCGGCGGCGGCCAGATCCCCGGGCAGGTCCCGCCGCCGGCGCCGTACGGGCAGCAGCCGCAGGCCCCTTACGGCCAGCAGCCGCCTGCTCCCTACGGCCAGCAGCCTCCCGGCATGCCCCAGGGCGTTCCCCAGGGTGTGCCGCAGGCGGGAGCCGGACTCCAAGCCGCGCTCCAGTCCTACCGCGAGACGCCCACCGGCCAGCGGTGGACCCCGCAGAACCAGCAGCTCATGCGGGTCGACCTCACCATGGGCGGCTCCGGCGTGCTCGCCCGGCAGGGCAGCATGGTGATGTACCAGGGCAAGGTCGACTTCGGCTACAAGGGCGCCGGGTTCGCGGGCCGCATCGTCGGCAACGCCACGGGCCAGGAGATGCAGCTGATGCGCTGCACCGGCCGTGGCCAGGTCTTCCTCGCCGAGGAGGGTGCCCACCTGCACCAGATCGACCTGCAGGGCGACGGCATCTGCGTCTCCGCGGAGAACGTCCTCGCCTTCGACGAGACCCTGCAGTACGAGGTCCGGCGCATCGAGGGCCACGGCATCCCCGGCGGCGCGCTGTTCACGATGCTGTTCCACGGCACCGGCACCGTCGTCGTCAAGACCCACGGCGTTCCCGTGGTCCTGCCGGTCACGCCCACCACGTTCGCCGACTGCAACGCGGTCGTCGCCTGGTCGGCCGCCTCCCAGGTGATCCTCTCCAGCCAGGTCAGGCTGCGCCGGAACGCCTACCCGGGCCACAGCGGCGAGACCGTGAACCTCCAGTTCCGGGGCGCCCCCGGCAACTTCATCGTCGTCCAGCCCTACGAGGTCTGAGGGAGCCCGAAGAATGAACCAGCAACTCGCGGGCTACGCCCCGACCCCCGTGGCCGCACGGATGGAGAACCACGGCCGCACCATGCTGAAGGTCGCCATGGCCTCCGGCCAGGACCTCTACGCACGCACCGGCTCGATGGTCGCCTACGAGGGCTTCGTGCAGTACGAGCCCAACCCGCCGGCCGTCCGCCAGGTTGCCGCGCAGTGGGTCACCGGCGAGGGCGCGCCCATCATGAAGTGCTCCGGCGACGGTCTGCTCTACCTCGCCGACTACGGCGCCGACGTCGTCGTCATCAACCTCGACAACGACTCGCTCTCGGTCAACGGCACCAACCTCCTCGCCTTCGACGCCCACCTCCAGTGGGGTGTGGAGAAGGTCAAGGGCCTGGCGAAGTTCGCCGGCCAGGGCCTGTGGAACGTCGAGATCGCCGGTACCGGCTGGGTCGCCCTGACCTCGCGCGGCACCCCGATCGTCGTCGACTGCGGACGCGGCGAGGACGAGACCTACGTCGACCCCGACGCCCTCGTCGCCTGGTCCCCGAACCTCAAGGTGAAGGGCAAGCGGAGCTTCAAGGCCTCCTCGCTGATCGGGCGGGGCAGCGGAGAGGCGTACCAGATGGCCTTCTCCGGCCAGGGCATCGTCGTCGTACAGCCGAGCGAGGACAGCACCGACCGCCTGCGGGTCCGGGGCTGAGGGGAAGCGGGAACAGACCATGCAGAGTTCGCTTTTCGCCCACGGGGAGCAGCAGTCCCAGGAGCGGTACGTCGTCCAGAACCCGCAACTGCTGCGGGTGGCCCTCACCGGCCACGACGACGTCCTCGCCCGCAAGGGCGCGATGGTGGCGTACCAGGGGCTGATCGACTTCGACGGCGAGTACCAGACGAGCGGCCAGCGCCGCGCCCGGGCCAACACCGGTGAGGGTCTGGACCTGATGCGCTGCTCGGGCCAGGGCACCGTCTACTTCGCCAACCTCGCGCAGTACGTCCATGTCGTCGACGTGGACCAGGAGGGCATGACGGTCGACAGCGCGTACGTGCTCGCGCTCGACTCCGGGCTGCACACCGAGGTCATCGCGGTGGACAGCCAGTACGGCATCTCGGGCTCCGGCAAGTACCAGCTGAACATCTCCGGCAGGGGCAAGGTCGCGCTGATGACCTCCGGCCAGCCGCTGATGATGCACGTCACCCCGGACAAGTACGTCAACGTCGACGCGGACGCGATCGTCGCCTGGTCCTCGGGCCTGCGGGTGCAGATGCAGGCGCAGACCCACTCGTCGAACGTGCGCCGCCGCCGCGGCAACACCGGTGAGGGCTGGGAGCTGAGCTTCCTCGGCCAGGGGTTCGCGCTGGTCCAGCCCAGCGAGGTCATGCCCCCGCAGCACGCCGATCTCGGCCAGGGGGCCCGCGCCCAGTTCGGCGTCGGCCAGCACGGTTCGCACGCGCAGAACCAAAACAACGCCTGGAACTGACCCCCTGCCGGGACGGTCGGGAGGCATCCACAGGGGCGGTCGCCGGGCGACCGCCCCTGCGGCGTGTCACGGCGGGCTCGGCCGGGGCGGAGCAGGGCCCGGCCCCGTGTGTCGGAGCAGGGCCCGGCCCCGTGTCAGAGCAGGGCCCGGGTCCGCTCCAGCAGCCTCACCACCGAGGCGTCCGCCACGCCGGCCACCTCGTCCCAGCCGAACCAGCGGAGGTCGAGCGACTCCTCGCTGACGGTCTCGACGGCTCCGGGCGGCGCGAGCGCCGCGTACTGCACGTCCAGATGGCGGTGGCACGGCGGCGGGATGGCGTGGCTGTCCAGGGTGACCGGGCCGCCCGGGAGCAGCGTGAGACCGGGGATGCCGGACTCCTCCGTCGCCTCGCGCAGCGCGGCCCCGGCGAGGGACGAGTCGCCCGGTTCGCAGTGGCCGCCCATCTGGAGCCACATGCCGAGCTTCCTGTGCAGTGTCAGGAGCACCTTCCCGCGCTCCGGGTCCACCACCAGCGCGCTGGCCGTCAGGTGCCCGGCACCGCAGGACTTCCACATGCCGTCCGGGTGCGCCGACAGATGGCCGAGGTAGCCGTCCCGCAGGGCGTTCTGCTCGTCATCGCGGCCCTGGTAGCCCTTGAGCACCAGGGCCGCGTCGTCGTGGAGGCTCACCGGCCGGCGTCGCCCTTGTCCTCGTCGTCGCCGCCGGAGCGGTCCTGCCCGTCCCCGGCGTCCTTGCCTTCAGCGGCGCCTTCCGTGGTGTCCTTGCCGTCGGCGCCGCCGTCCGCGGTGCCCTTCCCCGCACCCGCCGGGCCGTCCGCGGCCGGCGCGTCCTTGGGGGCCGCCGCCTCCCCGAGCATCTTGTCCAGCTCCGAGAAGTCGAGCTGCTCGCGGTGCACGAAGCCGTCGGGATCGTCCAGGTCGGTCGCGGTCGGCAGCATGTCGGGGTGCTCCCACAGGGCGTCCCGGCCGTCGACGCCGCGGGCGTCGGTGAGCGAGGCCCACAGGCGCGAGGCGTCCCGGAGCCGCCGCGGACGCAGCTGCAGACCGATCAGGGTCGCGAACGTCTGCTCGGCCGGGCCGCCGGACGCCCGGCGCCTGCGCAGGGTCTCCCGCAGCGCGCCCGCCGAGGTGAGGCGGTTCGACGCGGCCGCGTGGACGACGGCGTCGACCCAGCCCTCGACCAGGGCGAGAGCGGTCTCCAGGCGGGCGAGGGCCGCCTTCTGCGCCGGGGTGTCCTCCGGCTGGAACATGCCCTGCTGGAGTGCTTCCTGGAGCTGCTCCGGGTGGGTCGGGTCGAACTGGCCGACCACGTCCTCCAGCTTGCTCGTGTCGACCTTGATGCCCCGGGCGTAGCCCTCGACGGCGCCGAACAGATGCGAGCGCAGCCACGGCACGTGCGCGAAGAGCCGCTGGTGGGCGGCCTCGCGCAGGGCGAGGTAGAGCCTGACCTCCTCCTTGGGCACCCCGAGGTCCTTGCCGAGGGCCTCGACGTTCAGCGGGAGGAGGGCGGCCTTGCCGGCCGGGCCGAGCGGCAGGCCGATGTCGGTCGAGCCGACCACCTCGCCCGCCAGCACGCCGACGGCCTGGCCGATCTGCTGACCGAACATCGCGCCGCCCATGGAGCGCATCATCCCGAGCAGCGGGCCCGCCATGGCCTGCATCTCCTCGGGCAGCACGTCGCCCATGGCGACGCCGACCCGCTCCGCGACCGGGTCCACGAGCTGCTGCCACGCCGGCAGGGTCGCCTCGACCCATTCCGCGCGGCTCCACGCCACGGCGGTGCTCGCGCCGGACGGCAGCGAGGTCGCGCCGTCCAGCCACAGGTCGGCGAGGCGCACGGCCTCCTCGACGGCGGTGCGGTCGACCGGGGAGACGCTGCTGTCCTTGGTGCCGTCCGCCGTGCCCTGGGCGACCGTCTGGCGGGCGATCTGCTTGGCCATGTCCCAGTTCACGGGGCCGCCCTCGTAGCTCAGCATCTGGCCGAGCTGCTGGAACGCGGCGCCCAGGTCGTTCGGGTTCAGCGACCCGAACATGGCGGCGAAGGGGTTGTCACCGCCTTCCCCGCCGAAACCGAAGCCGAACGGGTTGGCCGGGGACCCGCCGGAGCCCTGGCCACCTCCGCCGGGATTCTTCTTCTTGCCCTCGTCGCCGTTCTCCGGCTCCTCCGGCGGAAGGCCGAATCCGAATGGGGTGTCACTCACGGGTTTCCTCGGCTCGTAGGGCCGTCGGCTGACCGCCGACGGCGTTTGCCCGACATCACCACCCAGCCTAAGCGGCCGGACGGCCCGGCCGCCGGGGACACCGGGAGCGGCTTGCGGCCTCGGTGCCCCGGTCGCCGACGGCCTGCGGCAGGATGGACGTCACCTGGTGCGTATGCGTCATGCGCTTGCGTACTGAAGACAACCGCTGGAGACGCCTGGTGAGTTCCCCAGATCCGCAGGTTCGCGCAGCGCGAAACCGCTCAACCCCGGCCGGGGGCCGCGGCCCCGTGGTGGCCGTCACCGGCGCCGCGACCGGCGTCGGCGACCTGCTCACACGGCGTCTGGCGGCGTCGGACGAGGTCAGGCAGGTGCTCGCGATCGACGAGCGCAGGGGCGAGGTCCCCGAGGCGCACTGGCACGTCCTGGACGTCCGCGACCCGGCCATCGCCGAGAAGCTGCGCGGCGCCGACGTCGTCGTCCACCTCGCGCTCGACCTGGACCTGGAGTCGGACGCGGCGGCCCGCACCGCGTACAACGTCCGCGGCACCCAGACGGTGCTGACCGCGGCCGCCGCCGCGGGCGTGCACCGGGTCGTCCTGTGCACCTCGGCCATGGTCTACGGGGCACTGCCGGACAACGACGTCCCGCTCTCCGAGGACGCCGAGCTCAAGGCCACGGCCGAGGCGACCGGGGTCGGCGACCTGCTGGAGATCGAACGCCTCGCCCGCCGCGCGCCGCGCGCCCATCCGGGCCTGAACGTGACGGTGGTCCGCCCCGCCGTGCTGGTCGGCGGCACGGACACCGCGCTGACCCGGTACTTCGAGTCGCCCCGGCTGCTCGTGGTCGCCGGATCCCGCCCGACCTGGCAGTTCTGCCACGTCGACGACCTGGTGACCGCGCTGGAGTACGCGGCGCTGGAGAAGGTCGAGGGCGAGCTCGCGGTCGGCTGCGACGGCTGGCTGGAGCAGGAGGAGGTGGAGGAGCTCAGCGGGATCCGCCGCATGGAGCTGCCCTCCGCGGTCGCGCTCGGGGCCGCCGCCCGCCTCCACCGGATCGGCCTCACCCCGTCCCCGGCCGGGGACCTCGCGTACACGATGCACCCCTGGGTGGTGAGCGTGAGCCGGCTGCACGATGCGGGCTGGCGCCCCCGCTGGACGAACGAGGAGGTGCTCGCCGCGCTCCTGGAAGAGGTGGAGGGCCGGCACACGGTCGCGGGACGCCGGCTGGGCCGCAAGGACGCCACGGCCGCCGGCGCCGCCGGCGCCACCGTCGCCCTGCTGGGCACGGCCGCGCTGGTGCGGCGCGCCCGGAAGGCCCGCCGGAGGATCTGAGGCGGCGGCGCGGCCCCGCCCGGCATGCCCGCTGCCGGGCCGGTGGCGGCCCCACGGGCCCGCCCGCGGCGCCGGGCCGGGGCGGGCCGGTGGCAGTCCCCGGTGCACGCCGGGCCGGTGGCGGCCCCCGGCGCCGCGCCGCTGTAGGACCGTCCAAGGGGGCTCCCGGCGATCCGTCGGAGGGTCCATTGGGCGGTGCCCCCGGCGTGCGGCACGATGGGGCCATGGCACGCACGTACGAGCACCCCGGTGAGCACGCGGCGCAGGACCCGGTCCGGCTGATCGCGATCCGCGAGACGCCGCTCTCCGTCGACGAGGTCTTCGCCGCGGTCGGCGACGACGCGGCGGGCGGCACCGCCCTCTTCGTCGGCACCGTCCGCAACCACGACGGCGGCGCGGACGTCGCCGACCTCGGCTACTCCTGCCACCCGAGCGCGGAGGCCGTGATGCGGGGGATCGCCGAGAAGGTGGCGGCGGAGTACCCCGTTCGGGCGCTCGCCGCCGTCCATCGTGTGGGTGACCTCGCGGTGGGTGACCTGGCCGTGGTGGTCGCCGTGTCGTGCCCCCACCGGGGCGAGGCGTTCGAGGCGTGCCGCAAGCTGATCGACGACCTCAAGCACGAGGCCCCCATCTGGAAGCACCAGCGCTTCTCCGACGGCTCCGAGGAGTGGGTGGGCGCCTGATCCCGGGCGCCCGGAGCCCCGGTCGCTGACGGCGCGTCAGTCCGTTCGTGTGGATCATGCCGGCCGAAACCCGCCCGGACCCCATCCGCCCCGATTTGCGTAACCCCACCCCTGCCGTGAGCGTTGATCTCGCGGATGACTAATCTGCTGATCACTCAGTCGCTTTCGCTCATGGGGTAGGGAGGTCGCGATGGCAGTTCTGGCCTGGTTGCTGATTCCGCTTTTCGCTGCTGTCGGTGCTGCGATATGGGCGAGCTGGGCCTCGCGCAACCGCACCAGCGGGGACGTCGCCGAGCTCGCGGGTTACGCGCGGTTCCGCGACGCCATGGAGAAGGCGGCCTCCGGTACGGACGCCGTGCGGAACTGACCCGCCCGCCTCCCGGGCCGGCGGCCCTCCGGCGGACCGGCCCCGCACCTCCTCGCACAGGCTCGTCCCGTACTGTCGTTCCATGCCACGCCGCACCGCGACGATGCTCGCCTCCACCCTGGTCTTCATCGCACTGCTGTGCGCGGGTGTGTTCTTCAAGGTCCCCTACGCGGAGATGTCCCCGGGGCCCACGGTGAACACCCTGGGATCCGCCGACGGCGAGCCGGTGCTCCAGATCTCCGGCCGCAAGACGTACCCCGCCACCGGTCATCTCAACATGACGACCGTCAGGGTGACCGGCGCGGACTACCGGATGAACCTCTTCGAGGCGATGTACGGCTGGCTCGCCCACGACAACGTGGTCGTCCCGCACGAGACCCTCTACCCGGACGGCAAGACCGAGGAGGAGTCGACCCAGGAGAACGCCGAGGAGTTCAGCCAGTCCCAGGAGAGCGCCAAGGTCGCCGCCCTGCGCGAGCTGGACATCCCGGTGAAGTCCCGGGTGGTCGTCGCCACGGTCGTCAAGGACTCGCCCGCCGAGGGCACCCTGCACGCGGGCGACGTGATCCGGGCGGTCGACGGCACCCCGATCGAGAAGCCGGGCGACGTGGCCGAGCAGGTGGTCAAGCACAAGCCCGGCGAGAAGGTCGTCTTCACGATCGTCCCGGCCGACGACGCGGCCGCCGCCGAGAAGGCCGGCAAGGAGCCGGAGGGCACCGAGAAGGTCACCGTCACCACGGCGAAGGCACCGGACGACGGCCGCGCGATCGTCGGCATCGCGGCGGGCACGGACCACACCTTCCCGTTCACCATCGACATCCACCTGGCCGACGTCGGGGGCCCCAGCGCCGGCCTGATGTTCTCGCTGGGCATCGTCGACAAGCTCACGCCCGGGAACCTGACCGGCGGGAAGTTCGTCGCGGGCACCGGGACGATCGACGACAGCGGCAAGGTCGGCCCGATCGGCGGCATCGAGATGAAGCTGGTGGGTGCGCGGAACGCGGGAGCCGAGTACTTCCTCACCCCCGAGGGCAACTGCGCCACGGCCGCGTCCGACATCCCGGACGGTCTGAAGCTGGTCAAGGTGGGGACGATCGACGACGCGACCAGCTCCCTGGAGAAGATCCGCAGCGGCGAGACGGCAGGTCTGCCGAGCTGCTCGGCGGGCTGACCCCGGACGCCGTCCCGGCCGCGGACGGGCTGCCACCGGCACGCGCGAGGCGCCCCCCGACCCGTCGTCGGGGGGCGCCTCGCGCGTGACAGGGCGGACCCGGGGTCCGTGCGGCTCAGTCCTCGAAGGTCGCCGCCAGCGCCTCCGCGAGGCCGGGGACGAGCCCGCCGCCGGTGAGCACCTCCGTCGGGGAGTCCTTCTCGCGCAGCCGCAGGGCGGACTCGCGGCTGCCGTCCCGCAGCACGGCGACCGTCATCCGGACCTCCTGGCGGTCGGGGTGCGAGGCGACCCACTCGGTCAGGGCGGCGTCGTCCAGCCCCTCGGGGACGGCCCTCTCCGCGGACGACGGGAGCATCAGCCGCTCCACGGTGAGTGCGCACCCGGCCACCGCGTCGGGCCATGCGAGCGTGCCCAGGAACTCGTCCAGCGGGGTGCCCGCGGGGATCTCGTCCTGCTCGACGGGGGTCAGGGCCGCCGCCGAGTCCCCCTTGTCGAGGCCGAGCTGGGCGGCGAGGGAGGGCTCCTGGCTGCGCAGCCGCGCGGTGTCGACCAGGGCGAACAGGCGGGCCGGCTGGTCCCAGCCGAGGCCGGACGCGTACTCGTCGATCTCGAGCACGGCCCGGGTGAGCGGGGTGGCCGCCATGGGAGCCGCGGGCGGCTGGTTGTCGGGGGTCGGTGCTGAAGCGTTGGACATGGCCAATATCCTGCCTCCTTCCTGCCCCGCTGCGGGAACTAGGTAAAGCCTCGGTAAGTTGCATGAGTGGGGCTCTACGATCGCGGGGCCCGTTCCACACGATCGCGACTTCGAGGTGCGCACGTTGGCTTTCCAGATGCCGGACCGCGGCGGAGGCCCGACCGGGCCACGGATCAGAGTGGGCCGGCCGTCCCGGCGTGTCCGCACCCTGCTCATGACACTGGGCGTCCTGGCCGCGCTGGCCATGGTGTTCGTCATGTTCGCCGGGTTCTGGACGGACTGGCTGTGGTACCGCTCCGTCAGGTACTCCTCCGTCTTCACGACCACCCTGTGGACCAAGATCGGACTGTTCGCCGTCTTCGGCCTGCTCATGGCGGGAGCCGTCGGCCTGAACGTCTGGCTGGCGCACCGGCTGCGGCCGCCGCTCAGCGCGATGTCGCTGGAGCAGCAGAGCCTCGACCGGTACCGCATGGGCATCGCCCCGTACAAGAAGTGGGTCCTGCTCGGGGTCACCGCTCTCGTCGGGCTGATCGCCGGTGCCTCCGCGACCAGCCAGTGGCGCACCTGGCTCATGTGGGTCAACGGCGTGCCCTTCGGCGAGAAGGACCCCCAGTTCGGCATGGACGTGGCGTTCTACGCCTTCGACCTGCCCTGGTACCGCTTCCTGCTGGGCTTCGGCTTCGCGGCCGTCGTGCTCTCGCTGATCGCCGCCGCGCTGACCCACTACCTGTACGGCGGGCTGCGCATCACCAGCCCGGGCGCCCGTGCCACCGGCGCGGCGACGGGCCACCTGTCGGTGCTGCTCGGCATCTTCGTGGCGCTCAAGGCCGTCGCGTACTGGCTCGACCGGTACGGGCTCGCGGTGAAGTCCAGTGACTTCAAGGCGACGAGCAACTGGACCGGCCTGCGGTACGTCGACGCCAACGCCTACCTGCCGGCGAAGACGATCCTCTTCTGCATCGCCATCATCTGCGCGGTGCTGTTCTTCGCCACGCTGTGGCGCCGCACCTGGCAGCTCCCGGTGATCGGCTTCGGGCTGATGGTCCTGTCGGCCATCCTGATCGGCGGCCTCTACCCGGCCATCGTCCAGAAGTTCCAGGTCCAGCCGAACGAGCAGGCCAAGGAAGCCCAGTACATCCAGAAGAACATCGACGCGACCCGCAAGGCGTACGGGATCGACGGCGTGAAGCCGACGGACTACACGGGCCGCGGCGAGATCAAGGACCCGAAGTCGCAGCGCGCCCAGGCGGACGCGGCCGCGAGCTACCGGATCAACGACCCGAACATCGTCTCGCCCACGTTCCAGCAGCTGGAGCAGGAGCGGAAGTACTACCAGTTCCCCGCGACGCTGGACGTCGACCGGTACAACGGCCAGGACACGGTCATCGGTCTGCGTGAGCTCAACCTCCAGGGCGTCGACAAGCGCAACTGGATCAACGACCACTTCACCTACACCCACGGGTACGGTGCGGTCGCCGCGAAGGGCACGGAGACGGCCAAGGGCACCTCGGGCGCCCCGGAGTTCACCGAGTCCGGCCTGCCGTCGAAGGGCAACCTCGGCGACTACGAGCAGCGGATCTACTACGGCGAGAAGACCACGCAGTACTCGATCGTCGGCGGGCCCCAGAAGGAGCTCGACTACGAGAAGGACGGCGGCGGCCAGGTCACCACGAGCTACGACGGCAAGGGCGGCATCGACCTCTCCAGCCCGCTCAACCGCGCCGCCTACGCGGTCTCCTTCAGCGAGCCGCAGATCCTGTACTCGGGAGCCATCGGCGAGGGCTCGCAGATCCTCTACAACCGCACGCCCAAGGAGCGCGTCGAGGCGGTCGCCCCGTGGCTGACCATCGACGGCGACGCCTACCCGGCGGTCGTGGGCAAGCGGATCCAGTGGGTCATCGACGCGTACACGACGACCAACGGCTATCCGTACGCCTCGCGGACCACGCTCGGCGACACCACCGCGGACTCGCTGACCGACCGGCAGCGCGCGGTCGTCGCCCAGCAGAACCAGGTCAACTACATCCGCAACTCGGTGAAGGCGACCGTCGACGCCTACGACGGCACCGTCACGCTGTACGAGTGGGACGAGAACGACCCGGTCCTGAAGACCTGGAAGAAGGCCTTCCCCGGCACCGTCAAGGACAAGGCGGACATCCCCGAGGAGCTGCAGGCCCACCTGCGGTACCCGCAGGACATGTTCAAGGTCCAGCGGGAACTGCTGAGCCTCTACCACGTCACCGAGCCCGCCCCGTTCTACAACGCGAGCGACGCCTGGCAGGTCCCGAACGACCCGACCAAGTCGGACAACAACGCGGTCCCGCCGTACTACCTGTCGATGAAGCTGCCCGGGCAGACCGAGCAGCAGTTCTCACTGACGACGACGTTCACCCCCAGCGGGCGGCCCAACCTGCGGGCGTTCATGGCGGTCGACGCCGACGCCAACAGCAAGGACTACGGCAAGATCAGACTCATGCGGGTCACCGACGACAAGGTCGACGGCCCGGAGCAGATCCAGAGCCGGCTCAACCGCCACGACCCGATCGCCAACTTCGTCCGCGACCTCAAGGGCGCCGACTCGACGATCAAGTACGGCAACCTGCTGACCGTTCCGCTGGACAGCGGCTTCCTGTACGTCGAGCCCATCTACGCCCAGGGCCGCGGCTCGGAGTACCCGCTGCTGAGCAAGGTGGCGGTGGTCTACGGCCAGAAGATCGGGTTCGCCAACGACCTCGGCGGCGCGCTCTCCCAGGTCTTCGGCGAGGCGGGAGCCGACGAGGGCACCACCCCGCCCTCCGATCCCGACCAGCCGCCGGCCGATCCGGACCAGCCGCCCGCCAGCGGCGACGCCCAGCTGAAGGACGCCATCGCCGACGCGCAGCAGGCCTACGCGGACGGCGAGGAGGCCATCAAGAAGGGCGACTGGACGGCCTACGGCAAGGCCCAGGACGACCTCAGGGACGCCCTCCAGCGGGCCGCCGACGCCGAGGCCAGACTGAAGGAAGAGGCGCCGCAGAACGAGTGACCGCGCCGGCCGCCGCCGGCCACCGCCCATGCGGAGGCCGGCGGCGGACAGGCCCCCTCCCGCGCCGTGATACGGTGAGATCACAACGACGCGGGGTGGAGCAGCTCGGTAGCTCGCTGGGCTCATAACCCAGAGGTCGCAGGTTCAAATCCTGTCCCCGCTACTGAAGAAGAGGGCCCGGATCCTTCAGGATCCGGGCCCTCTTCGTGTTGCGCCCGTGTCCGCCGGGGCGACTCCTTCGAGGGCACCCGTGCCGAAGTGCGTGCCGGAGGGCACGAGTTGGTGCCTGCCGTGTTTGACTTATCTCTCTGTGGGCATGTCGACAAAACGCTGAAGTGACCTCACTGGCTGCGGTATACCAGGTGTACGCGGGTTGCGGGTGGTGCGACGATGGAATTTATGGGGGACAGGGCAACTCTGTTGGAGACAGGGCGGTTTGTGCAGCCGCATTCCGGCAATGCGGCGGACGCGATGCAGGGGCTCGACGGTGTCGAGCCGGGCATCGGCCGCAGCGACGGCACCGCCGACGCCGAGGAGACCGCCGGCGCCGAGGCGCGCCACCGCGGTGCCGCCGACGGGGGCGACATCGCGTCGATGAGCGTGCTGGGCGCGCTGCTGCTGCGCCGGGGCGATCTGGACGGCGCCGAGCCGTACCTGCGCGGCGCCACCGCCGACGGCGACCGGGCGGCCGCCAACAACCTGGGCGTGCTGCTGCACCAGCGCGGCTACGCCGACGAGGCGGCGGGCTGGTGGCGGATCGCCGCCGTCGCCGGTTCCGCGGCCGCCGCGCACGCGCTGGGGCGCCACTTCCGCGAGCGCGGTGACGAGCCGGCCGCCGAGTACTGGCTGCGCCAGTCCGCCGAGCAGGGCCACGCCCTGGGCGCCTACGCGCTGGCCGACCTGCTGGAGCACCGCGGCGACACCGGTGCCGAGCGCTGGCTGCGCACCGCCGCCGAGCAGGGCCACCGCGAGGCCGCCTACCGGCTGGCGCGGGCCCTGGAGAGCCGTGCCGCGCAGGAGGGCCGTCCGCAGGCCGACGCCCTGGGCGAGCCCGCGCGCGCGGTCGCCGAAGGCGCCGCGGGCGGGGACGCCGGAGGCGTCCCCCGTCCCCGGGCCGGTCCGGCCGGCGGCGGAGCACATGCCGGCCGGGACGGGGACCCCGCCGGGAGCGGCCCCCGCGCCGCGGCCGGACGCGACGGCCGGACGGCCGCGGAGGCCGAAGCCGGTCCGGCCGGCCTCGTCGGCCAGGCCGCCCAGTGGTACCGGCAGGCCGCCGCCCGTGGACACCGCAGGGCCGCGCTGCACCTCGGCGCGATCCTCGAGAAGCGCGGTGAGCTCAAGGAGGCCGGGCGCTGGTACCTGACGGCCGCCAGGGACGGCGAGCCCCGCGCGGCGTGCGCCCTGGGCTTCCTGCTGCGGGACGCCGGTGACGAGGAGAGCGCCGCCGTCTGGTGGCTGCGCGCCGCCCAGGACGGCGACGGGAACGCCGCCAACGCACTGGGCGCCCTGCACGCCGCCCGCGGCGAACAGCAGACCGCCGAGCGGTGGTACCGGGCCGCCATGGACGCGGGTGACGTCAACGGCGCCTACAACCTCGGGCTGCTCTGCGCCGCCCAGGACCGTACGCCGCAGGCCGAGCAATGGTACCGGCGTGCCGCCTACGCGGGGCACCGGGAGGCGGCCAACGCGCTCGCCGTCCTGCTGCTCCAGGCCGGCGACCCGGTCGGGGCGGAGCCCTGGTTCTCCAAGGCGGCCGAGGCCGGCAGCGTGGACGCCGCGTTCAACCTGGGCATCCTCCACGTCGGCCGGGACGACGACCGGACGGCGCTGACCTGGTACGAGCGGGCCGCGGCGGCGGGCCACACCGAGGCGGCGCTCCAGGTGGGCATCGCCCGGCTCCGCGACGGCGACGAGCACGAGGCCGAGCGGCATCTGCGCTGCGCCGCCGGCGGCGGCAGCGCGGAGGCGGCGTTCCGGCTGGCCACGGTGCTCGACGCGCGGCAGCCGCCGCCGGGCCCGCCGGCCCTGGGGGAGACCCGGGCGGAGAAGACCGAGTGCGAGGAGTGGTACGAGCGCGCAGCCGAGCAGGGGCACCGGCGTGCCCAGGTCCGGGTCGGCATGCTGGCCGCCGCGCGCGGCGACATGGAGGACGCGGCCCGCTGGTACCGCGAGGCGGCCGAGTCCGGCAGCCGCAGCGGCGCCTTCAACCTGGGGCTGCTGCTCGCCCGTGAGGGCAGCGAGCGGGAGGCGTCGCTGTGGTGGACGCGCGCCGCGCGCGCCGGGCACGGCCGGGCGGCTCTGCGGCTGGCCCTGCTCGCCGCCCGCCGGGGCGACCTGGCCGAGGGGCAGCACTGGTGCGCCAAGGCGGTGGAGCTGGGGCCCGACGAGGTCGCCGAGCGCGCCGCGAAGCTGCGCGAGGCGCTGCTCCAGGAGCTGACGGCCTGAGGGCCGGGGCGGACCGGCCGGCCCGCCCCGGTGGGGCGTGCCGGGTCACGCCGAAGCGATTTGCGCTGGTCGACGGGGTGCCGTAAGGTTGTGTTCACCGACGCGGGGTGGAGCAGCTCGGTAGCTCGCTGGGCTCATAACCCAGAGGTCGCAGGTTCAAATCCTGTCCCCGCTACTGAAACCGAAGGCCCGGATCCTCAAAAGATCCGGGCCTTCGGCGTGTCCGGGGATGCCTGCCAGGGGGCGGCGCCCCCGGATGCGTGAGGGCCCCGGACACCGCCCGTGTCCGGGGCCCTCACGCATCATGCTCTAGGCGGCCGCGCAGGCGGGGCAGGTGCCCCGGTAGGTGACCTCGACGTCCGAGACGGTGAAGCCGAAGCGCTCCGAGTCGGGCAGGTCCGCCAGGGGATCGCCCGCGGGGTGGACGTCCCGGATGGCACCGCACCGCGCGCAGACCAGGTGCTGGTGCGGCCGGTGGGCGTTGGGGTCGTAGCGCTTGACGCGGCGGTCGGTCGACACCTCGAGCACTTCGCCGAGGGTGACCAGCTCACCGAGGGTGTTGTAGACGGTGGCCCGGGAGATCTCGGGCAGTCGCTCCACGGCGCGTGCGTGGACCTCGTCGGCCGTCAGATGGACGTGCTCGCCGTCGAGGACCTCGGCCACGACGCGCCGCTGGGCGGTCATGCGCCAGCCGCGTCCGCGCAGTCGTTCCAACAGGTCGCTCATGAGGACAGCGTAACAGCGCGTCCCGCCAATCCCGAACATGTGTGACTTTGGATGCCTGATTGACTTGGACAAAGTCCATTGTAGGATCGAGTCAGGCATACGGCGTGGACAGGCGGCGTGTGCGGACGACCACGCAGGACAGACGCAGGAGGCGCACGTGACGCAGGGACCGCTGACCACCGAGGCCGGAGCTCCGGTCGCCGACAACCAGAACAGCGAGACCGCGGGCGTCGGCGGGCCGGTGCTCGTCCAGGACCAGCTCCTGCTGGAGAAGCTCGCCCACTTCAACCGCGAGCGCATCCCGGAGCGGGTGGTCCACGCCCGCGGCGCCGGGGCGTACGGCACCTTCACGGTGACCGCCGACGTGACGCGGTACACCCGGGCGGCGTTCCTCTCCGAGGTCGGGAAGGAGACCGAGACGTTCCTCCGCTTCTCCACCGTCGCGGGCAACCTCGGCTCGGCGGACGCGGTGCGCGACCCCCGCGGCTGGGCGCTGAAGTTCTACACCGAGGAGGGCAACTACGACCTCGTCGGCAACAACACCCCGGTCTTCTTCATCAAGGACGCCATCAAGTTCCCGGACTTCATCCACACCCAGAAGCGCGACCCGTACACGGGCAGCCAGGAGGCGGACAACGTCTGGGACTTCTGGGGGCTCAGCCCCGAGTCGACCCACCAGGTGACCTGGCTCTTCGGCGACCGGGGCATCCCCGCCTCCTACCGCCACATGGACGGCTTCGGCTCCCACACGTTCCAGTGGAACAACGAGGCGGGCGAGGTCTTCTGGGTCAAGTACCACTTCAAGACCGACCAGGGCATCAGGAACCTCACGCAGGAGGAGGCCGACCGGCTCGCCGGCCAGGACCCGGACTCCCACCAGCGCGACCTCCGGGAGTCCATCGAGCGCGGCGACTTCCCGAGCTGGACGGTCTACGTCCAGATCATGCCCGCGGCCGAGGCGGCGGCGTACCGCTTCAACCCGTTCGACCTCACCAAGGTGTGGCCGCACGCCGACTACCCGCGCATCGAGATCGGCAGGCTGGAGCTCAACCGCAACCCGGAGAACGTCTTCGCCGAGGTCGAGCAGTCGGTCTTCAGCCCGGCGCACTTCGTGCCCGGCATCGGCCCGTCCCCGGACAAGATGCTCCAGGGCCGGCTGTTCGCCTACGGCGACGCCCACCGCTACCGCGTCGGCATCAACGCCGACCACCTGCCGGTCAACCGCCCCCACGCGACCGAGGCGCGGACGCACGGCCGGGACGGCTTCCTCTACGACGGCCGCCACAAGGGTGCGAAGAACTACGAGCCCAACAGCTTCGGCGGGCCGGCCGAGACCGGCCGGGCGCTGTGGTCCGCCGTGCCGGTCACCGGCGCCACCGGCGACCACCCGGCCGCGGTGCACGCCGAGGACGACGACTTCGTCCAGGCGGGCAACCTCTACCGGCTGATGTCCGAGGGCGAGCGGGAGCGTCTCGTCGGCAACCTGGCGGGCTTCATCGCCAAGGTGTCCCGCGACGACATCGCCGAGCGCGCGATCGGCAACTTCCGCCGCGCGGACGACGACTTCGGCAAGCGTCTGGAAGCCGCGGTCCAGGCCCTGCGCGGCTGACCCGCCTGCCGTCGGCCCGAGGCCGGACCCCCGTCCACCGGGGGTCCGGCCTCGGTGTTCCGGTGCCGGGGTCAGCCCGCGACGGTCCCGGCGTGGCGCCTGGCGGGCACCCAGCAGCGGATGATGTCGCGGACGGAGACGATGCCCACCGGGCCGCCCCGGTCCATCACGATGAGATGCCGGAAGCCGCCGTGCGTCATCGCCTCGGCCGCCTCCTCCAGGGTCCACGCGGGCGCGGCGAAGACGACATCGGTCGTGGTGTGGGCTCCGGCGGTCTCGAGGTCGGGGTTCTGGCCTGCGCCGATCGCGTTGAGGACGTCCCGTTCGGTGAGGATGCCGAGACTCGAATCGCCGTCGAGGACGACGGCCGCTCCGACGCGGCGCGCGGCCATCAGGCCGGCCGCCTGCCGGAGTGTGTGGGCAGGCCCGATGGTCAGGACCACCGTGCTCATGGCGTCACGGACGAGCATGGACTTGAGCCACCTCCTTCGTGACCGGATCTCCGCTGGAGAACCGATTCACAAGTTCACAAGTGGGGGAGGTCATCAGAGTCCCAGCAGCGGGGGCGCGCGGCAAGAGGGCGTGCGGCATCTGTCCCGCACGCCCCGTGAAGCCGCTGGTGGTGCGCCCGGGCGCACGCGATACCGCCCTCGCGGGCGTCAGCGGCGCTGGTTCAGATGACCGAGCAGCTCCCGGTGGAGCAGGCCGTTGGAGGCGGCGGCGTTCCCGCTGTGCGGGCCGGGGGTGCCGTCGAGGCCGGTGTACACGCCGCCGGCCTCCTGGACGACGATCGCCGGCGCCGCCATGTCCCACAGGGAGAGTTCGGGCTCCGCACAGATGTCGACCGAGCCCTCGGCGACCATCATGTACGACCAGAAGTCGCCGTAGCCGCGGGTGCGCCAGCACGCCCGGGTCAGGTCCAGGAAGCCGGCCAGCCGCCCCTGCTCCTCCCAGCCGCTCAGCGAGGAGTACGCGAAGGACGCGTCCCGCATGCGCTCCACCTTCGACACCCGCAGCCGCGTCGCCGACGACAGGCTCCGCCCGGTGTACGCCCCCGCTCCCTTCGCCGCCCACCACCGGCGGCCCAGGGCGGGAGCCGACACCACGCCCACCACCGGCTGGTAGCCGCCCTCGCCCGCCTCCATGAGGGAGATCAGGGTGGCCCACACCGGCACGCCGCGCACGTAGTTCTTGGTGCCGTCGATCGGGTCGACCACCCAGCGGCGCGGGCCCGTGCCCTCGATGCCGTACTCCTCGCCGAGGATCGCGTCACGCGGCCGCGCCCGCTGCAACTGCCCCCTGATCAGCTCCTCCGCGGCCTTGTCCGCCTCGCTCACCGGCGTCATGTCCGGCTTCGTCTCGACCTTGAGGTCGAGCGCCTTGAAGCGCTCCATGGTGACGGCGTCGGCGGCGTCCGCGAGGACATGGGCGAGGCGCAGATCATCGTGGTAGTCGGGCATGGCGTCACTCTATCGGTGCCGTTCGCGGCACCCGCCGGGCGGCGTGGGGGCGTGCGGCGCGGGACGCCTCGACAGGTCCGGCCCCGTGCCGGCGCTGCTGCGACGGGCCACCCGGCGGCCGGGGCGCGGCCCTGTCCGGCAGGCGCGGCGCCGGCCGGGCGGGGCCCCGGTCGGCGGCCGTGCCCGCGGCGCGTGAAGCCCTGCTCGACGCCGCGCCCGAGGAGCTGTGGGGCGCGGCCCTGGTCCGGTGTGCGGATGGCGGACGTCGCCACGTCGGCGTGGGGCCGCGTCGTGAGGGCCTGCTCGCGGTGGCCGGCCGGGGCGGCGGCCGCGGCGCGCGCTGCGCCCGGAGCCGGGCCGCCGTGCGGGGCCGTCGTCCTCGCGCGCCGGACCGGCCGGTCGCTCCGCCGCCGCCCCGGCGCCCGGGTGGCGAAGGGTCAGTGGGCCGAGCCGGAGAGCTGGAGGCCGATGACGCCGATGATCACCAGGCTGATCGAGACGATCTTCAGGGCGGAGACCAGGTCGCCCAGGAAGACCATGCCGTAGATCGCCGTGCCCGCGGCTCCGATGCCGGTCCACACCGCGTACGCGGGGCCGACGTCGAGCTTGCGCAGGGCGAGGGTCAGCAGGCCGAAGCTGCCGAGGGCGAAGATGCAGAAGGCGACGGTCGGCCAGAGCCGGGTGAAGCCGTGCGAGAGCTTGAGGCAGACGGCGAAGCCCGTCTCGAGGAATCCGGCGACCACCACCAGCAGCCACGCCATGGGTCCTGGGCCTCCCGAGTTCGGTGACTGCTCCGTCTGACTCGGTGCGATTATGCCCGTATCGGGCGCTTTCGGGTGTATCCGCCCCGCGCGTCAGTCGCCTTCTCGTCGTTCCCGGGTCGCCAGGAGCCGCCGCAGCGAGTACAGCCGGGCCGGGTCCGCGTGGCCCTCGGCCACCCAGGCGTCCAGCGCGCAGTCCTTCTCGTCGTGCGAGCAGGCGCGCGGGCAGCCCTCGGTGCCGGGCTCCAGGTCCGGGAAGGCGTGGATGACCCGGGACGGGTCCACATGGTGCAGACCGAACGACCGGACCCCTGGGGTGTCGATCACCCAGCCGCCCTCCTCGGAGGCGAGCGGCAGCGCCAGCGCCGAGGTGGTGGTGTGCCGGCCCCGGCCGGTGACCGCGTTCACATGGCCCGTGCTGCGCCGCCGCTCCTCCGGTACGAGCGCGTTGACCAGGGTGGTCTTCCCCACGCCGGAGTGCCCGACGAAGGCGGTCGTCCGGCCGACCAGATGCTCGCGCACCCGTTCGGCGGCGAGCCCGTCGACGAACTCCTCGCGGGTGGTGACCACGTGCGGCACGCCCAGCGCGCCGTACATCTCCAGCAGCTCGTCCGGCGCCGCCAGGTCCGACTTGGTCAGCACCAGCAGCGGTTCCAGGCCGCCGTCGTAGGCGGCGACGATGCAGCGGTCGATCAGCCGCGGGCGCGGCTCGGGGTCCGCGAGCGCGGTGACGATCGCCAGCTGGTCGGCGTTGGCCACGACCACCCGCTCGAAGGGGTCGTCGTCGTCGGCCGTGCGCCGCAGCACCGAGGCGCGCTCCCCGATCCGCACGATGCGCGCCAGGGTGTCCTTGTCGCCCGACAGGTCGCCGACGATGGAGACCCGGTCGCCCACGACCGCCGCCTTGCGGCCCAGCTCCCGCGCCTTCATCGCCATCACCACCCGGTCCTCGACCAGGCAGGTCAGGCGGCCCCGGTCCACGGTGAGGACCATGCCCTCCGCCGCGTCCTCGTGCTTGGGGCGGATGCTGGTGCGCGGCCGGTTGCCCTTGCGGTTCGGGCGCGAGCGGATGTCGTCCTCGTCGGTGTGCTTGCCGTAGCGGCGCATGACGTCAGACCCCGAGCATTTCGGCCCACATCCGCGGGAAGTCGGGCAGGGTCTTGGCCGTCGTCTCCACGTTCTCGATCCGGACGCCGGGCACCACCAGGCCGATCACCGAACCGGCCGTGGCCATCCGGTGGTCGTCGTAGGTGCGGAACGTCCCGCCGTGCAGCGGACGGGGCCGGATGTGCAGGCCGTCCTCCGTCTCCGTGACGTCGCCGCCGAGCCGGTTGATCTCCTCGGTCAGCGCGGCCAGCCGGTCCGTCTCGTGCAGCCGCAGATGCGCGACGCCGCGGAGGGTCGAGGGCGAGTCGGCGAGCGCGGCGACGGCGGCGATGCCGGGGGTCAGCTCGCCCACCTCGCGCAGGTCCACGTCGATGCCGTGGATCCGCCCGCTGCCGGTGAGCACCAGAGCCGTGCCGTCGGGGGTGGTGGTCAGCTCGCAGGAGCCACCCATCTCGGTGAAGATCCGCCGCAGCGCGTCACCGGGCTGGGTGGTGCGCTCCGGCCAGTCCGGGATGGTGACCCGGCCGCCGGTGACCAGCGCCGCGGCCAGGAAGGGCTGGGCGTTGGAGAGATCCGGCTCGATGGTGAGGTCGCGTCCGAGCAGCGCGCTGCGCGACACCCGCCACACGTCGGGCTCGCCGCCCGTCTCCGGTTCGTCGACCTGGGCGCCGACGGCGCGCAGCATGTCGACGGTCATCCGGATGTGCGGCATCGACGGCAGCGCCGAGCCCACGTGGCGCACCTCGACGCCCTGGTTGAAGCACGGGGCGGAGAGCAGCAGGGAGGACACGAACTGGGACGACGAGGAGGCGTCGATGCGGACGGAGCCGCCCTCCAGCGCACCGCCGCCGTGCACCGTGAGGGGGAGCGCGCCGCGGCCGTCGTCGTCGATCCGGGCGCCGAGCGAGCGCAGTGCGCCGATCACGCCGCCGAGCGGACGCTCGTAGGACCGGGGGTCGCCGTCGAAGCGGACGGGGCCGTCGGCGAGCGCGGCGACCGGGGGAAGGAAGCGCATGACCGTGCCGGCGTTGCCGACGTCGACGGTGGCGGGGCCGTGCAGCCCGGCCGGGATGACCCGCCAGGCCTCGCCCTTGCCGCCGGTGGTGCTGGAGGAGACGGTCTCCTCGATGCCGACGCCCATCGCCTGGAGGGCCGCGGACATCAGCAGGGTGTCGCGGGAGCGCAGCGGGCGGCGCAGCCAGCCGGGCTCGGCCGCGAGGGCGGCGAGCACCAGGGCCCGGTTGGTCACCGATTTCGATCCGGGCACGGTCACCGTCGCTTCGACGGGTCCGCCCGCTCGGGGGGCGGGCCACAGGACGGGTTCGTGCACGGAGCTTTCGGTCATGGCCATCACTTTAGTGGCTCGTCAGGGGCCCGCCCCGGCACCGGAACCGGCCCGCCCCGCCGTTGGGGGACCGCCCGCCCCGCCGTCCGGGGATCAGAGGCCGAGCAGCCAGCGCCCGCCGCCGATCAGGCAGCAGAACGCGACCACGTGGAAGAAGCCCAGCCAGACCGCGGCCGGCACGGCGGTCAGACGGGCGAGCTGGTCCGCGTCGGAGTCCGGCGCCCCGCCGCGGCGCCGCTTCGACTGGAGCTCGAACACCGGCCGGACGCCGCCCAGCAGCATGAACCACACGGCCGTGTAGGCGAACGCGGACTGCACGTCCGGCCCCGTGAGCCAGGACACCAGGACGAACGCGGCACCGGTCACCGTCACCGTGAGCAGGCCGTAGGCGTTGCGGACCATGACCAGCAGGGCCAGCAGCAGCGCCGTCGCCGCCCACAGCAGCAGCGTGGTGCGGCCGTCGGTCAGCAGCCACGCGCCGCCGAGCCCGAGCAGCGGCGCGGCCGTGTAGCCGGCCGCGGCGGTGAGGACCATGCCGAGGCCCGTCGGCTTGCCGCGGCTGACCGTGAGACCGCTGGTGTCCGAGTGGAGCCGGATGCCCTGGAGCGAGCGCCCGGTCAGCAGGGCCACCAGCCCGTGACCGCCCTCGTGCGCGATGGTGACCGCGTTGCGTGTCAGACGCCACGGCGTACGCGGCAGCACCGCGGCGAGCGCGACCAGGCCGGTGACGGCGACGAGCCAGAGCTCGGGGGCGGTCTGGGTGCCGGTGACGCGGTCCCACAGGTCACCGGGAGCGGCCGTGGCGGTGTGTGTGCTGACCATTTCTCGGGCGGCTCCCTCGTACGGCGTATCGAAGTGGCAGTGTGGCACCTATGTGCGGACGGTATGCAGCGAGCAGGCGGCCCGAGGACCTGACGGGTCTGTTCCAGGTGGAGAAGTGGGAGCCCGAGGAGGCGCTCGCCCCGGACTGGAACGTGGCCCCGACCAAGGAGGTCTACGCGATCCTGGAGCGCCCCGTGAAGGACGCGGCCGACCGCCGGCCGGTCCGCCAGATGCGGGTGCTCAAGTGGGGTCTCGTGCCCTCCTGGGCGAAGACGCCCGAGGGCGGCGCCCGGATGATCAACGCCCGCGCGGAGACCGTCCACGAGAAGCCCTCGTTCCGCAGGCCGTTCCTCTCCCGGCGCTGCATCCTGCCCGCCGACGGCTACTACGAGTGGGTCACCGGCACCGGGGAGCGGGATCTGGAGGTCGAGGGACGGAAGAAGCGGCCCCGCAAGCAGCCGTACTTCGTCACCCCCGCCGACGGCTCCGTCTTCGCGATGGCCGGGCTCTACGAGTTCTGGCGCGACCGCACGCTGCCCGACGACCACCCCGGGGCCTGGTGGGTGACCTGCTCGGTGATCACCACCGAGGCGGAGACGGGCCCGCTCGGTGTGGCCCCGGCCGAGGGCCCGGGGTCGCTGGCCGACATCCACCCGCGGATGCCGCTGATGCTCACCCCCGACCGCTGGGACGCCTGGCTGGACCCGGCCCGCACCGACCCGGACGAGCTGCGGGCGCTGCTCGCGCCGCCGCCGGAGGGGCTGATGCGGGCCTACCCGGTGGCCACCGCCGTCAGCAACGTCCGCAACAACGGCCCCGAGCTGCTGGAGGAACTGGCCGGGCCCGAGGAGCCGGTGCTGTTCTGACACGCCGTCCGCCCGGTGAGCCCGCCCGCCTGCCGCTCCCCGCGCGGCAGGATGGGGGCGTGAGTCGTACGCAGATGGTCGCAACGGACGCGGGCGAGGCCCGCGTCACCTGGTTCACGGCAGAGGGCGCCCGCCTGGTGCTCGCACTCGGACACGGGGCCGGCGGCGGGATCGGGGCGCGGGACCTGGCGGCGATCGCCGCCGCGCTCCCCGCCCACGGGGTCACCGTCGCCCTCGTGGAGCAGCCCTGGCGCGTCGCGGGGAAGAAGGTGGCTCCCGCGCCGAAGACCCTCGACGCCGGCTGGCACGGGGTGTGGCCGGTGCTGACGGAGGCCGGGCCGCCGGTCGTCTCCGGCGGCCGCAGCGCCGGGGCCCGGGTCGCCTGCCGCACCGCCACCGCGCTCGGCGCGGCCGGGGTGCTCGCGCTCTCCTTCCCGCTGCACCCGCCGGGCAGGCCGGAGAAGTCGAGGGCGGCGGAGCTGCTGGGGGCGGGGGTGCCGACGCTGGTGGTGCAGGGCGGCAACGACCCGTTCGGGCGGCCGGACGAATTCCCCGAGGGCCCGTACGAGCTCGTCGAAGCCGCCCACGCGGACCACGGCTTCGCCGTGCCGAAGCGGTCCGGGACCAGCGAGGAGCAGACGCTCGCGACGATCACCGGCGCCGTCGCGCGCTGGACCTCCGCCCTGGGCTGACGGACCCGGGAATGCCAGGCGGCGCCCCGCTGTTGAGCCGGATGTCAGAAACGAATTCGGAGTAGGGAGTCCACCGCATGGGAACGACCTTCTGCCCTTCGGCCGGCCGCGCCTCGGGGCTGGACTGGACGGTGCTGTCCCAGGGCGGGACCGGGGGCGTTCCCGCGGCGGGCGGCCCCGGTGAGCAGGCCCCGGCGAGGCAAGGTCGACTATTCTCCGATGCGAGCGGGTCCGGCTTCGGTCCCGCCACAGCGTTGGAGGAGGTGGGTCCGGTCACTGGGACCGACGCGGGGACCGACGACGGCCGGGCCGAGCGGTCCGAGGAGACGGCTGCGGAGCGCAACGCCCGCTTCGAGCGGGACGCCCTCGGTTTCCTCGACCAGATGTACTCGGCGGCGCTGCGCATGACGCGCAACCCGGCGGATGCCGAGGACCTGGTGCAGGAGACGTACGCCAAGGCGTACGGCTCGTTCCACCAGTTCCGCGAGGGCACCAACCTCAAGGCGTGGATGTACCGCATCCTCACCAACACCTTCATCAACTCCTACCGCAAGAAGCAGCGCGAGCCCCAGCGCAGCGCGGCGGAGGAGATCGAGGACTGGCAGCTGGCACGCGCCGAGTCGCACATGTCGACCGGTCTGCGCTCCGCCGAGTCCCAGGCCCTCGACCACCTGCCCGACTCCGACGTGAAGGCCGCCCTCCAGGCGATTCCCGAGGAGTTCCGCATCGCGGTCTATCTCGCTGATGTCGAGGGCTTTGCGTACAAGGAGATCGCGGACATCATGGGGACACCCATCGGTACGGTGATGTCCCGCCTGCACCGCGGCCGCCGCCAGCTGCGCGGCATGCTGGAGGACTACGCCCGCGAGCGCGGACTGGTCCCGGCCGGTGCGGGGGAGTCGAACGACGCGAAAGGCTCGGGCTCATGAGCTGCGGAGAGCCGCACGAGACGGACTGCTCTGAGGTCCTGGACCATCTCTACGAGTTCCTCGACCACGAGATGCCCGACAGCGACTGCACCAAGTTCGAGGTGCACTTCGAGGAGTGCTCCCCGTGCCTGGAGAAGTACGGCCTGGAGCAGGCGGTGAAGAAGCTGGTCAAGCGGTGCTGCGGCCAGGACGACGTGCCCGCCGATCTGAGGGCCAAGGTGATGGGGCGGATCGACCTGATCCGTTCCGGCCAGGCGGTGCCCGACCAGGACGTGGCCACCGCACAGGAGTGACCGCACGACCGGTGCGGACGGTACGGACGAGGAGGGCGCGGACCACACGGTCCGCGCCTCCTCGCATGTCCCGGACCGCCGGAGCCGACGGTGCCGCAGTACGCGGCGCTGACGCCCGTCCGGGGCGCGAACGCATACGAGGGCCCGGCCGGGGAAGCGGAGCCAGTGCGGGAGGAGGTCCCCGCGGCACCGGAGCAGCTGCGTCCGGGGACCGGGCACGACTGCGCGCCGCGGTCGTCGGGGCGCCCGCCCCGGGCCCCCGGCCGGAGCGCGCGGCCCGGGGCGACCGTCCGGGGCGACCGTCCGGGGCGGTCCCCGATCCCGTGCACGGCAAGGGGTGCAGCCCGCTCCCACCGGGGTAACCCATGGGTAATGAGCGAGCCTGCGACCGGGCATGGTTGGATGCGAAAGAAGGCACTGAAGCAGGTGCACAGGCATGTCCGGGGCCCTGGCCCAGAGCGACCGGCAGGCGGGAAGCGTGAAGATCTTCGGGAAGGTACGGCATCGGCCCTCCGCCTCGTGGCGGCAGGCCACCGACCGCGCGTTCACGCTGATCGGCGACGGCCGGTACGAGGACGCGGGCGCGCTGCTGACGAAGGCCGCGGACCTGGAGCCCTGGCTCTCCGAGTCCTGGTTCAACCTGGCGCTGCTGCACAAGTTCCGGCACGACTGGGAGCAGGCCCGTGCCGCGGGCCTGCGGGCGGTCGCGCTGCTCGACAAGGAGGCCGGCGCTCCGGACTGGTGGAACGTCGGCATCGCGGCCACCGCGCTCCAGGACTGGCCGCTCGCCCGCCGCGCCTGGCAGGCGTACGGGCTGAAGGTCCCCGGGGCGGTCGCGGCGGGCGCCGAGCCCGTCGGCATGGACCTCGGCAGCGCCGCGGTCCGGCTGTCGCCCGAGGGCGAGGCCGAGGTCGTGTGGGGCCGGCGGCTGGACCCGGCGCGGATCGAGGTGCTCTCCATCCCGCTGCCGTCCTCCGGCCGGCGCTGGGGCGAGGTCGTCCTCCACGACGGCGTGCCCAACGGCGAGCGGACCACCAGCGCCGGGCCCTCGTACCCGGTCTTCGACGAGATCGAGCTGTGGGCGCCGTCACCGGTGCCGACCTGGGTGGTGCTGCTGGAGGCCGCCACGGAGGCCGACCGGGACGCGCTGGAGAAGCTGGCCGCCGACGCGGGGTTCGCCGCCGAGGACTGGTCGTCGTCCGTGCGGCTGCTGTGCCGCGCCTGCTCCGAGGGCCGGATGCCCAGCGCCGAGGGCGAGGGCGAGCACCTCGACCCCCACGACCACAGCGAACCGGGCCATCCGGGGCCGCTCGGCCACCGCACCGCCGGGGACCTCTGGTCGCCGGAGCGCGAGTGCGGCATAGCCGCTCCCCCCGGACTGGTGCGCGGGCTGCTGGACGGCTGGGTCGCCGACAGTCCGGACTCCAGGGAGTGGCGCGATCTCGAGGAAGTCTGCTGACCGCTGCCCGTAGGCTGTACGGACACAGCGTGACCGGCAGCGGGCCGGATTTGCGGTACGGAGAAGGGCGCAGAGGCTGACATGGCGTCGCAGCAGTCGCAGCAGCAGACGGACGAGCAGGTGAACGACGGTTTCGTCGTCGACACGGAGAACTGCGAGGAGCGCGAGCTGGCGTACCGCGAGCGCGGCACCTCGCGGCCGATCACGGTGGTCGGCAACCCGGTGCTCCACAAGGAGTGCAAGGACGTCACCGAGTTCGGCGACGAGCTGGCCTCCCTGATCGACGACATGTTCGCCAGCCAGCGCACCGCCGAGGGCGTCGGGCTCGCCGCCAACCAGATCGGTGTGGACCTCAAGGTCTTCGTCTACGACTGCCCCGACGACGACGGCGTCCGTCACACGGGCGTGGTGTGCAACCCGGTGCTGGAGGAGCTCGCGCCCGAGCTGCGCAACCTCGACGACTCCAACGAGGGCTGCCTCTCCGTCCCGACCGCCTACGCCTCCCTCGCCCGGCCCGACTACGCGGTGGTCCGCGGCCAGGACGCGCAGGGCAACCCGATCAAGGTGCGGGGCACCGGGTACTTCGCCCGCTGCCTCCAGCACGAGACCGACCACCTGTACGGCTACCTCTACATCGACCGGCTCTCCAAGCGGGACCGCAAGGACGCGCTGAAGCAGATGGCCGAGGGCACGCCGCGCTACGAGGTCGTCGCCAACGACTGACACCCGCCGACGCGCCGCGAAGGGCCCCGCTCACCAGGAGCGGGGCCCTTCCGCCGTCCCGGGGGCCGCGGCGATGCGCCCCGCGGTCCGGCCGTGTGCGTCACCGGACGGTCATGGGGAGGTCAAGTGCCAGTATTCCGTGGGGTGTTGACGCGCGTAGCGTGTCACGCCAGTCTCTTGCGTACACCGCTTTCACAACAGGGAGACGCAATGCTGAGACGAACGGCACGACTTCTGTTGTCCATGGTCATGCTCGCTGTCGCGGGGCTGGCCGGTGTCGTGGCGACGGCCGGGACGGCTCAGGCGGACGGCTGCTACACCTGGGGCCGCACGCTGAGCCAGGGCGCGACCGGCGCCGATGTCACCCAGCTCCAGATCCGGGTCGCCGGCTACCCGGGCTACGGTGCCGTCCTCGCCGTCGACGGCTCCTACGGCCCGGCCACCGCGGCCGCCGTCAAGCGCTTCCAGGCGGCGTACGGTCTGGCCGCCGACGGTGTCGCCGGCCCGAACACCTTCAACAAGATCTACGCGCTGCAGGACAACGACTGCACGCCGATCCACTTCACCTACGGCGAGCTCAACAACTGCAACTCCACCTGGGCGGGCGGTGCGGTGAGCGCGGCCACGGCCAAGGACAACGCCCTGCGCGCCATGTGGAAGCTGGAGGCCCTGCGGCACGCGCTGGGCGACCAGCCGATCCGGGTGACCAGCGGCTTCCGCTCGGTCGCCTGCAACAACGCGGCCGGCGGAGCGTCCAGCAGCCGCCACCTCTACGGTGACGGCGTCGACCTGGGCAGCGGCCCGCACTCGCTGTGCACGCTGGCCAAGCAGGCCCGCAACCACGGCTTCCGCGGGATCCTCGGCCCGGGCTACCCGGACCACAACGACCACACCCACCTGGACCACCGGTCCGGGCAGTTCTGGTCCGCGCCGAGCTGCGGCATCTGAACCGCAGCGGCACAGCACACCGGCGGCCCGCACCTCCCCCCGTGGGAGGTGCGGGCCGCCGCGGTGCCGGGCCGGCTCAGAAGTCGTCGTCGAAGGCGACCGAGCCCTCCACGGCGACCTGGTAGGCCGAGGGACGCCGCTCGAAGAAGTTCGTCAGCTCCTGCACGCCCTGGAGCTCCATGAAGGAGAACGGGTTCTCGGAGCCGTAGACCGGGGCGAACCCGAGGCGGGTCAGGCGCTGGTCCGCCACGCACTGGAGGTACTCGCGCATGGACGCCGTGTTCATGCCCGGCAGCCCGTCGCCGCACAGGTCGCGGCCGAACTGGAGCTCGGCCTCGACGGCCTCCTTCAGCATGTCGGTGACCTGCGCCCGCAGTTCGTCGTCGAAGAGCTCCGGCTCCTCCTTGCGGACGGTGTCCACGACCTCGAAGGCGAAGTTCATGTGCATCGTCTCGTCGCGGAACACCCAGTTGGTACCGGTCGCCAGACCGTGCAGCAGGCCGCGCGAGCGGAACCAGTAGACGTAGGCGAACGCGCCGTAGAAGAACAGGCCCTCGATGCAGGCCGCGAAGCAGATCAGGTTGAGCAGGAAGCGGCGGCGGTCGGCCTTCGTCTCCAGCCGGTCGATCTTCTCCACCGAGTCCATCCAGCGGAAGCAGAACTGCGCCTTCTCGCGGATCGAGGGGATGTTCTCCACCGCGGCGAACGCGGCGGCGCGGTCGTCGTGGTCGGGCAGGTAGGTGTCCAGCAGCGTCAGGTAGAACTGGACGTGCACCGCCTCCTCGAAGAGCTGACGGCTCAGGTAGAGCCGCGCCTCCGGGGAGTTGATGTGCTTGTACAGCGTCAGAACCAGGTTGTTCGCCACGATCGAGTCACCGGTCGCGAAGAACGCGACCAGCCGGCCGATCATGTGCTGCTCGCCGGGGGTGAGCTTGGCGAGATCGGAGACGTCCGAGTGGAGGTCGACCTCCTCGACGGTCCAGGTGTTCTTGATCGCGTCGCGGTAGCGCTCGTAGAAGTCGGGGTAGCGCATCGGGCGCAGGGTGAGCTCGAACCCGGGGTCCAGCAGGTTCTTCTCGGCGGGGGTGGTCACTGGCATGCCTCGCAGGACTCGGGGTTCTCCAGGGAGCAGGCGACGGCCTCCTCGGGCGTCGCCTGCGCGGGTACGGGGACGGCGGCGGACGCGGCGCGGGCGATCCGGGTCGCCGGGCGCGAACGCAGGTAGTAGGTGGTCTTCAGGCCCTGCTTCCAGGCGTACGCGTACATCGACGACAGCTTGCCGATGGTGGGCGTCTCCAGGAACAGGTTCAGCGACTGGCTCTGGTCCAGGTACGGGGTCCGGGCGGCGGCCATGTCGATCAGGCCGCGCTGCGGGATCTCCCACGCGGTGCGGTACAGGTCGCGGACGTCCTCGGGCACCCAGGTGAAGCCCTGGACCGAGCCGTTGGACTCGCGCAGCGCCTCACGGGTCTGCGCGTCCCACACCCCGAGCCGCTTCAGGTCGTCCACCAGGTACGAGTTGACCTGGAGGAACTCCCCGGAGAGCGTCTCGCGCTTGAAGAGGTTGGAGACCTGGGGCTCGATGCACTCGTAGACGCCGGCGATCGAGGCGATGGTCGCCGTCGGGGCGATGGCCAGCAGCAGCGAGTTGCGCATGCCGGTGACGGCGATCCGGGCGCGCAGCGCCTCCCAGCGCTCCGGCCAGGTCCGCTCGGTGCCGTAGTGGTCGGGGTGCAGGACACCGCGCGCGGTGCGGGTCTCGTCCCAGGCGGGGAGCGGGCCGTGGCGCTCGGCGAGGTCCGCGGACGCCTCGTAGGAGGCGAGCATGATCCGCTCGGCGATCCTCGTCGACAGCTCGCGCGCGGCGGGGGAGTCAAAGGGGAGGCGCAGCTTGAAGAAAACGTCCTGGAGGCCCATGGCGCCCAGACCCACCGGACGCCAGCGGGAGTTGGACCGGCCGGCCTGCTCGGTCGGGTAGAAGTTGATGTCGACGACCCGGTCGAGGAAGGTGACCGCGGTCCGCACGGTGGCGTCGAGGCGCTCCCAGTCGATGTCGCCGCGGACGGTGTCGACGAAGGCGCCCAGGTTCACCGAACCCAGGTTGCAGACGGCCGTCTCGCCGTCGTCGGTGACCTCCAGGATCTCCGTGCACAGGTTGGAGGAGTGGACCACCCGGCCGGCCACGGCCGTCTGGTTGGCGGTGCGGTTCGACGCGTCCTTGAAGGTCATCCAGCCGTTGCCGGTCTGGGCCAGGGTGCGCATCATCCGGCCGTACAGGTCACGGGCGGGCAGCGTCCGCCTGGCCAGGCCCGCCGCCTCGGCGGCCCGGTACGCGGTGTCGAAGGCCTCGCCCCACAGGTCGACCAGCTCGGGCACGTCGGCGGGGGAGAACAGCGACCACTCGCCGTCGGTCTCCACCCGGCGCATGAACTCGTCGGGGATCCAGTGCGCGAGGTTGAGGTTGTGGGTGCGCCGGGCGTCCTCGCCGGTGTTGTCCCGCAGTTCCAGGAACTCCTCGATGTCCGCGTGCCAGGTCTCCAGGTAGACCGCGGCGGCGCCCTTGCGGCGGCCGCCCTGGTTCACGGCGGCGACCGAGGCGTCGAGCGTCTTGAGGAACGGCACGATGCCGTTGGAGTGCCCGTTGGTGCCGCGGATGAGGGAACCGCGGGCGCGGACGCGGGAGTAGGAGATGCCGATGCCGCCCGCGTGCTTCGACAGCCGCGCGACCTGGTGGTAGCGGTCGTAGATGGAGTCGAGCTCGTCCAGCGGGGAGTCCAGCAGGTAGCAGGACGACATCTGGGGGTGGCGGGTGCCGGAGTTGAAGAGCGTGGGGGAGGAGGGGAGGTAGTCGAGGCGGCTCATCAGCCCGTAGAGCGCGGCGACCTCGTCCAGCGCCCGCGCGCTGTCGTCCTCCGCGAGACCGGCGGCGACCCGGAGCAGGAAGTGCTGCGGGGTCTCGACGACCTTGCGGGTGATCGGGTGCCGGAGCAGGTAGCGGCTGTAGAGGGTGCGCAGGCCGAAGTAGCCGAAGCGGTCGTCGGCCGCCGGGTCGATCAGCGCGTCCAGCCGGGCCGCGTTCCGTGTCACGAGGTCCGCGGTGCGGTCGGCGATCAGGCCCTCGCGGTGGCCCACCGCCACGGACGCGGAGAACGAGACGGCGCCCTCGCCGGCCGCCTCGTCGGTGATCGCGCGCGCCAGGAGCCGGGCCGCGAGCCGGGAGTAGGCCGGGTCCTCGGAGATCAGACCGGCGGCCGCGTCGGTGGCCAGCGAGCGCAGCTCGGCCTCGTCGGAACCGCTGTGACGGCCGCGCAGAGCGGCGGCGGCGACCCTGCCGGGGTCGGTGTCCGGCAGGTCGGCCGTGAGGTCGGTCAGGGTCCGCAGCAGTGCGGTGCCGGGGCCGTCGTGCTGCGTGGCCGACACCGGATCGGCGGGCGCGATGGTCACGGTGGTGCTCTCCCTCGCTCGGCTCCGGAACGGCGCGAGGAGGTGGCGGGGCCGTGACGGGACGTGCCGGGAGGGCAGCGCGCACGGCGTCCACCGGCCCAACCGCGAGGCCCGGACGTCTGGGCGTCCGGATCGGTCGAACCGGGCGCACCGTCGGCAGGTCCTCGGACTCGCGGGTACGACAAAGCGCACCAGAGCACACCGTTGCGGGACAGTTCCGGATTCGCACCGGATTCCCCTGCGGCGACAGCGAGACGAGCATACATGTGGGGGCGGGGTGCTGACGGTGCCCCCACATGTTGTGTCCTCTGTGTCCCTCCCGGGGTTCTCGGGGAGGCGGGACGGCAGGCGGGAAGCGGGCCCCGGGCGCCCCGGGCCGCGACCGGGCGGGAGCCCTCAGAGCTCCAGGGCGTACGTCAGCAGCGGGGCGGACGGGATGGGCGACCAGTCCCGTCCGGGGGTGCGGACGAAGCCGAGCCGGCCGTAGATCCGGTGGGCGGTGTGCATCGACGACTGCGTCGACAGCACCAGCCGCGCGCGCCCCAGAGCCCGCGCGCGGTCCACGCAGACCCGCACCAGCGCCTCGCCCGCGCCCCGCCCGCGGGCCTCCTCGGCGACGGCCAGGGTGCGGAACTCGGCCTCGCCGGGCCCGGCGATGTCCGCGTAGGGTCCGGGCGCAGGGACGAACGCCACACCGCCGAGGAGCGCGCCGCCGCCGTCCACGGCGACGTAGACCTCGGTGTGCGCCGCGCGTCCGGCGACGTCGCGCAGGACCTCCAGATAGGGGTCCTGCGCCCCGAAGTCGAGGAGTCCGCCCCGCAGGTACGCCTGTGCCGTCAGTTCCCCCAGCGGCCCGTACTCGCCCGGCTCGATCCGCCTGATGGTGATGTCCATGCCGGGCAGTGTGCATCAGGCGACGGCGGAGGGCCGCCGCACTTCCCGCGCGGGCGCGGGTGCGACGGCCCTCTCATGGCCGGTGGAGCGGTGGTTCAGTGACCGCCGGGCGCGCCGGCGGTGGCCGGCGGGAGCTCGGTCCTGACGCCCGGGTCGCCCGCGTCCGCGGTGTAGTCGGCCGGGCTGGTCTCGTCGACGCCCTCGGGGGCCTTCAGCGCCCGCATGACGAACGTGAGGACCACGGTGACCACGACGTTGAGCACGAAGGCGGTGAGACCGATGTAGCCGATCTCGCCGATGCCGGGGATCTCGGCGGAGGAGCCGCCGAAGTGCTTCTGGGTGGGGCTCGCGACCCCGTAGGCGGCGGCCGTGCCGTACACCATGCCGACGGCCCAGCCGCCGATCAGCGCCCAGCGGTGGAACCAGCGGGTGAACAGGCCGCCCACCAGGGCCGGGAAGGTCTGGAGGATCCAGATGCCGCCCAGGAGCTGGAAGTTGATCGCCACCGTCTTGTCCATGGTGAGGACGAAGGCGAGGGCGCCGACCTTGACCAGCAGCGAGACCAGCTTGGAGACCTTGGTCTCCTGGGCCGGGGTCGCGTCCGGCTTCAGGAAGTCCTTGTAGATGTTGCGGGTGAAGAGGTTCGCCGCGGCGATGGACATGATCGCGGCGGGCACCAGCGCGCCGATGCCGATCGCGGCGAAGGCCACGCCCGCGAACCAGTCGGGGAACATGTTCTCGAACAGCTGCGGGATGGCGAGCTGGCCGTTGGCCACGTTGACGCCGGCCGCGATCGCCATGAAGCCGAGCAGCGCGAGCAGGCCCAGCATCAGCGAGTACAGCGGCAGGATCGTGGTGTTGCGGCGGATCACCTCACGGCTGCGCGAGGAGAGCGTCGCCGTGATCGAGTGCGGGTACATGAAGAGCGCGAGCGCCGAGCCCAGGGCGAGGGTGGCGTAGCCCCAGTGGCCGGCGTCGCCCGGCGCGAGCGAGCCGACGGGCTTGCCGGTCGCCTCGTTGGTCTGCGAGAACTTCTCGCTCGCCGCGGAGAAGATGGCGTCGAAGCCGCCGAGCTTGATCGGGATGTAGATGATCGCCACCGCGATCACCAGGTAGATCAGGGTGTCCTTGACGAACGCGATCAGCGCCGGGGCCCGCAGGCCCGAGGAGTAGGTGTACGCCGCGAGGACACCGAACGCGATCAGGATCGGCAGGTCCTTGATGAACCAGTGGGTGTTCTCCCCGCCGCCCACGCCCATGACGTCCAGCACGGCCTGGATGCCGACGAGCTGGAGGGCGATGTACGGCATGGTCGCGAGGATGCCGGTGACGGCGACCGCCAGCGACAGGCCCTTGGAGCCGAACCGGCCGCGGACGAAGTCCGAGGTGGTGACGTAGCCGTGCTTGTGGGAGACCGACCACAGCCGCGGCAGGAAGGTGAAGATCAGCGGGTAGACCAGGATGGTGTACGGCACGGCGAAGAAGCCGGCCGCGCCCGCCGCGTAGATGGCCGCGGGGACGGCGACGAAGGTGTACGCCGTGTAGAGGTCGCCGCCGAGCAGGAACCAGGTGACCCAGGTGCCGAACGAGCGGCCGCCGAGGCCCCATTCGTCGAGGCTGTTCTCGTTCTCCGCCTTGCGCCAGCGCGCGGCGAGGAAGCCCATGACCGTGACGGCCAGGAAGAAGAAGATGAAGACGGCGAGTGCGACGCCGTTCACGCCGTCCTTCACTGCGACGCACCTCCCTTGCGGGCGCGCTGGTCACGCTGCCACAGCTTGTACGCGACCATGGTGAGGGCGGTGGAGACCACGACCCAGACCATCTGGTACCAGTAGAAGAACGGGATGCCGATGACGACCGGTTCGATCCTCGCGTAGGAACCGACCCAGAGCATCGCCACGAAGGGCGCGATCAGGCACAGGGCGATGACCACGCGCACGGGGGTGACGACGGGTGGTTCTGACTCCGGCGCAGGTGGCGCCTCGGGCTCTGCTGACATGTGGCTCCGTCCCCTCACTGGTTCCACGGATCACCTTGCGTAACGGGCAGGAAATCTAAGGGACGTGTGCCCTCCACGGAACCCCCGCCCGGATAACGGACGGATGACGACCACTGGGCGCTCCAGGGGGACCGCTGGGCGCTCCGGAACGACCGTTCGTCCGTGCCGTTCCCCCTGCCGGCGCGGGGGGTGCCGCCGCCGGAACGGCGACAGCCACGCCCCCTCCGGGGCGTGGCTGTCGGCGGTGCCCGCCGGACGGGCGGGGGAGCTGGTGCGGCCGGGTCAGTCGGTGGGCCGCTTGAGCCGGGCGACGAACTTGTAGCGGTCGCCGCGGTAGACCGAGCGGACCCACTCCACGGGCTCGCCCCGGGCGTCCAGCGAGTGGCGCGAGAGCATCAGCATCGGCAGGCCGACGTCGGTGCCGAGCAGCCCTGCCTCACGGGGGGTGGCGAGGGAGGTCTCGATGGTCTCCTCGGCCTCCGCGAGGTGCACGTCGTACACCTCGGCGAGGGCGGTGTAGAGGGAGGTGTACTTGACCAGGCTGCGGCGCAGGGCCGGGAAGCGCTTCGCGGACAGGTGGGTGGTCTCGATCGCCATGGGCTCGCCGCTGGCCAGCCGCAGGCGCTCGATGCGCAGCACGCGGCCGCCGGCGGTGATGTCGAGGAGTCCGGCGAGGGTGTCGTCGGCTGTGACGTATCCGATGTCCAGAAGCTGGGACGTGGGCTCCAGACCCTGGGCGCGCATGTCCTCCGTGTACGAGGTGAGTTGCAGCGCCTGCGACACCTTGGGCTTGGCGACGAAGGTGCCCTTGCCCTGGATGCGCTCCAGCCTGCCCTCGACGACCAGTTCCTGGAGGGCCTGGCGCACGGTGGTGCGGGAGGTGTCGAACTCGGCCGCGAGGGTGCGCTCGGGCGGTACGGGGGTGCCGGGGGGAAGGGTTTCGGTCATGTCGAGCAAGTGCCGCTTGAGCCGGTAGTACTTGGGCACGCGCGCGATGCGGGTGCCTGGTCCGCCCTCGGGCTCCGTGCCATTCCCGTCCGAGGTCATGGCCTGCCTTTCCGACTGCTGCGCTCGTGCCGTCACCGGCTCCTCCGTCTGTCGCGGCTCACATGGTGGCACGGACCGCTCACGGGTCGTCGCCCTCCCTCAGGTGTCGGTCCTATAACGGACACGACAGCCCTTCTTATACACCCTTGACACCCCTAAAGGTCTAGGCCAAGCTCCCGGTACTGGTCTAAACCATTAAGGGCCAGGTCCCAGCCCCAGGGCAGAATCTGGCGCAAGTCCGTCAAGTGCTGCGCGACTCCCGGGTGGTGGGGGGTGGAACTCTTGCATCCCTTTGAGGAGGGTGGCGTGAAGCGCAAGCTCGCAGCAGCGGTGGGTGTGGCGGCCATGATGGCGTCGGTCGCGGCATGTGGTTCGGACGGCGGCAGTGACTCGGCGGCCAAGGACCCGAAGGACCGCAAGGAGACCCTGACCGTCTGGCTGATGGTCGACGCCCAGTCCACCTGGCCGGAGCTGGTCAAGGACGTCAACGCGCAGTTCAACAAGAAGTACCCCGGCGTGAAGGTCGATGTCCAGTACCAGCAGTGGGCGGACAAGGCGAAGAAGCTCGACACCGCGCTCGGCGGCGACAAGTTCCCGGACGTCGTGGAGCTCGGCAACACCGAGACGATGCAGTACATCCTCAACGGGGCGCTCGCCGAGATCGACCCGAAGAAGTACGACAACTCGGACACCTGGATCCAGGGCCTCAAGGACACCTGTGCGTTCGAGGGCAAGCAGTACTGCGTGCCCTACTACGCCGGCGCCCGCGTCGCGATCTACAACACCGAGATGCTGAAGAAGGGCGCGGGCATCGACACGCTGCCCACGACCGAGGCCGAGATGCTGTCCGCCATGGACAAGGTCTCCGCCGAGTACTCCAAGAAGGACAAGCGCTTCTCGTCCCTCTACCTGCCCGGCCGCTACTGGTACGCCGCCATGTCGTACGTCGCCGCGTACGGCGGCAAGATCGCCGAGTACGACGAGGGCGCCAAGGAGTGGAAGGGCACGCTCTCCTCGCCCGAGGCGCAGAAGGGCATCGAGCACTTCATCAACCTGGTCAAGAAGTACAACAAGGCCGACCAGACCAAGGACGAGCAGGACCACGCCAACGTCATGGCCAACGAGAAGGCCGCCCTTCTCTACGGCAACGGCTGGGAGTCCGGCTCCGTCGTCGACGGCAAGAACAACGGCAACCCGAAGCTCGAGGGCAAGATCCTCACCGCGGGCATGCCCGGCCCGAACGGCAAGGCCCTGCCGTCCTTCATCGGTGGTTCCGACCTCGCCGTGACCGGCAAGTCGAAGGTCGCGGACCTCGGCGAGGAGTGGATCTCGATGTTCACCAGCGAGAAGTCGCAGGAGGTGCTCGCCTCCAAGAACATCCTCCCGAACAACACCAAGCAGCTCGAGCCGCTGAAGGCCAAGCCGGAGACCGCCCCCATCGCCAACGCGGTGCCGGACGCCTGGTTCACCCCGATCGCCCCGGGCTGGACCTCCATCGAGAAGGAGGAGGTCCTGGAGAACATGCTCCTGTCCATCCTCAAGGGCACCTCGGTCGCCGACGCCGCCAAGGCCGCCGACGCCAAGATCAACGAGCTGATCAACCAGGAGTCCTGAGCCGGCAGCCGTCCGGCGGTCGGCCGACCGCCGGACGGCCCGCGAGCCTCCCTGTGTCCGCCGGAGGCCCACCAGGATTCACCGGTGGGGTGGGTCCGCACTCGCGGCCCCGCCCCACCCTTTCGGTGTACAGAACAAACGGAAGGTCAGCCACGTGACTGCCGCCGACACCAAGGCCGCCGGTCCGCCGGTACCCGTACCACGTGCCCCCGAGCCGGACCGCGTCCGCAAGGGGCCCGGCAGAGGAAGCCCCGCCGCGGGGCCACGGCAGCGGAAGAAGGGCGCGCTCCTTCCGTACCTGCTGATCCTCCCGGCCATCGTCGCCATCGCGGCGGTCTACGCCTTCCCGCTCAGCAAAACGGTGATCATGTCCTTCCAGGACATGGGCCGCAAGGAGCTCTGGACGGGCGACGCCCCGCCGTGGGTCGGCTTCGAGCAGTTCACCAACATCCTCGGCGACGGCGAGTTCTGGTCGGTGACCGGGCGGACCGTGGTCTTCATGGCCGTCTGCGTCACCGTCACGATGGCGGCGGGGCTGCTCATCGCGCTGCTGATGATGCGCCTGACCACCTGGGTCCGGCTGGTGCTCACCGCCTGCCTGGTGGCCGCCTGGTCGATGCCCCTGATGGTCGCCGCGTCGATCTTCCGCTGGCTCTCCGACTCCGACTACGGCCTCATCAACACCCTGATCGCCAAGGTCGTCGGCGAGGACTTCCTCGGCCACAACTGGTTCCTCGACCCCAAGCAGGGCTTCGCGATCATCTCCCTGCTGGTCATCTGGGGCGCCATCCCCTTTGTGGTCATCACCCTCTACGCGGCCCTCACCCAGGTCCCCAAGGAGCTGGAGGAGGCGGCGGCCCTCGACGGCGCGAACGTCTTCAAGGTCTTCACCTTCGTCACCTGGCCGGTCATCCGCCCGGTCTTCACGATGGTCACCACGCTCTCCGTCATCTGGGACTTCAACGTCTTCGGGCAGATCTGGCTGCTGCGCGGCAACAAGCCCGAGCCCGAGTACGAGACCCTCGGCCTCTACTCCTTCTCCAAGGCATTCGAGTCCACCTCGTTCAGCCAGGGCACCGCGATCGCCCTGATCACCGTCGTGCTGCTGTCCGGAGTGGCCGTGTACTACCTGCGCCAGCTGATGAAGACAGGAGAGGTCGAATGAGCACCTCCACCGCCCCCTCGCCGGCCGACGCCGGGCAGCAGACGGTCCGCCCGGACCGCAAGAAGACCCGCTGGCACTACGACATCATCGGCCTGGTCACCGCCGTCGTGATGGCGTTCCCGGTCTACTGGCTGGTCATCAGCGCCCTGCGGCCCAACCACGAGATCCGGTCCTACGACCAGACCCTGTGGCCCTCGTCGCTGACGTTCGACAACTTCGCGCGCGCCGTGAAGCAGGAGAACTTCGCCACCGCGGTCCAGTCGAGCCTCATCGTCTCCGTCACCGCCGTCCTCGGCGGAATGATCATCGCCACCCTCGCCGCCCTGGCGATCGGCCGGTTCCGCTTCTTCGGCCGCAAGTCCCTGCTGATGGTCCTCATCCTGGTCCAGATGCTGCCGCCGACGGCGATGCTCATCCCGATCTACGCCCAGCTCAACGCCATGGGCGGCCTCGACGAGTACTGGGGCCTGATCGTCGTCTACCTGGTCTCGACGCTGCCCTTCGCGGTGGTCATGATCCGCGGCTTCGTGGTGAACATCCCCGTGGAGCTGGAGGAGTCGGCGATGGTCGACGGCTGCACGCGGATGCAGGCCTTCCGCCGGGTGATCTTCCCGCTGCTCGCCCCCGGACTCGCGGCCGCGTCGATCTTCGCCCTGGTGAACGCCTGGAACGAGTACCTCTTCGCGTACATCCTCATCAACGACAACTCCAAGTACACGCTCAACGTCTGGCTGATGACCTTCACCACCGAGCGCGGAACGGACTACGGCGCGCTGATGGCGGCCTCGACGCTGATCGCACTGCCCGTCGTCGTCTTCTTCATGATCATCCAGAAGAAGATGGCCGCCGGCCTCACGTCCGGCGCTGTGAAGGGATAACGGGGAACCCCATGACCACACTTCTGCGCGGATCGTCGGACACGCTCACCCGGGACGCCCTCACCGTCCTGCAGCCCGGATTCGTCGGCACCCGGGCGCCCGGCTGGCTGCTGCGCCAGGTCTCCGAAGGGCTCTCGGCCGTCGGCCTGTTCGGCCGCAACATCACCTCGCCCGGACAGCTCGCCGCCCTCACCGCGCAGCTGCGCGCGGAGCGCGACGACGTGCTCGTCGCCATCGACGAGGAGGGCGGCGACGTCACACGGCTGGAGGTCAGGGACGGTTCGTCCTTCCCCGGCAACTACGCCCTCGGCCGGGTCGACGACGTCGACCTGACCCGGGCCGTGGCCCGTGAACTCGGCCGCCGCCTCGCCGAATGCGGAGTCGACCTCAACTGGGCGCCGTCCGCCGATGTCAACTCGAACCCGGACAACCCGGTCATCGGCGTCCGCTCCTTCGGCGCCGATCCGCACCTCGCCGCCCGCCACACCGTGGCCTACGTCGAGGGGCTCCAGGCGGCCGGTGTCGCCGCCTGCACCAAGCACTTCCCCGGACACGGCGACACCAGCGTCGACTCGCACCACGCGCTGCCCCGCATCGATGTGGACCTCGACACACTGCACGCCCGTGAACTGGTGCCTTTCCGTGCGGCGATCGCCGCGGGTTCCAAAGCGGTCATGAGTGCGCATATTCTTCTCCCCGCGCTCGACCCCGACCGTCCCGCCACCCTGAGCCCGCAGATCCTCACCGGACTGCTGCGCGAGGAGCTGGGCTACCAGGGCCTGATCGTCACGGACGGCATGGAGATGCAGGCCATCTCGTCGGTGTACGGCATCGAGCGCGGATCGGTCCTCGCGATCGCGGCCGGTGCCGACGCCATCTGCGTCGGCGGCGGCCTCGCCGACGAGGAGACCGTGCTGCGGCTGCGGGACGCCCTCGTCGCGGCGGTGCGGAGCGGAGACCTGCCCGAGGAGCGGCTGGCCGACGCGGCGGCGCGGGTGCGCGCCCTCGCGGAGTGGACGCAGCGGGCCAGGGGGGCTCGTACAGAGCCGGGCGCGGCTGCACAGGAGGGGACCGCGCCCGGCTCCGGCATCGGACTGGTCGCGGCGCGCCGCGCGGCGCGGGTCACGGACCGGGACGGCTCCTTCGCGCCGCTCACCGCCGCCGTCCACGTCGCCGCCCTCACCCCGGTGGCCAACATCGCGGTCGGGGACGAGACGCCCTGGGGCGTGGGCGCCGAACTGACGGAGATGCTGCCCGGGACCACCACCGGCTCCTACGCCGACGGCGCGGGGGCCGCGTCCCTCGCCGCAGACGTGCTGGCCGACGCGGCGGACCGTAGGATCGTCGCTGTGGTGCGCGACGCCCACCGCCACCCCTGGATGGCGGAGGCCCTGGACGTCCTGCTCGCGGCCCGTCCCGACACGGTCGTGGTCGAGATGGGTCTCGGTCTGGCCGAGCCCAGGGGCGCGCTGCACATCGCCACCCACGGCGCCGCCCGCGTCTGCGGACGCGCCGCCGCCGAGGTCGTCACCGGCAGGAGCGCCGGGGCCTGACCGACGCGGACCGTGCTGTGCCGCGGTGCGCCGGGACGGCCGGCCACCCGGCACCTGGACCGTCCTGGAGGCACCCGGCATGTCCGCCCCGACCCCGGCCGAGCACAGCGCGTACGACGAGTCCCCCGGCCGGATCATGGCCGGCGAGATGGCCCAGCAGCCCGCGGTCCTGCGGCGCATCCTCGACGAGGGTGCGCCGCGCATCCGTGAGGTGGCCGCCGCGGTCGCCGCCCGCCGGCCCCGCTTCGTGCTGCTGACGGCGCGCGGCACCTCGGACAACGCCGCGCTGTACGCCAAGTACCTGCTGGAGATCCGCCTCGGCCTGCCCTGCGGGCTCACCTCGATGTCCACCACCACCGCGTACGGCGCCCGGCCCGACCTGACCGACGTGCTGGTGGTCACCGTCAGCCAGTCCGGCGGATCCCCCGACCTCGTCGCCTCGACGAAGGCCGCCCGCGAGGCCGGCGCGGTCACCCTCGCGGTGACCAACAACCCGGACTCGCCGCTCGCCGCGGTCTCCGAGTTCCACATCGACGTCATGGCGGGGCCGGAGCGGGCGCTCCCGGCCACCAAGACGTACACCGCGTCCCTGCTGGCGCTCTACCTCTTCGTGGAGGGGCTGCGCGACGGGGACACGGCCGCCGCGGGCCGGCTGCCGGAGCTGGCCGCCCGCGTCCTCGGCCGCCAGGACGAGGTCCGGACCCTCGCGGCCCGCTACCGCTTCGCCGAGCGGATGGTCATCACCTCGCGCGGCTACGGCTATCCGACGGCGAAGGAGGCGGCGCTCAAGCTCATGGAGACGAGCTACATCCCGGCGCTCGCCTACTCGGGCGCCGACCTGCTGCACGGACCGCTGGCCATGGTCGACAACATCTCGCCGGTGATCGCGGTGGTCACCGGGGGGCGGGGCGGCGAGGCGCTGCAGCCGGTCCTGGACCGGCTGAGGGGACGTGGCGCGGATCTCTTCGTGGTCGGCCCGGCGGCGCAGGTGGCGGCTGCCTCGGCGGGTTTCGTGCTGCCCGTCGAGGGGGTGCCGGAGGAGCTCCAGCCGATCCTGGAGATCCTTCCGCTCCAGCTCATGGCGTACGAGGTGACCATCGCGAGGGGGCAGGACCCGGACGCGCCACGGGCGCTGGCGAAGGTCACCGAGACCCGCTGAGAGCGGCCGCGGGAGACCCCGCGGGGGCGGGCGGGGGCGTCCGGACGCCGGGCGTCCCTTTTGTCCCGTGCATAAGTATGGCCCGGGAACTAAACTCGTCCCGACCGTGGACAGCGACAAATGGTCTAGTCCACAATCGACAGTGTTCCACCTGTCGTGACGAGCCTCCGCCCTCCACCGCACAGGAGGGTGGAACGAGGTCCCCGGCGCTCTCTGCCCTGACTGCGCCGAGACCTCTGAAACGGCCGAGCGGGACCGCACACCCGCCGGCCGGGCAACTCCGGGCTGCGGTGCCGTACGGGTTGAGGGTCCCGTCGCGGCGCCGCGGCCCGCGGGTACCCTCGCATCTGTGCCCTCCATGAACGACCTCGTCCACCAGCACACCGCTCTGAGCGAATCCGACCTCGAGTGGCTCCATCTGCTGGTCTCGGAGTGGCAGCTGCTCTCCGACCTCTCCTTCGCCGACCTGGTGCTCTGGGTCCCCACCCGGGACGGCACGCGCTACGTGTCGGTCGCCCAGATGCGGCCCAACACCGGCCCCACCTCGTACCAGGACGACATGGTCGGCCATCTCGTCCCGCGCGGCCGGCGCCCCCTGCTGGACGCGGCGCTGGACGAGGGCCGCATCGTGCGCGAGGGCGACCCCGAGTGGCGCGAGGAGGTCCCCGTGCGGGTCGAGTCCATCCCGGTGCGCCGTGAGGGCCGGGTCCTCGGCGTCATCGCCCGCAACACCAACCTGCTGACCGTCCGCACCCCCTCGCGGCTGGAGCTCACCTATCTCCAGTCCGCCTCCGACCTGGCGCAGATGATCGCGGCCGGCTCCTTCCCGTACCCCGGCGAGCAGGTCGAGATGGACGCCTCGCCCCGGGCGGGCGACGGGCTGATCCGCCTCGACGCCGACGGTGTGGTCCAGTACGCCAGCCCCAACGGCCTCTCCGCCTACCACCGCCTCGGTCTCGCCTCCGACCTCGTCGGTCACCACCTCGGCCAGATCACCGCCGAACTGGCGCCCTCCAGGGGCCCCGTGGACGAGGCGCTGGTCAAACTCGCCAGCGGCTACGCGCCCCGCGAGTTCGAGGTGGAGGGGAACGGCGGTGTCATCCAGCTGCGCGCCATTCCGCTCAAGCCGAAGGGCGTCCGCATCGGCTCCCTCGTCCTGCTCCGGGACGTGACCGAACTCCGGCGCAGGGAAAGGGAGTTGATCACCAAGGACGCCACCATCCGGGAGATCCACCACCGGGTGAAGAACAACCTCCAGACCGTGGCGGCGCTCCTGCGCCTCCAGTCGCGCCGGATGGACTCGGTGCGGGGCCGGGAGGCGCTCAACGAGGCCGTCCGCCGGGTCGGGTCCATCGCCATCGTGCACGAGACGCTGTCCCAGAACCTGGACGAGCGGGTCGAGTTCGACGAGATCGCCGACCGCGTCATCGCCATGGTGGCGGAGATCTCGCCCGGCAAGGTCGACTGCCGGCGCACCGGCCGCTTCGGCATCCTCGACGCGGAGACCGCCACCCCGCTCTCCATGGTGCTCACGGAGGTGCTCCAGAACGCCCTGGAGCACGCCTTCGCACCGGCCGAGCACGGCTCGGTGGAGGTGTCCGCCGTACGCGGCGACTCCCGGGTGGAGAACGCCCGTCTGCTGATCACCGTCCAGGACGACGGCCGCGGTCTGCCCGAGGGCTTCGACGCCCAGCAGGCCGGGAACCTGGGGCTGCAGATCGTGCGGACCCTGGTGGAGGGTGAGTTGGGCGGCACCTTCGACATGGTCCCGGTGCCCGCGCCCGGGCGGGGCACCCGTGTGGTGCTCGACATCCCCGTCGCCGAGAAGCGCTAGCCGCCGGCGGGGGCGCGGCCCCGGGCGGTGAAGAGTCCCGGGCGGTGAAGAGTTGCGGACAGCGAAGAGCCCCGGACCGTGTCGGCCGTCCGGGGCTCGAAGCTCGTTGCTCGCGTGTGCGATGCGCATCGGGGGTACTGCGCGCTGCGGCTCGAAGGCGGTGAGTGCGTGCTCGCTGCACGCGCCGCCGGGGATGCCGGTAGCTGGGGGGGTCAGGCGCTGGCGTTACGCGCCCGGTTGCGAGCGGCGCGGCGCTTCATCGCACGGCGCTCGTCCTCGCTGAGGCCACCCCAGACGCCGGAGTCCTGGCCGGACTCGAGCGCCCACTGCAGGCACTGCTCCATGACGGGGCAGCGACGGCAGACGGCCTTGGCTTCCTCGATCTGCAGCAGCGCAGGACCGGTGTTGCCGATGGGGAAGAAGAGCTCGGGGTCTTCCTCGCGGCAAACGGCGTTGTGACGCCAGTCCATGGCTGCTACCTCTCCTTGGTATTTCATGCACGTTGCTTGTGAATGTGAACGCTTTCACGAATCCCCCCGCGAGGGAAGGGCCGATCGCCAGTTGCCCGGCGTTGGATCCTGGATTCGTTGAGGGGTTCCGGCGGTCTGTCGAGGCCGGTGTTGCGGGCCGTCCCGATCGCCATGTAGAGATTCGCAAACCTCGGCGGCGGATACAACCCCTTCCGGAAAGTTTTTTTTGATTCCTCGGTGTCGACTAGGTCACAGCCGTACTTCTATGGGGTGGAGCCGCGCCCATACGTTCGAGATAAAGGACTTTCGGTCCTTCCACTCACACAATCACACGCAGTGCACGGCGAACGCCTGTGAACGTCACGCTCGTACGCAGCCCGAGGTGGTCACCGTCCATCTGGAACGGCAGCGGCACCTTGGAATGCAAGGTGAAGTCCGTCTCGTCGTGCAGCGTGACGGCGTGCTTCCCGCGAGGCCCCCGTTCCGGGCTCGACGTGAGCAGCTGAGTGCCGTAACGGGCCACCGCCGGTGTCGACAGCTTCTTCAGCCCGAGCACGTCGAGAGCGGTGTCGAAGGACGCCTTCGGGGACGCGTACACCGGACGATTGCCCAGGTAGGTCCAGGGCGAGGTGTTGCAGATTATGGACAGCACCAGATCCTCGACCGGGTCGGCGCCCGGCCGCTCCAGCGTGATCGTGCCGTGCCGGCGGTGCGGGTCGTCGAGGAACTGGCGCATCACCTGCCGCACGTACAGCGCGTGTGTGGACCGCCGTCCGCGCTCCCGGTGCTGCTCCACCCTGCCGACGACGCCGGCGTCGAAGCCCAGCCCCGCGCAGAAGGTGAACCAGCGCTCGGGCACGCCCTCGTCGTCCGTGCCCGGGGTCCCCGCCGCCAGTCCGAGGCCGACCGTGCGCTCCGTCCGCTCACGCAGAGCGTCGAGGATCGCGCCGGTCGCCTCCACGGCGTCGTTCGGCAGCCCGAGCGCGCGGGCGAACACGTTGGTCGAGCCCCCGGGCACCACCGCGAGCCGGGGCAGGCCCTCCGGGTCGGGTCCGTTGTGCAGCAGCCCGTTGACGACCTCGTTGACCGTGCCGTCGCCGCCCAGGGCGACCACCAGGTCGATGTCGTCCGCCTCGGCCGCCCGTCTTCCGAGGTCGCGGGCGTGGCCCCGGTACTCGGTGGAGACGGCCTCCAGTTTCATCTCGCTCGCGAGCGCGTGGATGAGCACGTCGCGGGTGCGGGCACTGGTGGTGGTTGCTGCCGGATTGACCACGAGAAGTGCGCGCATGCGAGGAAGGGTACCTACTGAGGGGTACCGGGCCCAGTCCGGGGCTCCGGGGCGGGGGCTACCCTGCTGGGGTGACCAGTGACGACCCCACCCCCCGCCCCGCCCGCCTCACCGCCGCGGCCGCCGTCTGCGCCGCCGAGGGGCTGGCGCTGGTCGCGGGCGGGCTGTACATGCTGGTGATGGGCCTCTTCGGAGAGCCCGGCGACTCGGTCTCGGCGGAGACGGGCGGGGTGACCCTGCTCGTCCTCGGCGTGATCCCGCTCGCGGCGGCCCGCGGGCTGTGGCTGCGCCGCAGCTGGAGCCGCGGGCCCGCGATCATCACCCAGCTCATCGCCCTCATCCCGGCGTGGACGCTGCTGCGCGCCTCGGGTCCGCTGATCCCGCTCGGCATCGTGCTCGCGGCGGTCGCGGTGACGGGGCTCGTGCTGCTGGTCAACCCGACGACGGCGAAGGCGCTCGGCATCGGAGCGCAGGCGCGCTGACGCCCGCGGGGGTTTCGCCCGGGGGCCGGTTCGCGGGTGCGGGCCGGCCGTCCCGGGACAGTGTTCGGCTGTGTCCTCGCGCGGCGGGGTGCGGCGACCGGCGGCCCGCACCCGCGTGACGGGGCCGCACAGCGGAAAGCGGCGCCCCCGGGGCTAGCCCCGGAAGCGCCGCCCGCCCGAGGTCTACTCCTCGACGAGGAGCTTCTCGCGCAGCTGTGCCAGCGTCCGCGCCAGCAGACGCGAGACGTGCATCTGCGAGATGCCGACCTCCTGCGCGATCTGCGACTGCGTCATGTTGCCGAAGAACCTCAGCAGCAGGATGCGCTTCTCCCGCGGCGGCAGCCCCTCCAGCAGCGGCTTCAGGGACTCGCGGTACTCGACGCCCTCCAGCGCCTCGTCCTCGGCGCCCAGGGTGTCCGCCACGGCCGGTGACTCGTCGTCCGTGTCGGGGACGTCCAGGGACAGGGTGGAGTAGGCGTTCGCCGACTCCAGGCCCTCCAGGACCTCCTCCTCCGAGATGCCGAGGCGCTCGGCGAGCTCGTGGACGGTGGGGGAGCGGCCGTGCTGCTGCGAGAGCTCCGCGGTCGCCGTGGTCAGGGCGAGCCGCAGCTCCTGCAGCCGGCGCGGCACCCGGACCGCCCAGCCCTTGTCGCGGAAGTGCCGCTTGATCTCGCCGACCACGGTCGGCGTCGCGTACGTCGAGAACTCGACCCCGCGCTCCGGGTCGAAGCGGTCCACCGACTTGATCAGACCGATCGTCGCGACCTGCGTCAGGTCGTCCAGCGGCTCACCGCGGTTGCGGAAGCGGCGCGCCAGGTGCTCGACGAGCGGCAGGTGCATGCGGACCAGCCGGTTGCGCAGTTCGGCGCGCTGGGGCGACTGCTCGGGCAGCGAGCGGAGCTCTATGAACAGGGCACGCGCCCCGCTGCGGTCGTGCGGATCCTGCCTCTGCTCGTGCTCGCTCATCCGGTCCGCCCGCTCTGCCCGCGACTGCACCTGCTCCTGCGGCTGCTCCACCGGGGCGCCACGGCCCTCGGTCTCGTCCACCACCGGGTGCGGGCGCGCCTGCTGCTCCGGGATGCCGGTCGACGCGTTCAGCACCCTGGGGCTACGCTCCTCGTCCTCCCGCATCGGACCATCCCCGTTTCCGTTGCTCACGCCGGCCCGGGTCCCGCGCCGCGCTGTTTGTACAGGCTGATGGAGACCGTACGGTCGTCGGCGACCGAGGAGTCGACCTTTCCGGCCAGCGCCGAGAGCACCGTCCAGGCGAAGGTGTCGCGCTCCGGTGCCCGGCCGTCGGTCGTGGGCGCCGAGACCGTCACCTCCAGCGAGTCGTCGACGAGCCGGAACACGCAGCTCAGGACGGAGCCGGGTACGGCCTGCTGGAGCAGGATCGCGCACGCCTCGTCGACCGCGATCCGCAGATCCTCGATCTCGTCGAGGGTGAAGTCCAAGCGTGCTGCGAGTCCGGCGGTGGCCGTACGCAACACGGACAGGTAGGCACCCGCAGCCGGCAGCCGGACTTCCACGAAGTCCTGGGTCCCGGGCTCGCCTGCGATCTGGGACACCCTCACCTCCAAGGTGGCACAAGCTCTTTCTGGGCCGCGGGAGAACTCCCGCGGGCGTGCGGCACGTGGTTACGTAGCCGGTATTGGCCTGGCGACGCTATCGCGATCCGTGGTTCTCTGTCGCCGGGGACCCCTGAGCCGGTGTCTGTCACTCATGGTAAGCGTATGTCACGCACAGTGGCTAGAGGTCGGCGCCGCCCAATTGCGCGGATCCGGCGGATGGTTGACGTACCCAGACGTCAGACGATCGAATCGTCGACAAAGCACCACCGCCACAGCTGACCTGGCTCGAAAGTGCGCATCACGGCGTGTGCCGTGTCCCCGTAGTGCGCCCGCGCGTGCCGCAGCGGCGACGAGTCGCAGCAGCCGACGTGCCCGCACTCGAGGCAGAGCCGCAGCTGCACCGGGTGCGTCCCGGCGGCCTCGCACTCGCGGCACGTCATGCTCAGCGGGACCGGCTCCGGGCGCGGAAGCTCTGCTACATGCGGACACTCGCTCATGATTGCCAGATTACGACGCAGCAGACCGACGTGAGGTCCCCGTGATGGAAGCACTGCCCCTGGTGGGGCTGATCGCCGTGAGCGCCGCCGTCGCGGGGGCCGCCCGCCGCACGCCCGTGCCCGCCCCGCTGCTGCTGGTGGCCGCGGGCCTGATCGCCTCCTACGTCCCGGGCGTGCCCGAGTACCACCTGGACCCGCACATCGTGCTGCCGCTGATCCTGCCGCCGCTGCTGCACACCGCCGCCCTGGACAGCTCCTACCTGGACCTGCGGGCCAACCTCCGGCCGGTCGCCCTGCTGTCCGTGGGGTACGTGCTGTTCGCGACGGTCGTGGTCGGCTACCTCGCGTACCTCCTGGTCCCGGATCTGCCGCTGACCGCGGCCCTGGTCCTCGGCGCCGTCGTCGCGCCCCCGGACGCGGTCGCCGCCACGGCCATCGCGCGCAAGCTGGGACTGCCGCACCGGATCACCACGATCCTCCAGGGCGAGTCCCTGGTGAACGACGCGACGGCGATCACCGCCTACAAGGTCGCGCTGGCCGCGGCGATCGGCGCGGGCGCGAGCTGGGCCGCGGGATTCGGGGAGTTCCTGCTCGCCTCGGTCGGCGGCATCGCCGTCGGACTGGTGCTGATGCTGCCGATCCACTGGCTGCGCACCCGGCTGAAGGAGCCGCTGCTCCAGAACACCCTGTCGCTGCTCATCCCGTTCATCGCGTACGCGGCGGCCGAGGAGGTGCACGCCTCCGGTGTGCTCGCCGTCGTCGTCGTGGCGCTGTACCTGGGCCACCACTCCTCGCAGGTCGACTTCGCGACCCGGCTCCAGGAGGAGGCGGTCTGGAAGATGGTCTCCTTCGTCCTGGAGTCGGCGGTGTTCGCGCTGATCGGGCTCCAGCTCGCCATCGTGGTGGAGGACCTCGGGCCGTACGGGGTGGGGGAGGCGCTCTGGTACGCGGTGGCGGTCTTCGTCACCGTCGTCGTCGTCCGCTTCGTCTGGGTCTATCCGGCCACCTTCCTGCCGCGCAAGCTCTCCCGGCGGGTGCGGGAGCGCGAGCCGGACACCAACTGGACCGCTCCGCTGATCGTCGGCTGGGCCGGGATGCGCGGCGTGGTCTCGCTCGCCATCGCGTTCTCCATCCCGCTGGTCATGGAGGACGGCGAGCCGTTCCCGGGCCGCAGCCTGGTCCTCTTCCTGACGTTCACCACGGTGATCGGCACGCTCGTCGTGCAGGGGCTGACGCTGCCCCCGCTGATCCGTGTGCTGAAGCTTCCGGGGCGTGACGTGCAGGCCGAGACGCTGGCCGAGGCGCAGGCGCAGAGCGAGGCGTCCGCGGCGGCCGAGCGGCGGCTCGGCGAACTCCTCGCCGACGAGCGCAACAGCCTCCCGCAGCCGCTCGTGGAGCGGCTCCGCACGGTGCTGGAGCGCCGGCGCAACGCGGTGTGGGAACGCCTCGGCACGGTCAACGAGATCACCGGGGAGTCCGCGGACGACATCTACCGCCGCCTCGCGCGCGAGATGATCTCCGTGGAGCGGGACGTCTTCGTCTCCCTCCGCGACCAGCGGCGGATCGACGACGAGATGATGCGCACGCTGCTGCGCCGGCTGGACCTGGAGGAGGCGGCCGCCTACCGCGAGGACGGGTAGGGCGGCCTCCCGCGGGGCCGCGGCCGGCGGACGGCGGGCAGCTCCCCGCGGGTCCGCGGTGGAGGCGGACCCGCGGACCCGCGGGGAGCTGCCTGTACAACGGGTCCGCGGTGTCGGCGGCGGCTCAGGGCGCCGGCGGCGGGCCGTCGGGCCGTCCCGTGATCACGGCCGCGAGCGCCGTGCCGCGGGGGAACGCCCCCTCGGCCGCCAGCACGCTCAGGGCGTACAGCAGCTTCGCGACGTAGACGCGTTCGACGGGCAGGCCGTGACGGTCCTCGAAGTCGGCGGCGAAGGCGTCGAGCTCCGGCCCGCCGCGCGCGTAGCCCCCGAAGTGGAAGCGGTCCTCCACCGACCAGTCGCCGGCCCGTCCGCCGAAGGCGGCCTGCTGGAGTGCCCGGACCTCGCCGCCGAGGAAGCTCCCGCGCAGCACGGCGACGCCGAGCGCGCGCCGGCCGGGTCCGAGGCCGGCGGCGAGTCCGGCGAGCGTGCCGCCCGTGCCGCAGGCGACGGCGGCCGCGCCGACGCCGGCCGGGTCGTCGCGGAGCTCGGCGCCCAGCTCCGCGCAGCCGCGGGCGGCCGGCGCGTTGGAGCCGCCCTCGGGCACCACGTAGACGTCCTCCGCGCCCGACTCGGCCACGAAGCGGGCCAGGACGGCGGGCTCGTGCTTGGCGCGGTAGGCGGCCCGGTCGGCGAAGACCAGGCGCATCCCGTCCGCGGCGCAGCGGCTCAGCGAGGGGTTCAGGGGGCGGTCGGCCAGCTCGTCGCCCCGGACGACGCCGACCGTGGGGAAGCCGAGCAGCCGTCCGGCGGCGGCCGTGGCACGCAGGTGGTTGGAGTACGCGCCGCCGAAGGTCAGCACCGGCCGCCCGCGTGCGGCGCGCAGGTTCGGCGCCAGCTTGCGCCACTTGTTGCCGGGGAGATCGGGGTGGATCAGGTCGTCCCGCTTGAGCAGCAGACCGACGCCGTGGCGCTCGAACCGCTCGTCCCGGACGGACTGCAGCGGCGACGGCAGCAGCGGCCGCAGCGCGGCGGCGAGGTCGGGCAGGTCGCTGGTCACCCGCCCATTGTCCCGGGCGGGGCGACGGCCGGCCCTGCCCGCATCCCGGCGATCCAGTCCCACCCGTTTGTGTAATGGTGCGACCACACTCCGTACTGAAAAGCTGTCACCGCAGGCCGGAGAAGCATCCCGCCGGGGGCACGCCCCGACGCTCCCCGTCCACGCTCCCCGTCCCGGGACCGATCGCCGTCCCCGACCGGTCCTCGCCCCCTGTTCCCCGTCCCCTGTTCGCCGTCCCCGTCCGATACACGTCCCTCCAGATCCCGTCCCCGATCGATCGCCTCCGCAGGGAAGGACCGCCCGTTGACCATTCCGGACACCGTCGAGGCCCGTGAGGCCGTCGACCTGCTGGACCGCACCCGCGCCCTGGTCCAGCCCGAACTGCGCGGTGCGTGCGACACGCTCCCCGGCCCGATGCGGCGTGTGGCGATGTACCACTTCGGCTGGGAGGAGGCGGACGGCACACCCGCGGCCGGCGCGGGCGGCAAGGCCGTCCGGCCCGCCCTCGTGCTCGCCGCCTGCCAGGCGCTGGGCGGCGACCCTGACCGTGCCGTCCGGGCCGCGGCGGCCGTCGAACTCGCGCACAACTTCACGCTCCTGCACGACGACGTCATCGACGAGGACGTCACACGCCGGCACCGCCCCACGGCCTGGACGGTGTTCGGCACGGCCGACGCCGTGCTCGCGGGCGACGCGATGCTCGCGCTCGCCGTGCGGCTGCTCGCCGAGGACCCCTGGCCGCGCTCGGCCGAGGCCTCGGCGCGGCTCTCCGACTGCGTGATCGAGCTGTGCGCGGGGCAGCAGATCGACTGCGCCTTCGAGGAGCGTCCGCCGGAAGAGGTCACCCCCGAGGAGTGCATCGGGATGGCCACGGCCAAGACCGGCGCCCTGCTGGGCGCCTCCTGCGCCATCGGCGCCCTGTACGCGGGTGCCGGGGAGCGGGAGGTGCGCGCGATGGACGCGTTCGGCAGGGAGGCGGGTCTGGCCTTCCAGTTCATCGACGACCTGATCGGGATCTGGGGCGACCCCGAGCGCACCGGCAAACCGGCCGGGGCCGACCTCGCAGCCCGCAAGAAGTCGCTGCCCGTGGTCGCGGCGCTCGCCTCGGGCACCCGGGCGGGCGCCGAACTCGCCGAGCTGTACCGCGGGCCGATGGGCGCGGCGGCGGTGGCGCGGGCGGCGGACGCCGTGGAGCGGGCCGGCGGCAGGGACTGGGCGCAGTCGCAGGCCGCCGAGCGCATGTCGAAGGCGGTGGGGGAACTCGCCCGCGCGGTACCGGACCTGGGGGCCGCGGGCGGTCTGCTGTCGCTCGCCGAGTTCGTCACCCGGCGGAACCGCTGACCGCGGCGCCCCGGCGCCGGGCGGCCGCCGTCCGGCCCGCCGTGGCCGCCCCGCGCCGGTCGCACGGACGCCCCGACCCGGACTCTCCGGCATCCGGTGGACGGCCCGGTGCGGCGGAAAGGGCACCTGGTCCACACCACAGGAGCGGGTACCGCTACAGTCCGCGCATGTCATCGGAGTCGACTGAAGCCTGGGCGGGCTGGTACCGCGACCGGGCCGGCGCGGAAGCCGTCGCGATCACCGCGACCGGCGGCCAAGTGAGCACCCTCATCAGGGGTGTTGAGTACAGCGGCGGGACGTTCGCCGCGTTGCGGTCCGTCGGCGGGGCTCTGCTCTCGTCCTGCGTCCTGGAATGGGACATGCCGCTGCCCGTCCTGCTGGACGGAGCCGTGCAGCCCGCCACACTGGGGTGTCTGCTGACGCTGGGCGAGCCGGCCGCCGAAGGCGCCGGGCTCGACCGCTCGGACCTGAGCCTCACCCTGCACCACGGCGGTGCGGCCTACGAAGTCGTCGTCGCGGACGGCGACTTCGACGACGCCCTCGGTCGCATCCACCGCCAGTTGCCGCCCGGCGCGGGTCTGGGGCGCCGGGAGCCCGTGACGGCCTGAGCACCCGCCGCGCGGGGCCGCCGCGCACCGACGCCCGGACCGCGCCGGATTCCGGCGCGGTCCTCTTTTGTCTCTTCCCTCCGGAGCGGCCCCCGGTCCGCCCGGCGCGGTCCGGGCGTCCTCGGACCGCCACCCGCGACGAACGGCGCCCCGCCGGTGGCCGGCGGGGCGCGCGTGCACCGGGGACCGCCCGGGCGGCTCCGGCCGCCGGACGCCGCTCAGGCGGCTCCGGTCAGGAGACGCGGGCCATCGCCGCCGCGAGGCCGTTGGCCCACAGCTGGTTCACCCGGGAGCGCTCCTGGGCGTTCGGGTACGCGTTGGTGCACGAGGTGCCGGGGCCGCCGCCGGACATCAGCTCGCTGCACGGACCGGAGTAGCGGTCCGGCAGACCGAGCACGTGACCGGTCTCGTGCGACGTGACGCGGGTCGAGTTGTACTGCTGGTTCTGGCGGTAGTCCAGGAAGATGTAGCCGCGTCCGTGCCCGTCGGTGCTCGCGTACGAGCCACGCGGATCGTTGCCCTCGTAGTACGAGAAGTCCGCGCCGGACCCCTCGACCAGCCGCACGTTGGACACCGATCCGTTCCAGATCCTGGTGCTGCTGGCTATCTGCGAGCGGAAGCTCGGGGCGTTGGCGGCGCTGTAGACGACCGTCACGGCCTGGGCGCCCGGGTTGGCGGCGCGCTTCCTGGCGACCGACTCGACGACGGCCTCGAAGAACGCCCGGGTCGCCTTCTCGTCCTCGGCCGACCCCTCGTAGGCGGCGTAGGAGGCGGTGGCCGCCGTGGCCGTGGGGGAGCCGGCGGCGGTGGACGTGGCGGCGGTCGCGGGCACGGCGCCGAGCGCGGCGGCGAGACCGAGGCCGAGGGCGGCGGACAGTAACGTACGGGGATGACGCATGGGGGGCTCCTGCTCGTCGGGTTGACGAATTGCGGTGAGCCGAGTCTGGAGGAGCCCCGCCCCGCCCGGGAGGATGCCGGGAGGCGATAGCACGGGCGCATCACCCGCCCGGTGCCCCCGGGGGCGGGCGGCCTGTCCGGATCCGTCCGGCACATCCCGACTAGGGTGTCTGGTGGGACAGTTGAGCCCGCTCTACGCTCGACGCCATGGAGCTCGAGGTGAGGCACCTGCGTGCGCTGTGCGCCATCGCCGACACGGGCAGCCTGCACAAAGCGGCCCGTCGGCTCGGCGTCAGCCAGCCGTCCCTGACCACCCAGCTGCGCCGGATCGAGACCTTCCTGGGCGCACCGCTGTTCGCCCGGGAACGCACCGGCTGCCGGCCGACCCCGCTGGGGCGTGCCGTGCTGAGCCGTGCCCGGCCGCTGGTCGGCGAGATGACCGCGCTGGTCGCCGAGGCCCAGGCGGCGGCGGCCCGCGAGGGCGGCCCGGTGCTGCGCATCGGGTCCACCGCGAGCCGGGCACTGGCCGGCTGGCTGCGGCTGCTGCGGGGACGCTTCCCGGGCACCGACCTCTCCCTGCACATGGACGTCTCCGCCAACGCGCTGCTCTCGATGGCGGCCGCCGGACAGCTCGACGTGGCCTTCGTGCACGAGGTGGAGGGCTGCCCGCTGCGGATGCCGGACGGCCTCGACGTGCGCGTACTGGTCGACCGCGAGCCCCAGTTCGTCTCCATGGCGGGCGATCACCCGGCCGCCGCGGCGGCCGAGGTGGACCTGGCCGACCTCGCCCACGACCGGTGGATGGTCGACCCCACGGTGGACGGCGAATGGGACGGGCTGCGCCGGGTGCTGGCCGCCGCCGGGATCAACCCGCCGGTGCTGCACTGCGATTACCACACGGCCGCCTCGCTGATCGCCGTGGGCGAGGCGGTCGCGCCCTGCCAGCCCACCTCGGTGCCCCGCGACGACATGGCCATCCGGCCGCTGCGGGGCGACCCCCTCGCCGTGCGGCTGCTGCTGTGCTCACGCCCCGGCGCACGCGAACTCTTCGACGCGGCCTACGCCGACCTGGCGGCGGCCTACCGCGAGGCCGCCCTCAGGGCGGCGGCCTACCGCCAGTGGCTGCTGCGCCAGGGCAGCCCCCTGCTCCGTCCCGCCGACCCGACACCGGTGCCGGCGGCGTGAGCCGTGGCGGGCCGGCCCGTGCTCCGGGCCGGCCGTGCGCCGTGCGGACGCCGGGGTCGTCTCCCCTCGACGGCACGCCGAGGGCGACCCCGTCTGCTGACCGGTGGCCGCCTCGGCGCGCACGAGGACATACCTCCGGCCGTGCCGCGCCCCGGGGCGGTGCCGGGCACGGCCGGACGGCCCCGGACGCGGGGCGCGGTCCCGGCCCCCGCAGGCCTTCCCCGGCCGGCCCCGCCTCCGGCCGGGCCTGCGCCCGGAAGGCCCCGGACGCGGAAGGACCCGGACGGCGGGGTGCCGTCCGGGTCCTTCCGTGAAGGGCCGGGTCAGGCCTTCTTCGTCTCCCAGAAGATCTTGTCGATCTGGGCGATGTAGTCGAGCGCCTTCTGGCCCGTCTCCGGGTCGGTGGAGCCCTTGGCGGCCGAGAGGGCCTTCAGCGCGTCGTTGATGAGCTGGTGCAGCTCCGGGTACTTCTCGAAGTGCGGCGGCTTGAAGTAGTCGCTCCACAGCACCGACACGTGGTGCTTGGCGAGCTCCGCGCGCTGCTCCTTGATGACGGTGGCGCGGGCGCGGAAGTGCGGGTCCTCGTTGGCCTGGTACTTCTCCTGGACGGCCTTGACCGACTCGGCCTCGATGCGGGCCTGGGCCGGGTCGTAGACGCCGCAGGGCAGGTCGCAGTGGGCGCTGACCTTTACCTTGGGGGCGAACAGGCGGGAGAGCATGGAGCTGTCCTTCCTCGTGATCGTCTTCTCAGGTGGGACATTACTCCGTGAGAAGCGTGATTTCGCGAGTGCCCCCTGGGGCTTAGGGCAAAAGTCCGGGGCCGGACGGGACCGCGGGCGGAACGTACGAACGCATGCGGGAGGCATCCGATGGCGGAGCAGGGCCGTGAGCCCGGGGCACGGTTCGGGCTGGCGGAGGTGACGGGGCCGTCGATGGTGCCCACACTCGTGCACGGCGACCAGCTGCTGGTGGACTACCGGGCGGTGCTCCGGCAGGGGGACGTCGCCGTGCTCCGCCATCCGCTCCAGCAGGACCTGCTCATCGTCAAGCGGCTCGCCGAACGCCGCCCGGAGGGCTGGTGGGTGCTGGGGGACAACCCGCACGCCCACGGCGACAGCCGGGAGTTCGGCGCGGTGCCGCCCGATCTGCTCCTCGGGCGGGTGCGGACCCGGTTCAGACCGCGTGCGGCCGATCAGCGGTCGGTGGCCGCCGTGGCGTCCTGGCTGGTCTCCTCGCTGCGTCCGGTGCTGCCCGACCGTTCGCTCTCCAGGCGCTTGCGGGCCCGGTAGGCCGCGACGTTCGCGCGGGTGGCGCAGCGGTCCGAGCAGTAGCGGCGGGAACGGTTGGTCGAGGTGTCGAGGTAGGCGTTGCGGCAGGGCGCGGCCTGGCAGAGGCCGAGGCGGTCGACGCCGTGCTCGGTCAGGTGGAAGGCGAGTCCCATCGCGGCGATGGCCGCGTAGCCCGTGGTCGCGTTCGACGAGTGGTCGGCGAGGTGCATGTGCCACAGGGGGCGGCCGTCGTCGTCGCGCTGGTCGTGCCCGGAGATCTGGGGGCTGACCGGGAACTCCAGCAGCAGCGAGTTGAGCAGGTCCACGGCCCCGTTCTCGTCGCCGTCGTCGGCCGCCGTGAAGACGGCCCGCAGCCGGGCGCGGACCGAGCGGAACCGGGTGACGTCGGCGTCCGTGGCGCGGCGGGCCATCTGGGCGGAGGCGCCGAACAGCTCGCGCACCGCCTCCACGGAGGTCAGCGAGTCCTTGCCGCGGGCCGGCTCCTCGGTGTTGACCAGGCGCACGGCGAAGTCCGAGTAATGGGCCAGTTCCACTTGTAGTCCTTACTGCAACGGTCTACTGTCGGCGATACAGCCGTAACAGCTGCTATGGATACGAGGGTATTACGGACGGGAGGGTTCCGGTGGCGGGAACCACGGCGGACACGGGAAGCGACTGGCGGGCCTGGCAGGAGAGCTGGGACCGCCAGCAGGAGTGGTACATGCCCGACCGCGAGGAGCGGTTCCGCGTCATGCTGGACATGGTCGAGGCCACCGTGGGCACGGCCCCCAGAGTGCTCGACCTCGCCTGCGGTACGGGCAGTATCACGGACCGGCTCCTCACCCGCTTCCCCGACGCCACCAGCACGGGCGTGGACCTCGACCCCGCGCTGTTGACGATCGCCCGGGGCTACTTCTCCGGGGACGAGCGCGTCGCCTTCGTGACGGCCGACCTGACGGACCCCGGCTGGACCGACGCGCTCCCGCACCGGAGCTACGACGCGGTGCTCACCGCCACCGCGCTGCACTGGCTGCGCACCGGGCCGCTCGCCACGCTCTACGGGCAGCTCGCGGGCCTCGTCCGCGCGGACGGCGTCTTCATGAACGCCGACCGGATGAAGGACACGACCACCCCGCGGATCAACGCCGCCGAGCGCGCCCACCGGCACGCCGGCATGGACCGGGCCCGGGCGGCCGGCGTGCTCGACTGGGCGGACTGGTGGGCCCTCGCCGCCGCCGACCCGGTGCTCGCCGCCCCGACCGCCGAGCGCTTCCGCATCTACGGCGAGCACGCCGACGGCGAGACGCCCTCGGCCCACTGGCACGCCGAGACACTGCGCGCGGCCGGCTTCGGCGAGGCCCGCACGGTGTGGGCGTCGCCGAGCGACGCGCTGGTCCTGGCCGTCAGGTAGCCGTACGCCACAGGGGCGGCACGGGAGATCCCCGTACCGCCCCTGTGGCATGTCCTGCGCCGGCGACCGGCTCAGAGCACCTTGGAGAGGAACGCCTTGGTGCGTTCGTGCTGCGGGTCGGTCAGGACGTCGCGCGGGTTGCCGGACTCGACCACCACACCGCCGTCCATGAAGACCAGCGAGTCGCCGACCTCGCGGGCGAAGCCCATCTCGTGGGTCACGACGATCATCGTCATGCCCTCCTCGGCCAGTCCGCGCATCACGTCGAGGACCTCGCCGACCAGCTCCGGGTCGAGGGCCGAGGTCGGCTCGTCGAAGAGCATCAGCTTCGGCTCCATCGCCAGCGCACGGGCGATGGCGACGCGCTGCTGCTGGCCGCCGGAGAGCTGGGAGGGGTAGTTCCCCGCCTTGTCGGCGAGCCCGACCCGGTCGAGCAGCCGCTCCGCCCGGGCGCGGGCGACGGCCTTGGTCTCGCCCTTGACCTGCATCGGGGCTTCCATGACGTTCGCGATCGCCGTCATGTGCGGGAACAGGTTGAAGCGCTGGAAGACCATGCCGATGTCCCGGCGCTGCGCCGCGACCTCGCTGTCCTTCAGCTCGTAGAGCTTGTCGCCCTTCTGCCGGTAGCCGACCAGCCGGCCGTCGACCGACAGGCGGCCGGCGTTGATCTTCTCCAGGTGGTTGATGCACCGCAGGAAGGTGGACTTGCCGGAGCCGGACGGGCCGACCAGGCAGAACACCTCCCGGGGGGCGACCTCCAGGTCGATGCCGCGCAGGATGTGCGCCGCGCCGAAGGACTTGTGGACGCCCTCGGCCTTCACCATGGCGTTCATGACCACGCCCCTTCGCGCTTGCCGGTGACGTTCAGCAGGTTCGCCTTCACCCGCTGCCACGGGGTGGGCGGCAGCTGGCGCAGCGACCCGCGGGCGTAGTGACGCTCGACGTAGTACTGGCCGACGCTGAACACGCTGGTCAGAGCCAGGTACCAGACCGAGGCCACGAGCAGCGTCTCCATGATCGCGAACGAGGTGGAGCCGATGTTCTGCGCGGCGCGCAGCAGTTCGGTGTACTGCACGGCCGACACCAGGGACGAGGTCTTCAGCAGGTTGATGAACTCGTTGCCGGTGGGCGGCACGATCACCCGCATCGCCTGCGGGAGGACGATGCGCCGCATGGTCTTGGAGTTGGACATGCCGAGCGCGTGCGAGGCCTCCGTCTGCCCCTCGTCCACCGACTGGATGCCGGCGCGGACGATCTCCGCCATGTAGGCGCCCTCGTTCAGGCCGAGACCCAGCAGGGCGACCATGAACGGGGTCATCACGTCGACCATCTCGTCCTTGTAGAACCCAAGGTTGAGGATGGGGAAGATCAGCGCCAGGTTGAACCACAGCAGGAGCTGGACGTAGACCGGCGTCCCGCGGAAGAACCAGATGTAGAGCCACGCGACGGCGCCGGTGACCGGGTTCTTCGACAGCCTCATGACGGCGAAGAGGATGCCGAGCACCAGGCCGATCAGCATGGACAGCACGCTGATCAGCAGCGTGGCGCCCATGCCGCGGACGATCCGGTCGTCGAAGATCAGATCGCCGACCGTCCCCCAGTTCACGTCGCCCTGGGAGAACGAGTAGATCAGCGTGCCCAGCAGGGCGACGACGATCACGGCGCTGACCCAGCGCCCCCAGTGGCGGACGGGAATCGCCTTGATCTGCTCAGGGGGTGTGTACGTCCCCTTGTCGACCGCCTGGCGGGCCGGGGGCCCGTCCGCGGGGGTCTTGTCGAACTTGTCAGTCACGATGACTGCCCTTCGGTGAACGCGTGAGGCGAGGGCACCGGGATCACTTGCCGGCGTTGATGGTCGCCTCGGTCACGGCGCTGTTCGTGACGTCCCACTTCTCCAGGACCTTCTGGTACTCGCCGTTCTCGATGATCGCGTTCAGCGCGTCCTTGAGGGCGTCGCGCAACTGGGTGTTGTCCTTGTTGACGGCGATGCCGAACGGACCGGCGTCGGTCTGGCCGCCCGCGACCTCGAAGTCGTTGCCGCCACCCGCGGTCTTGGCGATGTGCGCGGCGACCGGGTAGTCGTTCAGGTCGGCCACGGCGCCGCCGGACTTCACCCGGGTCTGCGCCTCGGCGTCGGTGTCGAACGCCTCGATCGTCAGGGCGCCCTTGCCGTCCTTCTTGCAGGTCTCGGCCTGGGCCTTGAAGGTGTCGTGGTAGATGGTGCCGCGCTGCACGGCGACCTTCTTGCCGCACAGGTCGTCCAGCGACTTGATGTTGTCCGGGTTGCCCTTCTTGACCAGCAGGGAGACGCCCGAGGTGAAGTAGTCGACGAAGTCGACGCCGTCACCGGTCTTCTTCCCCGTGTCGTCCAGGCCCTCCTGGCGCGCCTTGGTGTCGCTCATGGCCGACATGACGACGTCCTGGCGGCCGGTGTTCAGCGAGGAGATGAGCCCGTCGAAGGTGCCGCTGGTGAAGACGAACTCGACGCCCAGCTCCTTGCCGAGGGCGGCGGCGATGTCGGGGTCGATGCCGACGATCTTGCCGCCCTCCTCGTACTCCATGGGCGCGTAGGCGGCGTCGGTGCCGACCTTGATCACGCCGGCCTTCTGGATGTTCTCGGGCAGCTTGTCGAACAGCGGCGCACCGGTTGCCTTGGTGCCCTCGCTCGTGGCGGTGTCCGAGCCGGAGTTGGTCTGGTCGCCACACGCGGTGAGGGTCAGGGCGCCGACGACCGCGATCGCGGCGACCGCGGTGATCCGGGACCTGGCGGCAGTGCTGCGACGGGTGGTGCTTGCGGTCATGATCGGGGTCCTCCGGCGGTGTAGAGGGGACTACGGCGAGTCGTGCACTCACCTTCGAGTGTCGCGACCTTGTGTGTTTTCGGCATCTTGCCATTCGGACTAGCCCATTCAGGGGGCCGCGCATGTCAAAATCGGGTAACGGGTGATCCCCGAACATCGGCGACGGCAGGCCTGGACCGGACCATTCCCCGCGGCGCCTGCTTCTCGCCGGAAGATCTTTCGCCGGTGCGCCTTCTGTGTGGATTCCGCCGTACGGCGGGAGTTGACCCGGTTCTCTGCTATGAGCCGTGTCACCGCGAACGAAACGACTCGTGCGCGGTGCGGTCTGTCCGGTAAGAAGGATCCTTACACCCCTCATCCGGGGCTCAGGGCGCGTTGTGCGGCGCGCCCGCGCGTACGAGACACCCCCTGCCACGGCGGGCCAACCGCCTGACGCAGAGGTCGAACGCGAGTCCGCCCACCCCTCCTCAACCAGGAGTGGCTCACCCTCGACATGCAGACTTAAGGGGTCAACCCAATGGCAGCGGAGATCGTCAATCCTCGCAGCGACAGCGCCACCACGGAGAGTGCCGACGAGCCCTTCGATCCGGCGTTCGCCCTGCACCGCGGCGGCAAGATGGCCATCCAGGCCACCGTGCCGGTGCGGGACAAGGACGACCTGTCCCTCGCGTACACACCCGGCGTCGCCAAGGTGTGCACCGCAATCGCCGAGCAGCCCGAACTCGTCCACGACTACACCTGGAAGTCCCAGGTCGTCGCCGTCGTGACGGACGGGACCGCGGTGCTCGGCCTCGGCGACATCGGCCCGGAGGCCTCCCTCCCGGTCATGGAGGGGAAAGCGATCCTCTTCAAGCAGTTCGGCGGCGTGGACGCGGTCCCGATCGCCCTCGCCACCACGGACACCGACGAGATCATCGAGACCGTCGTCCGGCTCGCCCCCTCCTTCGGCGGCGTGAACCTGGAGGACATCTCGGCGCCCCGGTGCTTCGAGATCGAGCGCCGGCTCCAGGAGCGCCTCGACATCCCCGTCTTCCACGACGACCAGCACGGCACCGCCGTGGTGACCCTCGCGGCCCTGCGCAACGCGGCCAAGCTGACCGGCCGGGGTCTGGGCGACCTCCGCGCCGTCATCTCCGGCTCGGGCGCGGCCGGCGTGGCCATCGCGAAGTTCCTGCTGGAGGCCGGCCTCGGCGATGTCGCCGTCACCGACCGCAAGGGTGTCGTCAGCCGGGACCGCGGCGACCTCACCGACGTGAAGCGGGAGATCGCCGGCCTCACCAACCGGGCCGGGCTGACCGGCTCGCTGGAGGACGCGCTCAGGGGCGCGGACGTGTTCATCGGCGTGTCCGGCGGCACCGTCCCGGAGGAGGCCGTCGCGACGATGGCGCCGGGGGCGTTCGTGTTCGCCATGGCCAACCCGAACCCGGAGGTCCACCCCGACGTCGCGCACCGCTACGCGGCGGTCGTGGCGACCGGGCGCTCGGACTATCCGAACCAGATCAACAACGTGCTCGCCTTCCCCGGCATCTTCGCCGGAGCCCTCCAGGTGCGGGCCTCCCGCATCACCGAGGGCATGAAGATCGCGGCGGCGAACGCGCTGGCGGACGTGGTCGGCGACGACCTGTCGGCCGACTACGTGATCCCCTCGCCGTTCGACGAGCGCGTGGCTCCCGCGGTGACCGCCGCCGTGGCGGCGGCGGCGCGGGCGGAGGGCGTCGCGCGGCGCTGAGGCGTCGCCCGCAGATCCGCCCGACGGGCCGGTTCGCATCCCTGTGCGGGGGTGGGACCGGCCCGTCGGCGTTCGCGCACCGGCCCGGCGTCGGCGGCCCGGGGCCGGGGGAGGGTGTGCGGGGCGCGTCACAGGGGTGGGCGGTTCCGCGGGGACGGGAGGCGTCCTACGCTCATGGTCATGTTCGCCGCCTACGCCGCACGCATCGACCGCGACCAGCCGTTGAACGGCCTCGAACTGGGCGAACGGCCCGCGCCCGGGAGGCGTCCGGGCTGGACGACCGTGAACGTCAGGGCCGCCTCCCTCAACCACCACGACCTGTGGTCGCTGCGGGGCGTCGGCCTGTCCGAGGACAAGCTGCCGATGATCCTGGGCTGCGACGCCGCGGGCGTCGACGAGGACGGCAACGAGGTCGTCCTCCACTCCGTCATCGGCCAGAGCGGCCACGGTGTCGGGCCCCGTGAGCCCCGCTCGATCCTCACCGAGCGCTATCAGGGCACCTTCGCCGAACAGGTCAGCGTGCCCACCTGGAACGTGCTGCCCAAGCCGAAGGAGCTGACGTTCGAGGAGGCCGCCTGCCTGCCGACCGCCTGGCTCACCGCGTACCGCATGCTCTTCACCAACGCGGGGGTCCGCCCCGGCGACTCGGTGCTCGTCCAGGGCGCGGGCGGCGGTGTCGCGACCGCCGCGCTGGTGCTCGGCCGGGCCGCGGGCCTGCGGATGTACGCCACCAGCCGCGACGAGGCCAAGCGCCGGCGCGCCGTCGAACTGGGCGCCGAGGAGGCGTTCGAGCCGGGTGCCCGGCTGCCGCACCGTGTGGACGCCGTGATCGAGACCGTCGGGGCCGCCACCTGGTCCCACTCCGTCAAGTCGCTGCGCCCCGGGGGCACGGTGGTCATCTCGGGCGCGACCAGTGGCGACCGGCCGTCGCACGCCGAGCTGACCCGCATCTTCTTCCTGGAGCTGAAGGTGGTCGGCTCCACCATGGGGTCGAAGGACGAGCTGGAGGACCTGCTGTCCTTCTGCGCCGTCACCGGTGTCCGCCCGGTGATCGACCAGGTGCTCCCGCTGGACCGGGCGCGCGAGGGCTTCGAGCGGATCGAGAAGGGCGACCTCTTCGGGAAGATCGTGCTGACGGGGTCCTGACCGGGTCGGGGGCCCGGCCCGGTGCCGCCGCGCCCCCGGCGTGCGGCGGCACCCGGACGGAGTCAGTCGCGGGGCGTGTTCAGCAGCGCCACGATGTGGGCCGCCGCCGTGGACAGGTGCCGTCGCGCCTCGCCCAGCTGCTCGGCACTCACGCCGCGGTCGCGCGCCGCGTCCCGTACGTCGTCGCGGAACCGGTCCAGCAGCCGCTCCAGGTCCCGCACCGGGTCCGCCGACGGCTCCGCGACGGTGTCCTTCGCCCAGTCGGGATCGGTGGCGGCCGTGTCGGGCTTCCCGTGCGGCGGCCAGGCCGCCCCCCGGGCCAGCCCGCCGAGCTGGCCCGCCAGTTCGGACAGCCCGTCGCGCACGCCCGCGGGCCAGTCGCCGCGCGCGAAGTGGACCTGCACCTGGTCCTGCACCTGGCGGGCGATGCGCTGCATCTCGGACCGGGCCTGCTCGCGGGCCTCCTCCGCCTGGCGCCGGGCCTGCCTGGCGTCCTCGCGGGCCCTCCGGGACTCGTCCTTCGCCCGCTGGGCCTGCTCCTTCCACTCCTGGCGGGCGCGGCGCAGTTCCTCCTTCGCCGTCTGCCAGCCCTCGGCGTCGGGGACCGGGCCCGCGAAACCCTTGGCGCCGGCCGCGCCGCCGCGGCCGCGTGCCTCGCCGGCCGCCGCGCGCATCTCGCTGCGCAGCCTGCCCGCCGCGCCGCGCACGTCGTCACGGATCTCGGCCGCGAGCTCGGAGACGGACTCGCGGATCTCCAGTTCGAGGTCGGCGAGTTCGGCACCGCGCCCGGCGAGTTCGGCGCGTCCGGCGTCGGTGATCGAGTAGACCTTGCGGCCGCCCTCGGTGGCGTGGGTGACCAGTCCCTCGGCCTCCAGCTTGGCCAGCCGGGGGTAGACCGTGCCGGCGCTCGGCGCGTAGAGGCCCTGGAAGCGCTCCTCCAGCAGGCGGATGATCTCGTAGCCGTGGCGCGGGGCCTCGTCGAGCAGCTTGAGCAGGTACAGCCGGAGCCGGCCGTGGGCGAAAACGGGGGGCATGTCAGAGGGCCTTTCCGGTCGGAGCGTCGGCGTGCGTTTCGTCCTCGTCGGCCGGGGGCCTGCGCAGCAGCGCGATCGAGCCGGACACCGTGGTGGCCGAGAGGGTGCCGGTGCCCGCGCCGAGGGTGCCGGTGATCCGCTTGGCGCCCCACTGCCCGCGGACCCGCAGGTCCTCGAAGGCGTTGGAGACGGCGCCGCTGGCGGTGTTGGCCTCGACCGTGGCGTCGGCCGGGTGGGGGAGCCGGATGGCGACCTCGCCGGACACCGTGGTGAGCCGGATGTCGGCCGGCGCTCCCGCGGTGCCGATGTCGACGACCATGTCCCCGGTCACCGTCTCGGCCTTCACGGTGGGGCCGGCGCCGTCGACGACGGTGAGGTCCCCCGAGACGGAGTGGAAGCGCAGGGCGCCGGTCAGCGCCTGCGCCTCGAGGTTCCCCGAGACCGTCTCGGCGAGGACGGGGCCGGTGAGCCCGACGAGGGTGGTGTCCCCGCTGACGCCGCGCACCGAGGTGGTGCCCTGGACCCCGGAGACGACGGCCCCCGCCCCCACCACGCCGACCTCCACGGAGGCGCCGGCGGGGACGACGAGCGAGACGACCGCGCTGCGGTGCCGCTCCTTGGGGTCGAGCAGCTTGAGGAAACCCTGCCAGGGCAGGTCCTCGTACGCGACGGTCAGGGTGTCCCGGTCACGGGTGACGACGAGCGGCGGCCCCTCGATCTCCGAGACCTCCAGCCGGGCGGAACCCTCGTCGGTGCCGACGACGTTGACCGTGCCGTTGACGATCCGCACCTTGAGGGTGGTCACCGGGTCGTCGAAGCCGAGCTTCTGCGGCTCGGCGACTTCCCATGTCGTCTCTGTCATGGTGCTGACCTCCCGGGGCCGCCACGACGCAACATATCGCGTCTCCTGCGGACACGATATATCGCGGACGGTCGATGTCAAGCGCCGCCCCCGGGGGTCCCGCGCCATGCGCACACCGGGCGTCGCGCGCCAGGCGGGATCTGCCGGACAAGGCCTAGCGTGGAAGGCATGAACGCGACACCCGTGGGTGCCCTGCTCCTCTGCCGTGCCGAGCCCGGCGCCGTACGCCAGCAGGTGAGGCTGCTCCGCGAGAACCTGCTCCTCGCCCCCGCGGGCGACGGATGGAGCGTCGTCGTCCCCGAGGGCAGGCCCTGGACCGACGACGGCGAACCCGTGGACGCGGTGCTCTCCGGCTGGGCCGCCGCCGCGGCCGTCGGCACGGACCGGCCCGCGCTCGCGCTCTGGTGGGACGGGGACCGGTCGGGGTTCACCCTCGTCTCGGGATTCCGCCGCCCGGTCGGCTACGTCTGGCTCGCCGACGGCACCCCCGTCGGCGAGGACGAGGCCATGCGCACCTTCGCCGCACGCCTCGGCCTCGACCCCGTGCTCGATCTCCAGGCCCTGGAGCCGCTCACCCTGCCCGATCCGGAGGCGGACGCCGACGCCCGGATGACCGGTCTCGTCGCGGTGCTCGCCCGGGCGGGGCTCGACCTGCCCGAGGGGCTGGCACCGGGTCAGACGGCCGAGTGGCTGCGTGCGGCCGCCCGCGCCCGGGGCGCGGAGCACCTGGCCTGGTCGGGCTGGCGGGACGCCGTCGAGGAGGGGGCGCTGGAGCCGTGGCTGCACGGGCCGGGCGCGCGGGTCCTCGGCACCGCCCAGCTCGCCGCGGGCCTCCCGCTCGGCGCATGGGCCCTGAGCCGCCGCAGTCCCGGCTGGGCCGCGGCCGCCGGGCTGCTGGTCGCCCACGGGGTCCTGGGGCTGCTGTACGCGCGCCTGAGGACCCCCGGGGCCTGAGGGGCGGCCGGTTCCGCGGTCCGCGCCCCCGCCGGCGGCCGGCGAGGCGCGGGAGCGGCCCTGCGGCCGGTTCGCGCGGCCGCCCGCCCCGGGTCCCGGCACGGGAGCCCGGGACCGTCCCGGCGCCCGGGGCGGCCCTGCCGGGGCGGTGGCTTCACCCGGCCGGGTCACGCGGCACGGTTCGGCCACCGCCCGCCGGTCACCCGGGCCGGCGGGCCGGGCTCATTCGTCGTCGTCGTCCTCGTCGTCCAGCCGTGCCAGCCAGGTGGCCAGGCGCTCGACGGGGACCTCGAAGTCCGGGTTGAGGTCGACGAACGTCCGCAGCTGCTCGGCGAGCCACTCGAAGGTGACCTCCTCCTCGCCGCGCCGCTTCTCCAGCTCCTCGATGCCCCGGTCGGTGAAGTACATGCGCACAGCGTAACGAGTGCCCGGCGGCCCCCGTCCCCCGCCCGGTGAGGGCGGGGCCCGGCCCCGCGCACGCGAGGGCCCGGCCAGGGACACGCCCCCGCGCTCCCGGGCAGACCGCCGGGCCCCCGCGCACGCGCGAGGGCCCGGCACCCCCGAGGGGTGCCGGGCCCTTCACCTGCTCACCGGGTGACCGGTCAGGCGTCGAAGACCTCGTTGACGAGCTGCTCCTGCTCCTGCTCGTGGCGCTTCTTCGAGCCCACGGCCGGCGACGAGCTGTGCGGCCGCGAGATGCGGCGCAGGCGCTCGCCGTGCGGGATGTCCGCGCCGACGGCCAGGTCGAGGTGGTCGATCAGGTTGAGCGCGATGAACGGCCAGGCGCCCTGGTTCGCCGGCTCCTCCTGCGCCCACAGGTACTTCTCGGCGTTCGGGTACTTCGCGATCTCGGCCTGGACCTCGGCACCCGGCAGCGGGTACAGGCGCTCCAGCCGGATGATCGCGGTGTCCGTGGCGCCGCGCTTCTGCCGCTCGGCGTCGAGGTCGTAGTAGACCTTGCCGGCGCAGAAGACGACCTTGCGCACCGCGCCGGCGTCGACGGTGTCGTCGCCGATGACCGGGCGGAAGCCGCCGGTGGTGAACTCCTCCGCCTTGGACGCCGCGGCCTTCAGACGCAGCATCGACTTCGGGGTGAAGACGATCAGCGGCTTGTGGTGCGGGTTGTGGACCTGCCAGCGCAGCAGGTGGAAGTAGTTCGACGGCAGGGTCGGCATCGCGACCGTCATGTTGTCCTGCGCGCACATCTGGAGGAAGCGCTCGGGACGCGCGGAGCTGTGGTCCGGGCCCTGGCCCTCGTAGCCGTGCGGCAGCAGCAGTGTGACGCCGGAGTGCTGGCTCCACTTCTGCTCGGCCGAGGAGATGAACTCGTCGACGACGGTCTGCGCGCCGTTGACGAAGTCACCGAACTGCGCCTCCCACATCACGAGGGCGTCGGGGCGGGCCAGCGAGTAGCCGTACTCGAAGCCCATCGCCGCGTACTCGCTGAGCAGCGAGTCGTAGACGTTGTAGCGGGCCTGCTCCTCGGTCAGGTAGAGCAGCGGGGTGTAGTCCTCGCCGGTCTCCTGGTCCACCAGCACCGCGTGGCGCTGGCCGAAGGTGCCGCGGCGGGTGTCCTGGCCGGACAGCCGGACGGGGGTGCCCTCCATCAGCAGCGAGCCGATGGCCAGGGTCTCGCCCATGCCCCAGTCGATCGTGCCGTCCTCGACGGAGGCGGCGCGGCGCTGCATCTGCGGCAGCAGCCGCGGGTGCACGGTGATCGTGTCCGGGATGTTGACCTGGGACTCCGCGATCCGCTTCACGACCTCCTGGGAGACCGCGGTGTTGACCGCGACCGGGAACTCCGGCTCGGCGTCCGGGACATGCGCGGGGGCCGGGTGGCTGGTGGCCTCGCGGACCTCGGCGAACACCTTCTCCAGCTGCCCCTGGAAGTCCTGGAGCGACTGCTCCGCCTCTTCGAGGGTGATGTCGCCGCGACCGATCAGCGACTCGGTGTAGAGCTTGCGCACCGAGCGCTTCTTGTCGATCAGGTTGTACATCTGCGGGTTGGTGAACGACGGGTTGTCGCCCTCGTTGTGACCGCGGCGGCGGTAGCAGATGAGGTCGATCACGACGTCCTTGTTGAACGCCTGGCGGAACTCGAAGGCGAGCCGCGCCACGCGCACGACGGCCTCCGGGTCGTCGCCGTTCACGTGGAAGATCGGCGCCTCGATCATGCGGGCCACGTCGGTGGCGTACATGGAGGAGCGCGACGACTCCGGGGCGGCGGTGAAGCCGACCTGGTTGTTGATGACGATGTGGACCGTGCCGCCGGTGCGGTAGCCGCGCAGCTGCGACATGTTCAGCGTCTCGGCGACGACGCCCTGGCCGGCGAAGGCCGCGTCACCGTGCAGGGCGACGGGCAGGACGGTGAAGTCCGTGCCGCCCTTGTTGATGACGTCCTGCTTGGCGCGGGCGACACCCTCCAGGACCGGGTCCACGGCCTCCAGGTGGGAGGGGTTGGCGACGAGGGAGACCTTGATCTGCTCGCCGTCCAGCCCGGTGAAGGTGCCCTCGGCGCCCAGGTGGTACTTCACGTCGCCGGAGCCGTGCATCGACTTCGGGTCGAGGTTGCCCTCGAACTCGCGGAAGATCTGGGCGTACGACTTGCCGACGATGTTCGCCAGCACGTTGAGCCGGCCGCGGTGGGCCATGCCGATGACGACCTCGTCGAGGCGCGACTCGGCCGCGGAGTCGATGACCGCGTCGAGCAGCGGGATGACGGACTCGCCGCCCTCCAGCGAGAAGCGCTTCTGGCCGACGTACTTCGTCTGCAGGAAGATCTCGAACGCCTCGGCGGCGTTCAGGCGGCGCAGGATGCGCAGCTGCTCCTCGCGCTCGGGCTTGTGGTGCGGGCGCTCGACCCGGTCCTGGAGCCACTTGCGCTGCTTCGGGTCCTGGATGTGCATGAACTCGATGCCGGTGGTGCGGCAGTACGACTCGCGCAGCACGCCGAGGATGTCGCGCAGCTTCATCATCGACTTGCCGGCGAAGCCGCCGACGGCGAACTCGCGCTCCAGGTCCCACAGGGTGAGGCCGTGCTCGGTGATGTCCAGGTCGGGGTGCTTGCGCTGGCGGTACTCCAGCGGGTCGGTGTCGGCCATGACGTGGCCGCGGACCCGGTAGGAGTGGATCAGCTCGAAGACCCGCGCGGCCTTGGTGACGTCGTCGTCGTGCGAGGCGTCGATGTCCTTGAGCCAGCGGACCGGCTCGTAGGGGATGCGCAGCGACTCGAAGATGTCGTCGTAGAAGCCCTCCTCGCCGAGGAGGAGGTTGGCGACGATGCGCAGGAACTCGCCCGACGCGGCGCCCTGGATGACGCGGTGGTCGTACGTGGAGGTGAGGGTCATCACCTTGGAGATGCCCAGCTTGTTCAGGGTGTCCTGCGAGGTCCCCTGGAACTCGGCCGGGTAGTCCATCGAGCCGACGCCCATGATGACGGACTGTCCGGGCATCAGGCGCGGCACCGAGTGGACGGTGCCGAGGCCGCCGGGGTTGGTCAGCGAGACGGTGACGCCGGTGAAGTCGTCCATCGTCAGCTTGTTGTTGCGGGCGCGGCGGACGATGTCCTCGTAGGCCTGCCAGAACTCGAAGAAGTTCAGGGTCTCGGCCTTCTTGATGCCCGCGACGACCAGCTGGCGGTCGCCGTTCGGCTTCACCAGGTCGATGGCCAGGCCGAAGTTGACGTGCTCCGGCTTGACCAGGGTCGGCTTGCCGTCCTTCTGGGCGAAGGACCAGTTCATCGAGGGCATGGCCTTGATGGCCTGCACCATCGCGTACCCGATGAGGTGGGTGAAGGAGATCTTCCCGCCGCGGGCGCGCTTGAGGTGGTTGTTGATGACGATGCGGTTGTCGAACAGCAGCTTCACCGGCACGGCGCGCACGGACGTGGCCGTGGGCAGTTCCAGGGAGGCGCTCATGTTCTTGGCGACCGCGGCGGACGGACCGCGCAGCGTCACGAACTCGGGGCCGCCGGCATCCTCGGCGGGGGCGGCGGCCTTCGCCGGTGCGGCCTTCGCGGGCGCGGCCTTGGCCGGGGCCGCCTTCGCGGGCGCCGGAGCGGCGGCGGCGGGCTTCGCGGGGGCCGGTGCCGGGGCCGCGGCGGGCTTCGCCGGGGCGGGGGCGGCCTGGGCGGGCGCCGCCTGCTGCGCGGCGGGCGCGCTCGCAGTCGTGGTGGGGGCGGTCGTGGTCGTGGCGGCGGGCGCCGCCTTGTCCTTGTCCGCCGCGCCGGCTCCCGGCTTGTAGTCGGCGAAGAAGTCCCACCAGGCCCGGTCGACCGAATTCGGGTCCTGGAGGTACTGCTGGTAGATCTCGTCGACGAGCCACTCATTGGCGCCGAACGCGGCGGCGGGGTTGGACCCCTGCGCGCCTTGGTCGGCCTGGAGGCTTGAGTTACTGGGGGACTGAGACGACACGGCGAGAACCGCCCTCTTCCGCTTCACAAGGTGATGGACAGCGGAAATAAAGGCTACGCCTCCTTGGCCGAGAGGTGCAGGCCGGGCCGGTCATCGTCGCGCAAGTCACACCGAAAGGCGGGTTTCGGGGTTGTGAATGGCGGGAAACAAGTCCAGTTTCGCCTCTGTGAGGGATCGCGGCCTCACGACTGCACCCCTGTGGCCTGCAGCCTTCTGACCGCTCCGCTCCTATCCACGCAGAACGACGCGCTCCGGTTCGAACCCTACGTCAACCTCTCGGTGACGGTTCTCCCGGAAGGGTGACCCTTATCCGGCAGCCCCGCGCGGATTCGGCCACGCCGATGCGCCCGCCGTGCAGATCCACCGCCCAGCGCGCGATCGCCAGCCCGAGCCCCGTGCCGCCGTCGCTGCCCGGTCCGTGCGGTGCGGCGACCTGGCCCCGGTTGAAGCGCTCGAAGACCCGGTGCCGCTCCTGCTCGGGGATGCCGGGACCCTCGTCCAGCACCTCCAGGTCCAGCGACTCCCGGCCGAAGCCGCGCCGGGCCCGGACCGTGACCCGGCCGTGCGGCGGCGAGTGCTTCACCGCGTTGTCGATGAGATTCGCCACCACCTGGTGCAGCCGCTCCGCGTCCGCGTGCGCGGTCAGCTCCGGCGGCGAGACGTCCAGGTGCAGATGGACGTCCGTGCGCGTGTGGTGTCCCGACCCGGAGGCGAGCCCGCGCTGCGAGGACGCCAGATTGGCCTCCTTCAGCACGCCCGAGAGGTACGGCCACACCTCGAACCTGCGGGCCCGCAGCGGCAGTACGCCGTTGTCCAGCCGGGACAGGTCCAGCAGCGTCTCGACCAGCCTGCCGAGCCGCTCCGTCTGCTTCAGCGCGGTGCGCATCGTCTCGGGGTCGGCGGCGGACACCCCGTCGACCACGTTCTCCAGCACGGCGCGCAGCGCCGCGATCGGGGTGCGCAGCTCGTGCGAGACGTTGGCGACCAGTTCCTTGCGGTTGCGGTCCACCGCCTCCAGGTCGTCGGCCATGCGGTTGATGGTCGACGCCAGGTCGCCGAGTTCGTCGCGGCGGTCGGCGCCGCGCACCCGGCGGGTGTAGTCGCCGTGCGATATGCCGCGGGCGACCCGGGTCATCTCGTCCAGCGGCGCGGTCAGCCCGTGCGCCACGAACTGCGTGATCAGCAGGGTGGCGATCATCGTGAAGATGGTGATGAACCGCACTTCGGTCTTGCTGTGGAAGGCCATCAGCATCAGACCGGTGGTGATCAGGACCGAGACGACGACCAGCGTGCTCAGCTTGGTCTTGATCGAGATCGTGAGGGATCGGGTGCCCAGCCGCCTGCGCAGCCGGCCGCGCGGCCGCCGGCTCATGGCGACGGCGTCTCCAGGGCGTAGCCCACGCCGTGGACGGTCCGGATCCGCTCCGCGCCGATCTTCCGGCGCAGCGCCTTGATGTGGCTGTCCACGGTCCGGGTGCCCGAGGCGTCCGCCCAGTCCCAGACCTCGGCGAGCAACTGCTCGCGGGAGAGGACGGCGCGCGGGGTGTTGGCGAGGCACACCAGCAGGTCGAACTCGGTCGGCGTCAGGTGGACGTCCTCGGCGCGCACCCGCACCCGGCGCTGGGCGTGGTCGATCTCCAGCTCGCCCAGGCGCAGGATGCCGCTGCGCGGGGTGACGGCGGCGAGGGCGGCACGCTCGACGCGGCGCAGCAGCACATGCACGCGGGCGGCGAGCTCGCGCATCGAGAACGGCTTGGTCATGTAGTCGTCGGCGCCGACGCCCAGCCCGACCAGCATGTCCGTCTCGTCGTCACGCGCGGTGAGCATCAGGACCGGTACGGGGCGCTGCGCCTGCACCCGGCGGCAGACCTCCAGGCCGTCGAAGCCCGGCAGCATGACGTCGAGGACCATCAGGTCGGGCTGCCACGCCTCGGCGGCGTCGACGGCTGCGGGGCCGTCGAGCGCGGTCTGGACCAGGAAGCCCTCGGCCCGCAGCCGGGCCGCGATGGCGTCGACGATCGTGGCGTCGTCCTCGACGACCAGCACCCGGCGCTGGGCTCCTGGCGTGGCCGCGACGCCGTTGTGCGTGGTGTGTGTCTGCTCCATCGCCCCGCCCCTGTTACCTGTTCACTGCGTGCTGCACGGTTGCGGACCGCTGCCGGGCCCGTTTGTGTCCCAGCAGCGTAAGGGCATCGGCGGGGTCCCGGCTACGCAGGGCGAACTCCGAGGTGCACCACGTCCGGTACGCCCCGGGCAAGGCGGATCTCTTCGGTTCTTACCCCGGTGAATCCGGCATTCCGCATCGCGTCCTCGAACGCGGACGACGGCTGCGCCGACCACACGGCGAGCACCCCGCCGGGCTTCAGCACCCGTGCGCAGGAGGCCAGTCCGTCCGGTGAGTAGAGGGCCTGGTTGTCGTCGGTGACCGTCCAGTCCGGCCCGTTGTCGATGTCCAGGCAGAGCGCGTCGAACCGGTCCTCGGTGGTCCGCAGGTGCTCCACCAGGTCCGTGTGGAGGATCACGCTCCGTGGATCGCCGAGCGCCGCGCCGGAGACCGCCGCGAGCGGTCCCGAGCGGTGCCACTCGATGATCGCCTCCTCGCGCTCCACGACCACGATCTGACGCCACTGCTCGCCCTCGGCCGCGTGCGCCAGCGAGAACCCGACCCCCAGCCCGCCGATGAGCAGGCTCGGTGCGAAGTTCCCCGTCCGAAGGGCCTCGAAGGCGGCGTCGACCAGCAGCCGCTCGGAGCGCCCGTCGGACGTGTCCATCAGGAAGCAGCCGTTGGCGATGATCTCGTGCACGGGCTCCCCGCCGGTCTCGCGCCGGCGCAGCACCACCTCGCCGTGCGGGCCCTCGCGCCGGTCCAGCACGACGGGCGCTCCGGTGTCGGACGCGGGGAACGGCATGGCGGTGGCCTCCGGGCGGCTCGCGGGTGACGAACAGGGTCCTGGCCATCCTCGCGGGATCGGACGGCGCATCCAAACCACTTCCCGGTACCGGCCGTCGTAAGCGGGCCTCCGTCGTCGCCGGGCCGTCGGCCCGGCGGTCCGGCGTGGGCGGGCTCCGTCGTCGCCGGGCCTTCGGTGGGCCGTCCGCGGCCCGCCGGGTCCGCCTCCCGGGCCCCCCGGCCGCCCCCTCGTGCCCGGCCGGGACCCGCGACGCGGGATCAGGGGCGGCGGGACCGGGCTCCGCGGCGGGCGTGGAGCACGATCCCCACCGCGAGGGCGGCGCCCGCCGCGGCCCAGGAGGCCGGCTCGGCCGCCGGCTGCGCGGGCCACACCCAGGGCGGCGCACCGACGGGCGTCCCCGGGGGCGGCAGATGCACCGCGCAGGTGTACGCGGCGACCGGCAGCCAGCTCCCCCGGGCGTCGGCCGCCACCGAGGCGGCCGCCGTGACACCCGCGGCGCCGGCGGTGTCGCGGATCACGGCGAGCGCCGCCGCGCCGCCGTCGCGGCCCGCCACCGCGCAGCCGAGCACCGCCGCGGCCAGGGCGGTGACGAGGAGGACATGGGCGAGCCGGCGCGGCCACCAGGCGCGGGACGCCGAGCGCTCGGCGTCCGCCATGGCCGTGTGCAGGCCGCCCGCCAGGGCGACGGCGGCCAGCAGCGGCCCGAACGCGGTCGCGGCCACCAGCCCCGGGACACCCGCCTCCGACCCGGGTCCCTCGCCCGCCCACAGGGCCAGCAGGCCGACGGCGGCGAGGGCGGCGGCCGCGCGGGGCAGCCCCCGGGAGCGGGCGTACAGCCAGGGACCGGACAGGCGGGGCGGCCCCGCGGGCCGGGACGGACGTGTGCCGGGTCTCACAGCGCAGGCACATCCTTCGGGTCGCAGCTGTCCACGCCGGCGAAGTACCGGGTCAGCCAGGCACGGCGCTCGTCGGCGGGCATGCGGTCGAGCCGGGCCCGTGCGGCGCGGTCGGCCGCGATCCGCGCCGTCCGCTCCCGGTCGCCCCGCTCCTCGGCGATGTCCAGCAGGTACTGCTCCATGGCCGCCCGGCCCGGGTCGTCCGCGAGCCAGTCCGTGACGACCCCGTCCACCGGGGCGTTGCGCGCGAACGCGCCGCCGTCCCCGCAGCCGTGGTTGTCGGGCGCCAGCGCGGCGGCCGCCTCCCAGGCGTACTGCCCCGGATCGGTCAGCCGGCCGCGTACAGCACTCCCGCCGAACGGTGTCAGCATCGGCAGTTCCGCTTCGTCCGGGCCCGGTGCACCGGACCGGTCCTCGAAACGGACCGGCAGGTTCCCGACCCCGTCGAGCCGTTCGTGCAGGCCGGCCAGCGCGCTCCTGACCTCGGGCAGCAGCCCCGGGTGCAGCGCGCTCACACAGACCTGGGGCCGGAGCGAGGTGTCGCACACCTGGCGGTCCGCGAGGGGCGAGGGACGCCACATGCCGTCGCCGCCGTGCAGCAGCACGCCGGCGGCCGCGGCCGACAGCGCGAGCGGCAGCAGCGCCGAGAGCCGGCGGCGGGCCGCGTACGCCAGCACCGCGCCCGCCGCCAGGCCGCCCGTCAGGGCGGCGGAGGCGAGGGGCTGCCACGGGACGGGCGCGGTGCCGTGGCCCCAGGCCGGGCCCAGCGGCGACAGGAGACGCGCCGTGCCGGAGTCCGTGTACTGGTGCCCGGCCAGGACGGCGTACGCGCAGCCCGCCAGCACCGGCGCGGCGCCGCGCCAGGGCGCCAGCAGGCCGCCGACATGGCCGATCAGCGTCATGGACGCCAGGAAGGCCGCGTCCCCGGCCACGGCCTCCGGCCGCGGACCCCCCGCGGAGGCGTAGGGCCAGGTGGCGGCCAGCGCACCGACGGCCACCAGGAGCTGGGCCGCGGCCGCCCACACGGCCACCGGCACGGCGGACACGAGCAGCTGGGCCAGCGGACCGCGCCCCGCCGTGGCCCGCAGGTCGTCCAGGCCCCGGCGCCGCTCCCTGCCGCCCTGCCAGCAGCCGGCCGCGACGGCCAGCGGGCCGCCCAGCACCGTGGTCGCTGCGTGCAGCAGGAACTGGGTCTCGCCCCAGCTGCCCTGCCACTGGTCCGCCTTCTGGATCAGTGCGGGGGCCAGGACGAGGACGAGGGCGAGGGCGGCCCACGGGCCGGTGCCGCGGCGCAGTTCGCTGCGGAAGGGGACCGGGGGCGCCGCCGCGGGCCGCTGCCGGACGGCGCTCATCGGCGGGCCCCTTCCGCCGGGGCGCCGCGGTGGGCGCGCAGAGCGGCCGCGTAGCCGCGCTCCACGGGACTGCCCGCCTCGTCGCTGTCGCCGTCGCTGTCGCTGTCGCCGCCTTCGCCGAGCGCGGCCAGTTCGCCGGTCGTGCCGCGGAAGGCGAGCCGGCCGGACTCGATCAGGACGACCTCCGAGCAGGCGGCGGCCACGTCCTCGACCAGGTGTGTGGCGACGAGCACGGTCGACGTCTCGCCCAACCGCCGCAGCAGCGCACGGAACTCGACGCGCTGCTCCGGGTCGAGCCCGGCCGTGGGTTCGTCGAGCAGCAGCAGCTCCGGCTCGTTGACGATCGCCTGCGCGATGCCCACCCGGCGCACCATCCCGCCGGAGAGCGTGCGGATCCTCGCGTCGGCCCTGTCCCCGAGACCGACCCGGTCGACCGCCCGCCGCACCGCCTCCGGCACGGCGGCGGCGTCCATCTCCTTCAGCCAGGCGACGTAGGCGACGAACTCCCGCACGGTGAAGCCCGGGTAGTGGCCGAAGTCCTGCGGCAGGTAGCCGAGCCGGCGCCGTGCCTCCGTCCGGGCGGCGCGCCCGGAGACGTCGAGGCCGAGCAGTTCGACGCGGCCCGCGGCCGGTTCGGTCACCGTGGCCAGGACGCGGACCAGGGAGGTCTTGCCCGCCCCGTTCGGGCCGAGGAGACCGTGGACGCCCCGGCCGAGGGTGAGGTCCAGCCCGTCCAGGGCGACGGACCTGCGGTGGCGGACGGTCAGGCCGGCGACGTTCACCGTCGGTGTGCCCGGTGTGCCCGGTGTGGTGCTCACATCGTCTCCAGGTGGTCGAAGGAGGTCCGGCGGACGGCGAGCAGTGCCGCGCACAGCACGGCGGCCGCCGCCCAGGCGCCCTGTGCCTGCGGCCCGCCCATGACGAGGGCGAGGTGCTCGGCCACCGCGTCCGGCCGCGGGGCCACGGCCGGTACCGCGCTCACCGCCAGCCAGAGCAGGCCGAGACCGGCGGCGGCGCTCCGGCAGCCCGTGTACGAGCCGAGCGCCAGCGCCGCCAGGGTCAGCGCCAGACCGGGCAGCAGCCAGGCCGCGGCGCCCGGCCCGCCGGCCCCCGCGGGCAGCACCGCGCCCGCCGCCGTCAGCAGCGGGACGCTCACCGTGAGCACGGTCGCGGTCCGCACCAGCAGCAGCCGGAGCCCGCCGGAAGGCGTGGACGCGACGACCTCGTGCAGGGGGTCGGCGTGCCTGCCGTACGACAGGCCCGCCCCGGCGAGCGGCAGCAGCGGAGCGACGAGCAGCAGCAGCGGCCGGGCCCCGCCGAAGCCCGCCCCGTACGCGAGGGCCGGGGCGCCCGCCACGACGATCAGCAGCGCGAGGCCCCAGGCACGCGGCAGGCCGGGGCCGGCGAGCCACACGAGGCGCGCGGCCCCGGTGGGGCGGGGGCGCGGGGCGGACGCCGGCCGGCGGGCGGGGAGGCGCAGGGGCGGGCGACGGGCGGGCGGAGTCGCCGCGGCGGTCAGCAGCAGCCCGGTCCGCAGGCCGGCCAGGACGGGTCCGGCGTCCCCGGCCCGCACGGCGGCCGACACGAGGGCGGCGCACCGGGCGCACGACTCGACGTGCTTCTCCAGGGACCAGGCGTCCGGTTCGGTGACGGACCCCGACGCGTACTCGCGCGCCAGCCGGTCCGTGACATGCCAGGTGTTCACGCGTTTCCTCCCCAGGCCGGGCCCTGGAGCGCGGCCCGCAGCTCACGGCGGGCGCGCATCGCGCGCGTCTTCACCGTGCCCTCCGGTATGCCGAGCAGGCGGGCCGTCTCCCTCGTGGTCAGGCCGTCGACGACGGTGGCCCGCAGCACCTCGCGCAGTTCCGGCGAGATGCGCTGCAGGGCGGCGCCCACGTCGCCGTACTCCAGCCCCGCCAGCACCCGGTCCTCCGCGGACGGCGCGCTGCCGGCCGGTTCGTGGACCACGCGTTCCTGGCGGGCGGCGGCGCGCCGCGCGTCGACGAGCCGGCGTGCGGCGATCACCCAGAGCCAGCCGCCGGCGTCGCCGCCCCGGTGCGAGGCCGCGGACCGCCACACGGCGACGAAGGTGTCCTGCATGACCTCCCGCACCATCTCCGGGTCGCCGCAGCGCCGGCTCAGCCGGACGTGCAGCCAGCCCGCGTGCCGGTCGTGGAACACCCCGAGCGCTTCCGTGTCCCCGCGGGCGACGGCACGCAGCAGTGCCGCGTCGTCGTCCCGCTCTCCCCTCCAGGGGCGCTTCAGTCTCACGTCCCCTCTATCGCGGGGAGGGCGGCCGGCGGTTCTCGGCGCCTTCGCGGGAGCCGTTCCGCCCGGGGCCGCAGGCCCCGCGGGGGCGGTCCGCTCAGAGGGCGTCCCCGGCGTGGAAGAGGCTGACCAGCGGGGCCTGGACCCGCCAGCCGAGCGACTCGTACAGGGCGCGCCCGTCCGGGGTGCCGCCGAGCAGGCCGGTCCCCGCGCCCGCGTCGAGGGCGGCCTCCCCGAGGGTGTGCATCACGACCCGCCCGAGGCCCTTGCGCCGGTGCTGCGGGGCGGTCTCGATCTGGTCGACGACGGCGGTCGCGCCGGTCACGGCGATCTGGCCGCGGGCCGCGAACGAGCCGTCGGCGGCGGTCACCAGGACACGCACCACACCTCCGCGGGTCCAGGTGCGCAGACGGTGCCCCGGGGGCAGGGCCGGCCGTGGCACCCGGCGCAGCCGGGTCCACATCAGCCAGCCGGGCTCGTCGACCCGCCAGTCGGGGCCGGCCCACTCCACGACGGAGGCGGGTGCGGCGAACACCTTCAGCCACACGGTCGGGGCGGCGACCTCGCGGGCGACCGCGCGCACGGTGGCCTCGTCGCCGGCGGTCAGCACATGGCGGGTGGCGTGCCGGACCTGGCCGACGTCGACGGTGAAGCCCCAGGGCGTGGCGACCGGGTCGGCGGCGCCGCGCGAGACGACCCAGCCGCGCACCCAGGCGTCGACGGCGTCGGCGGTGGACTCGAAGGACATGGGCTCTCCCCGCTCCCCGCACGGATGCGGGGGACTCTCATGGGTAAGGGACTCTGATGAACAGGGACTATTACATCTCATGGTGGGGCGGTGGTCGACGTGACGCCGGTCACGCGGGGCCGGAGTGATCCGCCGGGTGATCGCTCAGAGCGAACGCGGCCAAGGGAACATCCCTGGGCTCATGTGCATTGAGTCCATACAGCTCAACTTGACTGCGTTAGGGGAGATCATGGCTGCCGATGCCGAGGACTTCACGGTCCGTTCGCCGCTCACCCTGCCCGTGCTGCCGCTCGACGACGAAGTCGTGCTGCCGGGCATGGTCGTGCCGCTCGACCTGTCCGACACCGAGGTGCGGGCCGCGGTCGAGGCCGCCCAGGCGGCGGCCCGTCCCTCCGGCAACAAGCCGAAGGTGCTGCTCGTTCCCCGGGTCGACGGCACATACGCCGCGACCGGTGTGCTCGGCACCGTCGAGCAGGTCGGCCGGCTGTCCGACGGCGACCCCGGCGCGCTGATCCGGGGTGTCGGCCGCGTGCGCATCGGCGCGGGGACCACCGGGCCGGGCGGAGCGCTCTGGGTCGAGGGGACCGTGGTCGAGGAGGGCGTGACCGGGGCTCCCGGCGCCGTGTCCGAGCTGGTCACCGAGTACAAGGCCCTCGCCACCGCCTGGCTCAAGAAGCGCGGCGCCTGGCAGGTCGTGGACCGGGTCCAGCAGATCGACGACGTGGCCCAGCTCGCCGACAACTCCGGCTACTCGCCGTTCCTCACCACCGCCCAGAAGATCGAACTGCTGGAGACCGCCGACCCGGTCGCCCGGCTGCGGCTCGCCATCGGGCAGCTGCGGGAGCACCTCGCCGAGCAGGACGTCGCCGAGACCATCGCCAAGGACGTCCAGGAGGGTGTGGACAAGCAGCAGCGCGAGTTCCTGCTGCGCCGCCAGCTCGACGCCGTCCGCAAGGAGCTGCGCGAACTGAACGGCGAGACGGAGGGCGACGAGTCCGACGACTACCGCGCCCGCGTCGAGGCCGCCGACCTCCCGGAGAAGGTCCGCGAGGCGGCCCTCAAGGAGGTCGAGAAGCTGGAACGCGCGAGCGACCAGTCGCCCGAGGGCTCGTGGATCCGCACCTGGCTCGACACCGTCCTCGAACTGCCCTGGAACGAGCGCACCGAGGACGCCTACGACATCCAGGGCGCCAAGGCCCTGCTCGACGCCGAGCACGCCGGTCTGGCGGACGTGAAGGAGCGGATCACCGAGTACCTCGCGGTGCGCAAGCGGCGCGCCGACCGGGGCCTCGGCGTGGTCGGCGGCCGCAGAGGCGGCGCCGTGCTCGCGCTGGTCGGCCCGCCCGGCGTCGGCAAGACCAGCCTCGGCGAGTCCGTGGCGCACGCCATGGGCCGCGAGTTCGTCCGCGTCGCCCTCGGCGGTGTCCGCGACGAGGCGGAGATCCGCGGGCACCGGCGCACCTACGTCGGCGCCCTGCCCGGCCGGATCGTCCGGGCGATCAAGGAGGCCGGCTCGATGAACCCGGTCGTCCTGCTGGACGAGATCGACAAGGTCGGCTCCGACTTCCGCGGCGACCCCGCGGCCGCCCTGCTGGAAGTCCTCGACCCGGCACAGAACCACACCTTCCGCGACCACTACCTGGAGGTCGAACTCGACCTGAGCGACGTGGTCTTCCTCGCCACCGCCAACGTCCTGGAGGCCATCCCGGAGGCCCTGCTCGACCGGATGGAACTCGTCCGGCTCGACGGCTACACGGAGGACGAGAAGGTCGTCATCGCCCGGGACCACCTGGTGCCGCGACAGCTGGAGCGTGCGGGCATCGAGCCCGGCGAGGTCACCCTCGACGACTCGGCGCTGCGCCGCCTGGCCGGCGAGTACACCCGGGAGGCGGGCGTCCGGAACCTGGAGCGCTCCGTCGCACGGCTGCTCCGCAAGGTCGCGGCCCAGCACGAACTGGGCGAACGCGAGCTGCCGTTCACCGTCGGCGACGGCGATCTGCGCGCCCTGATCGGCCGGCCCCACCACGTTCCGGAGTCCGCCCAGGACCCGTCGGAGCGCAGGACCGCCGTGCCGGGCGTGGCCACCGGTCTCGCCGTCACCGGCGCGGGCGGGGACGTGCTGTTCGTCGAGGCGTCGCTCGCCGACCCGGAGACGGGCGCGGCCGGACTGACCCTGACCGGTCAGCTCGGCGACGTGATGAAGGAGTCGGCGCAGATCGCGCTGAGCTTCCTGCGCTCGCACGGCGCCGAACTGGAACTGCCGGTCGCCGACCTGAAGGACCGCGGGGTGCACATCCACTTCCCGGCGGGCGCGGTGCCCAAGGACGGGCCGAGCGCCGGTGTCACCATGACCACGGCCCTCGCCTCGCTGCTCTCCGGACGGCAGGTGCGCACGGACGTGGCGATGACCGGTGAGGTGTCGCTGACGGGGCGGGTCCTGCCCATCGGCGGAGTGAAGCAGAAGCTGCTGGCCGCCCACCGGGCGGGCATCACCACCGTGATCATCCCGAAGCGCAACGAGGCCGACCTGGACGACGTGCCGGCCGAGATCCTGCAGAAGCTGGACGTCCACCCGGTGACCGACGTGCGCCAGGTGCTGGAACTCGCGCTCTCTCCCGCCGAGTCCCCGGTGACGGCCGCCGCCTGACGGGCGGCCCCGGGAGTGCCGGAGGCCCGGCCGCGGACCGTCCGTCCGCGGCCGGGCCCCCGGCCGTGCGCGGGGCGGGCGGTGCCGAGTGCGGGGCACGTGGTGCTGAGCGGGCGCGGGCGGTGCCGAGTGCGGGGCGGGCGGTGGTGAGCGGGCACGGGCGGTGCGTTCCGGGCACGCACAATGGACGGATGGACACCCTGCGAGCCGACTGCTCGAACTGCTTCGGCCTGTGCTGCGTCGCCCTGCCCTTCGCCGCGTCCGCGGACTTCGCCGCCGGCAAGGCGGCCGGCACACCGTGCGCCAACCTCCGCACCGACTTCCGGTGCGGCATCCACGACCGGCTCCGCACCAGCGGCTACCAGGGCTGCACCGTCTACGACTGCTTCGGCGCGGGCCAGCAGGTCTCGCAGGTCACCTACGGCGGCACCGACTGGCGCACCGCGCCGGACACGGCGGCCGGGATGTTCGCGGTGTTCCCCGTGGTGCGCCAGCTCCACGAACTGCTGCGGTACCTGGAGGAGGCGCTGACCCTCACCGCCGCCGCGGAACTCCGCCCCGCGCTGCGCGCGCAGCGCGCCTCGGTCCGCGAGCTGACCGCACTGACGCCCGACGGGCTGCTGGAGCTGGACGTCGCCGCCCGCCGGCAGGAGGTGAACGCCCTGCTGCTGCGCACCAGCGAACTGGTGCGGGCGGGGGGCCGGCGCGGGAGGAAGGACCGCAGGGGAGCGGATCTGATGGGGGCCCGGCTGCGCGGCGCGGACCTGCGCGGGGTGAGCCTGCGCGGCGCGTGCCTGATCGCCGCCGACCTGACGGGCGCCGACCTGCGCCTGACCGACCTCATCGGGGCCGATCTGCGGGACACCCGTCTCGCGGGCGCTGATCTGACCGGCGCGTTCTTCCTCACCCAGCCCCAGCTGAACGCCGCCCGCGGCGACGGGGCGACCCGGCTCCCGGACGGGCTGACCCGCCCCGCGCACTGGTCGTGACGACCGGAGCGGCGGGGCGGGCCCGGGGAGGCGGTGCCCGCGCGGGGGAAGCGGTGCGTGCGCGCGGGCTCAGCCGTTGGCGAGTGCCACGACGCGGTCGTAGGCGCCGTTGAACTTGTTGTGGTCGCCGACGATCGGTCCGGACGAGGTGTACTGCCACATCGTGTAGTACGGCCAGCCGGCCGGCAGGGTGCCGGGCACGGTGTCGTAGCGGGCGACCCACAGCGGGTTGGTGGAGCCGAAGCCGGCGTAGTTGCCGGTGCACTGGGTCCACCAGCTGGTCGCCGTGTAGACGACGGCGTCCCGGCCGGTGCGCGCCTTGTAGCGGTTCAGGAAGTCCCTGATCCAGGTGACCATCGCGGACTGCGACTTGCCGTAGCAGGCGGCGCCGTACGGGTTCCACTCGATGTCGAGCACGCCCGGCAGCGTCCTGCCGTCCTTGGACCAGCCGCCGCCGTTGTTGACGAAGTAGTCGGCCTGGGCCGCGCCGGACGTGGTGTCGGGGGTCGCGAAGTGGTACGTGCCCCGGATCATGCCGACGTTGTAGGAGCCGTTGTACTGCTGGGTGAAGTAGGTGTTCTTGTAGTACGTGCCCTCGGTGGCCTTGACGTAGGCCCATTTGACGCCGCTGCTCCACAGGCCGGACCAGTTGACGTTCCCCTGGTGGCTGGAGACGTCGACGCCTTCGGTCTGGACCGCGCGGGTGTCGCGGGGGGTGCCGCCCTTGCCGTCGTGGGCGACGACGCCCATGCCCATGTGGGCGGAGCCGCGGACCGGCTTGGGGTCGGCGGCCGCGCCGGGGGCGGTGAGGAGGAGGGAGATGACTGCGACGAGAGTGCCGGCCGCCGCGAGACGCGTACGACCGGTCTTTCCGGATCTGTGCACGGGCATAGCGTGCCTCCGAGGACCTCGGTGAGGGGGATCTGACGACGTGTCGACATGTCGTGGCGGACCGCGTGGTGTGGACATGCCAGGAAAAACTCTACGCACGTAGACCCGGCACGGAAAAGGGCACCCGGGTTCCGCCGTTGGTCTACGCCTGCGAAATACTTGCCCAACTGCGGCGATGACGGACCGCACGGGGAAACTTTCAGAACCGGGAAAGCGCGCAATGGGTGCTGACGTGCACGAAAGCGGTACGGCGAGCCAGGCCGGACCCGAGGGGGGAAGTGGTATGGACCGCGAATTCCTCGCCCTCGAACGCGAGTTGGCGGTCTTCCTCCGCCGTGCGAGGGCTTCGTCGGGCGAGATGGCCCGGGAACTCCACCCCGATCTGGAGCCCGCGGCCTACGGCCTGCTGGTCCGCCTGGAGGAGGCCGGGGCGCAGCGCGGCACCGAACTGGCCGCCTACATCGGCGTCGGCAAGGCGACCATGAGCCGGCAGCTGCGCGCCCTGGAGGAGGTCGGCCTCGTCACCCGGGAGCCGGACCCCGCCGACGGCCGGGCGTCCCTCGTACGGCTCACGGACGAAGGGGTGGCCCGGTTCCGCCATGTGCGCGACGCGCGCCGGGCCCGCTACGTGAGCAAGCTCGCCGGCTGGGACCGCGGCGAGGTCGCGGAACTGGCCCGGCTGCTCCGCCAGCTGAACACCAGCGCCGAGAGCTGAGGCGCAGCGCCCGGCGGCGCCGCCCGGCGGTGGCGTGAGGCGCGCGGCGGTGTCGTGAGGCGGTGTCGTGGGGCGGCCGGCGGTGCCGGGCGAGGGCGGTTCGGCGCCTCGCGCGGGGGTGCGGTCCCGACGCGGGGCTCGCCCGGCCGCCGCCGTGCCCTGCGCGGACGGCGCGTGGCGCGGGGCGGGCGTGCGAGCGAGCCCGGCGTCCCACGGGCCGGCGCCTCGGCCTCGTGCGCGGCGCGACGGTCAGAGCTCGGCGAACACCGCCGACGCGTCGTCGTGGAGCTTGTGGCGCCGGACTCCCGCGCCCTGCTCCTCGCCCGCCCGCTCCAGCGCGCGCACGCGGTCGATCAGCGACCGCGCACCCTCCGTGCGCAGCACCTCCACGCACGCACGCCAGTCGCCCTCGCCGAAGAGGTCCACCCAGCGGGACGCGCCGTCCGTCAGGGCCGCCACCGACCGCACCCGGGCGCGGGGGACGCTCCCGGTCACCGCGCGCGCCGCCACGGCGGGGTCCGCCGCCGCCGTCCAGAAGCCGCCCTCCGCGTTGCGCAGGGCGTCCGCCGACGCGTGGGTGCGCAGCGCCTCGCGCGGCAGCCGGTCCAGCCGGTCGTCGAGCACCGCGGCGACCTCCCCGGCGGGGGCCTCCAGGAGCAGCACGGAGTCGGAGAGCACGAGGAACTCCAGCTCCCCCTCCGGCCTGTCCCAGCGGGCCAGGACGACGGTTGCCTGAGGAGTGCGGACGTGAGAAAGGTCACACGTGTCGCGGTGTGCGTCGGCGGTGCGCCGGATCGCCGCCGCGAGTACGTCCCGAAGCGCCAGATCGCGCCGAGATGCGGACAGTTCGGTCAGTGCCCCGCCCAGCCGGGCGGTGAACCAGGGGACGCCGTGCACACACCCGGCGTCGTCCCGCGGCGGAGTGACGCCGTCCAGCAGTACCAGCGTTCCGCCCTGGCCCGACGCGGGCAGGGACGCCGACACCCAATCCTCGTTGGGGTGTTCCCGGCGTCCGGGGTCGGTGGCGAGGTCGATGCGCATGGACGCCAGTCTGCATGACACCTTCACCGCTCCTGCACGAAGCGCGGATCGGCCCGTACCAGCAGGTCAGGGGGGTGGCTCCGGCCCGATCGCGCGGCGGGCGCACCTGCGGGCGCGCATCCTGCCAAAGGCCGGGCCCGAGGTCCAACCCGCGCGCCGCGCGGGCCGCGCGGGACCGGGTGCGCGAGTTGTTCGCCAACTCCGGCATGTTGTTCACTCGTTCGGGTGGCGGAGCGGCCGATGCGCGCCTCCCTCCCGAAGGCACTGGAATGGTCGGGTGCCGTACCAGGGGTGGGGCTCTCGCGTGTGACCGGTCGTCATCTCTGCTTCATGGGTGGACGAGTCAAGCAAGATTGCGAGCACCGGTGCAGAAGAAGCGGCCTCGGGGCAAGGGCAGGCCCACGGAGAACGCGGGCGGCACGCCCGCCCCGGCGACGGCGGCCCCCCTGCCCCCGAAGGACGACACGACCCCCAAAGGACACCCGGTCAGGGTGCGCACCAGGCTGGTGGCCGGTGTCGCGCTCGCGGGTCTCGCCGTGGTCGGCGCGGGTGTCCCCGGCGTCCTGGCCGTGTCGGCCGACCTGACCTCCTCCCAGGAGCTCGTGACCCTCGCGGCCCTCGACCGCCAGGCCGTCACCCTGGCCCACTCGCTCTCCGACGAGCGGGACGAGGTCGTCGCCTGGATCGCCGCGGGCGGCGAGAACCAGCAGGGCGACAAGGAGGAGCGCCGCACCCTGACGGACGGCCTCAGCGCCCGCGTCGACCGGCAGATCGACGAGATCCGCGAGGAGACCACCGGCGACCACGCCGAACTGGGCCGCAGCCTCGCCACCGTGCCGTCCCTGCGCCGGACCGCGCTCGAGGGCAAGAGCACCCCCGTCGAGGTGCACCGCACCTACACGGACGTGATCGACCGGCTCCACGCACTCGCCTCCGAGCTCTCCGACCGGACCCCGCCCCGGGCCGCCGACGGGACCCGCGCCCCCTCCGACCTCGGACACGCCGTGGAACAGGCGTCCGCGGTGCGCGGCCTGCTGCTCGCGGCCCTGTCCGTGCCGCAGCCGGACCCCGTGATCGGCTACGACCCGGTCACCGGCCTGCCCGAGGAGACCCCGGGCGAGGACACCGGAGAGAACGCCCGCACCCGCGACGCGCTGACCGCCGCCGCCCAGCAGGCCCGGGTGCGCGAACTCGGCGCGCTCGCCGACTTCGACCAGTCCGCCGCCAAGGACGCCCGCGACAAGCTGGCCGCCACCGTCACCGGCTCGGAGGTGAAGGCCGCCGAGGCGTTCCTCGCGCGCCTCACCGACCAGCCCCGGCTCACCGGCGGCGAACGCGCCACCGACCGTGCCGAGCTGGAGGCGGCGCTCACCGCCCGCATCGAGCAGATGCGCGGAGCCGAGACGGCGCTCGCCGCGGACCGCCTCGCCGCCTTCGAGCAGCTCCGGGACGACGACGTCACGGCCCTGGAGATACGCATCGCGCTCCTCGGCGGCCTGCTGGTGATCACCATCGGCGTGCTCGCCGCGGTCTCCCGCACCCTGACCCGCCCGCTCGCGGTGCTGCGCCTCGGCGCCGCCCGGCTGGCCGACGCGCAGGGCGCCGGGGACCCGGTCCGCTTCACCGGGCGCAACGACGAGTTCGCCCAGGTCGTGCGCTCGCTCAACGCCCTGCACGGCCAGCTCCGCGACCTCGCCGGACGCGTCGAGCGCCTGGACGGCGACCGCGGCGACCTCATCGGCTCCCGCGAGGCCGCCGTCGCCGAACTCGCCGCGGCCCGCGCCGAGCTCGGCGAGCGGACGGCCGGGATGACCGCCGAGCTGGAGCGGCTGCGCCACACGGTCCACCACACCTTCGTCAACCTCTCGCTGCGGACCCTCGGGCTCGTCGAGCGCCAGCTCGGCGTCATCGAGAAGCTGGAGGAGCGCGAGCAGGACCCGGAGCGCCTGTCCACCCTCTTCAAGCTCGACCACATGGCCACCGTCATGCGGCGGCACAGCGAGAACCTGCTGGTCCTCGCCGGGGCCGAGCACGGACAGGGCCACATCGGGCCGGTGCCGCTGGTCGACGTGCTGCGCGCCGCCGTCAGCGAGATCGAACGGTACGACCGGGTCGTCATCCAGTCCCTTCCGCCGCACGCCCAGATCGCGGGCTTCGCCGCCGACGACCTCAGCCACCTGGTCGCCGAACTCCTGGAGAACGCCACCGCGTTCTCCCCGCCGGACGCGCAGGTCGAGATGTCCGGCTGGCTCCTGGAGAACGGGGAGATCATGCTCTCCGTGCAGGACACCGGCATCGGGATGACGCCCGCACGCCTCGGCGAGGTCAACGCCCGGCTGGCCGAGCCCTCCGCGTACGAGACGCCCGGAGCCCGCGATGCCGAGGGTCTCGGTCTGCGTGTGGCGGGTCTGCTGGCCGCGCGCCACGGCGTGCGCGTCCAGCTGCGCGAGCACAAGCAGGGCGGCATCACCGCCGTCGTCGTCGTGCCGGCCGCTCTGCTGCCCGAGGGGCTTCCCGCGACCGCCGCCCAGCCGGTGGGGGTGCCGGGCCAGGCCCCCGCCGTCCAGCTGCCGGGTTCCGTCGCCGAGGCCAACTCCAACGCCCTGCCCCCGAGCGCCCGGCGCGGGCCGGCGCCCCGGCCGGACGCAGCGGAGGCCGCGACCCCTGCCCGGACGCCCGCCGAGCAGGCGGCCCCGGCGGGGACGCCCGCCGCCGGAGCGGCTCCCGAAGGGACGGGCGGGCCGGGGGCCGTGCCGTTCCAGGACGCCGAACCGGGTGCTGCGGAACCGGGTGCTGCGGACGCGGGCCGTCAGGACGCGGTGCGTGCGGACGCGGTGCGTGCGGACGAGGGCCGCCAGGACGCGGGGCTGCCGGAACCGGGGCTTCAGGACTCCGGTCACGGTGAGCCCGGCGGCCCGGGTGGACCCGGTGAGCCCGGTGGAATCGGTGCCGGCGGTCTTCCGCACGCCGGTCTCCCGGCGAGCGGTGCCGACACCGGTGCTCCCGCCCCCGCCCCGGACTTCGACGACCCCTTCGTCGCCGCGGCCGAGCGCGCGGTGCGCGCCGCCGAAGCCGAGGAGGCCCACGAGCGGAGCGCCGACGGCGAGTCGGTGACGGACGGGATCGACCAGGAGACGTTCACCATGCGGCTGCCCCGGCAGCCCGCTCCCGCCGCCGAGGACGCCGTCGCCCCGCACACGGGGGACGGGGTCCCGCACGGCCGCGCGAACCCGGCGGAGAGCGCCGTTCCGGGACCGGCCGAGGGCTCCGTCCCGCCCCCCGCGTCCGGGGCGGACACCGTCCGGACGCCGGCCGTCGCCCCCGCGCCGGACGGGACCGGGGCCGGGGCGCCGGTCGCCGGGCACGAGCCCGGGGACCACGCGCCCGCGCCGGACGGACCGGGGTCACCCGCGTGGGACCGGGTCACCGACAAGGGCCTGCCCAAGCGGACCCCCAGGAACGTCGCCCCCGCCGCAGCGCCCGCAGGGCGCACCGGGGCCGTCGACGCCGACGCCCTGCGGCGCAGGCTCGGTGGCTTCCAGCAGGGGGCCAAGGACGGCCGCCGCGACGCCGAGGCCGAGATCAGCCAGGCCACCCAGAACACGCAGGCCGCCCAGGCCATCCAGAACACGCAGGCCGGGCAGAACACGCCGAGCACGCAGAACCCGCGGAGCGCACCGGAAGCCGGGACCACGACCGCCCCCCACCCCGGCCGGCCGGACGGAACCGCGCACCGCGGGGACACACAGCACGAGGACACGCGGCATCACCACACGCGGCACCCGGACGCGACGGACACGGCCGGGGCAGCGGAACCAGGAGCGGGGGACACAGTCGAGGAGGCACGCAGTTGACTGCGACCGGCACATTCGGGCTGAGCAGCGAGGCCCGCAATCTGCAGTGGTTGTTGGGCAATCTCGTGGAGGAGGTGCCTGGAGTCCGCTCGGTCGCCGTCGTGTCGTCCGACGGACTGCTGCTGCTCTCCTCCGACCCCGAACCCGAGCGCGGACCGGCCCCCACCGCCGTCCGCCCGGAGGGCCCCCGCGGGTCCAGCGCCGACCTGGCCACCATCGTCTCCGGCATCGGCAGCCTGACCATCGGCGCCGCCGGGCTGATGGACGGCGGCGGGGTGAAGCAGACCATGATCGCCATGGAGGAGAGCAGCGTCCTCGTCATGTCCATCAGCGACGGCTCCCTGCTCGGCGTCCACGCCACCCCCGACTGCGACATGAGCGTCGTCGCCTACCACATGGCCCTCTTCGTGGGCCGTGCCGGACACGTACTCACCCCCGAAGTCCGCAGCGAACTGCGCAAATCGATGGAGAGCACCCGATGACCGCCGCCGCTTCCTCCTCCAAGCTCCCCGTGCGCGGCCAGGAGCGACGGCCCGCCCGGGTCCGCCCGTACTCGCTGACCGGCGGCCGGACCCGCTTCGGCCACGTCCTGCTCGTGGAGACGTTCGTCGCCGCGCTCGAAGCCCCGCCGGAGCGCCGCGAGCTGCCGAACGGCAACCTCGCCTCGCGCGTGATGCCCGAACTGCGGGCGATCGTCGAGCTCTGCCGCCGGATGCGTACCGTCGCCGAGATCTCGGCGCTGCTGAAGATGCCGCTGGGTGTCGTCCGGGTGCTGCTCAGCGACCTGGCCGACCAGGGAAAGATCCGCGTGTACGGGACCGGTCACGGCACCGGCCAGCCCGACCGCGCACTGCTCGAAAGGGTGCTGAGTGGACTCCGCCGCCTCTGACACGCTCTTCGCCCGCCCGTCGGCGGGGGACCCCCCTGCCACGGCGGATCCGGACCCCGCCGGCCCGATACCGGCCCGGCCCGGCCCCGGCGCCCCTCCGCTGTCCGACGAGGGCGTCCAGGCGTGGCAGCTCGACACCACCCGTGCCCCCATCGCGACGAAGATCGTGGTCGCGGGCGGCTTCGGCGTGGGCAAGACGACGTTCGTCGGCGCGGTCTCGGAGATCACTCCGCTCCAGACCGAGGCGCTGATGACCCAGGCCAGTGAGGACACGGACGACCTCACGGCCACGCCCGACAAGACCACCACCACGGTGGCGATGGACTTCGGCCGGATCACGCTCGACGACGACCTGGTGCTCTACGTCTTCGGCACGCCCGGCCAGCAGCGCTTCTGGTTCATGTGGGACGACCTGGTGCGCGGGGCGATCGGCGCGATCGTGATGGCGGACACCCGGCGGCTGCCGGACTGCTTCCCCGCTCTCGACTACTTCGAGAGCTGCGGGCTGCCGTACGTCGTCGCCGTCAACCACTTCGAGGGAACGACCGCCTACGAGGCCGAGGACGTCAGGGAAGCCCTGACCGTGCCCCCGCACGTACCGGTGGTGATCATGGACGCGCGCAACCGCGTCACGGTCATCGAGTCGCTGCTCGCGCTCGTCGCCCACGCCCTCGAGGCAACCCCCGAATAGCCTCCCGAACCACAACGGAGTCCCGCCATGCGGAAGATACTCGTCGTCGGGGCCGGACAGTCCGGTCTCCAGCTCGCCCTCGGCCTGCAGTCGCAGGGCTACGAGGTCACTCTGATGTCCAACCGCACGGCCGACGAGATCCGGTCCGGCCGGGTCATGTCCACGCAGTGCATGTTCCACACCGCCCTCCAGCACGAGCGGGACCTGGGCATCAACTTCTGGGAGTCGCAGGCCCCGAGGATCGAGGGCCTCGGCGTCTCGGTCGCGGCCCCCGACAGCTCGCGCGCCGTCGACTGGGTCGGGCGGCTGGACGGCTTCGCCCAGTCCGTCGACCAGCGCGTCAAGATGGCCGGGTGGATGGAGACGTTCGCCCAGCGCGGCGGGCAGCTGGTCATCCACGGCGCCGCCGTCTCCGACCTGGACTACTTCTCCCGCACCTACGACCTGGTCCTGGTCTCCGCGGGCAAGGGCGAACTGGTCTCGATGTTCGGCCGCGACGCCTCGCGCTCCCCGTACGCCGAGCCGCAGCGCGCGCTGGCGGTGGCCTACGTCCACGGCCTCGGGCCGCGCCCGGAGCACCCGGACTTCGACGCGGTGCGCTGCAACCTGGTGCCGGGTGTCGGCGAGCTCTTCGTGATGCCCACGCTCACCACCTCCGGCCGCGCCGACATCCTCTTCTGGGAAGGCGTGCCCGGCGGTCCGCTCGACGCCTTCCAGGGCGTCAAGGACCCCGCCGAGCACCTCTCCCTCACGCTGGAGCTGATGGAGCGCTTCACGCCCTGGGAGTACGCGCGGGCCACCAAGGTCGAGCTGACGGACGCCCACGGCACGCTCGCCGGCCGCTACGCACCGACCGTGCGCAACCCGATCGGCCGGCTCCCCGGCGGCGGCCTCGTGCTCGGCGTCGCCGACGTGGTGGTCGCCAACGACCCGATCACCGGCCAGGGTTCCAACTCGGCGTCCAAGTGCGCCGCGTCCTACCTGGCCTCGATCGTCGAGCACGGGGACCGCCCGTTCGACGCGGAGTGGATGCAGTCCGCCTTCGACCGCTACTGGGACACGGCGCAGCACGTCACCAAGTGGACGAACGCGATGCTGGGCGTGCCGCCGGAGCACGTGCTCAACCTGATCGGCGCGGCCGGTCAGCTGCAGCCGGTGGCGGACCGTTTCGCCAACGGGTTCAACGACCCGTCGGACTTCGAGAACTTCTTCTACGACCCCGAGAAGACGGGCGCCTACCTGGCGTCGGTCTCCGGAGCCTGACCCGCTGACCCGTCCGGCGCCCGGCCCGTCACCTCATCGGGCCGGGCGCCGCACGGCGTCGCGGCTGTCGTCCACCCGCCCTCCCGCGCCCCGGGGGCGGTGGGGCGGTGGGGCGGTGGGACGGTCGCATGTGTACTCGGGCTCGTGGGGGTGCGGTCGGTGCCGTGCCGTCGGGTGCGGGTGCGGGCCCGGGCTCGTCGGGGTGGCGGTCAGCCGGCGGGTGGGAGTGGGGGTGCCGAGCCGGAGCCGTCCGGCGGGGCGACCGGCACGCCGTCGCGCCCCACGGCCTCCTCGCCCACGGCCTCCCCGGCCCCGGCCTCCTGGCCCCCGGACGCCCGCGCGTCGAGGGCGGCGGCCTCCGCGGGGGAGAGCGTCGCGAGGAGCGCCTCGGCCGACCGGAGCCGGGCGACGGCGCGCGCCCGGGACGCCTCCTGACGGACCACCAGCACGAGCTCCTCGTCCAGACCGGCCCGCGACGCCGCGGCGAGCGTGCGTGCCCGTGCCTCGGCGGCCGTCAGCCGGGTCGTCGCCGCGATCCGGGCCACGGAGGCGCGCTCCATCAGATAGCCCTGCTCCAGTGCCTCGCCGGGATCGCGCGCGAGAAGCAGCCGCAGGTGCGCGGAGAGCTCCGAGCCGCCCTGGTACTGCACCCGGGCGATCCGTCCCGCCTCCGCCCGGCTCTCCTCCAGCGCCTTCTCCGCGGCGTCCAGCCGGCGCTGGAGCCGCGCGGTCGCGGCACGCCGGCCCCGCAGCGCCTCGGACGCCTCCCGGGCGCCGCGCTCCGCTTCGGCCGCCTGCCGGTACAACTCCCGGACCCGGGACACCACTCCCGCGCCGCCTCCCGGCGGTCCGGGGTCACCGAGCTCCGCACCGCCCCCGGTGAGCGCCTCGACGACACCGTCCCCGAGGTCTCCGAGGACCCGGTCGACGGCGCCGCGCGGCGGCGGCTGCGGTACGGGGACGGCGGCGGATCCCGGTGTCACGGCCAGGGCGGCGGCGACGGCGAGCGCCGTCGTCGTGATCCTGGCGAGCGGCCTTCCTGCCACGCCATCACCTCCGGGTGCGGGAGGGGCGTACGGGGCCCCTGCCGGAGGGTGACCGGCCGGGGCCGCCGTGCCACGGCGGATGGCCGCAACGGCGCAACGAGGTCACCCGTCCCGGCACATTCCGCGCGTCCGCCCGCGCGCCTCCGCCCCCGCCGGGGACCCGATCGCCGCCGGCCCCGGGCCGGGACCGGGACCGGTCAGTCCACCGGGAGGGCGTAGAAGGTCCTGCCGCGCCGGACCACGGTGTGCGAGCCCGCCGGGAACGCCGCGTACCGCGGAGCGGCCTGATCGGGCGCGTCGTCGGCACCCGCTTCCTGGAACTTCCAGAGCCTCCGGCCGTCGCGTGCCGCGAACGCCGTCAGCTGGACGGCGTCGCCGGTGAGGACGGTCCGGCCGCTCGGGCTCAGCGCCGTGACCGGGTTCTCGCGCCACGCGGGGGCCTGGGTGGAGCGCCGCCACAGCTCCCGGCCGGTCGCGGTGTCCACGGCACACACCTGCTGGAAGCGGTTGGCCGCGTACAGGACGGGCCCCGCGACCAGCGGTGTCCCGTACGCGAACACCCCGGGCTCGCCACGGGTGTTCGCCGCCGCCACCCGCCACACCCGCCGGCCGTCCGTGCCGGCGTAGGCGTGCAGTTCGCCGCCCGCCGCCGCGTACAACCGGCCCGACGCGTCACCCGTGACTGCCGCCGCCGGTCCGACGGCCGTCAGCAGGGTGCCGGGCCGGACCTTGCCCGTGGCGCGTTCCAGGGAGTGCAGGAAGGACCCGTTCCGGGCGGCCGTCCGCTGCGCGGGTGTCAGGCTCCCGCCGTCCTGCCGTACGAGGATGTCGTCGCCGCGGACCGCGACCAGCTGGTAGGAGGGGGTGTGGGGCGAGGCCCCCTCGGGCACCCGTGCCCGCCACTGCTGGGCGCGGGCCGCCAGGTCGTAGGCGATGACGTGCGCCTCGCGGAAGGTCACCTTCTGCCTGCGCCCCCGCACCGTCCGCTCGCCCGCCCTCCGCACATGGGCGGTGAACCAGGCCGTGGGACCGTCCGAGCCGAGGACCTGCCCGATCTCCAGCGTTTCCCCGGGCCGGGCCAGGGTGCTCTTCACGAGACGGCGGCCGACCTTCCCGTCGGCCGCCGACACCCAGAGCAGCTCCTCGGCCGTGTCGACAACGCAGTAGGTGCCGACGGGCACGACCCGCGTGGCGGACGCCGCCTCGTCGAGCGTCCACACGCGCCGTCCGGTGCGCAGGTCGACGGCGGACGTGCCCCGGGAGTCGGTGAGCAGCAGGAGCCGGTCCCGCCACACGACCGCGCCCAGCGGGCCGGCGGGCGGTCCGCCGGCCGGCTCCGGGGGCGCGGGGTGCTCGTAGCGCCACTGCGGGGCGGGCGCGAACCCCGCCATCGGGCGGGGCCTCGTGGTGGGTCCGGGTTTCGGCGCGTCCGGCGTCGGCTCCTCGCCGCCCGCGAGGGCGCCGACGGCCGTACCGCCGGCGAGGAGTCCGGCGACCCCGGCCGCCGCCGCGAGCAGCAGCCCGCGCCGGCCGATCCCGTCGTCCCCCGCCCGGCCCGCGGGCCGGGCGGCGGGACCCTGGCCCGTGGGGGCCGGGGGCAGGGGAGCCGCGGCGTACGGGAGCTGCGCGGCACCGCCGGGCGGCAGTGCCGGGGGCGCACCCGCGGGGGCGGGGAGGGCGGCGGGAGCGGACGGCGCCGGGGCCGGGAGCGCGGCGAGGGGGACGGGGGCTCCGGCCGCGGGGCCTTCGGGACGGGGCACCGGGAGGGGGGCCGCGGGGCGGCGCTCCGCGGGAACGAGTTCCTTCACCAGCAGGTGCGCGGTGTCCTTGCCCGAAGGGGGGCGCCCGCCGGTCCCGGCCCGCCGGACGAGCATCGTGGCGCGGTCCTCCCCGCCCGGTCCCGGGGCCGTGACGCCGTGGGGTGCCGCTGCCGTGCCGGCGCCGGTGCCGACGGGGTCCGGGTCGCCTTCTCCCGGGGTGGCTGCCGGGGACGGGCTGCCGGCCGGCCGGGCTGTGTCGTGCAGGGGGGCGTCCGCCGGGGCGGCGGTTGCCGGGCCGTGGGTGGGGCGGGACGGTGCGGCAGGGATCGCGTCCCCGGCCCGCCCGGCGTCTTCGGCCCGTCCGACGGCGTCTCCGGCCCGCCCGGCTTCCGCCGCGTCCGCGGTCGCCGGGGCGTCGGAGGAGTGGTGCGGGGAGGACGGCCTGCGCACGTCCACAGCTCCCGCGTCCGCATTGCCTGCGCCCGCCCTGCCGTGCGTGTCCGCGCCGGGGGAGGCCGTGCCGTGCGGGTGCGCCGTGCCGGTGCCCGCGTCGGGCCCGTCCGCGCCCGTCCCCGCCAGGCGGGTGACCTCCGCCGCCTGGGCGGCGAGGGCGGTGGTCACGGGGGAGGGGAGCCAGGTCTCGCGGGCGAGGGCCGCCGCGCCCTCCAGCGCCAGGTCCGCCGCGACCGTGCCGGCCGCGGGACGGTCCGCGGCCGGCTTCGCCAGGCAGCGGGCCACGACGGCGCGCAGACCGTCGGGAACCGCGGCCAGTTCGGGCTCGCCGTGGGCGATGGCCTCGGCGTCGGCCAGCGGGGTCGTGCCGGTCGCCGCGTACGTCAGCAGCTGGCCCAGGACGAAGACGTCCGACGCCGGGCCGGGCTCCGCCCCGGCGGCCTGCTCCGGGGTGAGGTACCCGAGCTTCACCGTCAGCCGGCCGTCCGCCCCGGGCTCCGCGACCACGGCCGCGCCGAGTGCGCCGAGCGCGGTCAGCCGCGGGCCGTCCGCCGCCAGCAGCACGGTGTCGGGCGACAGCCCCTGGAGCACGGTCCCGGTGGCGTGGACCCGTGACAGGGTCTCGGCGAGCGCGGCGCCCAGGACCCGCACCGCCCGCTCGGGCAGCGGCCCCGCCAGGGCGATCGCCTCGCGCAGGGTGACCGCGGGCAGGTGGGCGCTCGCCGTCCACAGCAGCGGCCCGTCCGTGGACGCCTCGACCGGCTCGACCCAGCCTCCGGCCAGCCGCTGGGTCCTGCGCGTCTCCTGGCCGAAGCGGCGCCGGTACGCGGGCACACCGGCGAGCGCGGGCCGGACCAGTGCCACCACGTACGGCGTGCCGTCGGCGGCGAGCGCCAGGTAGCGGACGGAACCCGCCGACTCCCTGATCCGGGCCAGCACCCGGTACGGCCCGATCCGCTGCGGATCGTCCCGGTCCAACGGCTCCATCGCGAGCATCCCCCTGGTGACGCGGCCTGGCGGCCCGGCGCTGCTCCGAGGCGCGCAGGACGGTCCCGACAGGCGGCCGTGCCCCGTCCCGGCACCGGGACCCGCACGCGTCCTCCCTCGCGGCAGCGCCGCGCCCCTTCGGCTCACTCGCCGTGTGTGACGGTCGAGTTGATCCTATGGCGTGCCGTTCGGCTTGGACCAGGGCCAGCGCAGCTCGCGCCGCTCCACGCCGTCGGGCGCGTACTCGTACTTCCAGCCGCGCAGCAGCCCGAGGCGTCTCGTGTACCCCGCGGGCACTCGGCGGTAGACGTGCACGGTCGGCGGGGTGCCGTCGTCGTGGGGGACGGGGACCTTGTACCACTTGGGCGGGTGACCGGTGGGGCCGGTCAGCACCGGCAGCACGCGCCCGTCGAGGGGTCCGCCGCTGAACGGGGTGTTCTCGCTTCTCACCCGGACAGTGTCACAGCAGACGGCCGCGGACTCCCAGCAGCCGCCCGCCGGGCCTCCGGCGGGCGGGCAGCCCGCGCCGCCCGGCCCGCCCGCGCCGCGTACCGCGCGCCGGGCTCACAGCAGATGCGCCGCGCCGCCCAGGACGCCGCCCAGCCGCTCGGCCAGCTGCGCGACCCGTCCCCCGGGCTCCTCCTGCGGCAGCAGCCAGGCGACGACGCCGGCCGTCTCGGCGTCCGACGCGGCGGTCACCGCGAGCATGCCGAGCAGATGGTCCACGAGCCAGTCGCGCAGTTCTCCGGCGGGCGGCGCCTTGTCCTCGTCGATCCAGATGAGCGAGGCGGCCTCGACGGACGCGATCCAGGTGCGGACCATCAGCCCCAGCCGGTGGCCGGGGCGGTCCACTCCGAGGTGGACGAGGATCTGCTCGGCCGCGGCACGCCGCACCTCGTCGACGATGGCCGTCGTCCGCGAGGTCTCCGCGACGCTGCCGCCGCGCATCAGCGCGCTGAACCCGGCGTCGTGCTCGTCGACGAACCGCAGATAGCGGTCGAGGACGCGGGCGACGCGCTCCGTCGGCGGTCCGGCCGCCGGTTCGGCGAAGCAGCTCTCCAGCTCGTCGGCCGCCGACCGCAGCGCCGACTCGTAGAGCTGCTGCTTCCCGCCGGGGAAGTAGCGGTAGACGAGCGGCCGGGACACTCCGGCCGCCTCCGCCACGTCGTCGAGCGAGACGTCCTCCGGCGGCCGGTGCGCGAAGAGCCCGAGCGCGGACACGAGCAGCTGCGCCCGGCGCTCCTCCACACTGAGCCGTCGGTAGGCGGGGCCGGCGGAAGCGGGACTGGTCATGCACCGCAGACTAACCGCCGTCTTCACCGCGTCTCCCCGTTCTCCGCCCCGTACGCCCGGAACCGCACGGTCCGGGACCGCCCGTGACCAGATCGCACGCGATCGCACGTGACGGGACCGCCCGGAGCCTGCCGCGCCCCGTCCCCGCCGGGTGCCCCGCCTCCGGCCCGTCTCATGCGAGGAGCCCGGAGCTCTTCCACAGCCTGCGGCCGGGACCGCGCAGCACCCCGATGTCGTCGAGGAAGTCGGTCAGCCTGCGGGCGCCGCTCTGCATGACCTCCCGGCGGTGGCCGCTGGCCTTCACCTGGGCCACCGCCTGCTGCCGGTCGAGTCCGACGTTCTCGTACACCCGGGGGTTGACGAAGCAGACGCTGAAGACGCGGGCCGCATGGCCGCAGCTCACCCGGGTGAACTCCTGCTCCCAGCGCGGTGCGGTGACCATCTGGCGGCGCAACTCCTCGCGGGCGTAGCGCACATGACGCGCCTCCTCCACCACGTGGATGCGGGTGACCCCGCGCACCAGGGTCTGCACCCGCTCGTCGGGGAACGTGAGCCGCTGCATCCAGTCGAGGATCTCCTCGCCGAGCAGCGTCGCGGCGAACGAACCGGGCGTGGTGGAGACCGTCTTCAGCACCCGCGCCAGGTTGTGGTAGACCCTGGGCACCGGGTACGCGGGGGCCCCGCCCTTCTGGATCATCCGCGCGAACATCATCGAGTGCCGGCACTCGTCGGCGATCTCGGTGAGCGCGTAGCGGACGTGGTTGCTGGTCACCGACTTGTCGTAGATGTGGCGGACCAGCAGCTGCATCAGGATGATCTCGAACCAGATGCCGAGGGACGCCAGCGACGCCGCCTCGTGCCGCGCCAGGTCCATCCGCTGCTCCTCGGACATGCGGCGCCACATCGGGGTGTCGTAGAGGGACACCAGCTCGGGCGGCCAGAACCATTTGCCGTCCTCGATCGGGGCTTCCCAGTCGAGTTCCCGGTCGGGGTCGAAGGAGTGCTTCGCCGAGGACTCCAGCAGCCGGGCCGCGACCTGCTCACGGTCCCGGAGGGGTCCCAGTGCGTCGCGGAGCAGCTGGATGTCGCCATGGGCTGCGGTCGTCATGAGGGCACCTCGCGTTGGGCTCGGGGCGGTTCGACAGTTATGAGACCTCCTGTCAGCAGAACCGTCAATCCTTCGCGCACGACTTGTTGACTCCGTGTCTACCAGCGTGTGACGCTGCGAACTGCCCCTGCACAGCGTCGAGTACGCGACGGAGCGCACTCGACGGACCACGAGCCGAAGGAGCCGCCCGTGTCGACGCAGGACCGCTACACGACAGTGCCGCAGAGCACCCTCTGGCAGGTGCCGGCCACCGGCTCGGCACGCTTCACCTGGGAGTACGAGGACGGCAGGGAACGCCTCCTCGCCCTCTACCAGAAGGGCAAGGACAAGCAGTGGGACGGCGCCCGGCGGATCGACTGGGAGCTGGAGGTCGACCCGTACGACCCCCTCGGCACCCCCGACGAGGCGCTGACGCTGTACGGCACACGGCACTGGGCGAAGATGTCCGCGAAGGACAAGGCCGACCTGCGCCGGCACTACACCTCCTGGCAGTTCAGCCAGTTCCTCCACGGCGAGCAGGGCGCCATGGTCTGCGCGGCCCGGATCGTCGAGTCGGTGCCCGACCTCGACGCCAAGTTCTACTCCGCCACGCAGACCATGGACGAGGCCCGGCACGCCGAGATCTACAGCCGCTTCCTGCACGAGAAGGTCGGGATGCTCTACCCGATCAACGACAACCTCCAGTCCCTGCTGGGGGACACGCTGCGGGACTCGCGCTGGGACATGCCGTACCTCGGGATGCAGGTGCTCATCGAAGGGCTCGCGCTCGCCGCCTTCGGCATGATCCGCGACACCACCACCAAGCCGCTGCCGAAGCAGATCCTGGCCTACGTGATGCAGGACGAAGCCCGCCACGTGGCCTTCGGTCGGATGGCCCTGCGGGACTACTACAAGCAGCTGACCGATGCCGAACTGCGTGAGCGCGAGGAGTTCGTCATCGAGGGCTGCTACCTGATGCGCGACCGCCTGCGCGGCATCGAGGTGCTGGAGAACTTCGGCATCTCCAGGAAGGAGGCGGAGCAGTACACCGAGGACTCGGAGTTCCTGCACCTCTTCCGCAAGCTGCTGTTCAGCCGGATCGTTCCGTGCGTCAAGGACATCGGCCTCTGGGGCGAGCGGCTCCAGAAGGCGTACCTCGACATGGGCGTCTTCGAGATGGGCGACGCGAGCCTCGACCTGCTGATGACCCAGGACGAGGAGATCGCCGAACAGCTCGACCGGGAACGCTTCGCCACCGAGGAGCGCGAACGGGTCGCCGAGGTGACCAGGGCGATCGACGAGGGAGCCGGGACCGCCGGCGGCGGCGCCGCCTGACGGGACGCCGGCCCGGGGGCGGGCGGGCGCGCGTGCGCGGCGCCCGGCGGGGCGGCGGCCGGCGTCCACGGCGGGAGCCGCCGAGGGCGGTCAGGGGCGCGTGGTGGGCAGATGCCGCTGCGCCGCCACCGCCGCCTCCAGCAGTGCGGCGTCCGCGCCCCGCCGGGCGACCATCTGGAGGCCCGCCGGGCAGCCGTCCGGGGTGAATCCGGCGGGGACGGCGGCGGCCGGATGGCCACTCAGGTTGAACGCCCAGGTCAGGGAGGTGGAGTAGACGCCGGCGCCCGGACCGTCGTGGCCGTGCGGGCGATTGGGGGTCACGGGGGTCAGCAGGACGTCCGCGTCGGCGAAGACGTCGTCCAGCCGGCGGTCGTTCTCCGCGCGCACCGCCGCCCCGTCCGCCGGCCGTCCGGCCCGCACCGCGGTCCAGGCGTCCTTCGGGTCGACGAGGACGGCCTCCCGGCCCGAGAGGCGGATCACCCCGGCCGACTGCAGCCGGGCCACCGCGGCGACGGTCACCGCCAGGACCTCAGGATCGGTCCCGGCGAATCCGAGGTCCGGCGACCAGACGGCCCGCAGCGGGAGGGGAGCGGCGGGTGTCCGTCCGCCGGCCGGTGCCGGTCCGTCGCCGGGTGCCGTTCCGTCGGTCGGTGCCGGTGCCGGTGCCGGTGCCGGTGCCGGTCCGCCCGGGCCGAGCAGGCAGCGCAGAAACGGGCGGGCCTCCGCGGCGGTGCGGGTCAGCAGCCCGGCGGACGCCAGCCCCGTGCGGTCGGGTGTCGGCAGCAGCCCGTTCGTCGTCTTCAGCCCGAACACCCCGCACCAGGCGGCCGGGATGCGCACCGAGCCCGCTCCGTCGCCGCCGGTCGCGACGCGGGCCATGCCCGTCGCGACGGCCACCGCCGCACCGGCGGACGAGCCTCCCGGCGTCCGGTCGGCACGCCACGGGTTGCGGGTCGGTCCGTGGGCTCCGAGCCCCCAGGTCAGCCACGGCGAGCCGGGCCCGGGCACGGAGGTGGCGCCGACGGCGACGGCGCCCGCCGCGGTCAGCCGCCGCGCGGTGTACGCCCGCAGGCCCGCCGGTCCCTTCACCGCCAACGGCACCCCGGCCAGCGGAAGGTCGCCGTCCGGCTCGGCCGCGAGCGCCTCCCGGGCCCACACCTCGGTGAACGCGCTCACCTCGGGATCGAGCCGCTCGATGGTCTCCAGTGCCTCCGCCAACTCCATGCGCCCATCCTCCCCGCGGGGCTTCCGGCGTGCACCGGTCGGGCGGGGCGGGGCTTCCGGTGTGCACCGGTCCGGCGGGGCGGGGTTTCCCGGGGTGGGCCGGGTTCGTGGGTGCGGCCGGGGCGGGCGGGGCTCTGCCCCGCGCCCCGCGCCTCAATCGCCGGCGGGGCTGGGATCTCCGTGCTCGGCCGGGTCCGCGGGTGTGGCCGGGTCCGGCGTGCCCGGGTTTCCCGTGCTCGGCCGGTCCCGCGGGTGTGGCCGGGTCCGGCGTGCCCGGGCTGCCCGCGACCGGTCGGGTCCGCGGGCGTGCCCCGGTCCCCCGCGGTGCGCACGGCGTCAGCCGTGCAGTGCCGCCCGCATCACCGCGCGCGCGATCGGGGCGGCGCTCCCGCCGCCGCTGATCTCGGCGCGGTCCGCCGACGCGTCCTCGACCACCACGGCCACCGCCACCCCCGGCAGCGGCGCGTCGTCGGCCTGCGCCCACGAGATGAACCAGGCGTACGGGGTGCCCTTGTTGCCCACGCCGTGCTGGGCGGTACCGGTCTTGCCGCCGACGGTCGCGCCGCCGATCGCCGCCTTCCGGCCGGTTCCCTCCTCGACGGCCTGCACCATCATCTCGCGCAGCCGCATCGCGGTGGCCGGGTTCATGGCCTGCCGGTACGCCCGGGGGCCGTGGTGCTCGGCCGTCTCGCCGCCGGCCCGGGTCACCTTCTCCACGAGGTACGGATGGCGCAGGGTCCCGCCGGCCGCGACCGCCGAGGCCACCATCGCCATCTGGAGCGGCGTCGCGGTGGTGTTGAACTGCCCGATGGACGACAGCGCCAGCTGGTCCCGGGACATGTCGGTGTCGAAGTTGGACCGCGACACGCCCGCCGGGATGCGCAGCCCCGGGTCGTTGAAGCCGAACCCGGCCGCCGCCTCCACCATCCCCCGCAGCCCCACCCGGGCCCCGAGCCCGGCCATCACCGTGTTGCACGACCACTGGAGCGCGTAGGCGAGGGAGGCGTTCTCGCAGCCCTCCACGGCGTCGGGCAGCACCGTGCTGGTGCCGGGCAGGACGTACGGCCGGGGGGTGCGGGTCGGCGCGTCCACGTCGTCCACCACCCCGGAGTCCAGCGCGGCCGCCGCCGTCACGATCTTGAACGCGGAACCGGGCGGATAGGTCTGCCGGATGGCCCTGTTGAGCATCGGCCGCGCCGGCGCCCCGTTCAGCCGGGCCCAGGCGTCCGCGCTCGCGCCGTCGGTGCCGGCGAAGCGGCCGGGGTCGTACGAGGGGCTGGAGACGAGCGCCAGGATCCGGCCGGAGGACGGTTCGATCGCCGCGACGGCGCCGCGCCGCCCGTCCAGGCCCCGGTACGCGGCCTCCTGCACGGCCGCCCGGACCGTGGTCACCACATGGCCGCCGGGGGGCCGGACGCGGTGGAGGCCGTCGAGGAGCGGCAGCGGGGACAGCAGCGGATCCGTCCCGGCGAGGATGCCGTCCTCGAGGTTCTCCAGCAGGGACGTGCCGTAGGTCTGGGACGCGTAGCCGGTGACCGGCGCGTAGAGCGGACCGTCGCGGTAGGTGCGTTCGTAGCGGAGCCGGCCGCCGGTGTCGCGGGAACCGGTCACCGGACCCGAGTCGACGAGGATGTCGCCGCGCGGCACCCCGTAACGGGCGATGTCGGCACGCCGGTTGCCGGGGTTCCCCTCCAGCCCGGGGGACTCGACGACCTGCACCCGGGCGGCGTTCACCAGCAGGGCCGCCAGCAGCACCGCGCAGACACCGGCGGCGTGCCGCGTGCGGCGGATCACCGCAGGGCCACGGGGCGGGCGGCGGGGGTCTGCGGTGCGGCGGGAGCCGGCCGCGGCGCGCGGGCGGCGTGGCTGAGCCGGATCAGCAGGGCCACGATCACCCAGTTGGTCACCACCGAGGAGCCGCCCTGCGCGAGGAAGGGCATCGCCATGCCGGTCAGCGGGATCAGTCCGGTCACCCCGCCGGCGATGACGAACACCTGGAGCGCGACGATCGACGACAGGCCGACCGCGAGCAGGGTGCCGAACGCGTCGTCGAGCCCGGTCGCCGCCCGGAACCCGCGGCCGACGAGCAGCCCGTAGAGCAGCAGCAGGGCGGTCAGCCCCACGAGCCCGAGTTCCTCGCCCGCGGTGGCCAGGATGAAGTCGGACTTGGCGGCGAAGCCGATGAGGACGGAGTGGCCGAGCCCCAGGCCGGTGCCGAGCACGCCGCCGGTGCCGAAGGCGAACAGCGACTGGGCGAGCTGGCCGGTGCCCTCCCCGGCCGCGATCCCCGCGTACGGGTCCAGCCAGTCCTCGACGCGGCCGTGCACGTGCGGCACCAGCGTGCCGACGGCGTACGCCCCGGCCGCGGCCAGTGCCAGCCCGATCGCGATCCAGCCGACACGGCCCGTCGCCACGTAGAGGAGGACGACGAAGAGACCGAAGAAGAGCAGCGAGGTGCCCAGGTCGCGCTCCAGGACCAGCACCAGCATGCTCAGCAGCCAGACGCCGAGGACGGGACCGGCGGCCCGCCGGGCCGGCAGCCGTACGGCCCCGAGGGTGCGCCGGCCCGCCTCGGCGAGCGCTTCCCGGTGGGCGGCCAGATGGGCGGCGAAGAACACGGCGAGCAGCACCTTCGCGAACTCCCCCGGCTGGAGGGACAGTTCTCCGACCCTGATCCAGATCCGGGCGCCGTTGACCGGCGGGAAGAACACGGGGGCGCAGAGCAGGAGCAGCGCCGCGGTGACGCAGGCGCGCGCATGGCGGCGGAGGGCGCGGTGGTCGCCCAGGGCGATGACGGTGGCCACGCAGAGCGCCACGCCGAGCCCGGACCACACCAGCTGGGTGGGTGCGGCGACGTCCTCGGGGGTCTCCAGGTCGAGGCGGTGGATGAGCACCAGGCCCAGGCCGTTGAGCAGCACGGCGATGGGCAGCAGCAGCGGGTCGGCCCAGGGGGCGCGGAAGCGCACCGCGAGATGGGCGACCAGGGCCAGCGCGCCGAGCCCGGCGCCGTAGCGGGCCGCGTCCGGGGGTACGGCGCCCTGCCGGGCGAGGCCGACGCAGGCGTAGCCGTAGACGGAGACGAGGACGGCGCAGAGCAGGAGCGACAGTTCGACGCCCCGCCGCCGGGCGGGACGCTGCTCGGGCGGTGACGCTTCCGCCGGCGGTGCGGTCATGCCACGCAACGTAGCAAGCCCTCAGTGTTTTTGTCCCTTTATGTCATAGTGCGTCATCGGCCCGGTGTCACGGCCCCGCCCGCGCCGCCGTGCCGCGCCTCGCTCGCCTCCCGTGGCGGCGCCTCGCTCGCCTGCCGGGCCGCGCGCCGGCGCCCGTCACGCCCGCCGACCGGACGGGCCGCCGGGGGCGTCTTCCCGGCGGCTGCGGCGAAGTGACGTTTCCTCAGTGCTGGTACGGGTTCTGCTGCCCCGGCCGGCCGCCCTGCCCCGCGGCCTGGTCGAAGCCCTGGCCGTACGGCTGCCCGCCCTGGGCCTGGCCGCCCGCGGCCTGGAGCTGGAGCTGCTCGGCCTGCGCCGCCTCGATCCGCTGCTCCGCGCCGCAGAACGTGCACTGCGTCGCGTACTTCGTCGAGAACGGGAACAGCGGGATGAAGAACAGGGTGAACTTGGTGACGCGCTTGCGCAGGGTGTGCGCCGACGGGTTGCCGCAGTGGCCACAGACCAGGGTGAGGATGGCCAGCTGGTACAGGTAGCCCTTGGTGCCGAAGATGATCATTTCCGATGTCCTCCGTCGTGATCCGCCACTCGCCGGTGGGCCGGGGCCCGTGCCGCTCACGGCGTCCCCGTGACCGCCCGCCTGCACAGCGCCAGCAGTCTCTCGTCGTCAAAGATGTCATGACCGCCCGCACCGGCGCCCACCGCGTTGTGACGGCGCACCGTCAGCAGCTCGCGGTCCACCAGCCGGTCCGCGCCCTCCGCCTCCCGGGTCGACAGGTCGGCCAGCGCCCCGGCCACCCGCACCCGGGCGTGCGGCAGCTCGGCCCACGCCCGGCGCAGCACGGGCCAGGCGCGGCCCGGGTCGCCGGTCACCCGCCAGAGTGCCGCCGCGGCCTCCACCCGGGTCCACGGATCGGCCGACCAGAGCAGCGCGCCGAGCGGGCCGGCCGCCGCGGCGCCGGCCGCGCCGAGGCCGCCGACGACCGCCGCCGCCGCGTGCCGCCCGTCGGGGTCCGGCCCGCCGAGCAGGGCGCACAGTGCCGGAAGGATCGCGTCCGCGTCCCCCTCGATCGCCCAGAGCGCGCCCGCCGCGCGGGCGCCGGCCTGCGCGGACAGCCCGGCCGGCGGCCGGTCGAGCAGATCGCGCAGCTCGGGCACGGCGGGGCGGGCGGCGGGCCCGAAAGCGGTCAGGGTCCGCAGCGCCTCGTCCACGACCAGCTCGCGGGTGTGGTCGGGGGCGCCGCGCAGCACGCGCAGCACCGCGGGCACCGCGTCGGGCAGCAGGTCCGCGGCCCGCAGCGACGACAGGCCGCGCAGCAGGGGAGCGGCCTGCTCGTGCAGGTGTCCGTCGAGCCGGACCCGGGACAGCAGGTCGCACAGCGCGGGCGCCAGCGGTGCGGCCGAGGTGCCCAGGCTGTCCAGCGAACAGGCCAGGTCGCCCGCCGCGTCGCCCTGCCCGAGGATGCCGGCGAGTACCGGCACCACGCGCGGATCGCCCGCCCTGACCAGGGCCATCACCGGGCGGCCCAGTCTGGCCGAGCCCTCGCCCCAGGAGCGCACCCAGCAGTTCGGGTCGTTCTCCACCCGCTCCAGCAGCGCGTCTGCGGCGGGCTCGGCGAGCTGGAACAGGCCGCCCAGCACGCCGGCGGCCGCGTCCGCGAGCCGGGGCTCGCGGTCGCCCACCTGCTCACCGAGGAGCGCGACCAGATCGCCGTATGCCCCCCGCCAGGTGCGCAGCAGGCTCTCGCTCATCCGCACCGCGTCCAGCCGCCGCTCGCGGTCGGGGCTGCTGAGCTGGTCGGCCAGGAGGGCGATGCGGTCGTCCACCCGGTCGCCGAGGCCGTTGTGGAGGGTGCGCAGCAGTTCCGCGGTCCACGGCGCCGTCCGGCCGGCCACGGCGGCCGCCCGTATCTCCCGGGGCGGGCCGGTGAACGACGGCGGCAGCGGGTCGGCCGCGCCCAGCACCTCGGGCTCCTCGTCCAGCCGGCGCAGCATCCCGGTCACCCAGGGCACCACGTCGCGCGGCAGCGCCGCGGGCGCGCACCGGGCGATCTGGGAGATCGCGCCCAGCCGCAGACCGGTGCAGTAGGAGGGTTCCATGACGCCGGTCAGCCACTCGACCACGTCGGGCGCCAGGTCCTTGTGCCGGAGCGCTATCCGCCCGCCCGCCTCCAGGCAGGCGAGGCGCACCTCGTCGTCCTTCTCGACCTCCAGCCGGTGCCGCAGCAGGCGCAGCACCCGCACCGGGTCGCCGTGGAGGTTGGCCAGCGTCAGCGGCACGACGAGCCGCACCTCCCGGTCGTGGTCGCCGACCAGGTCCAGGAACACGTCGCAGCCCGCCGTCACCGCCGACGCGGCCATGGCGTAGTTGGCGGCGTCCTCGAACCCCTCGTCACCTGGGTCCAGTTCGTCGTCGCCGTCGAGATCGATGCCGCCGATGCTGGTCAGCAGCTCGATGATGGCCCCGCGGTCCTCGACCAGCGGATCGGCCACCAGTTCCATGAGGAACGGTATGCAGGCGAGCGTCGAGTCGTAGACGTCGCCGTGGTGGTGCACCGTCCCGTACATCCCGTCCAGTGCGTTCTCGCGCTCCGCGGGATCCGCGGACGCCAGACCTCGCAGTAACTCCGGCACGTTGTCGGCCGGGCCGTAGGAATGCTCGAGAGATGCCCAGTCGACCTCGTCGATCCCCGCGAACACCATTGCCCCCATCCAGGAACCTCGCGTCGTCCATGTGTCTGGGGAGAGTGTGCCCCACTGTCCTGACAGGGCGACCGGTATCGCGCCGCTCGCAGGGCCGCCGGGCCGTCGTCACGGGCGCGCCCGGCGGCCTCCCGCGCCGACGCGGGGACCGCTGCCGGTCGGGGAACGCGGTTGAAGCGTGCACCGAACCGAGTACGGGTCATGCTTTTCCCGGATCTTCCGGACCCGTGTGTGCGCCGGGGGCGGGCGGCGCACAACGGCCGGATCAGGATGGTCCGCGCGGGGTGGGGCTCACCGGAGGTTTTCGCCCCAGCCGCTCTGGATCATGGTCTGGAAGGCCCACCCGTCCGCGCGCCGGATCAGCACGTCCGCGTAGCGCAGCCGTTCGGTCGTCCCGCCCGCGGTCATGGCCGAATCGGTGAAGACCACGACCATCGCGGGGGAGAGGAAGACGGGGGTGCGCTCGCTGGAGAACGAGAGCGGTTCGCCGCCCTGGCCCATCACCTGCGTCATGGTGGCGACGAACTGCTCCCGGTCCCACTGGGCCGACGCGCCGCGGGCCGAGGCGTCGTCGCTGACCAGGTTGAGCGGGAAGACGGCCATGTCGGCCATGCCCTCGATGTCACGCGCCGCGCTGAGCGCGTCGTAGGTCTCGAACCACCGCTCGATCTCCGCCAGTTCCCCGGCGGTGGGGGTGTGGCCGGTCTCGGGCAGGACGGTCATGCGGACTCCTCGCTGTTCACGTTTCGGCTCCTGACGTCGGCGTGACGACAGTGCCCCCTCGCTCGGCTAGTCAAACTTGATTAATCTCCGCCGATGCCGATGCCGATGCCGATGCCGATGCCGATGCCGATGCCGCGGCCGGTCATGGCTCCGGCTCCGGCTCCTGCTCCTCGGGCAGCCGCAGGCGCAGCACCGTGACGACCGGGTGCCGGGTCGTCCCCCGCTCCACCTCCGCCGTCGTGCCCGCCGCCACCCGCCGGTACGCGACCTCGCCCACGCCGACCGCCACGGCGGTGCCCCCGCCCGGCACCGTCCTGCCCGCGAGCACCTCGCCCGCCTGGGCCCGCAGGGCCGGGGGGAGCGGCGCCGAGACGACCGGCGCGTCGTCGTCCGGCAGTGTCAGCACCAGGGCCGAGGGGTGCGCGGGCGGACCGGTGAAGCCGGTCACCGCGGCGTCCGTGGCGGTCGTGTGCCGCAGTTTGCGCCAGGTCCGGGAGCCGCCGCGGTACGCCTGGTCCACCCGCTTGACCACCAGCCCCTCGACACCGATCGTGTGCAGCGTCGCGAACCACGTCAGCGCCTGCGCCGGGTCCCGCGTCATCGGCACCGGCTGCAGGGGCGGCCCCAGGGGCCCCACCAGCGCCTCCAGTCGCCCCCGGCGCTCCCCGTACGGGAGCGGCCGCAGGTCCTCGCCGTCCTCGGCGAGCAGGTCGAACGCCGCGTACGAGGCGGGCAGCGCCCGGGCGAGCGCGGGCGCCCGGGCGGCGGTGGCGGCCGCGCGGCGCTGCACGGCCGCGAAGTCGGTGCGCCCCTGGCGCCATACGACGACCTCCCCGTCGAGCACGGTCCCGTCCGGCAGGCGCCGGGCCGCGGCGGCGAGGTCCGGGAAGGCGGCGGTCACGATCCGGCCCGAACGCGCCTGGAGCAGGACGCCCTCCCGCCGGACGAAGACGACCATCCGGTGGCCGTCGAACTTGGGTTCGTAGGCGAGGTCCGTCCCGCGCGGGAGGGCGCCCACCGGCTCCGCCGACGCCACCCGCAGCGGGGGTCCGGGCATGCTCATGGAAGACGCCCCGGATTCTCCGGGTCGATCAAAGGCGCGAGCAGGTCGCCGAGGCGTGCCAGGCGCGGGGCGATGTCGGCGGCGGTGAACACCAGATCCCCGCCCGCCGCGATCTCGTCCCAGCTCACAGGCGTCGAGACGGTGGGCTCGGGACGGGCCCGCAGGGTGTAGGGCGTCGCGGTGGTCTTCGCCGCCGCGTTCTGGCTGTGGTCGACGAAGACCTTCCCCGGCCGCAGCGCCCGCGCCATCCGGTGCAGCACCAGCCGGGGCAGCGCCGCCTCGCCGGCCACGGCCAGCGCCCGCGCGTACGCGGAGACCCGTGCCGAGGCCGTCGGCGCCAGGGGGACCAGCAGGTGGAGCCCCTTGGACCCCGAGGTCTTGGCGTACGCGTCGAGGCCGTCCCGGGCCAGCCGGTCGCGCAGCCAGAGCGCGACCTCGCGGCACTCGTCCATGCCGGCCGGTGCGCCGGGGTCGAGGTCGAACACCATGCGGTCGGCGACCCCCGGGTCCCCTGCCCGCCACTGCGGGGTGTGGAACTCGACCACCAGGTTGGCCGCCCACACCAGCGACGCCAGGTCGTCCACGACGACCTGGCGGGCACCGGGGTCGTCCGAGCGCGGCACCGGGGCGGTGCGCACCCAGCCGGGCATCCCCGGTGGCGGGTTCTTGGTGAAGAAGACCTGGCCGCCGGGCCCGTCCGGGTACCGCAGGAAGGAGACCGGCCGGTCGCGCAGGTGGGGGAGGATCGCGGCGGCGGTGACGGCGTAGTAGTGGACGATCTCGCCCTTGGTGGTCCCGGTGGCGGGGTGGATGACCTTGTCCAGGTTGGTGAGCGTCAGCCGTCGCCCCTCCACCTCGGTGATCGGCGTCATACGATGAGAATCCCATGATTTCGGTACCAAAGGCGCGGAAGGGGCACGGCGTGCGCTCGATATGGAACGGTGCGATCTCCTTCGGCCTGGTCAGCATTCCGGTCAAGCTCATCAACGCGACCGAGAACCACTCGCTCTCCTTCCGCCAGATCCACGCGGCCGACGGGGGCCGGATCCGCTACCGCAAGGTGTGCGAGCTGGAGGAGAAGGAGGTCCCGGGCGACGAGATCGGCAAGGCGTACGAGGACGCCGACGGCTCGATGATCCCCATCACGGACGAGGACCTCGCCGCCCTCCCGCTGCCCACCACGAAGACGATCGAGATCGTCGCGTTCGTGCCCGCGTCCGAGATCGACCCCCTCCAGATGGACACCGCGTACTACCTGGCGGCCAACGGCGTGCCCGCGGCCAAGCCGTACACGCTGCTCCGCGAGGCGCTCCGCCGCAGCGGCAGGGTCGCCGTCGCCAAGTTCGCCCTGCGGGGGCGCGAGCGCCTCGGCATGCTCAGGGTCGTCGACGAGGTCGTCACCCTGCACGGGCTGCTCTGGCCCGACGAGATCCGGGCGCCCGACAGCGTCGCGGGGGGCGGCGACGTGACCGTGCGCGACGCCGAACTCGACCTGGCCGACGCCCTCATGGACACGCTCGGCGAGGTCGACCTCGACTCGCTCCACGACGACTACCGCGAGGCGGTCGAGGCGATGATCGCGACCAAGGTCGAGGGCGGCGGGGAGGTCGCCGAGGTGGCGGAGGGCGCCGGCGAGGGCGGCAAGGTGATCGACCTGATGGCGGCGCTGGAGAGCAGCGTGCGGGCGGCCAGGCAGGCGCGCGGGGGCGAGGACGCCGAGGCGGGCGGGGACGCCGAGGTCACCGAGCTCAAGCGGCCCTCGGGGCGCGGGACGTCGGGCAGGAAGTCCGCGGCGGGGACCGGTGGAGCGAAGAAGAGCGCGCCGGGGAAGGCGGGAGCGGGGAAGGCGGGAGCGGCAGGACGTTCCGGCCCGGCGGCGAAGGAGGGCGCCGGGAGCGCGCGGAAGAGCACGGCGAAGCGGGCCGCCGCGGCCACCGCCTCGGGGTCCTCGGCGAAGAAGTCCACCGCCCGCTCCTCCTCGGCGGGGCGGAGCGCGGCGAAGAAGACGGCCGGATCGGGGCAGGCCGCCCGCAAGGCGGCGTCCCGCGGGCGCGGCTCGGCGTGACCCCGGCGCGCTGCCGGCCGCTGGTGTGCCGCGCCCGGCCGTCCGAAGGGCGCGCGCCGGGGTGCGTCCGGGCGCCGGGAGGTTCCGGGCAGGCGGCCCCGCGGGTGCGGCGCTAGGCTGGCCACCGCCCGTAATGCCCTGGATCAAGGGAGATGGTCGGTATGTCGAAGCGAGGCAACAAGCGCCGTGCGCGGAAGAAGAAGGGCGCGAACCACGGCAAGCGCCCCAACTGCTGACGGCTGTTCCCCACAGCTGTTCCCGGTGGCGCCGTGCGAGGTGCGGCACCGCCGAAGGGAGCCGGATCCGGCCTGCGGATCCGGCTCCCTTCGCGTGCGGGGCGGCCCGTGGCGCGCACGGGCCCGCTGCCTCAGGACCCGCCCTGCCAGGAGTGGGCGGTGAGGAACGCGGGGCGCGTGGCCGGACGCCCGCCGCCGGGGCGTTCGGCGGGCCTGTCCGCGGGGCGCCCGGCGGCCGTGTCCGCCGCGCGTGCTCCCGCCCGGGCCATCAGGACCGCCGTCACGGCGGCCAGTTCGTCGGGGTCCGCGTGCCCCTTCGTCACGTGCAGCAGGGGCCGTGCGCTGCCTGTTTCCACGGAGTGCTCCTCGGCGGTGGTCACTGCGGGGGGTTGCCGTGCTTGCGGGACGGCAGGTCGGCGTGCTTGGTGCGGAGCATGGCGAGGGACCTGATGAGGACCTCGCGGGTGTCGGCGGGGTCGATGACGTCGTCGACGAGGCCGCGCTCCGCGGCGTAGTAGGGGTGCATCAGTTCGGCCTTGTACTCCTTGACCATGCGGGTGCGCATGGCCTCGGGGTCGTCGGCGTCGGCGATCTGGCGGCGGAAGATGACGTTCGCCGCGCCTTCGGCGCCCATGACGGCGATCTCGTTGGTGGGCCAGGCGTAGGTGAGGTCGGCACCGATGGACTGGGAGTCCATGACGATGTAGGCGCCGCCGTAGGCCTTGCGCAGGATCAGCGAGATCCGGGGCACGGTGGCGTTGCAGTAGGCGTAGAGCAGCTTGGCGCCGTGGCGGATGATGCCGCCGTGCTCCTGGTCCACGCCCGGCAGGAAGCCCGGCACGTCCACGAGCGTGACGATGGGGATGTTGAAGGCGTCGCACATCTGCACGAAGCGCGCGGCCTTCTCGGACGAGTGGATGTCGAGCACTCCCGCGAAGGACCGCGGCTGGCTGGCGACGATGCCGACGACCTGGCCGTCGAGACGGGCGAGGGTGGTGATGACGCTGGTGGCCCACCGTTCGTGGACCTCCATGTGGTCGCCCTCGTCGACGAGTTCGGCGATCACCTCGCGCATGTCGTACGGGCGGCCGCCGTCGATCGGCACGATGTCCAGCAGTGTGTCGCAGCGCCGGTCCGGACCGTCGGCCGGCTCCGAACGCGGCGGCAGTTCCCGGTTGTTGGAGGGGAGCATGGACAGGAGGTAGCGGACCTCCGCGATGCAGGTCTCCTCGTCGTCGTACGCGAAGTGCGCGACGCCCGACGTCTCGGCGTGCACGTCCGCGCCGCCCAGCCCGTTCTGCGTGATCTCCTCGCCGGTCACCGCCTTCACCACGTCCGGACCGGTGATGAACATCTGCGAGGTCTCACGGACCATGAACACGAAGTCCGTCAGCGCCGGACTGTAGGCCGCACCGCCCGCACACGGGCCCAGCATCACCGAGATCTGCGGGATCACACCCGACGCCCTCGTGTTCCGCTGGAAGATCCCGCCGTACCCGGCCAGAGCGCTCACGCCCTCCTGGATCCGCGCACCCGCACCGTCGTTCAGCGACACCAGCGGAGCACCCGCCGAAATCGCCATGTCCATGATCTTGTGGATCTTCGTCGCATGCGCCTCGCCCAGCGCACCCCCGAAGATCCGGAAATCATGCGCGTACACGAAGACCGTCCGGCCCTCCACCGTCCCCCAGCCGGTCACCACACCGTCCGTGTACGGCCGCTTCGCCTCCAGACCGAACCCCGACGCACGATGCCGCCGCAACTGCTCGACCTCACGGAACGAACCCTCGTCCAGCAGCAGAGCGATCCGCTCACGCGCGGTCAGCTTCCCCTTCGCATGCTGCGCCTCGGTCGCCCGGTCACTCGGGCCACGCTCCGCCTGCTCCCGCAGGGCACGCAACTGCGCGACCCGGCCACGGGTCTCCTGATGCGACGTCACCTCGGAGCGGGCCCCGCTGGGCGGGGCCTCCGGCGCGATCGTCATTGACACACCTCTTCCGGGATCGATCGTCGTTGGACACGCGGCGGCGGCGGCCGGGGTCTCCCGGCCGCCGTCTGCTCACTCCGCTATCGCCGTGCGCGTCTTCCAGACGAACACCGGGATGTCGTCGCCGTCGAGCTTCTCGTATTCGCCCTCGTGCAGGAAATGCTCGTATCCGGCACCGAAACGGTGCTTGATCTTCTCCGTCAGCGAGGCCGTGAACTGCACCCGCTCTTCAGGAGGAAAGAAGGACGGTCCACCGACCAGCAGTACCTTGATCTGCGACAAAATGAACACCTCCGGGACGGGAAATCTCACTGACAGGGACGGCACGTCCTCATGGGCGTGCCGGTGTGCCGGGCCGGGTGCGCATGCCGTGGCTCTCGCCACGGCCGACACGCACCTGACCTGCGCTTTCCGTGGTCACCGCGAGCTGCGGCGGCCACGGGCCGCGAGGTGCGACGCCGGCGGGGAAGCCGGACACGGGTACGGACGCCGGAATCCGTGCACACGACGGACCGGGGTCCGGCGGGGGGAATACCTCGATTGTTTCGCCTTGGGGGCTGACGTGACGAGGCTTACATCTGGAATCCCGCGGAACAACCCCTAATCGCCCCAGTGGACCCCCGCCCGAATACCGGGCCCGTGCACCTGACGGACGGTCGCGGCGGGTCCGTCCGACGGCTGTCGCGGCGGGTGCCGCCGAGCGCGCCGGCGGGTGCCGCCACGTGTCCCCCGTGTGCCCCGAGAAGCGGAAAGGCCGGTGGGCGGACCGGGCGAGCGACGGGTCCGGACGGCTCCCGGCGGGCCGGTCCGGGCCGCCCGCGCGGCGGGCCGCCTCCCGCCCGCGGCGGGCGGGAAGCACCCCTGCGGCAACCCCTGTTGGCCGGTTGCTGCCCTGTACGGCCGGCCCGGGAGGGGTGTATGGGGCGCGGTGCTGCGGCCCCCGGCCCGCCGGGCCCGTGGGGCCGGAGGAGCGGCGCACTCCGCCGGCCGGCAGCGGGCCGTGGCCGTCGGCCAATTAATTCAATGGTCAACCGACAGGGTGCGGGTTTTCTCGCGCATGGGATTTTCTTTACCTTTGCTTTACTCTTTGCCGGTTATGTTTGAGGGTGCATGACGCCACTCGCGGACGAGGGGGTCCGGGGGCTTTCGGGGGACGGGTCCGCGCGGGGAATTCGCATCATGACCGGATGTACGGGGAAATCATCACGTGCCCCGCCCGCCCTTTCACCCCGCGGTGTCGTGCGCATATCGGCGTTGCGCAACGGGGGTTGAACAGTCGATGGTCCTAGCGGAACGAAGCGGTGAAACATGCCGTCTGCGCGGGGTGCTCGCACAGCCCGGCGGCGGCAGAGGGCGGATCGTCGTCGTCAGCGGCCCCGCCGGCAGCGGCAGGACGGCACTCCTCGCGGAGGCGCTCGACGGACTCGCCCCGCCCTTGGCCCTGTTGAGCGCCCAGTGCTCCCGGGCGGAGCAGAATCTCCCGCTGGGAGTGGTCCGGCAGCTCTTCGCCGCGGCGCCCCTCGGTCCCGGACCGGCCCGCCGGGTCGCCGAACTGCTGCGCAGGGGCGCGGACGGCGCGGACCCGCGGACCGGCGAGGAGACGGCGCACATGAGTCCCGAGGACGCGGCCGTCGCCGAGGAACTGTGGGCCGTCGTCGCGGGCATCGCCGCCCGCACGCCCGTCGGCATCGTCGTCGACGACATCGGCCATGCCGACGCCCGCTCCCTGGCGTACCTCCTCTACTTCGTACGGCGCTCCCGCACGGTGCGCACCGCGATGGTCTTCGTCGAACCGGACGAGACGCTTCCCGTCTGCCCGCTGTTCCAGGACGAGCTGCACCAGCGGACGGACGTGGAATACATCCGCCTTTCCCTCCTCTCGCACCCGGGGATATCGGAAATCCTCGGCGCGCGCCTCGGAGGGCTGAATACGCCGGGTCTGACCGAGGAATGCGCAGAGGTAACCGGCGGTAATCCCCTTCTCGTCCACGCATTCGCCACCGACGTGGAATCGGGCCCGCCCGCCGCGGCGGACGGCCGGGGCGCGGCCGTGGGCGACGCCTTCCGGCAGGCCGTCACTCTCTGTCTGCGACGTTCGGGGGCCGAGGCGCTGGAGGCCGCGCGGGTGCTCGCCCTGCTCGGCGACCGATCGAGCGCGGCACTCCTCGGGCGCGCCCTGGACGTCCCGCCCCGCACCGCCGACCGCCTGCTCGCCCTGCTGCGCGGCACCGGCCTCGCCGCGGACGGCGGCCTCCGCCACCCCGCGGTGCGGGCGGCCGTGCTCGCGCGGACACCGGACGCCGTGCGCACCGGCCTCGAAGCCCGCGTCGCCCGCGTGCTCTACGACTCCGGGGCGCCGTCCCCGGTCGTCGCGTCGTACCTCACCGCCGCCCCCGGCCCGCTGGACGTCGCCGACGAACGGTGGACCTGGGCCGTGCCCGTCCTGCGGGACGCCGCCGAACTGGCCGCGGCCGAGAACCGCGTCCCCCAGGCGGCCGCCCACCTGGAACTGGCGCACCGGTCGGCGTCCGGCGGCTGCGACCGCGCGGCGATACTCGTCGACCTGGCCCGGCTCCAGCGCCGCAGCAGCCCCCGCGCCGCACTCCGGCGCCTCGACCCGGTCGTCCGCCACCTCGCCACCTCGCGCTTCGACGCCGCACACGCCGCCGTCATGGTGCGCTGCCTGCTCCAGGACGGCCGGCACGCCGAGGCCCGCGAACTCCTGCGCCGGCTCGACGGGACCGGCAGCGGGCGGCGCGACCCCGCCGCGGCGCCGAAGCGACTGCTCGGCCTCTGGCTCGCGGTCTCCTACCCCGGTGTCGCCCGGGAGTTCTCCGCCGACGCCGCACCCTGGCAGAGCACCCGCGGCCCCGAGTCCGACGGGGACGCCCTGCGCTGGCGGGCCACCCGGCTGCTCGCCTCCGTGCTGGGCGGCGGCGGCGACGAGCGCGGCATCCACGAGGCCGAACAGGCCCTGCGGATCTACCACGTCACCGAACACACCCTGGAACCACTGACCCTGGCGCTCTCCGCGCTGGTCTACGCGGACCGGGCCGCGACCGCGTCCGCGTGGTGCTCGACCCTGCTCGCCGAGTCCGGCCTGGTCCACGCCCCCGCCTGGCGGGCCCAGCTGGACTCCCTGGCGGCCCAGGCCGCCCTGCGGCAGGGCATGCTGCCCGACGCGGAGCGCCACGCGGCGGCGGCGCTGTCGGGGATGACGGCGGGGGACTGGGGGGCGGAGATCGGGACCCCGCTCGCCACCGCCGTCCTCACCCACCTCGCCGCGGGCCGCCCCGACGACGCGGGCACCCTCCTGCAGCGTCCCGTGCCCGCCGAGATGCACGACGGCCGAGGCGGACTCCACTACCGCCACGCCCGCGGCCGCTACTGCCTCCACACGTCCCGGCCCCACGCCGCGCTGCGCGACTTCCTCGACTGCGGTGTGCTGATGCAGCGCTGGCGGATGGACGCGCCCGGTCTCGTCCCGTGGCGCAGCGGCGCCGCGCAGGCGCTGGCGCGGATCGGGGAGACGGTGCGCGCCCGGCGCCTGGTCGCCGAGGAACTGGACATGCTCCGCGCGGGCCCGCCCGGCCGCTCCTACGGGATCGCCCTGCGGACCCTGGCCGCGGTGTCCCGCCCCGAGCGGCGGCCGGACATCCTCCGGGAGGCCGCCGACGTCCTCAAGGCATGCGGCGACCGCTACGAACTGGCCGCCGCGCTCGTCGACGCCACCGACGCGCACGAGACCCTGGGCGAGAGCAAACGGGCGAGGTACGCGGCGCGCAGGGCCCGCGGCGCGGCCGAGTCCTGCGGCGCCCACGGCCTGCTGGACCGGCTGCGCCCGCCCACCGGCGCGCAGGCGGGCAGCGAGCCCGTCCTGCCCGGCGGCGCGGAACTCAGCGGCGCCGAGAGCAAGGTGGCGGGGCTCGCCGCGATGGGGTACTCCAACCGGGACATCGGGCGGAAGCTGCACATCACCGTCAGCACGGTCGAGCAGCACCTCACCCGGGTCTACCGCAAACTCAACGTCACCCGCCGCCAGGACCTCCCCGCCCCGGACACCCGCCTCCCGGCCGCCCTGCTCTGACGCCCGCCTGCGTGGCAGGCACGGCACGTGCCGCCCCCGACCGTGCCACGCGTGGTCGACGGGATCGTCACTTCCCGGGCCAACTCCCCGTATCAGGTGCTATATCCGATGCAGGACGGACGGCAGTGGGCACCGGCCGCTCCGTCCCGAAGACGTGGCCAGAGCGCTCCACGGCACAGCCACAGCCGTGAGCGTCTTCCGGTCCGCGCAGTTCCCAGGCCCTCGGTTCCGCACAGGAGATGGCACGTGACCGCATTCGGCTCCACTCTCACTCTGAAGCACTCGTGCGACTACGTACCCAAGCAGGGCACCACGACCTCCGGCGTCCCCGACGCGGGATTCGCCACCGAATGGCACCTGGAGGCCGCCGGCCGCCCGCGGCTCACGATCCACGACACCCGGTGGGACGGCGGTGAGAGGGACGTGGTCCTGCAGCAGCTCCCCCTGTTACCGGAGATGCCCGCCGCACTGGCCAACCTGCACGGCCGGCACCGGGCCGGCATAGCCGAGGTGTCCACGGGACGCCGGCGGATCACGGCCTTCCTCTCCCTGCCGCAGCCGGGCGGGAGGCCACGGCAGAAGCGGGCTCTGACCACGGCGCAACTGGCGGAGGGGTGCGGAGCGGCGTTCCTGTGCCAACTGGTGGCTCGCCCGGGCGTGTCGCTCACCCCGTCCTTCGATCCGAAGGACCCTCAGGACATCGAGCGATTCCAGCACTCGATCGTGTTCGAGGACGAGGACCGCGAGACACCCGTGGCTGCGTACGTGCTCACCCGCCTCATGCCGACGTTGAGGCAGACCGGCTGGACGGGCGCCGCGTGACTCAACCTGTCACCCGCTCCTGCACCAGACCCGAAGGCCGAACGGCGAACTCGGTTGTAGGCGATGTACTTCGTCTTCACGTCGCCTGCGCCGTTCTTCGTCATGTCCAGCAGTGCATCAAGCTGATCACGTGGTGCTTCTGTCAGTCGACAGTCAGATCTTGATGACCGTGGCCTGTGTGCCGCACAGCATTACGAGGTCCTCGGGGTCGGAGGTGAGGATCGTGACGGGACCTGGTGCGGCGAGCGCGGTGGCTGCGAGCATGGCGTCGATGGCGTACTTGTGGCCGTGCAAGCCGGCTTCGGCGAGGAGGACGGCCGCGTGGCGGGCGATCGGCTCGGTGATCGGTTCGATGACCAGTCGGGAGAGCGTCCACTCCAGGGCCGGTCGGTTGATGCGGGGGTGGACCACTTCCACGAGGGTGGCCGCGGAGGTGATCACGCGCAGGTCGTCGGCGCGGGCCAGGGCGAGCCAGCCGGTGACCGTGCGGTCGCGCAGGACGGCCTTGGCCAGCCCTTCGCCATCCAGGACGAGGGTGCCGCCGGGGACCGCGGGGGAGCGGGTCACGCGGCGTTCGCTCCGTGCTGTGCCTGCTCGCGTCGTGCCTGGGCGAGCTGGTCGCGCAGGGCCTGGATCTCTTCGTCCGTGACGGGGCCGTGCTCGGCCTCGGCGACGGTGATGAGTTCGTTGAGGTTGTCGCGTTCGATCTGGCGGGTCACGGCCGCGGCTACGTAGGCGGACAGGCCGGAGGGGCCGCTGCGGGCCTTGGCGGCCTCGGCGATGTCGCGCGGCATGGTGATCGAGTACTTGCCGGTGGGCTCACTCATGCTACCCATCCTACCTGTCATCCTCCCCGTTGCGGGGGCCTTCCCCACTGGCATGGCTGCCGCAGGCGACGCGTTGACCTGGAGAGAGGCGGTGGACGCCATGCGAAGTTCGGCAGGTCGGGTACGAGGTGCTCCCAGGAGGGGGCGTGGGCAGAGGACGGTGGTTGCCGCACCGTCCCGCCGGGGGCGCGCGGCGGGGGACGGGGCGGACGTCAGGGTGCTTGCCGACGAGATCGGGTCCTCGTTGGTCCGGGCCGTCAGGGAAGCCGCCGCTGATGACTTCGGCCGGGTGAGGGAGGGGCGCGGTCCGGCCCTCAGCAGTTGGTACGCCTTCTCGCTCGAATATGTGGAGGCGCGTTGGTGCAGGTCGCGGCGAAGACCCGGAGCGAGACCAACGATGCACTGTGCTCGATCACCGAGGCCATGCTCCGAAAGCCGCGAGGCCGGCCGGATGACGAGCTGTTGCGGCGGGCGCTGCGGAACTGGGCGTTCGTGATCCCCCGGCCTGATACGCGCACGGCACCCACAGAGGTGCGGCTCGCTCTGGACTGGGTCGCCCGGGCTTCACCCCCCTTGGACGACCTGCTCGACCCGGTCGTGATGCGCGGTGTGTTGCAGGCTCTCCGGCTGAAGCGGGACGGCAGGGTCGCGGCTGCCGAGACGCAGCGGCGCAAGCGTATGACGCTCGTCAACGTGGTGCTCATGACCCGGTACGCGAAGTACCTCTACGGGCGTCAGGCCCTCGCCAACAGGCGCATCGAAGCGCTTCTGGACGAATACAACTGATGGATCGTCACGCTCCTCGTGGCGAACCGAGCGATCCACATTAACCTCGCGTCCCACGCATGTCCCGCGCGAGCTGGTTTCGAGCGGTCTGGCACGCCGGATCTCGCAGGTGGGTCAAGGTAAAAGTGCAGGTCACGGGCGCACAGATGTGAGGATGTCGGGAAGTGCAACGGTCACGTGGGCCGTGTGCGTTCTGACATGAACAAATAACCCCTGACCCGCATTTCTGCAGGTCAGGGGCTTCTTTGGCACTTCCTGTGAAGTGCCCCCGGCAGGATTCGAACCTGCGCACACGGCTCCGGAGGCCGTTGCTCTATCCCCTGAGCTACGGGGGCGTGCGCCGCGCTGGTGCGTGGCGACGGGTAGAACCCTACCAGCTCGCGGAGGGTCTCCGTGAACAGGTATTTCGAGTCCGCGGCGGGTCCCGCGAAGATCGTCCTCGGCCGGGTCGCGTGCGGGTGGGCGGAAGGGTGCGGCGTGCCCCGGCGCGGGCCAACGGGGCTGCCCCTGAGGGGTGTTGTGACACGGGCGGTGCTTCCGTACGCCCCCGGTGTGCTCCCGCGTCCCCCGGAGGGGGCGGAAGTGGGGAAAAGCGGGACGCGGTCACGGCGCCCGACCTACTCTCGATGCTGTGTCCGGCGTGCCGCGCCGAGTGCTCGTTGTCGACGACAACCGGGTGATTCGGCAGCTGATCAGGGTCAATCTCGAGCTGGAGGGCTTCGAGGTCGTGACCGCGGCCGATGGTGTCGAGTGTCTGGAAGTCGTGCACCGGGTGCAGCCCGATGCCATCACGCTCGATGTCGTCATGCCCCGTCTCGACGGGCTGCGCACCGCTGCACGGCTCAGAGCCGACGTGCGGACCAGGCACCTGCCTCTGGCCATCATCAGCGCCTGCACCCCGTACGAGGTGGAGACCGGTGTGGCGGCCGGTGTGGACGCGTTCCTCGCCAAGCCGTTCGAACCGACGGAGCTGGTGCGGGTCGTGCGCCGGCTGACGCAGCGGGAGCGGCAGCAGCCCGGCGAGCGGCGAGAGGAGCCCCCGTCCGTGGAGGGCGGCGCCCAGGCCCCCGCGCCGCGACCCGCCCACGGCTGAGGGGACTGCGGGCCCGTCCGGTGGCCGAGGGGCCGGCAGCGCTCCGTCGTCCCTGCTGCGGTCGGCAGGTCGGCAGCGGCGGTCCGCCTGATGCCTGCGCGGCCCCGCCCCGCCCGCGGCACCGTGTCCGGCGGTACCGGAACGCCTTGCTCCTGTTCCCGTGCGGCCTCCCCGCCGCCTCGCCCCGCACCCCGTCCCATCAGGGCACACCCCGCCCTCTGCCCGCATGGCGAAACCGGTTGGCGGAGGGACCCCCTTCCTCCCATACGCTTGTGCCGTGACCCCCGCCGAGCTGTCCCGTACCGTCGCGCGTGCCGTGTGCCGTGCGGTCGAGGAGGGCGCGCTGGCGGTGGAGGTCCCCGAGCCGGCGAGTGTCCGCGTGGAGCGCCCGCGCCCCGGAGGCACCGGGGACTGGGCCACCGGGATCGCGCTGAAGCTCGCGGGCCCCGCGGGGCGGCCGCCCCGGGAGGTGGCCGGGGTGCTGGGCGAGCGCATCGCGCGGGCCCCCGGCATCGAACGGGTCGAGATCACCGGCCCCGGATTCCTGAACGTCACGCTGGAGGGAAGCGCCCAGCAGCGCCTGGTCGCTGCCGTGCGCGCGGCGGGGGCCGGGTACGGCATGCCCGCGGGTGCCGCGGAGGGATCGGCGCCCGGCACGCCCGGGGTGCGTCCCGCCGACGCCCCCGCCCCCGCTGGAGACGCCTCCGACCGGCCCGAGGCCGCACAGGCACCCGGCCCGCCGCACCCCGCCCTCGGCGACCACCCCGCCCCCCGGGACCACCCCGCCCCCCAGGACCGTGCCGCCCTCTGGGCCGAGGTGCTCGGCCGCATGGGCGCCGCCCCCGTCGCGGCGGCGCCCCGGCCCGTGCCCGCCCGCCCCGGCCTCGTGGCCGAGCTCGGGGAGGACGCCGCCCGCTGGGCCATGCTCTCCGCCGCCGCGCACGACCGCCCCCGTACCGGGGACCTCCTCGTGCAGCACGAGCGCAACCCGCTCTTCACCGTGCGGTACGCCCACGCCCGCGCGCGGGCGCTGACCCGGGGCGCCGGCCTGCTCGGTTTCGCGGCGGCGCCCGAGGAGGTCGTCGACGCCCCCGTCCTCACGCAGGCGATCGCCGACTTCCCCGTCGTCGTTGCCGACGCCGCCCGGCTGCGCGCGCCCGACCGGCTCGCCCGGCACCTGGAGGCGACGGCCGAGGCCCTGCTGGCCTTCCAGCACGGGGTGCTGCCCGTGGGGGACGAGAAACCCTCGGCCGCCCACCGCTCCCGGCTGGCCCTCGCCGAGGCCGCCGGGACGGTGCTCGCCGGTGGCCTGTCCCTGCTCGGCATCAGCGCACCCGAACACCTGTGAGATGTGAGAGACAGATGAGCCGATCCGCACACCCCGCCGGTCCCCGTCACGCGGACGTCCTCCCCGAGGGCCACTGGACCGCGCCGCCGGCCGACCTGAACGCCCTCGACGAGAAGGTGTGGGCGAGGACGGTCAGCCGCAACGACGAGGGCACCGTGACCGTCGGGGGGATCGAAGTGACCCGGCTGGCCGAGGAGTTCGGCACGCCCGCCTACTTCCTCGACGAGACGGACTTCCGGGCCCGCTGCCGCGCCTGGGCGGAGGCGTTCGGCAAGGACGCGGACGTCTTCTACGCCGGCAAGGCGTTCCTGAGCCGCGCGGTGGTGCGCTGGCTGAAGGAGGAGGGGCTGAACCTGGACGTGTGTTCCGGGGGAGAGCTGGCGACCGCCCTCGACGCCGGGATGCCGGCCGAACGCATCGCCTTCCACGGCAACAACAAGTCGGAGGGCGAGATCCGCCGCGCGGTCGGGGCCGGGGTCGGCCGGATCGTGCTCGACTCGTTCCAGGAGATCGCGCGGGTCGCGCACATCGCCCAGGAGGCCGGCGTCCGCCAGCGGGTGCAGATCCGGGTGACGGTCGGCGTCGAGGCCCACACCCACGAGTTCATCGCCACGGCGCACGAGGACCAGAAGTTCGGCATCGCGCTGGCCGGCGGGCAGGCCGCCGAGGCGGTGCGCCGGGCGCTGCGGCTGGACGGCCTGGAGCTCATCGGCATCCACTCGCACATCGGCTCGCAGATCTTCGACATGGCCGGGTTCGAGGTGTCGGCACGCCGGGTGGTGCAGCTGCTGGCCGAGGTGCGCGACGAGCACGGCGTGGAACTTCCGGAGATCGACCTCGGCGGCGGCCTCGGCATCGCCTACACGTCCGACGACGACCCGCGCGAGCCGCACGAGATCGCGAAGGCGCTCGGCGAGATCGTCACCCGCGAGTGCGAGGCGGCCGGGCTGCGGACGCCGCGGATCTCGGTGGAGCCGGGGCGCGCGATCGTCGGCCCGACGGCGTTCACGCTGTACGAGGTCGGCACGGTCAAGCCGCTGGAAGGGCTGCGGACCTACGTGAGCGTCGACGGCGGGATGTCCGACAACATCCGCACCGCGCTCTACGACGCCGAGTACAGCGTGGCTCTGGTGTCGCGGACGTCCGACGCGGAGCCGATGCTGAGCCGGGTCGTCGGCAAGCACTGCGAGAGTGGTGACATCGTGGTCAAGGACGCGTTCCTGCCCGCCGACCTGGCGCCCGGCGACCTGATCGCCGTACCGGCCACCGGCGCGTACTGCCGCTCCATGGCCAGCAACTACAACCACGCCCTGCGTCCCCCGGTGGTCGCCGTGCGCGACGGCGCGGCGCGGGTGATCGTCCGGCGCGAGACGGAGGAAGATCTCCTGCGTCTCGATGTCGGATAGCTGAGATAGATGTCTCGCATGCCGGACGGAGGACAGAAACTCCGGTCCGGTGGGTGAGACTGGTCGAACCGTAGAAGGAAACGAAACGAGGTCGGATGATGCGTACGCGTCCGCTGAAGGTGGCGCTGCTGGGCTGTGGTGTGGTCGGCTCAGAGGTGGCGCGACTCATGACGACGCACGCGGACGACCTCGCCGCGCGTATCGGGGCCCCGGTGGAGCTGGCCGGGGTCGCCGTGCGCCGCCCCCAGAAGGTGCGCGAGGGCATCGCCCCCGAGCTGGTCACCACCGACGCCGCCGCGCTCGTCTCCCGGGACGACATCGACGTCGTCGTCGAGGTCATCGGCGGCATCGAACCGGCGCGCACGCTCATCACCACCGCCTTCGAGCACGGCGCGTCCGTGGTCTCCGCCAACAAGGCGCTGCTCGCCGAGGACGGCGCGACCCTGTACGAGGCGGCCGAGAAGCACGGCCGCGACCTGTACTTCGAGGCCGCGGTCGCCGGCGCCATCCCGCTGATCCGCCCGCTGCGCGAGTCCCTGGCGGGCGACAAGGTCAACCGGGTGCTCGGCATCGTCAACGGCACCACCAACTTCATCCTCGACAAGATGGAGCGCACCGGCGCCGGCTACTCGGAGGCGCTCGACGAGGCGACCGCCCTCGGGTACGCGGAGGCCGACCCCACCGCCGACGTGGAGGGCTTCGACGCCGCCGCGAAGGCCGCGATCCTCGCGGGGATCGCCTTCCACACCCGGGTGCGCCTCGACGACGTGCACCGCGAGGGCATCACCGAGGTCACCGCCGCCGACATGGCGTCCGCGAAACGCATGGGGTGCACCGTCAAGCTGCTCGCCATCTGCGAGCGCGCGGCCGACGGGCGGTCGGTGACCGCCCGGGTGCATCCCGCGATGATCCCGCTCAGCCACCCGCTGGCCTCCGTCCGCGAGGCGTACAACGCGGTCTTCGTCGAGGCGGAGGCGGCCGGCCGGCTGATGTTCTACGGTCCCGGCGCGGGCGGCTCGCCCACCGCGTCCGCGGTCCTCGGCGACCTGGTCGCCGTGTGCCGCAACAAGCTCGCCCAGGCAACGGGGCCGGGCGAGTCCGCGTACACGCAGCTGCCCGTGAGTCACATGGGCGACGTGGTCACGCGGTACCACATCAGTCTCGACGTGGCCGACAAGCCGGGCGTGCTCGCCCAGGTCGCGACGGTCTTCGCCGAGCACGGCGTATCGATCGACACGGTCCGCCAGAAGGGCAAGGACGGCGAGGCGTCCCTCGTCGTCGTCACCCACCGCGCGCCCGACGCCGCCCTCTCCGGGACCGTCGAGGCGCTGCGCAAGCTCGACACCGTGCGCGGTGTCGCCAGCATCATGCGTGTTGAAGGGGAGTAAGGGACCCATGACAAACGGCACCCACCAGTGGCGCGGCATCATCGAGGAGTACCGGGACCGCCTTCCGGTCACGGACACGACGCCGGTCGTCACGCTCCGTGAGGGTGGCACGCCGCTCGTCCCGGCGCAGGTCCTCTCCGAGCGCACGGGCTGCGAGGTGCATCTCAAGGTCGAGGGCGCCAACCCCACCGGGTCCTTCAAGGACCGCGGCATGACGATGGCGATCACCCGTGCGAAGGAGGAGGGCGCGCAGGCCGTCATCTGCGCCTCCACCGGCAACACCTCCGCCTCCGCGGCCGCCTACGCGGTGCGCGCGGGCATGGTCTGCGCGGTGCTCGTGCCGCAGGGCAAGATCGCGCTCGGCAAGATGGGCCAGGCGCTGGTCTACGGCTCGCGCATCCTCCAGGTCGACGGCAACTTCGACGACTGCCTGAACCTGGCCCGGGCCCTGTCGGAGAACTACCCGGTGGCGCTGGTCAATTCGGTCAACCCGTACCGCATCGAGGGCCAGAAGACGGCCTCCTTCGAGATCGTGGACGCCCTCGGCGACGCCCCCGACATCCATGTGCTGCCGGTCGGCAACGCCGGCAACATCACGGCGTACTGGAAGGGGTACACGGAGTACGCCGCGGACGGCGTGTCCGCCCGCAAGCCGCGGATGTGGGGTTTCCAGGCGTCCGGGTCCGCGCCGATCGTGCGCGGCGAGGTCGTCAAGGACCCGTCGACGATCGCCACCGCCATCCGCATCGGCAACCCGGCGTCGTGGACGCAGGCGCTGGCCGCGCGCGACGACTCCGGCGGCTTCATCGACGAGGTGACGGACCGTGAGATCCTGCGCGCCTACCGTCTGTTGGCCTCGCAGGAGGGCGTCTTCGTCGAGCCCGCCTCGGCCGCGTCGGTGGCCGGTCTGCTGAAGGCGGCCGAGCAGGGCAAGGTCGACCCGGGCCAGCGGATCGTCTGCACCGTCACCGGCAACGGGCTCAAGGACCCCGACTGGGCCGTCGCCGGCGCGCCGCAGCCGGTCACCGTCCCGGTCGACGCCTCCGCCGCCGCCGAGCGCCTCGGCCTCGCCTGACGGGCCGCCCGGCATCCGTACCGGCCGCGCGCCGGTACGGACGCCGTGCCCCCGGGGGGCGACGGTGCGGCTCAAGAGCCGTCCGCCGCCCCCGCGTTGACTCCCCGCGCCGCGTCCCCGGCACATGCCGGAGGAATGTCTGCATGGTAAATCCGGGCAACCGGGACAACGTGTCGCGCGGGGGGCACGGACGGGCCCGCGACACGCATCGTGCGCCTCCTGTGCGCCCTATGTCGCAGGTGAACCTTCCTTCGATAGGCTGTACCCGAACCCGTCCGCCGCATATGCCGTGCGGCTTGCCGCCGCCGTTGCCGCCCCGGGTCCGGGTGTTCGTACCTCTCGGAACATCCCGTACATCCCGCAGTTCAGAACCAAGGAGAAACGTCGAGCGATGGCCGGTCCAGCGTTCCGCGCCGCCGCTGTCCGGGTGCGCGTCCCCGCCACCAGCGCCAATCTCGGTCCGGGCTTCGACGCCCTCGGACTGTCGCTCGGCCTGTACGACGACGTCGTCGTACGGGTCGCGGACTCCGGTCTGCACATCGACATCGCGGGCGAGGGCGAGGACAGCCTGCCGCGCGACGAGAACCACCTGCTGGTGCGCTCCCTGCGCACGGCCTTCGACCTGCTCGGCGGGCAGCCGCGCGGCCTCGAGGTCGTCTGCGCCAACCGCATCCCGCACGGCCGCGGCCTCGGCTCGTCGTCCGCCGCCATCTGCGCCGGCATCGTCGCCGCCCGTGCCGTGACGATAGGCGGCGACGCCCGCCTCGACGACGCGGCCCTGCTGGAGCTCGCGACCGAGATCGAGGGCCACCCGGACAACGTGGCCGCCTGCCTGCTCGGCGGTTTCACCCTCGCCTGGACCGAGGCCGGCGCCGCCAGGGCGATCAGGATGGACCCCTCGGATTCCGTCGTTCCGGTGGTTTTCGTGCCGGGCAGGCCGGTGCTCACCGAGACCGCCCGCGGCCTCCTGCCGCGCACCGTCCCGCACGTCGACGCCGCCGCCAACGCCGGGCGCTCCGCGCTCCTCGTCGAGGCCCTGACCAGGCGTCCCGAACTGCTGCTCCCGGCCACCGAGGACCGGCTCCACCAGGAGTACCGGGCCCCCGCGATGCCCGAGAGCATCGCGCTGGTCAACCGACTGCGCGCCGACGGCGTCCCCGCGGTCATCTCCGGTGCGGGACCGACGGTCCTGGCACTGGCCGAGGACGGTGCGGCCGACAAGGTCGCGCTGCTGGCGGGCGAGGGCTGGGCCGCGAACCGGCTCGCCTTCGACGCGGCGGGGGCGAGCGTCATGCCGCTGTCCCCGCAGTGATCGACGATTGCCGGTGAGTGAGAGGGGGAATGTTTGTTGGAGCCGGTAGTGTTAACCTCAAGTCTGCAACCGTCGTCGAATCGGCGCGGTGCTGCGCGTCCCGTAGCGGGACCACCATTCTTCCGGGAGCCTCCCACACTGCCTGAGCAGCCTGCCTGAGCAGTGTCGAGCACGCTCCGGAACCGGCACGACACCCCTCGCTCAGCCAGGAGAGTGGGTCGAGCAGGGGGTCATCGGGCCGGGCCTTGCACGTCTTGCATGTCTATCTCTCCGCCGTTGATCTGCACCGGCGGGACCACCGCTCCGACACGGTCCGTACCCCGGGACCACCGTCGGACAGCACAACCGGTCGCCGAGCCAGAAGGCCGACGTCCGCTCCAGGGAAGGACCCTTCGTGAGCGACACCACCGATCTGATGGGCGTTACTGCCGACAACAACGTCGACACCGCCGCGCCCGCCGAAGGTGCCGCCTCCGGCACCACCACACGGCGCCGCCGCTCCGGCACCGGCCTCGAGGGCATGGTCCTGGCCGAGCTGCAGCAGGTCGCGTCCGGCCTCGGCATCAGGGGCACTGCGCGGATGCGCAAGAGCCAGCTGATCGAGGTCATCAAGGAGGCGCAGGCCGGGGGTTCCTCCGCGGCCAAGCCCGCCGACACCGCCGCGGCCGAGGCCCCGGCGAAGCCGAAGCGGCGCGCCACCTCCAAGGCCCGTACCGGCGACGAAGCCGCCGCCCCTGCCGCGGAGAAGCCGGCCAAGGCCGAGAAGGCCGAGAAGGCCGTCGCCCAGCAGCAGATCGACATCCCGGGGCAGCCGGCCTCCGACGACCAGCCGGCCGGCGAGCGCCGCCGCCGTCGCGCCACCGCGCAGGCGGGCTCCCCGGAGACCCGCACCGAGTCGCGCACGGACACCGCCGTCGAGGTGAAGACCGAGGCCAAGGCCGAGACGCAGACCGACACCCGGTCCGAGTCCGCCGCCGGCCAGGACGGCGAGGGCCGCCGCGACCGTCAGGACCGCGGACAGCGCGGCGAGCGCGGGGAGCGCGGGGAGCGTCGCGACCGCCAGCGCGACCGCCGCGGCAAGGGCGACGACCAGGGTCAGGGCGGACAGCGCCAGCAGCGCCAGGGCGGCCAGCAGGGCCAGCAGGGCGGCGGCGGTCCGCAGGACGACTTCGACGACGACGGCAGCGGCCGCCGCGGCCGGCGCGGGCGCTACCGCGACCGCCGCGGGCGCCGCGGCCGCGACGACTTCGCCGGCGGCGAGCCGCAGGTCTCCGACGACGACGTCCTGATCCCCGTCGCGGGCATCCTCGACATCCTCGACAACTACGCGTTCATCCGGACCTCCGGCTACCTGCCCGGCCCGAACGACGTGTACGTCTCCCTCGCCCAGGTCCGCAAGAACGGCCTGCGCAAGGGCGACCACGTCACCGGCGCCGTGCGCCAGCCCAAGGACGGCGAGCGCCGCGAGAAGTTCAACGCGCTGGTGCGCCTCGACTCCGTCAACGCCGCCGCGCCCGAATCCGGCCGCGGCCGCCCGGAGTTCAACAAGCTGACCCCGCTGTACCCGCAGGACCGGCTCCGCCTGGAGACCGACCCCGGTGTGCTGACGACGCGGATCATCGACCTCGTGTCGCCGATCGGCAAGGGCCAGCGCGGTCTGATCGTGGCCCCGCCGAAGACCGGCAAGACCATGATCATGCAGGCGATCGCCAACGCCATCACGCACAACAACCCCGAGTGCCACCTCATGGTCGTCCTCGTCGACGAGCGTCCCGAAGAGGTCACCGACATGCAGCGGTCGGTGAAGGGCGAGGTCATCTCCTCGACCTTCGACCGTCCCGCCGAGGACCACACCACCGTCGCCGAACTGGCCATCGAGCGCGCCAAGCGCCTCGTCGAGCTGGGTCACGACGTGGTCGTCCTGCTGGACTCGATCACCCGTCTGGGCCGCGCCTACAACCTGGCGGCGCCGGCCTCCGGCCGCATCCTGTCCGGTGGTGTCGACTCGACCGCGCTCTACCCGCCGAAGCGGTTCTTCGGCGCCGCGCGCAACATCGAGGACGGCGGCTCGCTGACCATCCTGGCCACCGCGCTGGTCGACACCGGCTCGCGCATGGACGAGGTGATCTTCGAGGAGTTCAAGGGCACCGGCAACATGGAGCTCAAGCTCGACCGCAAGCTCGCCGACAAGCGCATCTTCCCCGCGGTGGACGTCGACGCGTCCGGCACCCGCAAGGAGGAGATCCTGCTCGGCAGCGACGAGCTGGCGGTCACCTGGAAGCTCCGCCGCGTGCTGCACGCCCTCGACCAGCAGCAGGCGATCGAGCTGCTCCTCGACAAGCTCAAGCAGACGAAGTCGAACGGCGAGTTCCTTCTGCAGATCCAGAAGACGACTCCGTCGGCCGGCAACAACAACGACTGAGAGAGCTTCACCACAGCCCGGGGGCTCGTCCGCGAGCCCCCGGCGCCTCCCTCCCCGCCCGGGAAGCACCAGGTGGGACGGGGGAAGCGGCTCGCTCCTGTGCCCATCGCGCCCGCGCGGTGGGCACACGTCGTTCTCAGAGGGATCTCAGACGCCCGTGCGACGCTGAGGGATGCTTCACCGTCCCCGGGACAGACGGACATGTGCCGGACACCGCGTCCGGCGCACGCCGGACGCCCGGCGCGTACGGGGTCCCCGACAGAGCCGAGGAGAGCATGACCGAGCAGAGCAGCAGCAGGAACGGCGGCCGGATACGCGGCGGCGGCACACGGCGCAGGCCGCCGTCGACCGCCCGCCGGGTCACCGCCGTCGCCGCCTTCTCGGCCGCCGCCCTGCTGCTCGCCGGCGGCACCGGTCTCGGCTACGTCTACTTCAAGGTCAACGGCAACCTGGAGGGCGTCGACATCGACCAGGCCCTCGGCACCGAGCGGCCCAAGAACCTCGACGACGGCTCGATGGACATCCTCGTCCTCGGCTCCGACTCCCGCGCCGGCGACAACTCCGAGTACGGCCGCGACGAGGGCGGCGCCCGGTCCGACACCGCGATGGTCGTCCACGTCCACCAGGGCCACAAGAAGGCGTCCGTGGTGTCCATCCCCCGCGACACCCTCGTGCAGCGCCCCGACTGCACCCGCGCCGACGGCACCGACGCCCCCGGCGCCCGGCGGGCCATGTTCAACACCGCCTACGAGACCGGGGGACCTGCCTGCGCGGTGAAGACCGTCGAGGCCATGTCCGGCATCCGCATGGACCACTACCTGGAGATCGACTTCGACGGCTTCAAGGGCCTGATCGACGAACTCGGGGGCGTGGAGATCACGACGACCGAGCCCATCGACGACCCGAAGAGCCACCTCTCGCTCGACCCCGGCACCCACACCCTCGACGGCGAGCAGGCCCTCGGCCTGGTGCGCACCCGCAAGAGCGTCGGCGACGGCAGCGACCTCGGCCGCATCCAGCTCCAGCAGGCCTTCGTCAAGGCCCTCGTCGACCAGGTCAGGGACGTCGGGGTGGTCAGCAACCCGAAGAAGCTCCTGGACCTCGCCGACACCGCGACCAAGGCGATCACCCCCGACTCCGGACTCGACTCCGTCAACGAACTGACCGGGTTCGCCCGCAGCCTGGGCGGGCTCGGCTCCGAGGACGTCCGCATGGTCACCATGCCGGTCCGCTACGACCCCCGGGACCCCAACCGCGTGGTCCCCGTCGAGACGGGCGCCGCGCAGGTCTGGCGCGCCCTCAAGCAGGACCTGCCGATCCCGGACACCGCGCTCGCCGGCTCCGCCGGCGACAAGGGCGACGCGAAGGACGTGGTCGCCGGAGCGGGCCCGAGCCCGAGCCCGAGCGCCGGGTGACGGCGGGCGGCCGGGCGGTGGCGCCGGGTGACGGCGGACGCCGGCGGCGCGAGGCCGTAAGGAATCTCCCTACCCCCGCGGGCCCGGGGGAATACCTCGGGGGTCCCCCCGGTTTTGGGAGATACGGCCGGTCCTGGCAGACTGGTACGTCGGCCCCGGTTCACGCACCCGCATCCCGCGCGTGCGACCCGGCGCCCTCCGGAACCTAGGAGACACCTTGAAGCGCGACATCCACCCCGAGTACGTCGAGACCCAGGTCAGCTGCACCTGCGGCGCGTCGTTCACCACCCGCAGCACGATCGACGGCGGCACCATCCGTGCCGAGGTCTGCTCCGAGTGCCACCCGTTCTACACGGGCAAGCAGAAGATCCTCGACACCGGTGGCCGTGTGGCCCGCTTCGAGGCCCGCTTCGGCAAGGCTGCCGGCTCCAAGAAGTAGCGAGCCACTGCGCCGGTCCCCGGCCGCCCCGTCCGGGGAGGCCGGGGCCGGCGCTTTGTCCGTTCCGAGCAGCAGCCCCCCTTCGCGCCAGCGTCACGGAAACCAGGAGCCCCCGCATGTTCGAGGCGGTCGAGGAACTGATCGGCGAGCACGCCGATCTCGAGAAGAAGCTCGCCGACCCTTCGGTCCACGCCGACCAGGCGAACGCGCGCAAGCTGAACAAGCGCTACGCCGAGCTGACGCCCATCGTCGGCACGTACCGCTCCTGGAAGCAGACCGGTGAGGACATCGACACCGCCCGTGAACTCGGCGCGGACGACCCGGACTTCGCCGCCGAGGTGAAGGTGCTGGAGAAGCAGCGCGACGAGATCACCGAGAAGCTGCGGCTGCTGCTCGTCCCCCGCGACCCCAGCGACGACAAGGACGTCATCCTCGAGGTCAAGGCCGGCGCGGGCGGCGACGAGTCCGCCCTGTTCGCCGGCGACCTGCTGCGGATGTACCTGCGGTACGCGGAGCGCGTGGGCTGGAAGACCGAGATCATCGACGCCACCGAGTCCGAACTCGGCGGCTACAAGGACGTCCAGGTCGCGGTGAAGACCAAGGGCGGCCAGGGCGCCACCGAGCCCGGCCAGGGCGTCTGGGCGCGGCTGAAGTACGAGGGCGGGGTGCACCGCGTGCAGCGGGTGCCCGCGACCGAGTCCCAGGGCCGCATCCACACCTCCGCCGCCGGTGTGCTCGTCACGCCCGAGGCCGAGGAGATCGACGTCGAGATCCACGCCAACGACCTGCGCATCGACGTCTACCGCTCCTCCGGGCCCGGCGGCCAGTCCGTCAACACCACCGACTCCGCGGTGCGCATCACCCACCTGCCCACCGGCATCGTGGCCTCCTGCCAGAACGAGAAGAGCCAGCTCCAGAACAAGGAGCAGGCGATGCGTATCCTGCGCTCCAGGCTGCTCGCCGCCGCGCAGGAGGAGGCCGAGAAGGAGGCCGCGGACGCGCGCCGCAGCCAGGTCCGCACCGTCGACCGGTCCGAGAAGATCCGGACGTACAACTTCCCGGAAAACCGGATCTCGGACCACCGGGTGGGCTTCAAGGCGTACAACTTGGACCAGGTCCTCGACGGCGACCTCGACGCGGTGATCCAGGCGTGCGTCGACGCCGACTCGGCCGCCAAGCTCGCCGCCGCGCAGTAGCCCGGCGGCGGCCCGCCCGCACCACCCGCACCCGCACCGCATCTGCACCGGAGGACCAGCGTGAACCTGCTGCTTGCCGAGGTGGCCCAGGCCACCCAGCGGCTGGCCGACGCCGGCGTGCCGTCGCCGCGCTTCGACGCGGAGGAGCTCGCCGCGTTCGTGCACGGTGTGAAGCGGGGCGAACTCCACAACGTCAAGGATTCCGACTTCGACGCCCGCTACTGGGAGGCCGTCGCACGCCGCGAGGCGCGCGAGCCGCTCCAGCACATCACCGGGCGGGCGTTCTTCCGCTACCTGGAGCTGGAGGTCGGACCCGGCGTCTTCGTGCCCCGGCCCGAGACGGAGTCGGTGGTCGGCTGGGCCATAGAGGCCGTCCGGGCCATGGACGTCGTCGAACCGCTCATCGTCGACCTGTGCACCGGCTCCGGCGCCATCGCCCTCGCGATGGCGCAGGAGGTGCCCCGGTCGCGCGTGCACGCCGTGGAACTGTCCGAGGACGCCCTGAAGTGGACCCGGCGCAACGCCGAGGGCTCCCGGGTCACCGTCCACCAGGGCGACGCGCTGGCGGCCCTGCCGGAGTTCGACGGCCAGGTCGACCTCGTCATCTCCAACCCCCCGTACATCCCGCTCACCGAGTGGGAGTACGTCGCGCCCGAGGCGCGCGACCACGATCCGCAGATGGCGCTGTTCTCCGGCGAGGACGGCCTCGACACCATCCGAGGCATCGAGCGGACCGCGCACCGGCTGCTGAGGCCCGGCGGCCTCGTCGTCGTCGAGCACGCGGACACCCAGGGCGGCCAGGTGCCGTGGATCTTCAACGAGGAGTCCGGCTGGGCGGACGCCGCCGACCACCCCGATCTGAACAGGCGGCCGCGGTTCGCGACCGCACGCAAGGCGATGCCATGACGAAGCACGTGTACCAGGAGGCCCGCTGATGGCTCGGCGATACGACTGCAACGACGCTACGGACCGCGCCACCGGACTGCGCGAGGCCGCATCGGCGGTCCGGCGCGGAGAGCTCGTCGTGCTGCCCACCGACACCGTCTACGGCATCGGCGCGGACGCCTTCACCACGGAGGCCGTCGCCGACCTGCTGGACGCCAAGGGACGCGGCCGCAACATGCCCACCCCCGTCCTCATCGGCTCGCCCAACACCCTGCACGGCCTCGTGACCGACTTCTCCGAGCAGGCCTGGGAGCTCGTCGACGCCTTCTGGCCGGGCGCGCTCACCCTGGTCACCAAGCACCAGCCGTCGCTCCAGTGGGACCTCGGCGACACCCGCGGCACCGTCGCGATCCGGATGCCGCTGCACCCGGTCGCCATCGAGCTGCTCACCGAGACCGGCCCGATGGCGGTCTCCAGCGCCAACCTCACGGGACACCCCTCTCCCGAGGACTGCGACGCGGCCCAGGAGATGCTCGGCGACTCCGTCTCCGTGTACCTCGACGGCGGCCCGACCCCGGGCATCGTGCCGTCCTCCATCGTCGACGTCACCGGCAAGGTGCCCGTCCTGCTGCGCGAGGGCGCCCTCTCCGCCGACGAGCTGCGCAAGGTGGTACCCGACCTCGAGGTGGCCAATTGACCACCCCGCAGGGGCGTGGCATAGCGGAGAGCAGCAGTACGGCACCGACCTTCCGCATCCTCCACGTCAGCACCGGCAACGTCTGCCGCTCGCCGATCACCGAGCGGCTCACCCGCCACGCCCTGAGCGACCGCCTCGGCGACCCCCTCACGGGCGGCCTGATCGTGGAGAGCGCAGGCACCTGGGGGCACGAGGGCGCCCCGATGGAGGCCAACGCGGAGGTCGTCCTCGCGGACTTCGGAGCGGACGCGAGCGGCTTCACGGGGCGGGAGCTCCTGGACGAGCACGTGATCCGCGCCGACCTGGTGCTCACGGCGACCCGTGACCACCGGGCCCAGGTGATCTCCATGGGGCACTCCGCGGGGCTGCGGACCTTCACGCTGAAGGAGTTCACCCGCCTGGTGCGGGCGATAGACCCGGCCACGCTGCCGGACCCGGACGAGGGCGTCGTCGAACGCGCCCGTGCCCTGGTGCGGGCGGCGGCGGCGCTGCGCGGGTGGCTGCTGGCGCCGAGCCCGGACGCGGACGAGGTGTTCGATCCGTACGGGGCGCCGATCACGTTCTTCCGCTCCATCGGCGACGAGATCCACCAGGCGCTGGACCCCGTGGTGACCGCCCTGACGGGCGTGGAGCGCGAGGGCTGAGCGGACTCCGCCGGGGGCGGTCGCGCGGGGTGCGGGGCGGAGCCCCGCCGGACGGGGTTGCGGGTGTGGGGGCGGTTGCCTGCCGGTGGTGGCGGTACCGCGCTGCGCGCGGTGTCCTCAATCGCCGGACGGGCTGGAAGTGTGCGCTCTCCGGGCCGGTGCCCGTGCGGGACGGGCTGGAAGTGTGCGCCTTCCGGGGCGGAGCCCCGCCGGACCGGGTTGCGGGTGTGGGGGCGGTTGCCTGCCGGTGGTGGCGGTACCGCGCTGCGCGCGGTGTCCTCAATCGCCGGACGGGCTGGAAGTGGGCGCCTTCCGGGGCGGTGCCTGTGCGGGACGGGCTGGAAGTGTGCGCTCTCCGGGGCGGTGACCGTGCCGGACGGGCTGGAAGCGTGTGCACCCCCCCGTGCCCGGCGCGCTGAGCGCCGGAAGCGCGCCCGCAGGGCGGAAAGCGGGGCCCGGTCCTACATTGGAGGAGCCGCCCCCCAGGCCCGAGCACCGGAGCCGTCATGTCTGTGACACATCCCGTGACGCACGCAGCGCATCCCGCACCGGCCGTGTACGACAGCCCCGGCTTCCGGGCGCTGCTCCGGCAGGACCCGCAGGCGGCCGACATCCTGTACGGCGAGGCACGGCGGCAGGCGGACTCGCTGCAGATGATCGCCGCCGAGAACTTCACCTCGCCCGCCGTGCTCGCCGCCCTCGGGTCGCCGCTGGCGAACAAGTACGCCGAGGGCTATCCGGGCGCCCGCCACCACGGCGGCTGCGAGATCGTGGACGCCGCCGAGCGGCTCGCCGTCGAGCGGGCCAAGGCGCTCTTCGGGGCCGAGCACGTCAACGTGCAGCCCCACTCCGGTTCGTCGGCGGTGCTCGCCGCGTACGCGGCCCTGCTGCGCCCGGGGGACACCGTGCTGGCGATGGGGCTGCCGTACGGCGGGCACCTCACCCACGGGTCGCCGGCGAACTTCTCCGGGCGCTGGTTCGACTTCGTGGCCTACGGCGTCGACGCCGAGACCGGGCTCGTCGACCTCCACCAGCTGCGCACCCTCGCGCGGCACCACCGCCCGAAGGCGATCGTCTGCGGCTCCATCTCGTACCCGCGCCACCCCGACTACGCGGCCTTCCGTGAGGTGGCCGACGACGTCGGCGCGTACCTCGTCGCGGACGCCGCGCACCCCATCGGGCTGGTCGCGGGCGGTGCCGCCCCGAGCCCGGTGCCGTACGCCGACATCGTGTGCGCGACGACCCACAAGGTCCTGCGCGGCCCCCGCGGTGGGATGATCCTGTGCGGGGCCGAGCTGGCGGACCGCGTCGACCGCGCGGTGTTCCCCTTCACCCAGGGCGGTGCGCAGATGCACACCATCGCGGCGAAGGCGGTGGCGTTCGGGGAGGCCGCGACGCCGGCGTTCGCGTCCTACGCCCACCAGACCGTCGCCAACGCCCGCGAGCTCGCCGAGGCGCTGGCCGGCGAGGGCTTCACGGTGCTCACCGGCGGGACGGACACCCACATCGTCGGTGTGGACCCGGCCGGGCTCGGTGTGGACGGCCGGACGGCCCGCGGGAGGCTGGCGGCCGCCGGCATCGTGCTCGACACCTGCGCCCTGCCGTACGGCGACGGCCGCGGCATCCGGCTGGGCACCGCCGCGGTCACCACCCAGGGCATGGGCCGCGGCGAGATGACCCGGATCGCGGGCCTCTTCGCGGCCGCCGTCCGGGAGGACGCCGGGGTGCAGGCACGGGTGCGGGAACTGGCCGCGGGGTTCCCGCCGTACCCCAGCTGAGGCCACCCGGCGTCCGGCCGGGGCCATCCGGCGTTCATCCGCAGTGCAACCGTCGGCCGTCCCCGCTCGTCGTATGTCCTAAGGTGTGGTTCGGCGCGTCGTCCAACACATGGGGATTCAGTGCGCGAGTACCTGCTGACGCTCTGTGTCACGGTAGCGGTGACTTACCTGCTGACCGGACCGGTGCGGAAGTTCGCCATCGCAGCCGGCGCGATGCCGGAGATCCGTGCGCGTGACGTGCACCGTGAACCGACACCGCGGCTCGGCGGCATCGCCATGTTCGGCGGCCTGTGCGCCGGTCTGCTGGTCGCGGACCATCTGGCGCACCTCAACGACGTCTTCGAGCTGTCGAACGAGCCGCGCGCCCTGCTGTCGGGCGCGGCGCTGATCTGGCTGATCGGCGTCCTCGACGACAAGTTCGAGATCGACGCCCTGATCAAACTCGGCGGCCAGATGATCGCCGCAGGTGTGATGGTGGCGCAGGGCCTGACGATCCTGTGGATCCCCGTGCCCGGTGTGGGCACCGTCTCGCTCACCGCCTGGCAGGGCAACCTGCTGACGGTGGCGCTGGTCGTCATCACGATCAACGCGGTCAACTTCGTCGACGGTCTCGACGGTCTCGCGGCCGGCATGGTGTGCATCACCTCCGGCGCGTTCTTCATGTACGCCTACCGCCTCTGGTACGGGTACGGGATCGAGGAGGCCGCCCCGGCGACCCTGTTCGCGGCGATCCTGATGGGCATGTGCCTCGGCTTCCTGCCGCACAACATGCATCCGGCGCGGATCTTCATGGGCGACTCGGGATCGATGCTCATCGGCCTGGTCCTGGCGGCCGGCGCCATCTCGATCACCGGGCAGGTGGACCCGGACCGCCTCGGCATCTTCGTCGGCGGCGAGCGCGAGGCGACCCACGCGATGCTCCCGGTGTTCATGCCGCTGCTGCTGCCGCTGACCATCACGGCGCTGCCGGTCGCCGACCTGGCGCTGGCCATCGTCCGCCGGACCTGGCGCGGCCAGTCGCCGTTCGCCGCCGACCGCGGCCATCTGCACCACCGGCTGCTGGAGATCGGGCACTCGCACAGCCGCGCGGTGCTGATCATGTACTTCTGGTCGGCGCTGATCGCCTTCGGGACGGTCGCGTACTCGGTGCACTCGGCGTCGATGTGGATCGTGCTGGCCATCGCCGGGCTGAGCGCGGTGGGACTGGTGCTCCTGCTGCTGCCGCGCTTCCGGCCGCGGGCCCCGCGCTGGGCCGAGTCCTTCGTGCCGCCGCGCTACCGGCGCCGCCGCCGGCGCCGGCGCCCGTCCGCGGACGCAGCGGCCTCCGGCGCCGCCCGGCGGGAGCCCGGGGCGGCCGGTGACGGCCACCCGGACCAGGCGGACGGTGACGAGGACGAGTATGCCCGGGTACGGGTCGGTGTCGGCGGCGTCAACGGAGCGACGGCGCTGGGCGCTCGTTCGCGGCTTCCCGACCGGCGGAAGGCCGGTACGCGCGGCTGACGCCCGCGCCGGAGACGGGCATTCCGTGCCTATACCAGACGAAACCGATGGTTGTCGTGCACACACGCGCAGTGTCACTCTCATGTGTGACAGTTGGCACACCTGCGGGTAAAGACCTCATCAAATAGTTTGTGATACCGTTCACGAGACCCGGAGACAGAGCCGAAGGACCGTAGTGCGACGGTCCGTTGGCCCCCGAGGCCCAACTCGGGACCGGGCTTACGCTCGTCCATGACGACACCACTGCCCCCACCAGCAAGCGGAGCTGCCGCCATGCCGTCCACCGACGCACGCTCACTTCTCATGACCGTCGTACCCACCGCTGCCGCCGGCGTGATCGCCGCCGTGATCGCGGGAGTGGTCGCAGGCGGCAAGGGTGCTGTGGGGGCGATCGTCGCGACGCTGGTGGTGATCCTCTTCATGGGAGGCGGCATCGTCGTCCTCCAGCGGACGGCCAAGCAGTTCCCGCAGCTCTTCCAGGCGATGGGGCTGATGCTCTACACGACGCAGCTGCTCGTGCTGTTCGTCTTCGTCGCCGTCTTCAAGGACACCACGCTGTTCAACCCGAAGGCTTTCGCCGCGACGATCGTCGCCGCGACGGTGGTCTGGGTGGCGGCGCAGGCCCGCGCGTTCATGAAGGCCAAGATTCTCTACGTCGAGCCCGAATCCTCGGACAGCAGGAAGACCGAGAAGACGGGCCTGTCGTCGTGACAGGTAGGGCCGGGATAAAGCAGCGTTCGGGACCCTGCTATCGTCCGGTGCCAACTGCGGCACTGCGGGCGCGGGCATCCGAGCTGACGCCTGCTCGATCGCGAGGCTTTGATGCCTGAGGGCCGCCCCCACATCCGAAACACCAGTCCGGTGCCGACTCGCGGCTGCGCGCCGCTCCGACACAACGAGGTTGCCGAACCCATGCGTCACGCCGAAGGAGCCCGCGGTGAGTGCTGAACAGACCACGCTCGCCTTTGACTGGAGCTGCCGCATCCTGGCCGACAACGGCTGTGGCTTTCCGGCGCCGGGCCTGCACTCCTTCCTCTTCAAGCCGATCTTCACCGTCGGTGGCTTCGAGTTCAACAAGGTGATGCTGCTCGCGCTCATCACCACGCTCGTCGTCGTCACGTTCTTCACGATGGCTTTCGGGAAGGCCAAGGTCGTCCCGGGCAAGCTGCAGATGATCGGTGAGGCGGGCTACGACTTCGTCCGCCGCGGCATCGTCTACGAGACGCTCGGCAAGCGCGAGGGCGAGAAGTACGTCCCGCTGATGGTCTCGATCTTCTTCTTCGTCTGGATCATGAACATCTGGTCCGTGATCCCGCTGGCCCAGTTCCCGGTCTCGTCGATCATCGCCTACCCCGCGGTACTGGCGCTGATCGTCTACGTGATCTGGGTGTCGCTGACCTTCAAGCGCCACGGTTTCGTGGGCGGTTGGAAGAACATCACCGGCTACGACCCGTCGCTCGGCCCGATCAAGTGGCTCGTCTCGTTCATCGAGTTCTTCTCGAACCTGCTCGTGCGCCCCTTCACGCACGCCGTGCGACTCTTCGCCAACATGTTCGCCGGTCACCTGATGCTGGTGATGTTCACCGTCGCCTCCTGGTACCTGCTGAACAGCTACATGATCCCGGCCGCGGGCGTCTCGTTCGTGATGACCATGGCCATGATTGTTTTCGAACTCTTCGTGCAGGCCGTCCAGGCGTACGTCTTCGTCCTCCTGGCCTGCACCTACATCCAGGGCGCTCTCGCCGAGCACCACTGAGGCCCCCCGCCCGCACCACCCCGAATCGTCCGGTGGCCAACCACCACCGGTCCGGTAAATGAAAAGGAAGAATCAGCATGGCTGCCACTGAGACCCTTGCCCAGGTCACCGGTTCGCTCGGCTCCATCGGCTACGGCCTCGCCGCGATCGGCCCCGGCATCGGCGTCGGCATCGTCTTCGGCAACGGCACCCAGGCTCTGGCCCGTCAGCCCGAGGCTGCCGGCCTGATCCGTGCCAACCAGATCCTGGGCTTCGCCTTCTGTGAGGCGCTCGCCCTGATCGGCATCGTTATGCCGTTCGTGTTCGGTCAGTAATCACCTCTCACTGACGACACTTTTCGACGAAAGGCACTGATGTGATCGCCAACATCGTTCAGCTGGCGGCCGGGGAGGAGCAGAACCCGCTTCTGCCCCCGGGCCCCGAGCTGCTCGTCGGCACGATCGCCTTCGCCATCGTCTTCTTCTTCTTCGCGAAGAAGCTCCTCCCGAACATCAACCGTGTTCTCGAGGAGCGTCGCGAGGCCATCGAAGGCGGCATGGAGAAGGCCGACGCGGCCAAGATCGAGGCCGAGAGCGTCCTGGAGCAGTACAAGGCCCAGCTCGCCGAGGCCCGTCACGAGGCCGCACGCCTGCGCCAGGAGGCGACCGAGCAGGGCACCGCGATCATCGCCGAGATGAAGGCGGAAGGCCAGCGGCAGCGTGAGGAGATCATCGCGGCCGGCCACGCCCAGATCGCGGCCGACCGCAAGGCCGCTGCCGCCGCGCTGCGCCAGGACGTGGGCAAGCTCGCCACCGACCTGGCCGGCAAGCTCGTCGGCGAGTCCCTCGAGGACAGCGCCCGCCAGAGCCGCACCATCGACCGCTTCCTCGACGAGCTCGAGGCGAAGGCCGAGGTCGCACGATGAACGGAGCCAGCCGCGAGGCGCTGGCCGCCGCGCACGAGTCCCTCGACGCGCTGACCGACTCCACGTCGGCCGACGCGGCGAAGCTCGCCGGCGAGCTGGCCGCCGTCACCGCGCTGCTCGACCGTGAGGTGTCGCTGCGTCGGGTCCTCACCGACCCGGCGCAGGCCGGCGAGGCCAAGGCCGAGCTGGCCGGGCGCGTGTTCGAGGGCCAGGTCGGCGGTCAGACCGTCGACCTGCTCAAGGGCATGGTCCGCGCGCGCTGGTCGCAGTCGCGTGACCTGGTCGACTCGCTGGAGGAGCTGGCGGCCACCGCCGAGCTCACCTCGGCGCAGAAGACCGGGCGTCTCGACAACGTCGAGGACGAGCTGTTCCGCTTCGGGCGGATCCTCGCCACCAGCACCGAGCTCCGCTCGGCGCTGACCGACCGGGCCGCCACGGCGGCCGCCAAGGGCGAGCTGCTGAGCTCACTGCTCGGCGGCAGGGCCGAGAAGGTCACCGAGCGTCTGATCGTCGGTCTCGTCACGCACCCGCGGGGACGTAGCCTGGAAGCGGGACTCGACTCCCTCTCCAAGCTCGCCGCGGCGCGCCGGGACCGGATGGTCGCCGTCGTGACCACCGCGGTGCCGCTGACCGACGCGCAGAAGCAGCGTCTCGGCGCGGGTCTGGCGCGGCTGTACGGCCGTGAGATGCACCTGAACCTCGAGGTGGACCCCGAGGTCCTCGGCGGCATCTCGGTGCGCGTCGGCGACGAGGTCATCAACGGCACCGTCCAGGAGCGCATCGACGAGGCCAAGCGCCGGATCGCCGGCTGACGCGTCAGCCGAGCACAACTGAATTGGCAAGACCAGCGGCCCGGTTGGGCCGTGCAGAGATTGCAGAAGATTCCTGGGGGTCGGCCCCCAGACCCCCAAAGAAACTTCGGGCCCAACAAGGAGAGCAGGGAACCCAGATGGCGGAGCTCACGATCCGGCCGGAGGAGATCCGGGACGCGCTGGAGAACTTTGTCCAGACGTACCAGCCGGACGCGGCCTCGCGCGAGGAGGTCGGTACGGTCAGCCTTGCCGGCGACGGCATCGCGAAGGTCGAGGGTCTTCCCTCGGCCATGGCAAACGAGCTGCTGAAGTTCGAGGACGGCACCCTCGGTCTCGCCCTCAACCTCGAGGAGCGCGAGATCGGCGCGATCGTCCTCGGTGAGTTCAGCGGCATCGAGGAGGGCCAGTCGGTCACCCGCACCGGCGAGGTCCTGTCGGTGGCCGTCGGCGAGGGCTACCTCGGCCGCGTTGTCGACCCGCTCGGCAACCCGATCGACGGTCTCGGCGAGATCGAGACGTCCGGCCGCCGCGCCCTCGAGCTGCAGGCCCCCACGGTCATGCAGCGCAAGTCGGTGCACGAGCCGATGGAGACCGGCTACAAGGCCGTCGACGCGATGACCCCGATCGGCCGTGGCCAGCGTCAGCTGATCATCGGCGACCGCCAGACGGGCAAGACCGCACTGGCCGTCGACACGATCATCAACCAGCGCGACAACTGGCGCTCGGGCGACGTGAACAAGCAGGTCCGCTGCATCTACGTCGCCATCGGCCAGAAGGGCTCCACCATCGCGTCCGTGCGCGGCGCGCTGGAGGAGGCCGGCGCCCTGGAGTACACGACGATCGTCGCCGCCCCGGCGTCCGACCCGGCCGGCTTCAAGTACCTCGCCCCCTACACCGGCTCGGCCATCGGCCAGCAGTGGATGTACGAGGGCAAGCACGTCCTGATCATCTTCGACGACCTGTCGAAGCAGGCCGACGCCTACCGCGCCGTGTCGCTGCTGCTGCGCCGCCCGCCGGGCCGTGAGGCCTACCCGGGTGACGTCTTCTACCTGCACTCGCGTCTGCTGGAGCGCTGCGCCAAGCTCTCCGACGAGATGGGTGCCGGCTCGATGACCGGTCTGCCGATCGTCGAGACCAAGGCGAACGACGTGTCGGCGTTCATCCCGACCAACGTCATCTCCATCACCGACGGCCAGTGCTTCCTGGAGTCCGACCTGTTCAACGCCGGCCAGCGTCCGGCCCTGAACGTCGGTATCTCGGTCTCCCGCGTCGGTGGCTCCGCCCAGCACAAGGCCATGAAGCAGGTCTCCGGCCGTCTCCGTGTCGACCTCGCCCAGTTCCGTGAGCTGGAGGCGTTCGCCGCCTTCGGTTCCGACCTGGACGCGGCCTCGAAGGCGTCGCTGGAGCGCGGCAAGCGCATGGTCGAGCTGCTGAAGCAGGCCCAGTACCAGCCGATGTCCACCGAGAACCAGGTCGTCTCCGTCTGGGCCGGCACCACCGGCAAGATGGACGACGTCCCGGTCCAGGACATCCGCCGCTTCGAGCGGGAGCTGCTGGACTACCTGCACCGCGAGGAGGACGGCCTCATGGCGTCCATCCGCGAGGGCGGCAAGATGTCGGACGACACGCTGACCAAGGTCGCGGACTCCATCGCGGCGTTCAAGAAGCAGTTCGAGACCCACGACGGCAAGCTGCTCGGCGAGGACGCTCCGGCGACCGTCAACGTCTCGAAGTGACGTAAGGAAGGGACCTGACTCATGGGAGCGCAGCTCCGGGTCTACAAGCGTCGCATCCGGTCCGTCACCGCGACGAAGAAGATCACCAAGGCGATGGAGATGATCGCCGCCTCGCGCATCGTCAAGGCACAGCGCAAGGTGGCGGCCTCGACGCCGTACGCGACCGAGCTCACCCGCGCGGTCACGGCGGTGGCGACCGGCTCGAACACCAAGCACCCTCTGACCACGGAGGCCGAGACCCCGTCCCGCGCCGCGGTGCTGCTCGTCACGAGCGACCGCGGTCTGGCCGGCGGCTACTCCTCCAACGCCATCAAGGCGGCGGACCGTCTCATCGAGCGGCTGCGCGGCGAGGGCAAGGAGGTCGACTCCTACATCGTCGGCCGCAAGGGCGTCGCGTACTACGGCTTCCGTGAGCGCAAGGTCACGGAGTCGTGGACCGGGTTCACGGACAGCCCGGAATACTCGGATGCCAAGAAGGTGGCCGCACCGCTCATCGAGGCCGTCCAGAAGGACACCGCGGAGGGTGGCGTCGACGAGCTGCACATCGTCTTCACGGAATTCGTGTCGATGATGACGCAGAACCCCGTCGACGACCGGATGCTGCCGCTCAGCCTCGAGAAGGCGGAGGAGACGCAGGGGAAGAATGAGCTTCTTCCGCTGTTCGACTTCGAGCCGTCGGCGGAGGACGTCCTCGACGCCCTTCTGCCGCGCTACGTCGAGAGCCGTATCTACAACGCACTGCTGCAGGCCGCGGCTTCCGAGCACGCGGCCCGCCGCCGGGCGATGAAGTCGGCGACCGACAACGCGGGCGAGCTGATCAACACGCTCTCCCGACTTGCCAACGCGGCCCGCCAGGCCGAAATCACCCAGGAAATCAGCGAGATCGTCGGTGGCTCCGCAGCCCTGGCCGACGCGAACGCGGGGAGTGACAAGTAATGACGACCTCTGTTGAGACGGCTGCTGCCACGGGCCGCGTCGCCCGGGTCATCGGCCCGGTCGTCGACGTGGAGTTCCCCGTCGACGCGATGCCCGACATCTACAACGCCCTTCACGTCGAGGTCGCCGACCCCGCCGAGGAAGGCGCCAAGAAGACGCTGACCCTCGAGGTGGCGCAGCACCTCGGTGACGGCATCGTCCGCACCATCTCGATGCAGCCCACCGACGGCCTGGTCCGCCAGGCCACGGTGACCGACACGGGCGTGGGCATCAGCGTCCCGGTCGGCGACTTCACCAAGGGCAAGGTGTTCAACACCCTCGGTGAGGTGCTGAACCAGCCCGAGGAGAACGCCAACGTCGGTGAGCGCTGGCCGATCCACCGCAAGGCCCCGGCCTTCGACCAGCTCGAGTCCAAGACCGAGATGTTCGAGACCGGCCTGAAGGTCGTCGACCTTCTCACCCCGTACGTCAAGGGTGGAAAGATCGGTCTGTTCGGTGGCGCCGGTGTCGGCAAGACCGTGCTGATCCAGGAAATGATCATGCGTGTCGCCAACCTCCACGAGGGCGTCTCCGTCTTCGCGGGTGTCGGTGAGCGTACGCGTGAGGGCAACGACCTGATCGCGGAGATGGAGGAGTCCGGCGTTCTCGACAAGACCGCGCTGGTCTTCGGCCAGATGGACGAGCCCCCGGGCACCCGTCTGCGCGTCGCCCTGGCCGGTCTGACCATGGCGGAGTACTTCCGCGATGTGCAGAAGCAGGACGTGCTCTTCTTCATCGACAACATCTTCCGGTTCACCCAGGCCGGTTCCGAGGTGTCCACCCTGCTCGGCCGTATGCCGTCCGCGGTGGGTTACCAGCCGAACCTCGCCGACGAGATGGGTCTGCTCCAGGAGCGCATCACCTCGACGCGTGGTCACTCGATCACCTCGATGCAGGCGATCTACGTCCCCGCGGACGACCTGACCGACCCGGCGCCGGCCACCACGTTCGCCCACCTCGACGCGACGACGGTGCTCTCCCGTCCGATCTCGGAGAAGGGCATCTACCCCGCGGTGGACCCGCTGGACTCCACGTCCCGCATCCTGGACCCGCGCTACATCGCGCAGGACCACTACGACACCGCGATGCGCGTCAAGGGGATCCTCCAGAAGTACAAGGACCTCCAGGACATCATCGCGATCCTCGGTATCGACGAGCTGGGCGAGGAGGACAAGCTCGTCGTCCACCGTGCCCGTCGTGTCGAGCGCTTCCTGTCCCAGAACACCCACGCGGCGAAGCAGTTCACCGGCGTGGACGGTTCGGACGTGCCGCTCGACGAGTCGATCTCCGCGTTCAACGCGATCTGCGACGGTGAGTACGACCACTTCCCCGAGCAGGCGTTCTTCATGTGCGGTGGCATCGAGGACCTCAAGAGCAACGCCAAGGAACTCGGCGTCTCCTGAGTCGTCGACTCGCTGAAGGGGGCGGGCACGTCCCGCCCCCTTCGTCGCGCCCGCAGCCCGGTCCCCGGGAGTGCGCGGGTGCACACGGCCCGAGGGCCGGACGGGACCGGGGCGCTTCGGTGCTCCGGGCCCTACTAGACTGATGACCCAACACCCGGCACAACCGCCGGGTGGTGACCCGAGGAGCCAACCTTGGCTGCTGAGCTGCACGTCGAGCTGGTCGCCGCGGACCGCAATGTCTGGTCCGGCGAGGCCACCCTGGTGGTCGCGCGCACCGCGTCCGGCGACATCGGCGTCATGCCCGGTCACCAGCCGCTGCTGGGTGTGCTGGAATCGGGCCCGGTGACCATCCGTACGACTGAGGGTTCGACCGTCGTCGCCGCCGTTCACGGTGGCTTCATCTCCTTCGCCGACAACAAGCTGTCGCTGCTGGCGGAGATCGCCGAGCTGGCGGACGAGATCGACGTCAAGCGCGCCGAGCGCGCGCTGGAGCGTGCGAAGTCCGACACCGACGCGGCCGCCGAGCGCCGCGCCGACGTCAGGCTGCGTGCGGTGGCGGCCGGCTAGGTCCTCCCCGGACCTGGCGACAGCCGCCGATCAGGTTTTTCCCTCAGCCGCGGGCGTTCCGGAGCTTCTCCGGAGCGTGCCGCGGCTGAGGCGATGCAGGTGCACGTGGTATTCGGTTTACGGGACGATGCGAGGAGGTCGGTGGAGATGTTCCTCGCTCTTCTTGTGAGCGGCCTGGTCGTCCTACTGGTGGTGGTCGCGCTCTTGGTGTTCGGTCTGCGCAGGCGGCTGATCCAGCGCTCCGGCGGCACCTTCGACTGCAGTCTGCGCTGGAACGTCCCCGAGAAGGGCGACCCGTCGAGCAAGGGCTGGGTCTACGGCGTGGCCCGCTACAACGGCGACCGCATCGAGTGGTTCCGCGTCTTCTCCTACGCGCCCCGCCCCCGCCGGACCCTGGAGCGTTCCTCGATCGAGGTGCTGGCGCGCCGGATCCCGGACAGCGAGGAGGAGCTGGCCCTGCTGTCCGACTCCGTGGTCCTCGGCGCCCTGCACCGCGGCACCCGCCTGGAGCTCGCGATGAGCGAGGACGCGCTGACCGGCTTCCTCGCCTGGCTGGAGGCGGCCCCGCCGGGCCAGCGGGTCAATGTGGCGTGAGGCCGGTGCCGGGACGGCCGGCGGGGCGTGAACCGGATGTGAGGAAGCCCGGGCGGGGAGGACCCCGCCCGGGCTTCTCGCGTGTGTACGGCCGTGTTATCCGAGGCCGCTGTTGATCGCGCTCACCAGCTCACCGTTGGTGGTGTCGCCGCTGAACTCCCAGAAGAACGCTCCGCCGAGGTTCTGGTTCTTCGCCCACGTCATCTTGGAGCCGATGGTGGCCGGGGTGTCGTAGCTCCACCAGTTGGTGCCGCAGTGCGCGTAGGCGGTGCCGGCGACGGTCCCGGTGGCGGGGCAGCTGTTCCTGAGGACCTTGTAGTCCTCGATGCCCTGCTCGTAGGTGCCGGGCGCCGGGCCGGTCGCGGTGCCGCCCGGGGCGGCCTGGGTGACGCCCGTCCAGCCGCGGCCGTAGAAGCCGATGCCGAGCAGGAGCTTCTTCGCGGGGACGCCCTTGGCCTTGAACTTGGCGATCGCGTCCGCCGAGTTGAAGCCGGCCTGCGGGATGCCCGCGTAGCTGTTCAGCGGCGAGTGCGGGGCCGTCGGTCCCTGGGCGGCCCAGGCGCCGAAGAAGTCGTACGTCATCACGTTGTACCAGTCGATGTACTGGGCGGCGCCGCCGTAGTCGGCCGCGTCGATCTTGCCGCCGTCGGAGCCGTCGGCCGTGGTGGCCGCGGTGACCAGGTTGTTCGCGCCGAACTTGGCGCGCATCGCCTGCATCATGTTCTTGAAGGACGCCGGACCGCTGGTGTCGCAGGTCAGGCCGCAGGCGTTCGGGTACTCCCAGTCCAGGTCGATGCCGTCGAAGACGTCGGCCCAGCGCGGGTCCTCGACCAGGTCGTAGCAGGACTGGGCGAAGGCGGTCGGGTTCTGCACGGCCTGGCCGAAGCCGCCGGACCAGGTCCAGCCGCCGAAGGACCAGAGGATCTTGATGTGCGGGTACTGGGCCTTCAGCTTGCGGAGCTGGTTGAAGTTGCCGCGCAGCGGCTGGTCCCAGGTGTCGGCGACGCCGTCGACGGACTGGTCGGCGGTGTACGCCCTCTCGTAGTCCGCGTAGCCGTCGCCGATCGTGCACTTGCCGCCCTGGACGTTGCCGAAGGCGTAGTTGATGTGCGTGATCTTCGCCGCCGAGCCGGAGGTCACCAGGTTCTTGACGTGGTAGTTGCGCCCGTAGACGCCCCAGTTGGTGAAGTAGCCCAGCTTGACCTTGTCGCCGGTCGGGGGCTCGCCGCCGCCACCGCCGGTGGTGCGCACCGAGACCGAGGCGCTGACCGGACCGGTCTGGTCGGCGGTGTCACGGGCCTGGACGGCGTAGGAGTAGTCCGTGCCGGCGGTCAGACCGTTGTCGGTGTACGCGGTGCCGGTGACGGTGGCGACCTTCGCCCCGTCGCGCAGCACGTCGTAGTTCTTGACGCCCTTGTCGTCGGTGGCCGCGCCCCAGCTCAGACGTACCGAGGTGTCGGTGACGTTCGAGGTGGTCAGGGCGCCCGGGGCGGTGGGCGGGGTGTCGCCGGGGACGGAGCCGCCGTCGCAGGAGGCGCCGTTGAGCTTGCAGCCGGTGGGGGAGCCGGTGCCGGAGCCGTTGAAGCCGAAGGAGACGGAGGCGCCGGGGGAGAGGGTGCCGTTCCAGCCGACGTTCTTCGCGGTCCAGTGGTTGCCGGAACTGGTGACGGTGGCGTCCCAGGCGGAGGTGACCCTGGTGCCGGCGGGGAAGTCCCACTCGACGGTCCAGGAGCTGATGGCGGTGGTGCCGGTGTTCTTCACCGTCCACTTGCCCTCGAAGCCCGAGCCCCAGTCGGAGGACTTCGTGTAGGTGGCGGTGGCGGAGGTGGCGGCCTCGGCGGGGGTGGCGAGACCCACCAGCGCGGCGAGGGGGAGCAGCAGTGCGGTGAGTCCCGCGGTCGCCCGAGATCTGAGGCGACGTCTCGCGTGGGGGATGTCTGTGGCCTGAGTGCTCAAGGAATCTCCTCGAGTCGTGTGCGGACAGTTCGGGTTGGTCCGTGCACACCGCTGCGTGGCTCACCGCAGCGTGCTCGGCGAGAGTAGGGTGGTCTGGACCACTCGTCAATAGGTCCAGACCAACGTCGGAGCTCTCGGTACGAAGCCGCTCAGATCCCCAACTCCTGCGCCAATACCGCCGCTTGCACCCTGCTGCGCAGTTCGAGCTTGCCGAGCAGCCTGCTGACGTGGGTCTTCACCGTCGCCTCCGCCATCGTCAGCCGCTCCGCGATCTCCGCGTTCGACATGCCCCGCCCCAGGCACGACAGCACCTCGCGCTCCCGCCGGGTCAGCACGTCGACGACCGACGGATCGGGCGCGGCCCGGCCCGGGCGCGGCGCGGCGAACTCCGCGATGAGGCGGCGGGTGACGGCCGGCGCGATGGTCCCCTCGCCCCGCGCCACCGTGCGCACCGCCTCGATCAGCGCCCCGGCCTCCGTGTTCTTCAGGAGGAAGCCCGCGGCGCCCGCCCGCAGCGCCCCGAAGACGTACGCGTCGAGGTCGAACGTCGTCAGCACCAGGACGTCCGCGAGTCCCCGGGAGACCACCTCGCGGGTCGCCGACACCCCGTCCAGCTTGGGCATCTGCACGTCCATCAGGACCAGGTCCGGCCGCAGTTCGCCCGCCAGGCGCACCGCCTCCTCGCCGTCCGCGGCCTCGCCCACCACCTCGATGTCCGGCGCGCTGCCGAGGATCAGCACCAGCCCGGCGCGCACCGCGCTCTGGTCCTCGGCGACCAGCACCCTCACCCGGGGGGCCGCGGTCGTGTCCGTCATGCCGGGAACTCCTTGTCGTCGACGACCAGGGGCAGGGTCGCCCGCACCCTCCAGATCCTGCGCGGCCCGCCCTGCGGCCCCTCGGCGGGGCCCGCCCCGAACTCGCCGCCCAGCAGGGCGACCCGCTCCTCCATGCCCACCAGGCCGGCTCCCGAACCGGGCGCGCGGGGCCCGTGACGTCGTCCGAACGGGCTGGTCACGTCGACGGAGAGCACCCGGCCCGCATCGTCCGGCGCCACGCTCACCCGCACCTCGCCGGCCTCCGCGTGCTTGAGGGCGTTGGTCAGCGACTCCTGCACGATGCGGTAGGCGGCGAGCTCCACCGGAGCGGGCAGGCCCGCCGGACCCTCGCGCACGCCGCGCAGCACGAAGGTCAGCCCGCTGGCCGCCCCGTTCGTCCGCGCCTGGTCCACCAGGGCCTCCAGCCCGGCGAGGGTCGGCGCGGCCGCGGGCTCCGTGTCGCCGCCCCCGGTGTCCCGCAGCAGCCCGATGAGCCGGCGCATCTCGGCCAGACCGGCGACGCTGTTCTCCCGGATCACCCCGAGTGCCCGGCGGGTGGTCTCCTCGTCGTCCAGGGACAGTGCCGCCGTGGAGTGGATGGCGATCGCCGACAGGTGGTTCGCCACCATGTCGTGCAGCTCGCGGGCCATCCGCGCCCGCTCGGCGACGACCGCCTGCGCCCGGTCCATCTCGGCGAGCAGGGCGGTCTGCTCGGCGCGCAGCCGTGCCGCGTCCGCCGCCTCGCGGTGGTTGCGCACGATGGCGCCGGTGGTGGAGGGGCCGAACGAGACGAGACCGGCGACCACGCCGATCAGCAGCGCGCCGGGGTTGCGCAGCCAGGCCAGGAAGGCGATCGTCACCGCGATGGTGAGCATCCCCGTGATCACCGGGATGCGGCGGGACGCCCCCGGCGAGCCGTAGAGCACGGCCGCGTAGAAGAGGTCGGCGTACATCAGCACCGTGGCGAGGCTGCCCGGGGTGAACAGGTCGAAGAGCATCACCGCGGTGCCGGCCAGCAGGGCGGTCCGCGGCATCGTGCGGCGCAGCAGCTCCAGGGCGGACATGGCGGCCAGCGGGGGCAGGGCCGCCCAGCCGGGCAGGGGCGCCTGGTAGCCGTTGGTGTGGAGGCCGAACGACCAGAGCACCAGGCCGCCGAGCAGACCGGTGACCGCGATGAGGACGTCGTCGCGGTGGGGGCGGGGCAGGGTCACCGTCCCATCAAACACGCAGCGGCCCGCCCGGTGCCTCACCGTGCGGTCGGAGGCGCCACTACATCGAAGGATGCAGCACCACTTCGTCACTCGCGACGACGACCGTGCGGCCCCGGGCGGCCACGCTGGAAGCGTACGAGAGGAGAGCCGCCGTGATCGTCACGCTGATCATCGTCTGCGAGATCGGGTTCTGGGTGCTGCTGGCCGCCGGACTCGCCGTCCGCTACCTGCTGCGGATGCCCCGGACCGGAGCCGCCCTGCTGCTGTGCGAGCCGCTGCTGGAGGTGGTGCTGCTCGTGGTCACGGCGATCGATCTGAAGAACGGGGCCGACCCGAGCTGGCGGCACGGACTCGCGGCGCTGTACATCGGCTACACCGCCGGCCACGGCCACCGGACCGTGAAGTGGCTCGACGGCCACGCCGCCCACCGCTTCGGCGGTGCGCCGCCGCCCCCGAAGCCGCCCCGGTACGGCATGGCCCGCGCCCGGCACGAGGGCCGTGTCTGGCTCGGCACGGTGACCGCGGCGGCCGTCGCCAGCGGCCTGTTGCTGGCCGCCATGTGGTACGTGGACGACCCCTCGCGCACCGGCTCGCTGGAGAGCTGGATGCACGCCGCCTGGCGGGCCGCCGGCATCCACGGGCTGATCGCGCTCAGCTACGCGGTGTTCCCGAAGAAGGGCTCCGGCTCCGGCCCGGCGCCGGAGCGCGAGCCGGTACGCGTCGAACGCTGAGCCCCCGGGGGGCGGACCGTCGCGGTGCGCGGCCGCGGCCTGGAGAGCCCCGGCTCCCCGCCCGACGGCCGGGACGCACCGTCCCGGGGCCGGCGACCGGCCCCGGGACCGTTGTTCAGCGCTCGCCGCCCGGCACCCACAGCACGTCGCCGACCGCCTTGTTGGCGGTCCTCGCCAGGATGAACAGCAGGTCGGACAGGCGGTTGAGGTAGGTGGCGGTCAGCGCGTTCATCGTCTCGCCGTGCACCTCCAGCGCCGCCCAGGTCGACCGCTCGGCCCTGCGGACCACGGTGCACGCCTGGTGCAGCAGGGCCGCACCCGGGGTGCCGCCGGGCAGGATGAAGCTGCGCAGCTTCTCCAGCTCCTCCAGGAAGCGGTCGCAGTCGGCCTCCAGCTTGTCGACGTAGGACTGCTCGACCCGCAGCGGCGGGTACTCCGGGTCGGGGACCACGGGGGTCGACAGGTCGGCGCCGACGTCGAACAGGTCGTTCTGCACCCGGACGAGGACCTTCACGACCTCCTCGTCCAGCGCCCCGAGGGCGATCGCCGTGCCGATGACGGCGTTGGCCTCGTTGGCGTCGGCGTACGCCGAGATGCGCAGGTCCGTCTTGGCGGTGCGGCTCATGTCGCCGAGGGCGGTGGTGCCCTGGTCGCCGGTGCGGGTGTAGATGCGTGTCAGGTTGACCATGCGGCCAGCGTAGTGACGCCGCGGCCCCGCGGAACACCCGTGTGCCCGCCGTCACGGGGACGGCGGCCGGCGCGCCCCGCGGCCGTCGCCCGCACGCCGTCGCCCCGCCGGCGGGCGGCGGAACGGCACGGCGTGCGACCGCGCGCCCGGCCGGCCGCGGCGGGCGCGAAGGCACCCGGCTCGGCCGTCCGTGGCGCCCGGCCGTCCGGCCGGAGTGTGATGTCCGCCATGTGGGACGTGACGCGCGTCTCTTGGCGGTCACAGGGCCCCTCACGGGCGCTAACCTCCGGCAGAGAGCGCACATGTAAACAGTTGTTAAGGGGTGCAGCAGTGGCCAGGAAGCTCGCCGTCATCGGGTCCGGACTCATGGGCTCCGGCATCGCACAGGTCTCGGCCCAGGCCGGCTGGGACGTCGTGCTGCGCGATGTGACCGACGAGGCCCTGACCCGCGGCCGCGACGGCATCAAGGCGTCGTACGACCGGTTCGTCGCCAAGGGCAGACTCGAAGCGGGCGACGCCGAGGCGGCGTTGGGCCGCATCACCACGACGACCGACCTGGACGCCGTGGCCGACGCCGACATCGTCGTCGAGGCAGTCTTCGAGAAGCTCGAGGTCAAGCACGAGATCTTCCGGACGCTCGACAAGCTCGTCCGCCCGGACGCCGTCCTCGCCTCCAACACCTCCGCCATCCCGATCACCAAGATCGCGGCGGTCACGGAGCGCCCGGAGCGGGTCGTCGGCACCCACTTCTTCTCGCCGGTCCCGATGATGCAGCTGTGCGAACTGGTCCGCGGCTACAAGACCAGCGACGAAACCCTCGCCACCGCGCGGGAGTTCGCCGAATCCGTCGGCAAGACCTGCATCGTCGTCAACCGCGACGTCGCCGGTTTCGTCACCACCCGGCTGATCTCCGCCCTCGTCGTCGAGGCGGCGAAGCTGTACGAGTCGGGCGTCGCCACCGCCGAGGACATCGACATCGCCTGCAAGCTCGGCTTCGGGCACGCCATGGGGCCGCTGGCCACCGCCGACCTGACCGGCGTCGACATCCTGCTGCACGCCTCGAGCAACATCTACACCGAGTCGCAGGACGAGAAGTTCGCACCGCCGGAGCTGATGCGCCGGATGGTGGACGCCGGTGACATCGGCCGCAAGAGCGGGCAGGGCTTCTACAAGCACTGACGCGAATCGACCGATTCGATATCGCCCGTGAGGGTGAATTCGGTATCGGTTCGCTTACAGGCAGCAACCCCACCGCATGTACGGCAGTCAGTTGTTGCAAGACGGGGTACCGACGACACGGGGCAGATCACACTTTCTCTCGGGGAGCGCATATGCACATCAGGGGCGACCACGCCGAACTGGTCGTCGGGGGCCGCCTCGACGTCCGCAGCGCGGCGGACGCCCGTACGGTCCTGCACTCGGCGGTCGACGACGGCGTGGGCGACCTGGTGCTGGACCTGACGCACCTCGACTCCTGGGACGCCACCGGGCTCGGGGTCATCATGGGCGCGCACCGCAGAGCCGGCCGCTGCGGCCGCCGGCTGGTGCTGCGCGGCGTGCCGCCGCAGATGCAGCGGCTGCTCGTCGCCACCAGGCTGCACCGCATCCTGGCGATCGAGGGCGGCATCGCGGCCGAATCGCTTCCGCGCGTCTGACACCCCGCCCCGCCGGCTCCCTGCCGGCGGCGGGGCCGGCGGGAGCGGGGCGTCCGTCCGCGGCGCGGTCTCCGGGCGGTGCCGGGGTGCGGCGGGGTCTCCGGGCGGTGCCGGGGTGCGGCGGACGACGGTCGGAAAGCACGGCGTACCGGGCCGCCACGGGACCTTCGCGGTACGAGCGGCACCAGCGGCGCGAACGGTACGAGGAGGGCAAACCTCCCAAGACCGTGACGTCCCCGGCGGTGCGGGAACCCACTGTTCCGCGATCCCCGAACAGCGTCTAGGGTTCGATCGCCCGCCCTTGTGCAGGACCCGTCAGGCGGGCACCGGACCGAAGCGACGGCGAGCGTGCCCGGAGGCCGGAGGGCGACGAACGCGCCGGCTGCGGCCCCGGGATCCGAGTGATCCCGGCGGAGCGAGGCCGGGCAACCGCATGTGGGGACATTCACCATGGACAATGACAGCTTCGGCGACTCGGCCGGACACGGGCGGCCGCCGCGCGACGCCATGAAGCAGGCCGTGCCGTCCGCCCCGGCGCCCGTGCGCACGGTCCAGCTGGTCTCCGGCGACTATCTGCTCACCGTCAACCCCGTCGACGGCAGCGAGATCGAGCTCTGCCCGCCGGGCGACGTCCCCGGCCGCCCCGTCCGGCACACCGCCGCCGAGCGCGCCGAGGCGGCCCGCGCCGCCCAGCCGCCCGTCCCCGCCGGGCCCGCGGCGCCGCGGCTGTCGCTGCTGGAGCGGGACGAGCCGCGCGCCCGCCTCGTCCGGCTGCTCGGGCAGGGCCGCTCGGTCCGCCTCACCGGCCCGGCCGGCTCCGGACGCACCGCGCTCCTCGACGCCGTCGCCGAGGAGTGCGCCCGGATCGCCCCCGACGGCGTCGTCCGTCTCAACGGCCTCCACCGCACCCCCGGCGAACTCCTCCAGGAACTCTTCGCCGCGGTGTTCTCCGTCCCCGGACAGCGCCTCGACCGGATCGCCCTCGCCGGCTTCGTCCGGGACATCGGCGCCGTCGTCGTCCTCGACGACCTGGAGTTCGGCGGCGCCGCGCTCGACGAACTCCTCGACGCCGCGCCGGAATGCGCCTTCCTGCTCGCGGCCACCCCCGAGGTGGCCGTCCCCTCCGCCGACTCGCCGCTGGAGGAGGTCGTCCTCGACGGACTCGGCCGGGCCACCGCGCTCGACCTGCTGTCCCGGGTCGTGGGCCGTCCGCTGACCGAGGAGGAGTCCAACTGGGCGGGGGACCTCTGGTTCGAGTCCGAGGGGCTGCCGCTGCGCTTCGTCCAGGCCGGGGCGCTGCTGCGCCAGTGCGACGACCTGCGCGGGGACCCGGAGGCGTTCGAGGAGTTCGCCCCCTTCGACGCCGCGCAGGGCAGGGACGTGCCGCTGCCGACGCTGGGGGAGGGGGCCGCGCCCGCCCCGCTGCTCGCGTCCCGTCTCGGCGAGTCCGCCCGGGCGACGCTCCGCTTCGCCGTCGCGCTCGGCGGCGAGGTGCCCCACCAGGCGCACCTGCCCGCCCTCATCGGCGACACCCACGCCGACGCGGCGCTCGGCGAGCTGATGTCCTGCGGCCTGCTCTCGCCCGCCGGACCGCGCTACCGCCTCGCCGCCGGAGTCCTCGCCCAGCTGCGCGAGAAGGGGTACGACGAGGACGCCACCCGCCACGCCCACACCGCGGCCCAGCACTACACCTGGTGGGCCGGGCACCCGTCGGTCACGCCCGCGCGGGCCGTCGCCGAGGCCGACGCCCTGCTGGCCTCGCTCGCCGCCCTGGTGCCCGCCGGTGACGCCGGGCACGCCAGCGCGGCCGTGCTGCTCGCCCGCAGCGCCGCGCCCGCCTTCGCGGCCGGACGGCACTGGGGCGCCTGGGAGCGGACCCTGCGGATCGGCTCGGAGGCCGCCCGGATCGCGGGCGAGGTCGCCGAAGACGCCTACTTCCACCACGAGTTGGGCGTCCTCGCGCTCTGCACGGGCAATCCGGACCGGGCGCGCGCGGAGCTGGAGGCCTCCATAGGCATGCGCGGGGCCCTCGCCGACAGGAACGGCACGGTCGCGGGGCGCCGTGCGCTGGCGCTCGTCGAGGACCGCACCCAGGGACTCGCGCCGAAGCCCGAGACACCGGCCGCCCGCCCGGAGGGGCCGCAGTCGCCGCCCCGCGGGGTCCCGCTCGCGCTTCCGGCGGGGGCGGCCGCCGGGGCCGCCACCGCCAGGCTGCCGCGGACACCGGCCGAGGACACGCCGCCGGTGACGGGCCCCCTCGCCGCGAGGACCCCCGGCCGCGGACCCGCACGCCTCCCCGGTCTCCTCGGCGGAGCACGCCGCAATCTGGTCGCCGTGGGCACGGGGGCCGTCCTGGCGGCCGTTCTCGGTACCGTCGTCACGCTGGGTGCGACCTCCGGCTCGGACGAGGAGACGCCGGCCGAAGGCGTACGGAACGGCCAGCAGACGGACGACGGAGCCGACGACTGGGGCACGGACGAGCCCGTGCCGGCCGGCGAGCCCTCGGGCACCTCCGACGGCAGGAACACCGCGAAGCCGTCGCCCTCGGCGCCGGGATCGACGGGCACCCCGTCCGCGGGCACGACGGCCCCGGGGCCGCAGCCCTCGACGAGCTCGTCCCGGCCGGGCACCGGGCCGTCGCGCACGACGGCCCCGCCGACGTCGAAGCCGACGACGCCGAAGCCCACCCCGACGCGCACCACGCCGACCCCGACGGCGTCGTCCTCGCCGTCGGCGGGCAACCCGACGGATCCGCCGTCGTCGCCCAGCCCGTCGGGCGGACAGACCTCCTCGGGCGGCTCGCCCACCACCCCGCTCGACCCCTCCTGACGGCTCGCCCCGAGACACGGAACCGCGCGGCCGGTGACGGACGCGCGGTTCGCGGAGGCGTGCCCCGCCGCGCCACGGGCGCGGCGGGGAGGCGGGTCAGAAGAGGCGGAGCTTGTCGTCCTCGATGCCGCGCAGCGCGTCGTAGTCGAGCACGACGCAGCCGATGCCGCGATCCGTGGCCAGCACCCGCGCCTGCGGCTTGATCTCCTGGGCCGCGAACACGCCCTTGACCGGCGCCAGATGCGGATCGCGGTTGAGCAGTTCCAGGTAGCGGGTCAGCTGCTCGACGCCGTCGATCTCGCCGCGCCGCTTGATCTCGACCGCGACCGTGGCGCCGTCCGCGTCGCGGCACAGGATGTCGACCGGGCCGATGGCCGTCGGGTACTCGCGCCGGATGAGGCTGTAACCCGCTCCCAGTGTCTCGATCCGGTCGGCCAGCAGCTCCTGGAGGTGCGCTTCCACGCCGTCCTTGATGAGGCCGGGATCGACGCCCAGTTCGTGGGAGGAGTCGTGCAGGACCTCTTCCATCGTGATGATCAGTTTCTCGCCCGCTTTGTTCACGACGGTCCACACGCCGTCGTCGCCCTCCTTCAGCGCGCAGGGCGGCGACATCCAGTTCAGTGGTTTGTACGCCCTGTCGTCGGCGTGGATGGACACACTGCCGTCGGCCTTGACCAGGATCAATCGGGGGGCGGACGGCAGATGGGCGGTGAGCCGGCCCGCGTAGTCCACGGAGCAGCGGGCGATGACGAGGCGCATGGTCGGCAACGCTACTCGACTGCCGCCCCGGCGCGCGATTCGCCCCGGAAGCCCCCTTCTTATTTGGCCGGTTGTGTTCCCAATCTCCTGGTGCGACCAAGACAGCGCACTTACCGTGGAAGCGGGAGGTCGCCGGTCGTGCACGCTGCGTCGTCTTACGTCTTTCGTATGTCGTCGTTTCGCCTGCTGTCTCCCTCCATGCCCGTAAGACCCCTTTTACGGGGTCGCGAGAGGAGAACCCATGTCGCTCGACGTCTCACCGGCTCTGTTGGAACAGGCCGAGCGAGGCGAGGTCGACGAAGCAGCCTTCGTCGACTGCGTCCGGACCTCCCTGCCCTTCGCATGGGAGATGATCAGCTCGCTGGTGGCTCAGCTGAAGGTTGACGGCGGGGAGTTCGCCGACAACCAGACGCCTCCGCCCAACGAGCAGGCACGTGGTCAGCTGCTGCGCGCACTCGCGAGTGACGCGATTCGCGGTGCGCTCCAGCGGCACTTCGGTGTGCGTCTGGCATTCCAGAACTGCCACCGCGTCGCGGTGTTCCCGCTGGACCCGTCGGCGGACGAGCGGCTCGCCCGCTTCACCTCCGTCCGGGGCCAGCTCCTCAACCAGTCGCCCGAACTGCGCGACTGCTGAGGTCTGTTCCGTACTCCGCGGCGGGGCAGTGCACGGTGTCAGGTGCACAGGTCCTCCCCGGGCCGGCGACGGTCCGGGGACGTGTCGCACGCCGGACGGGGCCCGCGAGCCCCCCACGGTCCGCACGGCGGCCCCGGCCGTCGTGGGACCGCTCCCGGGCGCCACACCCGTGCGGTGGCACGCCCTCGTACGGTTCCCGGCCGGGGCGACGGGCCCGGCCGGGCGCCACGGTGCACGGCTCACACGAGCCGGGGCAGCACCTCGGCTCCGAGCCGCCGTACGTTCTCCTCGGTGGCGGCGAGGTCGCCGGACCCCTCCGCGAGCAGGGCGAAGCGGGTGATCCCGGTCCGCTCCGCGGTCGCCGCGAGCCGGTCCGCCGCCAGACGCGGTGTGCCCACGGCGTGCAGCGAGCAGAGCATCTCCGTGTAGGCGACGGGGTCGCGCATCGCGCGGTGCCGGCCGTCCACGGTGACATGGGCGTCGAGCCCCTGCTTCAGCCATCCCGGCATGGCCTTGACCAGTGTCTCCCTCGCCTCGGCGGTGCCGTCGGCGATCTGGACCACCCCGGCCGAGACGTGTCCCGCGCCGGCCACCTCCTCCGGCGGACGGCCCGCCGCGAGCGCGTGGCGGCGCCAGAGGGCGACCATCGCGGCCTTGTCCTCGTCGCCGCAGTGCATGCCCAGCAGCATCGGAAGCCCTCGCTCCGCGGCGAGTTCCACGCTTTTCGGGGAGGTGCAGGCGACCACGACCTCCGGGCCCGTGCCGGAGCCCCCGATGAGTTCGCAGGGGCGCGGGACGACCTCGACCTCCCGGAAGGCGTACCGCTCGCCGTCCGCCCCGACACGCGGCTCGCGCAACCAGCGCAGCAGCAGATCGAGCGATTCCGGGAACCCGTGTTCGTACGCGCCGAGACCGGACCCGAACACCTCCAGATCCACCCATGGGCCCCCGCGTCCGACCCCGAGGACGAATCTGCCGCCCGAGGTCAGATGGAGCAGGGCGGCCTGCTCGCCGAGCGCCACCGGGTGCGCGCTCGGCAGCACGCTCACCGCCGTGCCGACCCGGATCCGGCGGGTGCGGCCGAGCAGCAGCGCCGCCAGCGTCACGGCGGACGGACAGATGCCGTACGGGACGAAGTGGTGTTCCGCCAGCCAGACGGAGTCCAGTCCGGCCTCCTCGGCCACCTCCGCGGACCGCACCGCGCGGTGCAGTGTCTCCCCCTGCCCCTGACCGGGGAACTGAGCCGCCAGTACGAAAGTGCCAACGCGCATTGCCTGTTGCCTCCTTGCGGCCGACGCGTCTCCCCCCTCACGGGCATCAACGCCTGACACGTGCCAAAGGCACGGCCGGACGGGAAATTGTTGCGATTTTCCGCTAACCGGCGCCGCCGGGCGGGCCGCCGGGGGGCCGGAGCCGACGGGTGCCCCCGATCCGGGCGCTTACGCTGGAGGGCGACCGCCGGCCCGACAGACGTGAGGTGAACCGTGTCCCCGCGCCGCAACCGCCCCCGTGGCGGCGACAGCCCGACCGACCGAGGCGACGAGGCCGGCAACCGGTACGGCGGCTTCGGGCGCAGCGAGTCCTGGCAGGGCGACGACTGGTCCGTGCGGCACGTCGCCGGCGCGAGCGCGGCGGGCAAGACGTACCGCTGCCCCGGCTGCGACCAGGAGATCCCGTCCGGCCTCCCGCACGTGGTGGCCTGGCCCGAGCACGGGGGCGTCGACGACCGGCGCCACTGGCACAAGGCCTGCTGGAACGCGAAGGACCGCCGCACCACCAAGGTGCAGCGGTCCCGGAACGCCCCGCGTCACTGACCGCGCGGCGAGCCGCGCGGGGCGTCCTCAGACGTCGCGGCCGTTCATCACCGCGAAGGCGCCGCCGAGCGAGACGACGGCCAGGCCCAGCATGATCCCGACCGGCGTCCAGCCCAACGGGCCCGACGATCCGGCCGAGGCGGCCTCGCCGTAGATGCCGATGAGCTGACTCGGGATCGCGTACTCCAGCAGGAACTCCTGGAGGTCCGCGAGGTTCTCGGAGAACATGAACATCGCGGCGACCAGCGGCATCAGGATGACGCCGATCATCGTGGTGATCGCGCCCGCCGAGTGCCGGATCATGCCGCCCACGCCGAGCGAGACCAGTCCGAGCGCCGCGACGAACAGGCCGACGCCGACCGTGGCGCGCAGCCACTCGTCGCCGTTCGGCTCCGCGGCGTCCACGATCGAGTGCTGCGCCAGGGCGACCAGGCCGGCGACCACGGTGGTGATCACGAACACCAGCAGGAAGAAGACGAGCGCCTTCGCCGCCAGCACCCGGCCCCGGCTGGGGCAGGCCGTCAGCGTCGTCCGGATCATCCCGGTGCCGTACTCGGAGGCGATGGTCAGCACGCCGAGGGTCACCACGCAGATCGAACCCGGCAGCAGGCCGAAGAAGCCGAGTGCCAGGGCGGACTCCTCACCCATCTCGGCGGCGTCGCCCGCCGAGGAGATGAGCGCGGCGACACCGAGGCCGATGCCGATCATGAGCAGGATCATCACGCCGAGCGTCCACATCGTGGAGCGCACCGACCGGATCTTGGTCCACTCGGAGGCGAGGGCGTCGCCGAGGTGCGCGCCGCGGACCGGGATCGGCGAGGCGTACGAGGGGGCGCCCGGCTGCTGGTAGGAGGTGGTCATCGGGCGTCCTCGGGCTTGGTCAGGTCGGCGGACGGAGCGGCGGGCGGCGCCGCCGGTGCCGCCGGGGGAGCGGTCGGAGCGGTGGGGGGCACCGCGGGCGCCTGCGGCGCCGCAGGCTGCGCGTACGGGTTCTGGCCGGGCGCCGGCGGGGCGTACCACCCCTGCTGGGGCACCTCGGGGATCTGCTGGGGCGGCACGTGGCCCATGGGCGGCTGCTGCATCAGCCCCGCCTTCTGGTCGTTCGTGGAGCGGTAGTCGACGGCGCCCTGCGTCATCCGCATGTACGCCTCCTCCAGCGACGCCTGGTGCGGGGACAGCTCCCACAGCCGTACCCCGGCGTCGTGCGCCACGTCGCTGATGCGCGGCAGGACGAGGCCCGTGATCCGCAGGGCCCCGTCGGGCTCGGGCATGACCTGCCCGCCGGCCTCGGTGAGCGCCGCGGACAGCTTCTCGCGCTGCTGCGGCTCGGTCTCCGGGGTGCGCACCCGCGCGAAGCCGGCCGAGTTGTGGGCGATGAAGTCCTTGACGCTCATGTCGGCCATGAGCTGGCCGCGGCCGATGACGATCAGGTGGTCCGCGGTGAGCGCCATCTCGCTCATGAGGTGCGAGGAGACGAAGACGGTGCGGCCCTCGGCGGCCAGCTGCTTCATCAGGTTGCGCACCCAGAGGATGCCCTCGGGGTCGAGACCGTTGACCGGCTCGTCGAACAGCAGCACCTGCGGGTCGCCGAGCAGCGCGGCGGCGATGCCCAGGCGCTGCCCCATGCCGAGCGAGAAGCCGCCGGAGCGCCGCTTGGCGACGTCCTGGAGGCCGACGACGCCGAGCACCTCGTCGACCCGCCGCGCGGGGATGCCGGACAGCTGGGCGAGCGACAGCAGGTGGTTGCGGGCGCTGCGGCCGCCGTGGACGGCCTTGGCGTCGAGCAGCGCGCCGACCTGCCGGGGGGCGTTCGGCAGCTGCCGGTACGGCCGGCCGCTGATGGTCACCTGGCCCGAGGTCGGACGGTCCAGACCGAGGATCATCCTCATGGTCGTGGACTTGCCCGCGCCGTTGGGTCCGAGGAAGCCGGTCACGGCGCCCGGCCGCACCTGGAAGGAAAGGTTGTACACGGCCGTCTTGGCGCCGTAGCGCTTCGTCAGGCCGACTGCCTCGATCATTTAGCAGCCCCATCGACTGTCGGGTCGTCGGGGCCCTGGCCGTGCTGCCGTACGCCCCCGTAAGAGTTAGGAGGATATCCGGGCCTTGACGGTTCCAGCCAAGACGTGTGCCCGGATCCGCGCGTTCCGCGGGCCTCAGGCGTCGCGCTTCTTCAGGACCAGGTACCCGCCGACGAGGGAGGCGGCCACCCACAGGAGCATGATGCCCAGCCCGCCCCAGGGGCCGTACGGCGCCTCGTCGGTGTTCAGGGCGTTCGGCACCACCTGCATGATCTTGGCGCCCGCCTGGTCGGGGAAGTAGAGCGCCACGTCCTTGGCGCCGGGGACGGCGCTGAGGATCTGCGAGACCAGGAAGAAGAACGGCATCAGGATGCCGAGCGACAGCATCGAGCTGCGCAGCATGGCCGCGACGCCCATCGAGAAGACCGCGATCAGGCCCATGTACAGGCCGCCGCCGAAGACGGCGCGCAGTACGTTCTCGTCGCCGATGGTCGTACGGTGCTCGCCGAGCAGTGCCTGGCCGGCGAAGAAGGTCAGAAAGCTGGTGATCATGCCGACCACCAGGGCCAGCAGACCGGCCACCGCGATCTTGCTGAACAGGAAGGTGGCGCGCTGCGGCACGGCGGCGAGCGAGGTGCGGATCATTCCGGAGCTGTACTCGGTGCCGACGACGAGGACGCCGAAGACGACCATGGCGAGCTGGCCGAGAATCATCCCCGAGAAGCTGATCAGCGTCGGGTCGAAGGTGAGCCGCTCGGCCTCGTTGAGGTCGTCGAAGGTCGAGTTCATCAGGGCGCTCAGCGCCGCGCCCATGGCCAGCGTCACGGCGAACGCGCAGATCAGCGTCCAGGTCGTCGACGAGACCGTGCGGATCTTCGTCCACTCGGAGGTGAGGACGGCGGGTACGGATGCCATGGGTCAGGCTCCCTCGTTGCGCGGGGCCCACTGCGGGGCGGCGGGACCGGCGGGCGGGGGTGCGCCGGGGAGGTCGCGGGTGGAGTGCGCGTGGTACTCCACGGCGCTCGCGGTCATCTGCATGAAGGCCTCTTCGAGCGAGGCGCGCTGGGCGCTCAGCTCGTGCAGCGTGATCCGGTGCTCGGCGGCCAGCTCGCCGAGTGCCTCGGTCGTGGCGCCGTCGATCTCCAGGGTGCCGTTGCCGGACTCGACCGCGACCATGCCGGCGCCGTGCAGCACGTCGAGCAGGCGTTCGCGCTGCGGTGTCCGCAGCCGCACATAACTCCGGGAGTTCTTCTGAATGAAATCGGCCATCGACGTGTCGGCGAGCAGCTTCCCCTGCCCGATGACGATCAAGTGGTCGGCGGTCAGGGCCATTTCGCTCATCAGATGGGACGATACGAAGATCGTGCGCCCTTCCTGTGCGAGGGCTTTCATCAGATTGCGGATCCAGTGAATTCCCTCGGGGTCGAGACCGTTCACCGGCTCGTCGAACATGAGGATCTCGGGGTCCCCGAGCAGCGCCGAGGCGATTCCCAGACGTTGGCCCATACCAAGGGAGAATCCCTTGGACTTCTTCTTCGCCACCGCCGTCAGACCGACAACGTCGAGCACCTCCGCGACCCTGCGCGCGGGGATGCGGTTCGCCTGGGCGAGGCAGAGGAGGTTGTTGTACGCGCTGCGGCCGCCGTGCATGGCCTTGGCGTCGAGCAGCGCGCCGATGTACTTGAGCGGCTCGTCGAGCTCCCGGTAGTGCCTGCCGTCGATCCGGACCGTCCCCCGCGTCGGGTTGTCCAGATCCAGCATCATGCGCATCGTGGTCGACTTGCCCGCCCCGTTGGGACCGAGGAATCCGGTCACCACCCCCGGGCGCACCGTGAAGGAGAGGTTGTCGACCGCGACCTTCTTGCCGAAATGTTTGGTGAGACCCTCGAGCTCGATCATGCGTTCACGCTACGGGGGCGGCCTGGGCCGCGCCACCGGGTTCGCCCAACGGGACACGACGATCCGGCGTCGTCCCGGTGGTCCGCTCGCCAACGTGCCGCCGCACGCGGCCCGGTGAGGCCGGCCGCCCCGCGGCGGCCTGTGTGCGGCCGGGGTGAGGGCCGCGGACCCCCTTGCCCGGCGCCTCGGGAGGCGCCGGGCACGGGGTGTGCGCGGACGGTGCGGTGGGCGGGCGCCGGAGGGCCGGGCCGCAGGGCCCGGCTCCGGTGTCCGCCCGGCACCCCCGAGGGGGCGCGGGCCGCGTCAGCGGGACTGCTGCGCCGGGACGCCGCGGGAGATCGGCTCGTCGTCCGCCGGGGTGCCGGCCGCGGCCACGGCCGCACCGGTCAGCGTGGCCAGCATCTCGCGGACGTTGGTCAGCTGGGCGTTGATCGAGTCGCGGCGGTTGGTGAGCGCCGCCAGCTCGCGCTCCGATTCGCTGCGGATCCGGTCGGCCTTGGCGTTCGCGTCGGCGACGATGTCCTCGGCCTGGCGCTGGGCGGTCTCCACCGTCTGGCGGGCACGGCGCTCCGCGTCCGTCCGCAGCTTCTCCGCCTCCAGGCGGAGCTGCTCGGCGCGGTGCTCGATCTCCGCCAGCCGCTTCTCCGCCTTGGCCTGACGCGAGGCGAGGTCGCGCTCCGACTGCTCCCGGCGCTTGGCCAGGTTGGTCTCGAAGTCCGCGGCGGCCTGGGCGGCCTTGGCGCGGGTCTCCTCGAAGAGGGCGTCCGCCTCCTCGCGCTTGGACTGTGCGTCCTTCTGCGCGTCGCTGCGCAGCGTCTGCGCCTCGCCCTGGGCCTTCTCGACGATCCGGACGCCCTCGTCCTCGGCCTTGGCCTTGCGGTCGGCGGCGAACGACTCGGCGTCGTTGCGCACCTGCTGGGCGGCGGACTCGGCGAGCTCCCGGTGCTGCTCGGCGGCGCGGCGGGCCTCCTCGCGCAGGTCCTTCGCCTCCTCCTCGGCGAGGCGGAGGATCTTCTCGACACGCGCGCCGAGACCGGCGTACGACGGCTCGGCGTCGTTGACCTGGGCCTGGGCGTTCTGCGTTTCGAGGTGGAGCTCCTCGATGCGCTTTTCCAGAGAGGTGATTCGGGTCAGAGCACTATCACGGTCGGCGACGAGTTTGGTAATGCGGTCGTCCACCTGACCGCGGTCGTAACCACGCCGCACGAGCTCGAAGCCGAAGGGGGAGGAAGTGTCGCTCATGGGGTTCCTGTCGAAAGAGACCGGTGAGGTGTTAGAGGGAATCCTAGGGGCCGAAGCGGCGTGTCACCGAGCGGATGCCGGTTTGATCTGGAGAATGTCCAGCCTTTCGGGTGGCTAGCCGTCGGACGACTTGCCACTCGAACGAGTGCCCCCCGCCGCCGCTCCCGCCTTGACGCCCCCCGCGCCCGAGCCGCCCTGGGCCTTGCCCCCCGTCGGAGCCTCGAAGGACTCCAACGCCTCCAACACGTCCTGGACACGTGAGATCTCCGCCTGGATGTCCTCGCGGCGCCGGACCAGCACGTCGAGCTCCCGCCTGCCCTCCGCGATCATCTGCTCGGCCTCCTGCTCGGCCTCCGCCTTGACGCGCTCGGCCTCGCGGATCAGCTCCGCCTTCTTGGCCCCGGCCTCCTTCAGGAGTGCCTCCGCCTTCTTCACGGCGGCGATCCGCACCTTGCTCGCCTCCGAACCGGCCTCCGAGACCAGCTCCTTGGCCTTGGCCTCCGCCTCGGCGCGCTGCTCCTCGGCTGCCTTGACCAGATGGTCGACCCGCTCGCCGGCGGTCTTCATCTGCTCGGCCGTCTCGCGCCGTGCCCGCGTGTGCAGTTCCTCGATCTCGGCGTCGACCCGGGCCCGCAGCTCCTCGCCGCGCTCCCTTATGGCGGTCGCGTCCCGGCGCGCCCCGACCAGCAGCTCGTCGGCGTCCGTCCGGGCCTTCTCCACCAGGGAGTTGCCCTCCACGGTGGACTCGGCGACCAGCCGCTCGGCCTCCTTGCGGGCCGCGCCCACCATGGTGTCCGCCTGCTCCTCGGCCCGGGTCGCGGCGCGCAGCGCCTCCTCCTGGGCCTTCGCCATCAACTGGTCGGCCTGCTCGGCCGCGTCGGCACGGCGCTTGGCCGCCGCCTCGCGCGCCTCGTCCAGCAGCCGGTCCGCCTCGGCGCGGGCGTCGGCGCGCATCTGCTCGGCGGCGGACTCGCCCTCCGCCTTGACCCGGCGCGCGTCGGCGGCGATGCGCTCGGCCGCCTGCTGCGCCGACCCGACGGTCTCCGACGCCTCCGCGCGCAGCCGCTCGGCCTCGCCGGCCGCCTCGGCGACCAGCTGGTCGGCCTGGGCGGCCGCGTCCGCACGCCGCTTGTCCGCGGCCTGGCGTGCCTCGTCCAGCACCTGCTCCCGGTCGGCCCGGACCGCGGCGCGCAACTGCTCGACCTCGGCCTCGCCGTCCGCCTTGATCTGCTCGGCCTCGGTGAGCAGCCGGGTGGTCTCCGCGTCCGCCGTGGACCGCAGTTCGGCCGCCTCGGCGTGCAGCCGCTCCGACTCCCGGGTCGCCTCGGCGATCAGCGCGTCCGCCTGCGAGGCCGCCTCCGAGCGGATCCGGTTGGCGTCGTCACGGGCCTCGGCACGGGTGCGCGAGGCGTCCTGCTCGGCCCCCGCCACCGCGTCCGACGCCTCGGTGCGCATCCGCTGGGCGTACTCCGCGGTGTCGGCCCGCAGCCGGTCCGCCTCGGCGACGGCCTCCGCCGTCGTGCGCTCGGCGAGCGCCTTCGCGGCCTCCGTCTCCACCTGCGCGCGCTCGCGCAGCCGGGAGGCGTCCTCGGCGGCACGCTCCCGCTCGGCGTAGGCGTCGGCGCGGACCCGGTCCGCCTCCTCCTGCGCCTCGTCCCGGGTGCGCTCGGCGGCGTGCTCGGCCGCGCTGCGCAGGCCGGTGATCTCCTGCTCGGCCTGCTCCTGGAGGCCGCTCACGGAGTCGCGGACCTGCTGCGCGGTCTGCTCGGCGGCGGCGACCATCTCGGTGGCCCGGCGGTCCGCCTCCTCCACGAGCCGCTGCGCCTCGGCCTGCGCCTCCTCGACCCGCTTGCGGGCGGACGCCAGCAGCTCCTCGCTCTGCTCCCGGGCCCGCTCGCGCTCCTCGCCGGCCTCGGCCCGCGCCGAATCGAGGGTCTCCTCCGCGGTCCTGCGGCGCCGGGCGGCCTCCTCCTGCGCGGCGGCGAGCGCCTCGGCGGCCTCGGTCCCCACGCGTTCCGCGGCGGCGGCGGCCTCGGCCCGCACCCGGTCGGCGGTCTCCTGCGCCTCGGTCTTCAGCCGCTCGGCCTCGGTCGCGGCGTCGCTGTGCAGCCGGACGGCCAGCGCCTCGGCCTCCGCGCGGGAGGCGGACGCGTCGGCGGCGGCCTCCGTGCGCAGCCGGTCGGCCTCCTGCTCGGCCTGCTCCTGGAGCGTGCGCAGCCGCTCGGCGGCCTCCGTGCGCAGCCGCTCGGTCTCCTCCGCGGCCTCGCGGCGGATCCGCTCGCCCTCGGCCCGCGCCTCGGCCAGGTTCTCCTCGGCCGACGCCAGGCGGTTCTCGGCCTCGCTGTGCAGCCGGGTCAGCTCGCCGGCCGCCTCCTCGTGCCGCTGGGCGACCGCCCGCTCGGTCTCCGCGCGCAGGTCGCCCGCCGCGGTCTCGGCGGCCGAGCGCACCGCGTCGGCCTGCTCCTCGGCCTCGGCCCGCAGCCGGTCGGCCTCGGCGCGGGTGCGCTCCAGGGTCTCCTCGGCCTGCTTGCGCAGCGTGGTGGCCCGCTCGATGGCCTCGGTGCGCACCTTCTCGCTGTCACCGGCGGCCTTGGCCCGCAGCTCGTCCGCGTCGGTGCGGGCCTTGGTGAGCAGTTCCTCGGCGGTCCTGGCCGCCTCCTCGATCTGCTGGACGGCCTCGCGCCGGGCCTCGCCCCGGATCCGTTCGCCCTCGGCGACCGCCTCGGCCCGCAGCTGCTCGGCCTCGCCGCGCAGCCTGCGGGCCTCCTCCTGGAGCTCGACCGTCTTGGCGCGGTACTCCTTGGTGTCGTCCTTGGCGGCGCCCTTGAGCTGGTCGGCCTGCTCGGCGGCCTCGCCGCGCAGCCGGTCCGCCTCGGCCTCGGCCTCCCGCCGGATGCGTTCCGCCTCCTCGCCGGCGGCCCTGGTGGTGGCCTTGGCGTCCTCGGACGCCTTGGTCAGCACCTCCTCGGCGGTCCGGGCGGCCTTGGCGAGCTGGGCGGCGGAGTCCTCCGCCGCCGCCGTGCGCGCCTTCTCGCCCGCGGCGGCGACCAGCTTCTCCGACTCGGCGCGGGCGTCCGCGAGCGCCGCCTCGGCCTCCGTCTTGAGGGTCTCGGCCTCCTTGGTCGCCTCGGCGACCAGGCGGGCGATCTCCGCCTTGGCGGTGCGGGTGCGCGCCTCGTTGACCGACTCGGCCGACGCGAGCTGCTTGGCGGCCGACTCCTTCGCCTCCGAGACCAGCTTCTCCGCCTCGGACCGGGCCTCGCGGAGCCTGTCCTCGGCCTCCTGGAGGCGGGTTCCGGCGGTGCGGCTGAGCTCGGCGGCCTGCTGGCGGGCCTGGTCCGACTCGGCGGTCGTCGAGGAGCGCAGCTGCTCGGCGTGGGCGGTGGCCTCCTGGGCCTGGCTGGAGGCGGCGTTCAGCAGCCGCTCGGCGTCCTTGCGGGCGCGCAGCAGGAGGGCCTCGGCCTCGGCGCGGGCGGCCTCCGCCTCGCTGCCGAGCCGCCGGCGGCTCTCCTCGGCGACCCGGGCGGCCTCGGCGCGCGCCGCGGACAGGGCCTGCTCGGCCTCGGCGCGGGACTGGTCGATCAGGCGCTGGGCCTGGGACTCGGTGCGGGCGCGCAGCTGCTCGGCCCAGGCGACGTTCTCGTTGACGTGGGACTCGACGGTCTGGCGGCGTTCGGCCAGCTCCTGGTCGAGACGCTGGCGGCGCTGGACGGCCTCGGCGTGCAGCTCGGCCTGGAGACGCGCCTGGTGCTCGGCGTGCTCCTGGAGGATGCGCTGGGTCTGCGCGCGGGCCTCGCGCAGTTCGCGCTCGGCGTCCGAGCGGAGCTGGTCCGCCTGGATCTGCGCGTTCCGGAGCAACTGCTCGGCCTGGTAACCGAGATCGCCGGTGTCGTACGAGGGGCGGGAGGCGAGGTTGCGGCGTGCCTCGTGGAGCTTGGCACGCAATACCTCGACCTGGTAGCCGAGGTCCTCGGCATGCTGGACGGCCTTCTCCCGCTCGGTCTTCAGCCGTTCCATCTCGGCTTCGAACCGCGAGAGGTGGTCGTCGTCAGCTCGGTGGCTCTCCTGGCGTTCGTAGCCCCGCACTGCGCGGTCCCATCCGTCCCCTGGTCGCAACTGTCTCCAAACGAGCACCGTTCCCCGGCGAACGGCCCCCCGGGGAATGGTGACAGATCGACGACGGAGACGTGGCACGGCCCCGACCCGGCCCCGGCCCGGAACGGCCCACTCTACCGGGCCGGGAAAGGGTCGGTCAGTGCTCCGCCGCGGAGGTGACGAGTTCGGTCAGCACGCCGTGGCAGTCCTTGGGGTGCAGGAAGGTGATCCGGGAGCCCATGGAGCCGGTGCGCGGCTCGTCGTACAGGACCCGCACACCCTTCTCCCGGATGTCCGCGGCGTCCCCGTCCACGTCCTCGGTGCCGAAGGCGATGTGGTGGACGCCCTCGCCGTTCTTGGCCAGCCACTTGCCCACCGCGGAGTCCTCCCGGGTCGGCTCCAGGAGCTGGAGGTAGGAGGCACCGCCGTCGGAGGTCCCGTTGATCCGGAGCATGGCCTCGCGGACGCCCTGCTCCTCGTTGACCTCGGAGTGGTACACCTCGAAGCCGTACGTCGCCCGGTAGAACTCCACGGTCTTGTCGAGGTCGAAACAGGCGATCCCGATGTGGTCGATACGCGTCAGCATTCCCCAAGTGCAGCGCCCGGTGGCCGGTTACGCAACGTGCGCGCCGTCACACCCGCGGGCCGGTGACCCGGATGAGCCCCGCTCAGTACATTTGAGTAAACCCTCGTTCACTCCTCAGCTGCGGCTGAAAGGGGATCGTGCACATGTCTGAAACGACCGGTAACACCTCCGTGATCGTCGCGGGCGCCCGTACGCCCATGGGCCGCCTGCTCGGCTCGCTGAAGTCGTTCTCCGGGGCCGACCTCGGCGGCTTCGCGATCAAGGCCGCGCTCGACCGGGCGGGCATCGGCGGCGACCAGGTGCAGTACGTGATCATGGGCCAGGTGCTCCAGGCCGGGGCCGGGCAGATCCCGGCGCGCCAGGCCGCGGTCAAGGCCGGCATCCCGATGAACGTCCCCGCCCTCACCATCAACAAGGTGTGCCTCTCGGGCCTCGACGCCATCGCGCTCGCGGACCAGCTCATCCGCGCCGGCGAGTTCGACGTGGTCGTGGCCGGCGGTCAGGAGTCCATGACCAACGCGCCGCACCTGCTGCCGAAGTCCCGCGAGGGATACAAGTACGGTGCGATCGAGATGCTCGACGCCATGGCCCACGACGGTCTCACCGACTCCTTCGAGGGCGTCGCCATGGGCGAGTCCACCGAGAAGCACAACACCCGCCTGGGCATCCCGCGCGAGGTCCAGGACGAGATCGCGGCCCTCTCCCACCAGCGGGCCGCCGCCGCCCAGAAGAACGGGATCTTCGAGGCCGAGATCACCCCGGTCGAGATCCCGCAGCGCAAGGGCGACCCGGTCCTCTTCTCCCAGGACGAGGGCATCCGCGCGGAGACCACCGCCGAGTCGCTGGGCAGGCTGCGTCCCGCCTTCGCCAAGGACGGCACCATCACCGCCGGCACCTCCTCGCAGATCTCCGACGGCGCCGCCGCCGTGGTCGTGATGAGCAAGGCCAAGGCCGAGGAGCTCGGCCTGGAGTGGATCGCCGAGATCGGCGCCCACGGCAACGTCGCGGGCCCGGACAACTCGCTCCAGTCGCAGCCGTCCAACGCCATCGCGCACGCCCTGAAGAAGGAGGGGCTCCAGGTCGGCGACCTGGACCTCATCGAGATCAACGAGGCGTTCGCCGCGGTCGCCCACCAGTCGATGAAGGACCTCGGCGTCACCCCGGAGAAGGTGAACGTGAACGGCGGCGCCATCGCCCTCGGCCACCCCATCGGCATGTCCGGCGCCCGTGTCGTCCTCCACCTGGCGCTGGAACTGGGGCGCCGCGGCGGAGGCGTCGGCGCGGCCGCGCTGTGCGGCGGCGGCGGTCAGGGCGACGCGCTGATCGTGCGCGTCCCGGCCAAGTAAGTACCGGCGAGTCAAGGAGCGATTGCGTCATGGTGGACGTCCCCCAGTTGGTGGCCCAGGCGAGAGAGGGCAGGCCGCGGGCCGTGGCCCGGCTGATCTCCCTTGTCGAGGGGGCGTCCCCGCAGCTGCGGGAGGTGATGGCGGCGCTGGCGCCACTGACCGGCGGCGCGTACGTCGTCGGTCTGACCGGGTCGCCCGGCGTCGGCAAGTCCACCTCCACCTCGGCGCTCGTCACGGCCTACCGCCGGGCCGGCAAGCGGGTCGGCGTGCTCGCCGTCGACCCGTCGTCGCCGTTCTCCGGCGGGGCGCTGCTCGGCGACCGGGTCCGGATGTCGGACCACGCGTCCGACCCGGGCGTCTACATCCGCTCCATGGCCACGCGAGGCCACCTCGGCGGCCTCGCGTGGGCCGCGCCCCAGGCGATCCGGGTGCTGGACGCCGCCGGATGCGACGTGGTGATCGTCGAGACGGTCGGCGTGGGGCAGTCGGAGGTGGAGATCGCCTCCCAGGCCGACACCTCCGTGGTGCTGCTCGCGCCCGGCATGGGGGACGGCATCCAGGCCGCCAAGGCGGGCATCCTGGAGATCGGCGACGTCTACGTCGTCAACAAGGCCGACCGCGACGGTGCGGACGCGACGGCCCGCGAGCTCAACCACATGCTGGGCCTCGGCGAGGCCCGCGGGCCGGGGGACTGGCGCCCGCCGATCGTCAAGACGGTCGCCGCGCGGGGCGAGGGAGTGGACGAGGTCGTCGAGGCGCTGGAGAAGCACCGCGCCTGGATGGAGGAGCACGGTGTCCTCGCCGAGCGCCGGGTCCGCCGGGCGGCCACGGAGGTCGAGACCATCGCCGTCACCGCGCTGCGCGAACGCATCGGCGACCTCCACGGGGACCAGAGGCTGGGGTCGCTGGCGGGGCGGATCGTGGCGGGGGAACTCGACCCGTACCGGGCTGCGGACGAACTCGTCGCGGGGCTGACGTCCTCCTGACGGGGGGTGCCGCGGGGGCGCGGGGGCGGGGTTTCGCGGGGCGGGGCTCGGTGCGTGTGCTCCTGCGGGTGGGGGTTTGCGGGGGCGCTGCCCCCGAGCCCCCGCGCCTCGATCGCCGGCGGGGCTGATGTCGGCGGCGTTCGAGGACACCGGGCGGAGCGAGGTGGCCCGGGGCCGGGGCCCGCACGCGTGGTCTCGCGGGCGCGAGGTCTCCCGGGGCGCGTGCCCCGGGGTCTGCGTTCCCGTGGGCGGCAAGTCTTCGCGGGGGCGCTGCCCCCGAGCCCCCGCGCCTCGATCGCCGGCGGGGCTGATGTCGGCGGCGTTCGAGGACACCGGGCGGAGCGAGGTGGCCCGGTTGCCGGGGCCCGCGCGCGCGGTCTTGCGGAGCGGGGTGCTCCGACAGGTGCGGGTCAGTCGGTCGAGACCGCGGCCGTGCGGGCGTCCACGCGGAGTTCGCGGTCGTCGTGGAGTTCGATCTCCCAGTGGTCGGACCGATCCCCGTCGTCGTCGAAGTCCGCGGACGCCACCCTCGCGTCCGGATGGGCCTTGAGCACGGCGGCGATCGCCTCGCCCGCGTCGACCTTCGCGTCGCGCAGCGCCTTGCGGTCGCCCGTGTCGTCGGAGTCGTCCGAGTCGTCGTCCTTGCCGGCGACCCGCACCGTGCCGTCGGAGGCGTCGACGGTCAGCTCGTGCTCCCGGTCGTCGCGTCCGAGGACCTCGACCTCCCAGTGCCCGTCGCCGTCGTCGTCCAGGTCGACCGACTCCACCGTGCCCGGAGTCCTCGCGAGGGCGGCGGCCGCCGCCTGCGCCGCCGTGACGCCGCCGGACGCCGCGGGGCGGTCGTCACGGCCGTCGTCCCGGTCGTCGTCGTCGCGGGCACCGTCCTGCTCGGCCCGGTCGTCGTCGCGGTCGTCGTCGCGGGCGTCACCGTCCGCCGCCGTCCCCGTGCTCGTGACCCGCGGCGCGTCGTCGTCCGACACGGCGACCGCCGTGTACGCGCCGCCGCCGACCAGTACCGCCGCCGTGAGGGTGGCGACGACCAGCTTGCGCTTCATGAGGGTTCCTCCCGGATCGTTCCGTCGTCGTTCTGGTGGACACTGTTGCCCCGGGCGGCTGAAGCGACCCTGAAGCCGGCTGAAGGGATCTTCAGCCGGGATTTGCGACCCTGACCTCATGAGGTTGTTGATCGTGGAGGACGAGAAGCGGCTCGCCCTGTCCCTCGCCGCCGGCCTGACCGCCGAGGGTTTCGCCGTGGATGTCGTCCACGACGGGCTGGAGGGCCTGCACCGGGCGGCGGAGGGCGTGCACGACCTGGTCGTGCTCGACATCATGCTGCCCGGGATGAACGGCTACCGCGTGTGCGCGGCCCTGCGGGCCGCCGGTCACGACATGCCGATCCTGATGCTGACCGCCAAGGACGGCGAGTACGACGAGGCCGAAGGGCTCGACACCGGCGCGGACGACTACCTGACCAAGCCCTTCTCGTACGTGGTGCTCCTCGCGCGCATCCGGGCGCTGCTGCGGCGCCGGGGCCGGGCCGGCGGGTCGCCGGTGCTGGCCGTCGGCGACCTGCGGGTGGACACGGCGGCGCGCAGGGTGCACTGCGGCGAGGCCGAAGTGACGCTGACGACCAAGGAGTTCGCGGTGCTGGAGCAGCTCGCGCACCGCGCGGGGGAGGTCGTCGGCAAGCCGGAGATCCTGGAGCACGTCTGGGACTTCGCCTACGAGGGCGACCCGAACATCGTCGAGGTCTATGTGAGCGCGCTGCGCCGCAAGCTCGGCGCCGGCCGTATCCAGACGGTTCGGGGCGCCGGGTACCGGCTGGTCGAGGCGTCATGAGGTCGGTACGGGCCAAGGCGGCCGCGGGCGCCACCGTGGTCGTCGCGGTGGCGCTGATCGCGGCGGGCGCGGCGGTGCTGCTCGCGCTGCGGTCCAGCCTCATCGACCGCACGGACCTGGAGGCCGAGGTCGTCGCCCGGGACGTCGCGGCGCAGCTGGCGACCGATGTGCCGCCCGGCCGGCTGGAACTCCCGGACGACGAGCGGCGGCCCGTGCAGGTGGTGGCCGAGGACGGACGCGTCGTGGCCGTCAGCGATCAGCTGGAGGCGATCTCGGGGACGTCCAGCACCGAGGTGGAGCCGGGTCCGCCGCCCGGCGGGAGCGCCGGTGACGAGGACGACGATGACGACGACGACCCGGCGCGCGGCGAGGTCTCGGGCGACGGGCCGCGCTTCTCGTCGGGGGCCGCGACGGTCGACGGGGACCGGGCCGACTACCGGTTCGCCTCCGTGGAGGTGACGTCCGGGGAGCGGCAGACGTACACGGTGCACGCCGGAGCCCCGCTGGCCACCGAGCAGGACGCGGTCGGCACGGTCCGGGACGCGATGCTCGTGGGCCTGCCGGTGCTGCTCGCGGTCGTCGGCTCGGTCACCTGGCTGGTCACCCGCCGGGCGCTGCGGCCGGTGGAGGGCATCCGCAGCGAGATGGCGGCGATCACCGCCTCCGAGGACCTCTCGCGCCGGGTGCCGGAACCGGCGTCGCGGGACGAGGTCGCCCGGCTGGCCCGGACGACCAACGAGACGCTGGCCGCCCTGGAGGCGTCGGTGGAGCGGCAGCGGCGGTTCGTGGCCGACGCGTCGCACGAACTGCGCAGCCCGATCGCGTCCCTGCGCACCCAGCTGGAGGTGGGCGCGGCCCACCCCGAGCTGCTGGACGTGCCGGGAGCGGTGGAGGACACCGTACGGCTCCAGCAGCTGGCCGCCGACCTGCTGCTGCTGGCCCGCCTGGACGCGGGGGAGCGGCCAGGGGGCACCGCCGTGGACATGGGGCGGCTGCTCCGCGAGGAGGTGGCCCAGCGGTCGGGCGACCGGGTCACCGTCTCGGTCGACGCCGGGGACGGGCTCGACGTGAGCGGAGCGCGCGGGCAGTTGGCCCGGGTGGTGGGCAACCTGCTGGACAACGCCCAGCGCCACGCGGCCACGGAGGTGACCGCCGCCGTCCGCCCGGAGCGGGGCCAGGTCGTGCTGACCGTGGCCGACGACGGCGAGGGGGTGCCCGAGGCGGAGCGGGAGCGCATCTTCGAACGCTTCGTGCGCCTCGACGACGCCCGCACCCGCGACGACGGCGGCGCCGGGCTCGGTCTCGCGATCGCCCGGGACGTGGCCAGGAGGCACGGGGGGACGCTCACCGTGGGGTCGTCGCCGCGCGGCGGCGCGCTCTTCGAGCTGCGTCTGCCGGCCGCCGGCTGAGGCCGTCCCGGCGGTCCGCGGCGGGCGCGCGGCATGGCGGAGGCCGTGGTGGCAGCCCTGGTGGGAGCCCGTGTGTTGCGGGGGTGTTGCAGTCTTCTGGCGAACCGCCGGGGACGTCTTCCGCCCCGCGGGGGCCGCGTCTAGCGTCCGGTGTCGGCCGCCGGGAGCGCACGCGCCGGCCGCGCCGTCCGTGCACGCGACCGAGGAGCGACCATGGCCCACCACGCCCTGTCGGAGTCCGCCTACGACCGCAGGAGGCTGCGCCAGTGGGTGCGGGGCGAGGCACGCACCGCCGGGCTGAAGCGGCGCGACATGCTCGGGCTGCTGGCCGCCGCCGGGGCCGCCGCCCCGTTCGCGGCGGCGGGCAGCGCCTCTGCCGCGGGCCCCGCCTCCGCCGGGGCGCGCGAGGCGCCGGCCGCCGGGGCGCGGACGGTGTCCGCCGCCGCCCCGGGCATCGTCAAACCGCTGCCGCCGGAGCTGTTCACGGTGCGCGGCACCAACGCGGAGACGGTGTTCTCGTCGCTGCGCGGCACGGGTGTGCTCACCCCGGCCGACCGCTTCTTCGTCCGCAACCACACCTCCACGCCCCGCATCGACGCGCAGGGGTGGGAGCTGACGGTGTGGGGGAGCGGCCTCGGCGGCGGCCCGGTCCGCTTCTCGTACGACGACCTGAGGGCGCTGCCCGCCACCACCGCGACCGCCTTCGTCGAGTGCGCGGGCAACGGCCGCAGCTTCTACGCGACCCAGCAGGGGCAGCCGGTCAGCGGGACGGCGTGGACGCTGGGCGCGATCGGTGTCGCCCGGTGGCGCGGTGTGCGCCTGGGCGAGGTGCTGCGCCGGGCCGGGGTGTCGCGGCACGCCGTCGACGTCCTGCCGCGCGGTCTCGACGACGAGGTCGTGAGCGCGGGCGTGAACCTGGGCCGTGTCCGCCGTCCGCTGCCGATCGCCAAGGCGATGGACGACGTGCTGGTGGCGTACGAGATGAACGGTGAGCCGCTGCCGCCCGACCACGGGTACCCCGTGCGCCTGGTCGTGCCGGGCTGGGTCGGCATCTCGTCGGTGAAGTGGCTCGGCGACATCGAGGTCGGCGACGCGCCGCTGTACTCGCCGTGGAACACCGACATGTACCGGCTGTTCGGCCCGGACCACCCGCCCGGGGGCAGTGCGCCGCTCACCCGGCAGACGCTGAAGAGCGCCTTCGAACTGGACCGGGACGCGACGCTTCCGGCGCGGCGGCCGGTGCTCCTCACCGGACGCTCCTGGTCGGGGGCGGCGCCGGTGCGCGAGGTGGAGATCAGCACGGACGGCGGGGTCCGCTGGCGGCGGGCGCGCCTGCACGACGTGCCGCGTCCGGGCAGCTGGGTCCGCTGGTCGGCGACCTGGGTGCCGCCGGCCCCGGGGCCGGCGGTGCTGCTGGCCAGGGCGGCCGACCGGGCGGGGCGGACCCAGCCGGAGGCGTCGGCGCACAACACCCAGGGCTATCTCTTCGACGCGGTGGTCCGGCACCCGGTGACCGTGGTCTGACCCGGATGCCGGCCGCCGCCCTGCGGACGTCCCGCAGGGCGGGCCGCGGTGCGGCCGTGCCGCTCAGAGCTTGCCGCGCCTGCCCCGCAGGTGCTCGGCGACGGGCGTGAGGGAGGCGCGGAGCTCGGCGAGCGCCTCGGGCGACATCATGTCGATGAAGTGCTTGCGCACGGAGGCGACGTGGTGCGGCGCCACCTTGCGCATCGTGTCGACGCCGTCGTCGGTGAGCACCGCGTACAGGCCGCGGCGGTCGGACTCGCAGTTCTCGCGCCGGACGAGTCCGGCGGTCTCCATGCGGGTGATCTGGTGGGAGAGGCGGCTCTTGGACTGGAGCGTCGCCGCGGCCAGGTCGCTCATCCGCATGCGCCGCTCGGGCGACTCGGAGAGGTTGACCAGGATCTCGTAGTCGTTGTTGGTCAGTCCGAACGGCTGGAGGTCCTTCTCGAGCTGGTGCATCAGCAGCTTGTTGACTTCCAGGTGCGTGCGCCAGGTGCACTGTTCTTCGTCGGTCAGCCAGCGCGTGGCCGTTTCGGTCTCCATATAGAGATACTATCCTAAGAAGTTGAAATACAGACGAAGTTGGGGGGTGTGACGTCCGGTACCCCGCGCGCAAGCGTGCGCGTCAGGGGCGCAGACGTTCGACGTCACACTCCGCAGACTACCGCTCACAGGCCGAAGCGACGCTGGAGGTCGCCGAGCTGGCCGGGAAGGCGCGGTGCGCCGCCGGGCTGCCCGCCGCCGCCCGGCACTCCGTGGTTCGCCCCGGGGACGCCCGCCCCGCCGCCCACCGTGCCGGTCGCCACCTCGGGCATCAGCATCTCGCTCGACTGCAGCAGCACCGTGCCGGCGCCGACGAACTCGAACTGGTGCTCCTCGCCGGACGCCCCGCCGACGCCGGTGAGCGCGCGCAGCCCGCCCATCACGCCGGACATGTACCCGTGGTCGTAGTGGTGGCAGGGGGAGGGACAGTCCGCCCAGCCCACCAGCGCCTGCGGATCCACCCGCACGGGGGGTTCCATGAACACCACCGGCCCGTTGGACGCGGCCACGAACTTCCCGGTGCCGATGAGCGTCAGGAAGCCCGGCACGATCGACTGCTTCAGCGCCAGCGACGGCTGGTACGCGAGCAGGTTCCCGGCGCGGATCGTCAGGTTGCCCTCGTCGAGGTCGAAGGAGTTCACATCGAAGGCGCGGTCCGCGAGGAGCATCTTGCCGCTGCCCTCGGCGACCACCCAGTCGCCCGCGTGCAGCGGCGAGTGGAAGGACGACCGGCGCAGGCGGTCGAGCCGTCCGTGGCCGATCCCGTTGAACTCGATGCGCCCGTAGTAGGCGATCATCTTGCCCTTCTGCAGGAACCAGGGGCTTCCCTTGAGCTCCACGCAGAAGGTGTACGCGTCGACGTTGTCGTCGCTCGGCAGGGTCGTGGGGTCGTGGATGACGGGCGTGCTCACAGCTTCTCCTCCGAGGCCTGGACGTAGACCGCACCACTGCCGCTCAGCTCCAGCTGGAACGCCTCGCCCGAGCCGCGCCCCACCATGTCGCGCCAGCCGAGCGCGGTGGAGAGCTTGTTGCGCACGTCGCCGTGGTGCGCGACGTACGCCTGCGGGTCGACGTGGACCGCCCGGCCCGGGGTGACGGGCAGTTCGATCACTCCGCCGTGGGCCATCACGGCCACGGCCCCGTGGCCCTTGAGCGTCGTGGTGAACAGGCCCTGGCCGGTGACCTGCCCCCGCACCATGCCCATGACCCCGCCCTGCGAGCCCATGAACATCGTGCCCTGCGTCAGGGTGCCGTCGAAGGCCAGCAGCCGGTCGGCCTCGACGTAGAGGGTGTCGCCGGAGAGCTGGATCACCTGGATGTGGTGTCCGCCGTGGCCGAACATGACCGTGCCGTCGCCCTCGACGGTCATCAGGGGCGTCGCCTCGTTCGCCACCCGGCGGCCGATCATGGACATCACCCCGCCCTGACCGCCCTGCACATTGGGCGTGAACGAGACCTCGCCGCGGTACGCGAGCATCGCGCCCCGCTGGGAGAACATCTTCTGCCCCGGCGCGATCACGGCCTCGACCACCCGGGAGTTCACCTCGCGGAACGGCATCAGACGTCGCCCCCCACCGTGTTGCGCTCGCTCGGCTGCACGTAGACCAGCCCGTCGCCCTCGAAGCGGATCTGGAACGCCTCGCCGCCGCCCTCGCCGAGGAAGGTGCGGAAGGTCACACCCGACTGGAAGTCCTGGCGCAGGTCGCCCTGGTGGGCGATGTAGGCGCCGGGGTCCACGGAGAGCGGGTACTGCGGGGTGACCCGCAGCACCACCGCGGGCCCGTCGGACATGATCGCGGCCTGGCCGCTGCCCTCCACGGTCGTGGTGAACAGGCCGTTGCCCTGGGAGGCCCCCCGCAGACCGGTGAACGTGGTGCCCGTGCGCAGTCCGGCGTCGGTGCACAGCAGGTTGCTGGACTCGACGTAGAGGGTCTCGCCCCGCAGGTGCACCAGGCTGATCTCGCTCGCCCGGTCGGCGAACCAGCAGGTGCCCTGCCCCTTCACCTCCATCACGGTCATCTGCTCGCCCGTGAGCCGCCGGGTGACCATGCCGCGCAGGCCCTCGCCGCCGCCGGTCATCTTCTTGAACGCCATCTGGCCGTCGTAGGCGACCATCGAGCCGTTCTTCGCTTTCACGGTGTCGCCCGTCATGTCGACGGCGAGCACCTTGCTCCCCTGGAGCCGGAACGTTGCCACGGACAGGACGTTAACGGGTCATCCCGCCCCCGGACAGGGCCCTTGAGGAGGATCCGGACCCTGACAAAGGCTTGGCAAAGAAGGCTGCCACAATGGGTCCGGCGCTTGTGCATCCGTTCACAAGATCGCCGGCCCCGTCATGCCCACCCCGACGTCGAAGGTGCCTCACGTGGACATCAAGACCGCATCCTCCCTCCACCGCCTCCGCCTGGTCTCGGCGCCGGAAGCGGTGTCGTTCCTCCTCCTGCTCGTCTGCTCGGTGCTCAAGCGCACCACGGACTTCAACGCGGTCCCGGTCATGGGTGCGATCCACGGCTTCCTCTTCGTCGTCTACGTCCTCTTCTGGCTGGACGCCTGGAACCGCACCAAGTGGGGCATCGGCACCGCCGCCTTCTACTTCGCGATGTCCGTCCTGCCCCTCGGCGGCTTCTTCGCCGAGCGCCGTCTCAAGCGCGAGGCCGCCGACGCCGTCATCGCCTCCCGCGCCCGCGCCGAGGGCACGGTGAACGCGTGATCGTCGCCTTCTCCGTCACACCGCTCGGGGTGGGCGAGGACGTCGGCGCGTATGTGGCCGACGCCGTACGCGTCGTCCGCGAGTCCGGGCTGCCGAACCGCACCGACGCGATGTTCACCTCCGTCGAGGGGGAGTGGGACGAGGTGATGGACGTCGTGAAGCGGGCCGTCGCCGCCGTCGAGGCCCGCGCGCCCCGGGTCTCGCTCGTGCTGAAGGCGGACATCCGCCCCGGTGTCACGGACGGCCTCACCGCCAAGGTCGAGACGGTGGAACGCCACCTCGGCGGCTGACCCCGGCCACCGCCCCGAGAGCCCCCGGCCCCCCGCGGCCGGGGGCTCTCCGGCGTCCGGGAACGCGTCCGGAGCCGTGCCGGACCCGGAGCCGTGCCGGACCCGGACCCCGGGCCGGAGCAACCCGGGCCGGAGCACCCCGGCCCCGAACGCTCCGTCCCCCACCCGGCGCCGCCGCGCGGACGACCGGTCCCGCCGCCGGGCCTCACTCCTGCGGGGAGGCGGCGAGGGCGGTGCCGAGCGGGGTGCGCTCGTACAGCACCTGGTGGCCGTAGCGGCGGGAGGTGAGCAGCCCCGCGTCCCGCAGCACCGCGAGATGCGCCGACACCGACGACGGCGCCAGCGAGAGGCGGCGGGCCAGCACCGTCGTCCCGGCCGGCTCGTCCAGGGCGCAGAGAACCCCGGCGCGCACCCGGCCCAGCAGCGCGCCGAGCGCCGCCGGAGTGCTGCCGGCGGGGCGGGTCCACAGCCCGCCGATCCCGCGCACCGGGTAGATCACGGCCGGCTGCCAGGGCGGCTCGTACCCGCTGATCACGTCCGGCCAGCAGAACACGCTCGGCATCAGCACCAGACCGGTGCCGCCGAGGACCCGGCTGTGGTCGCCGCGCATGCCGCCGATGGTCAGGGTGGAGTCCTCCCAGGTCAGCCGCGGACTCAACTCGCCCACCAGTTGCGCGAAGCCGCCCTCGGCGAGCCGTCGGGAGTGGTAGGCCACGTCCGCCTCCAGCAGGGTGCGCAGCCGGGGCCACTCCGGCTCGACCAGGGTGTGCCAGGCCTGTTCGAGGAGGTCCGCCGTCCTGCGGACCGTGCGGGCCGGGTCGGCGAGCAGGTCGCGCCCCGCCGGGCTGTCGCGCCGCCCGGGGACGGAGTCGAGCGCCGCCCCGATGTCCGCCAGGGCGGCCTCGGCGGGCGTGGCCCGCACCCGCGCGATCTCCTCCTCGAACGACGCCACCGGCCCGCGCGGCATGGGGCAGAAGAAGTCGGGGTTGTGGCCGCCGTCCGGCATCAGCGTCCACAGCGGGCGCAGGTCGAGCCCGGCCGCGGCCTCCCTGATGCGCCGCAGCCAGGGCAGGTGGTAGCCGTGGCGGCGGGGCCGGTCCAGGGTCCGCACCGCCTCCTGCGTCTCCCACAGCGGGGAGACGGCGAACCGGCAGCGCAGCAGGTCCTGTTCGTCGAGCAGCAGTTGGAACGGCATCCGGCCCCCCGAGCGGTGATTCGGCTGGGGACGAAAGTCTAGGGACCCGTCGCCGGCGTCGGCACGCTGTCCCCATGCCAAGCCGCCAGCAGGCGCCGGACCGCTCCGGCTACCGGACCGTGTTCCGCGTCCGCGAGTTCCGCGCCGTCTTCGCCGCCCATCTGCTCTCCCTCCTGGGCGTCGTCACGGCCGAGATCTCGCTCACCGTCCTCGTCTACGGACTCACCGGTTCCCCGCTGCTCGGCGCGCTCACCTTCGCGCTGGGCTTCCTCCCCTACGCGGTCGGCGGGACGCTGCTCTCCTCGGTGGCCGACCGCCACCCCGCGCGCCGGGTGCTCGTCCTGTGCGACCTGGTGTGCGCGGCGTGCGCGCTCCTCATGGCCCTGCCCGGCACGCCGGTCGCGGTCCTGCTCGTCCTGCGCTGCGCCCTCGCCGCCGTCGCGCCCGTCTTCACCGGGACCAGGGCAGCCGCCCTCACGGACATCCTCGGGGAGGGCGAGCTCTACGTCCTCGGACGCTCCCTGCTGCGGATCGTCTCCCAGAGTGCGATGTTCGCCGGATTCGGTGCCGGCGGACTGCTCCTCGCCTTCGTGTCACCGCGCGGCGCGATCAGCCTCACCGTGCTGACCTTCCTGGCCTCGGCGCTGCTGCTGCGGTACGGCACCCGGGCGCGGCCCGCCCGCGCCGCCGCCGGACCGACCGGGGCGACCGCCGATTCGCTGGCCGCCGCCCGGGTGCTCCTCGCCGACCCCCGGGTCCGGGTGCTGATGCTGCTCTTCTGGCTCCCCGCGCTCTTCGTCGTCGCCCCGGAGGCGCTCGCCGCCCCCTACGCCGACGCGCTCGGCACGGGCCCCGCCGCGGTCGGGCTGATGATGAGCGCCATGGCCGCCGGCCACGTGGGCGCCGAGCTGTACGCGGGGTCCCGGCTGAGTCCCCGCGTCCGCGACCGGATCGTGCTGCCGCTCGCCGCCTTCGGGCTGGTACCGCTGGCCGGGTACGCGCTCCTCCCTGGCCTCGGCTGGGCGCTGCTGCTCCTGGTGCTGAGCGGGGTGAGCGCGGCCGGTCTCATCGGTCTCGACCGCTGGTTCGTCGAGGCGGTGCCCGAGGAACTGCGCGGGCGGGCGATGACCCTGATGACCGCGGGGCTGATGACGGCGCAGGGTGTGGGCATGGCGCTCGCGGGACTCGCGGCCGAGTTCTGGCCCGTGCATCACGTGGTGGCGGGCGCCGGTGTCCTCGGGACCGCGTGCTGCGCGGTGACGGTGGTCCGTGCCCGGCGGCACGGCGTGGGCCCCGGCGGGCCCGCCCGGACCGAGGCGCGAGACGGGGCTGACCACGATGTGACCAGTAGGTAAGGTCGTGCCGTGCCGAAGCCGCTCAGTCTCTCCTTCGATCCCATCGCCCGGGCCGACGAGCTCTGGAAGCAGCGATGGGGGCCCGTGCCCTCGATGGCGGCGATCACCTCGATCATGCGGGCGCACCAGATCCTGCTCTCCGAGGTGGACGCGGTCGTCAAGCCGTACGGCCTGACCTTCGCCCGCTACGAGGCGCTGGTGCTGCTCACCTTCTCCAAGGCGGGCGAGCTGCCCATGTCCAAGATCGGCGAGCGGCTGATGGTGCACCCGACCTCGGTCACCAACACCGTCGACCGGCTGGTCCGCTCCGGTCTGGTCGCCAAGCGCCCCAACCCGAACGACGGACGCGGCACCCTCGCCTCCATCACGGACAAGGGGCGCGAGGTGGTGGAGGCCGCCACCCGCGACCTGATGGGCATGGACTTCGGCCTCGGCACGTACGACGAGGACGAGTGCGCCGAGATCTTCGCGATGCTGCGGCCCCTGCGGGTGGCCGCCCACGACTTCGACGAGATCTGAGCCGCCGGGCGCCTCGCGTCCGGCCGGGCCCGCCCCGGGCCGGGCCGCCGGGCCCCGGCCCGGCCGGACACCCCCTCGAAGATCGCCCTCCGCGCCCGGTTACGCTCGGTGCCATGAAAGCGAATGTGCTGACCCGGTACCGCGTGATGGCGTACATCACCGCCGTCTGGCTGCTCGTGTTCACGGGCGCCATCGTCCTGAAGTACGGGTTCGACACCGGCGACACCATGCTGATCTCGCAGATCCACGGTGTGCTGTTCATCGTCTACGTGATCTTCGCCTTCGACCTCGGCTCGAAGGCGAAGTGGCCGTTCGGGAAGCTGCTGTGGGTGCTGGCCGCCGGCTGCATCCCGTTCGCCTCCTTCTTCGTGGAGCCCAAGGTCTCCCGCGAGGCCCGCGCCCTGATCGGGGGCGGCACGGCCGCCCCCGCCCGGGCCGAGGCGTAGCACCCGGGAATCCGGCTCCACAGCGCCGCGGGCACGGCTCGCGGCGCGCTGCCGTCGACAGATACTAGGACGTCCTAGTAAATTCGGAGCATGGACGCTGACGCGATCGAGGAAGGCCGCCGACGCTGGCAGGCCCGTTACGACAAGGCCCGCAAGCGGGACGCCGACTTCACCACGCTCTCCGGGGACGAGGTGGAGCCGGTCTACGGCCCGCGCCCCGGGGACCACTACGAGGGCTTCGAGCGCATCGGCTGGCCCGGCGAGTACCCGTACACCCGTGGCCTGCACGCCACCGGCTACCGGGGCCGGACGTGGACGATCCGCCAGTTCGCCGGCTTCGGCAACGCCGAGCAGACCAACGAGCGCTACAAGATGATCCTCGCCGCCGGCGGCGGCGGGCTCTCGGTCGCCTTCGACATGCCCACCCTCATGGGCCGCGACTCCGACGACCCGCGCGCGCTCGGCGAGGTCGGCCACTGCGGCGTCGCCATCGACTCCGCCGCGGACATGGAGGTCCTCTTCAAGGACATCCCCCTCGGCGACGTCACGACCTCCATGACCATCTCCGGTCCGGCCGTCCCCGTCTTCTGCATGTACCTGGTCGCCGCCGAGCGGCAGGGCGTCGACCCCGCCGTGCTCAACGGCACCCTCCAGACCGACATCTTCAAGGAGTACATCGCGCAGAAGGAGTGGCTCTTCCAGCCCGAGCCGCACCTGCGCCTGATCGGCGACCTGATGGAGCACTGCGCGCAGGGCATCCCCGCGTACAAGCCGCTCTCGGTCTCCGGCTACCACATCCGCGAGGCCGGGGCGACGGCCGCGCAGGAGCTCGCGTACACGCTCGCCGACGGCTTCGGCTACGTCGAGCTCGGGCTCTCCCGCGGTCTGGACGTCGACACCTTCGCCCCCGGGCTCTCCTTCTTCTTCGACGCCCACCTCGACTTCTTCGAGGAGATCGCCAAGTTCCGCGCCGCGCGCCGGATCTGGGCGCGCTGGATGAAGGAGGTCTACGGGGCGAAGACCGACAAGGCGCAGTGGCTCCGCTTCCACACCCAGACCGCCGGTGTCTCCCTCACCGCCCAGCAGCCCTACAACAACGTGGTGCGCACCGCGGTCGAGGCGCTCTCCGCGGTCCTCGGCGGCACCAACTCCCTCCACACCAACGCCCTGGACGAGACCCTGGCGCTCCCCTCCGAGCAGGCCGCCGAGATCGCCCTGCGCACCCAGCAGGTGCTGATGGAGGAGACGGGCGTGGCCAACGTGGCGGACCCGCTGGGCGGTTCCTGGTACGTGGAGCAGCTCACCGACCGCATCGAGGCGGACGCCGAGAAGATCTTCGACCGGATCAAGGAGCGCGGGCTGCGCGCCCACCCGGACGGGAAGCACCCGATCGGTCCGGTCACCTCCGGCATCCTGCGCGGCATCGAGGACGGCTGGTTCACCGGCGAGATCGCCGAGAGCGCCTTCCGGTACCAGCAGGCGCTGGAGAAGGGCGAGAAGAAGGTCGTGGGCGTCAACACCGCCACCGGTTCCGTCACCGGCGACCTGGAGATCCTGCGCGTCAGCCACGAGGTCGAGCGCGAGCAGGTGCGGGTGCTCGGCGACCGCAAGGCGGGGCGCGACGACGCGCGCGTGCGGTCCGCGCTGGACGCGATGCTGGCCGCGGCGCGCGACGGCTCCAACATGATCGGGCCGATGCTGGAGGCGGTCCGCGCCGAGGCGACGCTCGGCGAGATCTGCGGCGTCCTGCGGGACGAGTGGGGCGTCTACACGGAGCCCGCGGGCTTCTGACCACCGCTGCCGCGAGCGCCCGCCCGGGTCCTGCCCGGGCGGGCGCTCGCGCCGTTCGGGGCCCCGGCCCGTCCGCGGTCAGCCGGAGAGCGCGCCGATGCCGGAGAGCAGCAGCAGGGTGAAGCGGCGTGCCCACTCCTCGTCCACCGGCTCCGCGCTCACCAGCACCCGGTGCACCACGGCTCCCGCGACCACGTCGAACACCAGGTCCGTGTTGCGGTCGGCGGCCCGCGGATCCTCCTCGCGGGGCAGCTCGCCCCGCTCCTGGGCGCGCCTGCGCCCGTCGACCACCAGCCGCTTCTGCCGCTCGACGATCGCCGAGCGGATCCGTGCGCGCAGCGCGTCGTCGCAGGTGGACTCCGCGACGACGCCCATCAGCGCCGTCTTGGTCTCCGGCTGTTCGAGCAGGGTGGCGAACTGGAGGACCACGCCCTCGACGTCGGACGCCAGGCTGCCCCGGTCGGGGAGTTCGAGTTCGTCGAAGAGGACCGCGACGGCGTCGACGACCAGTTCGTTCTTGTTGGCCCAGCGGCGGTACAGGGTGGTCTTGGCGACGCCCGCGCGGGCGGCGACGTCGGCCATGGTCAGCTTCGAGAAGCCCAGGTCCACCAGCGACGCCCGGGTGGCACGGAGGATCGCGGCGTCCGCCTCGGCGCTGCGGGGCCGGCCGGTACGACCCTTGCGCGGCGGTTCGGGGCAGGTGCTGCGGGGCATGCCCGAGACCATACCGGCCGGTAGGCGCATCCCTGTGAGGCAGTTCACCGGGGAAATCTCACACGTGCCGGGCCCCGGGGAGATACGCTACGACCCGTAGCGAAAGCCCGGCCGAACCGGCCGGACCGAGCGACGACCACAAGGCGCCGAGGTGGGGACCCGGCGCCGGACCGCCGGATCCCGCATCCGGCTTTTCACATGTGCGCGCGGAAGGGGGAGGATGTACGCATGCAGCCAAGGAACATGTCCATGAGCGGCGTCGTCGACCTCGCCGCGGTGAAGGCGGCCGGCGAGGCCAAGGCCAAGGCCGAGCAGGCCCGCGCCGAGGCCGCCCGGCAGGGCGGCGGCGGAGCCGTGTCGCCCGCGAGCCTGGTGATCGACACCGACGAGGCGGGCTTCGAGCGCGACGTCCTGCAGCGCTCCACCGAAGTCCCGGTCGTCATCGACTTCTGGGCCGAGTGGTGCGAGCCCTGCAAGCAGCTCAGCCCGCTGCTCGACCGTCTGGCCCACGAGTACAACGGGCGCTTCGTCCTCGCCAAGATCGACGTGGACGCCAACCAGATGCTGATGCAGCAGTTCGGTGTGCAGGGCATTCCGGCCGTTTTCGCCGTCGTGGCCGGCCAGGCGCTCCCGCTCTTCCAGGGTGCCGCCCCCGAGGCGCAGATCCGCCAGACGCTGGACCAGCTGGTGCAGGTGGCCGAGGAGCGCTTCGGGCTGACCGGGCTCGCCGTCGACGCCGACGGGGGCGCCGCGCCGCAGGACGAGGCCCCGGTCGCGGGCCCGCACGACGGCCTGCTGGGCGCCGCCATGGACGCCCTGGACGCCGGGGACTTCGACGGTGCCGTCCAGGCCTACCGGAACGTCCTCGCGGACGACCCGGGCAACACCGAGGCGGAGCTGGGCCTCGCCCAGGCCGAACTGCTGGGCCGGGTCGCGGGCATGGACGCCGGGGCCGTGCGCAAGGCCGCCGCCGACAGCCCGGCGGACGTCACCGCGCAGATCGCCGCCGCGGACCTCGATCTCGTCGGAGGCCATGTGGAGGACGCCTTCGGCCGGCTGGTGGAGACCGTGCGGCGCACGGCCGGAGCCGACCGGGACGCGGCGCGGGTGCGGCTGCTCGAACTCTTCGAGGTCGTCGGCTCCGACGACCCGCGGGTGACGGCCGCACGCCAGGCGCTGGCGAGGGTCCTGTTCTGAGACGCCCTCCGTCCGGACCGTGGACACCTCGTTGGCGTCACGTTGACAGCAGTTCTGACAACGGCGTCCCGTGCGGGCGGTTCTGACGGTTTTGCGGCGGTGGTACCGGGCCGGTACCACCGCCGTTTTGGCGACACGGTGACAAAACGCGAGGTTGCTTTACCAAAACTTGGCAATCAGGACGCCTGTTACTGCAAGTACTCCAACTCGACACCTCTGTCCGGTTATCGACGGCTTTCCGCCTTTGTGGTTCATCACAAAGCGCCACCCTGTGTGCACGCTCGGCGTCAGTCAGTCGCGGCGTGGTTATCAGGCCGTTACTAGCGAGTAACGAACCCCCTTGTGCCCGGGCGGGTAATGGACAACGATCGGCGACGCTCGGTCCAATACCGCACCAGCCCGGCTCCCAGTCGTGCCGCGGTCCGTTGGGTCCCCACCGGGCCGGTCGGCGGCAGTGGCGCCGGCCGCGGACAGGGGGGTTCCTGCCGAACGGCAGGGCCTGTCCGACCGGTTGCGCGAGAGTGCGGCCAGTGGTTGTCGCTCGGGGGTGATCGCCGGTGTTCCGGACGCGTTGCGTCGGGAAGGGCACGGGCGCTCTCCTTCCCGAGGACGTAGCACTTCTCCCATCCCAGGACGGGCCGACGGTCCGGACCGGAGATGTACGTCCGAGAAGGAGGAAAGTCATGGAGTCTGTGGCTCGTGGCGGAACCAGATGGAAGCGGTTCGCCCTTGTCATGGTGCCGAGTGTGGCCGCGACGGCCGCGATAGGCATCGGCCTGGCCCAGGGTGCGCTCGCCGCGTCCTTCAGCATTTCCGGCCAGGAATTCAAGGTCAAGGCGGACAGCCTGGCCGGTACCAACTTCGTGCAGTACGGCAGCGTCGCGTCCGGCAAGACCCTGGACGGCAAGGACTTCGCCGCTCCGGTGGCCGTGTCCGGCTTCAAGAGCGCCACCATCACGAACATGTGCCAGTCGGTCGTCACGCCCGAGGTCCCGTTCATCGGCAACGTCAGCCTTGAGCTGCGTGCCGGTACGGACCCGAAGAAGCCGGTCGAGGCGTCCAACCTGTACCTGGACGTCTCCGAGCTCAAGGCGGACGCCGAGTTCGGCAACATCGACATCGGTGTGGCCGCCGGCTCGCTGGCCAAGAAGGACGGCGACCCGGGCATCCAGCCCGGCACCAAGGCCAACCCGTACGGTTTCGGTCAGCGTGCCGACACCGCGAAGCTGACCGGCGTCGAGCAGAAGGCGTGGGCGACCACCGCCGGCACCTTCAAGCTCAGCGGCCTGTCGCTGAAGCTCCACAAGGGCGTCAAGGAGTGCTTTTAAGGGCTGACGCCCCTGTTGGGAACGGGCGGGTGGACCCCGTGGTTCCGCCCGCCCGTCCCCTTTCACATCGCACCACCAGCATCAGGGAGCTTTTTCCATGAGCGCCGAGACTTCAGCAGCACAGGGGCGGGACGAGCACTTCCTGCGCGTATTCCGGCGGAGTTTCCGCACCTGGCGGGGGCAGCGGCCGTTCTGGGCGGGTCTGTTCACCATGCTGGGCGGGCTGCCGATCGCCTACCTGCCGTACGCGGACCTCCGCCTCGGCAACATCACCCTCGCGATGGCCACCACGGCCGGCGCCGGGTCCCTCATCATCGGCGTCCTCCTGGTCACGCTCGGCCTCACCATGTGGTTCCAGGCGCCTGTCCGGGTCTTCTCGGGCATCGCCGCGATCGTCCTCGCCCTGATCTCCATCCCGGTGGCCAACATCGGCGGCTTTCTGATCGGTTTCCTGTGCGCCCTGCTGGGCGGCGCCCTCGCCATCTCCTGGGCTCCGGGCAAGGCGGCCTCCGAGACGGCCGGCAAGGCGGCCGCCGTCGAGCAGACGGCCGCCACGGACCGGATGGACGAGCCGCACCGCATGGACGAGCCGCACCGCATGGACGAGCCGCACCGCACGGACGAGCCGACCGTGCCGGCACCGCGCGCCGACGACGTGTACGACCCGAACCTGACCGAAACGACTGCCCACGCCGACGGCGGGAGGAACAGTGCGGGGTGACGAACTGCAGCCGAGCGCGGCTGACGGCGGTGAGATCCGCGAGAGAAGAGGGCCGCGCCACGCCGCCCCGCGGAAGTCGCTGCTGACCAAGCTTCACCTGCCCGCGACGAAGGCCGTCGCCCTGGCCGCGATGCCCACCGCCGTCTTCGTCGGCATGGGCCTCACCCCGAAGCTGGCCCTGGCCGACGACAAGGAGATCCCCTTCGCCCCCGGTCCGTGCGTGACCCGCTCGGACGAGCCGGTGGAGGAGGAGTCGCCGAAGCCCACCGAGAGCGCGAAGCCGACACCGTCCCCGTCGGTCACCGCCGAGCCCGAGCCCGCGCCGAGCGGATCGGCCGGCGCGGACGACGAGGAGCCGAAGCCGTCCGCGAGCCCCGGTGCGGACGCCGCGCAGGAGGAGAAGGCGCCGGAGCCCGAGCCCGCCCCGAGCGAGACCAGGAACCCGCTGGACCCGCTGGGCGTCGGCGACGCCATCAAGGACTTCTTCGAGGGCATCGGCAAGGAGAAGGAGCCCGAGGCGACCCCGGCCCCGTCGGAGAGCGCCACGCCCTCCGAGGAGCCCTCCGAGCCGGTGGAGCAGCCGTCCCAGAAGCCTTCGGAGCAGCCGTCCGAGAAGCCCGCGGACCCGGCCGACGCGACCAGGGAGGCGATCGAGGACGCCGCCGACAAGGCCGGCGCCACGGTCGAGGAGCTGGACGAGGACGCCAAGGGCCTGGAGCCCAAGAAGGACGAGGACATACCGGAGGGCGCGAAGCCCCGCTTCCCGTGCCCGACGGCCGACCCCGAGGCACTGGCGGCAGCCGAACTGGAGCCGGGCGTCCCGCTGCTCCCGAACGAGCCGTGGATCCTCGAGAGCTCCATGCTCACCCTCACCGGGCTCGACTACCACGGCATCGTCGAGGTGAAGACGGAGGGCGGGCAGATCAAGAAGGCCCTGAAGTTCACCGCCGACGGCGTGGACATCAAGGACCTGCACCAGATCGTGCAGGGTCCGAACGGCACCACCATGCACGTGGAGGCCCGTTCCGGATCGACCTCGACCATCAAGAACGGCACGGTCACGATGTACACGGAGGAGCTGAAGGGCAACCTCTTCGGCATCATCCCGATCACCTTCAGCCCGGACAGCCCTCCGCCGCTGAACGTGCCGTTCGCGATGTTCACGAACGTCACCGTCCGTCAGGCCGGCCAGTTCGGCGGCACGCTGACGGTGCCCGGCCTGCACAACTACATCGAGAAGTAGAGGCAGGACCGGCCGGCGGCCCCGCGCGGGCCGTCGCCCCGGACCACCGGGAGCCGCGGAAAGAGGCCGTGGGCCGCACCCGTTCAGGGGGGTGCGGCCCACGGCCTCTTTCCGTGCCGGCGTCCCGGACGCGCGGCGGCACCTGTCCCGGCGCGGTGCGCCGGGACAGGTGCCGCGGGCGGGCCGTCAGGCCTTGTCGCCGCCGAGGTGGTGCACCCGGACCATGTTGGTGCTGCCGGGGACGCCCGGAGGGGAACCGGCCGTGATGATCATGGTGTCGCCCTGGTTGTACCGCTGGAGCTTCAGCAGCTCCGCGTCGACCAGGTCCACCATCGCGTCGGTGTTGTCGACGTGGGGGACCACGAAGGACTCGACGCCCCAGCTCAGCGCGAGCTGGCTGCGGGTGGCGGCGTCCGTGGTGAACGCCAGGATCGGCTGCTGCGCGCGGTAGCGCGACAGCCGGCGGGCGGTGTCGCCGGACTTGGTGAAGGCGATCAGCGCCTTGCCGTCGAGGAAGTCCGCGATCTCGGCGGCCGCGCGGGCCACCGAACCGCCCTGCGTGCGCGGCTTCTTGCCGGGCACCAGCGGCTGGAGGCCCTTGGAGAGCAGCTCCTCCTCGGCGGCCGTGACGATCTTCGACATCGTCTTGACCGTCTCGATGGGGTAGGCGCCCACGGAGGACTCGGCGGAGAGCATGACCGCGTCCGCGCCGTCCAGGATCGCGTTGGCGACGTCGGACGCCTCGGCGCGGGTGGGACGGGAGTTGGTGATCATCGACTCCATCATCTGGGTCGCGACGATCACCGGCTTGGCGTTGCGGCGGCACATCTCGATGAGGCGCTTCTGCACCATCGGGACCTTCTCCAGCGGGTACTCGACCGCCAGGTCGCCGCGGGCCACCATCACGCCGTCGAACGCCATCACGACGTCCTGCATGTTCTCGACGGCCTGCGGCTTCTCCACCTTGGCGATGACGGGGACGCGGATGCCCACCTCGTCCATCACCTTGTGGACGTCCTTGACGTCGTCGGCGTCGCGGACGAAGGAGAGGGCGACCAGGTCGCAGCCCATGCGGAGGGCGAAGCGGAGGTCGTCGACGTCCTTCTCGGACAGCGCGGGCACGTTGACCGCGGCACCGGGCAGGTTGATGCCCTTGTGGTCGGAGATGACACCGCCCTCGACCACGATGGTCTTCACCCGGGGGCCCTCGACCTCGACCACCCGCAGCTCGACGTTGCCGTCGTTGATCAGGACCTGGTCGCCCTTGGAGACGTCCCCGGGCAGGCCCTTGTAGGTCGTCCCGCAGATCGACTTGTCGCCGGGCACGTCCTCGGTCGTGATGACGAACTCGTCGCCGCGGACCAGCTCGACCGGGCCCTCGGCGAAGGTCTCCAGCCGGATCTTGGGGCCCTGGAGGTCGGCCAGGACGCCCACGGCGCGGCCGGTGTCCTCGGACGCCTGGCGCACGCGGTGGTACCGCTCCTCGTGCTCCTGGTGGGACCCGTGGCTCATGTTGAAACGGGCCACGTTCATGCCGGCCTCGATGAGCGCTTTCAGCTGCTCGTAGGAGTCGACGGCGGGGCCCAGTGTGCAAACGATTTTGGAACGGCGCATAAGGCGGATCCTATCGGTTTGTTTCCCTGCGGAATATTCCGTCTGGTGGAATGTACAAATGGGCGCCCGCCCGCTCAGGCGTTCACTTCCGGGCGTTCGCCTTTTCCACCAATTCATGGGTCTGGCGGGCGATCTCCAGTTCCTCGTCGGTGGGCACGACCGCCACCGCGACCCGGGAGCCGGCGGGGGAGATCAGGCGGGCCTCTGCGGAGCGCACGGCGTTGAGCTCCGCGTCGACGGCCAGTCCCAGCCCCTCCAGCCCGGCGAGCGCCGCGCTGCGCACCGGTGCCGCGTTCTCGCCGACGCCGGCCGTGAACACCACCGCGTCCACCCTGCCGAGCACGGCGTAGTAGGCCCCGATGTACTTCTTCAGCCGGTGGACGTAGACGTCGAACGCCAGCGCCGCCCGCTCGTCGCCCTCGTCGACGCGCCGGCGGATCTCCCGCATGTCGTTGTCGCCGCACAGTCCCACCAGTCCGCTCCGCTTGTTCAGCAGGACGTCGACCTCGTCGGCCGACATGCCCGCCACCCGCATCAGGTGGAAGGTGACGGCCGGATCGACGTCGCCGGAGCGGGTACCCATCACCAGCCCTTCCAAGGGGGTGAGGCCCATCGAGGTCTCCACGCACCGCCCGCCCGACACCGCCGAGGCGGACGCCCCGTTGCCGAGGTGCAGCACGATGACGTTCACCTCCGACGGGTCCCTGCCGAGCAGCCGCGCCGCCCGGCGCGACACGTAGGCGTGCGAGGTGCCGTGGAAGCCGTAGCGCCGGATGCGGTGCGCGTCGGCGGTCTCCACGTCGATGGCGTAGCGGGCCGCGGCCTCCGGCATCGTCGTGTGGAAGGCGGTGTCGAAGACGGCCACCTGCGGCAGCTCGGGCCGCAGCGCCCGTGCCGTGCGGATGCCCGTGAGGTTCGCCGGGTTGTGCAGCGGGGCGACCGGGATCAGCCGTTCGATCTCGGTGAGCACCTCGTCCGTGACCACCGTCGGCTCGGTGAAGCGCAGCCCGCCGTGCACCACCCGGTGCCCGATCGCGGCCAGTTCGGGGGAGTCAAGGCCGAGTCCGTCGTGCGCCAGCTCGTCCGCCACGGCCTTGAGCGCGGCGTCGTGGTCGGCGATCGGCCCGGTCCGCTCGCGCGGCCCGGCTCCGGCGGCGAGCGGTGTGTGGACCAGCCGGGACGTGGCCTCCCCGATCCGCTCGACCAGCCCGGTCGCCAGCCGCGAGGCGTCGCGCATGTCGAGCAGCTGGTACTTCAGCGACGACGAACCGGAGTTGAGGACGAGGACGCGGGTGGCCGTCATGCGGAGAACTCCTGGGCGTCGGACGGGACCTGGGACTGGATCGCGGTGATCGCGACGGTGTTGACGATGTCGCCCACGAGCGCGCCGCGGGACAGGTCGTTCACCGGTTTGCGCAGACCCTGGAGCACCGGGCCGACGGCCACCGCACCGGCCGAACGCTGCACGGCCTTGTAGGTGTTGTTGCCGGTGTTCAGGTCCGGGAAGATCAGCACCGTCGCCCGGCCGGCGACCTCCGAGCCGGGCAGCTTGGTGGCCGCCACCGACGGGTCCACGGCCGCGTCGTACTGGATCGGTCCCTCGATCAGCAGATCGGGGCGGGACGCCCGCACGAGCTTGGTCGCCTCGCGCACCTTGTCGACGTCCGCGCCGGAGCCGGAGGTGCCGGTGGAGTACGACAGCATCGCGATGCGCGGCTCCACACCGAAGCGGGCAGCGGTCGCCGCCGACTGGATCGCGATGTCCGCGAGCTGCCCGGCGTCCGGGTCGGGGTTGACCGCGCAGTCCCCGTAGACCAGCACCCGGTCGGCCAGGCACATGAAGAAGACGGAGGAGACGATCGACGCCGCGCCCGCGGCCTTCGCTCCCGCCGCGCCCGCCGGCCCGGCCTTGATGATCTCGAACGCCGGCCTGATGGTGGCGGCCGTCGAGTGGACCGACCCCGACACCATGCCGTCGGCGAGCCCCTGGGCCACCATCAGGGTGCCGAAGTAGTTGACGTCGGTGACCACGTCGTGGGCGAGCTCCACCGAGACGCCCTTGTGGGCCCGCAGCGTCGCGTACCGCTCCGCGAAGTCCTGGCGCAGCTCGGACGTCGCGGGGTCGATCAGCTGCGCCGACGACAGGTCCACGCCGAGGTCGGCCGCCTTCTTGCGGATCAGGTCGACGTCGCCGAGCAGGGTCAGGTCGCACACGTCGCGGCGGATCAGCACGTCCGCGGCGCGCAGGACGCGCTCCTCGGTGCCCTCCGGGAGGACCACCCGGCGCCGCTCGGCCCTGGCCTGCTCCAGCAGTTCGTGCTCGAACATCATCGGTGTCACCCGCCCGCTGCGGGCCACCGCGAGCCGGTCCAGCAGGTCGGCGGTGTCCACATGGCGCTCGAAGAGGCCGAGCGCGGTCTCCGCCTTGCGCGGCGTGGAGGCGTTGAGCTTGCCTTCCAGGCCGAAGAGCTCGGCGGCGGTGGGGAAGCTGTTGCCCTCGACCGAGATCACGGGCGTGCCCGGCGCGAGGCGGGCGGCGAGGGTGAGGACCTCCTGGCTCGGCCGCTCGTTCAGGGTGAGCAGCACCCCGGCGATGGGCGGGGTGCCGGCGGAGTGCGCGGCGAGCGAGCCGACGACGAGGTCGGCCCGGTCGCCCGGGGTCACCACCATGCAGCCGGGGGTCAGCGCGGGCAGGAAGTTCGGCAGCATCGCGCCGCCGAAGACGAAGTCCAGCGCGTCGCGGGCCAGGCCCGAGTCGTCGCCGAGCAGCACCGTGCCGCCGAGGGCGTGGGTGATCTGGGCGACCGTGGGGGCGGCGAGGGCGGGCTCGTCGGGCAGCACGTAGCAGGGGACCGGCAGGCGGGCGGCGAGGCGCTCGGCGATCCGGTCCCGCTCCTCGGGGGCCACCCTGTTGGCGACCATGGCGAGGACGTTGCAGCCCAGCGCCTCGTAGGCGCGGTAGGCGTTGCGGGCCTCGGCGCGCACGGACTCCGCCGTCTGGCCCCTCCCGCCGACGACGGCGATCAGCGAGGCGCCGAACTCGTTCGCCAGCCGGGCGTTGAGGGCCAGTTCGTCGGGGAGCTGGGTGGCGGCGTAGTCCGTGCCGAGGACCAGCACCACCTCGTACTCCCGGGCCACCGACAGGAAGCGCTCGACGAGCCGGGACACCAGTTCGTCGGTGCCCTGTTCGGCCTGGAGGGTGGCCGCCTCGTGGTAGTCCATGCCGTAGACCGCGGACGGGTCCTGGGAGAGCCGGTAACGGGCCCGGAGCAGCTCGAAGAGGCGGTCGGGGCCCTCGTGGACGAGCGGACGGAAGACGCCCACCCGGTCGACCTGCCGGGTCAGCAGTTCCATGACCCCCAGCTCGACCACCTGGCGGCCGTCGCCGCGGTCGATCCCGGTCACGTACACGCTCCGCGTCACGCGTGCTCTCCCGTCCCTGTGTCGTCGTCGGTCGTGCGCCACGGTGCCCGTCCCCGCCGGTCGGCGGGGGCCGGACGCGCGGAAACCACCCCGGGGCGGCCTCGCCCTCTTGACAATACCCTCGCGTGTAGATAGAGCGCCCCCCGGGCAGAAGCGCACCCGGGCCCCCCGCGGAGCGGCCCGCGGCGGGCGCGTGGGAGAGGCGGCCCGCGGCGGGCACGTGGGAGAATCGGACCGGCTCACACGTTCGGCGAGGAGCAGGAGAGACAGCACGATGCGCATCGGCATTCTCACCGCAGGCGGCGACTGCCCGGGGCTGAACGCAGTGATCCGCTCGGTCGTGCACCGGGCCCTGACCGGGCACGGCGACGAGGTCATCGGCTTCGAGGACGGCTTCCGGGGCCTGCTCGACGGCCACTACCGCCCCCTCGACCTGAACGCGGTGGGAGGCATCCTCGCCCGCGGCGGCACGATCCTCGGCTCCACCCGTCTGGAGCGCGGCCGGCTGCGCGAAGCGGCCGAGAACGCGCCGGAGTTGGCGAAGCGCTACGGCATCGACGTGCTCATCCCGATCGGCGGCGAGGGCACCCTCACGGCGTCCCGGATGCTCGCCGACGCCGGGATGCCCGTGGTCGGCGTCCCCAAGACCATCGACAACGACATCCACGCCACCGACCGCACCTTCGGCTTCGACACCGCCGTGATGGTCGCCACCGAGGCCATCGACCGGCTGAAGACCACCGCCGAGTCGCACCAGCGGGTGATGGTCGTCGAGGTGATGGGGCGGCACGCCGGCTGGATCGCGCTGGAGTCCGGCATGGCCGGCGGAGCCCACGGCATCTGCCTGCCCGAGCGGCCCTTCCAGGTCGACGACCTGGTCAAGATGGTCGAGGAGCGGTTCGCCCGGGGCAAGAAGTTCGCCGTCGTCTGCGTCGCCGAGGGCGCGCATCCCGCCGAGGGGTCGATGGCCTACGAGAAGGGCGAGATCGACCAGTTCGGCCACGAGCGCTTCCAGGGCATCGGCAACCGGCTCGCCGCCGAACTGGAACGGCGGCTGGGCAAGGAGGCCAAGCCCGTCATCCTCGGCCATGTGCAGCGCGGCGGCACGCCGACCGCGTACGACCGCGTCCTCGCCACCCGTTTCGGCTGGTACGCCGTCGAGGCCGCGCACCGGGGCGAGTTCGGCATGATGACCGCGCTGCGCGGCACCGAGGTCGTGATGGTGCCGCTGGCCGAGGCGGTCACCCGGCTGAAGACGGTGCCCGAGGACCGCATGTTCGAGGCGGAGTCCGTCTTCTGACGGCCGCGCCCGGCGGACCGGGCCGGGCGGGGCCCGCGGGGCGCCGTGGTTCAGTCGCGCGCCAGGGCCCAGAAGTGCTCCAGTATCCGGTCCAGGAAGTCGCGCCCCGGGCCGCCCGTGTCCTCCGAGGCGTCACCCCAGCTGAGCGTCGCCACCGTCCGTGACTGGTAGTCGGAGTGCAGCCGCTGGAGCACGGCTTCGAGCCGGGCGCGTTCCATCGGCACCATCCGCGCGACCGGGCGGACGTACGCCTGCCACCGCGCGCCGACCGCGCCGCGCAGCAGGTCGGCGAGTTCCCGGTCCCGGCCGGTGACGGCCAGCAGGTCGCGGGGGGACAGTTCCAGCGCCTCGGCGAGGGCGGCGGTCTGGCGTTCGCCGCCGCGCCAGCGGCGGGATTCCTCCATCCGGGCGTACGCTCCGGCGTCCAGGCCGATCCGGCGTGCCAGGTCCTCGGAGGTCCAGCCGCGGGCGATGCGGTGCTCCCGCAAGGTGGTCGCGCCGGCCAGCAGTTCGGCGGGCGAGCACCACAGCACACCTGCCAGGGCGGTGAGTTCGCGGGTGCCGGGTGTCGCGGTGCCCCGCTCCCAGGCGACCACGGTGTCGGGGGTGACCGTCAGGCCGTACTGGGCCCGCAGCCCGTAGGAGACATGACCGGGAGCCATGCCCAGGGCTTCGCGCAGACGGCGGGCGGCGAGGGAGTCGAAGGGCGGGGAGGAGGGCTGGTGCACGCGCACACCGTACGGGCGGGCCACCGGCGGCGACTACGGTGCGTTCGCCCCAAGCCACAGCTTGTCGGAAGGTCCCAACCGGGCTCCCGGCGTTCCGGCTACCCGGTGGTAGCCGGAACGCCCCCAGGTCAGCGCCGCGAGCTCAGCCAGCGGTACTGGAGCTCCGGACGGCCCACCTGTCCGTACTGCGGCGCCCGGTCCGCCCGGCCCGCGGTGACCAGGTGCTCCAGATAGCGCCGGGCCGTGATGCGCGAGATCCCGACCGACGCGGCGGCCTCCGTCGCGGTCAGGCCCTGCGGCGACTCGCGCAGGGTCCGGGTGACCGCCTCCAGGGTGGGCCCGCTCAGGCCCTTGGGCAGCGTCGTCCCGGTGCGCGGGGCGCGCAGCGCGGCGAGCGCCCGGTCGACCTCGTCCTGCCCGCTCGCCTCCCCGGCGGCCGCCCGGAACTCCGCGTAGCGGTCCAGCCGGTCGCGGAGCGTCGCGAAGGTGAAGGGCTTCAGCACGTACTGCACGACGCCCAGCGACACGCCCTCCCGGACGATCGCCAGGTCCCGGGCGGACGTCACGGCGATCACGTCGGCCGAGTGCCCGGCCGCGCGCAGCGACCGCACCAGGTGCAGACCGTGCCCGTCGGGCAGGTAGAGGTCGAGCAGGAGCAGGTCCACCTCCGTGCGTTCCAGCGCCCGGACGGCCTCCGCCCGTGAGTGGGCGACGCCGACGACGGCGAACCCGGCGACCCTGCCCACGTAGAGGGCGTGGGCGTCGGCGGCGACGGGGTCGTCCTCGACGACCAGAACCCTGATGGTCATGCGCGCGACTCCGTCGGCTGCTCCGGCGCCGGTCTCCCGGCGGTGATCAGCGGCAGCCGGACCGTGAACTCGGCCCCGCCGTCCGTGCCGCGCCCCACGTCCACCGTCCCGCGGCCGCGGCGCACCGCCTGCCGCACCAGGGCCAGTCCGATCCCGCGGCCCGGACCGTGCGTGGACCAGCCGCGCCGGAAGACGTCCTCCGCCCGGTCGGGCGACACCCCGGGGCCGCTGTCGGCGACCCGGACGAGCAGTTCGTCCTCCCCGGCCCGCAGCGTCACGGTGACCCGCGCCCGCGTGCCGCCGGGCGGCGGAGCACCGGCGCCCCCGGGCGCACCCTGCGCCGGGACCCGCGCGGGCGGCGCCACATCCGGCGCGCCGGCGGGGCGGGCCGCGCCCCGCCCGGGAGCCGCCCCGGACCCGGGGCCGGCGGGTGCGGGCGCCGGGTCAGCGGGGGCGTGCGCGGCGGGCGCCTGTCCGGTGGGGGCGTGGACGGTGTGCGCGGGCCCGGGCGGGCCGGGCTCCGGGGCCGCGGGGGAGGGGACGCCGCCGGCCGCGTCCACGGCGTTGTCGATCAGGTTGCCGAGGATGGTGACCAGGTCCCGGGGCGGCAGGGTGTGCGGCAGGACGTGGTCGTCGATGCGGCTGTCCTCGGTCAGCACCAGCTCCACGCCCCGCTCGTTGGCCTGGGCCGTCTTGCCGAGCAGCAGCGCGGCGAGCACGGGTTCGCCCACGGCCCCCACCACGCGGTCCGTCAGCACCTGCGCCAGCTCCAGCTCCGCCGTGGCGAAGTCGACCGCCTCGTCCGCGCGCCCGAGTTCGATCAGGGAGACCACGGTGTGCAGCCGGTTCGCCGCCTCGTGGGCCTGCGAACGCAGCGCCTGGGTGAAACCGCGCTCCGAGTCCAGCTCGCCGGAGAGCGCCTGGAGCTCGGTGTGGTCCCGCAGGGTGACCACGGTGCCGCGCTGCTCGCCGCCGACCACCGGCCGGGTGTTCACCACGACGACCCGGTCGGCGGTCAGATGCACCTCGTCCACCCGCGGCTCGGAGGCGAGCAGCGCCCCCGTCAGCGGCGCGGGCAGTCCGAGGTCCGCCACGGGGCGGCCCACCGCGTCGTCGCCGAGACCGAGCAGCTCCCGTGCCCCGTCGTTCGCCAGCGCGATCCGCCGGCGGCCGTCCAGCATCACCAGCCCCTCCCGCACGGCGTGCAGCGCGGCCTGGTGGAAGTCGTGCATCCGGCCCAGCTCGGCGGCGTTCATGCCGTGGGTGTGGCGGCGCAGGCGGGCGTTGATCACGTAGGTGCCCGCGCCGCCGAGGGCCAGGGCCGCGCCCGCGGCGACGAGCAGGGCCGTGACCTGCTCCCGCACCTGCTGGGTGATCTCCTCGACGGTGATGCCCGCGCTCACGATGGCGACGACCCTCCCGCCGTCGAGGACGGGGGCCACCGTGCGCACCGAGAGCCCGAGGGTGCCCTCGAACTGCTCGCTCAGCACCCCGCCGCGCTGGGCCGGCCCGATGTGGCCGAGATACGTCTCCCCTATCCGCTCCGGCGTCGGATGGGTCCACCGCCGCCCCTCCGGGTCCATGATCACGACGAAGTCCATGCCGGCGTCCTTGCGCAGCGCCTCGGCGTAGGGCTGGAGCACCGCCGACGGGTCCGCGGACCGCACGGCCTCGGCGACCGAGGGGGAGCGGGCGGCGGCGGCCGCGGTGGCCGTGGTCTGCAGCCGGGCCGACTCCTCGGCCTGGGACTGGTCCGTGACGTAGGCGAAGAGCGCGCAGCCCGCCACGATCGCGGCGACCAGCACGACCTGCATGGCGAAGAGCTGGCCCGCGAGGCTGCGGGGACGGGGGAGGCGCATGCGTTCAGTCTGCCTGGCCGGATTTGTGTGAACGAAACGAACGCAACGGTGACCGGTGTCACAGCGCTGGTGGATAGTCGCGGGGATCCATCGGGACATGGACGCGCACACTCGACGAGGAGGACCCCGTGGCCACAGCCAACGGCAGGCGGGACCGTACCCACTATCTCTACATCGCGGTCATCGCCGCGGTCGCGCTCGGTATCGCCGTGGGGTTCGCCGCCCCCGGGGTCGCTGTCGAGCTGAAGCCCATCGGCACGGGCTTCGTGAACCTCATCAAGATGATGATCTCGCCGGTGATCTTCTGCACCATCGTGCTGGGCATCGGTTCGGTGCGGAAGGCCGCCAAGGTCGGTGCCGTCGGCGGTCTCGCCCTCGGCTACTTCCTGGTGATGTCGACCGTCGCCCTGGCCATCGGCCTCCTCGTCGGCAACCTGCTGGAGCCCGGCTCCAGCCTGCACATCACGGAGGCGACCCGGGAGGCGGGTGCCGCCCAGGCGGAGGGCACGGGCGAGAGCACCGCGGACTTCCTCCTCGGCATCATCCCGACGACCCTGGTCTCCGCGTTCACCGAGGGCGAGGTGCTCCAGACCCTGCTGGTGGCCCTGCTCGCCGGCTTCGCGCTCCAGGCGATGGGCTCCGCGGGCGAGCCGGTGCTGCGCGGCATCGGCCACATCCAGCGCCTGGTCTTCCGCATCCTCGCCATGATCATGTGGGCGGCGCCGATCGGTGCCTTCGGCGCCATCGCGGCGGTCGTCGGCGAGACCGGGCTCGACGCGCTGAAGTCGCTGGCGGTCATCATGATCGGCTTCTACGTCACCTGTGCGCTGTTCGTCTTCGTGATCCTCGGGCTGCTGCTGCGCCTCGTCGCCGGGGTGAACCTCTTCGCGCTGCTGAAGTACCTGGGCCGCGAGTTCCTGCTGATCGTCTCGACGTCGTCGTCCGAGTCGGCCCTGCCGCGGCTGATCGCGAAGATGGAGCACATGGGCGTCAGCAAGCCCGTGGTCGGCATCACCGTGCCCACCGGCTACTCCTTCAACCTGGACGGCACCGCCATCTACCTGACGATGGCCTCGCTGTTCATCGCCAACGCCACCGGCGACCCGCTGAGCGCGGGGGAGCAGATCTCGCTCCTGGTCTTCATGATCATCGCCTCGAAGGGCGCCGCCGGTGTCACCGGCGCGGGACTCGCGACGCTCGCCGGCGGTCTCCAGTCGCACCGCCCCGAACTCGTCGACGGCGTCGGCCTGATCGTCGGCATCGACCGCTTCATGAGCGAGGCGCGCGCCCTGACGAACTTCGCCGGCAACGCGGTCGCCACCGTCCTCGTCGGCACCTGGACCAAGGAGATCGACAAGGAGCGCGTCGACCTCGTCCTGGCGGGCAAGGCGCCCTTCGACGAGGCCACCCTGCTCGACGACCACGCCCCCGCCGAGGAGACCGCCGCACTCCCCGAGCCGCGTGACGACCAGCGGGAGCCGGCCAAGGTCTGACCCCTCCCCGCCCGCTCCGCGCAGGCCCCCGGTGTCCGCACACCGGGGGCCTGCGCGCGCCATGCGGGTCGCCGGGACGCGTCAGAGCGATTCGTGGCTCTTCAGCGGGTGCCCGCAGGTGCGGACCACCGGCCCGTCGCCCGTGTCCGCCTTGTAGTCCAGGTACCTGCTGAAGCAGAAGTCGCTGTCGCCCCGGAAGGCCGGACATCCACAGGTCCGCTGCGGCGGGCCCTGCGACACCACTTCGGTGCAGAACTCCAGGGCTCCGAGGGGCGCGGCATCCGGATCCAGTCCGACCCGGGTGAGCAGGCCGGCGGCTTCGGTTCGCGCCCGGCCGACCAGCCGGGCCGCCTCCGCGAGGGCGCGCCGCTGCTCGTCGGTGAGGCCGTCGGGCGGGTAGGACATGGTGAAACCTCCTCGGGCGCCCCCCGGCGCGGGGGACGCTCTCGTCCGTGCACGGTCACTGCTCGTCGACGCGCGGGCACTCCATCAGCCCGGGCTCGATCTCCGTGCACTCGAAGACGGGCTGGGTGATGCCCGCCGTCGTCACCGTGCCCGGTTCCGGCGGCGTCCCACCGAGACCGTCGGGATGGTAGGCGAGCGAGAAGACCCCGGCCGCTCCCGGATATCTGCCGAGCAGACCGCGGAACTCCCTCACCAGTCCGCCGAACTCCTCCGGCACCGTGCCCACCCGCTCGCGTCGCTCCGTCATGACCGCCTCCATGTCCGGGACATCGCCCGGCACGTCCTCGGCGAACGGCGCGTCAGCGGTTTCGCCACCGCCGGTGGGGACCGGGCCTGTTCCACCCACCTCCAGTCTCGCGCGAGACGCGCGCACGCGCAGGGCAAGCCGGTGCCGCCAGCCTTGCCTTGACGCCGACGTCAAGGAATACCGTCGCGGCATGCGAATCGGCGAGCTTGCGGAACGGGCCGGGACCACGACCCGGGCCCTGCGCTACTACGAGGCCCGGGGGCTGCTCCCCGCGCGGCGCGCGGTGAACGGCTACCGGACGTACGACGAGGACGACCTGCGGCTGCTGCACCAGATCCGGACACTGCAGGACTTCGGCTTCGGCCTGGAGGAGACCCGGCCGTTCGTCGAATGCCTGCGGGCCGGGCACCCGGAGGGCGACTCCTGCCCCGCCTCGCTCGCCGTCTACCGGGCCAAGCTCACGGAGCTGGACGCCCTGATCGAGCAGCTCGCCACCGTGCGGGCGCAGGTCGCGGTGTCGCTGCTGCGGGCCGAGGCGCAGCTGCCCCGGGGCCCGGAACCCCACTGCGAATTCTCGGAGGTCGACCAGTGATCAGTACGGACATCGGTACGGACATCAGTGCGGGCATCAGTACCGACTTCGGTACGGGCATCAGTGCAGGAGGCGTCACCGCGGTGACGGACGCGGACTTCGGCGCCCAGGTCCTCGCGGCCGGGCAGCCGGTCCTGGTGGAGTTCTCCGCCGCCTGGTGCGGGCCGTGCCGTCAGATCGCCCCCGTGCTGAAAGCCGTGGCGGCCGAGCACGCGGACCGGCTGAAGGTGGTGGAGATCGACGCGGACACCAATCCGGAGACGGCGGCCCGCTACGGCGTCCTGTCGCTGCCGACGCTGCTGGTGTTCGACGGCGGCGAGCCGGTGCTCTCCCTGACCGGCGCCCGGCCCAAGCGCAAGCTGCTCCAGGAACTGGCCGGAGTCCTCGGCAGCTGAGCGCCCGTGCGCCGGTCCCGCGCGGGGCCGGCGCACGCTCCGGCTCAGACCAGGCGCCTGATCTCGCCGCGGACCCGGTAGAAGCCGGCCTGCGCGGGGTGCAGGGAGTCCACCACGTACCGGGCGCCGGCCTCGCGTATGCCGCGCGGGAACTGCACGTACCAGGAGCGGTCGTAGCCCTCCGACACCACGTGCACCCGCACCCGGCCCCCGCTGCCGACGCACTCGACGACCACGCCGCCCGCCGGGGCCTCGGAGACCGTGGCCACCGAGGCGGCCGAGACCGCCGGGGTGTAGGTCGGCAGCGCGGCGGCCGACTTGACGTCCCTCGCGACGGGGACGGAGCCCTGCTGGGCGGCGGTGACCGCGGTCTCGCTCGCGTCCACGCAGACCAGGGAGCCGTCGGTGGTGACCATGTACAGCTTCTCGTCGTGGTACTGCATGGACAGCGCGGAGCCGCCGCCCGTGCGCAGCTTCCACAGGCGGGTGCCGTCGGTGTCGAAGCAGTAGACGGACGAGGCCGAGTCCCCGGCGAAGACGTGCCGGCCGTCGGGGGAGGTGGCGCAGGAGTAGACGGCGGTGTCGCAGCGGTACGTCGCCTCCACCGCGCCCGTCGCCTTGGAGAGCCGCTGCACCACGTGGCGCGCGGTGCCCGCGTAGACGGCGTCGTCCTCCTGCCAGCCGAAGAGCACCCCGCCCGTGGTGCGGGTGTGCCACAGCTCCCCGCTCCCGTCGGGTGCGTAGGCCGTCACACCGCTCTGGTGGCCGTGGTAGACGCCCCGGTCGTCGGCGCGCACCATCCACGCCTGGCCGCCCGCGGACCGGCGGGCCCACTGGTACTCGTCCTCGTGGTCGATGACGGTGAGGCCGCCGTCGGCGTCCGAGACGTTGAGCACGCCCTCGCGGATGTCGAGCCAGAAGATGTCGACGTCGGCCGCGATGTCGTAGGCGGCGAAGGGCAGTTTCGACGAGAGGTCGTACACCGTGCCGTCGTCGCAGCCCGCGTAGATCCAGAAGTCGTCCGCCACGAGGCACTTGACGCCGTCCGGCAGGGAGTAGCGGGCGAGCACGTCGCCGCCGTGGCTGAGCGTGAAGACGTCTCCCGCCTGGTTCCCCACCCAGCAGCGGTCCTCGTCGATGTGGATGCCGAAGGCGGCGGAGCCGGTGCGGAAACGCCACAGCACGGGGGCGGTGGAGCGGGCGGTGGACGGCGCGGAGGTCACCTGGCGGCGGGTCACGGGACGCGCCGCGCGCTGCCCCCGCACCGCCGGGGCGTACCCCTTGCGCACCTTCTCGCCGATCTTCCGCGCCGCGGCGGCCTGCGCCTTCTCCGCGGTGGGGAACGAGGAGGACTGGAGCTGGCCGGCCGCGCCGATGCGCCCGTACCGCACCGAGACGGCCGTCCCCTCCACCGTCACCTCGTAGAACTTGTGCGCCCCGCCGTCGTCCTGCGACAGCTCGAGATACGTCGTCGTACCGGACATGGCAGACCCCTCCCCAAGACGGAACAGCCGTCCGTCTCCGGCCCGTTCCCACTGAGGAGAACGCTAAGGGGCACCACTGACACGCCGGCAGGCAGGCGCGTCCGGCCCCCGCCTGCCCGGTGCGCCGCCGGGCTTCCCGGGGATCACGAAAAATCCCCCGGAACCGAATTGACGGCCGGGGGTAATACCTGCGTATATTTGATGGTTCCTCGTTCGTCATTTCGCGGAGAACTGTGCGCCGAGAATTTACGAAGGGAACTTCACTGGATGAACCATATCGCGTCAGGAGCTGAATTGTCAACCGAGGAATTGCGGAACGAACAGCAATTCGTCGACCGGCTCCACGAGCGCCTCGACGCGCTCCGGGAGCAGGCCGAGAACGCCGTCAACGCGACCGCCGCCCAGGTCACGACAGGTCGCCAGGCCCGAGTCGAGCGCGACATCGGCGTCGCGGAACACCTTGCCCACCTGAACGCCCTCAACGCCGTCGACGACGGACTCTGCTTCGGCCGAATCGACCGGAAGGACGGCACGACCCGCCACATCGGCCGGGTCGGAATGCGCCGCGACGACGCCGATCGCACTCCGCTGCTCATCGACTGGCGCGCTCCCGTCGCCCGCCCCTTCTACCTCGCCACCGGATTCGAGCCGATGGGCCTCGTACGCCGCCGGCACATCAGGACCAAGGACCGGACCGTCACCGCGCTGCACGACGAGATCCTCGACCTGACCGACCCGACCCGCACCGGCCACGAGTCCCGCGACGCCGACGAGGTGCTCCTGGCCGCGCTCGCCTCGGCGCGCACCGGCCGCATGACCGACATCGTGCAGACCATCCAGGCCGAGCAGGACCGTGTCATCCGCGCGCCCCGGCACGGCGTGCTCGTCGTCGAGGGCGGCCCGGGCACGGGCAAGACCGCCGTCGCGCTGCACCGCGCCGCGTACCTGCTCTACGAGCACCGCGAGCAGCTGTCCCGGCGGGCGGTGCTGATCGTCGGCCCGAACCCGGCCTTCCTCGGCTACATCGGCGAGGTGCTGCCGTCGCTCGGCGAGACCGGCGTCCTGCTGTCGAGCATGGGCGAACTCTTCCCCGGCGTCCGCGCCGACGGAACCGACACGCCCCGCGCCGCCGCGGTCAAGGGGCGGGCCTCGATGGCCGGGGTCCTCGCCCGCGCGGTGGCCGCCCGGCAGACCCTGCCCGACACCGTGCCCGCCACCAGCGGCGAGGACCACGGCGAGGTCCCCGAACCCGCGCTGGAGATCGACCACGAGGGCTACGGGACGCTGCTGCTGGACCGCGAGATGGCGCACGAGGCCCGCGACCGGGCCCGCTCCACCGGGCTGCCGCACAACCTGGCCCGACCGCACTTCGCCTTCCGCGTCATCGACGCCCTCACCGCCCAGCTCGCCGACCGGCTCGGCGCCGACCCGTACGGAGGGGAGAACCTGCTCGGCCCCGACGACATCGCCCAGCTCGGCAAGGAGATCGCCACCAGCGCCGAGGTGCACGCCGCCATCGACGCGCTGTGGCCCCCGCTCACCCCCGAACGGCTCGTCGCCGACCTGCTCGCCGGACCGGAGGAGTACCTGGACGCCGCCGACGCCGACGCCGTGCGCCGCGACGGCGGCCCGTGGACCCCCGCCGACGTGCCGCTGCTGGACGAGGCCGCCGAACTCCTCGGCACCGACGACAGCGCGGCCCGCGCCGCGGCCGAGGCGGAGCGCCAGGACCGCATCGCCTACGCCCAGGGCGTGCTGGAGCTCTCCCACGGTTCCGAGACGTACGAGTTCGAGGACGAGGAGTCCGAGGTCCTGGCGGCCCACGACGTCATCGACGCCGAGCGGATGGCCGAACGGCACGAGGAGGCCGACCACCGCACGGCCGCCGAACGCGCCGCGGCCGACCGCACCTGGGCCTTCGGGCACATCATCGTCGACGAGGCGCAGGAGCTGTCCGCGATGGCGTGGCGGCTGCTGATGCGCCGCTGCCCGACCCGGTCGATGACCCTGGTCGGCGACCCCGCGCAGACCGGCGACGAGGCGGGCTGCGGATCGTGGCAGGAGATCCTCGAACCGTACGTCGGCGACCGCTGGGAGCACACCCGGCTCGGCGTCAACTACCGGACGCCCGCCGAGATCATGGAGCTCGCCGCCGGGGTGCGCCGGGCCGCCGACCCCTCCTTCGAGCCGCCCCGCTCGGTGCGCTCCACCGGGGTGCGCCCCTGGGAGGCGTCCGTCGCGCGGGAGGAACTCGCCGCCGCCGTGGCGGGCCGGGTCGCCGGCGCGCCCCGCGAGGGGCGCACCGCCGTGATCGCCCCCGCGGCGCTGCACCGGGAGCTCGCCGCCCGGCTGCCGGACGCGGGGACGGGCCGGGACCCGGACCTGACCCGGCCCGTCGTGCTCCTCGACCCGAAGGCGGCGAAGGGGCTGGAGTTCGACACCGTCGTCGTGGTGGAGCCGGAGGCCATCCGCGACGGCTCCCCGTACGGCGTGAACGACCTGTACGTCGCGTACACCCGGGCGACGCAGCGCCTCGGCGTGGTCCGGGTGCGGTGACCGCGGCGGGGGCGGCCGCCGCCGGGGCGGGCCGCCCCCGGGCCGGGCCGTCAGGCCGGGCGCAGCCAGATGGTCGCCAGCGGCGGCAGCGTCAGCACCACGGACGTCCGGCGGCCGTGCGACTCGGCCTGCTCCGTCTTCACCGGGTCCGCGTTGACCACGCCCGAACCGCCGAACCGCTCCTCGTCGGTGTTGAGCACCTCCGCCCACACCGGCACCGAGCCGGGCACGCCGAGCCGGAAGCCGTGGCGGACGACGGGGGAGAAGTTGCTGACGGCCAGCAGCGGCTCGCCGTCGCGGTCGAAGCGCAGGAAGGCGAGGACGTTGTCCTCGGCCGCGCCGCCGTCCACCCAGTCGAAGCCGTCCGGCACGGTGTCCTGCTGCCACAGCGCCGGGGCGCTCCCGTACACCGTGTTGAGCTCCCGCACCAGGTCCCGCACGCCGCGGTGGTCGGGCTCGGCCGCGTACGAGGGGTCGAGCAGCCACCAGTCCGGGCCGTGGCCCTCCGACCACTCGGCTCCCTGGGCGAACTCCTGCCCCATGAAGAGCAGTTGCTTGCCCGGGTGGGCCCACATGAAGCCGAGGTAGGCGCGGTGGTCGGCGCGCTGCTGCCACCAGTCGCCGGGCATCTTGCTGACCAGGGCCCGCTTGCCGTGCACCACCTCGTCGTGCGAGATCGGCAGCACGTAGTTCTCGCTGTAGGCGTACACCATCGAGAACGTCATCTCGTTGTGGTGGAACTTGCGGTGCACGGGCTCGTGCTGGATGTACCCGAGCGAGTCGTGCATCCAGCCCATGTTCCACTTCAGGCCGAAGCCGAGACCGCCGAAGCCGCCGGGGCCGATGTGGTGGGTGGCGCGGGTGACGCCGTCCCAGGCCGTCGACTCCTCGGCGATGGTGACCACGCCGGGGCAGCGCCGGTAGACCGTGGCGTTCATCTCCTGGAGGAAGGCCACCGCGTCGAGGTTCTCCCGGCCGCCGTGCTCGTTCGGCGACCACTGGCCGTCCTCGCGGGAGTAGTCCAGGTAGAGCATCGAGGCGACGGCGTCCACCCGCAGGCCGTCGATGTGGAACTCCTCGCACCAGTAGACCGCGTTGGCGACGAGGAAGTTCCGCACCTCCTTGCGCCCGTAGTCGAACTCCAGCGTCCCCCAGTCGGGGTGGGCCGCCCGGGACGGGTCGCCGTGCTCGTACAGCGGGCGGCCGTCGAACTCGGCCAGCGCCCAGTCGTCGCGGGGGAAGTGCGCCGGCACCCAGTCGACCAGCACGCCGATGCCCGCCCGGTGGAGGCTGTCGACGAGGAAGCGGAAGTCGTCCGGGGTGCCCATGCGGGAGGTCGGCGCGTAGAAGCCGGTCACCTGGTAGCCCCAGGACCCGCCGAACGGGTGCTCGGCCACCGGCATGAACTCGACATGGGTGAAGCCGAGGTCCTTGACGTACCGGGGCAGCTGCTCGGCGAGCTGCCGGTAGGTCAGCCCGGGGCGCCAGGAGGCCAGGTGCACCTCGTAGACGGACAGCGGCGCCTCGTGGACCGGCCGGTCGGCGCGGTGCGCCATCCACTCCTGGTCCGTCCATGTGTGGTGCGAGCGGGTCACCACCGAGGCGTTGGACGGCGGCACCTCGGTGCGCCGCGCCATCGGGTCGGCCCGCAGCGTGTGCGAGCCGTCGGGGCGCATGATCTCGAACTTGTAGAGCGCGCCGTCGCCGACCCCCGGCAGGAACAGCTCCCAGACGCCGGTCGACCCGAGCGAACGCATCGGGAACCCGGTGCCGTCCCAGTAGTTGAAGTCGCCGACGACCCGCACGCCGCGGGCGTTCGGCGCCCACACGGTGAACCGGGTGCCCGTGACGCCCTGGTGGGTGCAGGGGTGTGCGCCGAGCGCGTTCCACAGCTCCTCGTGCCGGCCCTCGCCGATCAGGTGGAGGTCGAGGTCGCCGAGGGAGGGCAGGAAGCGGTACGGGTCGTCGGTCTCGTAGCCCTCGGGGTGGTCGGGGTAGGTGATCAGCAGGCGGTACTCGGGCATGGTGCGCATCGGCAGCACGCCCGAGAACAGACCGTCCCCGTCGTCGTGGAGTTCGGTGCGCAGGCCCTTGGCCAGGATCGTCACCGCGGTGGCGTGAGGGCGCAGCACCCGCAGCTGGACGCCTCCGCGGACGGGGTGGGCGCCGAGCAGCGCGTGGGGGTCGTGGTGGCCGCCGCTCAGCAGCCGCCCGCGGTCCTCGTCGCCGAGGCCGGCCGCGGGGCGGAGCCCGCCGGGACGGGGTGCGGGGGCGGCGGTGTTCCGGGGGCCGGAGTCCGCGGCCGGGCCGCCGGACTCCGCTCCCGAGCCGCCGGCCGCCCGCGGGCGGCGCCCGCCGCCGGAGCCCGTGGCGCGGGGCGCCCCGGTGCCGCCCGCGGCCGTCCGCCGCCCGCCGCTGGCCGGGGCCCCGGCCGGCTCTGCGGCGCGCGCGCCGGACGCCGGACGGGACGCCGGGCGGGCGGTGCCGGCACCGGCGCCCGCCATCGCGGCGGGCACGGCGTCGTCGAGCCGCCCCTGCGCGGGCAGGGCGGAGGGCTCCGTCCCCGACGGTGCGTCCTGCACGGGCAGGGCGGTGGGCTCCGTCCCCGCGGGCGCGCCCTGTCCGGGCAGGGCGGGTGCGTTCGCGGCGTCCGCTCCGGGCCGTGCCGCCTCCGCGGCCGTGCCGGTCTTCGCCGTCTTCCCGGCCTTCCGCCGCCCGGCTCCGGGCGCCTCGGGCTCCGGAGGGACGCCGTCCCGGGCCTTGCCGCCCCCCTTGGCGTTCTTCTTCCCGCCCTTCCCCTTGGCTCCGGTGCGGGCCGCTCCCCCGAGGGCGCCGGCCGCACCGGCTCCGCCCGCGGCGGCCGGCGTGCCCGCCTCCGCGGGGGCGTCGCTCCGGGCTCCGGGGACCGCACCGGCCGCGGCTTCCGCGGCCTGCGCGGCGGGGAGCGTCTGCTCGCCGGGCACCGGCCCGTCCGCGCCCGCACCGGCGCCCGCTTCCTGGAGGCCGCCCGCTGCGGGGAGGCCGTCCGCCGCCGGCGCGGACGCCGCCCGCGCCCTGCGCGCGGGGCGCCGGGGGCCGGCGGTGTCCGCCGTCCCGCCGGTCCCGGCGGCGGCGTCCGGTGCGGTCGGCGGTGCGTCCGCCGGACCGGTCTCCGCGGCCCCGGGCGCGCCCTGCGCGTCGGGGGGCTGCGGGGTGAGCGAGGAGTCGGAGGATCGGGGGGAACGGCGGGGGGTCACGGGTTCGGCCTCCTGGGCACGAGGAAGTGAGGGTGGGGCGGGGGAGGGGGAGTCAGTCGGCGGACGCGAGGCGTTCGATCGCGGCCATCGGGACCGGCAGCCAGTCCGGCCGGTGGCGTGCCTCGTAGACGGCCTCGTACACGGCCTTGTCGGTCTCGTACGCGCGCAGCAGCTCGGGCTCCTCGCGCGGGTCGGAGCCGGCGGCCTCCGCGTAGCCCGCGCAGTAGGCGTCGCGGCAGGCCTCGGCCCAGGCCGGGTTCCACGGACGGTGGGTCCGGGCCGCGTAGTCGAAGGACCGGAGCATGCCGGCGACGTCGCGGACGGCGGGCTGCGGACGGCAGCGTTCCGTGAGCGGGCTGGCCGGCTCGCCCTCGAAATCGATCACGGACCAGGGCGTGTCCACGGGGCCGCGCAGTATCTGCCCGAGGTGCAGGTCGCCGTGGACGCGCTGGGCGGCCCAGATGCGGCCGCGTCCGCCGAGGGCGCCGACCGCCTCGAAGGCGGTGCGCAGCCGGGGCGCGTACGGGCCGAGCGCGGGCACCGCGCGGGCGGCGGCCTCCAGCCGTCCGGTCATCTGGGCGGCGAGCCGTTCGGCCTGCCCGCCGCTCAGCTTGACCACCGGGAGGGCGTCGGCGAGCGCCGTGTGCACCTCGGCCGTCACCCGCCCCAGTTCCCGCGCCTCGGCGCGGAACGGGCGTCCGGCGGCCAGGGATTCGAGGGCGAGCACCCAGCCGTCGCGCGAGCCGCGCAGGAAGGGCTGGAGAACGCCCAGGGTGAAAGGTTCCGGCGCGGACGACCGGTACCAGGCGACGGGTGCGGGGACCCGGGTGCAGCCGCCCCGGGCGAGGGCGAGCGGCAGCTCCAGATCCGGGTTGTAGCCGGGGTGGAGTCTGCGGAAGATCTTCAGGATGAACGTATCGCCGTAGACCAGCGAGGAGTTGGACTGCTCCGCTCCCAGCGGGCGGGCCGGCAGGTCGCGGGGCGCGGGGGCGGCGCCGTCGAAGCGCTCGAAGCGCAGGGGCCCCAACGTGCCCGGTGTGCGCAGGCGTTCCAGCAGCAGTGCCGCGAGCCGGGGGTCGTGGGTGCCCTCGTACAGGGTCAGTCCGGCCAGCGGGCCCTCGGCGACGTGGCCGATGAGGGCGGGGGCGAGCGAGGGCGGCAGGGTGGGCCGGGCCCCGATCAGCAGCTGGTAGCAGTCGCCTTCGCCGCCCGGCGGCCGTTCGGGCTGGTGGACCCGCAGCAGGAGATGGAGCAGGCCCGGGCCGCCGGAACCGCGTACCGGCAGCAGTTCGGTGGCGAGGTCGAGGGTGAAACCGGTGACGGGTGAGCCTTTGCCGGCGAACCAGCGCTGTGCCGGCAGCCAGGTGGTCAGCAGTGGTGCGAGCGACGCAAGTAGTGCGGGCGAGGTCCGGGTGGAAGCAGCCTCCGACATGGGCATCGCGTCCTTTCCCCGGGTACACCACGAATGCGCAAAGTGTCCCGGATTGCAGCGGTTGCTGTCCGGCGGCGCGCGGGGATGAAGGGGAGAGTGCCCGGTGCGGGGCGGCGGAAACCGCCCCGCCGGAGCAGGGGGCGCGTTTTCGACACCTGCGCGCCCCCGGTCTCCCCGCGGTCCGTCAGGGGGTGAGGCCGCCCGCCGCGGCGCCCGCCGCCGGACCGGTCGTGGTGCCGGCCGACGTCCCCGGCGCGATGCCGGGCGCGGCGTCCTTGCGCAGCCGGAACCAGTAGAAGCCGTGGCCGGCGAGGGTGAGCAGGTACGGCCACTGGCCGATCGCGGGGAACCGCACGCCGCCGATCAGCTCCACCGGATGGCGTCCGCTGAAGGCGCGCAGGTCGAGCTCGGTCGGCTGGGCGAACCGCGAGAAGTTGTGGACGCACAGCACCACGTCGTCCTCGTACTCCCGCAGGAAGGCGAGCACCGCCGGGTTCGACGACGGCAGTTCCTCGTAGGAACCGAGACCGAAGGCAGGGTTCTGCTTGCGGATCTCGATCATCCGGCGGGTCCAGTGGAGCAGCGAGGAGGGCGACGACATCGACGCCTCGACGTTGGTCACCTGGTAGCCGTAGACCGGGTCCATGATGGTCGGCAGGTAGAGCCGGCCCGGGTCGCTGGAGGAGAAGCCCGCGTTGCGGTCCGGCGTCCACTGCATCGGGGTGCGCACCGCGTCGCGGTCGCCCAGCCAGATGTTGTCGCCCATGCCGATCTCGTCCCCGTAGTAGAGGATCGGCGAGCCGGGCAGCGACAGCAGCAGGGCGGTGAACAGCTCGATCTGGTTGCGGTCGTTGTCCAGCAGCGGGGCGAGCCGGCGGCGGATGCCGATGTTGGCCCGCATCCGCGGGTCCTTGGCGTACTCCGCGTACATGTAGTCGCGCTCTTCGTCCGTCACCATCTCGAGCGTCAGCTCGTCGTGGTTGCGCAGGAAGATGCCCCACTGGCAGTTCTTCGGGATGGACGGGGTCTTCGCCAGGATCTCGGAGACCGGGTAGCGGGACTCGCGCCGCACGGCCATGAAGATGCGCGGCATCACGGGGAAGTGGAACGCCATGTGGCACTCGTCGCCGCCGGCCGGGTAGTCGCCGAAGTAGTCGACGACGTCCTCGGGCCACTGGTTGGCCTCGGCGAGCAGCACGGTGTCCGGGTAGTGGGCGTCGATCTCCTTGCGGACCCGCTTCAGGAAGGAGTGGGTGCGCGGCAGGTTCTCGCAGTTCGTGCCCTCCTCCTGGTAGAGGTACGGCACCGCGTCGAGCCGGAAGCCGTCGATCCCGAGATCGAGCCAGAACCGCAGGGCGGAGATGATCTCCTCCTGCACGGCCGGGTTCTCGTAGTTGAGGTCCGGCTGATGAGAGAAGAACCGGTGCCAGTAGTACTGCTTCCGTACCGGGTCGAACGTCCAGTTGGACGACTCGGTGTCCACGAAGATGATGCGGGCGTCCTGGTACTGCTTGTCGTCGTCGGCCCAGACGTAGTAGTCGCCGTAGGGGCCGTCCGGGTCGGACCGGGACTGCTGGAACCACTCGTGCTGGTCGCTGGTGTGGTTCATGACGAAGTCGATGATCACCCGCATGCCGCGCTGGTGCGCCGCGTCGACGAACTCGACGAAGTCGGCCAGGTCGCCGAACTCCGGCAGTACGGAGGTGTAGTCCGCGACGTCGTAACCGCCGTCGCGCAGCGGGGACTTGAAGAACGGCGGCAGCCACAGGCAGTCCACGCCCAGCCACTGCAGATAGTCCAGCTTGGCGGTGATGCCCTTCAGGTCACCGACGCCGTCGCCGTTGCTGTCCTGGAAGGAGCGGACCAGGACCTCGTAGAAGACGGCGCGCTTGAACCAGTCGGGGTCGCGGTCGCGGGCGGGGGTGTCCTCGAAGGTGTCGGGGACGGGCTCGTTGACGATCATGAGATGGGTGACCCTCCGGTCTGCGGGGACGGTCGCAGGGTGACGACGTGCGCCGGGGCCTTGCCCGGTTCGAGGCGCACGTAGTTGGCCCTGCCCCAGTGATAGGTCTCGCCGGTGAGCTCGTCGCGCACCGGTACGGTCTCGTGTTCTTCGAACCCGAGTCGCAGCATGTTCAACGAGACCGTGGCCTCCTGGGTGTGGTGGGGGTCGAGGTTGGCGACGACGAGGACGACGTCCTGCCCGCTGCGCTTCGAGTAGGCGATCACCGCGTCGTTGTCGGTGTGGTGGAAGTGGACGTCGCGCAGCTGCTGGAGCGCCGAGTGCCGGCGCCGCAGCCGGTTCAGCGCGGTGATCAGCGGGGTGATGGTGCGGCCCTCGCGCTCGGCGGACTCCCAGTCGCGGGGGCGCAGCTGGTACTTCTCCGAACCGAGGTACTCCTCGCTGCCCGGGTGCAGCGGGGTGCCCTCGCACAGCTCGAACCCGGCGTACACGCCCCACGACGGCGACAGCGTGGCGGCGAGCACGGCCCGCACCTCGAACGCCGGACGGCCGCCCTCCTGGAGGTAGGCGTGCAGGATGTCGGGGGTGTTCACGAAGAAGTTCGGCCGCATGTACGAGGCGGCCTCGCCGGACAGCTCCCGGACGTACTCGGTCAGCTCGTGCTTGGTGTTGCGCCAGGTGAAGTACGTGTACGACTGCTGGAAGCCGACGGCCGCCAGCGCGTGCATCATCGCCGGGCGGGTGAACGCCTCCGCCAGGAAGACCACGTCGGGATCGGCGCCGTTGATCTCGCCGATCACCTTCTCCCAGAACACCACCGGTTTGGTGTGCGGGTTGTCGACGCGGAAGATGCGCACACCGCGGTCCATCCAGAACCGCAGCACCCGCACGGTCTCGGCCACCAGGCCCGGCATGTCCGCGTCGAAGGCGATCGGGTAGATGTCCTGGTACTTCTTCGGCGGGTTCTCGGCGTAGGCGATCGAGCCGTCGGCCCGGTGGCGGAACCACTCGGGGTGCTCCTTCACCCAGGGGTGGTCCGGCGAGCACTGGAGGGCGAAGTCGAGGGCGATCTCCATGCGCAGCGAACGCGCCGCCCGCACGAAGTGGTCGAAGTCGGCGAGGGTGCCGAGATCGGGGTGGACGGCGTCGTGGCCCCCCTCGGCGGAGCCGATGGCCCAGGGCACGCCCACGTCGTGGGGGCCGGCCGTCAGGGCGTTGTCCGGTCCCTTGCGGTGCGTGGTGCCGATGGGGTGGATGGGCGGCAGGTACACCACGTCGAAGCCCATCGCCGCCACCGCGGGCAGCCGCTCGGCCGCCGTGCGGAAGGTGCCGGACACCGGCGCCGCGCCCTCCTCGACGACCGCGCCCTCCGAGCGCGGGAACAGCTCGTACCACGCGCCGTACAGCGCCCGGCGGCGCTCGACCTTCAGCGGCAGCGGTTCACAGGCGCTGACCAGTTCGCGCAGCGGGTGCCGGTCCAGCGCGGCGGTCGCGTCGGCCGCGAGCGCGGCGGCGAGGCGCGCGCCGGCGGGCCGTGCGGTGTCCCGCAGGGCGTCCGCGGCTGCCAGCACCCCCTCGCGTCCGTCCTTCTTCGGGACGCCCGCGGCGGCGCGCTCGTACAGCTCGGCGCCCTCCGCCAGGACCAGTTCGGTGTCGATGCCCGCCGGGATCTTGATGTGCGCGTGGTGGCGCCAGGTGGCGACCGGGTCGCTCCACGCCTCGACGGTGTACGTCCACGCGCCCTCGGTCTCCGGGGTGACGAAGGCCCCCCAGCGGTCGGTGCCCGGTGCGAGTTCCCGCATCGGGGTGAAGGGACCGGGGCGGCCCTTCGGGTCGCGCAGCACGACGTTGGCGGCGACCGCGTCGTGGCCTTCGCGGAAGACCGTGGCGGTGACCTCGAAGGTCTCACCCGCCACGGCCTTCGCGGGCTGTCTTCCGCAGTCGACGAGCGGGCGTACGTCCAGGACGGGAATGCGGCCAATGAGCGAGTTCACGACATCACCTGAGGGCTGTGCGGGCAGGTCGGGTCGAGCGGCAAGGGGTGGATTGCGCACTGTGTGTCTAATTTGTAACTGCTCAGTCGGTGACTGGCCGGGTGCGGGCATGTCGGCTCCAGTCCGCGTTCACTCGGGTGGACGGAAAGGATGCGGTCGCGGGGTGTGCTCGCTTGCGTACCGGATGAGCCTTCCCCCGGTCTCCCGGGGGGCAATCCGGCGATGTGTTAACTACTAGGACGTAGCGGCCGACACAAGACACACCGGGTGTCCCGTCCCGTCACACGGCCGGAACCCGACCCCGGCATGCTGCTCGTGCACACGGATGCGCCGGGGTGCTCCTCTGCGCCGTGGCGGGTCCCCGTCCGCGCCCCTTAGCGTCGTCGGCCGGGCCCGTCCGGGCCGCGCGGGCGCGCCCGGTCCCGCGCGGGCCCCGGCGTCGTCGCGACGGAAAGGCGGCGTACGACACGAAATGCGTCGTGCGTCCGCTCGGATGCGTATTTCCCCTGCGAAGGTGGGACCTGTGAAGGCCATTCGTCGTTTCACCGTCCGCCCCGTCCTCCCCGAACCCCTGCGACCGCTCAGCGGCCTGGCGCGCAATCTGCGCTGGTCCTGGCACACCGAGACCCAAGAGCTGTTCCGCTCCGTCGACCCCGGGGGGTGGCAGGCGGCGGGGGGCGACCCCGTGCGGCTGCTCGGCGGCGTGTCCGCCGCCCGGATGGCCGAACTCGCCAAGGACCGGCGATTCCTGCGCCGGCTCGCCGCGGCCGCCGACGACCTGGACGACTACCTGCACGGCGGCAGGTGGTACCAGGGCGCCGGAAGCGGCGGCGGCGACGCGTCCGGGTTCCCCGCCGCCATCGCGTACTTCTCGCCCGAGTTCGGCGTCACCGCCGCGCTCCCGCAGTACTCGGGCGGCCTCGGCATCCTGGCCGGCGACCACCTCAAGGCGGCCAGCGACCTCGGTGTCCCGCTGATCGGCGTCGGCCTGCTCTACCGCCACGGCTACTTCCGCCAGTCGCTGTCGCGCGACGGCTGGCAGCAGGAGCACTATCCGGTGCTCGACCCCAACGAACTGCCCGTCTCGCTGCTGCGCGAGGACGACGGGAGCCCCGCCCGGGTCACCCTCGCGCTCCCCGCGGGCCGCCTGCTGCACGCCCACATCTGGGTCGCCCAGGTCGGCCGGGTCCCGCTGCTGATGCTCGACTCCGACGTCGAGGACAACGGCCCCGGCGCCCGCGACGTCACCGACCGGCTGTACGGCGGGGGCAGCGAGCACCGGCTGCTCCAGGAGATGCTCCTCGGCATCGGCGGCGTCCGCGCCGTGCGCACGTACTGCCGGCTCACCGGGCACGCCGCGCCCGAGGTCTTCCACACCAACGAGGGCCACGCCGGCTTCCTCGGGCTGGAACGCATCCGGGAGCTCGGCGAGAGCCCCGGGCTCGGCTTCGACGCCGCCCTGGAGGCGGTGCGCGCGGGCACCGTGTTCACCACGCACACGCCGGTGCCCGCCGGGATCGACCGCTTCGACCGCGATCTGGTCGCCCGTCACTTCGCCGACGGCGCGGAGCTGCCCGGCGTGCCCGTCGACCGCATCCTGAGGCTCGGCACGGAGAGCTACCCCGGCGGCGACGGCGGTGTGTTCAACATGGCCGTGATGGGGCTGCGGCTCGCCCAGCGCGCCAACGGCGTCTCCGAACTGCACGGCGCCGTCAGCCGGGACATGTTCGCCGGCCTCTGGCCGGGATTCGACGCCGCCGACGTGCCCATCACCTCGGTCACCAACGGAGTCCACGCCCCCACCTGGGTCGCGCCCGAGGTCTTCCGCCTCGGCGCCCGCCGGCTCGGACCGGGCCGCGCGGAGGACGCGCTCTCGGTCGGCGGGTCGCCCCGCTGGGACGCCGTCGCCGACATCCCCGACGCGGAGATCTGGGAGCTGCGCCGCTCGCTGCGCGAGCAGCTGGTCGCGGAGGTGCGGGAGCGGCTGCGCGCCTCCTGGCGGCAGCGGGGTGCGGGAGCCGCGGAACTCGGCTGGATCGACGGGGTCCTCGACCCGGACGTGCTCACCATCGGCTTCGCCCGCCGGGTGCCCTCGTACAAGCGGCTCACGCTCATGCTGCGCGACCGGCAGCGCCTCACCGAGCTGCTGCTGCACCCCACGCGCCCGATCCAGATCGTCGTCGCCGGCAAGGCACACCCCGCCGACGACGGCGGCAAGCGGCTGGTGCGCGAACTCGTCCGGTTCGCCGACGACCCGCGGGTGCGCCACCGCATCGTCTTCCTGCCCGACTACGGCATGGCGATGGCGAAGAAGCTGTACCCCGGCTGCGACGTGTGGCTCAACAACCCGCTGCGCCCGCTGGAGGCCTGCGGCACCAGCGGCATGAAGGCCGCGCTCAACGGATCGCTCAACCTGTCCGTGCTCGACGGCTGGTGGGACGAGTGGTACGAGCCCGACTTCGGCTGGGCGATCCCCACGGCCGACGGCGAGGCCACCGACGAGGACCGCCGGGACGAACTGGAGGCGGCCGCCCTCTACTCGCTGATCGAGGAGCGCATCGCGCCCCGCTTCTACGAGGAGGGCGGCGGCGGCCTCCCGGACCGCTGGATCGACATGGTCCGCCGCACCCTGACGACCCTCGGCCCGAAGGTGCTCGCGGGCCGCATGGTCCGCGAGTACGTGGAGCGGCTCTACGCCCCGGCCGCCGAGGCGCACCGCGCCCTCGACGCGGCCGCGGCCGAGGAGCTGGCGGGGTGGAAGTCCCGGGTGCGGGCCGCGTGGCCGGCGGTCGCGGTCGACCACGTGGAGGCCGTCGACCAGGACGCGGCGACCGGGGGCGCGCCGACGGCCGGGCTCGGCTCGACACTCACCCTCCGGGTCCAGGCGACGCTCGGCGAACTCGGGCCCGACGACGTGGAGGTGCAGGCCGTCGCGGGCAGGGTGGACCCCGACGACGCCCTGCGCGACACCCGCACCTTCCCGCTGAAGCCGGCCGGCGGCCCCGACCTCGCGGGCCGCTGGGTCTACGAGGGCCCGCTGGCCCTCGACCGGACCGGGCCGTTCGGCTACACCGTGCGGGTGCTGCCCGCCCACCGGCTCATCCCGGCGGGCGCGGACATGGGGCTCGTCGCCCTGCCGCCGGAGGTCTCCGACTCCCCGGGCGGTGAGGCGGGCCTGCTGCTGCGCTGACGGCGGCGCGACCGGACGGTGGGAGGCGCGGCGCCCCGGGAGGGGCGCCGCGCTTTTCGCGTGCGCGTCTGCCGTGCCTTTTGCTTGCGCGTCTGCCGTGCCTTCCGCGCTTCCTTCGTGCGCCGCGCCTTTCCGCGTGCGCGTCTGCCTCGTGCGCCCCGCCGGCCCGCCCGGGCGGGCCGGGTCCCGGACGGCCGTCCGGTGCACGGGGCGTGGCAGAACGATGACCATGCCGTGTGGCCCTTGTGACGAAGACGTGATGCTGACCGATGAGTCCATGTCGGACTTGTGATCTTGAACGCCTTCGGGGGCGCGTGGAATAGTCCCGTTCCGCTTCCGCGGACCCTCGGGGGGTGGGATCGAGGCATCCGACGGAGCGTCAACTGTGAACCCCCGCAAGGCCGCTGCGCCCCGGGGGAGATGCGGGGTGGGGGGAACATGCCGCGTAGGGGGACGGGCGCCGACGTGCCCGGAAGGCGGTGCACGGTGAACCCGTCCGGCACCGCGGCACACGCGCGCCGCGGCACTCCGGTGCCGGGCGCCCCGGCCGCCTCCGCCACCGCCACCGCCACGACCCGGGCACGCCCGCACCCCGGTGCCGGCGCCCGGCTGCCGGAACCCGGACGACCGGGCACTCCGGAGCGCTGAGACCCGGCCGGCGGGAGCGTCGCCGCGCCCGCCGGCCGATTCCACCGACTCGGTTCCTTTCTACGTGCGGAGACACGTGATGCCATTCCGTGGCCGGTTGCTGAACCGGCACATACCAGGGCGATTGCTTGCAGCGACCGCCCTCGGACTGACCGTCGTGCTGACCGGCGGTACGGTCCACGCCGTACCCGCGGCGGATCCCGGCCGGGGCAGGCCCGGGGTCCAGGAGGCCGATCCGGTCGAGGGCCGGAACGCCACGTCCCTGCCCCGGCCGTCCGATCCGGCCCGCAAGGCGGCCGTCACCCGGCTGGACAAGGCCGTCCTGCCGCCCGGCGGCAGCCGGGAGGTCGCCGTGGCGGCCTCGCCGAAGCCCGTCGAGGTGGGCGGTCTGCCGGTCTCGGTCGCCGCCGTGCCGCCCGCGAAGGCGTCCGGGGCGAAGGGCGCCCGCACGGCCGCCACCGCCGCCACCCCCGCCCGGGTACGGGTGGACGTGCTGCCCACGGCACGCGCGAAGGACCTCGCGGCGGGTGCCGTGCTCCGCATCCAGCGGTCCGACGCGGCCGCTGCCGGGGCCCCGGTCCGCCTCTCCGTGGACTACTCGGCCTTCGAGGACGCCTACGGCGGCTCCTACGGAGCGCGGCTGCGCCTGGTGCAGCTCCCCGCCTGCGCCGAGTTCGCCGCACCGGGCAGCAAGGCGTGCCCCGGCACCGGGACACCGCTGCGCACCGTGAACGACCCGGTGGCCAACACGGCCTCCGCCGAGGTCACCGCCGCGCCGGCGGGCCCGGGCGGCACCTCGGCGACGGCGGCCCGGGGGGCCTCGCTCGTCGCGCTCGCCGCGGGTCCGTCCTCGTCGCAGGGCACCTACGGGGCGACCGCGCTCGCCCCTTCGGCGAGCTGGAGCGTCGCCCGCTCCACCGGCGGGTTCTCCTGGTCGTACCCGATGCGCACGGTGCCGGTGGCCGGCGGCCTCGCTCCGTCGGTCGGGCTCTCGTACCAGTCGCAGTCGATCGACGGGCAGACCTCGGCCACCAACAACCAGGGCTCCTGGGTCGGCGAGGGCTTCACCTACGAGTCGGGCTACATCGAGCGCCGCTACAAGCCCTGCGCGGACGACGGCCACGACGGATCCGCCGAGCAGTGCTGGGCGTTCGACAACGCGACCGTGATGCTGAACGGCAGCGCGTCCCAGATCATCAAGGACGACGCCACGGGCGCGTGGAAGCTCGCGAACCCGGACGGCTCGAAGGTCGAGAAGCTGACCGGGGCCGTCAACGGTGACGACAACGGCGAGCACTGGCGGATCATCACCCCGGACGGCAAGGAGTACTGGTTCGGTCTGAACCGGCTCCCGGGCTGGGCGTCGGGCAACGAGGAGACGCAGTCCGCCTGGACGCTGCCGGTCTTCGGCGACGACTCGGGGGAGCCCTGCCACAACGCGACGTTCACCAGCGCCCACTGCAAGCAGGCCTGGCGCTGGAACCTCGACTACGTCAAGGACCCGCACGGCAACGTCGTCTCGCACTACTACGCCAAGGAGGTGAACCACTACGCGCTGAACGGGAAGACGGACGTCAACGGCACCTCCTACGACCGCGGCGGTCACCTGAAGCGGATCGACTACGGCCAGCGCGACACCCAGGTGTACGCCGCCAAGGCCCCGGCCCGCGTCGTCTTCGACGTCACCGAGCGGTGCCTGCCCGACGCCTCCTTCGACTGCGCCGAGTCCAAGCGCACCGCGGCCAACGCGGCCCGCTGGCCCGACGTCCCCGTCGACCGGGAGTGCAAGGCGTCCACGAAGTGCGCCGCCGACCAGATCGCGCCGACGTTCTTCACCACCAAGCGGCTGAAGGCCGTCGTCACGCAGATGCGCAGGAGCGCGACCGAGTACCAGGACGTCGACGCCTGGCTGCTCACCCACGCGTTCCTCGACAACGGCGACGACTCCAGAAGCATGTGGCTGTCGAAGATCGACCACGAGGGCCGGGTCGGCACCACCGCCAAGGTCCCCTCGCTGGACCTCTTCGGCGCGCAGATGGAGAACCGCGTCGACGCCGTCGGCGACAACATCGCCCCCTTCCGACGCCACCGCCTGGTGACCGTGGTGAGCGAGACCGGCGCCCAGCTGGACGTCAACTTCGCCCCCGCCGACTGCACGGCCTCGGCCCTGCCGAAGCCCGGTGAGTCCACCAAGCGGTGCTACCCGGTCAAGTGGGCGGCGCCGGGCAACCTGGACCCGGTCGACGACTGGTTCCACAAGTACGTGGTCGCCGAGATCGTCGAGACCGACCGCACCGGCGGCGGCGACAAGATGGTCACCCGCTACGACTACAACGGCCCCGCGGGCTGGCGTCACTCCAAGCCCGACGGCATCACCCCCGACGAGTTCCTCACCTGGGGCGAGTGGCAGGGCTACGGCAAGGTGACCGTCACCAGCGGCGCCGAGGACCGGCAGCGCAGCCGCGTCGACTACACCTTCTTCCAGGGCCGCGACGGCGACAGGAAGCCGGGCGGCGGCACCGTCTCCGCCACCGTGACGGACTCCACCGGCACGGTGTACACCGACGACGAGGACTTCACCGGCTTCGAGCTGGAGGCGCAGGCCTTCAACGACGGCGCCGTCGCCACCAAGGTCGTCAAGAAGCCGTGGAAGCACCACACGGCGACCCAGACGAAGAGCTGGGGCACGCTGCGCGCCACCCTCGTCAAGCCGACCGTCACCCGCGGCTTCACCGCGCTGAAGGCCGGCGGCTGGCGCGAGTCCCGTTCGGAGACGTCGTACGACACGGCGACCGGCACCGGCCGCGTCACCCAGGTCGACGACTTCGGGCGGGTGGTCCCGGCGACCGCCACGCAGGCGGAGAAGGACGCCGCCGCGAAGGACGACACCTGCACCCGCACCACGTACGCCGACAACACGGCGGGCGACCGGAACTTCCTGGACCGGGTGAAGCGGGTCGAGGAGGTCGCCGTCTCGTGCGGCACGACGCCCGACCGCAGGAAGCAGGTGCTGTCGGACATCCGCACGTACTACGACAGCCTCGCGCACGGCGCCGCCCCGGTCCGCGGACTGGAGACGTCGGCGGAGCGGCTCGCCTCGCACGACGGCACCACCCCGGTGTACCAGGAGGCCTTCAAGAACGTCTACGACTCCTACGGGCGTCCGACCTCCGCCACCACCCCCGGCACCGGGCGCACCACGACCGCGTACACCATGGTCAACGGTCTGACGACGCAGACGAAGGCGACCAACGTCCTCGGCCACGCGAGCATCACGGACTACGAACCCGCCTGGGGCCAGGTCAAGGGCCGCCAGGACCCCAACGGCAAGCGGACGGACCTCTCGTTCGACGGCCTCGGCCGCATCACGGGCGCCTGGCTGGAGGACCGGAAGAAGGCGAGCAACCAGACACCGAACAGCAAGTACAGCTACCTCGTCCGCAAGGACGCGCCGCTCGCGGTGAAGACCGAGATCGTCGAGGAGGGCGGCTCCTACGCCGCCGAGTACACCCTCTACGACAGCCTGCTGAGAGCCCGTCAGAAGCAGGCGGTCGGACCGGGCGGCACCCGTCTGGTGGCCGACACCTTCTACGACGCGCGGGGCAAGCTCAAGACGGCGTACGGCACCTACGCGGCCGCCGGAGCCGCCTCCGACCAGCTCCTGATCGTGCGCAACGGCGAGGTCGAGTCGCAGACCCTGTACGAGTACGACGACATGGGCCGGACCACCGCGACCGTCTTCGCCGTCGCGGGCGTCGAGCAGTGGCGCACGACCACCGTCCACGAGGGCGACCGCGCGCACACCGTCCCGCCGCAGGGCGGGATCGCCTCGACGTCGCTGACCGACGTCGACGGCCAGGTCGTCGAGCAGCGCCAGTACCAGACCGGCGGCCCCCTCTCGACGGGCCCGTCCACGTACGCGTCGACCCGGTACACCTACACGCCGTCGGGCCGGCTCTCGACGGTGACCGACGCCCGGCAGAACGTCTGGTCCTTCGAGTACGACCAGCGCGGCCGCAAGGTGAAGTCCGTGGACCCCGACGCGGGCACCACGATCACCGGCTACGACGACGCCGACCGGGTGGTCTCCGTACGGCACGAGGGCCGGGGCACCGAGGTGACCACCGCCTACGACGCCCTCGGCCGGACCACCGCCACCTACGACGGTCCGGTGTCCGCGGGGAAGAAGCTCACCGAGAACCGCTACGACCGCACCGGCGCGCTCGGCAAGCAGTACGCCTCGCTGCGGTACACCGGCGCGACCGAGTACTTCGGCACCGCGGTGCAGGAGTTCGACGACCAGTACCGTCCGATGAAGACGGCCCACATCGTCCCCGCGTCCGAGGGCGCGCTCGCCGGCACCTACCTCTTCACCACCACCTACAACCGGGACGGGACCGTCCAGACCGCGGGCCTGCCCGCGGCCGGCGGCCTCGCCGCCGAGGTGATCCGCTACGGCTACGACGAGCTCCAGCGGCCCGTGACGATGCAGGGACTCTCCACCTACGTCACGGGGACCACCTGGTCGCCCACGTCGTCCCTGCTCCAGCTCGAACTGAACACCGGCGGCAAGAAGGTCTGGCAGACCTTCGACTACGAGCGGGGCACCGACCGGGTCACCCGCGCCGTGGTGGACGTCGCCGGCTCCACGACCGGGCCGGTGAAGGAGACCGGCTACAGCTACGACAAGGCCGGAAACGTCCTGTCCGTGTCGGACGTCGGCTCCGGCGGCGCCGCTCCCGACGTGCAGTGCTTCCAGTACGACCAGAACCGCCGGCTCTCCGAGGCATGGACGCCGAACGCGAGCACGGCGGCCGCCACCGGCTCCGGGACGGCCGGCACCACCGCCCCCGTCGACGGCACCGTGCCCTCGGCCTGCTCGGCGGCGCCCGGCAGCCAGGCCCTCGGCGGCCCTGCCGCGTACTGGAAGTCGTACCGGACCGACGAGATCGGCAACCGCACCCAGGACATCACCCACGACACCGGACTGGACTCCGCCAAGGACGTCACCCGGACCTTCACCTACGGCGAGGGACCGGCCGGACCGCACGCGGTGACCAAGGTGGTGGCGGACACCCCGACCGGCGACAGCCAGTCCACCTACGGGTACGACGCCGCGGGCAACATGGAGACCCGGACGATCGGAGGCAATACCGAGACGCTGACCTGGGACGCGGGCGGCAAGCTGACCCGGCTGGCCCGGCCCGACGACGTCACCACCCCGGCGGACGAGGCCACCGCGTCCACGTACCTGTACGGCCCCGACGGCAACCGCCTCAAGCGCAAAGACAGCCGGGGAACCACGCTGTACCTGCCGGGCATGGAGCTGAGCCTGCCGGCGGGCGCCACCAAGGTCCAGGCCACGCGCACCTACGCGCACGCGGGGCAGGACGTCGCGGTGCGGACCGACGACAACATGGTCACGTTCCTCTCGTCGGACCACCACGGCACCGGCGACCTGAGCGTCCAGGCGACGACCGGCAGTGTGACCCAGCGCCGGTTCGACCCGTACGGCAACACCCGCGGCACCCAGCCCACGTCCTGGGCGGGGCGCACGGGCTTCGTCGGCGGCACCTTCGACGAGGACACCGGGCTCACCAACCTCGGCGCCCGCGAGTACGACTCCGGTCTGGGCAAGTTCGTCTCCGTCGATCCGCTCATCGACTTCGGCAACGCCCAGCAGATGAACGGCTACGCGTACGCCAACAACTCGCCCGTCACGTACTCCGACCCGTCCGGAGCCATCCCCGCCGAGTGCTGGGAGGGTCTGATCACCTGCCGGATGGGCCCGAACGGATGGGAGTTCGGCGACCCGAAGCCGCAGCCGTCCAAGGAGGAGAAGGAGGTCGCGGCCGCCGAGGCCGACCACGCCCAGGCGGAGCGCCAGGTCAGCGCGGTGACCGACAGGATCATCGAGGAGATCAAGGACATCGTCGGCGTCTCGGCGCTGGAGGACTGCGCGTCGAACCCGGCGATCGGCACCTGCCTGAAGGCCGCCGCGGAGGTCGCCACGCTGCTCCTCGGAACAGCGGCGAAGGCCATCTTCAAGGCGAAGAAGATCTACAAGGCGCTCAGCCTGATCGACGACCTCTACGACTCGATCACCAAGATGCGCAAGACGCAGAAGCGGGTCGACAACGCCAAGGACGCCCTGGAGAAGTCCAAGAAGGCCAAGGCCAAGGCGGACAGGAAGAAACGGGACAGGGACTCCTGCGAGAACCACTCGTTCCTGCCCGCCGCGAAGGTGCTGATGGCGGACGGGTCGAGCAGACCCATCGAGGACGTCGGCGTCGGGGACATGGTCACGACCACGGACCCGGGCACCGGTGTGAACTCGGCCCGCGAGGTCGTGCGGACGATCGTCACGGAGGACGACAAGCACTTCGTCGACCTGACCGTCGCCGGCCCCGGCGGCACCGCCACGCTCACCTCCACGGTGACGCACCCGTTCTGGGTCGTCTCCCAGGGGGCGTTCGTCGAGGCCTCCGGCCTGCGGCCCGGGATGCAGCTGCTCACCCCGGACGGCGAACGGGCCGAGGTCACCGGCACGGAGTTCTTCGACCGGCGCCAGCGCACCCACGACCTCACGGTCTCCGGTGTGCACGCCTACTACGTGGCGGCGGGCACCACTCCCGTCCTCGTCCACAACTGCGACGACATCGCGCTCGGCAAGCAGACGGTGGACGGCGACGACATGGCGCTGGACATCTTCGCCATGGAGCGGGGCGCCACCACGTACAAGGAGTGGGACGACGACGCCTGGTGGTACCAGCACGTCAACAAGTTCCTGAAGGACGGCAAGACCCGGATCCACGTCAACCTGGACGGGATCACCGACCCCAAGGCCTATGCCAAGCTGGGCAAGGACCTCACGCCGGCACCCGAGATGCAGGGCGCCACACGCTGGGAGATGTACCGGCTGAGCCAGTCCCCGGGAGCATGGAGCCGGGTCACCTGGTACCGGAAGGGAAAGGAGGTGTCGAACCCCTTTGAGTGACGCACCGACCGAGGACACGGCACCGGGCGGCGCACCGCACCCCCCGGGGCGTGTGCTGTGGTCCAGCCCGCTCCGCTTCAGCCTGTGGATGTACGGGATCGGGCACTCGCAGCTGCTCGTCCGCAGCCAGAACGGGCAGGGGATCGACGACGAAGCCCTCGGCCTGCGCTTCGAGGCGGTGGAGCGGCTGAACGTGGGCCGGTCCTTCCGGGGGCTCAGCCTGGAGACGGCGGACGAGACCGTCCTCGCGGAGATCGCGGCGACGGGCGTGCTGAAGCCGCGGCCGAACCCGCTGCTCACGCTGGTGCTGCGGAGCGAGGACTCGCTGGGCTGGGTCGTCTGCTCCAAGGTGGCGGTGGGGGTCTCCCGGTTCACCGGGGACCGGCCCGGGTTCCTGCTGGACCCCGTGCACTTCCGCACCCGGGCGATGCGCCCGGGGTGACCTGAGCGGCCGGCAGAAGGACGAGGGCCGTCCCCGCGTGAGCGGGGGCGGCCCTCGGCGTTTCGCGAGGCGGCGCCCCGCGGCTTCCGGAGGGGACGTACGCACGCGGTAGCGCCGGCCGGGCGGTCCGCAGCCGGCCGCCCCCGGCCGGATCGCGTTGTCCGGATTCCGGTGGCGGTGTCCGGGGTGTGACCGAATCATGACCATGCCGTGTGACGGATGTGACGAACCCGTGATTGCCGCCGATGAGCCCATGTCCGACATCGGGCCTTGTCGCTGCGCCGCCGTACGTGGAATAGTCCCGTTCCGCTTCTGCGGTCGTGGGGGGACCAAGACCGTAGAACGTTCAACTGATCACCTCCGCACGGTTCCTGACGGTGCGGGGGATTTGCGGGGTGGGGGGAACATGCCGCGTGCGATGACACGTGCACGACGCGGAGTGGGCGCGCTGGCGATCGCCGGTGCCGTCGCACTCCTCGGACAGGCGGTGGCGCCGGGGGCTCCGGCCGCCGCCGCCACCGGCTGCGCGGGGGCGCAGCACGACTTCAACGGGGACGGGATCCGCGACACGGTGATCGCCGACCCGGAGGCCACGGTCGCCGGCAAGGAACGCGCCGGACAGATCCACATCGTCTACGGCGGGGACAAGGGCACCTTCCTGCTCTCCCAGGAGTCGCCGAACGTCTCCGACGGTGCCGAGGAGGGCGACCAGTTCGGCTTCTCGTACGCCGTCTACGACGCCAACCTCGACGGATGCAGCGACATCGCCGTAGGCATCCCGTTCGAGGACGTCGGCACCGTCAAGGACGCCGGACTCGTCCACCTCGTCTACGGCTCGACCGCGGGCGTCACCGGCGGGACCAGCTCCATCGGCTTCCGCCAGGGCTCCGACGGCAAGCTCGCGGGCGGCTACGAGGCCGAGGACTGGGTCGGCTACGCCGTCGCCGCCGGCCGCTCGGCCACCAACATCCCCTTCCTGGTCATCGGCGCCCCCGGCGAGGACGGCGGCGAGGGCAAGGACATGGGCATGTTCCACTACGTCTACGGCGTCACCTACGGCGTGGCCCACGTCGCCCAGGACAGCACCGGCGTCTGGGAGGACCCGGAGCCCAACGACCGCTTCGGCGCCTCGATCGCCGCCACCGACCGGCACTTCGTCGTCGGCGCGCCCGGCGAGTCGATGGTGACCAGCAGCGGCAACCGGGAGTTCGCCGGCGGCGTCGTCGCCTTCCGGCCGTCCATCAACACCTACGGCATCCCCGACCCGCTGTTCGGCATGGGCCAGGGCCGCACCGGCACCGCCGACACCGCCGCCCAGAGCGACGACCAGTACGGCGCCGCCCTGGCGATGGCGCCCTACCGGCCCGCCGGGGCCACCTCGAACACCGACTCGCTCCTCGCGGTCGGCGTCCCCGGGGAGGACCTCGCGACCACCGTCGACGCCGGTGCCGTGCACACGTACCACATCAAGGCGGACGGCACCGTCACACCGCTGACCTGGATCGACCAGAACCAGCCCGGTGTCGAGGGGGAGGCCGAGCCCGGCGACTTCTTCGGCCGGCGGCTCGCCGCGGTCAACACCTCCCCGTCCGCGCCCGGCACGGCGGCCACCATGCGGCTGGCCGTCGGCGTGCCCGGCGAGGAGGAGACCGAGGAGTTCCCGGAGGAGGGCGGGGTCCAGATCCTGCCGCTGCTCGGCGACCCGGGCGCCGGCGACGTCCGGCTCTCCCCGGGCCACGGGGTCCCGGCCGCCGTCCGCGCCCCCCGCACGCTCCTCGGCCTCGGCCTCGGCGCGAGCCCCACGGCGCTGTACGTCGGCGTCCCCTACGGCCCCGCCGAGAACCGGGCCGTCCACGCCTTCCCGTGGAACACGCCCGACGGCGGCGCGCCGACCCGGACCTGGCGCCCCGGCGAGGGCGGCATCCCGGCGGCGAACACCGCCTTCGGAGCACTCCTGAGCTGACCGACCGGCCGCCCCTCCGGCACCCGGCCGGTGCCCGCCGTCCCCGGCGGGCCCGCCCGGAGTCCCGGGGCGGCCGAGCCCTGCCCGGCTCCGTCCCGTCCGGCACGCTCCCGCCCCCGCGCTCGACCGCGGGCCGGTGACCGTGCGCCAGGAACGGGGCCGCCCCGGGCAGCCGGCCCGCCGGTGCACCGTCACCCGCACTCTCCAGGCCCACCCCGGGCAGCGACGCCCGGGGGCCGGGGCCCGGGGACGCGTGTGCCGGGAGCCGGCCGCGGCCGGCCGGCCGCACCCGAAGGGGGCAGCGGCGCCACCACGGACCCCGGCCGACGAGCCGGTACCGCACCAGGGGAGGGACCCACCTCAGTGATCAGACCGCTCCGCCCGCGAACGCGGGCGATACGACGACGAACGGCGCTCGCCTCAGGGGCGTTCGTCCTGACGGCCGCGGCGCTCGGGCTCGGCCCGGTGTCCCCGGCCGCCGCCGCGGCGGCCGCCTGCACCGGCGCCGAGTCCGACTTCAACGGCGACGGCATCCGCGACACCGCCATCGCCGACCCGGAGGCGACGGTCAACGGCATGCCCGGCGCCGGCGTCGTGCACATCGACTACGGCGGCGGCAAGGGCACCATGGTCCTGTCGCAGGAGACCGCCGGCGTCCCCGGCGGTGCCGAGGCCGACGACCGGTACGGCTTCGCGCTCGCGGTCTACGACGCCGACCGCGACGGATGCAGCGACCTCGCCGTCGGCATCCCCTACGAGGACCTGGACACGCCGGACGCCGGTCTCGTGCAGATCGTCTACGGCTCCACCGCCGGACTGAACGGCGGCAAGGCGGTGCGGGAGTACAAGCAGGGCGAGGGCGCCCCGCTCGGCGGCGGCGCCGAGGCCGGCGACTGGACCGGATACGCCCTGGCCGGCGGCAGGACCTCCGCGGGCGCCTCCTACCTCCTGATCGGCGCGCCCGGCGAGGACATCGGCACCGCCGCGGACACCGGAGGCGTCTTCTACGTCCAGAACGACGCCGCCACCGCCGTCGGCACCCACCAGGACACCACGGCAGCGGGTGCCGTGCCGGGCGTCGGGGAGAACGACGACCGCTTCGGCGCCTCCCTCGCGGCCACCCCGACCCACTTCGCGGTCGGCGCCCCCGGCGAGGCCCTCGGCACCGCCACCTTCGCCGGCGCCGCGACCGTGTTCAGCCACACGGTCACGTCCGGGTACCCCAAGCCGCTCTTCGGCATGGGCCAGGACCAGGACACCATCGCCGGCGCCGAGGAGGTCGGCGACGGCTTCGGCACCGCCCTGGCGATGGTCCCGTACCGGGCCTCCGGAGCCACCTCGACCACCGAGTCGCTGCTCGCCGTCGGCGTGCCCGGCGAGGACCTCAAGTCCACCGTCGACGCCGGAGCCGTGCAGATCTTCCGGATCGGCGCGACCTCCTTCACCGAGACGACGTGGATCGAGCAGGACAGCGCCGACGTCGAGCAGGAGAGCGAGGCGGGCGACTTCTTCGGACAGCGCCTGGCCGCCGTCAACACCTCGCCCAACACCACCACCACCGGCACCACCGCGCGGCTCGCGATCGGTGTGCCGGGCGAGGAGTCGGCCGAGGAGCACCAGGAGAAGGGCGGTGTCCACATCGTCCCGATGGTCGGCGCGCCCGGCGCCTCGGACGCCTGGATCGACCCGGGCTGGGGCATCCCCGGTGAGCCCGCCGCCACGCAGCTCGCCGGCCTGAGCCTGTCGGGCAGCACGGCCGGACTCCTCGTCGGCATGCCCTACGGCCCGGCGGGCGGCCACGCCGTCCACCTCTTCCCCTGGAACACCGTCAACGGCGGTTTCCCCAGCCGGACGTTCAAGCCCGGCGAGAACGGCATCCCCGCGGGCGACACCGCCTTCGGCGCCACGGTCCGCTGATGAACCACAAGGAGCACGGACAGATGTCCAGACGCACACCACGCGGCATCCTGCTGCGCGCCGCGGTCGCCGCGGTCGCCGCGGGCGCCGTCCTCACGGGCGGTTTCCACGCCCTGCCGCAGGACGCTCCGGCGCCCGGCGCGGAGCCGAAGCAGGAGGCGGTGGGCACCGGCACGCCGGTGCAGACGGAGGCCGAGGCACTGGCGGTCGCGAAGAAGAGCAACAAGCAGGTCGAGATCCTCGGCATGCGCAACGCGCGCCGCGAGATCTACGCCCAGCCGGACGGCACGTTCACGGCCCGCGAGTACACCGACCCCATCCGCACGTTCCAGAGCGGTTCGTGGGTCGACATCGACCGCACCCTGCGGCGGGCGGCCGACGGCAGCGTGGCGCCGAAGGCGACGGCGGTGGGTCTGAAGTTCTCCGACGGCACGGCCGGCGAGCCGTTCGTCACCATGAACCAGGCGGGCCGCGAGCTGTCGCTGACCTGGCCGCACGGCAAGCTGGCCGCGCCGGTCCTCGACGGCGACACCGCGACCTACCGCGACGCGCTGCCCGGTGTGGACCTCGCGGTGCGCGCCGAGGCGGACGGCTTCGGCCATCTGCTGATCGTCAAGACCCCGGAGGCTGCGGCCGATCCGCGCCTGGCGCGGATCGACCTCGGCGTGAAGGCCGACGGGCTGAAGATCGGCGAGGACGCGAACGGCGCGCTGAAGGCCGAGGACGCGGCGGTCGGCGGCACCGTCTTCGAGGCGGGCAAGCCGGTCATGTGGGACTCGGCCGCCGTCAAGGAGGCCGCCGCCAGGAAGCAGGGCCCGAAGGCGGTCTCCAAGGCGCTCGCCGCGGCCACCGCGGACGCGGACCCGGCTCCGTCGATCGCGCCCGAGCCGGCGCTCGCCGGTCCCGGCGGCGGCGGGAAGACCTCGCCGCTCGGCGTGGAGATCGGCAGGGGGAAGCTGTCGCTGGTCCCCGACCAGAAGCTCCTCACGGGCAAGGACACCGTCTTCCCGGTCGTCATCGACCCGCTCCAGCGCACCACCTCGCGCAGCGCGTGGACCGGCATCATGTCGGGCATGCCGGGCGAGCAGGACTGGAAGTACTCCGGCAGCGCCGGCGCGGGCAAGTGCCCGACCGACTACAGCCCGGTGTCCTGCAACGGTGTCGGCGTGCGCCGGCTGCTGTTCACCATGGGGATGTCGTTCTACAAGGGCAAGCAGATCCTCGGCGCGTCGTTCTCGGCGCGGGTCGAGCACATCTACAGCGCCTCGCCGACCGCCGAGCCGATCCGGCTCTACCGCATCGGCGGCAAGAACTACAGCATCACCTCCTCGACGGACTGGAACAGCACCAAGGACGACTGGGCCGACCACATCGGCACCGTCGACAAGGCGATCTCGCCGACCAGTTGCACCAGCCAGGCCAATCTGCACTTCGAGGGCGGCGCGACGGGTGAGCTGACGAGCGAGGTGAAGACCGCGGCGGCCGAGGGCTGGTCCACGATGACGCTGGGTCTGCGCGCCCAGGACGAGGGCCGGCTGGCCGAGTGGAAGCGGATCTGCGGCAACGCGTACCTGTCGATCGACTACAACAACCTGCCGCGGAAGATCACCTCGCTGTCGCAGAACCCGGGCGGCGTGTGCACCTCCGGCGCCGGGCGCCCCTACGCGGAGAAGCCCCCGCAGCTCCAGGCCATCGCCAGCGACCCGGACCACACCTCCAGCACCACCGACAAGGTGAAGGTCGAGTTCAAGGTCGACTGGACGGACCCGGTGACGAAGGAGGCCAAGAGCTACACGTACCTCACACCGTCGTGGCTGGCGCCGACGTCGGGCACCAGGTTCACCCACACCGTGAAGTCGTCGATCCCGCAGAACACCGTCATCTACTGGAGCGCACGCGCCACCGACGGTGACGGGTACGGCCCCTGGAGCTACGACGGGGACACCGTGCGCTGCGAGTTCATGTACGACGCCACCCTGCCGGGCAAGCCCAACGTGCTCTCCAAGCAGTACCCGTCGGACAGCGTCTACCACGACGGCGTCGGCACCTACGGCTCGTTCACCTTCACGCCCAACCCCAACGACAGCGTCCCGGACACCGACATCGTCGAGTACCGGTACGCCTTCGACAGCACCGCCACCCCGGTCACCACCGTGCCCGCCACCTCCGCGGGCGGTCCCGCGACGGTGACCTGGATGCCGACGCGCTCCGGACGCCACTGGGTCGACGTGATCGCCGTCGACAAGGCGAAGAACCCGAGCACCAAGGCGCACTACGAGTTCCTCGTCACCGAGGGCACCCCGGTGGCCGGTCAGTGGAACCTCGCCGACGCCGCCACCAGCACCGAGGCGCACGACGAGACCGGCGTCTTCGCCGCCGACGCCGGCACCGGCGTCACCTTCGGCGTCGAGGGTCCCGGCGGCAAGGCCGACGCGGCCGCCCGCTTCGACGGCACCGCCGGCGCCTACGCCGACGTCAACGAGACCGTCCTCGACTCCTCGGAGAGCTTCAGCGTCAGCGCCTGGGTCCGCCCCAAGGGCACCCCGACCCGTGACATGGCGGTCGTCAGCCAGGACGGCACCGGCGAGCCCGGCTTCACCCTCGGCTACGACCAGACCGCCGGCACCTGGGCGTTCTCCGTCCCGGTGACCGACGTCGACTCGCTCGGCGAGTGGAAGGCCGTCGCCACCGGCGTCACCGTCGTGCCCGACCAGTGGGTCCTGCTCACCGGTGTGTACGACGCCACCAAGTCCGAACTGCGGCTCTACATCAACAAGGACTCCAAGGGCACGGCGTCCCGCCGTTCGGTGTGGAAGTCCTACGGCCCGCTCCAGATCGGGCGCTCCACCGCGAAGAGCGGCTACCGCGACAACTTCGCCGGCGACCTCGCCGAGGTCCGGGTCTTCGACCGCGTCCTGCCCGCCGCCCAGGTGGCGGAGATGATGACGGTCAAGCCCGAGCGCAAGAACTACTGGCAGCTCGACACGGCCAACGGCACCGCGTCCCCGGACACCGGCACCGGCCAGGCCCTGACGCTGGCGGGCAACTCCCGGATCATGCCCGCGCCGACCGACCCGCTGTCGCCCGACCCGTTCCCGATGGTCGGCGCGGGTCACCTGCTGCTCGACGGCGACGGGGACTACGCGTCCACGGCCACCGCCCCGGTCACCGGCGCGGCCAGCTTCACACTGACCGCCCGCACCATGCTCACCACGATCGACCCGGAGAAGGCGCAGACCGTCCTCTCCCTGCCGGGCAAGGCCGCCAACCGCCTCGCCGTCCGCTACCGTCCCGCCGCCGACGAGACCACGCCCCCCATGTGGGAGCTCGCGGTCTCCGAGACCGACGCCGCCGGCGCCACGGTGAAGACGTTCAGCGACGACCAGGAACTGCCGGACACCGACCCGGCCGGCCAGCACCTGGCCGTCGTCTACGACGCCTTCGCCAACGAGATCCGGCTGTACGTGAACGGCATGCTCGCCGACATCGCGCACGGCACCGACGACACCCTGTGGGCCGCCACCGGCGCCCTCCAGGTCGGCCGTTCGGCCCTCGGCGGCGGCAGCGAGTACTTCGCCGGCGCCGTCGACGAGGTCCGCGTCTACAGCGGAGCCGCCGACAGGACCGCGGTCCAGCAGATGGCCAACCCGATGGCCCTGCCGGAGATGTAGGTCCCCCGAGGGGCGGGTGGGACGGCCGTGCCGTCCCGCCCGCCCCCTCTTCTTCCGCCCGGAATCAGCCCGGGCCGCCCGCGGGACGGGCGGTCCCGGGGGAGGGACTCCACCCGATGAACCGACCGACCCGCCCGCAGCCGCGGGCGGCACGACGGCGGACCGCGCTCGCCGCGAGCGCCGCCGTCCTCGCCCTCTCCTCCCTCGGCCTCGCGCCCGGCGCGACGGCCGCGGCGGCCGCCTGCCCGGGCGCCGAGTCCGACTTCAACGGCGACGGCATCCGCGACACCGCCGTCGCCGACCCCGAGGCCACCGTCACCGGACACGCCCGTGCCGGACTGGTCCGGATCGTCTACGGCGGCGGCAAGGGCACCTACGAACTCAGCCAGGACGCGCCGGGCATCCCCGGCGGGGCCGAGGCGGGAGACCGGTACGGCTTCGCCCTCGCGGTCTACGACGCCGACCTCGACGGCTGCGCCGACCTCGCGGTGGGCGCCCCGTACGAGGACATCTCCACCAACGCCGACGCCGGAGCCGTCCACATCGTCTACGGCTCCGCAGCGGGCTTCAACGGCGGCAGGGCGCCCAAGGAACACCTCCAGGGCGCGGGCACCACCATCGGGGGCGCCGCCGAACCGGGCGACTGGCTGGGCTGGGCGCTCGTCGCGGGCAGGACCTCGGCGGGCACGCCCTACCTCGTCGCCGGCGTGCCGGGCGAGTCGACCGGTCTCACGTCGGCGGAGGACGCCGGCGGCTTCGTCTACATCCACGGCACCGCGCAGACCGTCGTCGGTGTGATCAGCCAGGACGTCGAGACCGGGGGCGCCGTCCCCGGTGTCTCCGAGGTGGACGACCGGTTCGGCGCCTCGCTCGCCGCCACCCCCACGCACTTCGCCGTCGGCTCCCCGGGCGAGGGCGTCGGCACGGCGCCGTTCGCCGGCGGGGTCGCGGTCTTCAGCCACACCCTGGTCTCCGGGCACCCGAAGCCGCTCGTCGGCATGGCCCAGGACCAGGCGGCCGTCGCCGGTGCCGAGGAGCCGGGCGACGGCTTCGGCACCGCCCTGGCGATGGTCCCGTACCGGCCCTCGGGCGCGACCTCGACCACCGAGGTGCTGCTCGCCGTCGGCAGCCCCGGCGAGGATCTGAACACCACTGTGGACGCCGGAGCCGTGCAGGTCTTCCGGATCAGCGCGAGCGGCGCCTTCACCGAGACCATGTGGGTCGAGCAGAACACGGCGGACGTGGAACAGGAGGGCGAGGCGGGCGACTTCTTCGGCCAGCGCCTCGCCGCCGTCAACACCTCGCCCAATACCACCACCACGGGGACGACCGCCCGGCTCGCGATCGGTGTGCCCGGCGAGGAGTCGGCCGAGGAGCACCGCGAGAAGGGCGGTGTCCACATCGTCCCGATGGTCGGCGCGCCCGGCGTCTCGGACGCCTGGATCGACCCGGGCTGGGGCATCCCCGGCACCCCGGCTCCCCTCCAGCTCGCGGGCCTGAGCCTCTCGGGATCGACGGCCGGTCTGTACGTCGGCATGCCGTACGGCGCCGAGGGCCACGCCGTCCACCTCTTCCCCTGGAACACCGCCAACGGCGGCGCCCCCGGCCAGTCGTTCAGGCCGGGCGAAGGCGGCATCCCCGCGGGCGACACCGCCTTCGGCGCCACGGTCCGCTGACGGCACACGCGGCACGGCCGCGCCCCATGACGCGCCCGGCCGGCAGGGCTTCGAGCCCCTGCCCGCCGGGTGGCACAGCCGCGCGGCCGCCACTGCCCCCGAGGGCGTGGCGGTCACGCACCACCCACCGTTCCTTATCGACGTGCGGAGACACGTGATGCCATTTCACGGCCGGTTGCTGAACCGGCGGATACCAGGGCGGCTGCTGGCCGCCACCACCCTGGGGGTGACGCTCGCGCTGACCGGTTCGACGGTCCAGGCCGTCCCGGTCGCCCCCGGCGAGCAGGGCCGGGGCCGTCCCGGTGTGCAGCACTTCGGCGACCCGGTCGAGGGCCGGGACGCGAAGGCGGCGAAGCGCCCGTCGGACGCGGCGCGCAAGGCCGCCGTCACGGCGCTGGACAAGGCCGTCTGGCCGGGCGGCGGCAGTGCGGAGCTGGCCGTCGCGGCTTCGGGCGAGGAGAAGGTGGTCGGCGGGCTGCCGGTCACCGTCGGCTCCGTACCGGTGAAGGCCGCGAAGGCTGCCGGTGCTTCGGCGTCCTCGTCCCCCGCCGAGGTGCGGGTGGACGTGCTGCCCGCCAAGCGGGCCGGTGAGCTCGGCGCCGGCGCGGTGCTGCGGGTGGAGCGCTCGGACGCGGCGGCGGAGGCCGCTCCCGTCCGTCTGTCCGTGGACTACTCGGCCTTCGCGGAGGGGTACGGCGGTTCGTACGCCTCGCGTCTGCACCTGGTGCAGCTGCCCGCCTGTGCGGCGGTGGCGGTGCCGGGCAGCGAGGACTGCCCGGAGCTCCCGAAGTCGCTGGCGACGGTGAACGACCCCGAGGCCCGTACGGTGTCGGCGTCGGTGACCGCGGCTCCCGCGCAGGAGCCGGGCGCGTCCACGATGGCGGCCGAGGCGGCGCCGCTGGTGGCGCTGGCGGCGGGGCCGTCGTCGGCCCAGGGGTCGTACAAGGCGACCTCGCTGGCGCCGGCGTCGAGCTGGAGCGTCGCCAATTCCAGCGGCGGATTCAGCTGGAACTATCCGATGCGCACGGTTCCCACGCCCGGTGGACTGTCACCGACGGTGGGCCTCGGGTACTCGTCGCAGTCGGCGGACGGCCGCACCGCGGTGACGAACAACCAGGGTTCCTGGGTCGGCGAGGGCTTCTCGTACGACGCGGGCTTCATCGAGCGCCGCTACAAGCCCTGTTCCGAGGACGGCCACTCGACGTCGGGTGAGCAGTGCTGGGCGTTCGACAACGCCTCCATCATGCTCAACGGCACGTCGAGCGAGCTGATCAAGGACGACGACACCGGCGCCTGGAAGTTCGCCTCCGACGACGGCACCAAGGTCGAGAAGCTGACCGGCGCCACCAACGGCGACGACAACGGCGAGCACTGGAAGGTCACCACCGCCGACGGCACGGAGTACTGGTTCGGCCTGAACCGGCTGCCGGGCTGGGCGGACGGCAAGGAGACCACCGGCTCCACCTGGACCGCGCCCGTCTTCGGCGACGACTCGGGCGAGCCCTGCTACAACGCGACGTTCACCAGCGCGCACTGCAAGCAGGCGTGGCGCTGGAGCCTGGACTACGTCAAGGACACCCACGGCAACGTGATGTCCTACTTCTACGCGCCCGAGACGAACCACTACGCGCTCAACGGCAAGACGGACGTCAACGGCACCGCCTACCACCGCGGCGGCTGGCTGAAGCGGATCGACTACGGCCAGCGCGACGGCCAGGTCTACGCGGCGAAGGCCCCGGCACGGGTCGTGTTCGAGACGGCGGAGCGCTGCCTTCCCACCTCGGACTTCGACTGCGCGGAGTCCAAGCGCACCAAGGCGAACGCCGCGCGCTGGCCGGACACCCCCGTGGACCAGGAGTGCAAGGCCGACACCAAGTGCACCGTCGGCCAGACGTTCTGGACGACGAAGCGTCTGACGGGCATCACGACCCAGATGCGCAAGAGCGCCACCGAGTACCAGGACGTGGACGCCTGGACGTTCACCCACCTGTTCACGGACAACGGCGACGACTCCAAGACCCTGTGGCTCTCGAAGCTGGAGCACGAGGGCCGGGTGGGCACGGCGGCGAAGCTGCCGGCGCTGGAGCTGTTCGGCGAGCAGCTGACCAACCGGGTGGACGCGATCGGCGACAACATCGCGCCGTTCAAGCGCTACCGTCTCGCGGCCGTGGTCAGCGAGACCGGATCGCAGCTGGACGTCAACTACGCCCCGGTCGAGTGCTCGGCGGGGTCGCTGCCGAAGCCGGGCGAGTCGGTCAAGCGCTGCTACCCGGTGAAGTGGTCCCCGCCGGGGACGATCGAGCCGATCACGGACTGGTTCCACAAGTACGTCGTGGCCGAGATCGTGGAGACCGACCGCACCGGCGGCGGCGACTCGCTCGTCACACGCTACGACTACAAGGGTGACGCGGCCTGGCGGAAGGCGAAGCCGGACGGCATCACCGACGACAAGTACCTGACGTGGGGCGGCTGGCAGGGCTACGGCAAGGTCACCGTCACCTCCGGCAGCGCGGACGAGCAGTCGACCCGGATCGACTACACGTACCTGCAGGGCATGGACGGGGACAAGGATCCGGACGGCGGCACCCGCTCCGTCAAGGTGAAGGACTCGACCGGCGCGGAGTTCACGGACGCCGAGGAGTTCACCGGCCACCAGCTGGAGGCGCAGACCTGGAACGGCGGCAAGGTCGTCTCCAAGGTCATCGGCACGCCCTGGAAGGTGAACACGGCCACCCAGACGCGCAGTTGGGGAACGACCCACGCGTCGATCGTCCGCACCGAGACGGAGCGCGGCTTCGAGCTGCGGTCCGGCGGCGCGTGGCTGGAGTCGAAGACGGTCACGAAGTACGACACGGCCAACGGCACCGGCCGGGTGACCGAGGTCGACGACCAGGGCGACGTCTCGACGTCGTCCGACGACACCTGCACCCGCACCTGGTACGCGGACAACACCACTGCCAACCTGCTCACGCTGCCCTCGCGCAGTGAGTCGGTCGGTGTGAAGTGCTCCGTGACGCCGGACCGCAAGACCCAGGTCCACGCCGACGAGCGCACGTCCTACGACAACAAGGCGTTCGGCCAGGCCCCGACCCGGGGCCTCGCGACCACGACCGAGCGGCTGACCGCCCACAACGGCACCACCGGCACCTACCAGGTCACCGGCACCACCACGTACGACGCCTTCGGGCGGCCGCTGTCGCAGAAGGACGCGTCCGGGGCCGAGACCAAGACGTCCTACACGGACGTCAACGGCCTCATCTCGCAGACGAAGCACACCAACGCGCTGAACCACGTCACCACGACCGACTACCTGCCCGCGTGGGGCATGTCGGCCGGCCAGACCGACCCCAACGGCAAGCGCACCGACCTCGCCTACGACGGCCTGGGCCGCTTGACCTCGGTCTGGCTGCCGGACCGGGCGAAGACGCAGACGCCGTCGATCAAGTACTCCTACAACGTCCGCCGCGACAAGGTCACCGCGATCCGGACGGAGAAGATCGAGAACGACCGCTCCTACGGCTCCGAGCACCAGCTCTACGACAGCCTGCTGCGCCCGCGCCAGCTCCAGACCGAGGGGCCGAACGGCACCCGGATGGTGGCGGACTCGTTCTACGACGGCACCGGCAAGGTCAAGCAGACGAACGCGACCTACAACGCCGCGGGCGCCGCGTCGGACGAGCTGCTGATCGTCCGCAACGGCGAGGTCGGCCAGCAGTCGCTGATGCGGTACGACAGCCTCGGCCGCCCGACCGCGCAGATCATGGCCGTCTCCGGTGCGGAGCAGTGGCGCACCACGACGACCTACGACGGCGAGCGGATCACGGTCGACCCGCCGCAGGGCGGCGTCCCGACGACGTCGATCACCGACGCCAAGGGCAACACCAAGGAGATCTGGCACTACAAGGGCGACTCCCCGAACCCGCTCCTCGGGTACGACGTCACCAAGTACACCTTCACGAGGCAGAACCAGCTGGAGACCGTCACCGACGCCAAGGGCAACCAGTGGCGCTACGAGTACGACCTGCTGGGACGCAAGACCAAGAGCGTCGACCCGGACGCGGGGACGTCGACCACGCAGTACGACGGGCTGGACCGCCCGGTGTCGGCCACCGACGGGCGCGGCAGGAAGATCTCCACCGCCTACGACAAGCTCGGGCGCACCCTGTCCACCTGGCAGGGCGACGTGAACACGGGCACCAAGATCACGGAGACCCGGTACGACAAGGCCGGACTGCTCGGGCGGGCGTACGCCTCGCTCAGCTACGTCTCGCCTACGGAGTACTTCGCGAACGTCACCCAGACATGGGACGACCTCTACCGGCCGCTGCGCACCGACTACGTGGTGCCGCAGTCCCAGGGCGGCCTCGCGGGGACCTACTCCTTCACGGCGGCCTACAACCGTGACGGCACCGTGCAGTCCAACGGTCTGCCGGCGGCGGGCGCTCTGCCGGCCGAGGTGCTGGTCAGCGGGTACGACGACCTGCAGCGGCCGACGTCGCTGACGGGGTCGTCGTCGTATGTCACCGGCTCCGTCTACTCCGGGAAGAGCCATCTGCTGCAGCTCGAACTCCACAGCGGCAGTGGCAAGAAGGTCTGGCAGACCTTCGACTACGAGACCGGGACAGACCGGCTGCGTACCTCCACGGTCGACGTGTACGGCGCACCGGCACCGGTGAAGCAGTCGCACTACTCCTACGACCAGGCCGGCAACGTCCTGTCCATCGCGGACACCTCGAACACCGCCCTGCCGGACGTGCAGTGCTTCGGCTACGACGCCCGGAAGCGTCTCGCCGAGGCGTGGACCCCGGCGGCGACGGCGGCCGAGGCGGCCGGCGGCGGCTCCACCGGTTCGGTAGCACCCGTCGAGGGGTCCTCCCCGGCGGCCTGCCAGGCCGCACCGGGCGCGAAGGCGCTCGGCGGTCCCGCGCCGTACTGGAAGTCGTATGTCACCGACGCCATCGGCAACCGGACGTCCGAGACCGTCCACGACACGGGTCTCAACCCGGCGAAGAACATCACCCGCACCTACACCTACGGCGGAGCGGGGACGCTCGGCGACGGACCGCACCAGGTCACCAAGGTCGTCGAGAACACGCCGACCGGCGACAAGCAGTCGACGTACGAGTACGACGACTCCGGCAACACCACCAAGCGCACCATCGGCGGCGACGCGCAGACACTGGAGTGGACCGACGCCGGCAAGCTCGCCCGGGCGAAGGAGGCGAACGGGTCCGCGACGACCTACCTGTACGACAGCGACGGCAACCGGGTCCAGCGCAAGGACACCACCGGCACCACGGTCTACCTGCCGGGCATGGAGCTGAAGCTCTCGGCCGACGGCGCGAAGAAGTCGGCGACCCGCTACTACGCGCACGCAGGACAGACGGTCGCCGTCCGCACCGACGACGGCATGCTCTCCTTCCTCGCCGCGGACCACCACGGCACGGGCGAACTGGCCGTGGACGCGGTGACCGGATCGGTGTCCCAGCGCAGGTTCGATCCGTTCGGCGTCGAGCGCGGCACGGCGACCGGCACCTGGCCGGGCGAGAAGGGGTTCGTCGGCGGAACCATCGACAAGTCGACGGGCCTGACGCATCTCGGCGCGCGTGAGTACGACGCGGTCATCGGCAAGTTCATCTCCGTCGACCCGATCATCGACTACACGCAACCGCAGCAGATCAACGGCTACGCGTACGCCAACAACACCCCGGTCACCCACGCCGATCCGAGCGGCATGGCGATCCCGGAGTGCCTGCAGGGCCTGATCGAGTGTCGTGGCGGCCTGCCCGTGCCCAGCAAGGACAAGCCGCCGACCGACGATGAGGAGAAGGCCGTCTCCGGGGCGGAGACCACCCTCGCCGGGGCGCAGGGGCAGCAGACGGCGGCGAAGCAGCGGATCAAGTCCGCGGGCAAGGCGCTCGTCAAGATCGCCCGGGACATCCTGGGCGTGGACGCCGCGCTCGACTGCGTCTCCAGCGGGGACATGGGCGCGTGCGGCGAGACGCTGCTGAACATCGCGGGCAGCTTCGCCGGCGGTCTCGCCGGCAAGATCCTCGCCAAGTACGGTGCCCCCTGGAACTGGGCAAAGGGCGCCAAACTCGCCAAGCGCGTGGTCAACCTCGTCGGTGACCTGATCGGCGGGGTGAAGGACCTCTGGAAGGCCAACAAGGCCGTGGGCAAGGCCAAGGACGGATTGGCCAAGGCCAAGGACGCCTTGGCCGCTGCCAAGAAGAAGGCCGCGGAGGCACTCAAGAAGAAGAAGTCCGAATGCCACAGCTTCCTGCCCGGCACGAGGGTCCTGCTGGCCGACGGCAGCACGAAGCCGATCGAGGACGTGGTCCTCGGCGACAAGGTGGCCGTCACCGACCCCCTGACCGGCGAGACGACGGTGCGCGAGGTCGCAGGGACCATCGTCACCGAGGACGACAAGCACTTCGTCGACCTCACGATCACCGGCGGATCCGGTGAGGCCGAGGCGCTGATCGCCACCACGACCCACCCGTTCTGGGTGGTCTCGGAGGCCGAGTGGGTCGAGGCGGGCGACCTGCGTCCCGGCATGACCCTGCGCACCCCGTCGGGTGACACGGCCGAGGTCACGGACACCCGCCACTTCGAACAGCGTCAGCGCACCCACGACCTCACGATCACGGGAATCCACGCCTACTACGTGCTGGCCGGGGCGACCCCGCTCCTCGTGCACAACTGCGACGTCGCGCTCGGCATGAAGGACGAGGGCACCTACCAGTGGGCCGAGAGGAACGACTGGAAGCACTTCGGCAAGGCGGAGGGCTGGCAGGGGCCGGTGGAGAGCGCCATCGCCGACTCCAACGTCCGCCTTCATGTCAACATGAAGGGGATCCCCGACTTCGCCACGGCGGCGAAGGACGGACTCAATCCGACGCATCCCTACGCCACCGACCAGGAGATGGGCATGATCGCCAGAGCCGTGGTGCACGGGAAGCGGAGCTGGGATTCGATCAAGTTCTACAAGCCCAACGCCAAGGGAGACCTCGAGGAGACGAAGATCGCGGAACCGGACTGGTCGACCTTCGACCGGATCAGGGGCTACATCAACGATCCGGGCCGGATGTGCGGATGCTGACCGGAGGGTGGAAGGAGCTGTCGACGCCGTGAGTGCCATCGATCCCGGGCTCTACCCGGACGTGTTCGCCAAGGGCGGGCTCGCGGACGCGATCGTGTCCGTGGCCCGTCGCAGGGGAGCGGACGTGGGCAAGCCCGTCGGCCCGGCGACCGCGGCGGGCGCGGACACGGGGACCGCGGTGACCGAATCCGCGAGGGGGACCCTGCGGGTGTCCCTCGCGGCGGAGTCCCGGACGTTCTTCCTGGGCGTCCACGAGCGCAGATTCGTCTGGGCCGAGGGCGCGACGGAGGAGCTGGACCCCCTCGTGGACGCGATCGCCGCGTGGCGGGGAGGTATGGCGGTGGACGACTTCGCCGCCCGCTTCCCCTTCATGACGCCCGGGCGGCTCGCCCGGGCCCGTGAGGCCGGGGACGTCGTCCGTGCGCAGTGGGACTGGTTGCGCACCGCCGAGGTACACGCCGGCGAACGGGACCTGCTCACGGCGTTTCACGAGGACGGGCGCTTCGACGGCCTCTTCCCCGTGCTGACGCACGGTGTGCTGAGGCTGGGCTTCGGCGGCGGCGACCCGGCCGCGAGGGCGATCACCGTCGCACCCGAGGACGGGGCGTACCGCGTGACCGACACCGGGGTTCCGGATCCGGGCGAGGTCGCCGCCTCGGCACCCGACGCGGTCGCAGCTGCGGCCCGCCGGCTGACCGGCGGCTGAGAGGCGCGATCGCACAGAGGGAGGACCGCCCCCGTTCCACCGGGGGCGGTCCTTCCGCGTTCTGCGGGACCGGTCGGGCGCCGTGCGCCCGCGCTGCCAGGCGCCCCGCCGGGTCAGCCCTTCGCCAGCCCCTCCCAGAACCGGTCCACGAGCCCGTCCAGGTACCGCCGGCCGTCCTCGCCGGAGGCGGTGGTGCCGCCGGCGCGGCTGAGGGTGGCGGCCATCAGGGACTGGTACTCCCCGTGCATGGCGCGCAGGGTCTCCTTGAGGTCGCCCTTGTCCATGCCGAGGTGTTTGGCGATCGGTTTGATGTGGGCCTGCCAGCGGGTGGAGACCGCCTCGGTGAGCAGGCGGACCAGTTCGTCCTCCAGACCGGTGATGGCGACGAAGTCCTGCCGCGGGAGGGCGAGCACCTCGCCGAGCGCGGCGGACTGCCGTGAGTCCCCGGCCCAGTGGCCGGTCTCCTCCATGTGGAGGTACGCGTCGAGGCGGAGGCCGACCGCGCGGGCCACGTCCTCCGCGGGGAGCCCGCGGGCCAGGCGGTGTTCGCGCAGGGTGCGCGCCTGCCCCATGAGTTCGGCGGGGCCGCACCACAACGCCCCTGCCAGGGCGGTGAGTTCCTCGGGTGTGGGCAGCGCCGCGCCGCGTTCCCACGCGTCGACGTGCTCCGGGGTCACGTGGTTCATGCCGTAGGAGGCGCGCATGCCGTAGGCGACGTGGCCCGGGGCCATCCCGAGTTTCTCGCGCAGGGTCCGGGCGGCGCGCGCGTTGAAAGGGAGCGGTGGATGCACGCGCTGAGAGTAGGCCGTCACAGGCGGCTACTCCACGGCCGCCGTCGCCTGCGCCCCGCTTTGTGGAATAGGTCACTTTCGATTCTGTAGGAACGTACAGAAGATGGCCCCTACCGCAATTCGCCCCGGAAATCACGGCAGTTGAGGTTTGCGGCGTGGCGCGTATGATCCGCTCCGCGGGGCGTCGTATGTGCGTTCGTACGACGGGCACGCATGCGCTTTCCCCGCCGCGCCGACTGTCCCCCAACCCCCGTTCGCAGTCCCAGGAGACGCCCTCATGCAGAACAGCGCGACCGCCCCGGTCGACGCGCCGCCGCCCGCCAGAGACGGTGGCCCGCTCGACCGGTTCTTCCGCATCACCGAACGTGGCTCGACCTACGGCCGTGAGATACGTGGTGGGTTCGCCACGTTCTTCACGATGGCGTACATCCTGGTGCTCAACCCGATCATCCTGAGCGGTGCCAAGGACAAGTTCGGCGACCAGCTCGACGCCGGCCAGCTGGTGACCGCGACCGCCCTGGTGGCGGCGGTCATGACCATCATCATGGGCGTGGGCGGCAACCTGCCGCTCGCCCTCGCCGCCGGTCTCGGCATCAACGCCGTCGTCGCCTTCCAGGTCGCCCCCCTGATGGCCTGGGACGACGCGATGGGCCTCATCGTGCTCGAGGGTCTGCTGATCTGCGTGCTGGTGGTGACGGGTCTGCGCGAGGCCGTCATGCACGCGATCCCCCAACCGCTGAAGCAGGCCATCAGTGTCGGCATCGGCCTCTTCATCGCCTTCATCGGCTTCGTGGACGCCGGCTTCGTCACCCGTATCCCGGACATCGCCAACACCACGGTGCCCGTGCAGCTCGGCGTCGGCAGGCTCACCGGCTGGCCGATGCTCGTCTTCTGCCTGGGCGTGCTCCTGACGATCGTGCTCCTCGCCCGGAAGGTGAAGGGCGCGATCCTCATCAGCATCGTGGTGATGACGGTCGTCGCCGTGATCGTCAACGCCTTCGCCGACGTCAAGTCCTGGGGCCTGACCACGCCGTCGCTGCCCGACGAGATCTTCGCCGCGCCGGACTTCGGGCTCCTCGGCAACTTCGACCTGTTCGGCGCCTTCGGCCAGGTCAGCGTGTTGACGGTGGTCCTGATCGTCTTCACCCTCATCCTGTCCGACTTCTTCGACACCATGGGCACCGTCGTCGGCGTCACCGCGGAGGCCGGGCTCCTCGACGAGCGCGGCCAGGTCCCGGGCCTCGGCCGGGTGCTGCTCATCGACGGCGCCGCCGCCGTCGCGGGCGGCGCGTCCTCCTCCTCGTCCGCCACGACCTACATCGAGTCCGCCGCGGGTGTCGGCGAAGGCGCCCGGACCGGTTTCGCCAACCTGATCACCGGCGGTGTGTTCGCGGTCGCGCTGTTCCTGGCGCCGCTGCTGACCATCGTGCCGATGCAGGCCGCCGCACCGGCCCTCGTCGCGGTCGGCTTCCTGATGATGACCCAGGTCAAGCACATCGAGTGGGACCGCTACGAGGTCGCGGTCCCCGCGTTCCTCACCATCGTCGTCATGCCGTTCACGTACTCCATCACCAACGGCATCGGCGCCGGCTTCATCGCCTACGTCGTCATCAAGGCGTGCCTGGGCAAGGCGCGCGAGGTGCACTGGCTGCTGTGGGGCACCGCCGCGCTCTTCCTGGTCTACTTCGCCATCGACCCCGTGGAGCAGCTCCTCGGCATGAAGTGACCCGACCGCCGCGTGCGGCCCCGGCGGGGGCCGCACGCGGCCCGAGGACCGCTCCCGGTGTCACCGGGGGCGGTCCTCTTCGTTGTCCACGTCGGTGACGACCGCCTTCGACGCCAGGCGGCCGTCCCTGAAGCAGAGCCGGTACGCCGGCGTGGCCTCGTACCGCTCCGCGCGGTAGTACGCGCAGTCGCCCGCCCCGGCCGGCTCCGGCTGGACGCCCGCGGGTGCGCCGTCGAGGGAGAGCCGGGGCAGCAGGGGCAGCACCTCGGCCCGGGTGTCGCCGACGCGCAGGGCGTCGTACCGCGCCGGGTCCATCACCGTGCGGGAGTCGCTCCAGAAGCGGAAGCCGAGGACGAGCAGGGCGATGGCGGCAGAGGCGGCGAGCGGGACGGCGACCGCCGTCAGCAGGTCGCGGCGCACCCGGCGCCGGGCGTCGTGGAGCCGGCCCGCCGTGGTGGGGGCGGGCGGCGGGGGAGGGGCGTCCGGCGACAGCGGGAGCCGGGCGGTGACGGTGAAGCCGCCGGTGCCGTCGGGGCCGTGGGCGAGGTTCCCGCCGGCGAGGCGGACGCGTTCGCCGAGGCCGACGAGCCCCGTGCCGCCGGAAGCGGGCGGCGACGCGGTGGCTGCGGCGCGGCCGGGGCCGGACGCGACCGTGACGGTGACGGCGTCCTCGCCGTACGCCACCGCCACCCGCACCCGTGCGCCCGGTGCGTGCCGGGCCGCGTTGGTCAGGGCCTCCTGGACGACCCGGTGGACCGCCAGGGCGGTCATCCCGGGCGGCGGGGCCGCGGGTGCCGCCTCGTCCAGGGCGACGTCGAGTCCCGCGTCGCGGGCGCGTTCGACGAGCGCGGCCACGGTCTCCCCGCCCGGCGCGGCCGGGGCGGGCGCGCCGTCCTCGCGGAGCACCCCGACGACGTCGCGCAGCCGGGCCGTCGCCTCGGCGGCCGCCTCGCGGAGTTCGCGCGCCGCCCGGCGCTGCCGCTCGCCGAGGTCCGCGTCGACCTCCAGCGCCGCGGCCCGGACCGCGATCAGCGACAGGTCGTGGCCGAGCCCGTCGTGCATGTCGGCGGCGATGCGGGAGCGTTCGCGCAGCCGTTCGCGGTCGGCGGCGGCCTCCCGTTCGCGCTCCATGTGCTCCGCCAGCCGCCAGCCGGTGGAGACCAGTTGGGCGTACTGGCGGACGTAGCGGCCGGACAGCCAGGGGACGACGACCACCAGCAGCAGGGTGACCAGCAGGGCGATCCAGCTCCACAGGTCGCTCAGCAGCAGGCTCAGGACGAGCCCCGCGGCGGCGACCGCCGCGAAGGCGAGCAGCGCGGGACGGGCCGTCGGGGTGCGCCGGCCGGAGAGGTAGCCGAAGGCGGCCATGGCGGGGGCGTAGGAGGCGGTGAAGAGTTCGGGCGTCTGCCACGCGCTCAGCGAGACGGCGATGCCCAGGGACACCAACGGCGCCGTGCGGCACAGCAGTACGGCGGCGCCGAGCAGAGGGACGCCGGTGGCGACCCACCACCAGGAGCCGCCGGCGTCCGGGCCGGAGCGCAGCAGCACGCACAGGGCGAGCACCGCCCACAGCGCCAGGTCGGTGAGGAGTTCGCGGGTGCTCTCTCTGCGCATGCCCCCACTCTGTCAGGGGCCCCTCGTCCGGGACCCCCGACGGAAGTGGGGGATGCGGGCCTACTGCTCCTGCTTCGCCGCCATGAACGCGGCGAGGGTGTCGGTCACCCACTGCTCGGCGGCGGCCTTGCCGACGCCCAGCGACGCCAGCGGACCGCTGCCGTCCTCCGCCTCCAGCAGGGCGAGCAGGATGTGCTCGGTGCCGACGTAGTTGTGCCCGAGGCGCAGCGCCTCGCGGAACGTCAGTTCCAGCACCTTGCGGGCGCGGGCGTCGTAGGGGGCGATCTCCGGGATCTCGTCCGCGGCCGGCGGCAGCGCCGCCGTCGCCGCGGCGCGGATCGCCTCCGGGCCGGCGCCCTGGGCGGCGAGGGCCTTCGCGGCGAGCCCGTCCGGTTCCACGAGCAGGCCGAGGACGAGGTGTTCGGGGCCGACGAGGGCGTTGCGGGCGGCGACCGCCTCGTTGGCGGCCGCCGCGACGACGTTCCTGGCGCGGGGGGTGAAGCGGGCGAAGCCCTGGTTCGGGTCGAGGTCGAGCGGCTGGTCGGACTGCTTCGTGACGAAGCGCTTCTGGGCGGCCTGCTTGGTGACGCCCATCGAGGTGCCGATCTCGGTCCAGGAGGCGCCGGAGCGGCGGGCCTGGTCCACGAAGTGGCCGATGAGGTGGTCCGCGATGTCGCCGAGGTGGTCCGCCGCGATGACCGCGTCGGAGAGCTGGTCGAGGGGCTGGGAGTGGGCCTTCTTGATGGCTTCGATCAGATCGTCGAGCCGCACGGGGTGCGTGAGACGCACGGGATCGGTGTCCGTCATGCGACAACCTTAGGTTGACGACGGCCGGATCGTCAACCGATGGTTGACGATCATCGGGGGAGGTCCGGCACCAGCCCCGCCTCGTACGCGAGGACCGCCAGCCGCACCCGGTTGCGCAGGCCCGACCTCCCCAGCACGGCGCTGACATGGGCCTTGACCGTGCTCTCCACGACATGCAGCCGGGCGGCGATCTCCGCGTTCGACAGCCCCGCCCCGACCAGCGCCACCACCTCCCGCTCCCGGCCCGTCAGCGGCTCCAGGGCGGCCCGTGCCGCGGCGCCCCGGGCGAGCCGGTCCGCGCCGAGCCGGTCGATGACCCGGCGGGCGATCACCGGCGAGAGGAAGGCGGCGCCCTCCGTCACCGCCCGCACCCCCGAGACGAGTTCGCGCGGATCGCCGGACTTGAGGAGGAAGCCCGCGGCGCCGCAGCCGAGCGCCCGCTCGATGTACTCGTCCTCGGAGAACGTCGTCAGCATCACGACGGCGGTGTCCGGCGCCGCGCGGCGCAGTTCCTCCGCGGCCGCGAGCCCGTCCAGTCGCGGCATCCGGACGTCCAGCAGGGCAACGTCCGGCCGGTGGGCGAGTGTCAGCGCCACCGCCTCCCGGCCGTCGGCGGCCTCCGCGACCACCTCGATCCCGGGGTCCGAGCCGAGCACCGCCCGTACACCGGCCCGCAGCAGCGCTTCGTCGTCGGCGAGAAGCACCCTGATCATCCGGTCACTGTACGACGGCACGGCGCGCGGCCGCCCGGGGTGCGTGGGGCACCCCGGGCGGCCGGTTCCTCGGTGGTGTCGCGGTGCCGCTCAGCCCGGGCTCAGCGGTTCCGGGCGGGCGCGGGGCCCGCTCAGAAGGTGAGCTTCCAGCTGTTGATGTAGCCGGTGTCGTAGCGCGCCACGTCCTGCACCCGCAGCTTCCACGCGCCGTTGGCCACCTCGGTGGAGGCGTTGACGGTGTACTGCGCCTGGACGTTGTCCGCCGAGTCCGAGCTGCTGGAGTTCTTCAGGCGGTACGCCGTCCCGTCCGGGGCGACCAGGTCGATGACGAGGTCACCGCGCCAGGTGTGCACGATGTCCACGTCCACCTTCAGCGCCGCCGGCGCGTTGCCGGTGCGGCCCGTCACGTTGACCGTCGAGGTCACGGCCGCGCCGGCGTCCGGGATCGCCACGTCGGCGGTGTTCTCGAAGACGGTGCCGGGGTCGGGGTTGCCGCCGCCGGGACGGGCGCCGACGTTGATGCCGGCCCAGGCGTCGGTCACCGACTTGACCTCGGCGCTGTTCGCCCCGTAGAGCTCGGTCGCCACCGCGAGGGTGCCGGTGCGGGCCCCCGCGTAGTTGGTGGTCGAGTTGAACTTCGTGGTCAGCGCCTTGTACCAGATCAGCGCGGCCTTCTCGCGGCCGATGCCGGTGACCGGCAGGCCGTCCGAGGTGGGCGAGTCGTAGCTCACGCCGTTGACCGTCTTCGCGCCGCTGCCCTCGGAGAGCAGGTAGAACCAGTGGTTCGCCGGGCCCGAGGAGTAGTGGACGTCGATGCTGCCGATGCCGGAGTACCAGTAGTCCTTCGACGAGCCGTCCTTGCTCGGCTTGTCCATGTACCGCAGCGGCGTGCCGTTGCCCCGGATGTCGATCTTCTCGCCGACCAGGTAGTCGCCCACGTCGGAGCTGTTGTTGGCGTGGAACTCGACGGCGGCGGCGAAGATGTCGCTGGTCGCCTCGTTCAGGCCGCCGGACTCGCCGCTGTAGACGAGGCCCGCGGTGTTGGAGGTGATGCCGTGGCTCATCTCGTGGGCGGCCACGTCGATCGACGTCAGCGGCTTGGCGTTGCCCGCGCCGTCGCCGTACGTCATGCAGAAGCAGCTGTCCTGCCAGAAGGCGTTGACGTAGTTGTTGCCGTAGTGGACGCGGGAGTACGCGCCGACGCCGTCGCCCCGGATGCCGGAACGGCCGTGCACGTTCTTGAAGTAGTCCCACGTCAGCGCGGCGCCGTAGTGGGCGTCCGCACCGGCCGTCTCCGCGTTGCCGGGGGTGCCGTCGCCCCACACGTCGTCGGAGCCCGAGAACAGCGTGCCGGTGCCCGACGTGCCCCGGTTGAGGTTGTTGGTCTTGTGGTTGCCGCGGGTGGTGTCCGTCAGCGAGTACGACGGGGCGGTGCCCAGGGTGACCGAGCCGCTGTACTGGGTGTTGCCGGTGCCGTTGTGCACGGCCTGCCACTCGAAGAGCTTCTCGCCGGTGGCCGCGTCGGTGACCACGTGCAGCTCGTTCGGGGTGCCGTCGTGCTGGAGCCCGCCGACCACCGTCTCGTAGGCCAGCACGGGGCTGCCGGTGCCCATCCAGACGACCTTGCGCGGGGCGCGCTCGGCCTTCGTCGCCTTGGAGCCCTCCGCCTTCGCCGCGCCGAGCGCCTGCTTCTCGGCGGTGGCCGCCGCCACGCCGGCGGTGGTGGCGATGCCCGTGAGCCGGGCGCGGCTGGCCTTGGTGACCGCCTCGGTGGTCCCGGCCGAGGTCTCGGCGACCACCAGGTCGCCGCCGAGCACCGGCAGGCCGGCCCAGGTGCGCTCGTACCGGGTGTGCGTGGTGCCGTCGCGGTCCTGCACCACGTCGCGCACGACGAGCTTCTCCTGGGCGCCCAGGCCCAGTTCCTTCGCGGTGGCGGCCGTGGTGGCGCTCGCCTCGCGGATCAGCTCGGCGCGCTGCGCCGGAGTGAGGTTCTTCGGCAGCGCGCCCGGGTCGGCCGCGGAGGCCTGGGCGGGCGGCGCGGCGGCGGGCGCGGCCGCGGAGGCGCCGGTGGTCTGGAATCCGACGGCTATCAGGGCGGCCGACGCGATGAGGGCTCCGGTCGCGGTGGCGCGACGACGATGCGTGGGTCTCACGCGAACTCCTTCTGCGAGGGGGGTACCGGGCGGCTGGGTCGGGCCGACCGGGCGTGCAGTGGGGCATGCGGAGCGTGGAGCGCGGAACACGGCGCGGCCCGGTGGATCACAGGGGGCGGAGCGCCGTTGCGTGGAACGGGGGAAGAGTGGCAGTGATGAACGGTTCCTGTCAGGAGCGCGACAAGAAGTTGGCCGGAAATCGTCCGGTGTTCGATGGCTGGTGTTCGTTAAGCGGACGTTTCGTCGCGTGGCGGAGACCGCTCCCGGGAAGTCGCCCCAGGCCGGGGACGGATGGGCCGCGGGCCCCTCCGGCCGTGTCTCGCCATGTGACGGGAGTGTGGAGCGTGACGTCGCGGCCCAGTGGCGGAGCCCCCCGGCGCTTGGCCGGATCCGAGCGCCCCGGCGCACACCCGCGCCCGCCGGGGCACACCCCGCGGGCGCGGACGGTCCGTCGCGCGGGGGCGCGCCGCCCGGGTGGTACGAGCCCGACGGGCGGACGGCCGGCCGGACGCGGCACGGCGGGCCCCGCCCCGTCGCGAATGCCGGGCGCCCGCCCCGTCGCCCGTCGCGTCCCGAGCGGTCGAGCCCGGCGTCCGTCGAGCCCGCACCCGTGGCGCTCGTGGTCCGGCGGGTGCGGGCTGCGGGGCGCGCTGCGTCCGGGCCGCGGGGGTGTCGCGGGCCGCCGGGCGCGCCGCGGGCGGGCTGCCGGGGCGTCAGCCCAGCAGGCTCTCCCGCCAGGCCCGGTGGAGGCCCGCGAAGCGGCCGTCGCCGCCGATGAGTTCGGCCGGCGCGCCGTCCTCCACGATCCGCCCCGACTCCATGACCAGCACCCGGTCCGCGATCTCCACCGTCGACAGACGGTGGGCGATCACCACCGCCGTGCGCCCCCGCAGCACCGTGTCCATGGCATGCTGCACGGCCCGCTCGCCCGGGATGTCCAGCGAACTCGTCGCCTCGTCCAGGATCAGCACGGCCGGGTCCGCGAGCAGCGCCCGCGCGAACGCCACCAGCTGCCGCTGCCCGGCCGAGATGCGCCCGCCCCGCTTGCGCACGTCCGTGTCGTAGCCGTCGGGCAGCGCGGCGATGAAGTCGTGCGCGCCGATCGCCTTCGCCGCCTGCTCCACCTCGGTCCGGCTCGCGTCGGGACGGCCGATCGCGATGTTCTCCGCGACCGTGCCCGAGAACAGGAACGCCTCCTGGGTCACCATCACCACACCGCGGCGCAGTTCGCGCAGGGACAGATCGCGCAGGTCCGTCCCGTCGAGCAGCACCCGTCCCGCGGTCGGGTCGTAGAACCGGGCGAGCAGCTTGGCCAGGGTCGACTTGCCCGCCCCCGTCGAACCGACGACGGCCACCGTCTGCCCGGCCGGGATCGTGAGGTCGAACGCGGGCAGCACCTCGCCGCCCGTGCGGTAGCCGAACCCGACGCCCTCGAACACGACCTCCCGCCCCGCCCCCGGACCCCCGCGGCGCGCCGGCAGCTCGCGCGGACGCTCCGCCTCCGGGACCGACGGCACCTGCGCCAGCAGGCCGGCGATCTTCTCCAGCGACGCCGCCGCCGACTGGTAGGAGTTGAGGAACATCCCCAGCCGGTCGATCGGGTCGTACAGCCGCCGCAGGTAGAGCACCGCCGCCGCCAGCACCCCGAGCGCCAGGGTGCCGGAGGCCACCCGGTACGCGCCCCAGAGCACCATCGCGGCGACCGCCGTGTTGGCCACCAGCCGCGAGCCGACCACATAGCGGGCCATCTCCAGCAGGGCGTCCCCGTTGCTGCGCTCGTGGCGGTGGTTCAGCCCGGCGAACACCTCGTCGTTGGCCCGCTCGCGGCGGAAGGCGCGCACCGGCCGGATGCCGTTCATCGTCTCGGCGAACTTCACGATCACCGCGGCGATCGCCGTGGAACGCGTCATGAACACCGACTTCGCCCGCCGCTGGTACAGCCGCACCAGCAGGTACAGCGGCACGAACGACAGCACCGCGACGCCGCCCAGCCCCAGGTCGAGCCAGAGCAGCATCGCCGAGATGTACACGAACGACAGGACGACGCCGATCAGTTCCTGGAGCCCCTCGCTGAGCAGTTCCTGCAGCGACTCCACGTCCGTGGTGGAACGCGAGATCAGCCGGCCCGAGGTGTACCGCTCGTGGAAGTCGACGCTGAGCGCCTGCGCGTGACGGAAGATGCGGCCCCGCAGATCGAGCAGCACGTCCTGGTTGACCCGTGCCGAGGCCCGGATGAAGCCGTACTGGAGGACCCCCGCCCCGACGGCGCAGACCGCGTAGCCGGCGGCCACCGCCACCAGCGGACCGTGGTCGCCCGCCCGGAAGGCGGGCACGCCCCGGTCGATGGCGTACGCGACCAGCAGCGGACCGGCCTGCACCGCCGCCTGCTGGAGCAGGAGGAGGACCGCGGCGAACACCACCCGGGCGCGGCGCGGCGCCAGCAGCGAGCGCAGCAGCGCTCCGGTGGCGCCGGCCGGCGCGGGCAGCGCGTCCCGGTCGAACGGATCGCCGCCCTCCGGGCCGGGCTCCGCGGGAGCGGCGCCACCGCCGCCCGCGTCCCTGCCCGCTCCCGCTCCCGTGCCCGCTCCCGGGTCCGCGTCCTTCGCGCGTCCCTGGGCCGGCTCGTGGGCCGGGACCGTCGTCGGACCCGCTGTCACCTGAGGCTCCCTTCCGCGCCCGTGGCGCTCGGCGCGACGGCCGTGCCGGTCCCGTCCGGCGGGCCGTCTCCGGGCGGGCGCTCCGTGCCGCCCGACATCAGCCATGCGTACTCGGCGTTGGTGCGCAGCAGTTCGTGGTGGGTGCCCACCGCCGCGATCCGTCCGCCGGAGAGCAGCGCGACCCGGTCGGCGAGCATCACCGTCGACGGGCGGTGCGCCACCACCAGGGCCGTGGTGTCGGCGAGCACCTGCCGCAGCGCGGCCTCCACCAGCGCCTCGGTGTGCACGTCGAGCGCGGAGAGCGGGTCGTCCAGCACCAGGAAGCGGGGCCGGCCCACGACCGCCCGGGCCAGCGCCAGACGCTGGCGCTGGCCGCCCGACAGGCTGAGGCCCTGCTCGCCGACCTGGGTGCCGGCGCCCTGCGGCAGCCCGTCCACGAACCCCGCCTGGGCGACGTCCAGCGAGCGCCGCAGCTCCGCGTCGCCCGCCTCTGCCCCGGCGCCCATCAGCACGTTCTCGCCGACGCTCGCCGAGAACAGCGTCGGTTCCTCGAAGGCGACCGAGACCAGCTCCCGCAGCCGCTCGCGCGGCAGCTCCGTGATGTCCCGGCCGTCGAGCAGGATGCGCCCGGCGTCCACGTCGTACAGCCGGGGCACCAGCGCCGTCAGCGTCGTCTTGCCGCTGCCCGTGCCGCCGACGAGGGCCATCGTCTCGCCGGTGCGCACATGCAGGTCGACCGGCCCGAGCACCGGCTCGCCCTCCCCGGGCGCGTCCGGGTAACGGAAGACGACCCCCTCGAAGCGCAGCCCGTCCGCGCCCTCGGCGCCCTCCGCGGCGCTTGGCGGCTGCTCCGCGTCGCCCGGTGCGCCCTCGCGCTCGCCGTCCGTGCTCTCCGGCGCGGCGTCCATCACCTCGAAGTACCGGTCGGAGGCGGTCGCGGCCTCCTGGCTCATGGCGAGGAGGAAGCCGATCGAGTCCACCGGCCAGCGCAGCGCGAGCGCCGTCGACAGGAAGGCCACCAGCGTGCCCGCGGACAGCTCGCCGTCGGCGACCTGCACCGTGCCGAGGACCAGCGCCGCACCGACCGCGAGCTCGGGGATCACCGTGATCAGCGCCCAGATGCCGCCCAGCAGCCGGGCCTTGACGAGCTCCGTGCCGCGCAGCCGCTCCGCCAGCGCCCGGAAGTCCGCGGCCTGGCTGCGGTGCCGCCCGAAGCCCTTGACCACCCGGATGCCCAGCACGCTCTCCTCGATCACCGTGGTCAGGTCGCCCACCTGGTCCTGGGCCCGCCGGGCGGCCAGCGAGTAGCGCGACTCGAAGAGGGAGCACGCCACGACCAGCGGCACCACGGGCGCGAGCAGCAGCAGTCCGAGCGTCCACTCCTGGAGGAGCAGGATGACGAAACCGGCCAGGATGGTCGTGCCGTTGACGAGCAGGAACGTCAGCGGGAACGCCAGGAACATCCGCAGCAGCATCAGGTCCGTGGTGCCCCGGGACAGCAGCTGCCCCGACGCCCACCGGTCGTGGAAGGCGACCGGCAGCCGCTGGAGGTGGCGGAACAGGTCGGCGCGCATCGCCGCCTCCACCCCCGCGAGCGGCCGGGCCACGAGCCAGCGCCGGAAGCCGAACAGCACCGCCTCGGCGACGCCGAGGAGCAGCAGGACGAGAGCCCCGAGCCACACCCCGCCGGGGTCGCCGTCCGCCACGGGGCCGTCCACCATCCACTTGAGCACCAGGGGGATGACGAGGCTCAGGCAGGAGGCGACGATCGCGACGAACGCCGCGCTGAAAAGCCGGGTGCGCACCGGCCGTACGTACGGCCACAGCCGCAGCAGCGAGCGCACGGCGGACCGGTCCTGGGTGTCGTTGTCGATGGAGGGCATCAGGAGTGAGCCTACGGTTCGCCACTGACAGCCTCATGTGGTTTTCCGTCCCGCCACGCCCGCCGGCCTGCGGCGTCCCGTCTACGGCCCTGCGCCGCCCCGCCCCCGGCCTGCCCCCGTCCGCCTGCCCAGGCCGTCCGCCCGCCCCTGCCCCCGCCCGCCCCTGCCCACCCCCGCACGGGCGGCGGCCCCGCCCCGGCGCCGCGGGTCGTACCCCCGGCATCGTCCGATCGGCTGATGCCCGTCCGATCGGACGATGCGGGGTCCGGCGTGACGGCCGATACCGCCGCCGCCGGACCCGCGGGAGGCTTCCGCCATGGCGATTGTCGAAGTGAAGGACCTGCGCAAGACGTACGGCGGACACCATGTCGTCGACGGGGTGAGTTTCACCGTCGAGGAGGGCGAGATCTTCGGGATCCTCGGCTCCAACGGGGCGGGCAAGACCACCACCGTCGAGTGCGTCGAGGGACTGCGCGTCCCCGACGGCGGCTCGGTCACCGTCGCCGGGCTCGACCCGGTCCGGGACCACGACCGGCTCACCACGGTGCTCGGCGCCCAGCTCCAGCAGAGCGAGCTCCAGCCGAAGATCACCGTCCGCGAGGCGCTGGAGCAGTACACGAGGTTCTACGAACACCCCGCCGACTGGCGGGAGCTGGCCGGACGCCTCGGCCTGGAGGAGAAGCTCGCCACCCGGTTCTCGGCGCTCTCCGGAGGACAGCGCCAGCGCCTGTCCATCGCGCTCGCCCTGATCGGCAACCCGCGGGTGGTCGTCCTCGACGAGCTCACCACCGGACTGGACCCCCGCGCCCGCCGCGACACATGGCAGCTCATCGAGGACGTCCGCGACTCCGGGGTGACCGTGCTGCTGGTCACCCACTTCATGGAGGAGGCGCAGCGCCTCTGCGACCGCATCGCCGTCATCGACCGGGGACGCGTCGCGGCCCTCGACACCCCCGCCGGCCTCGTGGCCCGCTCCACGGCCTCCACCGTCATCTCCTTCACCCCCTCCCAGCCGCTGGACCAGCAGGAGCTGGAGCGGCTGCCGCAGGCGGTGTCGGTCGAGCACCGGGCCGGCCGGATCGTGATCAACGGCACCGACGAGACCGTCGACGCCGTCGTCTCGCTGCTCGCCCGCCACCGCATCGCCGCCGCACGGCTGCGGGTCTCCGACGCGTCGCTCGACGACGCCTTCCTCGACCTGACCGGGCCCCCGGCACCGGACGCCGCCGACTCCGGCACCGCCGAGCACGCCCCCGCTTCCTCCCCCGCCTCCGCCTCCGAAGAGAGGACCCGATGACCACCACCGTCACCGCCACCCCCGCCCCCGTGCGCCGGGCCGCGGCCCTCGCCGTACTGCGCACCGAGGCGCGCCTGTTCGCCCGGGAGCCCGCCTCGCTCTTCTGGGTGGTGCTGTTCCCGACCGTCCTGCTGACGATCCTCGGCCTGATCCCCTCCTTCCGGGAGGCCTCCGAGGACCTCGCCGGACTGCGGGTCATCGACCTCTACGTCCCCGTCGTCGTGCTGCTCGCCACGATCATGGCGGGACTCCAGGCCATGCCGCCGGTCCTCACCGGCTACCGGGAACGCGGCATCCTGCGCAGGATGCACACCACTCCGGTGCGCCCCTCCGCACTGCTCGCCTCCCAACTCGTGCTGCACGGCGCCTCGGTCCTCGTCGCCTCCGTGCTGGCGCTGGCCGTCGGGCGGATCGCCTTCGGCGTCTCGCTGCCCGGGCAGCCGGCCGGCTACCTGCTGGCGCTGGTGCTGACGACCGCCGCGGCGCTGGCACTGGGCGCGACGGTCTGCGCCGTCTCGCCGAACCAGAAGATCGCCACCGCCGTCGGCTCCGCCGTGTTCTTCCCCAGCATGTTCACGGCCGGGGTCTGGGTACCGGTCCAGGCCATGCCCGACATGCTCGCGGACATCGTCGGCTTCAGCCCCTTCGGCGCCGCCGCCCAGGCGCTCGACGAGGCCGCGGCGGGCGGCTGGCCCGCCTGGGGCGACCTCACGGTGACCGGCCTGTGGGCGGTGGTCCTCACGGCGGCCGCGGTCCGCTGGTTCCGCTGGGAGTGAGCGACGCGAGTGAGCGACGGAAGTGAGGAACGGGAGCAGGCGACGGGAGCGAGGGTCGGCAGTGAGGGAAATGCGGCGGGCGGGCACCGGAGGCGGGACACGTGCACGACACTGACGTCATGAGACTGTCGGACACGGCGCCGTGGCGGGCCGCTCGGCGGCCGCCCGCGCCGGCCACCTCGCCCACCTCGCCCGCGGCGCCCGCGGCGCCCGCGAAGGGCCTTTCGCGGGGCGGCCGGTGGCGCGCACTGCTGCCGGAGACGGAGCCGTCCCCCGGCGGCGAACTGCTGGACTTCGTGTGGGCGCGCTTCTTCGTCCACGGCCCCTACGCCCTGCTCGCCCTCGCGACCCTCGTCTCCGGCGCCAGCGCACCCGCGTTCATGACGCCGGGGGAGATGTACGCCGCCGGCGGCCTGGTGCTGGTGGCCCTCGTGGTGGAGTGGCGCTGGAGTGCGATACGCCCCGGTGTGCCCGAGCACGGCGGGGCGGCCCAGCTGCACTTCGCCCTGCGCACCCTCATCGCCTTCGTCCTGACCTGGCTCAACCCGCTGTTCGCCGTCTACGCGGTGATGGGCTACTTCGACGCCACCGCACTCCTGTCCCGGCGCGCGGCCCGGGTCGGACTGCTCGCCACCGCGGTCACCATGGCGGGTTCGCAGTCCGGCGGCCTGCCGCCCGCGAGCGGGATGAACTGGACCCTCTTCGGCGCCCTGTACGTCCTCAACGCCACCCTGTGCGTGGCCTTCTCGAACATCGGAGTCCGCGACACGGAACGCGCCCGGCAGCGCATCGCCACCATCCGGGAGCTGGAGGACACCAACGCCCGGCTGGAGCAGGCCCTCGCGGAGAACGCCGGCCTGCACGCCCAACTCCTGCTCCAGGCACGGGAGGCGGGCATCTCCGACGAGCGGCGCAGGATCGCCGCCGAGATCCACGACACCATCGCCCAGGGGCTCACCGGCATCATCACCCAGCTCCAGGTGGTGCAGTCGACCGACGACCCGGCGGTGGCCCGCAGGCACGTCGACCGCGCCGCCGGCCTCGCCCGCCACAGCCTCGGCGAGGCCCGCCGCTCGGTGCACAACCTCACCCCCGCCGCGCTGGAGCACGACACCCTGCCCGAGGCGCTGGAGCGCACGGTGGGAGCCTGGTCCGACGACCACGGCGTCACCGCGGGCCTCACCGTCACCGGCACCGAGGAGCCGCTGCACGACGAGGTCGCCGCCACCCTGCTGCGCATCGCGCAGGAGGCCCTCGCCAACACGGCGCGGCACGCGCGGGCCACCCGGGTGGGCGTGACCCTGTCGTACATGGACGGAGAGGTCGCCCTGGACATCCGCGACGACGGCCGCGGCTTCGATCCCCGCTCCCTGCCGCCGCGTTCGCGTACCGGCGGGTTCGGCCTCGCCGGGATGCGCGCCCGCGCCGAACGCATCGCCGGCTCCGTGGACGTCGAGGCCGAACCCGGGCAGGGCACCGCCGTCTCGGCTCGCGTACCGTTGGTGCGCCATGGCTGAGCAGCACACCATCACCCTCATCGTCGTCGACGACCACCCCGTCGTGCGGGACGGCCTGCGCGGCATGTTCGAGTCCGCTCCCGGGTTCCGGGTCCTCGGCGAGGCCGCGGACGGCGTCGCCGGCGTCGAACTCGCCCTCCGGCTCGACCCGGACGTCGTCCTCATGGACCTGCGGATGCCGGGCGGCGGGGGAGTGGCCGCCATCGCCGATCTCACCCGCCGCCGCGCCCGCTCCCGCGTCCTGGTGCTCACCACCTACGACACCGACTCCGACACGCTGCCCGCGATCGAGGCCGGCGCCACCGGCTACCTCCTGAAGGACGCCCCGCGCGACGAGCTGTTCACCGCGGTACGCGCCGCTGCCGAGGGGCGCACGGTGCTGTCCCCGGCCGTCGCCTCCCGGCTGGTCTCCCGCGTCCGCACCCCGGCGGCACCGGGTGGCGAGCAGCTCTCGGCCCGCGAGAAGGACGTCCTGGAGCTGGTCGCCAAGGGCACGTCGAACAAGGAGATCGCGGCGGAGCTGTTCATCAGCGAGGCGACGGTGAAGACCCACCTCACCCACATCTTCGCCAAACTCGGCGCGAAGGACCGCGCGGCGGCGGTGGCGACCGCGTACGACCGCGGCATCCTCGGAGTGTCCTAGGCCTGGCGGGCCCACCCGCGCGGCTCCGGCCCGTCCGGCGTTCGAGGACGCCGTGCCCACCGCGGTGCCGTGCCCACCGCGGTGCACTGTTCAGCGCGCGAGCCCGGTCCGGCGCGTCTGGCCCCGCACCCCCGTGCGGTGGCGCTTCCAACGGCGTGCCCGCCCCCGCACACTCCGGCCCGGCGGGCCACCGCCACCGCCCCGCGGGTCAGCGACCCGCACCCGCCAGGCACCGCCGGCAGGCCCGCGCGGCGGCGCCCACCCGGGCGTGGGAGGCCAGCGTCAGGGTTCCCGCGGCGGCCGCGGCCGCCCACTCGCCGGAAGCGGCCCAGACCCCGGTCAGCGACAGCGCGCCCACCGCGAGCGCGACGCTCATGCAGGTGGCCGTCCGGGCGACCGCCTCCGGAAGCCGGGCCGGGGGTGCGACCACCCGGCCCAGCGCGCCGGTCACCGCCGCTGCCCCCGCGGCGAGCAGCGCGCCTCCCGCGGCCACCGTCCCGAGGAGCACCGCCAGGAGTCCCGCCGCGCCTCCCGGGGCGGGGGCGACCACGGCGGCCGCGTACCAGCAGGCGATCAGCGCGGGGAGCACCAGCGCGAGCAGCCGCGCCGTCACCCGGGCCTGGGCGAGGCTGAGTTCGGCCTGGAAGGCCGGCCGCACCTCGTCCGCGGCGCCGAAGTCCCGTACCGCGCACTCGGCCGCGCGCCCCTCGGGCACGCCCCGGCCCACGAGGTCGGCCACGGCGTCGGTCAGCCCGTCGTGGGCCTCGCGCAGCAGTCGCGCGCGGGCGCGTGCCGGGCCGTGCAGCCCGTCGGCGAGGGCGGCGACATGCCCCTCGACCACCCGGGCCGCGCTCACGTGGCCGCCCCCGGCAGCGGTGGGCGCGGATCGAGCACGGAGCCGATCGCCGCGGTGAACTCCCGCCACGACGCACGCTCCTCGGCCAGCGAGGCGCGCCCCGCGTCGGTGAGCTCGTAGCACCGGCGCCGCCGCTCCCCGACGGACTCCCAGCTGCTGGCGAGCAGCCCGGCCCGCTCCAGGCGGTTGAGCGCCGGATACGTGGTGCCGGTGCGCAGTTCCAGCGCTCCGCCGCTGCGTTCCTGTACGGCCGTGATGATCGCGTAGCCGTGCTTCGGCCCCGACTCCAGGGCGGCGAGCAGCAGGCTGTCGAGATGACCGCGGACGGGATCCCCTCTCATGAGTAGGCAGCCTACACATTCATTGTCTTGGCGTGCTATCTATTGGCAGCCAACATATCTGCCCGGTCCGTCCCGGAGGTCCTCGGTGACCAAGTTCCTGCTGTCCGTACACGTCCTGGCCGCGATCCTCGCGATAGGCCCGGTCGCCGTCGCCGCCTCGCTGTTCCCGCGCGCGGTGAAGGAGACCGCCGGCGATCCGGCCCGGTCCGGTGCGGACGGCGGGCAGCCGCCGCTCGGCGGCTGGGTCACGGCGGCCTTCCTGCACCGGATCTGCCGCGTCTACGCGGTGGTCGGCGTGAGCGTCCCGGTCTTCGGCATCGCCACCGGCGCGCAGCTCGGCGTGCTCACCGACGCCTGGCTGCTCGTCTCGCTCCTGCTGACCACGGCGGCCGCCGTCGTCCTGGGCGCGCTGATCCTGCCCGGCCAGGAACGCCTCCTGGCCACGGCGGACACCGCCGGCACCCCTGCTGCGGGCACCCCCGGTGCCGGCGCCCCCCGCACCCCCGGCCCCCGTGCGGCCGCGGCCCGGCTCGCCATGCTCACCGGGATCTTCAACCTGCTCTGGGCGGTCGTCGTCGTGCTGATGATCGTCCGCCCGGGATCGACCACCAGCGCCTGACGCGGCCCCGCGCGCCCCGGACGTGCCCGCACGGCGGGACGTCCGGGGCGCACGCCCTCAGGCCCGCACCCGCAGCAGCAGCACCGACCGCGCCGGGACCGCCACGACCGCCCCGCCCTCGTGCACGGTGCCCGGCGCCTCCTCCTGCTCCTCCCGGGCGGTGTCCACCACCAGCTCGTACGACCCGGCCCACGGCGGACCCGGCAGACGGAAGTCCACCGGTTCGTGGCCGGCGTGCAGCACCGTCAGAAAGCTGTCGTCGGTGACCTGTTCGCCCCGTGCGTCCCGGCCCGGGATGTCGCGGCCGGACAGGAAGAGCGCCAGCGTCGCCGACCGCGCGTACCAGTCGGCCTCCGTCATCTCCGCCCCCTGCGGGGTGAACCAGGCCAGGTCCCGCAGACCGTCCGGCGCCTGCGGGCGGCCCGCGAAGAAGGCCCGCCGCCGCAGCACCGGATGGGCGTGCCGCAGCGCGAGGAGCCGGCGGGTCAGGGCCAGCAGCCCCCCGCCCGGCTCCCCGTCCGGCAGCGACCAGTCCAGCCAGCTCGTCTCGTTGTCCTGGCAGTACGCGTTGTTGCTGCCGCCCTGGGTGCGCCCCATCTCGTCGCCCGCCACCAGCATGGGCACCCCGGTGGACAGCAGCAGGGTGGTGAGCAGATTGCGCATCTGGCGCCGCCGCAGCGCGTTGACCTCCGGGTCGTCGGTCTCGCCCTCCGCGCCGCAGTTCCAGGAGCGGTTGTCATCGGTGCCGTCGCGGTTGCCCTCGCCGTTCGCCTCGTTGTGCTTGTGGTCGTAGCTCACGAGGTCGCGCAGGGTGAAGCCGTCGTGGGCGGTGACGAAGTTGATCGACGCGTGCGGCCTCCTGCCGCCCCAGGCGTACAGGTCGCTCGACCCCGACAGCCGGTACCCGAGGTCGCGCACATCGGGGAGCGCGCCCCGCCAGAAGTCGCGCACGGCGTCGCGGTAGCGGTCGTTCCACTCGGTCCACAGGGGAGGGAACGCCCCCACCTGGTAGCCGCCGCTGCCGACGTCCCACGGCTCGGCGATCAGCTTCACCCGCCGCAGCACCGGGTCCTGGGCGATCACCGCGAGGAACGGCGAGAGCATGTCCACGTCGTGCATCGAGCGGGCGAGCGCGGCCGCCAGGTCGAAGCGGAAGCCGTCGACGCCCATCTCCGTCACCCAGTACCGCAGCGAGTCGGTGATCAGCCGCAGCACATGGGGCTGCACCACGTGCAGGGTGTTGCCGCAGCCGGTGTAGTCGGCGTACCGGCGGGCGTCCTGCTGGAGCCGGTAGTACCCGCGGTTGTCGACGCCCTTCAGCGACAGCGTGGGGCCCAGCTCGCCCGCCTCGGCGGTGTGGTTGTAGACGACGTCGAGGATCACCTCGATGCCGGCGTCGTGCAGCGCCCGCACCATCCGCTTGAACTCGCCGACCTGCGATCCCGCCGTGCCGGACGCGGCGTAGCCGGCGTGCGGGGCGAAGTAGCCGATGGAGTTGTAGCCCCAGTAGTTGACCAGGCCCCTGCGCAGCAGGTGGTCCTCGTGGGCGAACTGGTGCACCGGCAGCAGTTCGACGGCCGTCACCCCGAGCCGGGTCAGGTGCTCGATCGCCGCCGGGTGGGCCAGACCGGCGTAGGTGCCGCGCAGCTCCTCGGGGATGCCGGGGTGGAGCCGGGTGAAGCCGCGCACGTGCACCTCGTAGATGACGGAGTCCGCCCACGGGGTCTTGGGCCTGCGGTCGTCCATCCACTCGTCCGGGCCGCCCGTCTCGTCGTGCACCACGACGGCCTTCGGCACGTACGGCGCCGAGTCGCGGTCGTCGCGGACGGTGTCGGCGACGTGCTGCTCGGGCCAGTCCCGGACGTGCCCGTACACCTGCGGCGGCAGCGTGAAGTCGCCGTCGACCGCCCGCGCGTAAGGGTCCAGCAGCAGCTTGGCCGGATTCCAGCGGGCACCCGTCCACGGGTCCCACCGGCCCCGCACCCGGAACCCGTACCGCTGGCCGGGTCCGACACCGGGCACGAAGCCGTGCCAGATCCCGTGCGTCAGCTCGGTCAGCGGCAGCCGGGACTCGGCGGCCGAGGGGCCGGGGCCGTCGAAGAGGCACAGTTCCACGCCCTCCGCCCCGCCCGCCCACAGCGCGAAGTTGGTCCCGGCGACCCCGTCGGGACCCACCCGGCACCGGGCGCCCAGGGGTGTCGGCGCGCCCGGCCACACCGGCCTGGCCGGGGCGCCGGCCGGGTGCCCCTGCGGGCCCGCCGCCCCCGCGAGGGCGGCGGGCGCGCCGAGGCGCACCCCCTCGTCCACCGTCTCCTGCTCGGCTGCGCTCGACACCTGTCGGCCTCCCGCGGCTCGTCGCCCCCGGCCCGATGGCGGGGCACGAAGGGGGGCGGACGGCGTCCCGGCCGTTCGCCCCTCGTCTCTCCTCCCGTCATTTCTTCCCGCGCGGCCGGTGTCCCAACATCGCGCCCCCACGTTGCCCGGGGAGGGGGGCCGTCGTTGGGCCGGTGTGAGACAACAGCTTCTGAAGCGGGCAGGGCGGCGCGCGGGACTCGTACTGGCAGGGGCCGGGCTGATCGCGGGGCTCGCCGCGTGCACCGGCGCGGGGGACGGCGGCGAGGGCAAGCCGCGCTCGCCGGACGAGACCATCCAGGTGACGCCGCGGGACGGCGCGAAGGACGTGGGCCCGGACGGGCCGCTCCACGTCCGGCTGACCGGCGGACGGCTGGAGCGGGTGGAGGTGACCCGGGTCGAGGCGGCGGGCAGCGCCGAGGTCCCGGGCCGCATCTCCGGCGACGGGCTGCGCTGGGCGCCCGAGGAGGGCGCGCGGCTGGGGCTCGCGGCCAAGTACAGCGTCGACGTGGTCGCCCTCGACGGGCAGGGGCGGCGCACCGCCCGGCACACGACGTTCACCACGGCCGTCCCCGAGCGCCGCTTCATCGGCTACTTCAAGCCGGAGAACCGGTCGACCGTCGGCACCGGCATGATCGTCTCGTTCTCCTTCAACCGCGCGATCGAGAACCGGGCGGCCGTCGAACGGGCCATCCGGGTGACGTCCGATCCGCCGGTCGAGGTCGCCGGCCACTGGTTCGGCGCCGAGCGGCTCGACTTCCGGCCGCGCGCCTACTGGAAGCCGGGCACCAGGGTGACCGTCGACATGCGGCTGCGCGACGTGGCGGCGGCGCGCGGGGTGTACGGCATCCAGCAGAAGAAGGTCACGTTCACGGTCGGGCGCTCGCAGGTGTCCACGGTCGACGCCGCGGCCCACACGATGCGGGTGGTGCGCGACGGTGCGCTGCTCGCGACGGTCCCGATCACCGCGGGGGCCCCGAAGACCACCACGTACAACGGGAAGATGGTCGTCACCGAGATGTACGACGTGACCCGGATGAACGGGGCGACGGTCGGTTTCACCACGAAGGACGGACGGGGCGAGTACGACATCAAGGACGTGCCGCACGCGATCCGGCTGACCACCTCGGGCACCTTCCTGCACGGCAACTACTGGGCGGATCCGGAGATCTTCGGCAGCGAGAACGTCTCCCACGGCTGCGTCGGGCTGCGGGACGACAAGGGCGGCAGCAGCGAGTCCCCGGCGGGCTGGTTCTTCGACCGGACCCTGATCGGCGACGTCGTGGAGGTCGTGGGCTCCAAGGACCGGACCGTCGCACCGGACAACGGCCTGGGCGGCTGGAACCTCGACTGGGAGAGCTGGCGGAAGGGTTCGGCCCTGCGCTGACCCCCGGCCGGTCGCCCCGGCCGCCGGCACCTGACCCCTTCCCCCGCCCCCGGCCGCCGGCACCTGCCCTCCGGCCCCTCGCCCCCGGCACCGGCGCACGGTTCCCCGCCCCGCCTCACCCCGCGCCCGCACCACCCTCATCAGCGGTTTCACCGCCCGTCCCCGCGGAGAAGTTGGGACGGAACGGTGACATCCGAGGAGACGTCCGATGACGTGCGGTGTGATTTTCTGAACCCTGTGCGTGCGTGAGGTGCGCGGGGGTGCGGGCCGTGGCGTTGCCAGGCCGTGCGAGGGGAGAAGACAACGGTGAACGGGCAGCCGATTTCGGGGGTATCGGTCCGGGCCGGACGCGGGCGCGGGGGCGCCAGGCTGTCCGCCCTGGCGCTGGGGGCGCTGCTGGTGCTGACGGCCTGCGGTGGCGGCGACGACGGCAAGGACGGCGCGCGGTCGGACGGCAAGGGCGGCGGCTCGGTGGAGAACGCCGCGTCCCAGGCCGTGGTGAACATCGCGCCGAAGGACGGGGCGGACGCGGTCGCCACCACGGGCGCGCTGAAGGTGACCGCGGAGAAGGGCAAGCTGACCACGGTCACGGTGCAGGACGACAAGGGCACCGCGGTCGAGGGGAAGATATCCGCCGACGGAGCGAGCTGGGAGCCGCTGCACCACCTGGCCGGCTCCACCAAGTACAAGGTGCACGCGGTCGCGAAGGACGCCGACGGCCGCGAGTCCGCGAAGGACACCACGTTCACCACGCTGGTCCCGCAGAACACCTTCATCGGCCACTACACGCCGGAGAACGGCTCGACCGTCGGCGTCGGCATGCCGGTCTCCATCAACTTCACCCGCGGGATCACCAACCCCGAGGGCGTGGAGAAGGCCATCAAGGTCACGGCCGAGCCGAGCGTGCCGATCGAGGGCCACTGGTTCGGCAACGACCGCCTCGACTTCCGTCCGGAGAAGTACTGGGCGGCCGGCACCAAGGTGACCGTCAAGCTCAACCTCGACGGCGTCGAGGGCCGGGAGGGCGTCTACGGCAAGCAGGCCAAGTCCTTCACGTTCACCATCGGCCGCTCCCAGGTCTCCACCGTGGACGCCGCGGCCCACACCATGAGCGTGGTGCGGGACGGCAAGGAGATCAAGAACGTCCCGATCACCGCGGGCGCCCCGTCGACCACCACGTACAACGGTCAGATGGTCATCAGCGAGAAGTACAAGGTGACCCGGATGAACGGCGCCACCGTCGGCTTCGGCGGCGAGTACGACATCAAGGACGTGCCCCACGCGATGCGGCTGTCCACCTCGGGCACCTTCGTCCACGGCAACTACTGGGCCTCCGCCGGGACCTTCGGGTCGGCGAACGTGAGCCACGGCTGCATCGGCCTGCGGGACGTACGCGGCGGCTACGACAAGGGCATGCCCTCGGCGTGGTTCTACGACAACTCCATCATCGGCGACGTCGTGGTCGTGAAGAACTCCAAGGACAAGCAGATCGCCCCCGACAACGGGCTGAACGGCTGGAACATGTCGTGGGCGGAGTGGACGAAGTAGTCCGGCGCTCCCGTGCGACGGGGCCCGGTGCTGTGAGCAACGGCACCGGGCCCCGCGCCGTTAACGGCGGCTAACCTCGCTCCCATGACTGTTTCCCTCGAAGTCTCCGAAGGCGTCGGCACGATCCGCCTGGACCGGCCCCCGATGAACGCCCTGGACATCGCCGTCCAGGACCGGCTCCGCGACCTCGCCGGGGAGGCGACCCGCCGCGACGACGTGCGGGCCGTGGTCCTCTGGGGCGGCGACCGGGTGTTCGCGGCGGGCGCGGACATCAAGGAGATGCAGAACATGGACCACACCGCGATGGTCCTGCGCTCCCGGGGCCTCCAGGAGGCGTTCACCGCCGTCGCCCGCATCCCGAAGCCCGTGGTGGCCGCCGTCACCGGATACGCGCTCGGCGGCGGCTGCGAGCTCGCCCTGTGCGCCGACTACCGGATCGCCGCCGCCAACGCCAAGCTCGGCCAGCCGGAGATCCTCCTCGGCCTGATCCCCGGCGCCGGCGGCACCCAGCGCCTGTCCCGGCTGATCGGCCCCTCGCGCGCCAAGGACCTCATCTTCACGGGCCGGATGGTCAAGGCGGACGAGGCGCTGTCGCTGGGGCTCGTCGACCGTGTCGTGCCCGCCGAGGAGGTGTACGCGCAGGCGCTCGACTGGGCCGGGAAGCTGGCGAAGGGCCCGGCGCTGGCGCTGCGGGCGGCGAAGGAGTCGGTGGACGCGGGCCTGGAGACCGACATCGAGACGGGCCTCGCGATCGAGCGGAACTGGTTCGCGGGCCTGTTCGCCACCGAGGACCGCGAGCGCGGCATGCGCAGCTTCGTCGAGGAGGGCCCGGGGAAGGCCAAGTTCCTCTAGAGCCACCGCCTTTGGCGCCTCCGGAGCCGTTCGTCAACGGTGCGACCCCGGCGGCGCCACCCGGCGGGGTGGGTGTTCCGCCGATGCCCCGCCGGGCCCCCGGAGATGTCCGCATCCCCTGTGTCGCCGCAGGTCGGACCGGGTTCCGGTGGAGAGGGACGGCCGTCGGCGCGAGCCGGACGACCCTCCCGGAATGAGGCATTCCAGGGGCTCGATTCCGCCGTAACGCCCACGGTGCCCCGCCGGTGCGGCCATCATGGACCCATGGCGGGCCTGGAGGACACGGGACCACCGCGGCAGCGCACAGGTGCGACCGCCGCTCGGTGGGTCCCGGCCGTGGAGGACGAACAGGCGCTCAAGGCGCTGGAGTTGTACGGCAATCCGACGGAGGGCGAGGTACGGCTGCCGTCCCGGCCCGAGTCGGCGGGCATCGCGCGCCGGCTCACCCAGTGCGTGGTGCTGCGGCAGTGGGCGCTTCCCGCCCCGACGTGCGAGCACGCCATCCTGCTCGTCTCGGAACTGGTCGGCAACGCGGTCCGCCACACCGGGGCCCGGGTCTTCGGGCTGCGCATGGTGCGCCGCCGCGGCTGGATCCGGGTCGAGGTCCGCGACCCGTCCCGCGGCCTGCCCTGTCTGATGCCGGTGCAGGAGATGGACACCAGCGGACGAGGGCTCTTTCTCGTCGACACCCTCTCCGACCGGTGGGGCGTCGATCTGCTCCCGCGCGGCAAGACCACCTGGTTCGAGATGCGCACCGCCGACCGCTGAGGCGCCTCGCCCGGGGCCGGCCCCGCCCGCCTCCGTGATGCCCGCACGCACAGAAGCCCCCGTGCGCCGGGGTGGGGGCGCGAGGAGGGCTTCTGTGGGGAGAGCCGTGGGGGGTGTGTCCACGGCCGCTGCGAACGACCTGGCCCGGGTCAATGGCGGTCGTGCTCCCGACTATGGCATACGGACTCCGTACCGCCAAAAGTCCTTAGCGGGGCAAAAGGCGCATAAGCCTCTTGTTCGAGGTGAATCTTAGGTGCGATGGGCCACTGGCCTGGCAATCCATGCATAGATATAGCGCGAGCCGGGTGAATCTTTAATGAACCTTCATGTATTTCTCACCGGTCGCACCTCTCGCCCGCCCGGGGCCGCACCGGGCGTCAACCTCGCGGGCGAATCGCCCGCACCCGGGTGACGGTGCGGCACCGCCTGCCGCGGTCGCGCCAGGGTGACGTTCATGATCACTTACCGTCTGCGGCGCCGGGCCGCCGTCCTCGTGCTGTCCCTCTCCGCGCTCCTCGCGCCCGCCGCCGCCTCAGCCTCGGCCGGTGCCGCCCCGGCCGGGGCCCCCGCCGCCCCTGCCGCCGAGGCTGTACCCGCCGCGGCCGCCGCGGCCGCGTGCCCGGTCGTCGCGGACCGGCTCCACGCCGCCGCCGACCGGCGCGTGGACGTCGGGCGGATCACGCCCGAACCCGCCTACCGGACCACCTGCGGGCAGCTCTACCGAGCGGACGGCCGGGGCCCGGAGATCGTCTTCGAGCAGGGCTTCCACCCCAAGGCGCCGCTCGACGGCCAGTACGACATCGAGAAGTACGTCCTGGTCAACCAGCCGTCCCCGTTCGTCTCCACCACCTACGACCACGACCTGTACAAGCAGTGGAAGAGCGCCTGGAACTACTACATCGACGCCCCCGGCGGGGTGGACGTGAACAGGACCATCGGCGACACCCACAAGTGGGCCGACCAGGTCGAGGTGGCCTTCCCCGGGGGCATCGCACGCGAGTTCGTCGTCGGTGTCTGCCCGGTCGACCGGCAGACCAAGCGGGAGATCATGGCCGAGTGCGTGGACAACCCCCACTACGAGCCCTGGCGCGGCTGACCGGGCCCCGGTGCCGCTCGCTGCGCCGGTACCGGCCTGCCCTCGGTGACCGGCCGCCGGGCCGATAATCTGGGCCCGTCAGTTATGCACCAAGAAGGGGTGGACCCGGTGGCGGACATCGAGGCAGCACGCAAGGCGTTCGACCGTTACGACGCGGACGGCGACGGCTTCATCACGGCGGCCGAGTACAAGACGGCGATGGCCCAGATGGGCGACTGGAACGTCACGGAGTCCGTGGCCGAAGCCGTGATCGCCGCGCAGGACACCGACAAGGACAAGCTCCTGTCGTTCGACGAGTTCTGGGCCCACCTGAACAAGGCCTGACCGCGCGGACGGCGGCGGCCCCCGGCGGATCTCCGCCGGGGGCCGCCGCCGTCCCGGGTGTGCTGTCCGTACCGCTCCTCACCCGGCGGTGGTCACCGCCGGCCTTGCGCGGCGAGGGCGGCCAGGGCCGTGACGGCGCGGTCGATCTCGTCCTCGGTGTTGTAGTAGTGCGGAGAGAGCCGTACCAGCGGGTGGACCCCCCGGTTCTCGGTGTCGAACTGGGTCTGGGCCGGGTCCGTGGTGCTGACGTTGATGCCCCGGGCGGCCAGGGCGGCCGCGGTGTCGGCCGCGGCCATGCCGTCGACCGTGCAGGTCACGATGGCGCACCGCTGCTCACCGAGGTCGTGGGTGCTGATTCCCGGGACGGCGTCCAGCCCCTCGCGCAGCCGCGCCCCGAGCCGGAGGGCGCGTCGTCCGATCGCGTCCATGCCGAGCTCCAGGGCCTGCTCGACGGCGGAGCCCAGTCCCAGGACGCCGGCCCAGCCGACCTCCCAGGTCTCGAAGCGGCGCGCCCCCTCGTGCCAGCTGAAGCCGCGCCGGCCGTCCCAGGTGGCCGCCCCGATCTCGGCCACGTACGGCTCCCGGTGGGCGGGCGTCTCGGGGTGGATCCAGAGGAAGCCCGTGCCCCGCGGCCCGCGCAGGAACTTGCGGCCGGTGGCGGTGAGCATGTCGCAGCCCAGTTCCGCCACGTCCACGGGGAACTGGCCGACCGACTGGGTGGCGTCGAGGAGGAAGGGGACGCCCGCCGCACGGGTGAGGCGTCCGATCTCGGCGGCCGGGTTGATCAGACCGCCGCTGGTCGGGACGTGGGTGACCCCCACCAGCCGGCAGCGGTCGTCGAGCAGGTTCGCCAGCGCGGTGGTGTCGAGCCGGCCGGACTCGTCGTCGGGGACGACGACGATCTCGGCGCCGGTGCGGCGGGCCGCCTGAAGGTAGGCGAGCACGTTGCTGCCGTACTCGGCCCGGCCGGTGAGGATGCGGTCGCCCGGCTCGAACGCCATGGAGTAGAACGCGGCGTTCCAGGCGTGGGTGGAGTTGTCGAACAGGGCGATCTGGTCCGCCCGGCCGCCCACCAGCCGCGCGATCTGCCCGCGGACGGCGTCGATCCGGTCGCGTTCCCGGTCCGCGGCCTCGTAGCCGCCGATCGCGGCCTCCAGCTCCAGATGGGAGATCACGGTTCTCAGGGTGTGGCCGGACAGCAGGCCCGCGCCCGCGTTGTTGAGGTGCGTGCGGTGCGCGGTTCCCGGGGTGTCCCGGCGGAGCGCTTCGATGTCCATGGCCCTCGTTCCTGTCCGTGCGGGTGCCGCTCCGGCTGACGGCTCCCCGCGAGTGGAGCACGGTGCGGTCACCGCGGTCGAGGGTGCGCCCGGCCGCCCCCGCCGCCGCGGCGCGCGGCACGGTGGCGGAGGCCGGGGCCCGGACCGGCGTGCGGGACTCCTACGCGAAGGGCGCCAGGACGGCGGCCAGTTCCTCCAGGCCGTCCGCCCGCCAGTCGAACGTGTCGGTGTCCCTCGGAGGGTCGCCGCCGGGCCGGTGGACGTACGCCGTGCGCATGCCCAGCGCCTGGGCGCCGCGGAGGTCCCAGGCGTGCGCGGCGATCATCACCGTGCGCTCCGGCGGGCAGGCAGCCGTGTCGAGGGCGAGCCGGTACACCGCCTTCGCCGGCTTGAAGGCCCGGACGTCCTCCGCCGACAGCGCCTGGTGCCAGCGCAGACCGGTGTGCGCGTTGAGGCGGAGCAGGGTCGCGCGGCTGGCGTTGCTGAGTCCGACGACCGGGAACAGCCGTGCCAGAGCGGCGAGGCCGCCGAGGGAGTCCGCCCAGGGGGCGAGGCGCTGGTTGGCCGTGGCGAGCCGTTCGACGGACCGGGGGTCCGGGGAGGAGCCGTCACCGGTCATCCGTTCCGCGGCCTCGCGGTCCAGGGCCGCCGAGTCGGCGTAGGGCCGTTCGCCGTTCGCGATGCGGCGCTCCTCCCGGGCGACGTACTCCGCCCAGCCGGCCAGCAGCCGGTCCTCGGACGTCTCGTCGCCGGGGGCGAGCGCTTCCCGGACGGCGGTCCGCAGTCCGCCCGGCTGGTCGACCATGGTGCCGAGGACGTCGAAGACGGCGACCTCGATCCTGAGTGCCGGATCCATCGTGCGCCTCATTCCGTGCCTGGGCGTCGTGCCGGGCGCACGCCGTCCCCGGCAGCCTGGCCCGCCGCCGGGCGCCCCGGGCGCGATGGGGCCGATCGGGGGCGTGTCCCCGGCGGCGCGCGGCCGCGCCCCGGGCGATCGCCCATGTCACCACGCCGGTTCGTGCGATCCGGGCGCTGTCCGCGGGTATACCGCCGGGTGTACCGTGACCGGGTGACCATCAGTGGTGAAAGGTACGCTACGAGGGCAAAGCGCCGCGGTGTCCAGGATCTGACGCCGGCCGGTGCGAGGGTCCTCGAAGCGGCCTCCCGGCTCTTCTACGATCTCGGCATCCGGGCCGTCGGCGTGGAGGCGATCGCGGAGCAGGCGGGCGTGACGAAGAAGACGCTCTACGACTGCTTCGGCTCCAAGGACGACCTCATCGTGGCCTACCTCCGTGCCCGGGACGGTCTGTGGCGATCGATGCTGGTGAAGCACGTCAACGGTCAGGAGGGGCCGCCGGGGGAGCGGATCCTCGCCACCTTCGGCGCGCTGCGGGAGTGGTCGACCGAGCGGAACCGGCGGGGCTGCGCCTTCATCAACGCGTCCGTGGAACTGGCGGAGGACCACCCGGCCCGGGAGGTCGCCCGGGACCAGAAGGCGTGGTTCCTCGCCTTCCTGGAGGACCTCGCGAGGGAGGGCGGTGCCCGGGCCCCCGCGGACCTGGCCGCCGCGGTGCTGATCCTGCACGAAGGGGCCTGCATCGCAGGCCCCATGGGTTCGGTGGACGACGCCGTGCGCCGGGCGGAGGCGGTGGCGGCCGTCCTCGTCGAGCAGTCGCTCGACGCCTGACGCAGGCCCCCCACGGATGGCGGGGTGCTCGCCCGCCGGACGCCGGCACCGGTCGGCGGGGGTGACGGCCCGCCGGACGCCCGGCACCGGACGCGGGAGTGACACCTTGTCAGGCGACGAGCGCCGTCACCGTTCCCGCGCGGTCCTCCTCCCGCGCACCGGCCGCGTCGCCGTCCAGCTGCCGGGAGAGGTCCGCCGCGTAGGCGCGTAACAGATCGTGCATCAGATAGTGGTGCTCGTCCTGCTGCCGGATCAGGTGGGCGCCCGCCAGGTCGTGCAGCAGCCGGACCGCCTCGTCGCGGCTGACTCCCGCCGTGGACGCGGTGGCGGCCACGTCCACCTGTCCGGGCAGCTGCCCGAGCAGCCGGAAGAGGCGCGCGCTCGGCGCGTCGAGTGCCCGGTACGACGCGTCGAACCGGTGCCGCAGGGCCACGTCCCCTTCCGCGAGATCCAGCCGGGCCTCCTCCGCCTTGAGCTCCGCCGCCATCTGGTCCGCGCTGGGGTGCTGGCAGCTCACGATGTTCTCCGCCGCGAGCACGAGCGCCAGGGGCAGATGCCCGCACCGCTCCGCCAGCACCGTCACCGCGGCCGGGTCGGCGTCCGCGCGGGCGTCCCCGATCATGGCGCGGAGCAGCGTGGCGGCCTCCGGGCGGCGCAGCTCCGCCATCGGCAGGGTGACCGCGTCCACTCTCGAGAGCAGCCCGGGCAGGCGCGAGCGGCTGGTCACCATGACGGCACTGCCCGGCGAGCCGGGCAGGAGGTGCTGCACCTGCCGGGCGTCGGCGGCGTTGTCCAGGACCAGCAGCACCTCGCGGCCGTGCAGATACGAGCGGAAGGCGGCCGCCCGCTGGTGCAGGTCGGCCGGCAGGTGCTCGCCGGTCACTCCCACCGCCTGGAGGAGGTGCCCCAGGATGTCGAAGGGGTCGGCCGCCCGTCCCGGTTCGGGGCCTTCGAGGTCGACGAACAGCTGTCCGTCGGCGAAGCGGCCGTCACAGACCGCCTGGTGCGCCCACTGGACGGCGAGGGCGGTCTTGCCGACGCCCGGCGGGCCGTTGATCACCGCGACGGGGACGGCGAGGGACGTCTCGCTCCCCAGCCAGCGGTCCAGCTGCTTCAGATGACACTGCCTGCCGGTGAAAAGGCGCTTGGCAGAGGGGAGTTGAGCCGGATGCACCCATCCCGGGCGTGGCCGGGCGGTGGCTTCGAGCGCCGTGGCGATGGCGGTGAACCGGTTGCCGGAGTCCAGTACCCGGTCGCAGGCCGCCGCGAGGACGACCGACGGCGTGCGCTTGCCGTTCTCGACCTTGCTGAGGTGGCCCCGGTTGAAGTGCACCCGGGTGGCGAACTGTGCGAGCGAGAGCCCGCGCCGCTCCCGGTGGGCCCGCAGCAGCTGGCCGAACGTCCCCGGTGGTTCGGTCCGGGCCGGGCAGGCGCGGCCGCTCGCTCCGGACTGGTTCCCACTGTCCTGTGCAGGGTTCCGTAGCACTGCGAACTCCCTGAAGTCGCACGACCGTGCCGCGTGCGTGGGCGGCGCGGGTCAGCCGGGTGGCGCTGCCGCTCACGGCAGCGCCAGCAGATCGTCGAGTGTCGGGAAGCGGGCGGCCATGCCGCCTGGCTGGAATCGGATGCGGGGCCGGTCGCCCGCGCGGAGGAAGCGGACCGCCGTGTAGCGGGGGTCCGCTCCGGCATCGAACCAGTGACCCGTGCGGCCGGGCACCGACACCAGGTCCCCGGCCGTGCACGCCAGCGCGTAGACCTGTCCGGCGGCGTGCAGGTAGTGGCAGCCGACCCCGGCCACGACGAAGCGCATCACGTCCTCGTCGTGCAGGTGCCGGCGGCGGAACCTCGCGCGGTGCGCGCGTGCCCGCCGCTGTCCGGGACCGGCCGGCACGGGCGCCAGGCGGGCGATGCCGACCACGCGGCTTCCGTCCTCGGCGCACATGTGGTCGACATGGTTGCGGTAGGCGTTCATGATCGTGGCGTCGTCCGCACCGGCCGGAATGCGCCGGGCGGCGCGCCATCGGGAGAATCGCACCCCGATCCGCAGCAACTGCGCCCGGATGACATCGGTGTCCTCCGACCGCAGCCGCACCTGGCGGGGGTCGTCGGCAGCCATGACCTGCAACAACGTCACCGGGTGTGCCTCCGGGGCCCGGTGCGGCCGACCGCCGGAACCGGCGGCAGGGCACGGCCGAGTTCCCTGATGCGCTCCAGCCGGGCGAGGGCCTCGTCCGGCTCCCGGCCCCAGGTGAAGACACCGGTGCCGACGAGCAGGACGGCGGTCGTCGCCTCGGTGAGGCCGGTGAGGCCGGTGAGCCTGGTGAGCCCGGTGGGGCCGTCGAGGTCGGTGAGCCCGGTGAGGTCCGACGGTCCGGGTGCCCCGGGACGGCCGGACGCGCTCCGCCCGGGAGAGACCACGAGGACCCTCGCGTCGGCGGCGGGCGCTGCGCCGAGGGCCTCCGCGCCCGCGAGTACGGCCGGATCCCGCGTATGGACCACGGCTTCGCCGCCGGGAATCCACCGGTGGAGCGCGAGGTGGGCCCATGCGGCGGCGGGCGGCCGGGCGAGCTCCCCGAGCAGCGGCAGCCCCTGGTCCGGGTCCACCAGCACGGTGTCCACGCCCCCCGCGGACTCCTCGGCGTCGGTGTCGCCGGTCGACAGGACGACGGCCCCGCCCGAGCGGACCGAGACGCAGCCGGCGGCCCCGTCCGGCTCGCCGGCCCGGTCCAGCGACCGGCAGGCCAGCAGCACCAGGCGCCTGTGCACTCCGACGTGTTCGTGCACCCGTACGGGCTTCACGGAACCTCCCCCGCCGCCACGATGACGATGTCCGGGCAGCACCGCTGGAGTGCCCGGCCTGACTCACGGAACGGCACGCGCCTGTCTCCTTCGCTCGGGGGAGGTAGGTATACCTACCGGTATAGCTAGGCTATGGACGCGCTTCTCGCCGTGTCAACGCCGTCCGGACGGCTGGCCGGAAAGGGCCTCCGGGGTCCGTCGCGGCCGTATCCCGCACCGGCGGCGCGGCGCACGGAGCCGGGCCGGGCGGCTCGGCGCGGCCGTGCCACGCCTCCGCCGGCGGACGCCCGGACGGCGTTTGCTGTTGCCAGCCGAGTGGCAACAGGGCGGCCCTGTACGCGGATCGGACGGCGGGGCAATAGTGAGTGAGCCGTCATGAGGAAACGACGTCTCATGGGGGTGCCGTCCGATGCGCCGCGCGTTCTCGCCGGTCCGGGTCGGATTCCTCCGTAACCGCAGAACCGAAGCCATGTCGCAGGAGGCTGAAATGAGTTCGCATATCAGCACCACGGAACTGGTTGTGTCCCCGGGCGATTTCTTCCGGATCGGAATGCCGGAACGCATCAAACCGTCCGTCGAACTCACGCTGTCGGACCACTCCTACCTTCCCAAGGCGGACGATCCGCGAGCGGACTGGGTCGCCAGCGTCGCCGTGCCCGCGTTCAAGACACTCGCTCAGATGGGCTTCCTCGCACCGAAGTTCTGCACCATCGGCACGGGTGCCGGCCTGGACGCCCTGGCGGCCGTCGAGATCCTCGGCGCGCGGTCGGTCGGCTTCACGGACCTGCACGAGGACGTGCTCGACCACGCGGGGCGGAACATACGCGGCAACCTTCTCGCCCGGGACGTCGAACTCGTGGGAGGCGCCGGGGACATCCTCGCGCCCCTCGCCGGCCGGGTCGACCAGGTGGACGTCGTCTACGAGAACCTGCCCAACATCCCCATGGCGGGCGCCGGGGACCTCGACGACGGCCAGACGAGTTCGACGTTCATCGGGGAACGCAGCGAGGAGATCCCCGGATTCGCCGAGAAGAACCTGGTCAGCCTCCACTACCTCGCTCTCCAGCAGGCGCACCCGATGCTCCGGGTCGGAGGGCGCGTGCTCTCCTCGATCGGCGCGCGGATACCCCTGTCGGAGATCCTGGCCCTGTCCAGCGCCGCCGGATACAACGGCAGCATCCTGACCTACACCTGGAAGGTCCAGTCCGAGCCGCTGGACGTCGTCGGCGGCTACGCCCAGTGGGAGCGGGAAGGGCTCGGGCCGTTCCACTTCTACCCGGTCGACGTGCTGCGCGAGGTCTTCGCCGGTCTCACCGTGGCCGCCGCCGGCGCACAGGCCCTCCAGCTGGAGAGGGAGCTGGAGCCCCACGCGATGCCGGCGGTGGAGGCCCTCGCCCTGGTGGAGAAGGGCGAGAAGGTCGGTCACACCGTGGCGATCCTCGACTCCGTGAAGATCCCCGAGTCCACTCTCTGACCCGCGGGAGACCGGCCCGCCGCCGACGGGCCCGTATCCCGCGCCATTTCCGACAACGCCGCTGATACGAGGACGCGAGATGAATGTTCAGTCGATCATCGGTGACACGCCGCTGGTTGAACTCACCACCTTCGATGTTCCCTCCGGCGTCCGCCTCTTCGCCAAGCTCGAATTCATGAATCCGGGCGGCAGCATCAAGGACCGCATGGTCGATTACGTACTGGCGGACGCCGAGCGCCGCGGCCTGCTGCGACCGGGCGCGACGATCGTCGAGAACACCTCGGGGAACACCGGCGCGGCGATCGCGATGCTGGCGGCCGCGCGGGGGTACCGCGCCGTCCTCACCATGCCGGACAAGGTCAGCAAGGAGAAGCGGGACGCCCTGCGGGCCTTGGGGGCCGAGGTCGTCATCTGCCCGACGTCGGCCGCCCCGGACTCGGAGAAGCACTACGTGTCCTGCGCCCGGCGCATCCACGCCGAGACACCGGGCTCCTTCATGCTCAACCAGTACGACAACCCCCTCAACGCCGAGGCGCACTTCCGGTCCACCGGACCGGAGATCTGGGAGGCGCTGGGCCCGGCGGTGACGGCGTTCGTCGCCTCGGGCAGCACGGGCGGGACGATATCCGGTGTCTCCCGCTACCTGAAGCAGCGCAACCCGGCGGTCACCTCGGTGCTGCTGGACCCGGTCGGCTCCGTCTACCACCGCTGGTTCCACCACGGGGTCCTCGACCCGGCGGAGATCGCCCCGTACTTCGTCGAAGGCGTCGGCGAGGACCACCTCGCGCAGTGCATGGACTTCTCCGTCGTGGACGACGTGCTGCGGTTCACCGACGCCGACGCCTTCGCCGCGTGCCACCACCTGGCGCGGCACGAGGGCCTGCTGTGCGGCGGTTCGTCCGGCGCCAACGTCTGGGGCGCCCTGCGGGTGGCCCACTCGCTGAAGGGGCCGGCCACCGTCGTCACGGTGCTGCCGGACAGCGGGGGCAGGTACCTGTCCAAGATCTACAACCCGCAGTGGCTGAGCGAGAACGGCTTCGGCCCCGGGGCCACTTCTGAACGGGACGACGACCTGTAATGGGAAGCACGCCGAAGAACGTCCTCGCCGCGCTGACGGCCGCCCTCCTCTGGGCCTTCGCCTTCGTCGCCCCGGCCGCCGTGCGACCGGCGAGCGAACTGCTCCTGGTGACCGGACGCTACTCCCTGTTCGGTCTCTGCGGCCTGTGGGTCCTGTGGCGGGGCCGCAGGCAGCTGAGGCTGATCCCCGTACGGAGAATCGTCTTCGGCCTGTGGATCGGCTTCGTCGGGTACTTCGTCTTCTACATCTGCGTCTCGTACTCCGCGACGATGGACAGCGGATTCATCACGGCCGTCGTGGTGGGGTCGTCGCCGATCACGATCGCCGTCGCCGGGAACTTCGCCGAGAAGCGCATGTCCTGGCGCGAACTGGTCGCCCCCGTGATCCTGATCCTGATCGGCCTGGGACTGCTCAGCGTCTCCGACCTCATCCAGGGCGAGGGCCGCGACGGCGCCGGCGACTCGATCCTCGCCATCCTGCTCGCCCTCGGGGCCATGCTCACCTGGTCCTACTTCGTGGTCCGCAACGCCCAGTCGCAGCGCACCTGGGAGACCAAACCCGACCCCACCCTCTGGGCCGGACTCGTCGCCATGGGCGCCGGCGGCGCCTCCATGGTGCTGCTGCCGTTCGCCATCGCCTCGACTCCCCCCGAGACCTTCGAACCGTATCCGCTGTTCAAGATCGTCGCGTGGTGCGTCTTCCTCGGGGTCATCGCCTCGTGGTGGGGAACCCTCATCTGGGTCAAGGCGGCCCAGGGGATCCCCGTCCCCCTGGTCGGCCCGCTGCTCGCCACGGAGACCATCTTCGGAGCCGTCCTCAGCCTCCCCGTGGAGAACCGGCTGCCCACCGGGGCGGAAGTCACCGGAGCGCTGTTCGTCCTCGCGGGCATCGCCGTCTACCTCTTCTTCGACGTGAAGAACTCCCGGCTGCGCGCCCGGAGCACGGACGGCGGGGACGGCAGCAGAGCCACCGCGTCGGAAATGGCCGCCCCGACCTGAACGAGCCCGACCGAAGCAGCCGGAACCGAGTCCGGACCGCCACTCCCACGTGACAGAGAGGTAAGCCGATGAACCACTCCTTCGCGAAGGTCAAGCAGTCGCACGTCTTCTTCGAGGACGCCCCCGGACTGAAGAACTACTACGAGGACTGGGCGCCGGGATACGACGCCGACCTCGCCGACCAGAAGTGGGTCGCCCCGAGGGTCGCGGCGAACTTCGTGCACCTGCTCGCCTCCGCCTACGGGACGCCGGAGACCGAGATATTCGACGCCGGCTGCGGCACCGGCCTCGTCGGCAGCGTCCTCGCGACACTCGGCACGTACGAGATCGACGGCGTCGACCTCTCCGAGAACATGGCCGCCGAAGCACGCAAGACGAACGCCTACCGCAAGGTCTACGGCGGTGTGGACCTCTCGGTGCAGGCGCGTGACGAGCGGCTGGGCCGGTACGGCATCGTGGTGAGCAGCGGAGTCTTCACCCTCGGACACGTACGGCCGGGCGCGCTGCTCACCCTGATCGAGTACGCCGAGCCCGGCGGACTGATCCTGGTCTCCACCCGTGGCTCCTACGCCACCGAGACCGGCTTCGAGGAGTTCGCGCGGTCGCCGGAGGTCACCGCACGCGCCACGCTCCACTCCAAGCTGCCGGACGCCGGCTACATCGCCGAGGAGAAGGCCGACTACTGGGTGTTCCGCAGGAGCACCGCCACCCCGTGACGCAGAACAGGCGCCGCCCGCATCCGACACGTCCCTGGAGCGCCATGTCCCGCACACTGTTCACCTCGGAGTCCGTGACCGAGGGGCACCCCGACAAGATCGCCGATCAGATCAGCGACACCGTCCTCGACGCACTGCTCAGCCGCGACCCCGGCGCACGCGTCGCGGTCGAGACACTGATCACCACCGGCCAGGTCCACATCGCCGGCGAGGTGTCGACCACCGCCTGGGTCGACATCCCGGACCTGGTGCGGACGAAAATCCTGGACATCGGGTACGACTCGTCGACCAAGGGCTTCGACGGCGCGTCCTGCGGTGTCTCGGTGTCGATCGGATCGCAGTCCCCGGACATCGCACAAGGCGTCGAATCCGCCTACGAGAGGAGGATCGAGGGCGACGACGACGAGCTCGACCGGCAGGGCGCCGGCGACCAGGGCCTGATGTTCGGCTACGCGACCTCCGAGACGCCCTCGCTCATGCCGCTGCCGATCGACCTGGCCCACCGCCTCTCCCGCAGGCTGGCCGAGGTCCGCAGGAACGGCACGATCCCCTACCTCCGGCCGGACGGGAAGACCCAGGTCACCATCGAGTACGCCGGCAGCCGGCCGGTCCGGCTCGACACGGTGGTGGTGTCCACGCAGCACGCCGGCGACGTCGACCTGGACGGCCTGCTCGCCCCCGAGATCCGCGAGCACGTCGTCGAGCACGTCCTCACCCTGCTCGCGCAGGACGGCATCAAGCTGGAGACGGAGGAGTACCGCCTCCTGGTCAACCCGACCGGCCGGTTCGAGATCGGGGGGCCGATGGGCGACGCGGGCCTCACCGGACGCAAGATCATCATCGACACGTACGGCGGCATGGCCCGCCACGGCGGTGGCGCGTTCTCCGGCAAGGACCCCTCCAAGGTGGACCGTTCGGCCGCCTACGCGATGCGCTGGGTCGCGAAGAACGTCGTCGCGTCGGGCCTCGCGGCACGCTGCGAGGTCCAGGTCGCCTACGCCATCGGAAAGGCCGAACCGGTGGGCCTGCTGGTCGAGACGTTCGGCACCAACACGGTCGCCGTGCCCAGGATCGAGGCGGCCGTCCGGCAGGTCTTCGACCTCCGCCCGGCCGCGATCATCCGCGACCTCGACCTGCTCCGCCCGATCTACGCCCGGACAGCGGCCTACGGGCACTTCGGCCGTGAACTGCCCGAGTTCACCTGGGAACGCACCGACCGCGCCGCCGCCCTGCGCGCGGCCGCGGCCGCCTGAGGACACCGGGCCACTTGCCGGCGGTGCGCGGCTTCCCCGGGCCGCGCACCGCTTCGCGGTGCGGCACCCACCCGCCCCGCCGCCCCGCGTCTTTCACGGGCCACAGCTGTGAGGAGTACCGTCCATGCGCATCGCCGTGACAGGGTCCATCGCCACCGACCATCTGCTGTTCTTCCCCGGCCGGTTCGCCGACCAGCTGATCGAGGGTCACCTGGAACAGGTCTCCCTCTCCTTCCTCGCCGACGCCCTGGAGGTGCGCAGAGGAGGCGTCGGCGCCAACATCTGCTTCGGACTGGGCGTGCTGGGGCTCGAACCCCAACTCGTGGGCGCCGCGGGAGCGGACTTCGCGGAGTACGACTCCTGGCTGCGGTCCCACGGCGTGGACACCTCGGCCGTCCGCGTCAGCGCGTCCCGGTACACCGCGCGGTTCGTCTGCACCACCGACCTGGAACAGAACCAGATCGCCACCTTCTACTCCGGCGCCATGGCCGAGGCCCGCCGCATCGACCTGGCGGGCCTCGCGCACCGGCCCGATCTGGTGCTCGTCGGAGCCGACGACCCCGAGGCCATGCTCCGCCACACCGCCACCGCCCACCGCCTCGCCGTCCCCGTGGCGGCCGACCCCTCCCAGCAACTGGCCCGGCTCGACCGCGACCAGGTCCGCCGGCTGGTGGACGGGGCGCGGTGGCTGTTCACCAACGAGTACGAGGAGGCCCTGCTCGTCGAACGCAGCGGATGGGCCAAGGCCGACGTGCTCGGCAGGATCGGCACCTGGATCACCACCTCGGGCGCGGACGGGGTCACCCTCGCCCGCCGGGGCGCTCCCGAACTGCGGGTCCCCGCCGTGCCCGCGGACCGGATCGCCGACCCCACGGGCGCGGGAGACGCCTTCCGCTCCGGCTTCCTCGCGGGGACGGCGTGGGGGTGGCCGCAGGAGCAGGCGGCGCAGCTGGGGTGCGCGCTGGCCACCACGGTGCTCGAGTCGGTCGGGACCCAGGAGTACGAGCTGCGTCCGGGCGAACTGGTCGCACGCGTCGAACGCGCCTACGGCGCCGGAGCGGCGCGCACCGTGGGCGAGAGGATCGCCGTTCCCTCCTGAGCCGGGACCGGCGGTCCACGGATGTTGCTATACAGGTATGTATAGTTTGGTTGGACGGCCTTCCGATGCCCGAACCAGGGCCCGCTTCGAAGGAGTTGCCCGATGAGGACGCTGCTCCGCACGGTCTGGATCCTCTTGAGGGACGTCGCGTACGGCGTCAACGCCGGTCACGCCATCAGACTGGGCCTGAGGACCCCGGCGGGCAGGCGCTGCGGGACGCCGTCCTGACGGACGCGCCCGGATCCCGGCGCCGCGCCCGCGTGGCGAGGAGGGCCCCGACCCGCGCCGACCGGGCCTGCTCACAGGCCGCGCCTGAACACCGGACACACCAGGGGCCGTTCACCTGCCGGTCCGACCGTCCCGGGAGCACGTGCGGAGCGGCGGGGATGCTGGTGACCGCGGACATTGACGACGTGACAGGGTGTGGCTCATGGTGATGATGCCGCCCGAGGATGCGTCCGACCACCTCTTCGACGTGTCGGATGCCGTGGACGTACCCGTTGTGGTGCGCAGTACCGGCAAGCTCCGGCGTCCTTTCGAAGCGCAGTGGAAAGGTGCCAAGGACCCGTGGCCCGCTGCGGGCCTGCTCCCCGGCGACGGCTTCTATCTGGCGACGACCGCCTGGCGGCAGATCCTGCAGGCGGCCACGGGCGTCGGGCGGGATCTGGCACCGTGGCTCCGGAAGACGCCCTGGCTGGCGGTGAACGAATTCATCGCGCGGGTGGCACCGCTGCAGGCCTACCTGCGCATGAAGGACGTGTCGGGGCCGGATCACGCGGCCGGGCGGCGGCTGTTCGTCAGCGCGGTCTATCAGCACGGGACCGAGCGCAGTGCTCACTCGGCGTTCGCCTACCACCTCGGGATGACCATGGCACAGTGGGCGTGTGTCGGCATGTCCGGTCTGGGAAGCACGCGGCACATCGAGGCCGGCGGCCCCAACGGCAACCAGGGGTTCCTGGACGCGAGTCTCCGGCTGCCGGATCTCTGGGGCACGCATCCGAGCCCGCGGCTTCCCTGGCTCGTCGAGGCCAAAGCCGGCCGCCACCTCGGCGAAGGGCGTCTGAAGGACGGCAAGGTGCAGCTGAACGGTGGCAGTGACCTGATGACCGTCCCCCATCGTCAGGTCCTGTGCGGCACCTCCTTGCCGCACCGGGAGAGGTGGGAGGACGACTGCCTGTTCATGACGATGGACACCACGTCGATCACACCTCCGGCTTCTGACGGCGGCAGCGCGATACCGCCGCTCGGACCGCCGCCGGACGGGGCTGAGGACTACATCGCCGAAGATGTGGAGGCGCTGCTGGCAGTGACCCGGTCACAGCTGATGGCCTACCAGGCAATCGCCTTCGGAGCGGTGGAGGATCTCCGTCTCGTCCCCGTCAGCAAGGCGCGCTCCACGCGGTTGCGACATCGCACGGGTTCGCTCACTCCCGTCGAGCACGACGAGCCCACCCGGGAGATTCGGCGCCGACTGCGCTCCGACTCCGTGTCCGGCGAGGCCGCGCTGCGGGCACACGGGGGTGCCGGCGACTTCGTCGCCGCCCGGCTTCCCGGTGTCGGCCTCCACCTGGGCATGTCCCGACGACTCTTCGCCGCGTGCGCCGCCTTGCACCAGGCGCAGTCCGAGATGCCGGTGGACGAGTCGGTATTCCTGCCTTACTCCAGCCTGCGTCACGGCGTCGACGACGAGGAGCGAGAGGAGTACAGCCGAGCCACTCGCCGTGCCTACTACGAGCAGGAAGAGGAGCGAGGCTTCCGCCTGCGCGCAGAGGTCCGCCGGGGATTCGCGCAGGCCGATGAGCGGTCCTGGAGCGATCTTCTGATGAGGCGCCAAGTCGAGGTGTCCCTCGAGGACTCGGAGGAGAGCGGGCTCCTCGAGGGAACGACTGCCGAAACCTACCTCGCGATCGAACACAGCGATCCGGTGCTTGCCAGTGCCCGCGAGCGTCGGTAGGCGCAAGCGCCTCCTGCGCGGCGGACGCGCGATCGCGACGAAGAAGGCCCGTTCCGGACCGGTTGAGAACCAGAGCTGCAGGCGCCCCGGTCGCACACGCTGGCCGGGCCCATCTGCCTAGGCCTTGTCTGACAAATGGCGCCGTCCGCCCGAAGGGCGGGGCGCGCGGCGTCCGGTGCGTGCGATCGCAAGGCGGAGGATCATCCTCGTACTGGGTGTACTCGGATGACTCCGACAACGCAGCGAGGGTGCGTGCCGGGCGTCGCGCGCCAGGCGGGATTTGTCAGGCAAGGCCTAGCACTCGATGATGTTCACCGCGAGCCCGCCCCGCGCCGTCTCCTTGTACTTGACGGACATGTCGGCGCCGGTCTCCTTCATGGTCTTGATGACCTTGTCGAGGGAGACCTTGTGGCTGCCGTCGCCGCGCATGGCCATGCGGGCCGCGGTGACCGCCTTGACCGCGGCCATGCCGTTGCGCTCGATGCAGGGGATCTGCACCAGACCGCCCACCGGGTCGCAGGTCAGGCCGAGGTTGTGCTCCATGCCGATCTCGGCCGCGTTCTCCACCTGCTCGGGGGAGCCGCCGAACACCTCGGCCAGCGCGCCGGCCGCCATCGAGCAGGCCGAGCCGACCTCGCCCTGGCAGCCGACCTCGGCGCCGGAGATGGAGGCGTTCTCCTTGAAGAGCATGCCGATCGCCCCGGCGGCCAGCAGGAAGCGGACCACGCCCTCCTCGTCGGCGCCCGGGACGAAGTTCATGTAGTAGTGCAGGACCGCCGGGATGATGCCCGCCGCGCCGTTCGTCGGCGCGGTCACGACCCGGCCGCCGGCCGCGTTCTCCTCGTTCACCGCCATCGCGTAGAGCGTGATCCACTCCATCGCCAGCGCCGCCGCGTCGCCCTCGGAGCGCAGCTTGCGGGCGGTGGTCGCCGCGCGGCGGCGGACCCTGAGCCCGCCGGGCAGGATGCCCTCGCGCGACATGCCGCGCGCGACGCAGGCCTGCATGACCCGCCAGATCTCCAGCAGGCCCTCGCGGATCTCGGTCTCCGAGCGCCAGGCCTTCTCGTTCTCCAGCATCAGCGCGGAGATCGACAGGCCCGTCTCCCGCGTCAGCCGCAGCAACTCGTCACCGGTGCGGAAGGGGTACTTCAGCACGGTGTCGTCGGGGACGATCGGGTCCTCGCCGGCCACCGCGTCCTCGTCGACGACGAAGCCGCCGCCGACCGAGTAGTACGTCTTCTCCAGCAGCGCCGCGCCGTCGGCGTCGTACGCGGCCACGGTCATCCCGTTCGCGTGGTACGGCAGCGCCTTGCGGCGGTGCAGGACGAGGTCGTCGTCGAAGGAGAAGGCGACCTCGTGGACGCCCAGCAGGCTGAGCCGGCCCTCCGCCTTGATCCGCTCCACCTGCTCGTCTGCGGTCTCGACGTCGACCGAGCGCGGGGAATTCCCCTCCAGACCGAGCAGCACCGCCTTCGGGGTGCCGTGGCCGTGGCCCGTCGCGCCGAGGGAGCCGTAGAGCTCGGCCCGTATCGAGGCGGTGTGCGCCAGCAGGCCCTCGTTCTTCAGGCGCCGGGCGAACATGCGGGCGGCGCGCATCGGGCCGACCGTGTGGGAGCTGGACGGGCCGATGCCGACCGAGAAGAGGTCGAAGACCGAGATGGCCACGGGAGACTCCTTGTGGGGGTGGTAGACGCCGTTGTCTGCCGGTGGTGCGGCAATGCGGGTGACGTGGTGCGGGGCACCGCGCGCACTGTCCAGTGTGCGCGGTGCCCCTTTCGTTGTGCTGTGGTCCGTCTTACAGACCGGGGTACAGCGGGTGCTTCCCGGCGAGGGCCGTGACGCGGGCGCGCAGGGCGGCGGCGTCGTACTCCGGCTTCAGCGCCTCGGCGATGATGTCCGCGACCTCGCGGAAGTCCTCCGCCTGGAAGCCGCGGGTGGCCAGCGCCGGCGTGCCGATCCGCAGACCCGAGGTGACCATCGGCGGCCGCGGGTCGTTCGGGACCGCGTTGCGGTTGACCGTGATGCCGACCTCGTGGAGGCGGTCCTCGGCCTGCTGGCCGTCCAGCTCGGAGTCGCGCAGGTCCACCAGGACCAGGTGCACGTCCGTGCCGCCGGACAGCACGGAGACGCCGTGCTGCGTGATGTCGTCCCTGACCAGGCGCTCGGCGAGGATGCGGGCGCCGTCCAGCGTACGCTGCTGGCGCTCGCGGAAGTCCTCGGAGGCGGCCACCTTGAACGAGACCGCCTTGGCCGCGATCACGTGCTCCAGCGGGCCGCCCTGCTGACCGGGGAAGACCGCGGAGTTGATCTTCTTGGCGAGCTCGGCGGTGGAGAGGATCACACCGCCGCGCGGGCCGCCGAGGGTCTTGTGCGTGGTCGTGGTCACGACGTGGGCGTGCGGCACCGGGTTGGGGTGCAGGCCCGCGGCGACCAGGCCGGCGAAGTGCGCCATGTCGACCATGAGGTAGGCGCCGACCTCGTCCGCGATCCGGCGGAAGGCGGCGAAGTCCAGCTGCCGCGGGTACGCGGACCAGCCGGCGACGATCAGCTTCGGCTTGGACTCCTTGGCGAGCTTCTCGACCTCGGCCATGTCGACCTGGCCGGTCTGCTCGTCGACGTGGTACGCGACCACGTTGTAGAGCTTGCCGGAGAAATTGATCTTCATGCCGTGGGTCAGGTGACCGCCGTGGGCCAGGTTCAGGCCCATGATCGTGTCGCCCGGCTTCAGCAGCGCGAACATCGCCGCGGCGTTGGCCTGCGCGCCGGAGTGCGGCTGCACGTTGGCGTGCTCGGCGCCGAAGAGCTCCTTGATGCGGTCGATGGCGATCTGCTCGATCACGTCGACGTGCTCGCAGCCGCCGTAGTAGCGGCGGCCCGGGTAGCCCTCGGCGTACTTGTTGGTGAGGACGGAGCCCTGCGCCTCCATGACCGCGACCGGAGCGAAGTTCTCCGAGGCGATCATCTCGAGGGTGGACTGCTGGCGGTGGAGCTCGGCGTCGACGGCGGCGGCGACGTCCGGGTCCAGCTCGTGGAGAGGGGTGTTCAGAAGCGACATAGGGATGATCCTCAGTTGCCGGAGAACTCGGAGTACTCGTCAGCGGAGAGCAGGTCCTTCGGCTCCTCGCTCACGCGCACCTTGAAGAGCCACCCGCCCTCGAAGGGGGCGGAGTTCACCAGCGACGGGTCGTCGACGACGTCCTGGTTCGCCTCGACGACCTCGCCGGACACCGGCGAGTAGAGGTCGCTGACGGACTTGGTCGACTCCAGCTCGCCGCAGGTCTCGCCCGCGGTCACCGTGTCACCGACCTCCGGGAGCTGGGCGTAGACGACATCGCCGAGCGCGTTGGCCGCGAACTCCGTGATGCCGACCGTCGACACGCCGTCCTCGGCGGCCGACAGCCACTCGTGCTCCTTGCTGTAGCGCAGCTGCTGCGGGTTGCTCATGGGGTGAATTCTCCTGTACGCGGGGGAGTGGTGGTGAACGGGAGGGGAGTGCGGGCGGTCACGTCGTGCGCCCGGAGTATCACTTCGCGCGCTTGTAGAACGGCAGCGCGACGACCTCGTACGGCTCGTGCGTACCACGGATGTCGACCCCGACACCCTCGGTGCCGGGCGCGGCGTGGGCCGCGTCGACGTACGCCATGGCGATCGGCCTGCCGAGCGTGGGGCTCGGCGCGCCGGAGGTCACCTCGCCGACGACCTCGCCGCCGGCGACGACCTTCATCCCCGCGCGCGGCACCCGCCGGCCCTCGGCGATCAGGCCGACCAGCTTGCGCGGCGGAGCCTGCGCGGCCCGCTCCGCGGCGGCCGCCAGGGCCTCGCGCCCGACGAAGTCACCGGTCTTCTCGAACTTCACGACCCGGCCGAGGCCCGCGTCGAACGGGGTCAGCGCGGTGGTCAGCTCGTGCCCGTACAGCGGCATGCCCGCCTCCAGGCGCAGCGTGTCGCGGCAGGACAGGCCGCAGGGGATGAGGCCGGCGTCCCGGCCGGCCTCGGTGAGCGCGGTCCACAGCTTCTCCGCGTGCTGCGGCTCGGTGAACAGCTCGAAGCCGTCCTCGCCGGTGTACCCGGTGCGGGCGATCAGGGCGGGGACGCCGGCGACGGTGCCGGGGAGGCCCGCGTAGTACTTCAGGCCCTCCAGGTCGGCGTCCGTCAGCGACGCGAGGATGCCCGGGGACTCCGGGCCCTGCACGGCGATCAGCGCGTAGGCGTCACGGTCGTCGCGCACCTCGGCGTCGAAGCCGGCCGCGCGCTCGCGCAGGGCGTCCAGCACGGTCTGGGCGTTGCCCGCGTTGGCGACGACCATGTACTCGGTGTCGCCGAGGCGGTAGACGATCAGGTCGTCGACGATCCCGCCGTCCTCGCGGCAGATCATCGTGTACCGGGCCCGGCCGGGGCCCACCGTCGAGATGTTGCCGACCAGGGCGTGGTCGAGCAGGTCCACCGCCTGCGGGCCGGTGACGGTGATCTCGCCCATGTGCGAGAGGTCGAACAGCCCGGCACGGGTGCGGACGGCGTTGTGCTCGTCGCGCTCGCTGGCGTACCGCAGCGGCATGTCCCAGCCGGCGAAGTCGGTCATGGTCGCGCCCAGCGAGCGATGCAGGGCATCGAGCGCGGTGCGGCGGGGCGAAGTGCTCATAGGTAGGGCTCCCAGGGCATGACGGCGAGGACAATCCTCCCCATCTGTCATCGGAACCTGAGAGGTTCGCCGCGACCCCGCGTACGGATGGTCGTGACTTGCACCTTGGGTGGAGCCGGCCGTGGGCACGGCTCGCTTTTCAGATCTGCCTCGTCGCGCGCGGTACGGGGCCTGAGAGATTCAAGGGAGGAACTTGCTCCTTCGGCGCCCGCCACACTTGGTGGCAGGGACTCTCCCGCGCGGACTCGAGCGGCCTGTATGGAGTTGGCGCGCACATCATTGCATGCCCGGGGGCGAAGTGGGGGAGTGCGGTGGAAGGCAGCGATGTGTGACGGGCCGCACGCGGCCGGTGACGCCGAACGCGCCCGTGGTGCCGAAATCAGTGGAATCGTATTACCAATTCTTTACACTTCATGGGTCAGGTTAATGGGCAAGGGTCGGACGACGCGACAAGGGGGAGCCTGATGACGTTGCAGAGGTCCGAGGCGTACGCCGCGGCCACGGGGGTGCCCGCCCGCCCGGGCGTGCCCGTCCGCGGCCTGCTCGACACGCCCGCGCCGGTGCTGCGGGACCTGCGCGAGCGGGCGGGCCGCAGCCCGGCGCGCCTGGTGTTCGGCGAAGGCGACCTGGTCGTCGTCTCCGGCCTGCCCGGCAGCGGCAAGACCACGCTGATCCAGCGCGCGGCGCGCGGACTCGGCATCGACTCGCAGGACACCCGCGACCGCTGGGACGCGGCGATGCCCGGCCGCCTGCCGTACGCGGTCTACCGCCCGCTCGTGCGCCTCGCGCACTACGCCGGCCTGCGGCGGGCGCTGCGCTCCGGCGCGAGCGTCGTCGTCCACGACTGCGGCACGCAGGCGTGGGTGCGCCGGTGGCTCGCCCGCGAGGCGGCGCGGCGCGGCCGGGAGCTCCACCTGCTGCTGCTCGACGTGCCGCCGAAGGTCGCCCGCGACGGGCAGCGCGAGCGGGGCCGGGGCGTCTCCGGGTACGCCTTCGCCCGCCACCGCCGCGCCGTGGGCCGGCTCGTCGCCGACGCGGAGGCCGGCCGCCTGCCGGCCGGCTGCTCCTCCGCGGTGCTCCTGGACCGCGACGCGGCGGCGGCGCTGCGGGCGCTGGCCTTCGGCCCCGCCTGAGGCACGTTCCGGCTGACCCGGCCGGAGGCGGGGGCGGCCCGGCTCCGGCGGGGCTCCGCCCCGCACCCCGCGCCTCAATCGCCGGCGAGGCTGAATGGTCAGCCTCGCCGGCGATTGAGGCGCGGGGGCTCGGGGGCAGAGCCCCCGCAAGGCGTCGCGCACGCGTGCAGGCAGGCGCCCGGGGGCCCCGCCCCGTGACCGCCTCCTGCCCGGGCCCCTCTGTCCGGAGCCGTCCGCCCCGTGACCGCCCCCGTCCAGGGGGCCCTGCACCCGGCGCCGCCCGCCCCGGAAGCACACCCCGGGAGGCCCCCCCGCCAGGAGAGGCCCCCCGCTACAGTCGGAGCGGCCCCGGGAGCGTCCCCGGGCACGACCGGGAAGACAGAGACGACGCGCATGGACAACCACCACGGCTGGCCCGGAAACGAGCTGGAAGAGACCCTCGCCGCCTCCCTCGGCAACCCCGCCGCCGGCGGACGCATCGTCGAGGTGCTCGGGCGCAGTCACATATGGGTGCCGCTGCCCAACGGCGGGAGCGCCGACAGCCGCGACCTCGACCTGCCGACCACGGAGATAGACGGGGCCGCCTACGTTCCCGTCTTCAGCTCCGAGCAGCAGTTCCTCGCCACGGTCGGCGCCCACATGCCGTTCGCCGTCGCCCCCGCCCGGGAGTTCGCCCGGGGGCTCCCCCCGCAGCTCGGCATCGCCGTGAACCCGGGCGGCGCCGTCGGCGTCCCGCTCCCCCCGCCCGCCGTGGCCGAACTGTGCAGGGCGGGGCGGACCCCGCTGGACGGCCCCGCCTCCGGCGGCCGCGTACGGCTCTTCGAGCCGGACTGGCAGGAGGAGCCGGTGGACTTCCTCGCCGCCGCGGCCGGTGAGTTCGAGGCGTCCGGCGTCGTCCTCAGCGCCCGCCGCGCCCTCGCCTCGGTCGAGGGGGAGGCGCCCGCCCTCTTCGTCGGCGTGCGGCTCTCGTCCTGGGAAGGCGCCGACCGCAACGCGCCGATGGACGCCCTCGGCCGGGCGCTGGGCCGGGTCCAGGTGCCGTGGCCGGTGAACCTCGTCCTTCTGGACGTTGCGCAGGACCCCGTCGCCGACTGGATGCTGGAGCGGGTCCGCCCCTTCTACGAGCGACTTCCGCGATAGACGCCAGGTCTGTGTCGGAACTGCCGATTAAGCTGGTTTGATGGCCTGAACAGACCTGCCCGCGGCCCGTCGGCGACGGCGGACGGCGGTGCGGGACGGCCCGGGCGCCGGTCCGTAAGGCCGCCGGGACCGGGCGGACCGGGCGGAACGGGCACGGGCACGACCGGCGGAGCACGCCGGCACGGCAGAGCACGACCGGCACGGCGGAAGCACGGCACCAGCAGTACAGGGCACGGCACGGCACGAGCAGCACAGGGCACCAGCACCAGTACCAGCAGGACAGGGCACCAGCAGCACACGACGGGCGGCAAGGCGCGCATCGCGCCGCCGTGCAGGACGAAGGGGCGGAATCCAGGGTGAGCGCGTCAGGCACCGCGGCGGCCGGGCAGGTCGAGCACATGCTGCGCCAGGTGACTCCCGGGCGCTACGACGCGTACGAGGCGCTGCTGCGCGCCCTCGCCGATCCGGCGGGGGGCCGGCTCTGGATGCTCCTGTGGCACGGGCAGCCCGGCTCGCCCGACGCCCAGTACGGGAACATCGAGGTCGACGGCGTGGGCTACGCCCCCTGCGTCACCTCCCCGCAGGAGCTCACGGCCTCCGGCTGGACTCGCGCGCACGAGGTCGTGAGCGGTCCGGACATCGCCCGCATCCTCTTCCCGGAGCGGTGGGGCGTCTGGCTCAACCCGCACGCCCAGGGCGGCGGCGTCGGCATCCCCTGGCTGGATCTGCGCCGTATCGCCTCCGGTCTCGACCGGATGCCGGCCGGACCGCTGCGCCTGTCCGAACCGGCGGTCGAGATCCCGCAGTTCTACGCCCTGCTGACGCAGACCGCCCACCGCACCCCCGCCGTGCGCTCGCTGCGCCGGGCCTGGGTGCAGCCCGCGGTCGGCCCCGCCTACCTCGCCGTCGGCCTCGACCTGTACGACACCGGTCCGCAGGCGGTCGAGTCGGTGCGCGTGATGATGCAGCAGTCCGTCGGCGCGGTCCCGGAGGGCCTGCCGGTCTCCACGGTGGCCCTGGCCGACGAGTACGACCCCGTGACGATGTGGATGCGGGCCAACGCGCGGCCCTTCTACGACCGCGAGGCGCATGCCGGGGGCCCCGCCGCCGGGGGCGGCGGATACGGCTACCCGCAGCCCGGCGCGGCCGGTGGCCTGCGCTGATCCGTCCCCGTCCGCTCCCTGTCCGCTCCCCGGTCAGCTCGACCCGCCCAAGGGATGAGATACGGCTCGAACACCCATCCTCGAACTGGTCCAGATGTCAAGGGTGTTAACTGGCCGGGGGAGGATGTCCCGGATATGACCGGTTTGTTGAGTGTCCGGGTCTCAGGTAGGTATCACCGCTATCCGGACTGTTCACCGTCGTGCCCCTGATCTGTAGTGTTCGGCCGTCAAGACCTTCCACATGGTGAACCAGGGGTGGACCCATGCGAATACTCAAGTCCCGAGCTGCTCGGGTGATCACGGCAGCCGTCGCTGTCGGACTGGTTGCCACGGGATGCTCCTCCGAGCGCGGCGAGGGCGGTGACAAGGCCGGCGCGAAGGACACCTTCGTCTTCGCCGGCGCCGGTGACCCCGGTTCCCTCGACCCGGCCCTCGCGAGTGACGGTGAGACGTTCCGCGTCACCCGTCAGGCGTTCGAGGCCCTTCTCGAGCACGAGCCCGGCGGCAGCGAGCTCGTCGGCGGTCTCGCCGAGAAGTGGTCCAGCGACCCGGCCGGCAAGGTCTGGACGTTCAACCTGCGCCAGGGCGTGAAGTTCCACGACGGCGAGGCGTTCAACGCCGCCGCCGTCTGCGCGAACTACAACCACTGGTTCAACTGGAAGGGCACGTACCAGTCCAGCGCGGTCTCCTACTACTGGCAGACCATCATGGGCGGGTTCGCGAAGAACGAGGACCCCGAGGCCCCGAAGGCGAACTTCAAGTCCTGCACCGCCAAGGACGAGAACACCGCCGTCATCGAGGTCAACGAGCCCTCCGCCAACCTCCCGGGCGGCTTCTCCCTCCAGGCGCTCGCGATCCACTCGCCGAAGGCCCTCAAGGAGTACGAGAAGCAGGACGCGACCGCCAAGGGCGACGCGATCACGTACCCCAAGTACAGCCAGGAGGCCGGCACGGTCGCCGGCACCGGCCCGTACAAGATCACCAAGTGGAACAAGGGCAACAAGGAGGTCTCGCTCGAGGCCTTCGACGGCTACTGGGGTGAGAAGGCCAAGGTCAAGAACCTGGTCTTCCGCACGATCGACACCGAGGACGGCCGCCGCCAGGCCCTCCAGGCCGGCGACATCGACGGCTACGACCTCGTCGCCCCGGCCGATGTGAAGACGCTGGAGGGCGAGGGCTACCAGGTCCCGACCCGTGACGTCTTCAACATCTTCTACGTCGGTATGAGCCAGGAGGTGAACCCGGCGCTGAAGAAGCCCGAGGTCCGCCAGGCCATCACCCACGCCATCGACCGCGAGAACCTGGTCAAGACCCAGCTGCCCGAGGGCGGCAAGGCCGCGACCCAGTTCATGCCCGACACGGTCGCCGGCTTCTCCGACAAGGTGCAGACCTACCCCTTCGACACCAACAAGGCCAAGGAGCTCCTCAAGGCCGCCGGTGAGGAGAAGCTGACGGTCGAGTTCTGCTACCCGACCGAGGTCACCCGCCCGTACATGCCCGCTCCGCAGGACATGTTCGAGCTGATGAAGGCCGACCTGGAGAAGGCCGGCATCACCGTCAAGCCGAAGGCCATGAAGTGGGCCCCGGACTACCTGGACGCCACCGAGGCGGGCTCCTGCGCCCTGCACATGCTCGGCTGGACCGGTGACTTCAACGACGGCTTCAACTTCATCGGCACCTGGTTCGCCGGGTACGACAAGCAGTGGGGCTTCAAGGACCAGAAGGTCTTCGACGCCGTCAACGCCGCTTCCAAGGTGACCGACCCCGCGGGTCGCGTCGACGCCTACAAGGCCGCCAACGAGGCGATCATGGCCTACGCCCCGGGCGTGCCGATCTCCTCCTCCCCGCCGGCCATCGCGTTCGGCAAGAACGTCAACCCGCCGAAGGTCTCCCCGCTGACGCAGGAGAACTTCGCCGAGGTCTCCTTCAAGTAATCGAAAACCCTGCGGGTCCGCCCGGCCACAGCACCTCCGTGGCCGGGCGGACCCGCTTCGACGCACGTGAGAAAGGGGCATGCGGGGTGCTGCGACTCGTCGTACGAAGACTGCTACAGCTCATTCCCACCCTGCTCGGCCTGTCGGTCCTGCTGTTCCTCTGGCTGAACCGACTGCCCGGCGGACCCGCCTCAGCGATCCTGGGCGAGCGGGCGACCGAAGCCGAAGTGGCGAGAATCAACCGGGTACTGGGCCTCGACCAGCCCGTCTACGTCCAGTACTGGCGCTTCCTCAAGCGCATCGTCGAGCTCGACCTCGGCACGTCCACCCAGACCGGCCAGCCGGTGTGGGACGAGTTCGCCCTGCGCTTCCCGGCGACGGTGGAGCTCAGCATCGCGGCGATCCTCATCGCCGTCCTCGTCGGCATCCCGCTCGGCTACCTGGCCGCCAAGCGGCGCGGCGGCTGGCTCGACGTGGCCTCGGTGTCCGGGTCGCTGCTCGGCATCTGCATCCCGGTGTTCTTCCTGGCGCTGCTGCTCAAGGGCATCTTCGCCGTCCAGCTCCAGTGGTTCCCCAGCTACGGGCGGCTCTCGACGGGCCTCAACGCGACGGACGTCACCGGGTTCGCCGTCCTGGACGGCCTGCTCACCGGTGAGTTCGACGCGAGCTGGGACGCGATCATGCACCTGATCCTGCCCGCCGTCGCGCTCGCCTCCATCCCCCTCGCGGTGATCGTGCGCATGACCCGGGCCAGCGTGCTGGAGGTCCTCGGCGAGGACTACGTCCGCACCGCCGAGTCCAAGGGCCTGGAGAAGCGCGTCGTCCGCGGCCGGCACGTGCTGCGCAACGCCATGCTCCCCGTGATCACCGCCGTCGGCCTGCTGACCGGCAGCCTGCTGTCGGGCGCGGTGCTCACCGAGTCGGTGTTCTCCTTCGGCGGCATCGGCTCCTTCATCCGCACCTCGATCGACGCCCGCGACTACCCGGTGCTCGTCGGGTTCATCCTCTTCATCGCGATGGTGTACGTCCTCATCAACCTGCTGGTCGACCTCGCGTACAGCATCATCGACCCGAGAGTGCGGGTGCACTGACGTGACGACCATGACCAAGAAGGCCGACAAGATCGACCGGCTCGCCGAGCTGATGCAGACCTCCGAGGCCACCACCGGCGCCAGCCTGTGGCGCGAGGCCATGCGGCGGCTGCGTTCCAGCAAGATGGCGATCATCGGCGCCGCCGTCATCGCCGTCTTCGTGGTGCTCGCGATCATCGGCCCGTGGATCGCCCCGCACAGCCCCACCGCGCAGACCTGGCGCGGCGAGGTCTTCCCCAACCAGGGCAAGTTCGTCGGCATGCGCGGCGAGAACTGGTTCGGCCTCGACCACCTGGGCCGCGACCTGTTCTCCCGGATGCTCGTCGGCGCGCGCCAGACCCTGCTCGTCGGCGTCGTCTCGATGCTGATAGGCCTGGTCGTCGGTGCGCTCGTCGGCATCCTGTCCGGCGCGGCGGCCACGCTCGGCGGACGGGTCGGCCAGCGCGTCGACACCGTGATCATGCGCATCACCGACATCATGCTGTCGCTGCCGGGCCTGCTGCTCGCCGTCTCGATCGCCGCGGTCCTGGGCCAGTCCCTGACCACCGTGATGATCGCCGTCGGTGTCGTGCAGATCCCCGTCTTCGCCCGCATGCTGCGCGGTTCGATGCTCGCCCAGGGCGGCGCCGACTACGTGCTCGCGGCGAAGGCGCTCGGTGTGCGCAAGCGGCGGATCGTGCTCACGCAGATCCTGCCGAACTCGCTCAGCCCCGTGATCGTCCAGGCGACGCTCAGCCTCGCCACCGCGATCATCGAGGCGGCGGCGCTCTCCTACCTGGGCCTCGGCAACCCCGACCCCGCGGTGCCCGAGTGGGGCGTGATGCTCTCCCAGGCGCAGCGGTTCTTCGACAACGAGCCCATGATGGCGGCCTACCCGGCCATCGGCATCATCATCACCGCCCTCGGCTTCACCCTGCTCGGCGAGGCCATGCGCGAAGCCCTCGACCCGAAGCTGCGAGGCTGAAGTCCCATGGCACTGCTTTCCGTTGACGAACTCAGCGTCACCTTCACCGCCAAGGGCCGCAAGGACTCCACGGCGGTCGACGGCGTCTCCTTCGACGTCGACCAGGGTCAGGTCGTCGGTCTCGTCGGCGAGTCGGGATGCGGCAAGTCCGTCACCTCGCTCGCGCTGATGGGCCTGCTGCCGGGCAAGGGCGTGCGGATCGGCGGCCGGGCCCTCTTCGACGGCGCCGACCTGCTGTCCATGAGCCCGGCGAAGCGGCGCGACCTGCGCGGCAGCCAGCTCGCGATGATCTTCCAGGACCCGCTGTCCTCGCTGAACCCGGTCATCCCGATCGGCGTGCAGGTCACCGAGATCCTCCAGCGTCACCGCGGGCTGAAGGGGGAGGCCGCCCGCAAGGAGGCGGCCCACCTGCTGGACCGGGTCGGCATCCCCGACCCGACGCGGCTCAAGGAGTACCCGCACCAGCTCTCCGGCGGCATGCGCCAGCGTGCGCTGATCGCCATGGCCGTGGCCTGCGCGCCCCGGATGCTGATCGCGGACGAGCCGACCACCGCGCTCGACGTGACCATCCAGGCCCAGATCCTCGAACTGCTCAAGGAACTGGTCGACCAGGAGGGCACCGCCCTGCTGATGATCACCCACGACCTGGGTGTCGTCGCCGGCCTGTGCGACCAGGTCAACGTGCTCTACGCGGGACGGGCGGTGGAATCCGCGGCACGGCGCGAGCTGTTCGCCCACCCCACCCACCCGTACGCGCACGGGCTGCTCGGCTCCATCCCGCGCCTGGACGCCCCGCGCGGCGAGCCGCTCCGCCCGATCCGCGGCTCCATCAACGACCGGATCGCCTGGGCCGACGGCTGCGCCTTCGCCCCCCGCTGCGACCACTACACGATGGAGTGCCTGACGGGCACCCCCGAACTGACCGAACCACGCGCCGCGGGCCACCAGGTGCGCTGCGTCAACCCGGTCCTTCCCAAGAACCAGGCGGAGGTCTCGGCATGAGTCTGCTCGAACTCGACGGTGTGAAGGTCCACTTCCCCGTCAAGAAGGGCATCTTCTTCGACCGCACGGTCGGCCACGTCTACGCGGTCGACGGCGTCTCCCTGAAGGTCGAGGCCGGTCAGACGTACGGGCTCGTCGGCGAGTCGGGCTGCGGCAAGACGACGCTCGGCCGGGCCGTGCTGCGGCTGGTGGACGTCACCGACGGCGAGGTCGTCTTCGACGGCACCGACCTGGCGAAGCTGCCCGACGAGGAGATGCGCCGCTTCCGCCGCCGTCTCCAGATGGTCTTCCAGGACCCGCTGGGCAGCCTCAACCCCCGGCAGAACGTCGAGTCGATCCTCGCCGAGGGCATGGCCGCGCACGGCATCGGCAAGGACCAGGCCGAGCGCCGGGAGAAGATCAAGGAGATCCTCGCCAAGGTCGGCCTGCCGGCCAACGCGCTCTCCCGCTACCCGCACGAGTTCTCCGGCGGTCAGCGCCAGCGCATCGGCATCGCGCGGGCGCTCGTCCTCGAACCGGACGTGATCATCTGCGACGAGCCGGTCTCGGCCCTGGACGTCTCCGTCCAGGCGCAGGTCATCAACCTGCTGGAGGAGCTCCAGGAGTCCCTGGGCCTCACCTACCTGGTGATCGCGCACGACCTCGCCGTCGTCCGGCACATCTCCGACGTCATCGGCGTGATGTACCTGGGCGGGCTCGTCGAGGAGGCGCCGAGCGACGTGCTGTACGAGGGGCCCAAGCACCCGTACACCAAGGCGCTGATGTCGGCGGTCCCGGTGCCGGACCCGGAGATCGAGGACCGGCGGGAGCGCATCCTGCTCCAGGGCGACCTGCCGTCGCCGGCCAACCCTCCGGCCGGCTGCCGTTTCCACACCCGGTGCCCGTGGGCGCAGGACAAGTGCGCGGTGGAGCGTCCGGCGCTGACCGACCTCGGCGACGGGCACAAGGTCGCCTGCCACTACGCCCGCGAGATCGACGAGGGCACGGTCGTGCAGACCCGCTCGACCGGCATCGACGCGGTCGTGGCGACGGAGGCGGTGGCGTCGAAGGAGGCCGCGGTCTCCGAGACGGTGACGGACCCGGCGTCCGCCGCGGTCGCCGTCCCCGCGCCCCGTCCGGCCGCCGACGGGGCGGTTCCCGCCGCGGACGCGGACGCCTCCGGTGAGGCCCCCGCCGAAGCGGCCGCGAGCGGCTCCGGCGACGACGCCGGGGACACCGGCGCCGAGGGGCCGGAGGGCTCCGAGGCGGGCGGCACCGCGGAGGTGGCCGTCACCGAGGAGGCCGTGGCGGAGAAGCCGGCCATCGAGGAGCCCGCGGCGGAGAAGCCCGCCGCCGACGAGCCCGTGGCCAAGGGGCAGGCGAAGGAGGCTTCCGAGTCCGCCTGACGGACTCGGGAGCGCCCGGGAACACCGGACAGCGACGCGCACGGTAGAACTGTCCGGTGTTCCAAGAACTCTTCACGCCCTCCGTCCAGCACGCGCTCGACATCGCCGGGATCTTCGTCTTCGCGATCTCGGGCGCGCTGCTCGCCGTACGGAAGAACTTCGACGTCTTCGGCATCGCCGTCCTCGCCGAGGTCACGGCGCTGGGCGGAGGGCTCATCCGCGACCTGATCATCGGGGCCGTACCGCCCGCCGCCTTCACGGATCTCGGGTACTTCGTGACCCCCCTGGTCGCCACCGTGCTCGTCTTCTTCCTGCACCCGCACGTGGAGCGCATCCAGGTCGGGGTGAACGTCTTCGACGCGGCCGGGCTCGGCCTGTTCTGCGTCACCGGGACGACCAAGGCGTACGAGTACGGCCTGAACCTCACCTCCTCCGCCGCGCTGGGCCTCGCGACGGCCGTCGGCGGCGGTGTGCTGCGCGACGTCCTCGCCAACGAGGTGCCCTCGCTGCTGCGCTGGGACCGCGACCTGTACGCGGTGCCGGCGATCGTCGGCGCCACCATCGTCGTGCTCTGCATCCAGTTCGACGCCCTGAACGCGCTCACCAGCGGCATCGCGGTGGTGACCGCCTTCGCCCTGCGGCTGCTGGCCATGCGCTACCACTGGCGGGCCCCGCGCGCCTGGAACCGGCGCTCGGCCGCCACCGAGGAAAAAGCTACCGCTCAGTAATTGTTTGTTGTACGGTACCGGCATGGCAGAGGCAGCACAGACGGCGGTGCGGACGACGACCGGCGGGACGCGCACGGCGAAGGCGACCGTCGGCGACAGCGAGTTCGACCGCGACACCGCGGTCGTCCGCCGCGAGCCCGGCGTCTACGACGCGGAGCTCTCGGCGGGCTGGACGATCATCCACGCCGTCAACGGCGGCTACCTGCTCGCGATGCTGGGCCGCGCGCTCGGCGACGCCCTCCCGCACGCCGACCCCTTCTCGGTCTCGGCGCACTACCTCACGGCGTCCCGTCCCGGGCCCGCCGTGATCCGCACCGAGGTCGTCCGCACCGGGCGCACCCTCTCCACCGGCCAGGCGTCCCTCTTCCAGTTCGCGGAGGACGGCACCGAGGTCGAGCGCATCCGCGTCCTGGCCACCTACGGCGACCTCGACGCGCTCCCGGACGAGGTCCGCACCTCGGCCGAGCCGCCGGTCATCGCGCCGATCGAGCACTGCTTCGGGCCGTCCGACGGCCCCGCCCCGATCCCCGGCAGCTCCGCCATCACCGAGCGCCTCGACATCAGGCTCGACCCGGCCACCGTCGGCTGGGCGATCGGCGCGCCCTCGGGCAAGGGCGAGATGCGCGGCTGGTTCCAACTGGCCGACGGCCGGGACGCGGACCCGCTCTCGCTGCTGCTGACGGTGGACGCGCTGCCGCCGACCTCGTTCGAACTCGGGCTGACGGGCTGGACCCCGACGGTCGAGCTGACCACCCACGTGCGGTGCCGCCCCGCGCCCGGTCCGCTGCGGGTCTCCATCACCACCCGCAACCTGGCGGGCGGCTTCCTGGAGGAGGACGCCGAGGTCTGGGACTCGGCCGGCCGCCTCGTCGCCCAGTCCCGCCAGCTGGCCAAGGCGCCGCGCACGGCCTGACCCCGCCGCGGGCGGCATCGCCTTGCGCCTGCCCCGGAATCGCACGGCACCACACCGCGCCCCCCGTCCACCGGACGGGGGGCGCGGTGCGTGCCTCATGCCCCGCACCGCGCGTGTTCTCCGCCCCTCGTGCCTCAGTCCAGCCAGTGCCGGCGGCCCAGAGTCACCAGCCGCAGCCTCCGCCGCGCCAGCGCGCTCACCCGCTCCTCGCCCCCCGGGCCCGCCTCCAGGAACGCCGAGGCGGTCATCACCATGTGGTCCACGTACAGGCCGGCGAGCATCTCCAGATCGTCCTCGCTCCATCCCGCCGACTCGGGCTCGGCGGCGAAGAACGCGGCCACCTCGTCCGCGAACCGCGCCAACTGCTCGGCGATCGCCGTGCGCACGGCCGCCACACCGCCGTGCTGCTCCCGCGCCACGAAGCGCACATGCGCGGGGGAGGTGCGCACCAGCCCGGCCACGAGGGCCACCGTGCGGTCGATGCGGTCCTCGTCCGCCGGCTCCCTCAGCGCCTCCCCGATCGTCGCGTGCAGCGAGCCCAGGGCCTCCTCGACCAGGGCCACGCCGAGGTCCGCCATGCCGGTGAAGTGCCGGTAGAAGGCGGTCGGGGCGACTCCCACGGCCCGGGTGACCTCGCGCAGTCCCACGCTGCTCAGGCTCTGGTCCTCCAGCAGGCGCAGTGCCGCGTCCAGAAGTGCCTGGCGGGTCTTCTGCTTCTGGGCCTGGCGGACGCCGACGGTGTGACTCATGACATTCAGTAAACAACCGTTATCTCGAATTGGGAAGAGTAGACTCCTCAGTCAGTGAACATACGTACTCTGAAACCTCTGATACGTACTGGTCCACCGGAAGGACGGCCGTGATCATCCTCGTCGCCGCGCTCCTCGTCATGGGCATCATGCTGGGCGCCGTGGTCCAGCTCCCCGCCTCTGCCTCCCTCGTCGCCGGCACCGTGATCGGCTGCTGGCTGATCGTCTTCGCCGTGCGCGAGCGCCGCGCCCGGCGCGGCTGACCCATCGACCGGAAGGAGAAGAACCCATGCGCACCGACACCCTCGTACGACCCGCCGCCCGCACGTCCGGACCGGCGGGCCCCGATCCCGCCGCCGGGGAGGAGGCGGCCGAGCGACGCCCGGAGGAGCCTGCCGCCCCGCAGGCCGCCGCGCCCGCGGGCACCCGGGACGCAGACGGGATGGCCGTCGCCGCCTTCGTTCTGGGCCTCACCGGACTGCTCGTCATGAACATCGTCCTCGGGCCGACCGCCATCGTGCTCGCCTCCCTCGCCCTGCTGCGCGGCACCGCCCGCCGCGGCCGGGCACTCCTCGGGCTCGGGCTCGGCGTCGCCGACCTCGTGGTCCTCGCCGTCCTGGTCACGGCGAACGGCTCCGTCGTCTGGGGCTTCGGCGGCTGACCGGCCGCCGCGCGGCGGCCGGTCAGCCGCCACCGGGGGAGAGCCGCCCCCCGGTCCCTGGCGCAGAAGCCCTCCGCGGACCGCAGCAGGCCACCGGCCCAAGCCGCCGCTCTGCGCTGCGGGAGCCGCCTCCGCGCCTCCTGCGGTGCCCGCCGCCTCCCCGGCGGAACCCGCCGTTCCCTTCCGGCGTACCCGCCCCCGCACCGGCGTGGCGGAAGGCGCCCCTCACCCCGTGCGGAACCCGCCGTCCGCGCCATCGGACCTCATGCCCGCGCCCCGGCGCCCCCTCTCCGCAACCCCCTCCTCGCCCCCCTCCTCACCCCCTTCGGTGCTCTCTCCGCGACCGTCTCCGCGCCCCGCGCGCGGCCGCGACCGGCGTGCGACCCTGCGCCGCGTCCGCGCCCCTCGGACCGCCTCGTAGAATCGGGGCCACCATGGCTTACCTCGACCACGCCGCGACGACTCCGATGCTTCCGGAGGCGATCGAGGCGATGACCGCCCACCTCGCCGTCACCGGCAACGCGTCCGCACTGCACGCCGCCGGGCGCCGGGCCCGCCGTACCGTCGAGGAGTCCCGCGAAGCCCTCGCCGAAGCCCTCGGCGCCCGCCCCAGCGAAGTCGTCTTCACCTCGGGCGGCACCGAGGCCGACAACCTCGCCGTGAAGGGCCTCTACTGGGCCCGCCGCGACGCCGATCCGGCCCGCACCCGCGTTCTCGCCAGCCCCGTCGAGCACCACGCCGTCCTCGACGCCGTGGACTGGCTCGCCGAGCACGAGGGCGCGACGGTGGAGTACCTGCCGGTCGACGCGCACGGGCGGGTCCACCCCGACGCCCTGCGCGAGGCGATCGCCAGGAACCCGGACGACGTCGCCATGGCCACCGTGATGTGGGCCAACAACGAGATCGGCACCGTCTTCCCCGTTGCCGAACTTGCCTCCGTTGCGCGGGAGTTCGGCGTTCCCCTGCACGCCGACGCCGTGCAGGCGTTCGGTCAGCTGGACGTCGGTTTCGCTGCCTCCGGGCTCGCCGCGATGACCGTCTCCGGGCACAAGATCGGCGGCCCGTACGGCATCGGCGCCCTGCTGCTGGGCCGCGAGTACAGCCCCGTGCCCGTGCTGCACGGCGGCGGCCAGGAGCGCCATGTGCGCTCCGGCACCCTCGACGTCCCCGCCGTCGCCTCCTTCGCGGTCGCGGGCCGGCTCGCCGCCGAACGGCGCGAGGAGTTCGCCCGCGAGGTGGGCGCGCTCCGCGACCGGCTGGTGGACGCCGTCCGCGAGGCCGTCCCGGACGCGATCCTCGGCGGCGACCCCGTCGACCGCCTGCCCGCCAACGCCCACTTCACCTTCCCGGGCTGCGAGGGCGACTCGCTTCTGCTGCTGCTCGACGCCCAGGGCATCGAGTGCTCCACCGGCTCCGCCTGCACCGCGGGCGTCGCCCAGCCCAGCCACGTCCTCCTCGCCACCGGCACCGAACCCCACCTCGCCCGCGGCACCCTCCGCTTCAGCCTCGGCCACACCTCCACCGAGGCGGACGTCGACGCGGTCGCCCGGGCCATCGGCCCGGCGGTGGAGCGGGCGCGGACGGCGGGTCTGACCTGACGGTGCGAGGCGGGCGCGCGGCCGCCCCCGGGGGATCGAGTGCGCGGCCGCCTCCGGCAACGGGCGCGCGGCCGCACCCTCGTCGCGGGGGGCGTGCGCGGGCGCGCACCGGGTCGGGTCTCGGCCGCCTTCCGCCTGCTTCTCGGACAGCTATCCGGAATGCTCCTCCGGATCGGTGCGCCGTCCCGCAGGATGCGCATCAGGAAGGCCGCGACGCAGTTGCGTGCGCGAGGGGGAGAGCCGGGGGGCAGTACGCGATGCGATATGACATGTGCATGACTCCCGACCGTCCGGCCCCCGCCCGCCGCGGCGTCCGGGCCTTGGACACCCAACCCGACCGGGAGTATCCGAGATGACACCGCGCAAGCGCCCCTACCTGCTCAGAACGCTCACCGCGTTCGCCGCCGCGTTCGCCGCGGCCCTTCTCCCCGCCGCTCCCACGGCGGCCGCGGAGGCGGACGGCGCCGGCACGGCCGTGACCGCGCTGAGCGGACTGACGCTCACCACGGTCAACGGCGGCCGGAACCTCGACGTACAGAACGGGAACACCGGGGAAGGCGTCTTCCTCGTCACCAACTCGGCGCCCGGCTACCACCAGCAGTGGACCGCCGACCTCCAGGCCAACGGCTCGTTCACCCTCGTCAACGACACGACCGGCAAGTGCGCGGCGGTCGGTGTCCCGCTCCGCCAGCAGAACTGCTCGGGGGTCTCCGCCCAGCGCTGGTACTTCCAGCCGGTGACCGGCGCCGCGAACACCTTCATGATCCGCAACGCCGGCACCCACAAGTGCCTCGACATCGTGCTCGGCGCCCAGTACGACGACGCCTGGACCCAGACCTACACCTGCAACGGAAGCGCCGCCCAGAAGTGGCGCCTGCCCGCGTCGGCGTCCCCCGCGGCCTTCGAGGCGGCCGTGGACTTCGCCTCGGTCCGCTGCCAGCAGGACGCGTCGACCTGCACCTGGCGCAAGGGCGTCCAGGCCCCCGCGGAGCCGCTGCCGAGGCAGTGCGTCTCCCCGGTCTGGTACAACGGCACCCCCGAGCCGGTGCAGTGGACCTTCACGCTCTCCACCAGCAGCGGCTGGACGAGCACGCTCGGCATCCAGTTCACCACCGGCGTGAGCGGCGGCACACCGGGCGCCCTCCAGGCCACCGTCAGCCAGACCATCACCGGCAGCGTCTCCTACGACCTCAGGGAGACCCTGGGCAACAGCCTGACCGTCTCGGTGCCGCCCGCCCACTACGGCTGGGTGGCCCTCGCGGCGCTCGCCACCGAGGTCACCGGTGAGTGGACCTTCGACGCGGGCGGCTACCCCTGGAAGACCCAGGACACCGTCACCGTCCCGCTCACCAGCGACACCCAGGGCGGCGCGAGCGTCTACCTCGCCCGCACCGGCGCCGAGTTCACCGGCTGCGCGGCCTGACACCCACCGCGGCACGCGGGGCGCGCCCGTCCGCGGGGCGGGCGCGCCCTGCTGCGGGACGAGCGTCAGATGTAGTCGTCGTACGACGTCTGGTCGCCGCCGACGCCGAGCGACGGCTCCCGTCCGGCGAAGGGCGCGGACGCCTTGCCGGTCCCCTCGTACCAGTACATGTGACCGGACGGGGTGGTGGCGTACAGGTCGGGGCGGCCGTCGAGGTTGCTGTCCCCCGCGCCGACCAGGTGCGTGTAGCCCTGCCAGCCGCCGCCGATCTTCACGCGGGTGGTGAACGTGCCGTCGCCGCGGCCCTGGTAGAGCCAGAGGGCTCCCGCCTTGTCGCGGGCGACGAGGTCGCCGGCGGCGCCTCCCGCGATGTTGCCGGTGGCCTCGATGCTGTTGAACTGCTGCCAGCCGGAGAGGCCGGCCTTCGTCCGGGCCGCGAAGGGCGCGCCCGCGTTGCCGGTGCCCCGGTGGAGCCAGAGGGCCCCTGAGCTGTCCGTGGCGACGAGATCGGCCCGTCCGTCACCGGTGAGGTCACTGCCGGCCGCGATGCGGGTGTAGCCCTGCCAGCCGCCGCCGATCTTCACGCGGGTGGTGAACGTGCCGTCGCCGCGGCCCTGGTAGAGCCAGAGGACTCCCGCCTTGTCGCGGGCGACGAGGTCGCCGGCCGCGCCTCCCGCGATGTTGCCGGTGGCCTCGACGCTGTTGTAGATCTGCCAGCCGCCGCCGACGAGCCGCTCCGGCGGGTGATTGTGCCCTCCCTCGGCGGCATCGAAGGTGGTGTCCTGCAGCCACAGCCTGCCCGAGGTGTCACGGGCGAGGAGGTCGGGGCTCGTGTTGTCGGTGTAGTCGTGCGGTCCCGGAGTCCGCTTCACCGTGAACGTCCCGCCGACCGTGACGGGCGCGCCGATACCGCTCAGCGCCGTGGCCGTCAGCTCCCAGGAGTACTCCCCGTTCGGAGCGGCGACCGTCCGCCCGTTGTCGCGCAGCTGCCCGCTCCAGCTGAACACCAGCTCCTGCGCCCTCGGTTTGAGAGGGTCGAACGGATCCCCGCCCAACTGCAGGGTCCGGCCGGTGGCGAGGTGGCGGATGCGGTAGGTCAGCTCCACGCTGAGGTGCGACAGGCGCCAGGTCATCGGGAGCCGGCCCTGGTTCTCGTCGAGGTCGGCCACCCGGGGTATGTCGTGGCCGAGGAGGGTCAGCTGGGTCGGCTCCCCCGTGGACCCCACCGGGGCGGCGGACGGCGGGGCGCTCGTGCCGCCGGTGATGCGGTAGACGCCCTCTCCGGTCGCGAGGCTGCCGCCCATGGCCAGCAGGCTTCCGCCCGGCCCGGGAACGAGTGTCGTGACGTGGTCCAGCAGTCGCACACCGGTCCCCCCGGCGAGGGGCACGGCCGTCAACGGTGCACCGGTGCGGGGAGCGTTGGCGAGCAGGGGGGTGCTCTGGGCGTACGTGACCCAGGAACCGGCGACGCCGACGACCGGGCTGTACATCCCGGGCACGTTCACGCGCCGGACCTGACCGCTGCCGCGCTCCACGGTGTTGAGCACCGATCCGTCGAAGGACGGGTCGGGCCGGTCGAACCAGACGAGGTGGGTCGGCGACAGCGCCGCGGCGATCTTGCCGCCCGTGTGGGAGACCGCGTGGCTCTCGGTGACCTCCGCGGTCGCCGTGTCCACCACCGCCACATGCCAGGCGCTCGCGCCGAGACGGTAGAGCAGCAGCAGCGCCCCGTCCGTCGACGCCGCCACGGACACCGAAGCCGCCTCGGGCGGCAGGCCGTTCACCATCCGGAAGGACGCGCTCGTCCTGACCAGATACACCTGGTCCATGCCGGGTGCCGTCTCCGACGAGGCTACGACGACCGACCCCGCGGTACCGAGGTACTCCGCGCTGCCGGGTATGTAGCCCAGATCCACATGGACCGGTGCCGCGCCGGTCGCCATGTTGTGGAGGTCCACGGCCGCCCGGCCCTGGCGGACCGCGACGATGTCCGAAGCCGCACCGTGCACGAGAGGGTCAGCTGCGACGGGGCTCTTGCCCAGGACCGTGCTCGTGCCGTCGGCGTACCGGGTCCAGCGCACCTCCGTGTCGGGATCCCGGGTCAGAAACCCCGTGGCTCCGGCCGAGACGACCTCGGAACCGGGCTCGACCGGCGCGACGTCTGATTCGGCTGCGTCCGTCGAGAGCACGTCCGGCACCTCGGCCACCGGCGCCGCCACGGCCCCGGCCGTGGAGGTGATCGAACCGACTGCCAGCGTCAGCACCACAGCGCCTGTCAGACGATGGCGGGCGGCGCGCGGCCGGGCATGCTTCATGGAACCCTCCCCTGGAAGGCCACCGCCTGCGGGACGCGGCGCTGGCGCAGGCGAACGGTGCCGGGGCTCCCCAGACCCGGCACCGCCGCGATGATCAGCGGATGCTACCAACGCCCGGGGGGCGTGCCTGTTCCGGTTCCCGATCGTGAGACCGGTGCGCGGGACGTCTGGCGTCGTCGCCGCCCCCGAGGGGCGGGGGACAGACGGCCGGCCGCGTCCGTCCGGCGCCCGCAGACCGGCACCCGCACCCGACGGCCCCGCCCCGGCCCGTGGTTCGGCTTCCCGGTCTCCCCGGCCCGTGCTCAGTCCTCCAGACGCACTGGCATCAACAGTGAGTACGTGCCCGCGTCGTCCGGCCGCCGGATCACCACGGGGGCCGTGGGCGCGCCGAGTTCCAGGACCAGACGGTCCCGGTCGCCCGCCGCCAGCGCGTCCAGGAGGTAGTCCCGGTTGACGCCGACGCGGTGCTCGTCGCCACCGCCGCCTTCACCTTCGCCGAGGACCGTGACGACTCCGTCCTCGTCGGCCACCCTCACCACGCTCACCTCGTACGTCACACCGGGCCGTTCCGCGTCCTCATGGACGCGCACCGGGCCGGACCGCAGGGCCTCCCCGAAGTCGGCCGCGTCCACGGTCGCCCGGCGGCCGGCCGGGAGCTGGACGAGGCGGCGGTAGTCGGGGAACGCGTGGTCGAGGCAGGTGCCGCCCGCCTGGCCGCCGTCGGTCTCCAGCGTCACCCGGCCTCCGTCCACGGTGAGCCGTGCGGAGCCCTCGCCGCCGAGCAGCGCGCGCATCGCGTCGGCGAGCGGTGCGTCGACGAGGGCCGTCGTCCTCGCCCGGGCGTGGCTCTCGGTGCGGGCCTCGCCGACCGCCAGGCGGTAGCGGTCGGTCGCCACGACACGCACCGCGTCGCCCTCTACGTCGAACAGCACCCCGCCGAGCACGGGCAGGGCCGGATCGGTGCCCACCGCGAAGCGGACCGCGTCCAGGGCGTCGGCGAGCCCGGCCGCGGGGACGGTGACGTGTGCTGCGGTGGGCGTGCCGGATGAGGTCATGGGTGTCTCCCTGTCGTCGAGTAGTGCACGGATCGCGGAGAACTCGGCACGCGCGTCGGCCAGGCCCTGTTCGAGGCGGCGCAGGTGCGCGTCGAGCAGGGCCCGGACGAGCTCCGTGTCCGCGCCGGACCAGGCGGCCAGCAGCAGCCGGACGTCCGCGAGCGGGAGGCCCGCCCGGCGCACGCGGGCCAGCACCCGGGCCTCCTCCAGCTGCCCGGGCCCGTACCAGCGGTACCCGCTCAGCGGATCCACCCAGGCGGGCACGAGAACCCCGGACCGGTCGTAGAACCGCAGCGCGCTCGCGCTCAGTCCGCTGTCCCGCGCCATGTCGCCGATACTGCGCATCTCGCTCTCCACACCCATGACCCTGAGCCTTTCACCAGGTCGAGGGTCAACCACGCCCCCGGAAGGCGAACAGGCGGGCCGAGGAGCACGTGGTCCACCCTCGGCTCACCTGTCACAGGAAACCGGCACAATACGCGGTGTGAACGGACCTGAAGCAGACCTGGCGGACATCCTCGGCACGCGCGAGTCCCCGACCCTGGAGTTCAAGCGGACGGCCAAGCGGGACGGCAAGCGCGGAGACGCCATCGGCAACGCCGTCTGCGCCATGGCCAACGACCTCGCCGGCAGCGGCGGCGGTGACATCCTCGTCGGAGTCGCGGACGACGGCACACCGGTCGACGGCGTGGACGTCAGCGACCGCGCGCTGCTCGCCCTCACCGACCTCCGGGACGACGGACGGATCCTGGACCGGCCCTCCTTCACCGTGCGGGCGGCCGTGTACCGGGGGAAGCCCGTGGTCCACATCCATGTGGAGGCCTCCGCCGCGCTGCACGTGCGCTTCGAGGGCGTGGTCTGGGTGCGGCCGGGCCCGACGACCCGCAAGGCGACCCGTGAGGACGAACGCGTCCTCACGGAACGCCGCAGAGCCGCTGACGGCCCGTACGACTCGCGTCCCGTGCCCCGGGCGACGCTCGACGACCTGGACCTGGACCTGTTCCGGCAGGCCTATCTGCCGTCCATGGTCGGCCCGGAGGTCATCGAGGAGAACGGGCGCCCGGTGGAGGTCCAACTCTCCTCGCTCCACCTCGCCACCCCTGACGGCGTGCCGACTGCCGTGGGCCTGGTCACCGTCGGACTGGACCCGAGCAGTCGCATCCCCGGAGCGTACGTGCAGTTCGTCCGCTACCAGGGCACGGACCTCGACGCGCCGGTTGCCGACGACCAGGAGCTGCGCGAGAACCTGGTGGGGGTCGCGGCCCGCCTCGAACCGCTGCTGCGCAGCAACCTGCGGACCCGCCTCGTCGAGGAGGGGTTCCGGGAGACGCCGCACCCGGACTACCCGCTGGAGGCCCTGCGGGAGGTCACCATGAACGCGCTGATGCACCGCAACTACGAGACGTCCTACGCGCCGGTGCGCATCGTGTGGTTCGACGACCGGATCGAGGTCACCAACCCCGGTGGCCCGTACGGACAGGTCAACGACGGGAACTTCGACCGTGTGAACGACTACCGCAACCCGTCGCTCGCGGCGGCGATGAAGGGGCTCGGCTACGTGAACAGGTTCGGACGCGGTATCGGCAGGGTGCAGGCGACACTCGCCAGGAACGGCAACCCGCCCGCCGAATTCCAGGTCGACGACTCGTCGTGGGCGGTCACCCTCCGGAGGGCATCGTGACGTCCATCGCGCTTTTCAACAACAAGGGCGGGGTCGGGAAGACGACGCTGACGTACCACCTGGCGCACATGTTCCACAGGCTCGGCCTCACCGTACTGGCCGTGGACCTCGACCCCCAGGCGAATCTGACGTCCATGTGCCTCGACGAGACGGAGATCGAAGAGCTCTGGGAGAACACCGCCGATCCCGTTGCCGACGACTCCTCCCGCCCGGCCTCGCCCGGCACCGGCCGGGTGCGCAGTGGGCAGACCATCGCCGACGCGGTGCGACCGATCCTGGAAGGAACGGGTGACGTCGCGCATGTCGAGCCCGCCCGGCTGCAGGACGGGCTGTGGCTGCTGGCCGGCAGCCTCGACCTGAGTCGCTTCGAGGACAAGCTGTCCAATGAGTGGTTCAAGACGTTCGCCGGCGATATCGCGGCTATCCGCACCACGACCGCGTTCCACCGGGTGATGGAACAAGCCGCGGAGGCCGTCCAGGCCGACATCGTGCTCATCGACGTTGGTCCAAACCTCGGTGCGATCAATCGGTCTGCGCTGATCGCGGCGGACACCGTGCTCATGCCGCTGGCCGCCGACCTCTTCTCCCTCAAGGGCCTCAGCAACCTCGGTCCCACACTGCGGAGCTGGCGGGCGGACTGGCAGAAACTGGTTCTTCCGCGCGTGCCCGCCGGCTTCTCCGCTCCGGCTGCCGGTATGCGCCCACTGGGTTACGTGATCATGCAGCCGGAGATGCGGCTCGACCGGCCGGTGAAGGCGTACGAACGCTGGTTGCAGCGCATTCCCCGGGTCTACGCGACGGCTGTACTCGACGACAAGGGCCATGCACCGAGCGACGAGCGCCACCGCATCGCAACCCTCCGCAACTACCGGAGTCTCATGCCCCTCGCGCACGACGCCCGCAAGCCGATGTTCGACCTGAAGGCTGCCGACGGCGCGCTCGGCAGCACGCAGAAGTATGTGCAGACCTGTTTCCGGGAGTTCCGCAGCCTCGCCGAGGGTGTCCTCGCCCGAACCGTGGCCGTCGGCGACGAACCGTAGGAGGCGCTCACCTCGAGTGCCCCGGGAGCCGGTCACAGACAAGCGAGCCCGTCTCTCTCGCCGCGCCACGACCGGGAGTATGAAGAAGCCGCCGAGTGCGGGGAGGACGACCAGCACCGCCGCGCAACCCGCCGTGGCGAGCGTGCGTCCCGCGGTACCCGCCCTGCGGTCCGTATCTGCCGGTCAGTCACCGAGAGCGCGGCGGAGATGTATCGCCGGCGATCGCCCTTGCTGCCACACCGCGCGGTTCGGTCGTCGCGGTTGTGGTCATCTTCCTTACCGTGCGGGAACTTTGGCCGGAACACCGCGGTCGTCCGCTACGAGGCCATAACGTCGTCCGCACGTGCCGGGGCGGACGAGACGACGGGGAGCCGGATCCACCATGCAGGCCAAAGAGACGTTGTTGGCGGACCTCGTCCAGGGCAAGAAGCAGCAGTTTCAAGTGCCGCTCTACCAGCGGACGTACTCCTGGACGGAGAGGCAACTGGCCCAGCTGTGGCGCGACATCCTCGAACAGGTCGGTCTGCTGGGGAACGAGGACGGCGCGAGCACCCACTTCCTCGGCTCGGTGGTCCTCGCGCCGTCCCCGCAGAACGCGCCGACGTTCAACCGCTGGCTCGTCGTCGACGGCCAGCAGCGGCTCACCACGTTGTCCCTGGCGCTGGCCGCGATCCGCGACCACATCGCCGGGGACCGGGGCGACGAGGCGGAGCGGATCGAGGAGGACTACCTCGTCAACAAGCGCATGCACGGCACCGACCGCTTCCGTCTGCTGCCGACGCAGGCCGACCGCGCGCAGTACGCGGCACAGGTGAACGGCACCACCGCCGAGCACGGTGCGGGTGACCGCGTCGCCGCCGCCTACCAGTTCTTCCGCACCAAGCTCGTCCAGGCCGAGGACCCGGCGGAGCCCGTGGACCCTCTGCGGATCGAGGAGGCGATCACCACACGGCTCACCTTCGTCGCCGTGACGGCCGAGCGCGGCGACAACGTCCACCGCATCTTCGAGTCGCTGAACAACACCGGTCTCAAACTCAGCCAGGCCGACCTGCTGCGCAACTACCTCTTCATGAAGCTGCGGACGCGAGGCGAGCACGTCTACGAGACGTACTGGCTGCCGTTGCAGGAAAGCCTCAGCAACGAGGAGCTCGAACAGCTCATGTGGCTGAACCTGGTGCTCGACGGCGACGACCGCGTCCGGCGCCAGGACCTCTACACCGCGCAGCAGCAGCGCTTCGAGAAGCGGGCGGCCGACGAGCCCGAGATCGAGGAGTACATCAAGCAACTCCACCGGCGCAGCGCCCACTTCCGCAAGCTGATCCACCCGCGGGAGGAGCCGTCGCCGGCCGTGCGGTCCTGCCTGGAACGGCTGCACGACTGGCAGGCGGTGGTGACGCATCCGGCGCTGATGCTCGTGCTCGACCGGCGGGCCCGGGGGGAGCTCGACGACACGGACGCCGCCCGCGCCCTCTCCTATGTGGAGAGCTTCCTCGTGCGCCGCACGATCTGCCGGATCCCGACGAACAACCTGAACCGGATCTTCCAGTCGGTGCCCGCCCAACTGCCCCGCGACGTCCCCGTCGCCGACGGCCTGCACCGCCTGCTGTCGTCCGACAACCGCTTCTGGCCCGACGACGCCGAGCTGCGGGACAAGATCCGCACCGCGCCCTTCTACCGGTACGGGCGCCCGCACCAGCGCAGGATCGTGCTGCAGCGGCTGGAGGAAAGCCACGGCCACCCGGAACCGGTCGACTTCGCCACCGCCCATCTGACCATCGAGCACGTGATGCCCCAGGCGCCCGGTGACGCGTGGATGCGGATGCTCGACGAGGACACGATGCTGGGTGAGAGCGCGGAGGACCTGCACGCCCGGCTCCAGCACACGCTGGGAAACCTGACGCTCACGGCGGTCAACGCAGAGCTGTCGAATCATCCCTTCGAGCGGAAACAGGACCTGCTGAAGGCCAGCCATCTGGAGATGAACCGGCGGATCGCGGCAGCCGAACGGTGGGGAGCCGTCGAGATCCTGGCCCGCGCCGACGACCTCGCCGAGCGCGCCGCCGTGCTGTGGCCCGCCCCGCTGCGGGACGTCCGCCGCGCGGAGCGCTCCCGTGACTGGCACCTGGCCCACCAGGTCCTCGCCGCGCTGCCGCCCGGCACCTGGACCTCGTACGGCGATCTCGCCGCGTTCCTCGGTTCCGGCGCGCAGGCCGTGGGCAACCACCTGGCGAACACCCCCGGAGTGATCAACGCGTACCGGGTGCTCAACAGCGAGGGGCGGGTGTCCGACGGCTTCCGCTGGGCGACGCCCCGTGACGAGGGCGACGACGTCCGGGCGCGCCTCGCCGCCGACGGGATCGCCTTCACCGCCGCCGGGGCCGCCGATCCCGCGCAGCGGCTGTCGGCCGACGACCTCGCCCGGCTGCTCGCCGATCCGGACGAGGAAGGCGACGAGGACGCGTCCGCCGCCGGGACGGGAGACGGTGAGGAGACGCGCGCCGCACGGTTCCGGCGCCAGCTCGCGGCCGACGACAGCCCGGCCACCGTGGCGGCCGTGGAGGAACTGCTCGCGTCCTGGGAGGCGCTGGGCGGCTGGATCGGGCACGGTGCCGGGCAGACCACCACCAGTGCGTATCTGATGCTCGGTGCGGCAGGCCTCCCCGGCAAGGGCATCTGGCCGCTGACGCTCTACCCGGGCAGCGGGCGCGGCGGCACGGCCGAAGTGGTGTTCCAGTACCTCGCCTCCCGTCGGCCGTTCACCGACCGCGCGCTGCGGGCCGAACTCCTCGCACGGCTCAACACAATGGACGGCGTCGACATCCCCGAGGGAAAGCTCGACCTGCGGCCCGCCTTCCGGCTGGAGATCCTGGACGACCCGCGCAACCGCGCACTCCTGACGGAGACACTGGCCTGGTTCCGGGACCGCTGGGAGACCAGGGAAGCGGACTGACCGGGGCCGGTACTCGGGTGCGCCCGTCCCTGTACGCGGGGGCCGCGAACCCGCGCCGTCGACTTACCTGCGAGGGGTCAAGGCAGGGGAGCGCGAGCCGCCCGCAGCCCCTGCGGCTACCTAACCCCCCCGCCCCGCCGTCACCGCACGCGGGTGCCCCGCAGCCCCACCCGGACCCGGCGCGGGTGTGTGAGCGCCGCGCGGATGATGCGGTCGAGCATGCCGGCGTCCACGTCGACCGTCAGCAGCGCCCGGTGGCGGGCGCCCTCCGTGGAGGTGCGCAGGTGGGCGAGGACCAGGCGGCCGCCGCGGGCGGCGGCCGCGAGGCCGTCCGCGTACCGGACCGGGTCGACGGCCACGCGCAGGGCGCGCGGTCCGGGACCGGAGGACGCGGACGGTGTGGTGTGCTCCGCGACCGTGATGCCGACGTAGCCGTTGCCGGAGCTGTGCACGAACAGCGTCAGCGCCTTCTCCAGGGACGTTCCCGGCAGGCGGTCCCCCCGGAGGATCGCCGCCGCCCCCGGCAGGCCGTCCAGCCCGAGGTACAGGAACGGCAGGGGCGGCTGGGCGCGGTCCCCGTCCGGCAGGGTCTCCAGGGTCACGGCGACCAGCGGTGCGGCGTCGTGGAACGGAGGATCGGGTACCGGGGCGCGGGGACCGTCCGCCGCGGTGACCGTCACCTCGAAGGGGTCGCGGGGCGGGCCGCCCCTGCCGTCGTCCACCGGCTGTCAGGCGACGGGGTCGACTGCGGGCGCCGGCGCCGCCCTGATCCGCCCGTCGGGGTCGACGACGTCGCTGCTCCGCAGCCGGAGCTCGATGTGCTCCAGCACGGCGCGCTCGACGTCGCAGACGGCGATGCCGTCGACGACCGTGTGCACGTTGTCGCGGTTGCTCGCGATGGGCGCTCCGGAACACGCCCCGAAGTACTTGCAGTTCAGGCAGTTGGCGGCCATGCGGGTCTCCGCGGCGACGGCCGACGCCTCGAACCGGGTCCCCGAGAGCAGTTCCCCGAGCGGCGTGGTGAAGATGTTGCCCAGCGACGCCTCGGGGTCCTCGTAGGGGTCTCCGTAGGCGTAGACGTCCCCGGGCGTGTTGACGACCATCACCGACATCCACTCGCGCTGGTTGAAGTAGACGCGCGGCGCGTCGGGGTTGAGATGGCGCAGCACGATCTGGAAGTGGCTGTCCAGCGGGGAGACCTGCACCGGGGTGTCGCTCTCCAGCCAGAGGTCGGTCATCTCGCTGAGCGCGGAGACGATCTCCGGGACGGTGATGTCGTACGCCAGGTGCTGGTCGTCGTAGGCGCCGTCGAAGAGGGGGAGCACCCGGAAGCCGATGCCCGCCTTCTCGTAGAAGGCGAAGGTGTCCTTCACCCGGCCCAGGTTCCTCCTGGTGAGCACGGTGATGCAGCCGAACGGCACGCCCTCGGAGCGCAGCCGCTCCATGTTGGCGACGACCCTGCTCTGCTGGTCCCGGCCGGCGATGTTGACGCGGAGTCCGCTGAAGAGGTCGACGGAGACGCCGACGTGGTCGAACCCGTCCCTCAGGAGCCTGATCCGCTCGTCGTCGAGGACCGTCAGGTTCGTCTGGACGAAATTGCTCACCGTCAGGGCGTCGCCGAAGATTTCACGCTGGTCTTCCAGGCTCTGCCAATAGTATTCCGGTTCGATCATGAGCGGTTCGCCGCCGTGCCAGACGATGTGGACGTGCGTGCGTGCCGCGTCCTCGCGATCCCTTTTCACGTAGTAGTCGCGCATGTGCTCGTACATGGCGCGCAGTTGTTCCCGGCTCATCCGTTCGCGCTGTCCGAGCTCTTCGAACTCGTAGCAGTAGGAGCACCGGAGATTGCAGAACTTCGATATCTTGATGACGAATTGGACCTGTCTCTTCGTTTCCCTCGCCACTCGCCGGTCTCCTCGTGCGTCGGAATGTCGGGACTGCGGATCACCGGATGCGGCCGGCGGACGCGGTCCGCACCCGGTTCGGAGCCTTGAGGAACACCGCCGGTGCGGGCACCGGCGGGTGTGTCAGGACAGGTCGCCGAGGATCCGGCTCAGCGGTGCGTCCGCGGCCGTCCGCTCGGACGCGCCGGGGGTGAAGCCCTGGAGGTACGGCTGGACCCGCTGCACGTAGGGGTTGATGACCTCGTTGTAGACCCTGTTGTAGATCTCGTTGAACTGCGTGTACAGACCGTCTGCGGAGAACGCCTCCTGGTCCGCCTCCGCCGACTGCGCGGCGAGCGTCGCCCGTGCCGACTCGGAGACGGCGACCGTCTGTGCGGGCTGCGCGGGCGCGGCCGCGGCCTGGGCGACACCGGCCGCCAGGGCCGGTGTCGCCACTCCGGCGGCGAGGGTCGCCAGATAGGCGAGATAGCGCTGGGGATCGACGGGTCTCATTCTTCCTCCATTTCCGGGAACGCGACCTCCGGGCATGGGGAATCGGTCCGGCGCACGCGTCACGAGGACCGGGTGCGAGCACGACTCCTTATCGCGGCGGTGCACGTACCTCATGAGCGGACAACCGAAGCGCGGGCGCCGGTGAAAGGGCCTCCCCGGGGGAAATTTCCGAGGTGATATCCGACCGGCTCCGGCGCCTGGCGCTGCCGGATATTGAAAGCGTCACGGCCCCGGCCGGTCAACAGGGCGATTCCCCTGTCGTTCCGGGGTGCGCGCGTTGGCTTGATGAATGCGCGGAGTCCGGGTCGGGGAATCGGCCGCCCGGTACGGGACGGTCCCGTAACGGGGCGGCGGGGGGAAAGCCCAGTTGGCGGCGGTCCTCCGGGGGAAGGGGCGGTCGTCGTGCGTACGCCGCCGCGGCGGCAGGACGTCGTTGTGGCGCAGTCACACGAACCTCGTGTGTCCCGCGGACACCGGGCGGGCGATCCTCCGGGCGGTCAATTTGGCGAGAAAGACGTCCCGGGTCCGGTGCCGTGTCCGAGCCGGCGCGGACACGGCACGGGGGAGGGGCGCGGGGGTGGGGGTGGTCGCGGGGCGGGGTGCGGTGCGCGCGGGTGGGGGTGGTCGCGGGGCGCGAGGCGCCGGGCCGGCCCGTTCGGGCGGGCGCCCGGCCCGCCAAGTGCCCGCCCCTTGGTCTAGACCTTGTGCGCCGCCGGTGCCCGGCGCTACGTTGACCCCGGCTGCGCAGCCGTACGGAATGCCTCGTATCTTCCGCTCTCCCGCCGGGACGCCCCGGCACGACCAGGAGGAAAGACGCGTGTACCGTCGCATCGCCGGAGCCGTCGTCGCGGCCGCCGCCAGTCTGCTCGTCCTCGGCGCGACCGCCGCACCGGCCGCCGCCGCTCCCCCCGGCACCTACGCACGCAGCCACCACGCCTCGTACGCGGAATGCGACGCGGCCGGCAAGGCAGGGCGCCACCTCTGGGGCGTCATCTACTTCTGCGAGCAGTTCCCCACGAGACCGGACGTCTACGTGCTGTGGGTGCGGTACTGACCGTCCGCCCCTTCGGCCCGCCGCGGGCCGGGCCGACGGCCCGGCCCGCGTGCGTCCGGCCGGAACCGGTCAGGCCGCGGGCACCCGCGACCCCGGCGTGCCCGTCTCTCCCGCCGTCCGGGTCCGCTTGCTGTCCTCCGCCGCCCGCTTCGCCTCCGGCATCGCGGCGCGCACCAGCTTCATGTACCGGTCCCAGTCCCAGTGCGGTCCGGGGTCCGTGTGGTCGGTGCCCGGGATCTCCACGTGGCCCACGATGTGCTCGCGGTCCACGGGTATGTCGTGACGTGCGCAGATGTCCGCCGTCAGCCGCGCCGACCCCGCGTACATCGCGTCCGTGAAGTCCTGGGGCCGGTCGACGAACCCCTCGTGCTCGATGCCGATGCTGCGCTCGTTGTAGGAGCGGTTCCCGCAGTGGTAGGCGACGTCGTACTCGCGGATCATCTGCGCGACGTGACCGTCCTTGCGCACGACGTAGTGGGTCGCCGCCTTGTGCAGCGGGTCGCGGAACACCTTCAGCGCCGTCGCGTAGCTGCCCTGGACGACGTGGATCACCACCCGGTCGATCTCGTAGTCGTCCGGCCGCCAGGCCAGCCGCCAGTTCGCCGCGTTCGCCGAGACCCACTGGGCCCCAGCGAAGTCCAGCTCGCCCTCCTTGCGCGGCGGGCGCACCCAGGGCATGCCGCGCCACAGGCGCTCGATCTCCTCCTGCGCCCACAGCCCGCCGCCGACCAGCGCGGCGCCGCCGCCGATCAGCACGGCCCGCCTGGTCGTACCCGGCTTCTTCGCGGGCTTCTTCCGGCTGCCGCGACCGCTCTCGCTCCCCATGCCGACCACAACGCATACTCACGAGCTTTCGGTTCCCCGGGCCCCGTACCCTGGTAGCGCTATGACTGAGACCTCCCAGCGCCCCCTCCGCGTCCTCGCCGCCATGTCGGGCGGTGTCGACTCCGCCGTCGCCGCCGCCCGCGCCGCCGAGGCGGGGCACGACGTCACCGGCGTGCACCTGGCGCTCTCCGCCAATCCGCAGTCCTTCCGCACGGGCGCCCGCGGCTGCTGCACCATCGAGGACTCCCGGGACGCGCGCCGCGCCGCCGACGTGATCGGCATCCCGTTCTACGTCTGGGACCTCGCCGAGCGCTTCCGTGAGGACGTCGTCGAGGACTTCGTCGCCGAGTACGAGGCCGGCCGCACCCCCAACCCCTGCCTGCGCTGCAACGAGAAGATCAAGTTCGCAGCCCTCCTCGACAAGGCGCTCGCGCTCGGCTTCGACGCCGTGTGCACGGGCCACTACGCGACCGTGGTCCTGAACGACGACGGCACCCGCGAGCTGCACCGGGCCAGCGACATGGCCAAGGACCAGTCGTACGTGCTGGGCGTGCTCGACGAGAAGCAGCTCGCGCACGCCATGTTCCCGCTGGGGGACACCCTCACCACCAAGGACGAGATCCGGGCCGAGGCCGAGCGCCGGGGCCTCGCCGTCGCGAAGAAGCCCGACAGCCACGACATCTGCTTCATCGCCGACGGCGACACCCAGGGCTTCCTCGCGAACCGTCTCGGCCGCGCCGAGGGCGACATCGTCGACGAGTCGGGGGCGAAGCTCGGCACCCACGAGGGCGCGTACGGCTTCACCATCGGCCAGCGCAAGGGCCTGCGCATCGGCCACCCGGCGCCCGACGGCAAGCCGCGCTACGTCCTCGACATCTCGCCGGTGAACAACACCGTCACCGTCGGCCCCGCCGAGGCGCTGGACGTCGACGCCCTCACGGCGATCAAGCCCCGCTGGTGCGGCACCGCTCCCGAGGGCCCCGGCACGTACACCGCCCAGCTCCGCGCCCACGGCGGCGAGACCGAGGTCACGGCGGAGCTGCTGGACGGCCCGGAGCTCCGGGTCTCCTTCGCCGAGCCGGTCCGCGGGGTCGCCCCCGGCCAGGCGATCGTCCTCTACGACGGCAGCCGCGTCGTCGGCTCGGCGACGATCGCGACGACGGCCCGCCGCGCGACGGCGACCGCCTGACGACCCCGGCGCCGGGGCTCTGCGCACGCCCGGCGCACCGGGGCTTCGCGCCTCCCGGCACGGGTCCGCCGCCCGCCCGGGGCCTCCCTGCGCCCCGGTACGGGGGCCTTCCGCCCCCGTGCGCACCCGGCACGCCGTGCCGCCCCTGTTCGGGTGCCCCGGCGCAGCAGCGCACCTCCAGGACCTTCGCGCTCCCGTGCGAGGCCGTCTCCCCGTCGCGCACCCACCCGCCCGGCGTCCCCCGGCCCGGACGGGTCTCAGGGACCGGACAGGGCGTTGCGGAGCCGCCCTTGACGTGGTGTCATCTGCGGCATGAGGCGTGCCCACACAGGTCACACGGTGCCGCTGGACCCCTTCTGGCCCAGCCGTCGCTCCGACCACTTCGACGAGATCTGTCGCTGAGCACCTCGTTCGACACGGCGTCCCGCGTACCGCGCACCGTTCGCGGGTTCCGCACGCCGCCTTCCCTGACGCGACCGACAGCCCCTCGGGGTTCCCCGTCGTCGCCGTGACGCGCCCGACGGCCACCCCGGTGTCCTCGCCGCCTTGACGCGCCCGCCGCGGGCGGACCGTCCCGCGCCCCTGCCCACCCGGTGATCCGGACCCCTCCGCCCCGCCCCGCGCGCCGCCTCGGCGCCCAGGGCCGGAGCGAGGCTCCGCCGTGTCCGGGCGCACCTGCGCCCCCAGCCCCCTGGAGCCCCGTCATGCCCTGCTGCGCCCCGTCCGCCGACGGCCGGCACGGCCGCTGCCACGCGCCCGCCGCGGGCGGCGGCGTGCTGATCGGACCGATCGGCGCCGCCCCGCCCGGCCCGTTCCGTCCGGCCGCGGACAGCCGCGTCACCCGCGGCCAAGTGCCCGTCCCCGCAGGCACGTTCGCCATGGGCGACGGCTTCGGGGAGGGGTACGCCGCGGACGGGGAAGGGCCGGTGCACCGGGTCCGGCTGGACTCGTTCCTGATGGACGCCACCACCGTCACCAACGCCGCGTTCGCCGCGTTCGTGAAGGACACCGGCCACGTCACCGACGCCGAACGCCTCGGCATGTCCGCGGTGTTCCACCTCGCGGTGCGCGCCGACCCGGCCGACGTGCTCGGCCGGGTGCCGGGCACGCCGTGGTGGCTCGTGGTGCGGGGCGCCTCGTGGCGGCGCCCGGCCGGGCCGCTCTCCTCGTCCGGCGCGCTCCAGAACCACCCGGTGGTGCAGGTGAGCTGGAACGACGCCCAGGCGTACTGCGCCTGGGCGGGCAAACGCCTGCCGACCGAGGCCGAGTGGGAGTACGCGGCGCGGGGCGGGCTGGAGGGCCGGCGCTTCCCGTGGGGCGACGAACTCACGCCCCGGGGACGGTGGGCGTGCAACATCTGGCAGGGCACCTTCCCCACCGTCAACACGGCCGAGGACGGACACGAGACCACCGCGCCGGTCACCGCGTACCGCCCCAACGGCTACGGCCTGTGGAACACCGTCGGCAACGTGTGGGAGTGGTGCGCCGACACCTTCGCGGCCGACGCCTACGCCTCCCGCGCGGCCGACGCCCCCGTGCACGACCCGCGCGGGCCCCTGCACGACCCGGGCCCCGCCGCGGCGCGCGTGATGCGCGGCGGCTCGTACCTCTGCCACGACTCCTACTGCCACCGCTACCGGGTGGCCGCGCGGTCCGGCAACACCGCCGAATCGGCGGCGGCGAACATCGGCTTCCGCTGCGCCAACGACGCCGGGTGACCCGCGCCGCCGCCCCGTCCGTCCGTTCCGCCTCGTCCCGCCCGTCCGTCCCGCACCCCCCTTCAGAAGGAGACCCGTCCCATGCGCGCTCGACGATCACGGCCGTACGGCCTGCTCGCCCTCCCCGCGATCCTCACCCTCACCACGCTCAGCGCCCCCGCGGCCGCCACCCCGGGGACGGACCGGCCCGCCGCGCCCCGTGCGCAGCAGCCGAACATCGTCTACGTCCTCGCCGACGACTTCGGCTGGACCAGCCTGAGCAGTCCGCGCACCAACCAGGGCAACCCCAGCGACTTCTACGAGACCCCGGCCCTGGAGCGCATCGCGCAGGAGGGGGTCTCGTTCGACAACGCCTACACCTCGGTGAACTGCACCCCGACGCGCGCCGCCCTGCTCACCGGCCTCTACGCGCCGCGGCCCGAGAACAACATCTACCTCGTCGGCGACCTCGACCGCGGCGGCGACGGCACGCTCCTCAAGGGCCCCGCGCAGGGCCGCGCCGACGGGGCCACCGTGCTGCCGCCCGAGGCCGTCACGGTCGGCGAACGGCTCCAGGGCGCCGGCTACACCACCGGGTACCTGGGCAAGTTCCATGTGACGCGGACGCCTGAGGCGATCACCGAGCAGCACGGCTTCGACGAGAACATCGGCGGTCAGGGAAGCGGCGACCCGGGGGCGTACCACGCGAAGGACGGGCAGTTCGGGCCGAAGATCGGCCCGGCGCTCGACGCCTTCGCCGGCGACTACACCCGGGCCTACGTCGACGAGAACATCCGCCCGTACAGCAAGGGCGTCGACCCGGCGGCCCTGGACGCCCTGGTGGGCACGGACAAGCACGTCACCGACGCGCTGGCCGACGCCACGATCGACTTCGTCGAACGGAACAAGCAGGACCGCTTCTTCGCGTTCCTGAGCCCCTACGCCGTCCACACCCCGGTCGGCGACGCACAGGGACGCGCGGACCTGCTCGCCAAGTACAAGGCCAAGACGCCCGGCAGGAGCACGTCCAACCCGGCGTACGGGGCGCTCGTCGAGGGCCTGGACCAGAGCGTCGCCCGCCTGGTGCGGCACCTGAGGACCACTCCGGACCCCCGCAACCCCGGCCATCCGCTCGCCGACAACACCGTGGTCGTCTTCACCGCCGACAACGGCGGCGTGGAGACCTTCACCGACAACGGTCCGCTGCGCGGGCAGAAGGGCGAACTGCGCGAGGGCGGCATCCGCGTCCCGCTGATCGCGTGGAGCGCCAACCCGTCCCTGGTCGACGGCGGCCGGATCGACCACACCCCGGTCTACGCCGCCGACCACCACGCCACCGTCGCCGCCCTGGCGGGAGCGGCGCCGGCCGCCCGGCCCGTGGACGGGGTGTCCCTGGAGCGGCTGTTCGCCGACGGCCGGGCCCGGCTCGACCGGCAGTCCCTCTACTGGCACCTGCCCGGATACCTCATCGCGGGCGGGCGCGACCAGCGCCCCCAGTCGGTGGTCCGCTCCGGGCGCTGGAAGCTCGTCCACAACTACGAGGACCGCTCCTGGGAGCTGTACGACCTGGCCACCGACATCGGCGAGGCGCGCGACCTGGCAGGCGAGCGGCCGGACCAGGTGCGGCGGCTCGGAGCCGACCTGGTCCGCTGGCTGGACGCCGTCGACGCCCCGCTGGCCACGCTGCGCGAGGGCAGGGAGCCGCTCCGCCTCACCGTCACCGGCACCACGTACGCCGACGGTCACGCGACCGTGCGCACCGGCGAGACCGTCGTCGTCCGGCCGGGCGACGAGGTGCCCCTGGTGCTCCCGGCGGCCACCCGCCGCTGACGGCCGGACATCGCACGCGCGACGTCGCTCAACAGCAGCGCCGTACACGCTGGTTGCCGCCCCCGGGCCCGGAGTCGCGCCCGGGGGCGGCTCGCGCGTTCGATCCCGCCGCCGTGGGCGGGCACCGGGGAGCCCTGGCGGACCCGACGGCCCGGAGCGCCCCGCTCACCCCGCGAAGAACGCCGCCAGGACCGGTGCCAGCACGTGCGGGGCCACCTCGTGGGTCTGGCCGGTGAGGGTGCGGTGACGGCCGCGGGGGAGGGCGGTGGCCACCGCGCGGGCGGCCTCGCGCATCGGGGACGGGCTCGCGCCGCCGTCCACGACGAGGACGCGGCCGGTCACGGTCGCCAGCAGCTCCGTGGGCACCGTGCCGTCGCCCAGGACCTCGTGGTCGTAGGCGAGGGTGTGGGCCAGCCGCTCCATGTCCGCCCAGACGGGGAGCCGGCGCAGACCGTACAGCGCCTCCGCCGGCATGCCGGCCGCGCGCAGGAACTCGGCGAGGACGTCGCCCCGCCGGTCCTCGGCGAGTAAGGAGGCCATCCGGTGCACCCGGGCACGCCGGTCCGCCCGTGCCCGCGCCCCGGTCTCGTACGGCGGCTCGTAGACGGACAGCCCGCGGACGGGCACGCCGGCCGCCGCCGCCCGCAGGGCCAGCGCCGCGCCGGACGACATGCCGTGCACCATCACCTCCCCGCCGGCCAGCGCGACGACCGCCGCCAGGTCCTCGATCTCGCGCTCGACCGCGTACGGGGCCCGGTCGCCGCTGCCGCCGCGGCCCCGGCGGTCGTAGGTGAACACGGTGAAGTCCGCCGCCAGCAGCTCCGCCAGCGGGGCGTCCGACGCCGAGGTGCACAGGGCGCCGCCCACCAGCACCACCGCCGGTCCCGTGCCGCGCTGTTCGCAGGCGATGGCGGTGCCGTCGGTCGACATGGTCAGGCTCGCGGTGCTGCTCAGGTTGTCCATGGGAGTCCTGACCGGCGTACGCGGCGGAACTCATCGGCGCCGCCGGGACGAATTCCCGCCCGCCGCGCGGTCCGCGGCGCCCCGTACGGTGGCCTCATGAACATCTGCGTCTTCCTCTCCGCCGCCGACCTCGACGAGCGCTACACCCGACCCGCCCGCGAGTTCGCGGAACTGATCGGCAAGGGCGGCCACACGCTGGTCTGGGGCGGCTCCGACGTCGGTCTGATGAAGGTCGTCGCGGACGGGGTCGCCGAGGCGGGCGGACGGCTGGTCGGGGTCTCGGTGGAGTTCCTCCGCTCCAGCGCCCGCGCCGTCGCCGACGAGATGGTGATCACCGCGGACCTCGCCGAGCGCAAGGCGGAGCTGCTCGCCAGGTCGGACGCGATCGTGATCATGGTCGGGGGGACCGGGACCCTCGACGAGGCCACCGAGATCCTGGAGTTCAAGAAGCACGGGCACCACACCAAGCCCGTGGTGCTGCTCAACACGGCGGGCTTCTACGACGGGCTGGAGCAGCAGTTCCGCAGGATGGACGAGGAGGGCTTCCTGCCGCTGCCCCTCACCGAGCTGGTGTTCTTCGCCGAGGACGGCGCGAGCGCCCTCGCCCACCTGGAGGAGACCGCGGGCGTGCGGTGATGCGAGCATGGCGGGCATGGCTACCCACCTGATCACCGGCGCCGGATCCGGAATCGGCGAGGCCGTGGCGCGACGGCTGCACGCACGCGGCGACGAGCTGATCCTCGTCGCGCGCGACGCCGGCCGCGCCAAGGAGCTCGCGACACGGTTCCCCGGAGCCGGCACCCTCGTCGCCGACCTCGCCGAGCCCGACCGCATCTCCTGGGCCCTCGGGCACCAGACGATGCCGGACCGCGTCGACTCGCTGCTGCACATCGCGGGCGTCGTCGACCTCGGCGGCGTCGGCGAACTCACCACGAAGACCTGGCACCACCAGCTCGACGTCAACCTGGTCGCCCCCGCCGAGCTCACCCGGCTGTTCCTGCCCCAACTGCGCGTCTGCCAGGGGCACGTCGTCTTCGTGAACTCGGGCGCCGGGCTCGCCGCGCACGCCCAGTGGGGCGCCTACGCGGCGTCCAAGCACGGGCTGAAGGCGCTCGCCGACTCGCTGCGCCACGAGGAGCACCCGGCCGGGGTGCGGGTCACCACCGTGTATCCGGGGCGCACCGCGAGCCCCATGCAGGCGAAGGTGCACGCGCAGGAGGGCAAGGAGTACGACGCGGCGCACTGGATCGACCCCGAGTCCGTCGCCACGACGATCGTCATGGCGATCGACCTCCCGCGCGACGCCGAGGTCAACGACCTCACCGTCCGCCCCGGACGCTGAGCCCGCGGGGCGGGGGCCCGGGGCGCACCCCGCGGCTCCCCGCCCCGGCCGGACCGCCGGGGGCGCGTACGCTTCCCGGGTGAGTGACACGAACACCTTCCCCTGGGGTCCCGCGACCGGTGTCGGCTCCATGCCCGGCGGGGACGCCCGCGAGAGCGCGAAGACCGTCACCGGCTCCTTCGAGGACTTCCCCTTCCTGGCCGAGCTGCCCGCCCGCGGCCCGGGCGCGGACATGATCGGCCGCAGCATCGGCCTGCTCGTCGAGATGAACGCCCATGTCGAGCCGAGCGGCTGGCGGGTCAGCGACCGCCCCGGGCGCGACACCCGCCGCGCCCACTCGTGGCTGGGGGAGGACCTCGACGCGCTGGAGGAGTTCACCCAGGGCTACGAGGGCCCGGTGAAGGTGCAGGCCGTCGGGCCGTGGACGCTCGCCGCCGCGCTCGAACTGCGGGGCGGGGAAGCCGCGCTCGGGGACCCGGGCGCCTGCCGCGACCTGGTCGGCTCGCTCGCCGAGGGCCTGCGCGGCCACCTCGCCGACGTCCGCCGCAGGGTGCCGGGCGCCCAGGTCGTCCTCCAGCTCGACGAGCCCTCGCTGACCGCCGTGCTGCGCGGCTCCGTCCGCACCGCCAGCGGCTACCGGACGTACCGGGCGGTCGACCGGCAGGTGGTGGAGAGCGCGCTGCGCGACGTCGTCGCGGTGCACGGGGGACCGGTGGTCGTGCACTCCTGCGCCCCGGACGTGCCGTTCGCGCTGCTGCGCCGGGCCGGTGCCGCGGGCATCTCGTTCGACTTCTCGTTGCTCACCGAGCGTGAGGAGGAGGCGATCGGGGAGGCCGTGGAGGGCGGAACCCGGATCCTCGCGGGAGTCGTGCCCTCCACCGACGCCGCATTGTCCGACCCGGGCGGTAGCGTCATGGGTGTCAGGACGCTGTGGCGCAGGCTGGGGCTGAATCCGGGGACTCTCGCCGAGTCCGTCGTCATCACTCCCTCCTGCGGTCTCGCGGGCGCTTCGCCCGCGTACGCCCGCGCGGCGCTCGCCCACTGCGTCCGGGCCGCGAGATCGCTCGCAGACAACCCTGAGTGACGGGGTGCACGGGACACGGGAGGACGAGACGGTGGCTGGCGAAGAGCAGACGGCACTGCCCGCCGAGGTACGGGAGCGGCACGCGGAGCTCGCCGAGCAGATCGACGAGCACCGCTTCCGGTACTACGTGAGGGACGCCCCGGTCGTCAGCGACGCGGAGTTCGACCGGCTCCTGCGGTCGCTGGAGGCGATCGAGGAGGAGTACCCGGCGCTGCGCACCCCCGACTCGCCGACCCAGAAGGTCGCCGGGAACTACGAGACCGAGCTGACCAAGGTCGAGCACCGCGAGCGGATGCTCTCCCTGGACAACGCCTTCGACGACGCGGAGCTCGCCGCCTGGGCGGAGCGCGTCGCCCGCGAGGTGGGCGCCCCCGGCCACCACTTCCTGTGCGAGCTCAAGGTGGACGGCCTCGCGGTCAACCTCACCTACGAGCACGGCCGGCTCACCCGCGCCGCGACCCGCGGCGACGGCCGGACCGGCGAGGACATCACCCCGAACGTGCGCACCATCGCCGAGATCCCCAACCGCCTGAAGGGCGAGCGGATTCCGGCCCTCGTCGAGATCCGCGGCGAGGTCTACTTCCCGATGGACCAGTTCCAGGCGCTGAACGAGCGCCGGGTCGCGGCCGGCGAGCAGCCGTACGCCAACCCGCGCAACAGCGCCTCCGGTTCGCTGCGGCAGAAGGACCCCCGGGTCACCGCCACCCTCCCGCTGCACATGGTGGTCCACGGCATCGGCGCCCGTGAGGGCCTCGACATCGACCGGCTCTCGGAGGCGTACGACCTGCTGCGCGACTGGGGCCTGCCCACCGCCCGGCACAACAGGGTCGTCGGCTCGCTGGAGGAGGTCCGGGAGTTCATCGCCCACTTCGGCGAGAACCGCCACTCCGTGGAGCACGAGATCGACGGCGTCGTCGTCAAGCTCGACGAGATCCGCCTCCAGGGCCGCCTCGGCTCGACGGCGCGCGCCCCCCGCTGGGCGATCGCCTGGAAGTACGCGCCGGAGGAGGTCAACACCACGCTCGTCAACATCCGGGTCGGTGTGGGCCGTACCGGCCGGGTGACGCCCTACGCGCAGGTGGAGCCGGTCACGGTCGCCGGCTCCGAGGTCGAGTTCGCGACCCTGCACAACCAGGAGGTCGTCAAGGCCAAGGGCGTGCTCATCGGCGACACGGTGGTGCTGCGCAAGGCCGGCGACGTGATCCCGGAGATCCTCGGGCCGGTGGTGGACCTCCGGGACGGCAGCGAGCGGGAGTTCGTGATGCCCGCCGAGTGCCCCGAGTGCGGGACGCCGCTGCGGCCCATGAAGGAGGGCGACATCGACCTCCGCTGCCCGAACGCCCGTTCCTGCCCCGCCCAGTTGCGCGAGCGCGTCTCCTACCTCGCGGGCCGCGAGAGCCTGGACATCGACTACTTCGGCGAGGTCGTCGCCGCGGCCCTCACCCGCCCCCTGGAACCCGCCGCTCCGCCGCTGGCCGACGAGGGCGACCTCTTCGGCCTGACGATGGAGCAGCTGCTGCCCATCAAGGCGTACGTCGTCGACAAGGACTCCGGCCTCCCCAAGCGCGACCCGAAGACGGGCGAGGACAAGACCGCCATGGTCTTCGCCACCAAGCAGGGCACCCCGAAGGCCAACGCCGTCAAGCTGCTCGCGGGCATCGAGGAGGCCAAGCGGCGGCCGCTCGCGCGGATCATCAACGGCCTCTCCATCCGGCACGTGGGCCCGGTCGCCGCGCAGGCGCTCGCCCGGGAGTTCCGCTCCATCGAGCGGATCGAGCAGGCGAGCGAGGAGGAGCTGGCGGCCACCGACGGCGTGGGATCCATCATCGCCGCCTCCCTCAAGCAGTGGTTCGCCGAGGACTGGCACCAGGAGATCCTGCGCAAGTGGCGCCTGGCCGGCGTGCGGATGGAGGAGGACGCCGCCGAGGGCGACGAGGGCCCCCGCCCGCTGGAGGGGCTGACCGTGGTCGTCACCGGGACCCTCGAGAACCACACCAGAGATGGCGCAAAAGAAGCCCTCCAGGCTCTCGGCGCGAAAGTGGCCGGTTCCGTTTCCAAGAAGACGTCCTTCGTGGTCGTCGGTGACAACCCCGGTTCGAAGTACGACAAGGCCGTGCAGCTGAAGGTGCCCGTTCTCGACGAGCCGGGCTTCGTCGTCCTGTTGGAACAGGGACCGGAGGCGGCCCGTGAGGCCGCTGTGACGGAAGAGAGCTGACGGGACGCCACCGACGCCAGGGGCGCGCGAGGGCGCTCCCGGCGGCGTGCGCGTCCGGAAAACTACGTAACTGCCGCCGGTGGAACGCCGAGTACAGGTCACGCGTTCAGCGCATATCAGATGAAGAAGGGTGGCCAGGTCGCATTCGGGCAAGAGCTGTAGAGCGCTGCCCGTCCGCGCCTCCCGCGTCCTACTGTTGAGCTGTGCGCCAGTCGTGCGCGGCTGCGCGGGGGGTCATCCGGTCGTGGGGGCGAGGCAAGGGGAAGCCGCCGCCGGCCGTCCGGCCGTCGGACGGCCCCGCACACGAACGACCCGAGACAACCCGGGCACCGGCACCGCCGGCTGTGTGAGAGGGACGGGAATGGAACCGACCGAGAGCGCCGCCCCGGTCTCACGGCCGCGTGCACTCGCGGCACCGACGGGCACCGCCCCCGCGCTGACGGCCGCCGTCGTGGCGGCCGGCGGAGCCCTGCTCCTGACCGGCGTCGTGACCACCGTCCGCGAACGCAGCGCCCTCTTCCCCGGCTCCACCGCCGGCTGGGCCCTCGCACTGCTCACCGGGATCATCGTCGGACACCTCGTGATGCTCGGCCGCGACCGCTGGTGGGGCGGCACCGGTTCGGGCGCCGCCCTCACCCTCGCCACCCTGCTGCTCTACGGCTGGGTCCCCGCCGCGCTCGTCAGCCTCTCCGTCGTCACCCTCGTCGCCGTCGCCGGCCGCGGTCCGCGGCGGCTCGGCCTCCTCCACGGCGCGGCCGACGTGCTGGGCATCGGTGCCGGCGCCCTCGTCCTCGCCGCCTTCGGCGTGACCCCCAGCGTCGAGCGGCCCTGGGACCCCCTCGAATGGGACGTCCCCGACGCGGCCCAGATCGTGCTCGCCGCCACGGCCTACCTCGCCGTCAACCGCCTGCTGCTCTGGTACGTCCTCGCCCCCCAGGGCGCCGGACTGCCCACCGCCGCGCGCACCGCCCTCGTCCGCCAGGGCCTGGTCGCCGGCGCCCTCGTCTGCATCGCCCCGCTGATCTGCGTCGTCGCCGTCGCCGTGCCGATGCTGCTGCCGCTCTTCGCGGTGGCGCTGATCGCCCTCGACTCCACCCTGTGGATAGCGCGGGCCAGGGCCGAGGAGCAGCTCAAGGACCCGCTCACCGGTCTCCCCAACCGGCAGTGGCTGCTGGAGCGCACCTGGGCCGCCCTGGAGGACGCCGAACGGTCCGGTGCACGCTCCGCCCTCGTCCTGATCGATCTCGACCGCTTCCGGTCCGTCAACGACACCCTCGGGCATCTGGCCGGCGACCGGCTGCTGCTCCAGATAGCCGACCGGCTCCGGCTCGCCCTGCCGCGCGGCGCCGAGGCCGCCCGGCTCGGCGGCGACGAGTTCGCCGTCCTGCTCCCCACCGCCGACTCCACCACCAGCGCGCAGCGCGTCGCCCGCCACCTCGTCTCCGAGCTCTCCTCCCCGCTCGACCTCGACGGCCTCACCCTCGTCCTGGAGGCGAGCGCGGGGCTGGCCGTCTTCCCCGACCACGCCCTGGACGCCGAAGGGCTGCTGCGGCGGGCGGACGTGGCGATGTACCAGGCCAAGCGGGACCGCACGGGAGTCGAGGTCTACGAGTCCAAGCGGGACAGCAACACCCCCGACCGGCTCGGCCTGCTCGGCGACCTCCGCCGGGCGCTGGACGCCGGCGAGGTCGAACTGCACTACCAGCCCAAGGTCCGCTTCGACGGGCACGTCGCCGGACTGGAGGCCCTGGTGCGCTGGGTGCACCCCGAGCGCGGGCGGGTGCCCCCGGACGAGTTCATCGCCATCGCCGAGTCCTCGGGGCTCATGCCGCACCTCACGGAGTACGTGCTGGAGACGGCGCTCGGGCAGGTGGCGCGCTGGCGTGCGCAGGGCCTCGACGTGCCCGTCGCCGTCAACGTGTCCCCCCGGGACGTGCACACCCCCGGCTTCGCCGGTGCGGTGGCGGCCCGGCTCGCCCGCCACGGGGTGCCGCCGGGCGCGCTCCAGCTGGAGATCACCGAGCACGTGCTGCTGGAGGACCCCCAGCGGGCCGCCGACACCCTCGCCGGGCTCGCGGACCACGGCGTCAAGATGTCCCTCGACGACTTCGGCACCGGCTACTCCTCGCTGGTGCACCTGCGAAGGCTCCCGGTCAGCGAACTGAAGATCGACCGCTCGTTCGTCGCCCGCCTCGCGCGCGACGCGGAGGACGCCGAGATCGTCCGCTGCACCATCGATCTGGCCCACTCGCTGGGCCTGCTCGTCGTCGCGGAGGGCGTCGAGGACGACGAGACCTGGGAGCGCCTGCGCGACCTGCGCTGCGACGCGGTGCAGGGGTGGCTGGTGGCGGCCGCGATGCCGCCCCAGGAGACGACCTCGTGGCTGCTCGCGCGGGGCGAGAGCGGCTGGCTCCGGCCCTCCCGCCGCTCCGGCGAGCGCCGCCCGCCCCAGCCGGCCCCCCGCCGCGCGGTGACCTGACCCCGGCGGGCTGCCGCGAAGCCCTGCCGGAGCGGGGTGCGCTTGCGGGGCCGGCCCGCCGTTGGAGTGGCCGGAGCGGGTTGCGCTCGCGGACCCGGCCCCGTATCAAGCCCCGCCGGCGATTGAGGCGCGGGGTGCGGGGCGGAGCCCGACCCTCCGCCGGAGTGCCCGGAGTGGGGTTGGGCTCGCGGACCCGGCCCCGTATCAAGCCCCGCCGGCGATTGAGGCGCGGGGTGCGGGGCGGAGCCCCGCCGGGGGCCGGTCGCGTCGCGGACCCGGCTCCGGTCCGGTGGGCGCGGCACCGCGCTGCGCACGGTGTCCTCAATCGCCGGACGGGCTGGAGAGGCACTCCGCAGCCGTGCCCTCCTCAAGCGGGCGGGCAGCCAGGCGGGCCGGAGGCGGGCTCTCGCGGGCGGTCTGCGGGAATGGCCCGGGCGGCCGGGGGAAACCGTTTCACGGGCACCCCGCCACGCCCCATAGGATTGGGGCCGAACCCATCACACTCACCCCTGAGGATCGCTGCATGCCTGGCATCACGCGCGAGGAGGTCGCCCACCTCGCCCGGCTGGCGCGCCTGGAGCTGTCCGGTGAAGAGCTCGAACACTTCGCCGGACAGCTCGACGACATCATCGGCGCGGTCGCCCGCGTCTCCGAGGTCGCCGACCAAGACGTACCGCCCACCTCCCACCCGCTGCCGCTGACCAACGTCATGCGTGCGGACGAGGTCCGTCCGTCGCTCACCCCCGAGCAGGCGCTCTCCGGCGCCCCGGCACAGGAGCAGCAGCGTTTCAAGGTGCCGCAGATCCTGGGGGAGGACTAACCATCATGTCGGACAGCATCATCAAGCTCACCGCCGCCGAGACCGCCGCGAAGATCGCCTCGGGCGAGCTCACGGCCGTCGAGGTCGCCGAGGCCCACCTGGCCCGCATCGAGGCCGTCGACGAGAAGGTGCACGCCTTCCTGCACGTGGACCGCGAGGGCGCGCTCGCGCAGGCCCGCGCCGTCGACGAGAAGCGGGAACGCGGCGAGAAGCTCGGACCGCTCGCCGGCGTGCCGCTCGCGCTGAAGGACATCTTCACCACCGAGGGCGTGCCGACCACCGTCGGCTCCAAGATCCTCGAAGGCTGGATCCCGCCGTACGACGCGACGCTGACCAAGCGCCTCAAGGCCGCCGACGTGGTCATCCTCGGCAAGACCAACATGGACGAGTTCGCCATGGGGTCCTCGACGGAGAACAGCGCCTACGGCCCCACGGGCAACCCCTGGGACCTGACCCGTATCCCCGGCGGCTCCGGCGGCGGCTCGTCCGCGGCCCTCGCCTCCTTCCAGGCCCCGCTCGCCATCGGCACGGACACCGGCGGCTCGATCCGCCAGCCCGCCGCCGTCACGGCGACGGTGGGCGTGAAGCCCACCTACGGCGCGGTCTCCCGCTACGGCATGGTGGCCTTCTCCTCCAGCCTCGACCAGGGCGGCCCCTGTGCCCGCACCGTCCTCGACGCGGCGCTGCTGCACGAGGTCATCGCCGGCCACGACCCGCTCGACTCCACCTCCATCGACGCCCCGGTTCCGCCGGTCGTCGAGGCCGCCCGCAACGGCTCCGTCACCGGCATGCGCGTCGGCGTCGTCAAGCAGTTCCGCGGCGAGGGCTACCAGGCGGGCGTCGTGCAGCGCTTCGACGAGTCCGTCGAGCTGCTGAAGGAGCTGGGCGCCGAGATCGTCGAGCTGGACTGCCCGTCCTTCGACCTGGCGCTCGCCGCGTACTACCTCATCGCGCCGTCCGAGTGCTCCTCGAACCTCGCGCGCTTCGACGCCATGCGCTACGGCCTGCGGGTCGGCGACGACGGCACGAAGTCCGCGGAGGACGTCACCGCGCTCACCCGCGAGGCCGGCTTCGGCCCCGAGGTCAAGCGCCGCATCATGCTCGGCACCTACGCGCTCAGCTCCGGCTACTACGACGCGTACTACGGCTCCGCGCAGAAGGTCCGCACCCTCATCACCCGGGACTTCGAGAAGGCGTTCGAGCAGGTCGACGTGATCGTCTCCCCGACGACGCCGACCACCGCCTTCCCGATCGGCGAGCGCGCCGACGACCCGATGGCGATGTACCTGGCGGACCTGTGCACCATTCCGACCAACCTCGCCGGCAACGCGGCCATGTCCCTCCCGTGCGGTCTCGCCCCGGAGGACGGCCTGCCCGTCGGCCTGCAGATCATCGCCCCGGCCATGAAGGACGACCGGCTGTACAAGGTCGGTGCCGCCGTCGAGGCCGCCTTCGTGGAACGCTGGGGTCACCCGCTGATCGAGGAGGCACCGTCGCTATGAGCGCCATGGCAAAGAAGGCCAAGAACTTCAAGAAGTCCAAGACCGGTCTGTACGTCTCGCTGGCCAGTACCGCGTTCGGCGCCGTCAGCGTCGCGAAGCAGGCGAAGCTCGCCCGCAGCGACAACGACTTCCTGCGCCTGGCCGACGCCGCAGTGTCGGCCGCCGCGATCGTCACCGGCCTGGCCATCCTCTACCGCGAGCTGAAGCGGCTCGGCGACGACGACGTTCTGCTGGGCTGAGAGGGAAAGTTTCATCGTGACCGTCACTGAACTGGTGTCGTACGAGGACGCCCTCGCGTCCTACGACCCCGTCATGGGCCTGGAGGTCCATGTCGAGCTCGGCACCAAGACCAAGATGTTCTGCGGGTGCTCCACCGAGCTGGGCGCCGAGCCCAACTCGCAGACCTGCCCGACCTGCCTCGGCATGCCCGGCTCGCTCCCGGTGGTCAACGCGGTCGGCGTCGAGTCGGCCGTCAAGATCGGTCTCGCGCTGCACTGCGAGATCGCCGAGTGGTGCCGCTTCGCCCGGAAGAACTACTTCTATCCGGACATGCCGAAGAACTTCCAGACCTCCCAGTACGACGAGCCGATCGCCTTCAACGGCTATCTGGACGTCCAGCTGGAGGACGGCGAGATCTTCCGCGTGGAGATCGAGCGCGCCCACATGGAGGAGGACACCGGCAAGTCGACCCACGTCGGCGGTGCCACCGGCCGCATCCACGGCGCCTCGCACTCGCTGCTGGACTACAACCGCGCCGGCATCCCGCTGATCGAGATCGTCACCAAGCCGATCACCGGCGCCGGCGCCCGCGCCCCCGAGGTGGCCAAGGCGTACGTCGCGGAGCTGCGCGAGCTGATCCGGGCGCTCGGCGTCTCCGAGGCCCGGATGGAGATGGGCCAGATGCGCTGCGACGTGAACCTGTCGCTGCGGCCCAACGGGACCGAGAAGTTCGGCACCCGCTCCGAGACGAAGAACGTCAACTCGCTGCGCAGCGTCGAGCGTGCGGCCCGCTTCGAGATCCAGCGGCACGCCGCGGTGCTCTCGTCGGGCGGGACGATCGTGCAGGAGACCCGTCACTTCCACGAGGACGACGGCTCCACCACGTCCGGCCGGATCAAGGAGGAGGCGGAGGACTACCGCTACTTCCCCGAGCCCGACCTGGTCCCGGTCGCGCCCGCGCGCGAGTGGGTCGAGGAACTGCGCGCCGGGCTGCCGGAGCTGCCGCGGGTGCGCCGCAACCGTCTCCGCGAGGAGTGGGGCGTCTCCGAGCACGACATGCAGTCGATCCTCAACGCGGGCGCGGTCGACCTGATCGTCGCCACCACCGAGGCCGGCGCGGACGCGGGCTCGGCCCGCAAGTGGTGGATGGGCGAGCTGGCCCGAAGCGCCAACGAGCAGGGCACCGACCTCGCCGCCCTCCCGATCACCCCGGCGCAGGTCGCCCGGGTGACGGCGCTGGTGGCGGCCGGCGACCTCAACGACAAGCTGGCCCGCCAGGTCATCGAGGGCGTGCTCGCCGGCGAGGGCGACCCGGACACGGTCGTCGAGAAGCGCGGCCTGAAGGTCGTCTCGGACGAGGGCGCGCTCGGCGCGGCCGTCGACGAGGCCATCGCGGGCAACGCGGCGATCGCCGACAAGATCCGCGGCGGCAAGGTCGCGGCGGTCGGCGCACTGGTCGGCGCGGTCATGAAGACCACCCGCGGCCAGGCGGACGCGGCACGCGTCAAGGAGCTCATCCTGGAGCGCCTCGGCGTCGAGGGCTGACCCGGCACCATCCGCCCGAGGGGCGGCGCGCACTCCGGTGCGCGCCGCCCCTCGGCGCGTGCGGCCCGGCGCGCACCGCACGGGTGAGCGGAGGCGGGCGGCCGTGACCGATCAGGGGCGCGGGGCGTTGCTCACGGCATGATCACAGCACAGCGCGTACTGGCCGCCGTCGCCCTCGCCGCGGGCGCCACCGCCCTCGCGGCGCCCGCCGCGAGCGCGGCCCACTCCGACGTCCCCGGGGCGCTCTCCCTCACGCACGAGCTCGACTCGCTGGCGACCGGCTCGGTCGCCCCCGAGCACCGGGACGAGCTGCCCACCCCCTCCCAGCAGCTGAACGGCCTCAACCGCCTCGCCGGAGTCCCGCACGACCTGGACCCGCTGACGAGCCAGCTCGCCCCGGTGACGGGCCTGCTCGGCTCCTGACGCCTGCCCCGCGGGCCCACCCGACCCCGGTCGCCCCGCACCACGGGCACCGGGGTCCGCCGTGCGCGGCCGGACGGGAACGCCGTCCGGGCGGACCGCCGCGCCCAGGCCGCCGGTCCGGCCGCGGCGGCCGCCGCCCGCGACGCCTCCCCGCCCGGTCGGTCCCTGCGGGAAGCGGCCCGGTGCGGGGCAGCGGCGGATGCCCTGCCTCCCGTGACGCGGCCCGGCCCGCGCCGGCCGCGTGACCGGTCCGCGTCAGTGGCGGATGCCCAGCCCCGGGAGCCACATCTCGCCGCGGTCCTTGCAGCTGACGTCCCTGGCGCGGAGTTCCTCGGGGTCGCGGGTGCCGCGGGCCCACAGCTCGGTGACGACCAGCTCGGCCAGCGCGCCCGCCTCCGCGGCGCCGGGCGCGGTGAACTCCGTCTGCCACCAGCCCCGGTCGCGGAACCGCCATCCGCGGGCGTGCATCGCCAGCGCCCGCTCCTCGCCGTCGGGGCCGTCGCGGTCGTCGACCGAGGCGTGCAGCCCGTCCTCGATGCTGTAGGAGACCAGCAGCTGGCGGCCGCGGTCGGCGGTGCTGGTCAGCCGGAACGACGCCCAGTCCGTGCCCACCTGCACCGGAAGCTGCTCGACCCAGGCGGCGAGGACCATGCCCAGCCGCACCCGGAAGTCGTCCAGGCCCGTCGCCGGGCGGATCGGCGGGCGCCCCGCGGGGGCCTCGCCCGGACCGCCGCGGTCCAGTCTCCACAGGTACGGCAGTTCCCCGGTGCCCAGCGGATCGTCGGACCGCCATGCGCCGCTCCAGGCGAACTGCCGCTGCTCGTCGCCCTCCAGAGCCTGCGTGTCGTGCACGGAGAGGCCGACCGTGTCCCGGTCGCCCGAGAGCAGCACCGTCCTGCGGCTGTCGCGCCAGCGGACACTGGGGCCCCGTGACGAGCCCCCGTACAGGGTCGGCTCCCCGAGCCGGGCGACGATCGCCCCGTAGACCTCCCGCAGGGCCTCGCGCCGCTGCGCCAGCGACGCCCCGGGCTCGTGCACCAGCACGGCCGCCGGGGCGTGACCGAGGTACGCGCCGGGTGTGTCGTGCAGCGCGCGGGCGTACTCCGCGGCGTCCGCCGGCGCCGGTGCCGTCCCGTGGGGCCCCCTGTAGTCCATGCCGGCCATCGTGCCAGCCCGCGCCGACAATCCGGGGCGTACGGGTGACGGCGTCCGATTAGAACCGCAGGCGCGGACCGCGGCGCAGGCCGGCCCGCCCGCGGTGGCCGGATCTCGCCTGGACTCCCGGCGCGGGCCCTTGGACGTTCACGGCGAGGACGTCACCGGGCCTTCTCGGGGCCATCCGCGGTCAGTACCGTCCGGACCGTCCGGCCGTGTCCACCACCGGACCGCAGCCGCACACCACCACCAGCAGCAGCATCGCCACAAGCACCACCAGCAGCACCCCGCCAGCACCGCCGTCGACGAAGAGGTCGCGCATGTCACCGGACGTCTCACGCAGAAGGATGCTCGCCCTCGGGGGAGGGGCCGCGGCCGCCGCCGCGACCGGTTCCCTGCTGCCGCCCTCGCTGCGGACCGCGCTCGCCGCCGAACCGCCGCGGGGCGGGCTGGAGTCGGTGCGGCACGTCGTGGTCCTGATGCAGGAGAACCGGTCCTTCGACCACTACTTCGGCACCCTGCGCGGCGTCCGGGGCTTCGGCGACCGCAACGCCATCGAACTCCCCTCCGGCACCTCGGTGTTCGAGCAGCCCGGCCCCTCCGGCCCGGTCCTGCCCTTCTCCGTCCGGGAGGCGGCGGCGGCACAGCGGCGGGACCTCCAGTACATAGGCGACCTCGACCACTCCTGGAGCGGCGGGGCCGCCGCGTGGCGCGACGGCTGGATGGACGGGTGGGTCGGCGCCAAGACCGGCGCGGCCATGGCCCACTACGACCGCCGCGACCTGCCCCTGCACCACGAACTGGCCGACACCTTCACCATCTGCGACGCCTACCACTCCTCCGTCCACACCTCCACCAGCCCCAACCGCAACCACCTCTGGAGCGGCTGGACCGGCTACGAGGCCGACGGCCGGCGCGCGGTGACGAACGCCGCGTACGCGGAGGGCACCCACCCGGGCTATCCCTGGCCCACCTACGCGGAACGCCTGGAGAAGGCGGGCCGCACCTGGCGGACGTACACCGAGTGGGAGAACTTCACCGACAACAACATCGAGTTCTTCACCACGTTCAAGCGGATCGCCCGCAAGGCGCTGGCCCCGGCCGGCGACTTCACCTACATGGAGGCCTTCTACGCGAAGGTCCGCTCCACCGCCGACGCGGCCGAGCGCGACCGGCTGCTCGCGGCACTCGACCGGGGGGTCGCCGCGCTCACGCCCGCCGAACGCTCGCTGTTCGAGCGGGGGCTGCGCCGCGTCCCCACGGGCGGACTCGCCGACGCCTTCCGGGCCGACGTGGCCGCCGGCACCCTCCCCGAGGTGTCCTACCTGGTGCCCTCCGCCGTCGACTCCGAGCACCCCGGCTCCTCGTCGCCGATCGCCTCCGCCTCCCTCGTCTACCGGATCCTGGACGCGCTCGCCTCGCACCCCGAGGTGTGGCGGCACACCGTGCTGCTGATCAACTACGACGAGAACGACGGCTTCTTCGACCATGTGCCGCCGCCCGTCCCGCCCGCCGGGGACACCGAGGAGCGCTGGCAGGGGCTGCCCACCGGCCTCGGCGTCCGGGTGCCGATGCTCGTCGTCTCCCCGTGGTCGGTCGGCGGGTACGTCTGCTCCGAGGTCTTCGACCACACCTCGGTGATCCGGCTGCTGGAGAAGTGGACCGGGGTCGCCGAACCCAACATCACCCGCTGGCGGCGCACCGTCACCGGCGACCTGACATCGGCCTTCGACTTCACCCGCGGCCGCCGGCAGCCTCCCGTGGAGCAGCCGGGGCCCGTGCCGCCGTTCACCGGCCGCTGGCGTCCGGTGCCGCCGGCGGAGCAGCGGATGCCCGTCCAGGAGCCGGGCACCCGCCCCTCCCGCCCGCTGCCGTACCAGCCCGACGCCCACGGGGGTGCCGACGGGCGGACGGTCACGGTCACCCTGCGCAACACCGGCCGGTCGAGCGCGCACTTCGCGCTGTACCCGTACGCCGGGGAGTTCGCCGTGCCCCAGCACCGGGACGTACGCGGCGAGGCGCTCTGGGAGGTGCCGGTCGCCGGGGACGCGTACCGCTTCACGATCACCGGTCCGGGCGGCTTCCGGCGCGAGTTCGCCGGGCGGCGGGACGGGGGCGCCCGGGTCGTCTCGCGCGTCGACCCCCGCGACCGCGACCTGCACCTCACCCTGCGCAACGAGGGCGGCACGCCGCTCACCTTCACCGTGCGCCCGCTCGGCTACGCGGAGGAGGCCGACCTGCGCGACTGGACCCGCCGGGTCACGGTCCGCCCCGGCCGTTCCCGCACCGTCGTGCACTCCGCCGCGGACGCGCACGGCTGGTACGACCTGGAGGTGACCGCCGACGGGGACGAGGGCTTCCGGCGGCGGCTGATGGGACGCGTCGAGAACGGCCGCGACTCCGTCTCCGGCTGAGCGTACGGTCCGCACGGCCGGAGCCGGAGGCGGGGACGGAGCCGCGGCCGGGCGGGGCCGCCCGCCCGGCCGTGTGCGTACGGCGGCACACGCACCCGGCCGCCCCCGTTCACCCCGGCTGTGAGTAATGCCACGAAACGGGCAAACGATCACGTTTGACTGCGAGAGTGTCCCTACAGGTCATGCGTTCTTTGCGGGCTTTTTCCCGGTCAAAGATCCACGCACCACTCAGGGAGCAGGTCCGTTGGCAGCTATCGCGCGCTGGTGCGTCACCCACCGCCTCGTCGTCGTCCTGCTCTGGCTCCTCGCTCTCGGCGGCACCGCCGCGGGCGCCGTCGCGGCCGGCTCCGCGTACTCCAACGACTACGACGCCCACGGCACCGAGTCCGGGCGGGCCACCGCCCTCCTCCAGGAGGGCTTCCACGGCCTCGGCGGCGACACCGACACCATCGTGTGGCACACCGCCGACGGCAGCGTCCGCTCGCCCGCCACCGAACGGGACGTCACGGCGATGCTCGACGAGGTCGCCGCCCTCGACGGAGTGGCCGCCGTCACCGGCCCCTACGGGGACCGGGGCGCCGCCCAGATCAGCGCCGACGACCGCACCGCCTACGCCGTGGTCACCTTCGACGGCCAGGCCGACGACGTCTCCGCCGGGCAGGCCCGCGCCGTCGTGGACACGGCGAAGTCCGCCGAGGGCGACGGACTCCAGGTCGAGATGGGCGGCACCGTCACCGCGCTGACCGAGGCGTCCGGCGGCCATGTCGCCGAGATCGTCGGGGTCGCCGTCGCCGCCGTCGTCCTGTTCCTCGCGTTCGGCTCGCTCGCCGCAAGCCTGCTGCCCATCGTGACCGCCCTGGTCTCCGTGGGCACCGCGTACGCGGGGATCGTGCTCCTCGGCCACGTGATGACCGTCGCCGACTTCGCGCCCATGCTGGGCATGCTCGTCGGCCTCGGGGTCGGCATCGACTACGCCCTGTTCATCGTCACCAGACACCGCAGCGGCCTCCGGCGCGGCCTGGCGGTGGCCGACGCCGCCCGGGAGGCCGTGGCCACCACCGGGCGGGCCGTCGTCTTCGCCGGGGCCACCGTCTGCATCGCCCTCCTCGGCATGCTGATCCTGCGCCTGGACTTCCTCAACGGCGTCGCCATCGCCGCCTCCCTGACCGTGACGCTCACCGTCGCCGCGTCCGTCACCCTGCTCCCGGCGCTGCTCTCCTTCATCGGCCCCCGCGCGCTCAGCCGCCGCGAGCGTCGCCGGCTCGCCGAGCACGGGCCCCGGCCCGACCTGCCGACCGGTTTCGCCGCCCGCTGGTCCGCGTTCGTCGAGCGCCGCCCGAAGCTGCTCGGGGCCTTCGCCGCCGTGGTGATGCTGGTACTCGCGCTGCCCACGCTCTCGCTGCACCTGGGCACCTCCGACCAGGGCAACGGGCCCGCCTCCTCGACCACCCGCCAGGCGTACGACCTGCTGGCCGACGGCTTCGGCCCCGGCGTCAACGGGCCCCTCACCGTCGTCGCCACCCTCGACGGCGCCGACGACAAGATCGCCATGGACGGCCTGGCGCAGACGCTTCGGAGCACCGACGGCGTGGCGTCGGCCGGGCCGGTGGCCTACAACGGCAGCGGCGACACCGCCGTGCTCACCGTCGTGCCCGACTCCTCGCCGCAGTCCCGGGAGACCAGCGCCCTGGTCGACCGGTTGCGCGAGGACGTGCTGCCCGCCGCCGAGCAGGGCACCTCCCTCCAGGCGTACGTCGGCGGCATCACCGCGAGCTACGACGACTTCGCCGGCGTCATCGTCGCGAAGCTGCCGCTCTTCGTGGGCGTCGTCATCGCCCTCGGCTGCCTGCTGCTGCTCCTCGCGTTCCGCTCGGTCGGCATCCCGCTGAAGGCCGCCGTGATGAACGTGGCCGCGGTGGCGGCGGCCTTCGGCGTGGTCGTCGCGATCTTCCAGTGGGGATGGCTCAGCGAGCCCCTCGGCCTCGGCCGCGGCGGCCCCATCGAACCCTTCCTCCCGGTGATCATGGTGTCGGTCCTCTTCGGGCTCTCCATGGACTACCAGGTCTTCCTGGTGAGCCGGATGTACGAGGAGTGGCTGGAGACGGGCGACAACCGGCGTGCGGTGCGCGTCGGCCTCGCCGAGACCAGCCGGGTCATCAACTCCGCGGCCGTGATCATGATCTCGGTCTTCCTCGCCTTCGTCCTCACCGGCGACCGCGTCATCGCCATGTTCGGCATCGGCCTCGCGGCCGCCGTCGCCCTGGACGCCTTCGTGCTGCGCACGCTGCTGGTGCCCGCCCTGATGCACCTGCTCGGCGGGGCGAACTGGTGGCTCCCGCGATGGCTGGACCGGCTGCTGCCCCGCATCAGCATCGAGAAGCCCGAGTGCCGCGACACCGGCCGGGCGGGCATCCCGCCGCAGCGGGCGCGCGACGAGGACGAACTGGTCGCATAGGGCGCGCGACGAGGACGAACTGGTCGCATAAGGCGCGCGGCGAAGGCGGGCCGGGCGCAGGGGCGCGTGTCGAGGGGATGCGCCGGGCGTACGGGGCGCGCGGCGGACCCGCCGCAGGGACTCTCGTCCCGATCCTGGCGGACGCGGGACCCTGGGCGCAGGGCACACGGCGCCGGGCCGCGGCGCTGGGCCGGACGGAGCACCCGCAGGAGCGCCGCACCGCCGGGCCGGGGTCTCCTGATGGGGAATCAGCCCCTCCCCCCAGCAGAGGTCCCCCATGCCCCTCGCACCTCCCGCGGCTCCCGCCCCCTCGGGCCGGCGGGGCCGCGCCCGCACGCTGCGCCTCGTGGCCTGCCTCTCCCTCGCCGCCGCCACCCTCGGCATCGCACCCCCGGCGCCGGCCCCCCGGGCGCCCGCCGCCGAGGCACCGTCCCCCGCCGCCCCCGGTCACGGCCCCGGCTCCCGCACGGCGACCGCGCCCCCGTCCGAACGGAACCTGCAGAAGCGCCTGGACGCCCTCGTCCGCAGGCAGGACGGCCCGCCGGGCGCCATCGTCGTGCTCCAGGACGGCAGCCGCCGGCGTGTGCTGCGCGCCGGCGCCGCCGATCTGGAGACCGGCCGCCCGCCCCGGACCGGCGACCACATGCGGATCGCCAGCACGGCCAAGGCGTACAGCGGCGCCGTCGCGCTCCGCCTCGCGGCGGACGGCAGGCTCGGCCTCGACGACACGATCGGCAGGCGCCTGCCCCGCCTCCCGCGCGCCTGGCACGCCGTCACCCTGCGCCAGCTCCTCCAGCACACCAGCGGCCTGCCCGACTACACGACCGCCCCCGAGTTCCAGCGGCTGGTCACCGAAAACCCCCGCCGCCACTTCGAGTCCCGGCGCCTGCTCCGGTTCGTCGCCGGAGAGCCCCTGGTCTTCCGGCCCGGCTCGCGCTACCTGTACTCCAACTCCGACAACATCGCGGTGGCCCTGATGGCGGAGGCCGCGACCGGCCGCCCCTACGAGGAGCTGCTGCGCCGCCTCGTGTACCGGCCGCTCGGACTGCGGGACACCAGCCTCCCGCAGGGCTGGGAACTGCCCGAGCCCTACCTCCACGGCTACGACGTCGATCCTCCCGCGCCGCCGGAGGACGTCAGCGAGGTGCTCAGCGCCTCGGGCGTGTGGGCGTCCGGCGGCATCGTCTCGACACCCCGCGACATGACCCGCTTCATCCGCGGCTACGCGGCGGGCACGCTCACCTCGCCGCCCCTGGTCCGCGAACAGCGCCGCTGGGTGCCGGGCGCCTCCGAGCCCGCCGGGCCGGGCGCCAACCAGGCGGGCCTCGCGCTCTTCCGCTACACCACGCGCTGCGGCGTGGTCCTCGGGCACACCGGCAACTTCCCCGGCTACACCCAGCTCGTCGCCGCCACACCGGACGGCAGGTACTCCCTGACGTTCTCCCTGACCCGTCAGATCAACTCGGCGGTGGCGCCCGGGCTGCTGAGCCTCGTCCGCGACATCCAGGAGGACGCCGTCTGCACCCTGCTGCGCACCTGAGCGACCCGCGCACGGAGCCGGGGGACGGAGCGGGCGGCCCGGTCCGAACGCCTCGGAACACCCCACCGGACCGCACACTCGCGGCTCCCGGGCCCGCCGGGCCCCCGGCTCCCCGCCCCGGCTCCCCGCTTCCGGGGCCCCGCGCTCCTCGGGGACCCGGCCCCCTCGGCGACCCGGCCCCCGGCTCCTCTGAGGCCCCCCGCCCCGCGTTCTGAGGCCCCCGGCGGGAACAAGGCCGCCGCGCCGGGCCGTCGGGCGCCCCGTCTAAGGCGGGGCGCCCCGGAGGATGCGGCACCCGCCCGATGCGCCGCACCCGCCTCGGGGACGAGAGTCGGTACCGGCGGCGGACGCCGACCACACACGGACCGACCGGACAAGGGAGCCCACCGTGCTGCACTACGAGATCGCCGAGATGCACCGCGCCGAACTGATCCGCGAGGCGGAGGAGCAGCGGCTCGTCAAGGAGGCCGAGGCCGGCCACCGCACCGCGAGACGCGGACTCAGGACCGGGGAGAGGCGGGTGAGCCGGACCGACGACCGCTTCACCCGCGCGGCGTGATCGTCCGCGCCGCACGCGGGAGTGACACCCCGGTGGGGACCGGGGGCAGGGGGCGGGCCGCGGCGGTGGTCCGCCCCGCCGCGTTGTCGGACCCCTGTGCGATGCTCGTCGGCGTGGAGACCCGATCCGTCAGCCCGGTGTTCGTCGGCCGCGCCGGCGAACTGGCCCTGCTCGCCGACGCACTGACCCGCGCCGCGGGGGCTCCGGGCTCCTGCGGCGAACCGCAGGCGCTGCTCATCGGCGGTGAGGCGGGCGTCGGCAAGACCCGGCTCGTCGAGGAGGTGCTCGCCGAGGCGTGCCGCCGGCAGGCGGTCACCGCCGTCGGCGGCTGCGTAGAGATCGGCGCGGACGGGCTGCCGTTCGCCGCGTTCTCGGCCGCGCTGCGCGCCCTGCGGCGCCGGCTGCCCGACGAGTTCGCCGAGGCGGCCGCCGGCCAGGAGGACGAACTGGCCAGGCTCCTGCCCGAACTGGGCACCGGGGCGGAGGCCGGACGGCCCGACGAGTCCGGCACCGCGCGGCTCTTCGAGCTGACCGCCCGCCTGCTGGAGCGCGTCTCGTGCGAGCGCACCGTCGTCCTGGTCCTGGAGGACCTGCACTGGTCGGAGGCGTCCACCCGGCACCTGCTCGCCTACCTCCTGCGCACCCTGCGGCGCGGGCGGCTCCTGCTCATCGCCACCTACCGCTCGGACGACGTCCACCGGCGCCACCCGCTGCGCCCCTTCCTCGCCGAGCTCGACCGCACCCGCACCGTCCAGCGGCTGGAGCTGACCCGGTTCAACCGCTCCGAGGTGGGGCGCCAGATGGCCGGCATCCTCGCCGAGGAGCCGGCCCCCGCCCTCGTCGACCGCGTCTTCGAACGCTCCGACGGCAACGCCTTCTTCGTCGAGGAGCTCGCCGCCAGCCTCAGCGACGACTCCTGCTCGGGACTGCCGGACTCGCTCCGCGACATCCTCCTCGTGCGCGTCGAGGCGCTGACCGAGGACGCCCAGCGGGTCGCCCGCATACTCGCCGAGGGCGGCTCCACCGTGGAGCACGGTCTGCTGGCGGCGGTCGCCGGACTGCCCGACGACGACCTCGACGCAGCGCTGCGCGCCGCCGTCGGCGCGAACATCCTGCTCGCCACCCCCGACGGCGACGGCTACCGCTTCCGCCACTCGCTCGCCCGCGAAGCGGTCAGCGACGACCTGCTCCCCGGCGAGCGCTCCCGGCTCAACCGCCGCTACGCCGAGGCCCTGGAGGCCGACCCCGCGCTGGTGGCCGACGAGGTGCGCGCCACCCGCCTTGCGACCTACTGGTACCGGGCCAACGACGCGGCCAAGGCGCTCCCCGCCGTCCTGGCGGCCTCCGTCGTCGCCCGCCGCCGGCACGCCTACGCGGAGCAGCTGAGGCTGCTGGAGCGGGCGATGGAGCTGTGGGAGGACGCCCCCGGCGAGGTGCGCGAGCGGCTGCGCCCCGTCGACCACGTGGAGGTCTACCCCCCGTGCGGCTGCGACCCCGAGACCACGCCCCTGCGCTACCTCGACCTGATGGCCGAGGCCTCGCTCGCCGGCCGTCTCTGCGGCGAACGCGAACGCGCCTACAAGATCAGCAAGCGGGGGCAGCGGCTCGCGGAGAGCGAGGGGGACCAGCTGCGGGCCGCCTGGTTCTCCGTGCAGCGCTCCCGGCTGGTCCCCTCCCTGGGCAGGGGCGACGGCTGGGCCGAACTCGACGCGGCCCAGCAGCTCGTCCGCGGCCTGCCGCCGTCCGCCGTGCACGCCGAGGTGCTGGCCGACGCGGCCGGCTGGGGCATGACCCACCGCCCCGGGCCGGAGAGCCTCGCCACCGCCGAACGGGCCGTCGACTACGCGCGGATGGTCGGCGACGAGGACATCGAGCTGAAGGCCCGGCTCACCCTCGGCAGCCTCATGGTCGACTCGGGCGACGTCGAGGGCGGTCTGCGCGAGATGTACGACGTGCGGGACCGCGTCCTCGCGCTCGGCCTGCCCGCGCACATCGGCCGTACCCACGTGAACCTGCCGTCGGTGCTGCACGGCGTCGGGCGCTCCGCCGAGGCGGCGGAGCTCCTCATGGAGGGCATCGGCCACGCCCGCCGCTACGGCCTGCCCGACACCGAGGCGTGGGTGCTGGCCAATGTCGCCGAGACCGGACACGCCCTCGGGCGCTGGGACGAGGCCGAGCACGCGGCGCAGCGCGCCCTGCGGGTCGGCAGCACCCCCCAGGCGCACGGCTTCGCCTGCTGGATGCTCGGAGTGCTCGCCGTCGACAGGGGGGAGCAGCGCACCGCGGCCGAGTCCCTGGAGGCCGCCCGGCGTCACTTCGGACGGCACAACCCCATGCCGCAGACCACTCTGCCGCTCGCCACCCTCGCGCTGCGCATCGCCGCCGCCGAGGGCCGGTTCGCCGACGGGCGGCGGGAGCTGGCGCTCGCCGCCGAGGGCGGCTTCCCGCCCGGCACCCAGTGCTTCGCCTGGCCGCTGCTGCGCGCCGCGGCCACCCTGGAGGCCGACACCCGGGGTCTGCCCGCCGCGGAGAGCGGCCGCGCCGAGGCGCTCGGCCGCATCCGCGCCGCCACCCGGGGCCTGGTCACCGTCGCCCCCGTGTGGTCCGCCCACGAACTGTGGGTGCGCGCCGAGCTGCGCCGGGCCGACGGCCAGGACACCCCCGGCGACTGGGCGGAGGCCGTGACCGCCTTCGAACCGCTGGAGCGCCCGTACGAACTGGCCCTGGTACGGGGCCGCGCCGCCGAGGCGCTGCTCCAGCGGGCGGCGGCGGGCGGCGAGGACCGGGCGACGGCCACCGGGCTGCTGCGCGAGGCGGCACGGACCGCCGGCGAGCTGGGCGCCCGGCCGCTGGCCGAGGACCTCGCGCTGCTCGCCCGACGTGCCCGGATCGTGCTCACCGGGACCGACTCCCACCCCGGTGCTGACGCGGCGCCGCTCCCGGAGCCCGACACGTCCGCGCTGGGCCTCACCCCGCGCGAACAGGACGTGCTCCGGCTGGTCGCGGCCGGCCTCAGCAACCGGCGTATCGCCGAGGAGCTCTACATCTCGCCGAAGACGGCGAGCGTCCACGTCTCCAACATCCTCGCCAAGCTGGGCGTCTCCGGCCGCGGCGAGGCGGCCGCCATGGCGCACCGGCTGCGGCTGTTCACCGATCTTCTGCAGGAGTCTCAGGCGGCACCCGGACGGTGACCGTGCCGGAGTCCAGGTCGACAGGGCCCCGCCCCGGGTCGCTGTCGGCGGCGTCCACCCGGGTCAGCTGCAGGCGCCGCCTCTCGTCGTCGGTGTGCCTGCGCGCCGGCGCGAAGACCTCGTCGAACGCACCCCACATCACGGCTCCCTCTACTCGACCTCCAGCCGGAGGATCCTGTCGTCGCCGCCGCCCGGGGTGCCCCGGCCGTCGGTCTCGCTGGTGACGAGCCACAGCGCGTCACCACCCGCCGCCACCACCGTGCGCAGCCGGCCGTACTCCTCCTCCAGGAACGCCTGGGGCTTCGCGGAGGGTTCCGCTCCGGCGAGCGGGATCCGCCAGAGCCGCTCGCCGCGCAGTCCGGCCATCCAGATCGACCCGGCGGCGTAGGCGATGCCGCTCGGCGAGGCGTCCTCGGTGCGCCACTGCTCGACCGGGTCGGTGAAGCCGGCCTTTCCGGCCTTGCCCTCGGCCTCGGGCCAGCCGTAGTTCCGGCCCGGCTCGATCAGGTTCAGCTCGTCCCAGGTGTTCTGACCGAACTCCGCGGCCCACAGCCGCTTGCCGGCGTCCCAGGCGAGCCCCTGCACATTGCGGTGACCGTACGAGTAGACGACGGAGTCGGCGTCCGGGTTGCCGTGCACGGGCTGCCCGTCCGGCGTCATCCGGAGGATCTTGCCGCCCAGCGACTCCTTGTCCTGGGAGAGCCCGGTGTCCCCGGCCTCCCCGGTGCCCGCGTAGAGCATCTTGTCCGGGCCGAAGGCGATCCGGCCGCCGTTGTGCGTCACCCCCTTGGGGATGCCGCGCAGCACCGTGTCCGGGGCCCCCAGCTGCTGCCCGGCCGGCTTGCCCTCGTCGTACAGCATGCGGGCGATGCGGTTGTCGGACGCGGTGGTGAAGTACGCGTAGACCAGCTGGTCGGAGGCGAACGAGGGGGAGATGGCGAGGCCCAGCAGCCCGCCCTCGCCGCCCGGCGCGACGCCCGGCACCGAGCCGATCTCGGTCTTCTCGCCGTCGGCGGAGACCCGGGTGACGGTCCCCGCGTCCCGGGAGGCGACCAGCAGGTCCCCGCCGGGCAGCGCGGCCACGCCCCAGGGGGACTCCAGCTCCCCGGTCAGGGTGGCGGCCACCTTCACCGACCCCTCGGCGGGCGGTCCGGACGGCGAGGGGGAGGGGGAGGCCGCGCCGTCGGACGGCGCGGCGGAGGCGGACGCCGACGAGGGACCGGCCGAGCCGCGTGCGGAGGTGCCGTCGCCCGACGAGCAGCCGGCCGCGAGGACGAGCACGGCGGCGGTCAGGGCGGCCGGCAGAGCTGGACGGTGCACGGTGTGATCCCTTCGACGGCTGCTGGCGTCGCCCGGGGGACGGGACGGCACGCCTGTCTGTCTGTTCATACACCCGGGCCCGCCGCAAGGTTCCCGATCTTGGAAATCGCCCGTCGTCCGGGCGGCTCCGTCCCGGGCGGCGCGGTGTCCCGCCGGGGCGCCCGGCCGATGGTCCGCCGTGGCATCCGGCACGGCCCGGCCCCGGCGCCCGGCCCGGCGGCGGTCCCTCAGTCCCAGGATCCCAGAGCGGGCGGGAGGGACGCGATCTCGGCGAGGTCCGCGTCCGTCAGACGCAGCGCGGCGGCGCCCGCGTTCTCGACCGCCCACCCGGGTCGCTTCGTCCCCGGCACGGGGACCACGTGGCGCCCCTGCCGCAGCACCCAGGCGAGGGCGACGGCCGCCGGGGTGGCGGTGGCGCCGTGCCGGGCGGCCACCCGGCGCAGACCGGCGACGACGGGCTGGTTCGCCGCCATCATCTCGGCGGTGAAGCGCGGATGGCGTGCGCGGGCGTCGTCCGGCTCGAACCCCTGGCCCGGCGTGAGCGTCCCGGTCAGGAACCCGCTGCCCAGCGGCATCGCCGCCAGGAAGCCCACCCCGCGCGCCTCGCACCACGGCACCAGCCGGCGCAGCGCCCCGGGCGCCCACACGGAGAGCTCGGCCTGCACCGCGCTCACCGGGAACACCTGCTGCACGCGCTCCAGTTGGCGGATCGTTCCCTCGTGGGGATCGGCGCCGGTCCGGCGCCGCGGGCCGGCGACGCCCACCGCGGACAGCCCGAGCGCCCGCACCTTGCCCGCGGACACCAGCTCGGCCATCGCCCCCCAGGTCTCCTCCACCGGCACCTCCGGGTCGGCCCGGTGCAGCTGGTAGAGGTCGATCACATCGGTCTGGAGCCGGCGCAGCGAGGCGTCGCAGGCCCGTCTGACGTAGCCGGGACGGCCGTTGGCGACCATGTGCTGGTCGCCGAGGAGCAGTCCCACCTTCGTCGAGAGGAACGCGTCGCCGCGCCGCCCCCGGAGCGCCCGCCCGAGCAGCAGCTCGTTGGTGAACGGCCCGTACATGTCCGCCGTGTCCAGCAGCGTCGACCCGGCGTCCAGCGCGGCGTGCACCGTGCGCAGCGAGCGTTCCCCGCGCTGCTCGGAGGCCGTGTACGCCCAGCTCATCGGCATGCACCCGAGCCCCACGGCGCCCACCCCGAGGGCCGCCGCACCGATCGTCCTGCGCTCCAACTCCCCGTACCTTCCGTTCGGCCGCCCCCAGACGTTAACCAATGCGTACGGGCGGCCTTCGCATAGCCTCCTGACCATGACTTCCGATGTGTGGCTCCCCATAGCGGCCGAGGAGATCGACGGCCTGCCCCCGGCCTCCGCCTCGGGCCTCGCCTACCGGTTCTGGGACGGCGGCCCCGACTTCCCGGCCGATCCCGCCGACTGCGTCTTCTACACCGTCCCGTACATGCGGGGCGGCGACGTCGCCGTCCGGCCGCTGGACGCCATGCGCTCGGTGCGCGTCGTGCAGACCCTGTCCGCCGGCACCGACCATGTGCAGCCCGGACTCGCCGCCCTGCCCGCCGGCGTGCGCCTGTGCAACGCCAAGGGCGTCCACGAGGCGTCCACGGCCGAGCTCGCGCTCGCGCTGATCCTCGCCTCGCTGCGCGGCATCCCGTCGTTCGTGGACGGCCGGCGCGCCGGGGAGTGGCGCTCCGGCTTCTACCCGGCGCTCGCCGACAAGTCGGTGCTCATCGTCGGCTACGGCTCGATCGGCGCGGCCGTCGAGGACCGGCTCGTACCCTTCGAGTGCGCGCGGGTGGCGCGCGTCGCGCGCTCCGCCCGGACAACGGAGCGCGGCGAAGTGCGCGCACTCGCCGACCTGCCGGAGCTGCTGCCCGCCGCCGACGTCGTCGTCCTCTCCACGCCGCTGACCGCGCAGACGAAGGGGCTGGTCGGAGCGGACTTCCTGGCCCGGATGAAGGACGGGGCGCTGCTGGTGAACATCGCCCGCGGGCCGGTCGTCGACACGAAGGCGCTGCTGGCGGAGGTGGAGAGCGGCCGGCTCATGGCGGCGCTCGACGTCACCGACCCCGAGCCGCTGCCCGCCGGGCATCCGCTCTGGCACGCCCCGGGCGTACTGATCAGTCCTCATGTCGGCGGCTCCACCTCGGCGTTCATGCCCCGGGCGAAGCGTCTGATCGCCGATCAGGTCACCCGGTTCGCGGCGGGGCGGGAGCTGCGGAACGTGGTGGCGACCACCGGCGGCTGATTCCGGCGAGCACCCGGACGATCACCCTGCGGAGTCACCCGAATGCGCCGCGTGCCCCCATTGTCGCAGGTCGTCACGGAGAGTAGATGCGCTATGTCCCTGAGTGACGATATTGGTGTATCGTCCCGACCTGGGGGTGCACCGGAGGCGAGGGGCGGTGCCGCTGTACGCACTGCCGGGCACCGAATGCCGATCACACCTGAGGGGGGCGACGGGCGATGCAGGGCCGATGGACCGAGGAACCGACGCGGCGGGTCCGCCGACGACCACAGCCCGGCGCCCCGGCGCCGGCCCCGGGGCGCCGGCCCCGTACCGCGGGACTCCGGGCGGTGGCCCACACCGCCCGGCCGCAGCCCCCCACGGCGCGAGGGGAGGCGGCCCGGTGAGCGCGCCGGGGGCCCTCATGGCCCGGGACACCGCGCCGGCCGGCGCGGCGATACTGCGCCACCAGCTGATGCTGGCCGCCCTGTGCGCCGCCTACGGAATCGGTGCCGCCCTCGGCTGGGGATCACCGGAACTCGCGCTGATCATGGGCGACTTCGGGCTCAGCGCGGCCGCCCTGGTCGCGGCCGTGTCCTGTCTCCTCTACGCCCGCACCGAGCACTGCCGCTTCCGCTCCGCGTGGCTGCTCTTCGCGCTCTCCTCGTTCATGGCCTGCGCGGGAAACGCCGTCTGGGGCTGGTACGAGGTGGTCCTCGACCGGCCCGTGCCCAGCCCGTCCGCCGCCGACCTGTTCTTCATGTGCTTCGCCCCGCCGGCGATCGTGGGCCTGCTGGTCCTCGCCAAGCGCCCGGAATCCCGGGCCCGCTGGGTGTGCCTGGGCCTCGACGCCTGGCTGATCGGCGGGTCGCTGCTGACCCTGTCCTGGAGCCTCGCGCTCGCGCACACCGCGCACGCCCAGGGCGAGAGCGTCGCCCCCGCGGCCCTCGCGCTCGCCTATCCGCTGCTCGACATCGTGCTCGTCAGCATGGTGCTCGCCCTGCACTTCAGACGCTCGCAGGCCAACCGCTCCGCGGTGAACACGGCGATCGCCGGACTGGCGCTCACCGTGGTCTGCGACGCCCTGTTCACCTCACCGCTGCTGCGCGAGAGCTACCGCTCCGGGCAGCTCCTGGACGCAGGCTGGTTCGCGGGCTCCCTGCTGCTCGCCTACGCGCCGTGGGGCGCCCGCCAGGCGAGCCGAGCCGCCGCCGCCGGGGGACCGAGCGGCCCGCCGCCCCCCGGGCGGCCCCTGGGCGGCTCGCTCGCCGCCCTGACGCCGTACCTCGCCGCCGCCGTGTGCACGCTGGGGATCCTGTACAGCGTCACCGAGGGCCGCCGGGTCGACCGGGTCGTCGTCATCACCGCCTGCACCGTCGTGCTCGCCCTGGTGGTCCGCCAGGGCATCATGCTCCTGGAGAACCTGGCCCTCACTCAGGAACTCGCCCAGAAGGAGAACCACTTCCGCTCCCTGGTCCAGGGCTCCAGCGACGTCATCATGATCGCCGCCCCCTCCGGTGTGCTGCGGTACGTGTCGCCCGCGGCGACCAAGGTCTACGGCCGGGACGCGGAGGAGCTCGTGGGCTCCGAGCTCGCCTCGCTGATCCACCCGGAGGACCTCGGCCGCGTCGTCCACGAGCTGCGCAGATTCCTTGCCGCCCAGCCCGCCGACGCGCCCACCACCAGGATGGAGTGCCGTTTCCGCTCCGGATCCGGCACATGGCTGAATGTGGAGTCCACCGTCAGCCGCCACGAGGGCGGGCTGATCTTCAACAGCCGAGACGTCACCGAACGGGTGCGCCTCCAGGCGCAGTTGCAGCACAACGCCGAGCACGACCCGCTGACCGACCTGCCCAACAGGGCCCTGTTCACCGCCCGGGTGCGCGGCGCGCTCGCGGGGCGCAGATCGGGGGACCAGGGCACCGCGGTGCTCTTCATCGACCTCGACGGCTTCAAGGGGGTCAACGACCGCCTCGGCCACCAGGCGGGCGACGAGCTGCTGATCCAGGCAGCGCGGAGACTGGCCGAATCCGTGCGGGCCGGGGACACCGCGGCCCGCCTCGGCGGCGACGAGTTCGCCGCGCTGATCGTCGGCGACGGCGCCTGCGAGCAGGGCGCACGCGAGCTCCAGGTGCACGAGATCGCCGACCGGCTGCGCCTGATGCTCTCCCAGCCGTACAGCATCGACGGCACCGAGGTGCGGGTCGCCGCCTCCATCGGCGTCGCCTTCGCCGAGCCCTCCATCGACCCCACCGACCTCATGCGCAACGCGGACCTCGCCATGTACCGGGCCAAGGCGGGCGGCAAGGACCGGGTGGAGCTGTACGCGCCCCAGATGCAGGCGGAGGTCGTCCGCCGCACCGAGCTGGCCGCCAAGCTCCGCACCGCGCTCCACGACGGCGAGTTCGCGCTGCTGCACCAGCCGGTGGTGAGCCTGACCACCGGCCGGGTCACCGCCGTCTCGGCGCAGGCGCGCTGGAGGTCGGCCCAGGGCATCCTGTTCACCCCGGCCGAGTTCCTGCGCGTCGCCGACGACGGCAACCGCGCCGCCGAGCTCGGCCGGTGGCTGCTGGAGGAGGCCGTCGAGCAGGCCGCCGAGCGCGGCAGGCTGGGCCATCCGACACCGGTCTCCGTCCGCCTCTCGGCGCGGCTGCTGCTCGACAGATCGCTGCCGCTCGGGTCGATCGAGGCCCTGCTCACCCGGCACCAGCTGCCCTCCGGCGCCCTGATCATCGAGCTTGCGGACAGCGATCCGCGGATCTCCTTCGACGAGCTGGAGCAGCGGCTGGTCGCCCTGCGCCGGCTCGGCGTGCGGATCGCGCTGGACGGCTTCGGCAGCGGGTACGCGGCGATCAACGCGCTGCGCCGGCTGCCGGTGGACGTGCTCAAGCTGGACCGGGGCCTGGTCGAGGGCGTGGTCGAGTCGGCCAGGCTGCACAAGATCACCAGCGGACTGCTGCGCATCGCCCGCGATCTCGGCATGCACTCGGTGGCCGACGGGGTGGACGTGCCCGAGCAGGTCCTCGCGCTGCGCGCGATGGGCTGCACCCACGGCCAGGGCATGGCCTTCTCGGGGCCGCTGGACGAGTACCGGCTGCGCCGCGCCCTGGTCAGGGACGAGTACCCGGTGCCCGCGGGCATGGCGATGCCCGTGCTGACGGCGGGCATCCCCCAGGCACGGAACGGCTCGAATAGTGAGACGCGTGTCCCACCCACTTGACAGTGACGGCGCGTCGGGGGGAGGGTCAGTGCCATGCGCACCCGAATTCTCGTACTTGGAAAGCGCGTCGGCTGAGCGGAGCTGCCTGAAGACAGCTCCGCGGACACCTCCGACGCGCTCCCCTCGCTTGCCTCCCGGCACGAGGGGTTTTTTGTTGCACCGGCACAGACCGCAGTCGTACCAAACCCTCGCAAAAACCCTCAGCATCGAGAAGAGAATGCCGATGACCGAGCAGGCCTCCGGGGCCCACCATCCCCAGCCGCGGCCCCGTAACGGCGGGCAGCAGTCCGCCGCCGTCGAACACGTCACGGGTGCGCAGTCCCTCATTCGCTCTCTCGAGGAAGTGGGGGCCGACACGGTCTTCGGCATTCCGGGCGGCTGCATCCTCCCGGCGTACGACCCGCTGATGGACTCCTCGAAGGTCCGGCACGTCCTCGTCCGCCACGAGCAGGGGGCCGGCCACGCCGCCACCGGCTACGCGCAGGCCACCGGCAAGGTCGGCGTCTGCATGGCGACCTCGGGCCCCGGCGCCACCAACCTGGTCACCCCGATCGCCGACGCGCACATGGACTCCGTGCCGCTCGTCGCGATCACCGGCCAGGTCACCTCGAAGGCCATCGGCACGGACGCCTTCCAGGAGGCGGACATCTGCGGCATCACGATGCCGATCACCAAGCACAACTTCCTGGTCACCAAGGCCGAGGACATCGCGCGCACCATCGCCGAGGCGTTCCACATCGCCGCCACCGGCCGTCCGGGCCCCGTCCTCGTCGACATCGCCAAGGACGCCCTCCAGGCGAAGACGACCTTCAGCTGGCCGCCGCAGACCGACCTGCCCGGCTACCGCCCGGTCACCAAGCCGCACGCCAAGCAGATCCGCGAGGCCGCCAAGCTGATCACCGCGGCCCGGCGCCCCGTCCTGTACGTGGGCGGCGGCGTGATCAAGGCCGGCGCGACGGCCGAGCTGAAGGTGCTCGCCGAGCTCACCGGAGCCCCCGTCACCACCACCCTGATGGCGCTGGGCGCGTTCCCCGACAGCCACCCGCTGCACGTGGGGATGCCGGGCATGCACGGTGCGGTCACCGCCGTCACCGCGCTGCAGAAGGCCGACCTGATCGTCGCCCTCGGAGCCCGTTTCGACGACCGCGTCACCGGCAAGCTGGACAGCTTCGCGCCGTACGCGAAGATCGTCCACGCCGACATCGACCCGGCGGAGATCGGCAAGAACCGCACCGCCGACGTGCCGATCGTCGGCGACGCCCGCGAGGTCATCGCCGACCTGGTCCAGGCCGTCCAGGCCGAGCACAACGACGGCCGCGCCGGCGACTACACCGCCTGGTGGAAGGACCTCAACCGCTGGCGCGAGACCTACCCGCTCGGCTTCGACCAGCCCGGCGACGGCAGCCTCGCCCCCCAGCAGGTGATCAGGCGCATCGGCGAACTCGCCCCGGAGGGCACGATCTTCGCCGCGGGCGTCGGCCAGCACCAGATGTGGGCCGCCCACTTCATCGACTACGAGAAGCCCGCCACCTGGCTCAACTCCGGCGGCGCCGGGACGATGGGGTACGCGGTCCCCGCGGCCATGGGAGCCAAGGCCGGGCAGCCGGACCGCGCGGTCTGGGCGATCGACGGCGACGGCTGTTTCCAGATGACCAACCAGGAACTGGCCACCTGCGCGCTCAACAACATCCCGATCAAGGTCGCGATCATCAACAACGGCGCGCTCGGAATGGTCCGCCAGTGGCAGACCCTCTTCTACAACCAGCGCTACTCCAACACCGTCCTGCACTCGGGCCCCGAGGCGGACGGCAAGCAGCCCTCGAAGGGCACCCGCGTCCCGGACTTCGTGATGCTCTCCGAGGCGATGGGCTGCCACGCGATCCGCTGCGAGTCCCCCGACGACCTGGACAAGGTCATCGCCGAGGCCAACGCGATCAACGACCGCCCGGTCGTGGTCGACTTCATCGTCCACGAGGACGCCATGGTCTGGCCGATGGTCGCCGCCGGCACCTCCAACGACGAGGTCATGGCCGCCCGCGGCGTCCGCCCGGACTTCGGCGACAACGAAGACGACTGAGAGAGAGCGATCCCCACCATGTCCAAGCACACGCTCTCGGTCCTGGTCGAGAACACCCCCGGCATCCTCGCCCGGATCGCGGCGCTGTTCTCCCGCCGCGGCTTCAACATCGACTCGCTCGCGGTCGGTGTCACCGAGCACCCCGACATCTCCCGCATCACCATCGTGGTGAACGTCGAGTCCCTGCCCCTGGAGCAGGTGACCAAGCAGCTCAACAAGCTGGTCAACGTCCTGAAGATCGTCGAGCTGGAGCCGGCCGCCGCGATCCAGCGCGAACTGGTCCTGGTGAAGGTCCGCGCTGACAACGAGACCCGCTCGCAGATCGTCGAGATCGTCCAGCTCTTCCGCGCCAAGACCGTGGACGTCTCGCCCGAGGCCGTCACCATCGAGGCCACCGGTTCGAGTGACAAGCTGGAGGCGATGCTCAAGATGCTGGAGCAGTTCGGCATCAAGGAACTCGTCCAGTCCGGCACGATCGCCATAGGGCGTGGCGCGCGGTCCATCACCGACCGCTCGCTGCGCGCGCTGGAGCGCTCCGCCTGACGGAACGCCCCGGACCTTCTCGCCAGGCGAGACCCCGAAACCTCCCCGCCCCCTCCCGCCGTACGGTGGGACGCAACACCAGCACTCCAAGGAGATTCCCAGTGGCCGAGCTGTTCTACGACGACGACGCCGACCTGTCCATCATCCAGAACCGCAAGGTCGCGGTGATCGGCTACGGCAGCCAGGGCCACGCCCACGCGCTGTCGCTGCGTGACTCGGGTGTCGACGTCCGCGTCGGTCTGCACGAGGGCTCCAAGTCCAAGGCCAAGGCCGAGGAGCAGGGCCTGCGCGTGGTGACCCCGGCCGAGGCCGCCGCCGAGGCCGACGTCATCATGATCCTCGTCCCGGACCCGATCCAGGCCCAGGTCTACGAGGAGTCGATCAAGGACAACCTGAAGGACGGCGACGCCCTGTTCTTCGGTCACGGCCTCAACATCCGCTTCGACTTCATCAAGCCGCCGGCCGGTGTCGACGTCGCGATGGTCGCCCCCAAGGGCCCGGGCCACCTGGTCCGCCGCCAGTACGAGGAGGGCCGCGGCGTCCCGTGCATCGCCGCGGTCGAGCAGGACGCCACCGGCAAGGCGTTCGACCTGGCGCTGTCCTACGCCAAGGGCATCGGCGGCACCCGCGCCGGCGTCATCAAGACCACCTTCAAGGAGGAGACGGAGACCGACCTGTTCGGTGAGCAGGCCGTCCTCTGCGGTGGCACCGCCGCTCTGGTCAAGGCGGGCTTCGAGACCCTGACCGAGGCCGGCTACCAGCCGGAGATCGCGTACTTCGAGTGCCTCCACGAGCTGAAGCTCATCGTGGACCTCATGTACGAGGGCGGCCTGGAGAAGATGCGCTGGTCGGTCTCCGAGACCGCCGAGTGGGGCGACTACATCACCGGGCCCCGCATCATCACCGACGCCACCAAGGCCGAGATGAAGAAGGTCCTCGCCGAGATCCAGGACGGCACGTTCGCCAAGAACTGGATGGACGAGTACCACGGCGGTCTGAAGAAGTACAACGAGTACAAGACCCAGGACTCCGAGCACCTGCTGGAGACCACGGGCAAGGAGCTGCGCAAGCTCATGAGCTGGGTCGACAACGACGAGGCGTGAGCGCCCGGCGGGGGGACCGGCCGCCGGTCCCCCCGCCCCGCCGTTTCGTCCAGCCACGGACGGGTGATCCTTCCACCGAGGCGCATGACGCGCCCCGGTCCACCACTACACTCATCCCTACATACGCGTCAGGCCCACAGTGTCGTGCGTCTTCCACGCGGCTAGCCCCCTCCACCGCTGCGGCCGTCGGGACGGCCGTCTGCACCGGACATGTGAGGACTCACGTGAGCTCGAAACCTGTCGTACTCATCGCTGAAGAGCTTTCGCCCGCCACCGTCGACGCGCTCGGCCCGGACTTCGAGATCCGCCACTGCAACGGCGCCGATCGCGCGGAGCTCCTCCCGGCCATCGCCGACGTGGACGCCATCCTGGTCCGCTCCGCGACCAAGGTGGACGCCGAGGCCGTCGCCGCCGCCAAGAAGCTGCGCGTCGTCGCCCGTGCCGGTGTGGGCCTGGACAACGTGGACGTCTCCGCCGCCACCAAGGCCGGCGTGATGGTGGTCAACGCCCCGACGTCCAACATCGTCACGGCCGCCGAGCTCGCGTGCGGCCTGCTCGTCGCCACCGCGCGCAACATCCCGCAGGCCAACACCGCCCTGAAGAACGGCGAGTGGAAGCGCTCCAAGTACACCGGCGTCGAGCTGAGCGAGAAGACCCTCGGCGTCGTCGGCCTCGGCCGCATCGGCGTGCTGGTCGCCCAGCGGATGTCCGCGTTCGGCATGAAGATCGTCGCCTACGACCCCTACGTCCAGCCGGCCCGCGCCGCGCAGATGGGCGTCAAGCTGCTCTCGCTCGACGAGCTGCTGGAGGTCTCCGACTTCATCACCGTCCACCTGCCGAAGACCCCCGAGACCCTCGGCCTCATCGGCGACGAGGCGCTGCACAAGGTGAAGCCCGCCGTCCGCATCGTGAACGCGGCGCGCGGCGGCATCGTCGACGAGGCCGCGCTCTACACGGCGCTCAAGGAGGGCCGCGTCGCCGGCGCCGGTCTCGACGTGTACGCGAAGGAGCCCTGCACGGACTCCCCGCTCTTCGAGCTCGACCAGGTCGTCTGCACCCCGCACCTCGGCGCGTCCACCGACGAGGCGCAGGAGAAGGCCGGTATCGCCGTCGCCCGTTCGGTGCGCCTCGCGCTCGCCGGCGAGCTGGTCCCGGACGCGGTCAACGTCCAGGGCGGCGTGATCGCCGAGGACGTGCGCCCCGGTCTGCCGCTCGCCGAGAAGCTCGGCCGCATCTTCACCGCCCTCGCCGGCGAGGTGGCCGTCCGCCTCGACGTCGAGGTCTACGGCGAGATCACCCAGCACGACGTCAAGGTGCTCGAACTCTCCGCGCTCAAGGGCGTGTTCGAGGACGTCGTGGACGAGACCGTCTCCTACGTCAACGCCCCGCTCTTCGCGCAGGAGCGCGGTGTCGAGGTGCGTCTGACCACGAGCTCCGAGTCGCCCGACCACCGCAACGTGGTCACGGTGCGCGGCACGCTCTCCGGCGGCGAGGAGGTCGCGGTCTCCGGCACGCTGGCCGGGCCCAAGCACCTCCAGAAGATCGTCGCCATCGGCGACCACGACATCGACCTGGCGCTCGCCGACCACATGCTGGTGCTGCGGTACGACGACCGCCCGGGCGTCGTGGGCACCGTCGGCCGCATCCTCGGCGAGGCCGGTCTGAACATCGCCGGCATGCAGGTCTCCCGCGCGGAGGAGGGCGGCGAGGCGCTCGTCGTGCTCACCGTCGACGACACCGTCCCGCCCGCGGTGGTCACGGAGATCGCCGAGGAGATCGGCGCGGCCTCCGCCCGCTCGGTGAACCTGGCGGACTGACGTCCGTCCACGGATGTGCCCCGGCCCGGCTGCCTGCGCAGCCGGGCCGGGGCACATCCGTGACCGGGTTCAGCGCCCTGCCGTCACGGCCGCCTCCGGCTCCCCGGCCGTGCGGCCGGCCGGCCGCTCCGTGCGGCGCAGCACCACCGCGGCGAGCACGGCCGCGCCGACCAGCACGGCTCCGCCGCCGATCGCGGCGGTCCCCATGCCCTGGACGAACGCCCGCTGGGCCGCGTCCAGCAGCGTGCCTCCGGCCGCCTCCGGCAGCCGGCCGGCGACCGCGACCGCTCCGCCCAGCGTCTCGCGCGCGGTGTCCAGCACCTCGGCGGGCAGGCCGGCCGGCGCCGAGCCCTCCATCTCCCGGCGGTAGACGGCCGTGCCCACGCTGCCGAGGAACGCCATGCCCAGCGCGCCGCCGAACTCCTGCCCCGTCTCCAGGACCGAGGCGGCCGAGCCCGCCTTCTGCGGCGGAGCGGCGGCGAGCGCCATGTCGGAGACGGTGGCGGCCACGGTGACGATGCCGCAGCCGATGACGGTGGCCCCCGCGAGCAGGACCACCAGGGAGTCGGTGCCGGCCGCCGCGAGGATCGCGTAGCCGCCGGCGCCCACCAGGAATCCGCCGGTGACGACGGCGGGCCGGCCGAAGCGCCCCGCGGCCGCACCGGCCGCGGGCGCGGCCCCGCCGACGGCGAGGGAGGGGACGAGGCTCCACAGGGCGGCCTCCAGCGAGCCCATGCCGAGGACCGACTGGAGGTACTGGGTGGTGAAGTACGCGGAACCCATCATGGCGAACATGGCCAGGCCGTTCAGGACGACGCCGGTCCCGAATCCGCGCCCGCGGAACAGCTCCCGGCTGATCATGGCGTCCGGCCGGCTCCGCTGACGGCGCACGAAGACGTATCCGACGGCCAGGCCCCCGGTGACGCACAGCGCGGAGACGGTGTGCCATCCGTCGGCGGCGATCTCCTTGAGCCCGTAGACGACGGGGAGTACCGCGCCCATCGACAGCGGGACGCTCAGCAGGTCGAAGCGGCCGGGGGAGGGGTCCTTGAACTCCGGGACGAGCAACGGGACGAGGATCAGCAGCAGCACCATCGCGGGCACGTTGACCAGGAACACCGAGCCCCACCAGAAGTGCTCCAGCAGCACCCCGCCGAGCACGGAGCCGAGGGCGATGCCGCCGGCCATCGCGCCGGACCAGATGCCGATCGCGGTGGTGCGCTGGGCGTCGTCGCGGAACATGTTGCGCACCAGCGCCAGGGTCGAGGGCATGAGCGTCGCCCCGCCGATGCCGAGCAGCGCCCGGGCGGCGATCAGCATCTCGGCGCTCTGCGCGTACGCCGCGCCGGCCGAGGCGGCACCGAAGGCGGCGGCGCCCAGCATCAGCAGCCTGCGGCGCCCGATCCGGTCGCCGATCGAGCCCATGGTGATCAGGAGCCCCGCGAGGGCGAAGGCGTAGACGTCGAAGATCCAGAGCTGCTGGGTGGAGCCGGGGTCCAGCTCCCGGGCGATGGCGGGGATCGCGAAGTAGAGGACGGAGACGTCCATGGAGACGAGCAGGAGCGGCAGCAGCAGGACGCCGAAGGCGGTCCATTCGCGGCGGCCGGCGCGCGGCGATGCGGCGGAGTGCGTCATGCAGAGCAATGTACGGCCGTATAAAACAACTGTATAGAACGGCTGTATAATGCATCTGTATAGGACGCCCGTACAGGCCGGGCTAGGCTGCTGCCATGGGACATCGCGAGGATCTGCTCGACGGCGCGAAGCGCTGCCTCCTGGAGAAGGGATTCGTGCGCACCACCGCGCGCGACATCGTCAAGGCGTCGGGGACCAACCTCGCGTCGATCGGCTACCACTACGGCTCGAAGGACAAGCTGCTCGGGCAGGCGTACCTCGCCCTGGTCGAAGAGGTCTCCGACCAGTTCGACGGCGCCGGGCGCACGCGGACCGGCGCGGCTCCCGGGTCCCTGGAGCGCTTCGAGGAGGTCTGGTCCAACATCATCGGCACCATGCGCGGGCCGGACAGCCTCTGGCACCTGAGCATGGAGATCGTGGCCATGGGCGACCTGGTGCCGGAGGTGCGCGACTACCTGGCCAGGGAGCAGCGCGAAGCGGCGCGCGGCCTCATCCCGATGTTCCAGGGCGGCGAGGAACCGGCGGTCGGCCATCCCGACGTCGACACGCTGGGCAAGTTCTACACGACGCTGATGATGGGCCTCATCGCCCAGTGGCAGTTCGACCCCGCGACGGCCACCCGGGCGGGTGAGCTCACCGAGGGGCTGCGCCTCGTCATGAAGGCGGCCGCCGAAGGGCCGCGGCCGGCGTAGCGCCGTCCTCCCCGGCAGGGGCTGCGCCGCCGCCCCGCCGGGGCGCGCCCCGCACGACGCCGCCCCCGGCCGGGGCCGCCGTCACAGCCGGTGGCCCTTGAGCGCCATGTGGAGCAGCAGCCGGTGCTCGCCGTCGTCGAGGTCGAGCCCCGTGAACTGCTCCACGCGCGAGAGCCGGTAGTACAGCGTCTGCCGGTGGATGCCCAGGGCCGCCGCCGTGCGCCCCGCCTGCCCCGCGTGGTCGAGGAACACCTCGGCGGTGCGCGCCAGTTCCCGGTGCGCCGGAGCCAGCAGCTCCCGCACCGACCGGTCCGAGGCGGCGGCCGCGGGCAGTGCCGTCAGCAGCCGGTAGGCGCCGATCTCCGCCCAGCGGGCCACCGGCCCGAACCGGTCCTCGGCGAGGCAGGCGCGCGCCGCCGACGCGGCCTCGTGCCACGCCCCGTCCAGTTCGGCCAGTCCGCGCCGGGCGTCCGAGACCCCGCACCCCACCGCGCCGCCGCCCGCCTCGCCGGCCGGCCCCCGCAGCCGGGAGGCCGCCGCCACGGCCGGCGCCGGGTGGTCCGCCGCGCGCACCCGCACGAGCGCCGCCAGCGCCTCACCGGACGCCGCGCCCGCCCGGAGCGGGAGCGTGCACAGCGCGGCCGCGCCCGGCAGCGACCGCGCCGACGGGGAGTCCCCCGCCCGCCAGGGCGTCACGCACACGAGCATGTGGAGCCCGCCGGCGTCCTCGCCGAGGGCGTTGCCGAGCGCGGTCGCCGCGGTGTCGTACGGCCCCGGGCGCGCGGCGGTGAGGACCGCGCGCAGCTCCCGTGAGAGGTCGGCGCCGGCGCGCTCCTCGTCGGCCAGCAGACCGCCGATGCGTTCCGTCACCTCCATGGCCGCGGCGAGCTGCTCCGGGCCCGGGCCCGGGTCGGTGTCCAGCAGCCAGACGTAGCCGAGCACCACGCCCCGGTGCCGTACGGGCAGGCAGAGGCGGCTGCGGTTGACGCCGGCCTCGGGGGCGGCGGGGATGCGCAGCGGACCGGTGGCGCGCGCGATGCCGAAGTCCTCGAAGAAGGCGCGGACGGCGGGAGTGGAGCGGCGCGTGAGGATGGAGCGGGTGCGGACCGGGTCCATGGCCGCGTCGTCGCCCTCGTGGGCGCCGAAGGCGATCAGGCCGAAATCCCGGTTCTCCAGGGTCGCCGGTGCGTTGAGCAGTGCGGAGATCTCGTCGACCAGGTCCTGGTAGTCGCCCTTCACGCGGTCATTCTCGCACTTTGTTCAGACAGATGTCTGAGATCGCGGCCACGGATGCGTGACAGCTGTCGATGGCCCCCGATCGGAGCGATCCTTAGATTTCACGGTGGTTCTTCGTGCCGTTACCGGTTTGTCCGCTTACCGTGTACGGCCCCCTCACCCGTGTTCCATGGAGGTGCCCCGTGCTGGGTCCCGTGATCCTCGCAGCGTCGCGCAGCGACGCGATGCGCCGCTTCGTCTCGGCCGCCCCCGGCACCAAGCAGGTCGTCGCCCGGTTCATCGCCGGCGAGACCGTCGACGAGGTCGTCCCGATCGTCGTGGACGCCGCAGACCGGGGCCTGGAGGTCACCCTCGACGTCGTGGGCGAGGACATCACCACCCGCGAGCAGGCGTACGCGGCACGCGACGCCTACCTGGAGCTCGTCGAGCGCCTCGCCGGGCTCGGCCTCGGCGAGCGGGCCGAGATGTCCGTCAAGCTCTCGATGTTCGGCCAGGCCCTGGAGGGCGGCCACGAGCTGGCGCTCGCCAACGTCCGCCCCGTCGTGGAGGCCGCCGCCGCCATCGGCACCACCGTCACCCTCGACGCCGAGGACCACACCACCCTGGACTCGATGTTCGCCATCCACGAGGAGCTCCGGAAGGACTTCCCGCAGACCGGCTGCGTCATCCAGGCCTACCTCTTCAGGACCGAGGACGACGCGCGCCGGCTCGCGGCCGCCGGCAGCCGGGTCCGCATCGTCAAGGGCGCCTACAAGGAGCCCGCCTCCGTCGCCGTCCAGGACAAGGCGGAGATCGACAAGGCGTACGTGCGGATCCTGCGCATCCTGATGGAGGGCGAGGGGTACCCGATGATCGGGTCCCACGACCCGCGGCTCATCGCCATCGCCCAGGAGCTCGCCCGCAGCGCCGGGCGCAAGCTCGACGAGTACGAGTTCCAGATGCTGTACGGGATCCGCAGCGACGAGCAGGTCCGGCTCGCCGCCGAGGGACACCGGATGCGCGTCTACACCGCGTACGGCACCGACTGGTACGGCTACTTCATGCGCCGCCTCGCCGAGAAGCCGGCCAACCTCCTGTTCTTCGTGCGCTCGATGATCACCAAGAACTGACCCGAACCCAGGGCCCTTTACACCCCCGAAGAAGGAGTCATGGCAACCATGGACGCCGTCACCCAGGTCCCCGCGCCCGTCAACGAGCCGGTCCACGGCTACGCCCCCGGTTCGCCCGAGCGCGCCCGCCTGGAGGTCAAGCTCAAGGAGCTGGCCGAGAACCCGATCGAGCTGCCGATGACGATCGGCGGCGTGCGCCGGATGGGCGGCGGCGAGCGCGTCGACGTCGTGCAGCCGCACAACCACAAGGCCGTCATCGGCACCTTCGCCGGCGCCACCACCCAGGACGCCCAGGACGCGATCGACGCCGCCCTCGCCGCCGCACCGGCCTGGCGCGCCATGTCGTTCGACGACCGTGCCGCGATCATCCTGCGCGCCGCCGAGCTGCTGGCCGGCCCCTGGCGCGAGACGCTGGCCGCCTCCACCATGCTGGGCCAGTCCAAGACCGCCCAGCAGGCCGAGATCGACACCCCCTGCGAGCTCGTCGACTTCTGGCGCTTCAACGTCAAGTACGCCCGCGACATCCTGGCCGAGCAGCCCCCGGCCAACTCGCCGGGCGTCTGGAACCGCATGGACCACCGCCCGCTGGAGGGCTTCGTCTACGCGATCACGCCCTTCAACTTCACCGCCATCGCGGGCAACCTGCCGACCGCGCCCGCCCTCATGGGCAACGTGGTCGTCTGGAAGCCGTCCCCGACCCAGACCCACGCCGCCGTGCTGCTGATGCGGCTGCTGGAGGAGGCCGGCCTGCCCAAGGGCGTCATCAACCTGGTGACCGGCGACGGCATCGCCGTCTCCGAGGTGGCGCTGGAGCACCCGATGCTCGCCGGCATCCACTTCACCGGCTCGACCCGCACCTTCCAGCACCTGTGGAAGACGGTCGGCAACAACATCGAGAAGTACCGCTCCTACCCGCGCATCGTCGGCGAGACCGGCGGCAAGGACTTCGTCGTCGCCCACCCGAGCGCCGACCGCGCCGTCCTGAAGACCGCCCTGACCCGCGGCTCGTTCGAGTTCCAGGGCCAGAAGTGCTCGGCGTCCTCCCGCGCCTACATCCCGGCGTCCATCTGGAACTCCGGCTTCAAGGAGGAGTTCGCCGCCGAGGTCGACGCCATCGCCATGGGCGACGTCACCGACCTGACGAACTTCATCGGCGCCGTCATCGACGAGCGGTCCTTCGCCAAGAACAAGGCCGCCATCGACCGCGCCCACGAGGACCCGAGCTGCACCGTCGTCGCCGGCGGCACCTACGACGACTCGGTCGGCTACTTCGTGCGCCCGACCGTCATCGAGTGCTCCGACCCGGAGAACGAGGTCTTCACGACCGAGTACTTCGGCCCGATCCTCGCCGTGCACGTCTACGAGGACGACGCCTACGACGCGATGCTGGAGCAGATGGAGTCGGTCTCCGCGTACGCCCTGACCGGCTCGGTCATCGCGGGCGACCGCGCCGCCGCAGCGCACACGATGGAGAAGCTGCGCTACGCCGCGGGCAACTTCTACATCAACGACAAGTCGACCGGCGCCGTCGTCGGCCAGCAGCCCTTCGGCGGCGGCCGGGCCTCCGGCACCAACGACAAGGCCGGCGCCCCGCAGAACCTGATGCGCTGGACGCTGACCCGCGCCATCAAGGAGACGCTGGTCCCGCCGACCGACTACACGTACCCGCACATGGGCTGAGCCCCGGGTACGCCCGAGAACACCGCCCCCCGCCGGTCCCCCTAGACCGGCCGGGGGCGGCTCGCGTGGGGCGGGCTTACGCTGGCGGCAGGGGGCACCGCCGAGGAGGAGACGTCATGCCCGGTTCCACGACCCTCGGTCCCGGCCACGGGGCCGACGCGATCGACCACCCCGACGCGACCCGGCTCGCGGCCCTCACCCGCGAACTGCACCGGCTGCTGTCGGAGGACGGTCCGAACCGGATCACGGACGCCCAGGCGGCCGCGCTGTGCGGCGGCGGCGCCCGCGAGCGCGAGGAGTTCACGGCCTGGGTGGAACGGGTCGCCGGGCGCCTGGAGGCCGCCGTCGCGGACTGACGCCGCCGCCGTCTGCCGCTGAGCCCCGGCACGACCAGGGCCCGGACGCGGCGGTGGGGCGGCACCCGTGGAGACGGGTGCCGCCCCACCGCCGCGTCCGGGGCCGCCGCGCGGCCCGGTCCGTCACACCTTGCGCCACCGCGCCATGGCGAACGAGAAGACACCGAAGAGCGCGAGTCCGGCCGCGATCAGAGCCAGCAGCCAGGGCCCGGCAGGGGTGTCGGCGAACGTCCGCAGGGCGTCGTCGAATCCCTTGGCCTCGTCCGGGTCGTACTGGATCGCGGCGCGTGCCACGAAGAAGCCGATCACCGCGAAGACCGCACCGCGGGCGACGCCGCCGCCCACGCCGGTGACGTCGGTGAAGCGGCGGGCGCCGCGCGACATCTCACCGCGCTTCAGGTGCTTGTGGTACTTGCGCATCGCGGCACGCGCGGCCACCACCACGCCGGCCACCACGATCCCGGCGCCGGCCAGGCCGACCAGCCACTGGCCGGCGGGCAGCTCCAGGGCGCGCGAGGTGACGTCCTGGGACTGCTGGTCGCTGGAGCCGCTGCCGCTCTCGCCCGCCGCGAAGGCGAGCACCGAGTAGGCGACGAACGCGTAGAACACGGCCCGCGCCCCGGACAGCGCCCGCTTGGACGCCTTGCCGCCGTCCGGGCCCGCGGCGCCGAAGGCCGCCTCCGACAGGCGCCACAGCGCCATGCCGACGAGTCCGATGCCGACCACCCAGAGCATCACCGAACCGAAGGGCTGCTCCGACAGCGTCGCGAGCGCCCCGCCCCGGTCGGCCTGCTCCCCGCCGTCGCCGAGGGCGATCTGGAGCGCGAGCACACCGATCAGGATGTAGAGCACCCCGCGGGCCGCCAGGCCCCACCGGGCGCCGTAGCCGACGGCCTTGCTGTTCGCCGCCTTGCGGGCCGTGGCGGATCCGCGGGCCCCGAGTACATGAGCGTTCATGTCAACCTCCCCGGACGCGGATGCCCCGGGGGACCGCGGACAAACAGCGGTTCGTGCCGCGCCCCGGGAGGTCAGGGCGCCGCACGGGCTTCGCGTCGCCGCGGGCGGCGATCCGCCGCACGGCGTAGAGCGCGACGGCGGTCGTGCTCTACGCCGTGCGGCGGTGCTGCGGTGCAGGCCGGGAGGGGCGCCGTCTCAGATAGTAGGAAGTCCGAGTAATTGTGGAGACAGAAGCGCCCGGCTGTCCTAGCTTTGTAGGAGCCGAACGTCTCGCTCGATCCAGCGAATGGCGGTCGTGAGCCAGTGCCCTCGCGCAGGCAATCCCTGTGGCACCGCTCCCCGCCCCTTCCGGCGCCTTCGACATCATTCCGATCTCCGAGGAGTCGATCACCATGTCCGCTGAGACCGCCCGCCGCGTCCGCCGCACCACCCGCGCCTCCGAGGCCGACCGCCGCAACGCGGCCGCCGCCCTGCAGCGCGCCCTCGACCGCCGTGACAACGGCGGCGAGACCGGTCACTGAACCGGTCGCCGAGCAGCCCCGCCGGCTCCCGCAGGGGTCCCGTCCGGCGATCGGCCGTCCATATGGTGGACGGCGAATGTCAATGAATGGGACGCGGGAGTAGGGTGCCGACATGTCTCGCAGCATCGATCTCGCAGTGGTCCCCGGTGACGGCATCGGCAAGGAAGTCGTGGCCCAGGGCCTGAAAGTCCTCGCCGCCGTCCTCCCGCAGGACGTGAAGCTGGAGACCCGGGAGTACGATCTCGGCGCCCAGCGCTGGCACCGCACGGGGGAAACCCTGCCGGACGCCGAACTCGAGTCCCTCAAGGGGCACGACGCGATCCTGCTCGGCGCCATCGGCGACCCCTCGGTCCCGTCCGGCGTCCTGGAGCGCGGGCTGCTGCTGAAGCTGCGCTTCGCCTTCGACCACTACGTCAACCTGCGGCCGTCGAAGCTGTTCCCCAACACGGCGACCCCGCTCGCCGGCCGCCCGGACATCGACTTCGTCGTCGTCCGCGAGGGCACCGAGGGCCCGTACACGGGCAACGGCGGCTCCCTGCGCACCGGCACCGAGCACGAGGTCGCCACCGAGGTCAGCCTCAACACGGCGTACGGGGTGGAGCGCGTCGTGCGCGACGCGTACGCGCGGGCCGCGGCGCGCCCCCGCAAGAAGCTCACGCTGGTGCACAAGAACAACGTCCTCGTGTACGCCGGCCACATGTGGAAGAACATCTTCGACCGCGTGGGCCAGGAGTACCCCGAGGTCACCACCGACTACCTGCACGTCGACGCCGCGACGATCTTCTTCGTCACCCAGCCCGAGCGCTTCGACGTCATCGTCACCGACAACCTCTTCGGCGACATCCTGACCGACCTCGCCGCCGCCGTCACCGGTGGCATCGGCCTGGCCGCGTCCGGCAACATCAACCCGACCGGCGCCTTCCCGTCGATGTTCGAGCCCGTCCACGGCTCGGCGCCCGACATCGCCGGCGCCGGAAAGGCCGACCCCACCGCCACGGTCCTCTCCGTGGCCCTGCTCCTGCGGCACCTGGGCCACGAGGCCGAGGCCGTCCGCATCGAGGACGCGGTCGCCGCCGACCTGGCGGAACGCACGGCCGAGACGGTCCGCACGACGGACGAGATCGGCGACGCGCTCGCGGTACGCGTAGCGAGCTGACCCGCCGGAGCGAATCATTCCGGGGGCTGTCCCCCGACACCCCCAGAAGCCGCCGGGTCGCATCCCCTCAGCGCCCGGCGGCTTCTCCTGCACGGCCCCGGGTGCAACCATCGATCCCGGGGCCGCCACCACGCTGTTCCCTGCCCGGTCCTTCGCGCGCGATAATCGAACGTGGGCCGTGGCGCATGCCGATGCTCGGACGTCCGAGCATCGGCCCGGCGTGAGCGCGGTCCGCCACTGACAACCGGTGAAGGACATCCACTCATGACGACGCCCACGATCGAGCTCAAGCCCTCCTCGCACCCGCTGTCCGACGCCGAGCGCGAGGCGATCCTGACCGACCCCGGTTTCGGCCGCCACTTCACCGATCACATGGTGACGATCAAGTGGACCGAGGGCCGGGGCTGGCACGACGCCGAGCTCGTCCCGTACGCGCCGCTGTCGATCGACCCGGCCAACATGACCCTGCACTACGCGCAGGAGATCTTCGAGGGCCTGAAGGCCTACCGCCGCCCGGACGGCTCGGTCGTCACCTTCCGCCCCGACGCCAACGCCCGCCGCTTCCAGGCGTCCGCGCGCCGGCTGGCCATGCCGGAGCTGCCCGTCGAGCTGTTCATCGGCGCGTGCGACGCGCTGGTCCAGCAGGACAAGGCGTGGGTCCCCGAGCACGGCGGCGAGTCCTCGCTCTACCTGCGCCCCTTCATGATCGCGGCCGAGGTCGGTCTGGGCGTCCGCCCGGCCAACGAGTACCTCTTCATCGTCATCGCCTCGCCCGCCGGCGCCTACTTCCCCGGCGGTGTCGAGCCGGTCTCCATCTGGCTCTCCGAGGACCGGGTCCGCGCGGTCCCGGGCGGCATGGGCGACGCCAAGACCGGCGGCAACTACGCCGCGTCCCTGCTGGCCCAGGCGGAGGCGGCCACCCACGGCTGCGCACAGGTCGCCTACCTCGACGCCGTCGAGCACCGCTGGGTCGAGGAACTGGGCGGGATGAACCTGTACTTCGTCTACGAGGACCACATCGTCACCCCCGCCCTCACCGGCTCCCTTCTCGCGGGCATCACCCGTGACTCCCTGCTGCGCCTCGCCGAGGACCTCGGCCACCCCTCGCGGGAGGGCCGGATCTCCATCGAGCAGTGGAGGGCCGACACGGAGAGCGGGGCCCTGAAGGAGGTCTTCGCCTGCGGCACCGCCGCCGTCATCACCCCCGTCGGCACGGTCAAGACCAAGGACGGCGAGTGGGAGCAGTCCGGCGGCGAGCCGGGCGAGGTCACCATGAAGCTCCGCAAGGCCCTGCTCGACATCCAGACCGGCCGCGCCGAGGACGTCCACGGCTGGACGCACGAGCTCGGCTGATCCCTCCTCCCGGCGCGCGAGCGCTCCCCCCCCGGCCCCGTGTCCTGCACCCGCAGGACACGGGGCCGGCGGCGTTTCGGGGCCGAGTGGAGCCAGTGTTCGAGTGTTGCTCTAAGTGGAAGCCGCCAACGATGGCTTCTTCGCCTCGCTTCCTGCGTGTCACGGACATCCCTTGACGTCTCTTGTTAGAGTGGCGCTCGAACATGGAGGTGCCCAGTGAGACTGACCCCGACCGAGCGGGACCGGCTGCTGCTGTTCGGTGCCGCCGAGCTCGCCAGGGCGCGTCGCGCCCGCGGGCTGCGGCTCAACGTCCCCGAGGCCACCGCGCTCGTCGCGGACACCGTGTGCGAGGCGGCCCGGGACGGCCGGAGGCTCGCCGAGGCGATCGAGGCGGCCCGCGCCGTCCTCGGCCCCGACGACGTGCTGCCGGGTGTCGCCGACATCGTCACCGAGGTGCACGTCGAGGCCGTGTTCGACGACGGCTCCCGGCTCGCGGTGGTCGCCGACCCCATCGGCGGCGGCTCCGGCGACCGCGCCCCCGGCGCCCTGCTCCCCGGACCCGGGTACGACGAACCCGGCCCCGCCCTCACGCTGACCGTCCGCAACACCGCGACCGTGCCCGTCAGCGTCACCTCGCACTTCCACTTCTTCGAGGCCAACCCGCGGCTCGACTTCGACCGGGCCGCCGCCTACGGCATGCGGCCCGCAGTGCCCGCCGGTTCGTCCGTGCGCTTCGATCCGGGCGCCACCGAGCAGGTCGGTCTGCTGCCCATCGGCGGCGACCGCGTCGCCATCGGCTTCGCCGGCCTCGTCGACGGCCCGCTGGACGCCCCGGGAGCGAAGGCGGAGGCCCTGCGCAGGGCCGCCGCCTGCGGATACCTGGGCGCGGGCGGCGGCGACAGCGCCGACGCCGCGCAGGGCACGGGCGGCGCGCGCGGCACGGAAGGAACGGCACCATGAGCAGGCCCACCCGCCACCACGACCACTCCCGCCCCGCCCCCCGCCGGACCGACGCCTACGAGTACGCCTCCGTGCACGGCCCCCGGGCGGGCGACCGGGTCGTCCTCGGGGACTCCGGCCTCGTGGTGCGCGTCGAGTCCGACAGCCAGCGGCCCGGCGACGAGTTCCTCGCGGGCTTCGGCAAGACCGCGCGCGACGGCCTCCATCTGAAGGCCGCCGCCGTCCGGGAGACCTGCGACGTCGTGATCAGCAACGTCCTGGTGATCGACGCGGTGCTGGGCATCCGCAAGGTCTCCGTCGGCATCCGCGAGGGCCGCATCCACGCCATCGGGCGGGCCGGCAACCCGGACACCCTCGACGGTGTCGACGTCGTCGTCGGTACCGGCACGTCGATCGTGTCCGGCGAGGGCCTGATCGCCACGGCGGGCGCCGTCGACACGCATGTGCACCTGCTCTCGCCGCGGATCATGGAGGCGTCCCTGGCCTCCGGCGTGACCACCGTCATCGGCCAGGAGTTCGGCCCGGTCTGGGGCGTGGGCGTCAACTCGCCCTGGGCGCTGCGCCACGCCTTCGGCGCGTTCGACGCCTGGCCGGTCAACATCGGCTTCCTCGCCCGCGGTTCGTCGTCCGACCCGGCACCTCTCGTCGAGGCGCTGGCGGAGGGCGGCGCGTCCGGGTTCAAGGTCCACGAGGACATGGGCGCGCACACCAGGGCGCTGGACACCGCCCTGCGGGTCGCCGACGAACACGACGTCCAGGTCGCCCTGCACAGCGACGGACTCAACGAGTGCCTCTCGGTCGAGGACACCCTGAGCGTCCTCGACGGGCGCACCATCCACGCCTTCCACATCGAGGGCTGCGGCGGCGGCCACGTCCCCAACGTCCTCAAGATGGCCGGTGTGCCGAACGTCATCGGCTCCTCCACCAACCCCACCCTGCCCTTCGGCCGGGACGCCGTGGCCGAGCACTACGGCATGATCGTCTCCGTCCACCAGCTCAAGACCGACCTGCCCGGCGACGCGGCCATGGCCCGCGACCGCATCCGGGAGGGGACCATGGGCGCCGAGGACGTGCTGCACGACCTCGGCGCCATCGGCATCACCTCCTCCGACGCCCAGGGCATGGGGCGCGCGGGGGAGACCGTGCGCCGCACCTTCGCCATGGCGGGCAAGATGAAGGCCGAACTCGGCCCGCTGCCCGGCGACGGCGAGCACGACGACAACGCCCGCGTCCTGCGCTACCTCGCCAAGCTGACGGTCAACCCGGCCGTCGCCCACGGCCTCGCCCACGAGATCGGCTCCATCGAGGTCGGCAAGATGGCCGACATCGTGCTCTGGCGACCGGAGTTCTTCGGTGCCAAGCCGCAACTCGTGCTCAAGTCCGGCTTCCCCGCGTACGGAGTGACCGGCGATCCGAACGCGGCCACCGACACCTGCGAACCCCTCGTGCTCGGACCGCAGTTCGGCGCGTACGGGGCGACCCCGGCGGACATCTCCGTCGCCTTCGTCGCCCGCGCCGCCGTGGACCTGGGCTCCGACCGGATGCCCACCCGCCGCCGCCGGGTCGCCGTGCGCCACACCCGCGGCATCGGCCCGCGCGACCTGCTGCTCAACTCCCGCACGGGGGACGTCGAGGTGGACGGCCGCACCGGACTGGTCACCCTGGACGGGGCGCCGCTGCGCTCCCGCCCCGCCGATTCCGTCTCGCTCAACCGCCTCTACTTCCTCTAGGAGCCGTCGCCGTGACCTTCCGCATGCCCGCCGAGTGGGCCCCCCACGAACGCACCTGGATGGCCTGGCCCGGCCCCAACCCGACCTTCGCCGACGACGCCGAACTGGCGGAGGCCCGCACCGCCTGGGCCTCGGTCGCCCGCGCCGTGCGCCGCTTCGAACCGGTGACCGTCGTCGCCGGACGGGGGCAGTCGGCGAGCGCCCGCGCCCTCCTCGGCCCCGGCGTCGACGTCGTCGAGCACGACCTCGACGACGCCTGGATGCGCGACATCGGCCCCACCTTCGTGACCGACGGCTCCCGGCTGGCCGCCGTCGACTGGGTCTTCAACGGCTGGGGCGCCGCCGACTGGGCCCGCTGGGACCACGACGCCCTGATCGCCCGCCATGTCGCCGGCCTCGCCGGTGTACCCGTCCACCCGTCGCCGCTCGTCAACGAGGGCGGCGGCATCCACGTCGACGGCGAGGGCACCGTCCTGCTCACCGACACCGTCCAGCTCGGACCGGAGCGCAACCCCGGCTGGAGCCGCGAGGACGTGGAGAAGGAGATCCACGCGCGCCTCGGCACCACCAAGGCGATCTGGCTGCCGCGCGGGCTCACCGGCGACTACGGCAGATACGGCACCCGCGGCCACGTCGACATCGTCGCCGCGTTCGCCGGCCCCGGCGTCGTCGTCTGCCACACCCAGCCCGACCCGGCCCACCCCGACCACGAGGTCGGCAAGGCCAACGCCGCCCTGCTGCGGGCCGCCACCGACGCCCGGGGCCGCCGCCTCGAGGTCGTCGAGGTGCCCGCACCGACCGTGCTGCGCGACGAGGACGGCCAGTGGGCCGACTACTCGTACATCAACCACTACGTCTGCAACGGCGGCGTGGTGCTGTGCGCCTTCGACGACCCGCGCGACGAGCTCGCGGCCGGCGTCTTCCGCCGCCTGTACCCCGGCCGCACGGTCACGCTCGTCGACGCGCGCGCCATCTTCGCGGGCGGCGGCGGCATCCACTGCATCACCCAGCAGCAGCCGGCCGTGCGCGGCTGATCGGGTAGAACGTACGGGTGAACGCCACGCACACGGCAGCCGCCGCATGACCCCCGCCCCGTCCCGCCGCCGCAACGCGGCGCCGCCGCGCGAGGAACTGCTCGCCGCGGCCATGGAGACCATCGCCGAGCGCGGGCTCGACGGGCTGACGATGGCCGGGCTGGGGCGCGAGGTCGGCATGAGCAGCGGCCACCTCCTCTACTACTTCCGCACCAAGGACGAGCTGCTGCTCCAGACGCTGGAGTGGAGCGAGGGCCGTCTCGGGGCCGCGCGCGGGGCGCTGCTCTCGCGCGGGGGGACGGCGCGGGAGCGCCTGGACGCGTACGTGGACCTCTACCTCCCCGAGGGCCCGCGCGACCCGCACTGGACGCTCTGGCTGGAGGTGTGGAACCGCTCGCAGAACGCCGGTGACGACGCCCGCGCCCGCCAGGCCGCGATCGAGGGCGCCTGGCACCGGGACCTGGTCGCGCTGCTCGCCGAGGGCATCTCCCGCGGCGAGTTCCGGCCGGTGGACCCGGCGCGCTCCGCGGCGCGGCTGCGGGCCCTGCTGGACGGCTTCAGCGTCCACGTCGCGTTGGGGATACCGGGCACCGGCCGCCCCCAGGTCCTCTCCCACGTCGCCGACTTCATCACGGAGACGTTGCTTTTCAGCCATCCCGCAGCGTGAGGACGCGGCCGGCGGCTCGGCCTCCGCCTGCCTGGTCTCTGCCGCTCGTGCGGCGTTCCCATTCCAGCCCGTCCGGCGTTTGAGGACACGGCCGCAGGCCGTGCCGCGTCCACCGGCCCGCGGCTGGGGCCGGGCCTGTGGCACCCACCCCACCGTTTCGGTCCGCCGCGCATCGCCCCGCTGACCCCCGGTGGTCGCAGCACCGCGCTGCGCACGGTGTCCTCAATCGCCGGACGGGCTGAAGAGGCTGCCCGCTCCCCGGCGGGCGGGGGAGACTGCCCGCACCCGAGCCCGGACGGGCTGAAGAGCCTGCCCGCACCCCAGCCCGCGGACGGGCTCAAGAGCCGCCCGCTCCCCGGCGGGCGGGGGAGCCTGCCCGCACCCCAGCCCCCGGACGGGCCCCGTGCCCGAGCCCCGCACGGGCTGAAGAGGCGCCCCGCCCCGAAGCCCCCGGGGCCGGAGCTCCGCGCCCGCATCGTGAGACCCCCGGCCGGGGCGCCCGCACCCTGTGGCACACTGCCCCCGTGCTCTCGTTCGCCATGATTATCGGCAGCAGCGCGCCGGTCCGCAGTGACCGCTGAACCCGTGGCATCACCCCCGCGGACGGCGGCACCGTGCCCCAGACCCGCGCGCAGACCTCTCGCACCCGCGAGGGGTTTTTTCGTTTTACGGCCTCACCCGCGGCCGCAGGCGAGCCGCGCGCGATGATGGGGGCAAGTGGAGCCAGACATTCCGGAGCCACTCATCCGACAGGAGTCAGGACAGCATGACCACCAACGGCCAGGACACGCAGGTCGACGACAGCTTCCACGTCTTCGACACGACCCTGCGCGACGGCGCTCAGCGCGAGGGCATCAATCTCACCGTCGCGGACAAGCTGACCATCGCCCGGCACCTGGACGACTTCGGCGTGGGCTTCATCGAGGGCGGCTGGCCCGGCGCCAACCCCCGGGACACCGAGTTCTTCGCCCGCGCCCAGCGCGAGATCACCTTCCGCAACGCCCAGCTCGTGGCCTTCGGCGCCACCCGCAGGGCCGGTGGCAAGGCCGCGGAGGACCCGCAGGTCAAGGCGCTCCTCGACTCCGGTGCTCCGGTGATCACCCTGGTCGCCAAGTCCCACGACCGGCATGTCGAACTCGCCCTGCGCACGACCCTCGACGAGAACCTGGAGATGGTCCGCGACACCGTCTCCCACCTGCGCGAGCAGGGCCGGCGGGTCTTCGTCGACTGCGAGCACTTCTTCGACGGCTACAAGGCCAACCCCGGCTACGCCAAGGCCGTGGTCAGCGCCGCGTACGAGGCGGGCGCCGACGTCGTCGTCCTCTGCGACACCAACGGCGGGATGCTGCCCGCCCAGATCCAGGCCGTCGTCGCCACGGTGATCGCGGACACCGGGGCCCGGCTCGGCATCCACGCCCAGGACGACACGGGCTGCGCCGTCGCCAACACCCTCGCCGCCGTCGACGCCGGCGCCACCCACGTCCAGTGCACCGCCAACGGCTACGGCGAGCGCGTCGGGAACGCCAACCTCTTCCCGGTCGTCGCCGCGCTGGAGCTCAAGTACGGCCGCCGGGTGCTCCCCGACGGCTCGCTCGCCGACATGACCAGGGTCTCGCACGCGATCGCCGAGGTCGTCAATCTGACGCCCTCCACCCACCAGCCCTATGTGGGTGTTTCCGCCTTCGCGCACAAGGCCGGCCTCCACGCGTCCGCGATCAAGGTCGACCCCGACCTGTACCAGCACATCGACCCCGAGCTGGTCGGCAACACCATGCGCATGCTCGTCTCCGACATGGCCGGCCGCGCCTCGATCGAGCTCAAGGGCAAGGAGCTCGGCATCGACCTCGGCGGCGACCGGGAGCTGGTCGGCCGGGTCGTCGAGCGCGTGAAGGAACGCGAACTCAAGGGCTACACGTACGAGGCCGCCGACGCCTCCTTCGAACTCCTGCTGCGCGCGGAGGCGGAGGGCCGCGCCCGGCGCTACTTCCGCACCGAGTCCTGGCGGGTCATCGTCGAGGACCGCCCCGACGGCACCCACGCCAACGAGGCCGTCGTCAAGCTGTGGGCCAAGGGCGAGCGCATCCTCGCCGCGGCCGAGGGCAACGGCCCCGTCAACGCCCTGGACCAGGCGCTGCGCGTCGGACTGGAGAAGATCTACCCGCAGCTCGCCAAGCTGGAGCTGATCGACTACAAGGTGCGCATCCTGGAGGGCGGGCACGGCACCGGGTCCACGACCCGGGTGCTGATCTCGACCGGCGACGGCACGGGGGACTGGTCCACGGTCGGCGTCGCCGACAACATCATCGCCGCCTCCTGGCAGGCCCTGGAGGACGCGTACACCTACGGCCTGCTCCGCGCGGGCGTGGAGCCCACCGAGTAGCGGACGGACTCCCGGGGCCGGCACCGGCGGGACGCCGGTCCCGGCCCGCCGGGCGCCGCTCCTCGGCGCCGGGCTCCCGTCTCCGCTCGCCGCGGCGCCGAGCGCCGGGCTCCCGTCTCCGCTCGCCGCGGCGCCGAGCGCCGGGCTCCCGTCTCCGCTCGCCGCGGCGCCGAGCGCCGGGCTCCCGTCTCCGCTCGCCGCGGCGCCGGGTGAGCCTCCCGCGCACGCCCGCCCCCAGGAAGTTCCAGGAAGTTCCATGGCGGGCCGGCAGGGGACCGAGTCAACTCCGCGGCCGGGACTCCGTCAACCCACGTGCATTCACTTTCCGAACGGACAACGCCCCTTCACGGCAATCCTGTTGGGAAACAGCCGTTCTCGGTGTGAAGTCTTGACGCCAACAGGGGTGGGCTGTTGACTCGCCGCACCACCGCCGGAACCGGTTCCGGGACCCGGTGCGGGACTCGACGCGGAGGCGCCCGATGCGTGTCACGATCGCCGATGTCGCACGGGAGGCGAGGGTCAGCAAGACGACCGTCTCCCGGGTGCTCAACGACCGTGCCGAGGTCGACGCCGCGACCGCCGCCCGTGTTCGTGAAGTGATCGACGCGCTCGCCTACGTCCCCAGCTCCGGAGCCGTCGGACTCGCCCGGGGCCGCAGCCGCACGGTCGCCATGCTCACGCCCCCGCTCACCTGGCCGTGGATGGGCGAGGTGCTCCAGGGCGTCGTGGACACCGTCGAGGCCGCCGGATACGGCCTGCTGCTCTACACCTGCAACCGGGGCGCCGAGTCCATCGCCCACTTCACCGGCCAGGTCTCCGCCCGCGCCTTCGACGGGCTGCTGGTCGTCGAGCCCGAGGGCACCCTCGACACCATCACCGCCATGTACCGGCGCGGTCTGCCCGTCGTCCTCGTCGACGACCGCGGCCACCACCCCGACCTCCCCTCCGTCGGCACCACCGACCGCGCCGGCGGCGCCTCGGCCGCCCGCCACCTCGCGGCCTCCGGGCGCGGCCGCCCGCTGGTGGTGACGGGTCCCACCGCCTTCGGCTGCGTACGCGACCGGCTCGACGGCTTCCTCGGCGTCCTGCCCGCCGGCCTGATCGCCGAGGGCGACTTCACCGAGGAGTCGGGCCGGGCCGCCGTCGAGCGGGTCCTCGCGGGCGGGACGCGGATCGACTCCGTCTTCGCGCACAACGACCTGATGGCCGCCGGCGCGATCCGCGCCCTGCGCGCCGCAGGACTGCGGGTCCCCGGCGACGTCGCCGTCATCGGCTTCGACGACATCCCGATGGCCCGGCACACCGAGCCGCCGCTGACCACCGTGCGGCAGCCGATGCGGGCCATGGGGGAGTCGGCGGCGCGTCTGCTGCTCGACCGGCTGGCCGGCGGGGACCCGCCCGCCGGCCCCCTCGTGCTCCCCACCGAACTGGTCGTCCGCGGCTCCGCGCCCTGAGCCGGCCGGCCCCGCTCCACCCCCGAACAGCGCCGCCCCCCGGCTCACGCCGGGCGACGGCGCCTGCCCGAGCGCCACCCCCCGCACCCGAAGGAGCCGCAATGCCCCTGCCGTCCCCCTGGCCGCGCACCCGCGGTCGCAGCCGGTCCCGCACCGGTGTCACCGCACTGGTGGCCGCGACCGCCGTGCTCGGCTCACTGCTCGCGGGCGCCCTGCCCAGCGCCGCGGCCCCCGGCGACGAGCCCGCACCCGTTCCCGTCGACCGCTTCGAGGGCGAGGTCCCCCTCGCGGAACCGCCCGCCGACGGGATCTTCACCTGGGGCAGCGACGAGGACGACCGGCCGCGGCTGCGGTTCTCCGCGCGGGACGACGCGCCCGAGGGCGAGAAGGTCCTGGAGGGCGACTACGACATCAGCGGCTGGGGCGGCCTCAGCCACGAGTACGCCGTCGACAGCACACCGCGCGACTGGACGGCGTCCAAGGGCGTCCGCTTCTGGTGGTACGGGCAGAACACCGCGCCCCTGCCGCCCGGTTCGGGCAAGCGGATCAACTTCGAGATCAAGGACGGCGGCGCCCACGGAGGCGCGTCCGAGCTGTGGACGACCTCCTTCACCGACGACTGGGAGGGCTGGCACCTCGTCGAGATCCCGTTCGCCGACTTCGTCTACCGGGCCGACTACCAGCCCGTCGGCGGGATCGACCAGATACTCGGCCTGGACCGGATGTGGGGCTGGGCGCTCACCCTGCCGCCGGGCGCCCCCGGCTCCTTCGCCGTCGACGGCATGGAGCTGTACGGGAAGGCCGACCCCGCCCTCAAGGCCAAGGTGCTGACCGACGCCGCCGTGTACCCCGTCGACGAGGGCGGCACCGCCCGCGTCGCGATCTCCGTCGCCACCACCGGGTCGGTGCCCCTCGACGAGCCCGTCACCGTCGAGTGGACGACCGGCAGCGGCAGCGCCGAACCCGGCACCGACTACACCCCGGTCTCCGGCGCCCACACCTTCCCCGCGGGCACCCCTTCCGGCGCCACCCGCACCGTGTCCGTGTCCACGCGCAAGGACCGCACGGCCGAGGCGGCCGAGACCGTGCCGCTCACCCTGACCGTCGCGGGCGCCAAGCCCCCCGCCGAGAACCCGCGGATCGTCGTCGACGCCCACGGGCTGCCGTACCTCGACGCGAAGCTCCCGGTGCACCGGCGGGTCGCCGACCTGCTCTCCCGGATGTCCCTCGCGGAGAAGGCCGGCCAGATGACCCAGGCCGAGCGCAACGCCCTGCGCTCACCGGGCGACATCGCCGCCTACGAGCTCGGCTCGCTGCTCTCCGGCGGCGGCTCGGTGCCCAGTCCGAACACCCCCGAGGCGTGGGCGAAAATGGTCGACGCGTACCAGCTGCGCGCGCAGGCCACCCGCTTCCAGATCCCGCTGATCTACGGAGTGGACGCCGTCCACGGGCACAACAACGTCGTCGGCTCGACGATCATGCCGCACAACATCGGCATCGGCGCCGCCCGCGACCCGGAACTCGCCCGCCGCACCGGCGCGGTCACCGCCAAGGAGGTGCGCGCCACCGGCGTCCCGTGGGACTTCGCCCCCTGCGTGTGCGTCACCCGCGACGAGCGCTGGGGCCGCTCCTACGAGGCGTTCGGCGAGGACCCCGCCCTGGTCACCGCGATGGAGACGGTCATCCAGGGCATGCAGGGCGCCGCCGACGGCCGGGACCTCGACCGCAACGACAAGGTGCTCACCAGCGCCAAGCACTTCGTCGGCGACGGCGGGACGGAGTTCGGCTCCTCCACGACCGGCTCCTACACGATCGACCAGGGCGTCACCCGGGTCACCCGCGAGGAACTGGAGGCGGTGCACCTGGCGCCGTTCGCGGAGGCGGTCAGGCGCGGCGCCGGCACGGTGATGCCGTCGTACTCCTCGCTGGACGTCATCGGCGACGACGCCGGACCGGTCAAGATGCACGCCCACGCGGAGATGATCAACGGCGTCCTGAAGGACCGGATGGGCTTCGAGGGCTTCGTCATCAGCGACTGGCAGGCCATCGACCAGATCCCCGGCGACTACCCGAGCGACGTCCGCACCTCGGTCAACGCCGGCCTCGACATGATCATGGTGCCGACGAACTACCAGGAGTTCACCCGCACCCTCCAGGAGGAGGTGACCGCCGGGCGGATCACCGGCGAGCGGATCGACGACGCGGTCTCGCGGATCCTGACCCAGAAGTTCCGCCTCGGTCTCTTCGAGAAGCCGTACGCCGACACCACCCACCTCGGCGCCGTCGGCTCGCCCGCGCACCGCGCCGTCGCCCGTGAGGCCGTGGCGAAGTCCCAGGTGCTGCTGAAGAACGACGGCGCCGTGCTGCCGCTGAAGTCCTCGCAGAAGGTGTACGTCGCCGGATCGAACGCGGACGACCTCGGCAACCAGGCCGGCGGCTGGACCGTGAGCTGGCAGGGCGCCTCCGGCCGCACCACCACCGGCACGACGATCCTGGAGGGCATGCGCAAGGCCGCGCCCGGCGCCGTGATCGACTACTCGAAGGACGCCTCCGCCGGCACCGACGGATACGACGTCGGTGTGGTCGTGGTCGGCGAGACCCCCTACGCCGAGGGCATCGGGGACGTCGGCAACGGCCACGACCTGGAGCTGACCGCGGCGGACCAGGCCGCCGTGGACACCGTCTGCGCGGCCATGCGGTGCGCCGTCCTCGTCGTGTCCGGCCGTCCGCAGCTCATCGGCGACCGCCTCGGCGACATGGACGCGCTGGTCGCCTCCTGGCTGCCGGGCACCGAGGGCGACGGGGTCGCCGACGTCCTCTACGGAGCCCGGCCCTTCACCGGCCGGCTGCCCGTGACCTGGCCGAAGTCCGAGGCACAGCTGCCCGTCAACGTGGGCGACCGGGCCTACGACCCGCAGTTCCCGTACGGCTGGGGCCTGACCACCCTGAAGCGGAGCCCCGGCGGCGGTGAGCTCACCCTCAAGGCGATCGCCCTCGCGGCCAGGGTCCTCGAAGCCGCGGGCCGTGCCCGCTCCGCCGAGGCGCACGAGCTGGCGGGCACCGCGCGGCTGCTGGTGCAGCAGCGCATCGGCCAGGACCTCACCGAGGCGAACGCCAAGCCCTTCGCCGAGGCCGACCACCTCCTCCTGAAGGGAGACCTGACGGGCGCCGTCGCCCGCCTGACCGCGGCCTACCGCGCCGCCTGACCCCGCCCCGCGCGGTGACGCCCCCGGGTGTCACCGCGCGGCACGTCCCGGCCCCGGCCCCGGCTCCGCCTCCGGCCCCGCACCCCGAACGGCGACCCCGGTCCGCACACCTCCGGACCCCCGGTCCGAAGATCCCCCACTCGAACCCCCCACTCGAACCCCCGGCCAGAAGATCCTGAACCAGGTATTTCTGTCCCCTTTGTTGCTGTTCGGGTAGCGTCGATGTATGAGGATTCGGCCGCTCACCCTGGTGTCGGCCCTCGCGGGGCTGACCATCGCACTGCTCCTGGCCCTGGCGCCGGCCTCGTCCGCCGCCCGGGCCCCGGGACTGTCCGACGCCGCCGCCGCCCTGAAGCAGGGGCCGGTGTACGTCCACCCGTCCATGACCGACGAGATCTCCCGGGCCGACGCGCAGTCGCTCGCCGCGCAGATCGAGGAGGCCGGCAAGCCCGTGTTCGTCGCCGTGCTGCCGGCGACCGAGGCCTTCCCGCCCGACACCCTCCTGGCCGACCTGCGGGCGCAGACCGGGATCACCGGCCTGTACGCCGTCCGGCTCGGCGACGGATTCGACGCGGCGGCGGACGCCTCCGTGATGCCGAACCGTGCGGTGGACGACCTCGTGGCCTCGGTGAAGGGCGGCGGCCCCGTCGACGCCGCTACCCAGCTCGACAACTTCGTGGGCCAGGCGCTGCCCCAGACCTCCGGATCGGCCCCCGCCTCCTGGTCTCCCGGCGGCGACGGCCCCGGGCGGTCCGGCACGGGCTTCCTGATCACGGTCGGCGTCCTCGCCGCGGCCGCCGGGCTGACGGCGTTCACCGTCGGCCGGACGCGGCGCCGCCGCAGGGAGGCCGAGGACCGGGCCAACCTCGAACGGCTGCGGGTGGTCGTCGACGAGGACATCACGGCCTTCGGGGAGGAACTCGAAAGGCTGGACTTCCACCCCTCGGAGAAGGGTGCCGACGACGCGATGCGCACGGACTACGAGCGCGCGCTCGACGCCTACGACACCGCCAAGAACCGGATGGACCGGGCCGGGCGGCCGGGTGACGTGCGGGCGGTGACCGAGTCGCTGGAGGACGGGCGCTGGTCCCTGGCGTCCCTGGCCGCCCGGCGCTCCGGGCTGCCCGTGCCTGAACGCCGCGCCCCCTGCTTCTTCGATCCGCGGCACGGCCCGTCCGTCGCCGACGTGTCGTGGGCGCCGACCGAGGGCACGGCCCGCGAGGTTCCGGTCTGCGCGGCGGACAGGGCCCGCGTCGCATCCGGTCTGGAGCCGGACGCCCGGACCGTGGAGACCGACTCGGGCCGCCGCCCCTACTGGGAGGCGGGCCCCGCCTACGGCCCCTGGGCGGGCGGATACTTCGGCGGCGGGCTGCTGCCGGGTCTGCTGGTCGGCACGATGCTGGGCCACATGCTCGCCACGCCCGCCTACGCCGCCGACTACGGCGGCGGTGACTACGGGGGCGGGGACTACTCCGGTTCCGACTTCTCCGGTTCCGACGGCGGCGGCGGGGACTTCGGGGGCGGCGGATTCGGCGGCGGGGACTTCGGCGGCGGCGGTTTCGGGGGCGGGGACTTCGGCGGCGGCGGATTCTGACCCCGGTCCCGGGGGCGGCCTCCGCACCGCGGGACGGGGCGTCTGCGGACGCCCCGTCCCGCGGTACACCGCCTGCGTACACCAACCGTGGGGTCGCGATGCGAAACAGTCACCGAGAGTAGGATTCGCCTGCACTGCGTGCTTGTCTCGTGCGCATGCGCAACAGAACCAGGCTCAGCGCCTGTGCCGCGGCCGCTGCCGCGATGATCCTGTCCACCGGTCTCACGACCGCGTCCGCGAACGCCGATCCGAGCCCCACCCGGGCCACTCCGGCGCCTCTCTACCGGTCCAGTGCGCCGGTCGAGGGCCAGTACATCGTCTCGCTCAGCCCCGGCGGGATCGACGGCGAGACGCTGGCGAAGGAGATGGGGCTGACGTCCCTCTTCACCTACTCGTCCGTGATCAGCGGCTTCGCCGCCAAGCTGACCCCCGAGCAGCTGGCCGCGGTCCGTTCCACGGCCGGCGTGGCCGCCGTCGAGCAGGACGCCGTGGTCAGCGCCGTGGGCGCGCCGCGGGCCGGGCGCGCGCCCGCCGCCTCCTGGGGGCTCGACCGGATCGACCAGACCGACCTCCCCCTGGACCAGGACTTCACCGTCAACGGCACGGGCGAGGGAACCACCGGGTACATCCTCGACACCGGTATCGAGTACGGCCACAGCGAGTTCGGCGGCCGGGCGCGGTACGGCTACGACGCCGTCGGCGACGGGCGGGCCGGAGCCGACTGCAACGGCCACGGCACCCATGTCGCGGGCACGGTCGGCGGCGCCACGTACGGGGTGGCCCGCCAGGCGGACCTGGTCAGCGTCCGGGTCCTCGACTGCGAGGGGAGCGGCACCTGGTCCGGCATCATGGCCGGCCTCGACTGGATCGCGCTCGACGCCGATCAGCCCGCCGTCATGAACGCCTCGCTCGGCGGCGCGTACTCGCGCATGGTCAACGACGCGCTCGACCGGGTCGCCGCGAGCGGGGTGGTGCCCGTGGTCGCGGCCGGCAACGACGACGCCGACGCCTGCGACGTCTCGCCGGCCTCCGCGCCCCGGGCCTTCACCGTCGGGGCGAGCGACGCCCAGGACCGTGAGGCGTCCTTCTCCAACCACGGCGAGTGCCTGGCGCTCTACGCCCCGGGCACCGCGATCGTCTCGGCGCGGATGGGCGGTGGCAGCGTCGCCCACAACGGCACGTCGATGGCCGCGCCGCACGTCGCCGGTGTCGCCCTGCTGGCCCGCCAGGCGAACCCGGCCGCGGGCGCCGAGGAGATCGAGAGCAGCCTGCTGGCCGCCGCGGTCGAGGACACGCTGACGGTCGACGCCGGTTCGCCGAACCGGCTGGTGAACACCGGGGGTCTGTGACCCGGGCGCGTCCCCCGCGCACGCACGAGCGCCCGCCGTGCCGGTGACCGGCAGGGCGGGCGCGCTCGTGTGTGCCGGCCGGTCGCGGAGCCGGTCACGGAGGTCCGTGCACCGGGTGACCGCCGGCCGGCCGCCGGCCGCCTGTCCGTCACGGACGGGCGGCCCGTTGCCGACGGGTCAGGCGGCGGCCTTGATCGCGGAGATGTCGAAGGTCAGCCTGACCTTGTCGCTGACCATGACGCCGCCGGCCTCCAGCGCCGCGTTCCAGGTCAGACCCCACTCGGAACGCAGGATCTCGGTGCCGCCCTCGAAACCCACGCGCTCGTTGCCGTAGACGTCGGTGGCCGAGCCCTGGAACTCCAGGTCGATGGCGAGCGGGCGGGTGACGTCCTTGATCGTCAGGTCGCCGGTCACGCGGTACGCCTCGCCGCCGAGCTGCTCGACACGGGTGGAGCGGAAGGTCATCTTCGGGAACTTCTCGGCGTCGAAGAAGTCGCCGCTGCGCAGGTGGCCGTCGCGGTCGGCGATGCCGGTGTCGACGGACGCGATGTCCACGTCGATCGTGGCCGAGGAGTTGGCCGGCTGGGAGCCGTCCAGCTTCAGGGCGCCCTCGTGGGAGCCGAACGTGCCGCGGACGTTGGTGACCATGGCGTGGCGCACGGTGAACCCGATGCTGCTGTGGGCGGGGTCGATCGTGTACTCGCCGGTCAGCGCGGCCAGCGCGGGGTCGACCTGCGCGGGCACGGTGGCGGTGGCGGTGTCGGTGTCGGACTTGCGGCTGAAGATACCCATGACGTGCTCCTTGGGGACGGGCGCCGAGGGAGTTCGGCGGGGGCGGAGGAAGCTTGTTTAAGCTTCAACGAAATCGACTGTAACGCCATTCCGTTCAACTTTCAACATCTCCTGCGGCAGGGACGGCGGGATTCGTCGGACGAGGTGCTTCCGCCCTCTGGCGGACGCGCGTAGAACTCGGGCACCATCTGACTGCTCCACCTGCACCGCCGTCCCACCCCTCACAGGTTCACCACGGACATCAGCAGGAGGGAATCCCCCATGGAAGCCCGTACCGCAGCCGGTCCCAGGCTCCGCTCCGCCGTCACCGCGCTCGCGCTCGTCCTCGGCGCCCTGTTCGCACCGGGGTTCGGCGTGTTCGGCGCCGCGACCGAGGCGCACGCCGCCACCAAGATCAGTCACGCCACCGCGACCTCGATGTTCAGTTCCCGGGGCATCACCTGGTCGTCGTCGGGCGGCTGCTCCAACCGCAACAACCCGACGTGCACCTCCTTCGACCAGCTCAACCTCGCCAGTGCCCAGGGAGCCCAGACGCTGAAGAGCGCCAGCGGCTGCGCGCTCAACATCACCGGCGGCACGGAGACCGGCCACGCCGGCGGCACGTACTCGCACTGGAACGGCTACAAGCTCGACTACAGCAAGGGCACCTGCGTCGGGAACTACATCAAGAACACCTTCACCTACATCGGCGTCCGGGGTGACGGCGCCCCGCAGTGGAAGTCCGGCTCCGGCAACATCTACGCCGACGAGGGCAACCACTGGGACGTGACCTACTACAACTGCGGCGGCTGCTGACCGCGCCGCCGCGCACGCACGCCGAAGGGCGCCCGTCCCCCCGGAACGGGCGCCCTTCGTGTGCGGCCGGGCTGCCCCGCCCGGCCCCCGGTCAGGAACCGACGCTGACCGTGAAGCGCCTGGGGTTGCCGTCGTGCGCCGCGCCCGAGACGTCCGGCTGCCCGTCGGGACGGACGTCGTCGTACGGGAAGGCGTAGCCGATCGGCGAGTTGGCGTGGACGATCCGCGACCAGTGGTTGGTGGCCGGGTCCCGGTAGTAGTCGGCCGCGGTCGCCCCGTTCGGCTGGTCGGGGTGGGTGAGCAGGGTGCTCCGGTTGAAGCCGGCCGCGATCCTGGCGAGCAGGGCCTTCTTGTCGTCCGAGTCCGACGGGTTGTTGGTGAACGGCCCGTGGTTGCAGGTGAAGACGTCCCGCGAGACGGGCTTGGGGAAGGTGTGCCCGCCGGCGAAGGTCAGGGTGTCGCCGCTGACCCGGCCGGTCAGCACCCCCCGTCCGCCCTGGAGGTCCACCCGCAGGTCGGTCGAGCGGTACTTCTCCCAGACCTGGTCGATGTAGCCGCTGAACGCGTCCCGGAAGGGCATCTCCGCGGGCCGGTCGAAGTACGGGGCCATGAGCACCTGCGGCGCGATCGCCCGCAGCACCTTGCCGTCGCCGCTCCGGATGACCAGCCGGTCCCACGGCTGCCCGTCCCGCGCCGCCTGCGCGGCGAGGTCGGAGGCGATCCGCTCCAGCGCGCCGTCGGGCAGCGGGGCGACCGTGTGCGTGGCGTCCCCGGCGAGGGTGAGGCCGATCGGCAGGGCGGTGACCAGGTCCACGTAGCTGATGTTGGCGAACAGCTGCTGCGCGTTGAAGGTGAACTCGCAGAACGACCAGACACGGCTGTAGTTGGCGTCCGCGGGCGTGGCGAACGCCGGTTCCACCAGGGACGGTCCGGGGTTCACGAAGAAGTCCAGCTTCCCGTCGCGCACGAAGTACACCCGCGCGCCGAACATGCGCGGCAGCGTGAGGACCACCGGCCCGGCGCCGGCCGCCTTCAGCGGGATGGCGCAGTCCACGGCCAGCGGGGTCATGGGGGCCGACGGGCTGGCGGGCTTGTACACCCCGCCGTCCGGGCGCAGCAGGACCCAGTCGCCGGTGCCGTCCTCGTGGCCGGTGACGTACGCGTGGACGGTACCGGGCAGGGAGCGGTTCTCCAGCGCCAGCTCGCAGGTGGCCGGAGCGGCGGCCGCGGTGGGGCTGAGAGCGCTTCCCCAGGCGGGGTAGGTGAGCGCGCCGGCGGTCGCGGCCGCGCCGGTGAGGAAGAGACGTCGGGATATCACGAGTCGACTCCTGGTGCTGTGGGGGGAGTTGTGTGGGGAGCGCCCACTCTCGCGAGGGGCGGGGCGCGCGTCAAGAGTTATGACTGAGAGCGCTCTCAAAATTTCGTTGTCTTCACAAGTCGACGTCTGCGGCGGCCACTTGGACGGAACGGACGCGGTTGTTGGACTGCCGGGGCCCCGCACGCCCGCCGTCGTTGACGCCCCCGGAAACGGGGCACTACCCAGGTCCCCATGCCTCGCAGATTCCGTGCGGCGTGCGCGCTCGCCGCCGCTTCCAGTGCCGTGTTCGCCCTGGCCGGGCCCGTCTCACCGGCCACGGCCCGAACCGACGGGCCCGCCGCCGTGAGCGCCTCGGGCGCCGGTCCCGTCCTGACCTCCGGCGCGCTCTCGGTGCGCGTCGGCGACGACTTCCCGCGGGTGCTCGCCTACACCGACCGCGCGAGCGGCGCCACCCTGCTCGGCAGCACCCGGCCGGTCACCGAGGTGACCCTGAACGGCACGGCGTACCCGGTGCGGACGACCGCCGCGCCCCGCACCACCCGCTCCGCCGCGCACTACACGCTCGCCTTCGAGGGGCTGCCCGGCGTGGAGATCGACGCCGGCCTCTCGGTGGCCGGACGCGCGGTGACGTTCCGGGTGACCGCCGTCCGGGACACCGCGGCCTTCCGGGTGGGCACCATCGACGTGCCGGGCCACGACCTGGTGTCCGTCGGCAGCACCGATCAGGGCGCCGCCACCGCCTTCACCCGGCTCGACCCGGACTCCACCCGCACCGCGGACGTCTTCGCCGGCGTCACCGCGGACACCCCGGCCGACGCCGCGCCCGTCGGCGCCTCGTACGCCATCGTCAGCACCGACTCGCTCGCGGCGGCCGTCGAGTCCAACTCGTCGTACGACAGGCCCGCCGGCGCGACGGGCGGCGACGACGCCCGCTTCTGGCACCAGGCGCGCGAGGCCGACGACGGTTCGGTGCGCGTCGGCGTCTCCTCCGGCCAGTGGACGTACCGCGGCGACGGAGCGCCCGCACCGGAGACCGGCGACGCCCTGCCCTGGGCGAAGGTGGTCGTCACCCCCGACGCCAACGGCGACGGCCGGGTGGACTGGCAGGACGGCACGGTGGCCTTCCGCGACATCCAGATCACCGCGCCCGGCAGCGAGAGCACCCCCGGCCGGGTCGTCACCCACATCCCGTTCAACTTCGCCAGCCAGGCCACCCACCCCTTCCTGCGCACCCTCGACGACGTGAAGCGCATCTCGCTGGCCACCGACGGACTCGGCCAGCTCGCCGTCCTCAAGGGCTACGGCTCCGAGGGCCACGACTCGGCCCACCCCGACTACGGCGGCGACTACAACAAGCGCGCCGGCGGCCTCGCCGACCTCAACAAGCTGCTCGCCGCCGGGGAGAAGTGGGGGGCGGAGTTCGGCGTCCACGTCAACGCCACCGAGGCGTACGCGGAGGCCCGCGCCTTCGACGAGCAGCTCGTCGACCGCACCAGGCCGGGCTGGAACTGGCTGGGCCAGAGCTACTACATCGACCAGCGCCGCGACCTGGGCGGCGGCGGCCTCGCCCGCCGCTTCCAGCAGCTGCGCGACGAGACCCACCGCAACCTGAACTTCCTCTACATCGACGTCTACTACACCCACGGCTGGATCGCCGACAAGACGATCCAGACCGTGCAGAAGCAGGGCTGGACGGTCGGCACGGAATGGGCCGACAAGTTCGAACGCGCCTCGCTCTGGTCCCACTGGGCCAACGACCTCGACTACGGCGGCGCCACGAACAAGGGCCTCAACTCGCAGATCATCCGCTTCATCCGCAACGGGGAGAAGGACGTCTGGAACGACCACCCGGTGCTCGGCCAGACCGCCCTGGAGGACTTCGAGGGCTGGACCGGCGAGAACGACTGGAACGCGTTCTACGACAACATCTGGCAGCGCAACCTGCCCGCCAAGTTCCTCCAGCAGGAGCGCATCGTCCGCTGGAACGGCGACGACATCGCCTTCACCGGCGGCCTGCGCGGCAGCGTCGAGGACGGTCGGCGCACCTTCGTCGACGACGGCCGCACGGTGCTCGACGGCGACCGGTACCTGCTGCCCTGGGACGGCGGGAAGAAGCTGTACCACTACAACAAGGCGGGCGGCACGACCAGCTGGGCCGTCGACGGCGACCGCGCGTACACCGTTCACCGGCTCACCGACAACGGGCGGGTCAGGACCGGCACCGTTCGCCCCGTCGACGGCCGGATCACCCTCACGGCCGAGGCCGGTCAGCCGTACGTGCTCCACCCCTCCCGCGCACCCGAACCGCGCGACCCGCGCTGGGGCGAGGGCGGGCCTGTCGCCGACCCCGGCTTCAACGACGCCGGGCTCCGCGACTGGACCACCCGCGGCTCCGTGACCCGAGACACCGACGACCGCGGCCGCAACAGCGCCGCGCTGACCGGCACGGCCGCCGCCTCGGTCTCCCAGCGGATCACCGGGCTGACCCCCGGCGAGCGCTACACCGCCTCCGCCTGGATCGAGGTGGAGCCGGGGAGCTCGCGCCGCACCACGCTGTCCGCGGCCGGGCGGTCCGTCGCCGTGGAGCGCTCCGCGGTCCCCAACACGATCGCCGCCTCCGACTGGCACGGCACCCGCTTCCAGCGCGCCTCGGTGGCCTTCACCGCGCCCGCGCGCACCGCGACGCTCTCCGTCGGGGCGGCGCCGGGGGAGCGGGGCCCGGGTGCGCGTCGACGACGTGCGCGTCGTCGCCGGGGCGCCCGAGCCTGCCGAAGGCGTCCTGGTCCACGAGGACTTCGAGGCGGTCGACCAGGGCTGGGGCCCCTTCCTCAAGGGCGACGCGGGCGGGGTCACCGACCCCCGCACCCACATCGCCCAGCTGCACGCCCCGTACACCCAGGCCGGCTGGAACGGGAAGGCGGTGGACGACGTGATCACGGGCAGGGAGTCCCTCAAGTCCCACGAGGAGAACGCCGGCCTCGTCTACCGCACCGCCCCCTGGACCGTGCCCATGGAGAACGGGCACAGCTACCGGATCGCCTACGACTACCAGTCGAGCCACGCGGGCGCCTACGAGTGGGTCACCGGCTACGACCGGGCCCCGGGCGGCTCCGTGGAGCGTCTGCGCACCCCGCTGCCCGAGCAGCGCACCACCGGGCGCTTCGCGCAGACCGTGACCGCGGGCTGCGGCGACACCTGGACGGGACTGCGCAAGCGGGCCGACGCGCCCGCCGGCGCCGACTTCGTGCTGGACGGCTTCACCGTCACCGACCTCGGTCCCGCTCCGGAGCAGGCCGCCTGCGGCACCCTGTCCGTCACCGCGGCCGAGACCCTGGAGCCGGGCCGCCCGAACACGGTCCGGGCCGTCTTCGCCAACGACGAGACCACCGAGGCGCGCGACGCCGCCGTCGCCCTGACCCTGCCGGAGGGCTGGACCGCCGCACCGCGGGGCCCGGTCACCTTCGCGTCCGTCGCGCCCGGCGCCGAGGTCACCGCCGTCTGGCAGGTGACCCCGCCCGCCGACGCCCCCTACCGGAGCCACCGGATCGGCGCCGCCGTCGCGTACACGGCCGGCGGCGCGGCCCGCACGCTGGAGGCCGCCGCCCCGGTGCGCACCCTGCCGCCCCCGCCCGCCGCGGACACCTGGGCGAGCGATCACGACTGGGTGTCCGCCACGGGCGGCTGGGGCCCCGTCGAACGCGACCGGTCCAACGGCGGCACCGCCCCGGGCGACGGGCCGCCGCTGCGGATCGGTTCGACGGCGTACGAGAAGGGCCTCGGCACCCATGCCCCGTCCCGTATCCGCTACTGGCTGGACGGCCGGTGCACGTCCTTCACGGCCGAGGTCGGCGTGGACGAGGCCCAGCCGGCCCGGGGGAGCGTGCGCTTCTCGGTGGTGGCGGACGGCACCGAGAAGGCGGCGTCCCCGGTGCTCGGGGCGGCGGATCCCGCCTGGTCCCTGAGCGCCGACGTGACGGGGGCCGACTACGTGGAGCTGGTGGCCGGCGACGGCGGTGACGGCAACGGCAACGACCACGCGGACTGGGGCTCCGCGCGCTTCGCCTGCGGCGGCTGAAAACCGCCGCAGCGGGCTCCTTGCGCGCCCTCCGTCCGCGGCACGCGGGCCGAGGGCGCGCAAGGAGCCCGTAACCCGGGCGGCCCACGCGTGACATCCTGCTGTGAGCGGCCTCTCATCGTCCGGTGTTGTGGGACTCGCACAATCCTCGCCGGTCGTGAGCTGGTGGTTGGCGCTTCATGCGCAAGGGTTCTGTCGGGCCCTGACAGGAGAACGGTCGCGAGACTGTACGGAGTCGACGGCACGGTTTGAGTGGTCGGCTCCTTAGGGTCGATGCATGACCGTTTTGGACCAGACCACCAGCAGCGAGCCGGCCGACGCCCATGGCCGGGTGGCCGAGCTGCGTGCCCTGCGGGAGCAGGCGGAGCGTGGCCCGAGTGACCGGGCGACCGAGGCGCAGCATGCGAAGGGGAAGCTGACCGCGCGTGAGCGGATCGCTCTGCTGCTGGACGAGGGTTCGTTCCGTGAGGTCGAGCAGTTGCGGCGGCATCGTGCGTCGGGGTTCGGTCTGGAGGCGAAGCGGCCGTACACGGACGGTGTGGTGACCGGCTGGGGGACGGTGGAGGGCCGGACGGTCTTCGTGTACGCGCATGATTTCCGGATCTTCGGGGGTGCGCTGGGCGAGGCGCATGCGACGAAGATCCACAAGATCATGGACATGGCGATTTCGGCGGGTGCTCCGCTGGTGTCGCTGAACGACGGTGCGGGTGCGCGGATCCAGGAGGGCGTGAGCGCTCTGGCCGGGTACGGCGGGATCTTCCAGCGGAACACGAGGGCGTCGGGTGTGATCCCGCAGATCTCGGTGATGCTGGGCCCGTGTGCGGGTGGTGCGGCCTACAGTCCGGCGCTGACGGACTTCGTGTTCATGGTCCGTGAGACCTCGCAGATGTTCATCACCGGTCCGGACGTGGTGAAGGCGGTGACCGGCGAGGAGATCACGCAGAACGGGCTGGGCGGCGCGGACGTGCACGCCGAGACGTCGGGCGTCGCGCACTTCGCGTACGACGACGAGGAGACCTGCATCGCGGAGGTCCGCTACCTCCTGTCCATGCTCCCCTCCAACAACCGCGAGAACCCCCCGGCCACCGAGAGCGACGACGCCGCCGACCGGCGCTCGGACGTCCTCCTCGACCTGGTCCCCGCCGACGGCAACCGGCCCTACGACATGCACAAGGTCATCGAGGAGCTCGTCGACGACGGCGACTACCTCGAGATCCACGAGCGCTGGGCGCGCAACATCATCTGCGCCCTCGCCCGCCTCGACGGCCAGGTCGTCGGCATCGTCGCCAACCAGCCGCAGTCGCTGGCCGGCGTCCTCGACATCGAGGCGTCCGAGAAGGCTGCGCGCTTCGTGCAGATGTGCGACGCCTTCAACATCCCCATCGTCACCCTGCTCGACGTGCCGGGCTTCCTGCCGGGCGTGGACCAGGAGCACGGCGGCATCATCCGCCACGGCGCCAAGCTGCTCTACGCCTACTGCAACGCCACCGTGCCCCGGATCTCGCTGATCCTGCGCAAGGCCTACGGCGGCGCCTACATCGTCATGGACTCCCAGTCCATCGGTGCCGACCTCACCTACGCCTGGCCCACCAACGAGATCGCCGTCATGGGCGCCGAAGGCGCGGCGAACGTCATCTTCCGCCGCCAGATCGCCGACGCCGAGGACCCCGAGGCCATGCGCACCCGCATGGTCAAGGAGTACAAGGCCGAGCTGATGCACCCCTACTACGCCGCGGAGCGCGGCCTCGTCGACGACGTCATCGACCCCGCCGAGACCCGCGAGGTCCTCATCAGGTCCCTCGCCATGCTCCGCACCAAGCACGCCGACCTGCCGTCCCGCAAGCACGGCAACCCCCCGCAGTGACCCTGCGAAGGACTGGAGCACACCGATGAGCACTCCCGCCGATCCCTCGTCCCTCCTCCGGGTGGAGAAGGGCCACGCCGAGCCCGAGGAGCTCGCGGCCATCACCGCGATCCTCATGGCCCGTGCCGCGTCGCGTCAGGACACCGGCCCGCTCCCGCACCGCGGCCGCACCGCGGCCGGCTGGCGCCGCCTGGAGCGCCAGAGCGGCTTCCGCCCCTCCCACAGCTGGCAGGGCTGACACCAGCGCCCCGCAGGCCCCGCACACGCCGTGTGCGGGGCCTGCGGCGTTCCCGGGGCGCTCTCCCGGCCTTCCCCGGGCCTCCCGCGGCAGCGGCGCCGGGGAGACGGCCCGTCCCTCGTCCGACGGCACCGCGAACGGCGCGGAGCGGGACACGACGCCCCGCCCCCGCCGGCAGCGGCGGGCCTCCGGGCTCCCGTCGGCCCCGGACAACGCGACGGCCCCGTACCCCGCTCCGTCGGGAGCAGGGGCACGGGGCCGGCCGGGCGGGCAGGGACCCCCACCCGGCGAAGCGCTACCGCAGGCGGGCCATGAGGGCGTGTTCGACGAGGGTGATCAGCGCGCTCTTGGCGTCCGCGCGGTGGCGGGCGTCGGTGGTGATGATCGGGGTGTCGGGGCCGATCTGGAGTGCTTCGCGGACTTCCTCGGGGTTGTAGGGCTGGTGTCCGTCGAAGCCGTTGAGGGCGATGACGAAGGGGAGCCCGGAGTTCTCGAAGTAGTCGACGGCGGGGAAGCAGTCGGCGAGGCGGCGGGTGTCGACGAGGACGACGGCGCCGATGGCGCCGCGTACGAGGTCGTCCCACATGAACCAGAAGCGGTCCTGTCCGGGGGTGCCGAACAGGTAGAGGATGAGGTCCTGGTCGAGGGTGATGCGGCCGAAGTCCATGGCGACGGTCGTCGTCGTCTTGTCGCCGGTGTGGGTGAGGTCGTCGATGCCCGCGGAGGCGGACGTCATGACGGCTTCGGTACGCAGCGGGTTGATCTCCGAGACGGCGCCGACGAACGTGGTCTTGCCCACGCCGAATCCGCCCGCCACCACGATCTTCGCGCTGGTGGTTGAGCGGGCTGCACCGCCGCTAGAGCTTGCGAAGTCCACTGAGCACCCTTTCGAGCAGTGTCACGTCAGGCTGGCCACCCGCGGCCTCGTCGCCGCCGGGCTGATGGATGGCGACGAGGCCGGCCTCCGCCAGGTCGGCGACGAGGATCCGGGCAACGCCGAGGGGAATGGAGAGCAGTGCCGAGATCTCGGCGACCGACTTGATCTCGAAGCACAGCCGGCAGATCCGCTGGTGCTCGGGCAACTGCCCTTGCAGCCGGGAGGGATCCGCGGTCGTGCTGACCAGCGCCTCGATGGCGAGCTGGTAGCGCGGCCGGGTCCGGCCGCCGGTCATCGCGTAGGGACGCACCAGCGGGTTGTGCCTGCTCGCGCCCGAAGCCGTCTGGGGCTCGGGCGCGCGCCGGGGAGCCACCGGCTGGATGCGCGGTGCCTGGGGGCGGTCGTACGACGGCTGCTCGTACGGCTGCTGGTACGAAGGGTCGTACGACGGGTCGTAGGACGACGCTCCCGGGGCCTGAGGCTGCTGGTACGGCTGGGAGCCGCCCCCTCTGCTCGGGGTCGAGGGAAAGTTGAAGCGGTTGTGAGTGTGCTCACCCTGGGGCTGGTGAGCACCTTCATACGGGTGTCCGCCTGGGGGTGTTGCCACGTTTCCTCCTCCGACCGCCGGTCACCGGTCCCTGTCCCTGTGGGGCCGCGCCACCGCACTTTATGGTGCGGTGGCGGGAAATGCACTGTCCGTTTGTCAGTTGAGAAGACTTCCCTGGAGTTCCGCGCGGAGGTCCGGGGTCAGAACGCTGCCGGCCCGGTCGACCAGCAGGGCCATCTCGTAGCCCACGAGGCCGATGTCGGCCTCCGGGTGCGCGAGAACGGCCAGGGACGATCCGTCGGAGATCGACATGATGAAGAGGAAGCCGCGCTCCATCTCCACCACCGTCTGGTTGACGGCACCGCCCTCGAAGATCCGGGACGCTCCCGCGGTCAGCGAGGTCAGCCCGGAGGCGACCGCTGCCAGCTGATCGGCTCGGTCACGCGGGAAACCCTCGGACATCGCCAGCAGGAGTCCGTCGGCGGAGACCACCACCGTGTGGGACACCCCGGGGGTGTTGTCCACGAAGTTGGTGATCAACCAGTTCAGATTCTGCGCCGCCTGGCTCATCGGGCTCACACTAACGCTCCTGGTTGTAGGTACTACCCGGGCCACTGTGTCGATCGTAGGTGGCCGGTCCGTTCGTGTCCGTCCCCGCGGTGCGTCCCTGCTGGACGCCGCGGCGCAGGTTGCTCAACCTGCCGCGCACGTCCTCGGGGGCGCGGGAGACCTGTGGGCCGCCCTGCGGAGTCTGCTCTGCCGTGCCCTCGATCAGGTTGGCCTTGGGCACGCGCCGGGGGAGACCGGAGGAGGTCACCCCGCCGGCCTTCGGGTCGCGAAGCTTCTCCGCCCGCTGCCAGCGCTCGTCGTTCGCCGAACGCCACTCGTCGGTGGAGGCGTCGGAACCGCCCGCCGTGTCCTGGCCGCCGTCCTGAGAGCCCTGGCCGCCCTGTGGAGCCGTCGGAGCCTGCTGCTGCTCGGCGGGCTGCTGGGGCCACCCCTGCTCGGACTGCTGCTGGGGCTGCTGCCGGCCCGGGGCCTGCTGCGGGCTGCTGCCGCGACGCGGGAGGCCGGAGGAGGTCAGTTCGTGGCTGGCGCTCGGAGCCGGACCCGGACGGTCGAAGCCTACGCGGTCTGAGCCGTTCGCGGGAGCGCCCTGGGAAGATTCCGCTTCAGGGCGGAACTCGGGCTCGTAACCGGCCTGGTATCCGTTCTGATCCGGCCAGGCCTCCTGGTGGGAACCGTTGTCGTACGAGCCGTCGTACGGTGCGCCGGCCGGCTGGGCGGACTGGTAATCGCCCTCCGCATATGCGCCGTGCTGCGGCTGCTCCTGCTGCCCGGCGTAACCGCCGCGGTCGTAGTCGCCGTAGCCCTGTCCGTCGTACGCGGCCCCCTGCTGACCGTCGTAGCCCTGCTGGTCCTGCGGGTAGGCCTGCTGCTGGTCCTGGGCGTAGCCCTGCTGGTACTCGGCGTTGTACTCCTGCCCGTACTCGCCCGCGTACTCCTGCTGCGGGCCCTGCGCGTTCTGCGCGTTCTGCGGGAAGGCGGCCTCGTCGCGGAAGAGCGGACGCTCCGTGCCGTGGGCCTGCGCCTCCAGCGCGGCGCGGCGCTCACCGCGCATGAGGGAGCGGTTGACCGGGTCGAGCCCGGGGGTCGCGCCCTGCTCCGCGTCGTAGCGGGAGTCGTCGAAGCCGAGCTCGGCGGCCGTGCGCAGCGGTGCGCTGTCGAAGGACTGCTGCTGCGGGATCATCTGCGAGACGGTGAAGTCGTCCTCGGGCAGGGCCTCGCCGCCGCCACCGTGGGTGATGGCGTCGGGGAGCATGACCAGCGAGGTGGTGCCGGCCTGCTCGCCCGAGGGGCGCAGCTGCACGCGGATGCCGTGCCGGTCCGAGAGGCGGCCGACCACGAAGAGGCCCATGCGCTGCGAGACGGCGGCGTCCACCGTCGGCGGGTTGGCCAGCTTGTGGTTGATGTCGGCGAAGTCCTCGGCCGTGAGGCCGATGCCCTTGTCGTGGATCTCGATCATCACGCGGCCGTCGGGCAGCCGGGTCGCGGTGACGCGCACCTTGGTCTGCGGGGAGGAGAACGTGGTGGCGTTCTCCAGCAGCTCCGCGAGCAGGTGCACGAGGTCGGTCACGGCCTGGCCGTGGATCTCGGTCTCCGGGACGCCCGTGAGCTCGATGCGCTCGTAGGACTCCACCTCGGAGGAGGCGGCGCGCATGACGTCCACCAGCGGCACCGGCTGGTTCCAGCGGCGGCCCGGCTCCTCGCCGGCGAGGACGAGGAGGTTCTCGCCGTTGCGGCGCATACGGGTGGCCAGGTGGTCCAGCTTGAAGAGGTTCTCCAGCTGGTCCGGGTCCGCCTCGTTGTTCTCCAGGTCGGTGATCAGGGTCAGCTGGCCCTCGATCAGCGACTGGTTGCGGCGCGACAGGTTGGTGAAGATCGCGTTGACGTTGCCCCGGAGCATGGCCTGCTCGGCGGCGAGACGCACCGCCTCGCGGTGGACCTGGTCGAAGGCGCGGGCGACCTCGCCGATCTCGTCCTGGGAGTCGATCGGGATGGGCTGGACCCGGGTGTCGACGCGGCCCGGCTCGGTGCGCGAGAGCTGGTCGACCAGCATCGGCAGGCGCTGCTCGGCGATGCCGAACGCCGCGGTGCGCAGCTCGCGCATCGAGCGGCTCATCTGGCGGGCCATGAGGCCGGCGAGCACGAAGGCGGCGAGCAGGGCGATCACGACGATGGCGCCGGTGGTGATGGCGTCGGTACGGGCGTCGTCGGAGATCGCGGCGGCCTCGGAGACGGCGCGGTCGACGAGGTCCTTCTCGATCTCGCTGTAGCCGTCGAACTTGGCGGTGGCGGCGCCCATCCAGGTCTCGGGCGTGACGTCCTGCCGGCGCAGCTGCGCGGGAGTGGAGTCGCCGGAGCCGATGGCGACGGCCATGCCGGTGAAGACGGACTTGTCCGGGCCCACGGGCGGGTTCAGGCCCGCCGCCTTGAGCCGCTTCTCGCCCTCGGCGGCCTTGCCCGCCATCACCTGCTGGAGGCGGGCGGTGTCGGCCTCGGTACCACCGGAGACGTACTCGCCGATGGCGATCTGCTCCAGGTAGTTGTACGAGTTGAAGGCGATCTTCTGCTGGGCGAGGACCTCGCCCGAGCCGGGACGCACCAGCAGGTGGGTGCCGATGGAGCGCTGGAGCGAAGCGGCGGCCTTGGCGAGCTGGACCGCGTAGACGGTCCGGCCGTAGCTGGTCACGTTGCCGGTGCCGAGACCGAGCTCGTTGGCGAACTCCATCAGCACGTGCTGGACCTTGACGTAGCCCTCTTCGGTCTTCACCGGGTCGAGGGCCCTGGAGTACGCCGCCTCGCGCAGCTTCTCCAGGCTCGGCTCCTCCTTGTCGAAGAGCTCCAGACGGCGCTCCAGGCCCTGGCCGGACGGCATGTCCTGGACGGCCTCGCGGAACTTCGCGGCGGCGGCGTCGGTGGTCTCGTAGGCCTCGGTGACCTGCGGGCCCTTGCGGTCGGCCTCGCTGGTGGCGAGCAGCAGGGTCTGAGCGGTGAGATCGCGCTCGTTGAGCAGGGCCTGGCCGTACTCCGCGGCGGCCCGCACGATCAGCGCGGTCTTCTCGGCGTCCTGCGCCTCGCTCCAGGTGTCGATGGACTGCTTCACCTGGAAGCCGCCCATGACCAGGCCGACGAGCACGGGTATGAGCAGGATCGCGTTCAGGCGGGTGGGCACCCGCCAGTTGCGCGGGGACATCCTGCTGGAGTTGCCCGCGGGCGGGGTGTCGCTCGAAGCACCCGACGCATCCGCAGGCGAAGCCGCTGTGCGCGGCGGGGTGAAGTTGCCCCGCGCCTGATGCTCTGCGGAGCTCGTATTGCTTCGCCTCACTCGACCAACAACCTCTCGGCGTCGGCACCTACGCTGTGCCGTGGTTCGTTCGTAGCCGTACTACTCGGCAGTTCGACGAATTGCAGCACGCCGAGCCGCCCCATTCCAAACACCTGGAATCGGGGGTTCCGGGTGACCGTACCCGCGAATAAAACGGGCATAAAGAACGAGCCCCGTCAAAAGGCGAGGCTCATGTGAGCGCAGTGGTACCGATCGTGCGCGCCGGGTGGCGGCAGCTCCGGAATTCTCTGTCGAAATGTTATGAACAGGCGGGCGGGCCGTGTCCAAAGACACAGCCCGCCGCTGAGCAAGTTACGACAACTACCGTATGGCGTCGTCTACTTGAGCCGCGCCATCAGGGCGTGTTCGACGAGCGTGATCAGCGCGCTCTTCGTGTCCGCGCGGTGGCGGGCGTCGGTGGTGATGATCGGGGTGTCGGGGCCGATCTGGAGTGCTTCGCGGACTTCCTCGGGGTTGTAGGGCTGGTGTCCGTCGAAGCCGTTGAGGGCGATGACGAAGGGGAGCCCGGAGTTCTCGAAGTAGTCGACGGCGGGGAAGCAGTCGGCGAGGCGGCGGGTGTCGACGAGGACGACGGCGCCGATGGCGCCGCGTACGAGGTCGTCCCACATGAACCAGAAGCGGTCCTGTCCGGGGGTGCCGAACAGGTAGAGGATGAGGTCCTGGTCGAGGGTGATGCGGCCGAAGTCCATGGCGACGGTCGTCGTCGTCTTGCCACCCGTGTGGGTGAGGTCGTCGATGCCCGCGGAGGCGGACGTCATGACGGCTTCGGTACGCAGCGGGTCGATCTCCGAGACGGCGCCGACGAACGTGGTCTTGCCCACGCCGAATCCGCCCGCCACCACGATCTTCGCGCTGGTGGTCGACCGGGCCGCACCGCCGCTAGAGCTTGCGAAGTCCACTGAGCACCCTTTCGAGCAGTGTCACATCCGGCGTGCCGCCGGCCTCTCCGTTGCCCGGCTGGTGGATCGCCACCATGCCGGCCTCCGCCAGGTCGGCGACGAGAATGCGCGCCACACCGAGCGGCATCGACAGCAGCGCCGAGATCTCCGCGACCGACTTGACCTCCCGGCACAGGTGGCAGATCCGCTGGTGCTCGGGGAGCAGACCGGCCAGCATGGCCGGGTCGGCGGTCGTGCTGACCAGCGCCTCGATGGCGAGCTGGTAGCGCGGCCGGGTCCGGCCGCCGGTCATCGCGTAAGGACGCACCAGCGGCTGGTCGCCCTCGTCCCCGTACGCGTCGACTGAGGCGCCGTACGGATCGTGAGAGGCGGGGGGCGGGGTCATGGATCCTCCGGGCGTGACAGCAAGTGGTCGGCTGTGCCGTCTGATGGGGCCGGTGGGGGGCCTTGGGGCGGCCGTTCGGTTGTCGGTGGGGTTGCTTCGGCGGACCGGCGAGTGGGGTCACCGGTCCCTCCCGTCAGTGCAGAAGACTTCCCTGGAGCTCGGCGCGCAGGTCCGGCGTGAGCACACTGCCCGCGCGGTCCACCAGCAGCGCCATCTCGTACCCCACCAGGCCGATGTCGCACTCCGGGTGGGCGAGAACGGCCAGCGACGAACCGTCGGAGACCGACATCAGGAAGAGGAAGCCGCGCTCCATCTCCACCACCGTCTGGCTCACCGGGCCGCCCTCGAAGATCCGGGACGCACCGGCGGTCAGCGAGGTCAGCCCGGACGCCACGGCCGCCAGCTGGTCGGCCCGGTCCCGCGGGAACCCCTCGGACATGGCGAGCAGCAGACCGTCGGCCGACACGACCACCGTGTGCGACACCCCGGGGGTGTTGTCCACGAAGTTCGTGATCAACCAGTTCAGATTCTGGGCCGCCTGGCTCATCGGGCTCAACTAACGCTCCTGCTGGTGAGTGGGGCCGAGGTTGAAGCTGCCGGTCGTGCTGTTCTGCTGCCGGCCCTGCTGAATACCCCGGCGCAGATTCGTCAGCCGCCCGCGCACGTCGTCGGGGGCTCGCGAGATCTGCGGACCGGACTGGTGGTTCTGCTCCTGCGCGGTGCCCGGCACGAGGTTGGCTCGCGGGACCCGGCGGGGCAGACCCGAGGTGGTGATGCCGCCCGCGGCGGGCTTGCGCACCCGCTCGGCCTGGCGCACCAGCTCGTCGTTGGGCGAGGAGCGCCAGTTCGCGGCTCCGTTCGCCACGGGTGCGCCGCCCTGGGGTGCCGGGCCGGACGCGGGAGCACGCTGCGGCACCGGCCGCTCCGGCTGCGGCTCCGCGGGACGGCTCTCGCCGCCCTGGGCACCGCCGCCGTGGAACCAGTTGGTCTCCAGCGTGTCGTACAGCGGCGTACGGCCGTCCCCCGGACCGGACGCCGGCGGCAGCGCCTCGGGCTGCTGCGGAGCCGGCAGCGGAGCCACGGCCCGCGGCGGGGCGAAGCCCTCGTCCCGGCGCTGCGGAGCGGGCTGCTGCGGCGCCTGGAAGTCCGGCCGCGCGAACTGTGCGGTGGACGCCGGGTCCTGCTGCGGCACCTGCTGAGGCGCCTGGAAGTCGGGCCGCGCGAACTGTGCGGTGGACGCCGGGTCCTGCTGCGGCGCCTGGAAGTCCTGTCGCGGGAACTGCGCGGTGGACGCCGGGTCCTGGTGCCCGCCCTGCTCCGGCCGGGCGAACTGGCCGGTGCCCGACGGGTTCCCCGCCCCGGCCGGACCGCCGAACACGTCCTGCCGGGTGTACTGCCCCGGCCCGCCGGCGCCCCGGGGGCCGCCGAGCTCCGGCCGGGCGAACCCGGCCGTGCCCGCCTGCCCGCGGGAGGCGTCGTGGTCGTCGTGACCGCGCGGCGCGTCGGCGGCGGGACGCTGCTGCGGCACGCCCTGCTCGTTGCCCCAGCTGGTCGTCTGCGGACGCTGCGGACGCGGCTCCTCCTGGCGGGGCGCCCCGCCGGGCAGCTCGGCCCGCGGACCGCCGGGCGGCGGCAGCTGCCGCCCCCGGTCGCCGGCGCCGGGCTGCTGCGGCGCCGGACGGCCCGCGCCGGGCCCCGCCTCGCCGCGCGCGGGAGCCGGGGCCCCCTGCTGCGGACGGCCGGCGTCGAAGAGACTGCCGCCGCTCTGCGGCTGGCCGCCGTTGCCCTGCGGCCCGCCGTCACGGCCCGGCAGCGCGGCACGCGGAGCCGCGCCCGCGCCGACCTGACCGCGCGGTGCACCGGTTCCCAGCCGGCCGCCCGCGGGAGCGCCGGCACCCGGCCCACCCGCTCCGGGGCCCGCCAGACCCGGACGGCTCCCGCCGCCCTGGCCCGCCGGACGCCCCGGCAGACCACCGGGCGCACCCGCGCCGGGCTTCTGGGGGCCGCCCTGGCCGCCGCCCGGCTGGCCGGGCTTGCCCGGAGCCTTCTTGCCGCCGTGGGCGACGTCGACCGGCAGCATGACGAGCGCGGTCGTGCCGCCGGAGTCCGACGGACGCAGCTGGATGCGGATGCCGTGCCGCAGCGACAGGCGGCCGACCACGAACAGACCCATGCGGCGCGAGACCGAGACGTCCACCGTGGGCGGCGACGCGAGCCGCTCGTTGATCGCGGCCAGGTCCTCGGGGGAGAGGCCGATGCCGGTGTCGTGGATCTCGACCAGCACCCGGCCGTCGGGCAGCGCGTGGCCGGTGACCCGGACCTTCGTCTGCGGGGAGGAGAACGACGTCGCGTTCTCCAGCAGCTCGGCGAGCAGGTGCACGAGGTCGTTGACCACACGGCCGGCGACCTCGGTCGCGGGCACGGCGGCCAGTTCGATGCGCTCGTACTGCTCCACCTCGGACGCCGCGGCGCGGAGCACGTCGACGAGCGGCACGGGGCGCGTCCAGCGGCGGCCCGGCTCCTCGCCGGCGAGGACGAGGAGGTTCTCGCCGTTCCGGCGCATACGGGTCGCGAGGTGGTCGAGCTTGAACAGCGAGGACAGCTGGTCGGGGTCGGCCTCGCGGGACTCCAGCTCGGAGATCAGCGACAGCTGCCGCTGGATGAGGCCCTGGGAACGCCGCGAGAGGTTGGTGAACATCGCGTTGACGTTGCCCCGCAGCAGCGCCTGCTCGGCGGCGAGGCGGACCGCCTCGCGGTGCACGTCGTCGAAGGCCGCGGCCACCTGGCCGATCTCGTCACGGGAGTGCACACCGACGGACTCGACGGAGGTGTCGACGTCCTGCGGGTCCGACTCCGACAGCTGCTTGACCAGCTCGGGCAGCCGGGTCTGGGCGACCTTGGTCGCCGTGTCCTGCAGCCGGCGCAGCGAACGGATCATGGACCGGGCGACGACGAAGGCGCCGACCAGGGAGACGCCGAGGACGACGAGGATCAGCGCACCGTTGATGATGGCGTCCTGCTGCGACTCCTCGCGCAGCTCACGGGCCTTGGCCTCCATCTCGCCGAGCAGCTGGGCCTCGACGCGCTTCATCGCGTTGATGCGGACCGAGTAGTCGTCGGTCCAGTCCAGGTGCGAACGCTCGGCACGGCGTTCGAAGCCGTTCGGGTTGTCCAGCACGCGCTTGGCGTACAGCTCCGAGGCCGCGATCGTCGGGTCGGTGCCGCCGTCCAGGGAGGCGGTCAGCTCCTCGGCGTCGCCGCCGGTGGACTCGTAGAGCGCCTTGAACGCCTTCAGCTCCGAGTCGCCGTTCTCCACGGCGGCCTTGCCGTACAGGCGGTCGGGCTCGGTCAGGCCGGGAGCCTTCGCGTCGTCGCCGCCCGGCAGGGCGGCGGCGATGATCGCGCGCTGGATCGACGCGTACTCCTTGGCGGACGAGAACGCCGCCAGCGCACGCGTGCGCTTGATCATGTCGGGGTTGCTGGTCGCCTGCGCCATGTCCTGGGACAGGCTCAGCAGCGACTCGATCAGCCGGCTGTAGCTCTCCACGGTCTGGGAGTTCGGCGCGCCGGAGGCGTAGGCGGTCGAACGGATCTTGTTGAGTCCGTTGACCTGCACGGCGATCTGGTTGGCGTTGGCGCGGATGCTCTCCAGCGCCTCGTCGTCGTCCGTGTTGGGGATGTTGCGCGTCGCGTCGAGGAACGCCTTCTTGACGCGGTCGGTCTGGGTACGGGGCCCGGAGACCTTGAAGTCCGTGACGGGGGAGCCGTTGGCCAGCGGTCCGGCGGAGAGGTCGCGCTCGGACTGCAGCGCCTGGGCGAGGTCGGTCGCCGCCCGGGTCATCTCCGTGAGCAGCTGCATGTGGTCCAGCTGCTTCATGTCGTCCATGGACTCCTGGATACGGAGTCCGCCCAGCGTGGTCGCCGCGACGACGGGGAGGGTGAGCAGGGAGACCAGACGGGTGCTGATGCGCCAGTTGCGCAGCGCTATTCGCGAACCGGTCTCCGTGGGGCTCGCCGACGCGGGCGCACTCCTGGCGCCGTCCGGCGCGGCGGCGGGGGAGCCGTTGCGCGCGGAGCGGTCGCCGCTGTCACCGGATGCGGCCGGTCCCTGGGTGTGGGTGCGCTGGGGCGAGGAACCGCGGTCGGTGCCGCGCGGCTCCTGTTCCGCCATAGCGTCCCCTTGGCCCTGACGGGCCTGAGGACGCCCCATGCCATCCCTCTTGAAACGTCCCTGCACTAGCGTCGCAACCTCTGGACCAGGCGTCCCTCCGCTGTCGCGGCGGGACGGTGTCGGCGTCTCGGGGTAATGAGTCGTTTACCCCTGGTGGTCTTGAGTGACCGGCGCTGCTCCCCCTTCTCCGCCGCCACCCGGCGCTGCGTTGCGCCCTTGCGCGCCGGACCTGAAACCCGCGGCGGTGCGTGGAATTCCAGCACAGTGCAGGATCTCCAACAAGGGCCGTGTACCGCCCTGTGACGTGAGTGACACTTTGTGAGCGCGGTGTCACGAGCTGTGGGAAGCGATGGCGGAGAAAACGGGCGTAGTGGTACGAGTCCCGGGCGCGCGAGGGGTGTCCCAGTCGCCATGATCAGGAGCGGAATCGTTCGTTCAGTGGCGGAATGTCCGTTCCTGCGACGGAGATCCACTGTCTGCAATGCCGGTATTGTGACTCATCTCGTGAGCAAACTCACACGATCAAGGCTGTCTCATCCTGGCATTCCACGGGAATCCGATGTTTAGCCTGACGCTTTACGAGGATGGCCACACCGTCAACCGCGCTCGACAGAGCGTTCCTACGCCGACAGGGTCTGAAACCACCGATGAAGACGACGATGATGTTCCGCAGCACCGCCAACCCCCGCCGCACCACGCTCGCGCACCTCAAGGACGCCGGCGAGCTGCAGACGCCGGAGCAGCCGGAGCACTCCGTCGACCTCCCGACCCAGACGGCCAACCCCCGCCGCACCATCCTCATGGACGCGCCCGTTTCCTGAGGCCCGGTTCGCCTCCGGGGCGCCTGCCTTTTCGGTGGCTCGGTTCGCCTCCGGGGCGCTGAAGACGGTGCCGACGGTCGAGCGTGCTCGGTCCCTCGTTCCTCGGGACCTCCGCGCGCTCTCCCTCTTTTGGTGGCTCGGTTCGCCTCCGGGGCGCTGAAGACGGTGCCGACGGTCGACCGTGCTCGGTCCCTCGTTCCTCGGGACCTCCGCGCGCTCTCCCTTTCGGCACCGCCCGCGCCCCTTCGGCTCACTCGCCGCACGGGCGCACCGCACCCGTACGCGCAGGGCAGGGGAGTGCCCGCCCGTACGCGCGGCCCGCACACCAAACGGGCGCACCGCGCCCGTGGGCCGGGCGCCCCGCGAGGCCGCACGGAGGGTATTGCGCCATGTGCGCCCCCCTCGCCGCGTTAGCCTGGAGCGTCAGTCTCCAGGCCAGCTCAGCGAGCGAAGAAGAAGTGAGGGGCGACAGCATCCCGTGCGCATCGCCAGGTTCTCCATCGACGGCAATGTCGCCTTCGGCGCGGTCGAGGAAGGCCCCGACGGCCTCCTCCTCGACATCATCAAGGGCATTCCGTACGCCGACTTCGAGCTCTCCGGCACCAAGGTCCCGCTGAGCAAGGTCCGCCTGCTGCCCCCCGTGCTCCCCAACAAGGTCGTGGCCATCGGCCGCAACTACGCGGAGCACGCCGCGGAGCTCGGCAACGAGGTCCCCGAGGTCCCGGTCGCCTTCTTCAAGCCGACCACCTCGGTGATCGGCTCCGGCGACTCCATCGAGTACCCCTCGTTCTCCGAGGAGCTCCACCACGAGGCCGAGCTGGCCGTCGTCATCGGCCGCATGTGCCGAGAGGTCCCGCGCGAGCGGGTCAAGGACGTCGTCCTCGGCTACACCTGCGCCAACGACGTCACCGCCCGCGACGCCCAGCGGCGCGAGAAGCAGTGGGCACGGGCCAAGGGCTTCGACACCTCCTGCCCCCTCGGCCCCTGGATCGAGACCGACTTCGACCCGGCCGACGCCGTCGTCCAGTGCACGGTCAACGGCGAGCAGCGGCAGCTGGGCCGCACCAGCGAGATGGTCCGCTCCGTCGAGGACCTCATCGTGCACATCACCGAGGCGATGACGCTGCTCCCCGGCGACGTCGTCCTCACGGGCACCCCCGCGGGGGTCGGCCCGCTCAACGTCGGCGACGAGGTCGCCGTCACCATCGAAGGCATCGGCACTCTCACCAACAAGGTGATCAAGCGTGGCTAACGCACCCGTCCGCGTCCGTTTCTGTCCCTCCCCGACCGGCAACCCCCATGTGGGCCTCGTCCGCACCGCGCTGTTCAACTGGGCCTACGCCCGGCACACCGGCGGCACGATGGTCTTCCGCATCGAGGACACCGACGCGGCCCGCGACTCGGAGGAGTCGTACCAGCAGCTGCTCGACTCGCTGCGCTGGCTCGGCCTCGACTGGGACGAGGGCCCGGAGGTCGGCGGCCCGCACCCGCCCTACCGCCAGTCGCAGCGGATGGACATCTACCGGGACGTCGCCACGCGGCTCCTCGACGCCGGCCACGCGTACCACTGCTACTGCACCGCCGCGGAGCTCGAAGCCCGCCGCGACGCCGCCCGCGCCGCCGGGAAGCCCTCCGGCTACGACGGCACCTGCCGCACGCTGACCGCCGAGCAGAAGGCCGCGTACGAGGCCGAAGGGCGCGAGTCCATCGTGCGCTTCAAGATGCCCGACGAGCCGATCGTCTTCACCGACCTGGTCCGCGGCGAACTCACCTTCACCCCGGACAACGTCCCCGACTACGGCATCGTCCGCGCCAACGGCGCCCCGCTGTACACGCTGGTCAACCCGGTCGACGACGCCCTGATGGAGATCACCCACGTCCTGCGCGGCGAGGACCTGCTCTCCTCCACCCCCCGCCAGATCGCCCTCTACAAGGCGCTGATCGAGCTCGGCGTCGCCAAGGAGATCCCCGCCTTCGGCCACCTGCCGTACGTCATGGGAGAGGGCAACAAGAAGCTCTCCAAGCGCGACCCGCAGGCGTCCCTCAACATCTACCGCGAGCGCGGCTTCCTCCCGGAGGGCCTGCTCAACTACCTCTCGCTGCTCGGCTGGTCCTTCTCCGCCGACCAGGACGTCTTCACGATCCCCGAGATGATCACGAAGTTCGACGTCGCCGACGTCAACGCCAACCCGGCGCGCTTCGACCTCAAGAAGGCCGAGGCGATCAACGCCGACCACATCCGGATGCTGGACGTGAAGGCGTTCACCGAGGCGTGCGAGCCGTGGCTGACCGCCCCGCACGCGAACTGGGCGCCGGAGCGGTTCGACCGCGCGAAGTGGGAGGCCATCGCCCCGCACGCGCAGACGCGGCTGACCGTCCTCTCCGACATCACCGCCAACGTCGACTTCCTCTTCCTCGACGAGCCGGTCGACGACGAGGCGTCCTGGACCAAGGCGATGAAGGGCGAGCCCGCGGCCCTGCTGACCACCGCCCGCGAGAAGCTGGAGACGGCCGACTGGTCCAGCCCGGAGTCCCTCAAGGAGGCCGTCCTGGCCGCCGGCGAGGCCCACGGCCTCAAGCTCGGCAAGGCCCAGGCCCCGGTACGGGTGGCCGTCACCGGCCGCACCGTCGGCCTGCCGCTCTTCGAGTCCCTGGAGATCCTGGGCAAGGAGAAGACCCTGGCCCGCATCGACGCGGCACTGGCGAAGCTCGCCGCCTGAGCGTGTCCGAGCCCGCCCGGGAAGGGGCGGTGGCCGAAGTGGCCGCCGCCCCTTCGGCGTTCTCCCGGGGCGGGGCTAGTGTTCGGGGCGATTCCGATCGCCACGGCTCCCTGGGGGACCAGCATGCCCATGCCCGCACCCGACTTCACCCGGCACTTCACGCCCGGCAGCCGCTTCACCGAGGAACCCGGGACCACGGGGGAGATGTCGGTCGTACGGGCCGGTGAGCTCTGGCTGCCCAGCGGCAAGGTCTGCGCCTGCGACCCGTTCGTCACGCTCGGTACCGGCGAGTCCGAGCCGTTCACCGCCGAGGTCCCGCCGGGCCGCTACGCCGTGGAGTGTGCGGTCGCCACCCTCGTCGACGACGACGAGCCCCCGTCCGACGAGCCCCATCTGCGGATCGCCGCCGCCCGCCTGCTGATCTCCGACGCCCCGCCCGTCAGCTGGGAGATCGCCCACCAGGCCGGCCAGGATCCGGCCCAGCTCGCCGACGACGAGTTCTTCGCCTACGGCGTGGACGCCGGCACCGGCTGCTTCTACGACGCCGCCTGCGACGAGTCCTTCCCCGACTGCGTCGGCGAGGAGGGCCCGCTCTGGGACGCCTTCGCCGCCGGCGGCGACGCGTACCTCGGGCCGCACACCGTCACCGCGAAGGACACCGGCCACAACCTGATCGCCTTCATGTCCGGCTGGGGCGACGGCGCCTACCCGACCTGGGTCGGCCGCGGCGCCGACGGTGCCGTCGTCTGCTTCGTGACCGACTTCTTCGTCGTCCCGTCCGAGGGCGAGGAGACGGCGGAGACCGGCTGACGCCGCCCACCGCCGCCCCTGCCGGTGAGAGCCCCCGGACCCCCGGCCGGTGAGGACTGCGGCGGTACGGTCGTCGTATGCCGATCCGCGCCGTGCTCTGGGACATCGACGCTGCGTGTTCCGGGGGCGACCCCCGGACCCCCGGCCGGTGAGGACTGCGGCGGTACGGTCGTCGTATGCCGATCCGCGCCGTGCTCTGGGACATCGACGACACGATCTTCGACTACGCGAACGCCGACCGCACCGGTATGCGCCGGCATCTCGGCGACGTGGGCCTGCCGGAGGCGTACGCATCCGTCGAGGAGGCCCTGGACGCGTGGAAGCGGATCACCGAGGTGCACTGGGCGCGGGTCGCCGCCGGGCTCACCGACTTCGAGGGGCAGCGGCGCGACCGGGTGCGGGAGTTCCTCGGCGCACCGGGCATGGGCGACGAGGAGGCCCAGCAGTGGTTCGGGCAGCACATCGCGCACTACGAGGCCGCCTGGGCGCTCTTCCCCGACACCGTGCCGGTGCTCGACCTCCTCGCACGTGACTACCGTCACGCCGTCCTCTCCAACTCCAGCCTGGCGAACCAGGAGCGGAAGCTGCGCGCCCTCGGCGTCCGCGACCGGTTCGAGGCCGTGGTGTGCGCCGTCGAACTCGGGATCTCCAAGCCCGAGGCCGGCGCCTTCCTCGCAGCGTGCGAGGCCGTCGGACTGCCCCCCGAGGACGTGGCGTACGTCGGCGACCAGCCCGACATCGACGCCCGCGGAGCCACCGAGGCCGGGCTCACCGGGATCTGGCTGGACCGTGCCGGAGCGGGCGGCAGACCCGAACTGACCCGGATCACGGGCCTGGACCAGCTCGCCCCGCTGTTGCGCGGCGATACCCGTTTTGGAGCGCCGTCGACCTTCGGGTAATGTTCTTCCTGCGCCGAGGGGAGCGGGCCGAAAGGCCGGAACCGGAAGCGCAAACCCGAACAAGATCCCCACCGGGGGTTGCGTTTTGGTGGCCTATGGTGTAATTGGCAGCACGACTGATTCTGGTTCAGTTAGTCTAGGTTCGAGTCCTGGTAGGCCAGCTCGCAGAGCTCATCTGCAAAGCCCCCGTTGTGTAGCGGCCTAGCACGCCGCCCTCTCAAGGCGGTAGCGCCGGTTCGAATCCGGTCGGGGGTACAGATCCTTCCCGCGAGGTCTCGAGGTCGCTCCTCGACGATGTCGATGCAGGATCGCTAGGGCCCCCGTTGTGTAGCGGCCTAGCACGCCGCCCTCTCAAGGCGGTAGCGCCGGTTCGAATCCGGTCGGGGGTACCAACTGGTCTATACCACCAGTGGCCTATGGTGTAATTGGCAGCACGACTGATTCTGGTTCAGTTAGTCTAGGTTCGAGTCCTGGTAGGCCAGCTGATCCCGTCGAGGGATCGAAGATTTGCCCCCGTTGTGTAGCGGCCTAGCACGCCGCCCTCTCAAGGCGGTAGCGCCGGTTCGAATCCGGTCGGGGGTACGAGTCCGGAGGGGCCCTTCATCTGAAGGGCCCCTCCGGCGTTTCCGTGTCCGCCTCCCCGGCGTCCCTCCGTGGCCGGGCGGCCACCCGCTGCCAGGGGCGCGCCGGACGGCAGCGGCCCCGGGCATCGGCGGGCATCTCCATCCGCCCTCCGTGCGGCGGCAGTTGGGGGAGGGGTCACACGGAGAGGGGCACCGGGTGGATCTCGTCCGCGGGGTGGCCCGTGCGCTCGTGGATGCGCTGCACGGCATCCGCCGAGGGCCCCTCGGACAGGCAGTAGACGGTGCCCGTCTCGGGATCCGCCCACGCCTGCTTGAAGTGCACGTTCTCCTCGCCCTCGATCGCGAGGTCCGCGCGGTGGGCCTCCATCAGCTGATCACTGGTGATGCCCTTCATACCGCGGTGTACGTCCATGAACTCGGCCATCGTCTCGGCACCTCCGTCGGTCCGCAGGTACTTCCATGCTGCACCCGCGGCCCCCTTCGGGGCGATCCGGACCCGCAGACACCTCCGGCCGGCCCCTGCGGCGTTGAAGGGGCCGGCCGGACGTGGACGTGTGGGGATCAGCCGGAGCGGCGCAGGGCCTCGCTCAGGCGGCCGGCGGCGTCGATGACCGCCTGGGCGTGCATACGGCCCGGGTGCCTGGTCAGGCGCTCGATCGGTCCGGAGACCGAGACGGCGGCGACCACGCGGTTGGACGGCCCGCGGACCGGTGCCGACACCGAGGCCACCCCCGGCTCGCGCTCGCCGATCGACTGGGCCCAGCCCCGGCGCCGCACGCCGGACAGCGCCGTCGCCGTGAAACGCGCGCCCTGGAGGCCGCGGTGGAGCCGCTCGGGCTCCTCCCAGGCCATCAGGATCTGCGCCGAGGACCCCGCCTTCATCGTCAGCGTGGAGCCGACCGGCACGGTGTCCCGCAGACCGGACAGCCGCTCGGCCGCCGCCACACAGATCCGCATGTCGCCCTGGCGGCGATAGAGCTGCGCGCTCTCGCCGGTCACGTCGCGCAGATGCGTGAGCACGGGGCCCGCGGTGGCGAGCAGCCGGTCCTCGCCCGCCGCGGCGGCGAGCTCCGACAGCCGCGGACCGAGGATGAACCGGCCCTGCATGTCGCGGGCGACCATACGGTGATGTTCCAGTGCCACGGCCAGACGGTGGGCCGTGGGTCGTGCGAGTCCCGTGGCCGCCACCAGACCCGCGAGGGTGGCCGGCCCGGACTCCAGGGCGCTCAAGACAAGGGCTGCCTTGTCGAGGACGCCGACGCCGCTAGAGTTGTCCATGCAACGATACTCCCGTCTCACTCTGTGAAACGCAAGTTCAATTTTCCATGGAACTTGTCACGCTGTAGTGGCAACCCGGGACCCATGGGCGTTGCACACGATCTCTAGTTGCGCCTGGCGGCACAGCCCGGCCGGAGGGAAAGCGATGGGTAGGACACTCGCGGAGAAGGTCTGGGACGACCACGTCGTCCGGCGCGCCGAGGGCGAGCCCGACCTCCTCTTCATCGATCTGCACCTGCTGCACGAGGTGACCAGCCCCCAGGCGTTCGACGGTCTGCGGCTCAGCGGTCGGCAGGTGCGGCGTCTCGACCTCACCATCGCCACCGAGGACCACAACACCCCGACCCTCGACATCGACAAGCCCATCGCCGACCCGGTCTCCCGCGCCCAGCTGGAGACCCTGCGCAAGAACTGCGCCGAGTTCGGTGTGCGCCTGCACTCGCTGGGCGACGTCGAGCAGGGCGTGGTCCACGTGGTCGGCCCCCAGCTGGGCCTGACCCAGCCCGGCACCACCGTGGTCTGCGGCGACTCCCACACCTCCACCCACGGCGCCTTCGGCGCGCTGGCGTTCGGCATCGGCACCTCCCAGGTGGAGCACGTGCTGGCCACCCAGACGCTGCCGATGGCCCGCCCGAAGACCATGGCCATCACCGTCGACGGCGAACTGCCGGACGGCGTGACGGCCAAGGACCTGATCCTGGCGATCATCGCCAGGATCGGCACCGGCGGCGGACAGGGCTACGTCCTGGAGTACCGCGGCTCCGCCGTCGAGAAGCTCTCGATGGAAGCCCGGATGACCATCTGCAACATGTCGATCGAGGCCGGCGCCCGCGCGGGCATGATCGCCCCGGACGAGACCACCTTCGACTACCTCCGGGGCCGCGACCACGCCCCGCAGGGCGAGGACTGGGACGCCGCCGTCGCGTACTGGCGCACCCTGCGCACCGACGACGACGCGGTCTTCGACGCCGAGGTGTTCATCGACGCCGCCGAGCTCTCCCCGTTCGTCACCTGGGGCACCAACCCGGGCCAGGGCGCACCGCTCGGGGCGAACGTCCCCGACCCGGCTTCGTACGAGGACGCCTCGGAGCGCCTGGCGGCCGAAAAGGCCCTGGAGTACATGGGGTTGACCGCCGGGCAGCCGCTGCGGGACATCCGCGTCGACACCGTCTTCGTCGGTTCCTGCACCAACGGACGCATCGAGGACCTGCGCGCGGTCGCCTCGATCCTCGAAGGCCGCAAAGTCGCCGACGGCGTGCGGATGCTGGTCGTCCCGGGATCCGTCCGGGTGGCGCTCCAGGCCGTGGAGGAGGGCCTGGACAAGGTCTTCAAGGCGGCGGGCGCCGAGTGGCGGCACGCGGGCTGCTCCATGTGCCTCGGCATGAACCCGGACCAACTGGCTCCCGGCGAGCGCTCCGCCTCCACCTCCAACCGCAACTTCGAGGGCAGGCAGGGCAAGGGCGGCCGCACCCACCTGGTCTCTCCGCAGGTCGCCGGCGCCACCGCCGTGCTGGGCCATCTGGCCTCCCCGGCCGACCTGTCCGACGCCGACGTCTCTACGCCCGCGGGGGTCTGAGGAACATGGAAGCTTTCACCACCCACACCGGCCGTGCCGTCCCGCTGCGCCGCAGCAACGTGGACACCGACCAGATCATCCCGGCCCACTGGCTGAAGAAGGTCACCCGCGACGGTTTCGAGGACGGGCTGTTCGAGGCCTGGCGCAAGGACCCCGAGTTCGTGCTGAACCGCCCCGAGCGCCAGGGCGCCTCGGTCCTCGTCGCCGGCCCCGACTTCGGCACCGGCTCCTCCCGCGAGCACGCCGTCTGGGCGCTGCAGAACTACGGCTTCAAGACCGTGCTCTCCGCCCGGTTCGCCGACATCTTCCGCGGCAACTCCCTCAAGAACGGCCTGCTGACCGTCGTCCTGGAGCAGTCGGTCATCGACGCGCTCTGGGAGCTGACCGAGGCCGACCCGACCGTCGAGATCACCGTCGACCTGCAGACGCGCCAGGTCATCGCCCCCGGAATCACCGCCGACTTCGAGCTCGACGAGAACGCCCGCTGGCGCCTGCTGAACGGGCTCGACGACATCAGCCTCACCCTTCAGAACGAAGCGGACATCGCCGCCTACGAAGCGGCCAGGCCCGCCTTCAAACCGCGCACCGTGCAGGTCTGATCAGCGCTTTTCCCCGACTGCGCCCCCCACCGCCCGGTGGGGGGCGCAGTCGTCTGTTGAGACCCCCTGGGGCGACAACTAGCCACAGATGGCACAATCGGTGCATGGAACGTGACAGCCAACTCGAGCTCTACGAGGCGGTCGCGGCCCGATTGAAGGAAGCGCACTCACGAGTGCGCGCACTGCAAGTCCCGGAGGGCGTAAGGATGGCGCTGTCCCGGAAGCTGCTCGTCGTCACGGCGGCGGCAAAGCACGATCTCCCGGACGCGGCAAGGCGTCTGGATCTGTTGATGAAGGACCTCGACGAGGGCCGATTCCCTCGAGGTGACTGACCGCAGAGAACTCCGCCACGGTCGACTTCGTTGCGGCACTAGGGTGATTAGCCCGTTTCGTGTTTGATTTGCGGTATATATCTGCCTAACGTGCGAAAACGCCTGGACGCAATCGTTCCGGCCATATGTCTCCGAAGGGGAAGACGTGAACAAGGCGCAGCTCGTAGAAGCGATTGCCGACAAGCTCGGCGGCCGTCAGCAGGCCGCGGACGCTGTCGACGCGGTGCTCGACGCGATCGTCCGGGCGGTTGTCGGCGGTGACCGGGTCTCGGTCACCGGCTTCGGCTCGTTCGAGAAGGTCGACCGCCCCGCCCGCTACGCCCGCAACCCCCAGACGGGCGAGCGTGTCCGGGTCAAGAAGACCTCTGTTCCGCGATTCCGCGCAGGTCAGGGCTTCAAGGACCTGGTCAGCGGTTCGAAGAAGCTCCCCAAGGGCGGCGAGGTGTCCGTCAAGAAGGCTCCCAAGGGCAGCCTTTCCGGAGGCTCCTCCACCCGGACGACGGCCAAGGCCGCCGCCAAGAAGGCCACGGCGAAGAAGACCGCCGCCGCCAAGAAGGCGACGCCCGCGAAGAAGGCCGCCGCCAAGAAGACCACGGCGGCGAAGAAGGCCACCACCGCCGCCGCCAAGAAGACCACGGCCAAGAAGGCCACCACCGCCAAGAAGGCCACCACGGCGAAGAGCGCGGCCAAGAAGACCACGGCCAAGACCGCTCCCGCGAAGAAGGCCACCGCCAAGAAGGCGCCCGCCAAGAAGACGACGGCGCGCAAGACCACCGCGAAGAAGGCCACCACCGCTCGCAAGAAGTAAGCGGTACGCACCAGCAGGGCCACTCACGCGCCGGGCCGGTCTCCCTCGGGGAGACCGGCCCGCGCCGTGTGTCCGCCACGGCCCACGGGCCGGTCGCGCGGTCCGCGGCCCACGGGCCGTTCGGGCCGGTCGCGCGGTCCGCCGGGGCCGTGCGTCAGTGGGCCGGTGGTGCAGGGGGACTGCGGGTCAGAAGGTCTGCAGCGTCACCAGCGTGATGCGGCGGGCCTCGCCCTCGCCCTCGGTCTCGATCCGCACCCGCTGCCCGGGGCGGAGCAGCAGCAGCCCGCCCGCGTCGAACGCCGCGGCGTCGAACGGGACAGGCGTCCCGTCGTCGAGCAGCACGCTGCCGCTGCGGGTCCCGGCGTCGTAGGTGTACGAGGTGGCCTGCATGGCCCCAGCTTAAGGGCTGTCCCGCGGTCCCCGGCGGGTGATCCGGCGACCGCCGCGGCACCTCGCCGCGTCGTCGGACCGCCCGAACGCGCCCGGTACGAGGGGGCCCTCCGCCGTGCGGTGCGTCCTCTCTGCATGCGGGCCCGGGGAGGCCCCGTGCGACCGGCGCCGCCGACTGATCCGCCGGGCAGGGGGGCCCTCAGGGCCTGCCGCCCGGGCGCCGCTCCCCGCCGGCACCGCCGTCACGCCGTGGCCGGCGGCGCCTCGGCGGCCTGCGCGGTGCGCGCCCAGGCGGTGCGGCCGGCCGTCACCTCCGCCGTGCGCGGGCCGACGCCCAGACCGAGGGCGGCCGCCAGATCTGCGCCCGTGTCCACGTCCCGGCGCACCGAATCCAGGCCCGGGGAGAGGATTTCCGCCGCGCCCGACGCCGAATGGCGGCGGCGCGAGGGCCCGCCGAATGCGGGACGCAATTCCGCCCCCGGCAGTGCGCACAGCAATGTCGTGCCGATTCCCGCGGCATCAGTCAGAAATGCCCGGGAAAATGCCGAGGCGGCCGCGAGGGCCCGCGCCAATTCACGGGGCCGCAATGCCGGGAGGTCCGCGTTCAGCGCCGCCACCGCCGCGCGCGGGCGACGGGCCCGCACCGCGCGCGCGCCGTGCTCCAGCGCCGCGTTCAGCCCCGCGCCCGGAGCGTCCGGGACGATCCGGGCGCCGAGCGCGGCGAGCGCGGCGCCTGCCACCGGGTCGTCCGTGACGACGGCCACATCCCCGACCGCCGCGCAGGCCAGCGCCGCCGCCACCGTGTCCTCGGCGAACGCCAGGGCGAGCCGGGGGCGCAGCGAGTCCCCGACGGCCCCCGCGAGCCTGCTCTTGGCGAGGGCCAGCGGCTTCAGGGGAACGACGAGGGACCAGCCGGCGACCGGGGCCGGGTCCGGGGCGAGATCTCCGTCGGTGCGCATCGGGGCCCATTGTGTCCTCCGGCGCGAACGGGCCAGCGGTCCGGGGGGCGGCGGTGAGGCGTACGGTGTCCTCGACAGACCGGGGGCCTGGGGCGACACTTGACCCCCAGCGGACGGGCATGGCCCGTCATAGAGGAAGGTGTCCGAGTGTCCCGCCGTAGAATCGGCTTCTGGTACCGCCTGGCGGCGGTCATCGCCAAGCCGCCGCTGTTGCTTCTGTTCAAGCGGGACTGGCGGGGAATGGAACACATTCCGGCCGACGGCGGATTCATCACCGCCATCAATCACAACTCGTACCTCGACATGTTCTCCTACGGGCACTTCCAGTACAACACCGGCCGGGTGCCCCGGTTCCTGGCCAAGGCCGCCCTCTTCAAGGCGCCCGGCGTCGGACTCATGCTGCGCGGCACGGGCCAGATCCCCGTCTACCGCGAGTCGTCCAACGCGGTGGGCGCCTTCCGCGCGGCCGTGGCGGCCGTCGAACGCGGGGAGTGCGTCGCCTTCTACCCGGAGGGCACCCTCACCCGCGACCCCGGCACCTGGCCGATGACCGGCAAGACCGGCGTCGCCCGCGCCGCGCTCCAGACCCGTGCCCCCGTCATCCCGGTCGCCCAGTGGGGCGCCAACCTGGCGATGCCGCCGTACGCCAAGGAGCACAGGTTCAGCTTCTTCCCCCGCAAGACCCTCCAGGTGCAGGCCGGTCCACCGGTGGACCTCGACCGCTTCTACGGCAAGGAGCCGACGCCCGAGGTGCTCAGGGAGGCGACCGAGGAGATCATGGCCGCGATCACCGTCCTGCTGGAGGAGATCCGCGGGGAGTCCGCGCCCGCCAAGCCGTACGATCTGCGCGAGGCGCGCGCCGAGCAGCGCCGCAAGGCCGCCGGAGAGGGAGCGAAGTGACCACGCCCGTCAAGGCCGCCGTCCTCGGCACCGGCTCATGGGGAACCGCGTTCGCCATGGTCCTCGCCGACGCCGGCTGCGAGGTCGCCCTGTGGGGCCGCCGCCCCGAGCTCGCCGAGGCCGTCAACACCACCCGCACCAATCCCGACTACCTCCCCGGCATCGAGCTCCCCGCCGGGCTGCGGGCCACCACCGACGCGGCCGAGGCCCTGGCCGGCGCCGACTTCACCGTCCTCGCCGTCCCCTCGCAGACCCTGCGCGCCAACCTCGCGGCCTGGACCCCGGAGCTCGCCGGCGACACCGTGCTGGTCTCCCTGATGAAGGGGGTCGAGCTCGGCACCGCGAAGCGGATGAGCGAGGTCGTCGAAGAGGTCGCCAAGGTCCCCTCCGAACGCGTCGCCGTCGTCACCGGGCCCAACCTGGCCAAGGAGATCGCGTCCCGGATGCCCGCCGCGGCCGTCGTCGCCTCGACCGACGAGAGCGTCGCCCGGCGGCTCCAGTCCGCCTGCCACACGCCCTACTTCCGCCCGTACACCAACACCGACGTCGTCGGCTGCGAACTGGGCGGCGCCGTGAAGAACGTGATCGGTCTCGCCGTCGGCATCGCCGACGGCATGGGCCTCGGCGACAACGCCAAGGGCTCGCTGATCACCCGGGGCCTCGCCGAGACCACCCGCCTCGGGCTCGCCATGGGAGCCGACCCGCTCACCTTCTCCGGACTCGCCGGCCTCGGGGACCTGGTGGCGACCTGCTCCTCGCCGCTCTCCCGCAACCACACCTTCGGCACCAACCTCGGCCGCGGGATGACGCTCCAGGAGACCATCGCCGTCACCCGGCAGACCGCGGAGGGCGTCAAGTCCTGCGAGTCGGTGCTCGACCTCGCGCGGCGGCACGGCGTCGACATGCCCATCACCGAAACCGTCGTCGGCATCGTCCACGAGGGGAAGCCGCCGGTCGTCGCCCTCAAGGAGCTGATGTCCCGCGCCGCCAAGCCCGAGCGGCGCTGACTCCGTTCGAACCAGCGGGTAGTCTCATCGCGATATGAGCACCGAGAACCTCCCCCAGAGCCCCGCAGAGCAGCTCCGCAAGCCGCGCGTCGCCGTCGTCTTCGGCGGCCGCAGCTCCGAGCACGGGATCTCCGTGGTCACGGCCGGCGCAGTGCTGCGCGCCATCGACCGCACCAAGTACGACGTGCTGCCGATCGGCATCACCGGGGACGGCCGGTGGGCGCTGACCGCCGACGAGCCCGAGCGGATGGCCATCACCGACCGCCGCACCCCCAGCGTCGACGAACTGGCCGAGTCCGACGAGGGCGGCGTGGTGCTCTCCGTCGACCCCGGCAGCCGCGAGGTCGTCTACAGCGAGCCCGGCGCGGTGCCGAAGGCGCTGGGCGAGGTCGACGTGGTCTTCCCGATGCTGCACGGGCCCTACGGCGAGGACGGCACGCTCCAGGGGCTCCTGGAGCTCTCCGGCATCCCCTACGTCGGCTCCGGCGTGCTCGCCTCGGCCGTCGGCCAGGACAAGGAGTACATGAAGCGCGTCTTCCTCTCCTTCGGCCTGCCCGTCGGCCCCTACGAGGTCGTCCGCCCCCGCGAGTGGGAGCTGGACCCGGCCGCCGCGCGCAGGAAGATCGTGGACTTCGCGGGCGAGCACGGCTGGCCGCTCTTCGTGAAGCCCGCCCGCGGCGGATCGTCCATGGGCATCACCAAGGTCGACTCGCCCGCCGGCCTGGACGACGCGATCGCCGAGGCCCGCCGCCACGACCCCAAGATCCTCGTCGAGTCGCTGCTGCGCGGCCGCGAGATCGAGTGCGGCGTGCTGGAGTTCGAGGACGGCCCGCGGGCCAGCGTCCCGGCGGAGATCCCGCCCGTGACGTCCCACGACTTCTACGACTTCGAGGCCAAGTACATCGACTCGGCCACCGGTCTGGTGCCGGCCCCGCTGACCGGGGAGCAGACCGAGGAGGTGCAGCGCCTCGCCGTCGCGGCGTTCGACGCGGCCTCCTGCGAGGGGCTGGTGCGGGCGGACTTCTTCCTCACCGAGGACGGCACGTTCGTCATCAACGAGATCAACACCATGCCCGGCTTCACACCGATCTCCATGTACCCGCGCATGTGGCAGGAGAGCGGAGTCGAGTACACGGAGCTGGTCGACCGGCTGATCCAGGCCGCCCTGCGGCGGCCGACCGGTCTGCGCTGACCCCCCGCCGGGGCGACCGTGCCGCGCACCCGGGTCGCCGTCCGCCCCGGGGCCGGGCGGCACCTCCCGGCCCGGCCGGGCGCCGGCGCCTCAGAGCGTGGCCGGAACCGTCCGGGCGACGGGACCGGCCAGCTCGGTGAGCGGGCTCGCGTCGTGCAGGAAGTCCTCGCCGAGGGTCACCTCGACATAGGTCTCGCGGTACGTGGTGGTGAACCGGGGCCCGCTGTCGCGTTCCTCCAGCATCCAGCCCACTCCGTCCACCTCGATGCCCTGCGCCTGGGGATCGCTCATCCGGTCGGGCCGGGGCACACCGCAGCGCAGTACGATCGCGGCATCGCCCCAGCCGGCGGTCAGTTCGGACGAGGGTTCGGGGTCCTGGCGCCCGTGCCCCGCGACCGAGTCCGGAAGGGCGTCGTGCAGGGCACCGCAGAGCGCGGCCTCCTGGGCCGGGGGACTGGGAACCGGGACCTGCGCGGCCGCGTCGCCCGGGGAACAGCCCGCGGCTGCGGCCAGGGCGAGCACGGCTGCGGACAGAGCGAGGGACCGGCGGGCGAAGGACGTCACCGGCCAAGCGTAGACGGGGGCTACAGGTGGACGACCGGGCAGGTCAGGGTGCGGGTGATGCCGTCCACCTGCTGGACCTTGGCGACCACCATGCGTCCCAGCTCGTCGACCGTGTCGGCCTGCGCGCGCACGATCACGTCGTACGGTCCGGTCACGTCCTCGGCCTGGATCACACCGGGGAGTTTCCCGATGGTCTCGGCGACGATCGACGCCTTGCCGACTTCGGTCTGGATGAGGATGTACGCCTGTACCACGGAGCCTCCAGGGCGGCAGCAGGATCACGGCCCCTACCGTCGGTGGGGAGATCCCGGGGAGAAGGGTCGCCACGGTATCGCGTCGCCGCGGGCCACGGGGAGACCCTCGCGGCGGACGCCGCCCGCAGCGTGGCGTACGCAGAACAGAAGTTGACGTATCTCTTGACGGTACCCAGGGCGGTGACGGCCCGCGACCGCAAGCGACGGCTCGCGGCCGCGCCCCTGAGGACCACGGACACACGGAGAGGTGAACCTCGGTGAAGGGCACTGTGGGCGAGTTGGGGGAGTTCGGGCTCATCGAGAAGCTCACCTCCCGGCTCACCTCCACCCCGGCGGTACGGATCGGCCCCGGCGACGACGCCGCGGTCGTCACCGCACCCGACCGGCGGGTCGTGGCGAGCACGGACATCCTGCTGGAAGGGCGCCACTTCCGGCGCGACTGGTCGACCGCCTACGACGTCGGCCGCAAGGCCGCCGCGCAGAACCTGGCCGACATCGCCGCCATGGGAGCCGTGCCCACGGCTCTGCTCCTCGGCCTCGTGGTGCCCGCCGAACTGCCCGTCACCTGGGCCACCGAGCTCATGGACGGCATCCGCGACGAGTGCCAGGTCGCCGGCGCGGCCGTGGTCGGCGGCGACGTCGTCCGCGGCGACCTGATCACCGTCGCCATCACGGCCCTCGGCGACCTGCGCAACCACGAGCCGGTCACCCGCGGCGGCGCCCGCCCCGGCGACGTCGTCGCCTACACCGGCTGGCTCGGCTGGTCCGCCGCCGGGTACGCCGTGCTCTCCCGCGGCTTCCGGTCGCCGCGCGCCTTCGTGGAGGCCCACCGCAGGCCCGAACCGCCGTACCACGCGGGCCCGGCGGCCGCCGGGCTCGGCGCCACCGCCATGTGCGACATCAGCGACGGACTCGTCGCCGACCTCGGCCACATCGCCGAGGCCAGCAAGGTCCGCATCGACCTGCGCTCCGGACTCATCGACATCCCCTCGCAGATGAGCGACATCGGCCAGGCCGTCGGCGTCGACCCGCTCCAGTGGGTGCTCACCGGCGGCGAGGACCACGCGATCGTCGCCACCTTCCCGCCGGACGCCAAACTCCCCGCGCGCTGGAAGGTGATCGGCGAGGTGCTCAACCCGTCGGCGCTGCCGCAGGTGACCGTGGACGGCGCCCCCTGGACCGCCAAGAGCGGCTGGGACCACTTCGGCGACATCGAGGACGGGAACCGGCCCGCCGGCCGGTGACGCGCGGGCAGTAGATTCGCGGGCATGCAGACACCCCCGCGCGTGCTCACCGTCGCCGGCTCCGACTCCGGCGGCGGTGCCGGCATCCAGGCCGACCTGAAGACGATGCTGGCCCTCGGCGTGCACGGCATGAGCGTGCTCACCGCCGTCACCGCCCAGAACTCCCAGGGCGTCCAGGGCGCGTGGGAGCTGCCCGTCGAGGCGGTCGAGGCCCAGTACCGCAGCGTCGTCGACGACATCGGCGTCCAGGCCGTGAAGACCGGCATGCTCGCGTCCGCGCCGCTGGTCTCCGCCGTCGCCGGGCTGCTCGCCGGCATCGGCGTGCCCGTGGTCGTCGACCCCGTCGGCGTCTCCAAGCACGGCGACCCGCTGCTCGCCGCCTCCGCCCTGGACTCGGTGCGCACCGAACTGCTGCCGCTGGCGACGGTCGCCACCCCCAACCTCGACGAGGTGGCGCAGCTCACCGGGATCGAGGTGCGCGACGAGAGCGGAATGCGCCGTGCCGCGGACGCGGTGCTCGCCTTCGGGCCGCGCTGGGCGCTGATCAAGGGCGGTCATCTCGACGGGGACGCCGTCGACCTGCTCACCGACGGCGCCGCCGAGCACTGGCTGCGCGCACCGCGCCTCGACAACCGCCACACCCACGGCACGGGCTGCACCCTCGCGTCGGCCGTCGCGTCCGGGCTCGCCAAGGGCCTGTCCGTCCCCGACGCGGTAGGCGGAGCCAAGGAGTACGTCACCGGGGCGATAGCGGCCGGATTCGCGCTCGGAACGGGCATCGGACCGGTCGACCACGGCTGGCGGAGCCGCTGACGGACCCCGCCCGGGGGCACCCGGGCACGGCAAAAAGCCGGTCCACCGAGGTGGACCGGCTTTTCAAGGCAACCGCAGGGGCTGCGCTACGACGAAACGTCGGCGGGATCTTCCCCGCCGAAGCGGGGAGCATCACTTAGCGCGAGACCTTGCCGGCCTTGATGCACGAGGTGCAGACGTTGAGCCGCTTCGGCGTCCGACCGACCACGGCACGCACACGCTGGATGTTCGGGTTCCAGCGACGAGACGTACGGCGGTGCGAGTGCGAAATGTTGTTGCCGAAGCCCGGCCCCTTGCCGCAGACGTCGCAGTTGGCAGCCACGGGTCACTCCAAAGACTTCAGATGCACTTACAGTGAAATCCGGCGTGCCGGAATCAGTGATCTGAAGTGGCCTGCCGGGGGAAAGTCCCGATTCTCATCGGGCAACCGGAGCAGCATACAACGACTGCTTCGGAGATACGAAACTACCACGGGTCGCCGCGGCCCCGCCCCGGCCCCAGGTCAGGGCCGCCGCTACGCTGCGGTGCAGCCCGCCGCTCACGGCCGCCACGGCCGACCGAGGAGGACCACCAGGTGCACCGGACGATGGACGCCGCAGCGGTACGCACCTGGTGCTCGCTGACGCTCCAGGCCCTCGGCAGGGAACGCGAGGAGATCGACGCCATCAACGTCTACCCGGTCGCCGACGGCGACACGGGCACCAATCTCTACCTCACCGCCGAGTCCGCCGCGCAGGCCGTCGAAGCGGTCTTCGCCGCCCACGGGACCCGTGACACGGCCCCCTCGTCCGCCGACGTGATGCGCGCCATGGCGCACGGCGCCCTCATCGGCGCCCGCGGCAACTCCGGCACCATCCTCGCCCAGCTGCTGCGCGGCATGGCCGAACGCCTCGAAGCCGGCGACCACCTCGCGGGAGCGCTGCGCCGTGCCGCCGAGCTCGCCCGCGAAGCCGTCGCCCACCCCGTCGAGGGCACCATCCTCACCGTCGCCGCCGCCGCGGCGGACGCCGCCGGGGACGCCGCAGGCGCACCGGCGGACGTCTGCCGCGCCGCCTACGCGGGCGCCCGGGCCGCCCTGGACGCCACCCCCGGCCAGCTGGAGGTCCTGGGGCGCGCCGGCGTGGTGGACGCGGGCGGCCGCGGTCTGCTGGCCGTGCTCGGCGCCCTGGTCGAGGCCGTGTGCGGCGAGGCGCCGCCCGCCTTCGGAACCGGGCGGCCGGCGAGGCCGCTCCCCCAGGAGCCCGGCCCGTGCGACGCCGCGGGGCCCGCCTTCGAGGTGATCTACCTGCTGGAGGCCGAGGCCGGAGCCGTGGCCGCGCTGCGCGAACGGCTGGACGCCCTCGGCGACTCCCTCGTCGTCGTCGGCGGCGACGGCCTCTGGAACGTCCACGTCCACGTCGACGACGCGGGCGCCGCCGTGGAGGCGGGCGTCGAGGCCGGCCGGCCGTACCGGATCCGGATCACGCACTTCGGCGCCGCGGCCGTCCCCGCCGCCCGGGAGCAGGCCCAGCGCGCCGTCGTCGCCGTGGTGCCCGGAGCCGGTCTCCCCGCGCTGTGCGCCGAGGCCGGGGCGACCACCGTGCCCACCCGCCCCGGGGAGCCCCCGGCCAGCGGCGAACTGGTCGACGCCATCCGCCGGGCGCACGCCCGCGAGGTCGTGCTGCTGCCCAACGACCCGCTGCTGCGCCACACCGCGGCGGCCGCCGCGGAACAGGCCCGCGCCGAGGGCATGCGCGTCGCCCTCATCCCGACCCGCTCACCCGTCCAGGGAATCGCCGCGCTCGCCGTGCACGAGGCGGACCGCAGCTTCGACGAGGACGTGGTCGCCATGACCGCGGCGGCCGGCGCGACCCGGTGCGCCGAACTCGCCGTCGCGGAACGGCAGTCGTGGACCTCCGCGGGCGTGTGCCAGGCCGGGGACGTGCTCGGGCTCATCGACGGGGATGTCGCCGTCATCGGCCAGGACGTCACCGGCACCGCCGTCGCGGTCCTGGACCGCATGCTCTCCTCCGGCGGGGAACTCGTCACCCTGGTCCTCGGGGACGCGACACCCGCGGAGCTGGCCGTCCGGCTGGAGGCCCATGTGCGCGACACGCACCTGGCCGTGGACACCGTCACCTACGACGGCGGCGGCGCCGCGCCGCTGCTCATCGGCGTGGAATAGCCGCCCCCGGAGCGGTCCGCCGGGGGCCGGGCGGGCCCGGCCGCCGACGAGTGTCGGCGGCGTGGTGTGCAATGGAGGGCGTGCCCGCGCTCGACGAACCACTCAAGAACGCGCTCGGAGCCGCCACCGCCAAGGTGATGGCCGAGCATCTCGACCTCCACACCCTCGGCGACCTGCTGCACCACTACCCCCGGCGGTACGCGGAGCGCGGCGAGCTGACCTCGCTCGCCGAACTGCCCCTCGACGAGCACGTCACCGTGGTCGCCCAGGTCGCCGACGCCCGGGTGCTCACGTTCAACCAGGGGCGCGGCAGACGGCTGGAGGTGACCATCACCGACGGCTACGGCCGGCTCCAGCTCGTCTTCTTCGGCAAGGGCGTGCACAAGCCCCAGAAGGACCTGCTGCCCGGCACCCGCGCGATGTTCGCCGGCAAGGTGTCGATGTTCAACCGCAAGCTCCAGCTGTCCCACCCGGCCTACGAACCGCTGTCCGGCGAGGCGAGCGCGGCCGATGCCGTCGACGCCTTCGCCGGCCGGCTGATCCCGATCTACCCGGCCTGCAAGCAGCTGGAGTCCTGGAAGATCTCCAAGGCCGTCGACGCGGTGCTGGACCGGGCCGCCGACGCGGTCGACCCGCTGCCCGCCGCCCTCCGCGACGGCCGGGGCCTGGTCCCGCTCCCCGAAGCGCTGCGGAAGATCCACCGGCCGCGCACCAAGGCCGACGTCGACGAGGCGCGGGACCGGCTCAAGTGGGACGAGGCGTTCGTCCTCCAGGTCGCCCTCGCCCGCCGGAGGTTCGCCGACACCCAGCTGCCCGCCGCCCCCCGCCGTCCCGTCCCCGGCGGCATGCTGGACGCCTTCGACGCCCGGCTGCCGTTCACCCTCACCGACGGCCAGCGCAAGGTCAGCAAGGAGATCTTCGACGACCTGGCGACCGAGCACCCCATGCACCGGCTGCTCCAGGGCGAGGTCGGCTCGGGGAAGACCATGGTCGCGCTGCGCGCCATGCTCGCCGTCGTCGACGCGGGCGGCCAGGCCGCGATGCTCGCGCCGACGGAGGTCCTGGCCCAGCAGCACCACCGCTCGATCGTCGAGATGATGGGCGAGCTCGCCGAGGGAGGCATGCTGGGCGGCGCCGAACACGCCACCAAGGTGGTCCTGCTCACCGGCTCCATGGGGGCCGCCGCCCGGCGCCAGGCGCTTCTCGACCTGGTGACCGGCGAGGCCGGCGTCGTGATCGGCACCCACGCCCTGATCGAGGACAAGGTCAAGTTCCACGACCTGGGCCTGGTCGTCGTCGACGAGCAGCACCGCTTCGGCGTCGAACAGCGCGACGCGCTGCGCTCCAAGGGCAAGCAGCCGACGCACCTGCTGGTGATGACCGCCACCCCCATCCCGCGCACCGTCGCCATGACGGTCTTCGGCGACCTGGAGACCTCCGTCCTCGACCAGCTGCCCGCCGGCCGTTCGCCGATCGCCAGCCACGTGGTGCCCGCCGCCGACAAGCCGCACTTCCTCGCCCGCGCCTGGGACCGGGTGCGCGAGGAGGTGTCCGGCGGACACCAGGCGTACGTGGTCTGCCCGCGCATCGGCGACGACGAGGAGGAGAAGGCGGCCGGGAGGAAGCAGGGCCCGGACGACGCGGAGAAGCGCCCGCCGCTCGCCGTCCTGGAGATCGCGCAGCAGCTCGCCGCCGGTCCGCTCGCCGGCCTGCGCGTCGAGGTCCTGCACGGACGAATGGCCCCGGAGGACAAGGACGCGGTGATGCGCGCCTTCGCCGCGGGCGACGCGGACGTGCTCGTCGCCACCACCGTCATCGAGGTCGGCGTGAACGTCCCCAACGCCACCGCCATGGTGATCATGGACGCGGACCGCTTCGGCGTCTCCCAGCTCCACCAGCTGCGCGGCCGGGTCGGCCGCGGGTCCGCCCCCGGGCTGTGCCTGCTGGTCACCGAGGCGCCCGAGGCGAGTCCGGCGCGTGCCCGGCTCGGCGCGGTCGCCGCCACCCTCGACGGCTTCGAGCTCTCCCGGATCGACCTGGAGCAGCGCCGCGAGGGCGACGTGCTGGGCCAGGCCCAGTCCGGCGTGCGCTCCAGCCTGCGGATGCTCGCCGTCATCGAGGACGAGGAGGTCATCGCCGCCGCCCGTGAGGAGGCCACCGCGCTGGTGCGCACCGACCCGGGGCTGGAGAGCCTGCCCGGTCTGCGGACCGCGCTGGACGCCCTGCTGGACGAGGAGCGCGAGCAGTACCTCGACAAGGGCTGACGGCACCGGGCGGCGCGGCCGCCGGACGGCCGCTGGGAGACACTGAGGACACCACCGCACACCACGAGCCCCACAGGAAGGCCCTCCATGACCCGCGTGATCGCCGGTGCAGCCGGCGGACGCCGCCTGGCGGTACCGCCGGGCAACGGCACCCGCCCCACCTCCGACCGCGCCCGCGAAGGCCTCTTCTCCAGCTGGGAGGCCCAGCTGGGCACGCTCACCGGTGTCCGCGTCGCCGACCTCTACGCCGGCTCCGGCGCCGTCGGCCTGGAGGCCCTCTCCCGCGGGGCGGTCCACGCGCTGCTCGTCGAGGCCGACGCCCGGGCCGTCCGCACGGTCCGGGAGAACGCCCGTGCGCTGGGCCTGCCGGGGGCCGAGGTGCGGGCCGGCCGGGCCGAGCAGATCGTCGCCGGGCCCGCCCCCCAGGAGCCGTACGACATCGTCTTCCTCGACCCGCCGTACGCGGTCACCGACGACGATCTTCGGGAGATCCTCCTCACACTCCGCCGTGGGGGCTGGCTCGCCGACGATGCGGTCGCCACCGTGGAGCGCAGCACCAGAGGCGGGGAGTTCGACTGGCCGGCCGGCTTCGACGCGGTGCGGGCCCGTCGCTACGGCGAAGGCACGCTTTGGTACGGTCGCGCCGCCTCTACGTGCGAAGACGCACCATGACCGGACCGGAGAGCGAGGGACATCAGTTGCGCCGCGCAGTCTGTCCGGGGTCGTTCGACCCCATCACCAACGGACACCTCGACATCATCGCCCGCGCCTCCAAGCTGTACGACGTCGTGCACGTCGCGGTGATGATCAATCAGTCCAAGCAGGGCCTGTTCACGGTGGACGAGCGCATGGCGCTCATCCGCGAGGTGACGAGCGACTACGGGAACGTCGTCGTGGAGTCCCACCACGGCCTCCTCGTGGACTTCTGCAAGGAGCGCGACATCCCGGCCATCGTCAAGGGCCTGCGGGCGGTCAGCGACTTCGACTACGAGCTCCAGATGGCCCAGATGAACAACGGGCTCTCCGGTGTCGAGACGCTCTTCGTGCCGACGAACCCGACGTACAGCTTCCTCTCCTCCAGCCTGGTGAAGGAGGTCGCGGCCTGGGGCGGCGACGTCTCCCACCTGCTGCCCGAGCCGGTCCACCGGGCCCTGGCCGGGCGGCTCGCCGAACGCGGCTGACCGCCGGCAGGGCTGACGGGGCGTCATCCGCTGTCGGAGCGGCGGCGACTGCCCGTACAGTCGTGCCGTCCCTCGCCGGACACCAAGGGTCTTCAGGGAGAGAGTGGCGAACCACCGTGGATGTGCAGAAGAAGCTCGACGAGATCGTGGAGACGCTCACGAGCGCCCGGTCGATGCCCATGTCGGCCTCCTGCGTGGTCAACCGCGCCGAACTGCTGACCCTGCTGGACGAGGTGCGCGAGGCGCTGCCCGGCTCGCTCGCCCAGGCCCGGGAACTCATCGGCGGCCGTGAGCAGATGGTGGAGCAGGCGCGCCAGGAGGCCGAGCGGATCATCTCCTCCGCCCACGCCGAGCGCGGCTCCCTCGTCTCCGACACCCAGGTCGCCCGCCAGTCCCGGGAGGAGGCGGACCGCATCCTGGAGGACGCCCGCCGCGAGGCCGAGGAGATCCGTGCGGAGGCCGACGACTACGTCGACTCCAAGCTGGCGAACTTCGAGGTCGTGCTCACCAAGACCATCGGCTCCGTCGACCGCGGCCGCGAGAAGCTCCTCGGCCGGGGGCCGGGACTCGACGAGCAGGGCCACGCCGACGAGGACGCCCCGGAGCACAGCAGCGACCCGCAGACCCTGGTCCGGCGGGCCGACGACTACGTGGACGCCAAGCTCGGAGCCTTCGAGGCCGTCCTCTCCAAGACCCTGGACGCCGTCGGCCGCGGCCGGCAGAAGCTGCACGGCAGGACCGCCGCGGACGACCTGAGCGCCCACCTGGCGGCGCAGGACGCCGCCGGCGGCCAGGTGCACACCAGCGACGCCGACTACCTGGCCGGGCTCGCGGAGATCGCCGAGACGCCGCGGTCCGCCCCGCAGGAGGCGTACGCCCGGCGGCCGGCGCCCGAGGACGCCTCCGCGCAGCGGTCCGGGGGGCAGGAGACGTACACGCCGTATCCGCCCGCCCCCGCCGCCGAGCCCCAGGCACCCGCCGGGCACGGCGCCTGGGCCGCGGACTACGGACAGCAGCAGGACGCCTACGCGGGCTACGGGCAGCAGGACCCGTACGCCCAGGACCCCTACGGCGGGGGGCAGGGCTACGGGCAGCAGGACTACGGACAGCAGGGTTACGGGCAGGGCTACGCGCAGGCGGACCCGTACGCCTACCCGCCGCCCCCGCGGCAGGACCCGGCCGCCCACCAGCAGCCCCAGCAGGGCGCGGCGCTCGACGAGACCAGCCTCTTCGACACGAGCATGATCGACATGGAGCAGCTGCGCCGGTACGAACAGGGCCGCTGAGCTCCGCCGGCCGCCCACCGGCCCGGATTGGGTCTACGGCGGCCGTTGAAGTATCCTGGCTCTTCGGTCGCGCGTAGTTCCGCGATCCCGGCTGCCCGCTCGCCTCGCGCATCGGGCCCGCCCTCCCCACGATCCGAAAGCAGGAAGAGCCGTGAGCACGCGCCTCGACCACCGCAACCCTCTCGTGTTCGACACACACGAGCTGGGACGGCGGCCCGGTGCACTCCAGCGCCTCTCCCGCACGGTGGACGCACCCGGTTCCCCGGCCGTCCTCGGGATCGACGGGGTCATCGGAGTGCCCGAGGGCAAGCCGGTGGAGCTGGACCTCCGCCTCGAGTCCGTCATGGAAGGGGTCCTCGTCACGGGGACCGCCCGTGCGAGTGCCGAGGGGGAGTGCGTAAGGTGTCTGGAGCCGCTGCGCCTCGATGTCGCCGCGGACTTCCAGGAGATGTTCTCCTACCCCGAAGCCGACGAGCGGGGCCGCGCAGCGGAGCCCGCCGACGACGACGAGGACGAGGACGTTCTCTATCTCGAGGACGGCATGTTCGACCTCGAGCCCGTGCTGCGTGACGCGGTGGTGCTCGCACTGCCGATGCAGCCGGTGTGCCGGGAGGACTGTGAAGGTCTGTGTTCCGAATGCGGAATCAACCTGAACGACGACCCGGACCACCACCATGACGCCGTCGACATCCGTTGGGCGGCACTGCAAGGACTCGCCGAGACCGTTCAGGACGGCGAGAAGGACAACATGGGCGGCGCCGAAGCGGGCGTCGACGAGAAGCAGGAGAAGTAGCCGTGGCTGTTCCGAAGCGGAAGATGTCGCGCAGCAACACGCGCCACCGCCGGTCGCAGTGGAAGGCTGCGGTCCCCACCCTGGTTTCGTGTGAGCGTTGCCAGGAGCCGAAGCTGCAGCACATCGCGTGCCCGAGCTGCGGCACCTACAACAAGCGCCAGGTCCTCGAGGTCTGAGCGGCTGGTGAGAGGCCCGATGTCTGAACTGTCCCATGCCAAGAAGACGGCAGACGCAGTGAAGGAAGTCAACGCAGCCTCGTCCCACACGCTTCTGGAAGGGCGGCTCGGCTACCAGCTCGAGTCCGCCCTTCTGGTGCGTGCGCTGACCCACCGCTCGTACGCCTACGAGAACGGCGGTCTGCCCACCAACGAGCGTCTGGAGTTCCTCGGGGACTCCGTACTCGGCCTGGTGGTCACCGACACGCTGTACCGCACCCACCCCGACCTGCCCGAGGGCCAGCTGGCCAAGCTGCGGGCCGCGGTGGTCAACTCGCGTGCGCTGGCGGAGGTCGGGCGCGGTCTCGAACTGGGCTCGTTCATCCGGCTCGGCCGGGGCGAAGAGGGCACGGGCGGCCGGGACAAGGCCTCCATCCTCGCCGACACCCTCGAAGCGGTGATCGGCGCGGTCTATCTCGACCAGGGACTCGACGCGGCGTCCGAGCTGGTGCACCGGCTCTTCGACCCGCTGATCGAGAAGTCCTCCAACCTCGGTGCGGGCCTGGACTGGAAGACCAGCCTCCAGGAACTCACCGCGTCCGAGGGGCTCGGCGTGCCGGAGTATCTCGTCACCGAGACCGGCCCCGACCACGAGAAGACCTTCACCGCTGCTGCCCGCGTCGGTGGTGTCTCGTACGGCACCGGTACCGGCCGCAGCAAGAAGGAAGCCGAACAGCAGGCGGCCGAGTCCGCGTGGCGGGAGATCCGTGCCGCCGCGGACGAGCGCGCCAAGGCGGCCGCCGAAGGCGCCGCCACCGACGACGGTACGCCGGGCGAAGAGGCCGCCGACACCTCTGCCGCCTCCGTGCCGACGGACCGGGCGTCCGCCTGACGTCCGCCTTCCCCACGCGTCTGCCGCCGAGGCCCCCCGCTCCCGCGGGGGGCCTCGGTGCTGCCCGCCGGCGGCCGTCCCCGCGGCGGTAGGCTGGGGCGTCGCCGAACGCCACGACCGAGGAGACCTGTGCCCGAGCTGCCCGAGGTCGAAGTCGTCCGCCGCGGTCTCGCGGCCTGGGTCGCCGGCCGGACGATCACCGACGTCCAGGTGCTGCACCCCCGCGCCGTCCGCCGCCACCTCGCGGGCGGCGAGGACTTCGCCGCACGGCTGCGCACCCACCGGGTCGCGGACGCCTGCCGGCGCGGCAAGTACCTCTGGCTCCCGCTCGGCGACACCGGCAGTTCGATCCTCGCCCACCTCGGCATGAGCGGGCAGCTGCTGGTGCAGCCGCCGGACGCCCCGGACGAGAAGCACCTGCGGATCCGCGTCCGCTTCGACGACGCCCTCGGGACCGAACTGCGCTTCGTCGACCAGCGCACCTTCGGCGGACTGTCCGTGCACGACAACACCCCCGACGGCCTGCCCGACGTCATCGCGCACATCGCCCGCGACCCGCTCGACCCGCTCTTCGACGACGACGCCTTCCACCGCGCGCTGCGCGCCCGCCGGACGACCGTCAAGCGCGCCCTGCTCGACCAGTCCCTGATCAGCGGCGTCGGCAACATCTACGCCGACGAGGCGCTGTGGCGCTCCCGCCTCCACTACGACCGGCCCACCGCCACGCTCACCCGGCCCCGCTCCGCGGAACTGCTGGGCCATGTGCGCGAGGTGATGACCGCCGCTCTCGCCGTCGGCGGCACCACCTTCGACAGCCTCTACGTCAACGTCAACGGCGAGTCCGGTTACTTCGACCGTTCGCTGGACGCCTACGGACGCGAGGGCGAGCCCTGCCGGCGCTGCTCCACCCCGATGCGGCGCCGCTCCTGGATGAACCGCTCCAGCTACTTCTGCCCGCGCTGCCAGCGCGCCCCGCGCCCCACCCCCTGATCCGTGCCACCCCCGGCCCGGGCCGCGGCCCGGCGGGACGGGCCCCTTAGGGTGCGGGCATGAGCCCGCAGAACTATCTCTCCGAACTGTTCGCTCTCGACGGCCGGGTGGCCGTGGTCACCGGCGGCAGCTCGGGTATCGGCAAGGCCATCGCCGGCGCCCTCGCACGGGCCGGGGCGAGCGTGGTGATCGTCGCGCGCAGGGAGGCGGAACTCGTCGCCGCCGTGGACGAACTGACCGCGGACGGCTGCCGGGCCGCCTGGGTCAGCGCCGACCTCGGCACCCGGGACGGGGTGCGCGCGGCGGCCGAGAAGGCGGCAGCGGTCTACGGCGAGCCCGACATCCTCGTCAACAACGCCGGCATCAACCTGCGGCCGCCCATGGGCGAGGTGGACGACGAGGTCTGGGACCGGACGATGGCGGTGAACCTGGAGGCGCCCCACCTGCTGAGCCAGCGCTTCGGACCGGGCATGGCGGCACGCGGTTTCGGGCGGATCATCCACGTCACCTCGCAGCAGGCGCACCGCGCGTTCGTGGACAGCGGCGCCTACGGAGTCTCCAAGGGAGCCCTCGAATCCCTGGCCCGTTCCCAGGCCGAGGCGTGGTCGCCCCACGGGGTCACCTGCAACACCCTCGTCCCGGGATTCGTCCTGACCCCGCTGAACGCGCGGCTCCAGTCGGACACCGAGAAGATCGGGGCCCTCGCGGCCCGCACGATGATCGGCCGCAACGGGCTGCCCGAGGACTTCGCCGGCGCGGCGGTCTTCCTCGCCGGCCGCGGCTCCGCCTACGTCACCGGCCAGTCGATCTTCGTCGACGGCGGCTTCTCGGTGCACTGACCGGCCCGGACACCGGTACGCGTGGGGGCCCGGGACGCCGTCCCGGGCCCCCACGCGTACGGGGTCGAGCCCTTCTCAGAAGCCGAAGTTCTGCGTCCACCACGGGCCGCCGTCGCCCATGTGGACACCGACGCCCATCGTCGTGAAGTCGCAGTTCAGGATGTTCGCCCGGTGGCCCTCGCTCTGCATCCAGGCGTTCATCACGGCCCCGGCGTCCGCCTGGCCGCGGGCGATGTTCTCGCCGCCGAGGCCGGAGACCCCCGCCTTGTCGGCGCGGTCCCACGGCGTGGCGCCGTCCGGGTTGGTGTGGTCGAAGAAGCCGCGGGCGGCCATGTCCGTCGAGTGGGCGCGGGCCAGGTTCGCCAGCGAGGTGCTCGCCTTGACCGGTGCGCAGCCGACCTGCGCGCGCTCCTCGTTGACCAGACCGAGCACGGCGGCCTCCGCTGCCGCGGCGCCCGAGGGCGCGGCGGTGGTCGGGGCGGGCCGTGCGGTGGAGGGCGCGGGAGCGGGAGCCTTCTCGCGGGCCGGGGCGGGCGCGGTCCGCTTCGCCGCGGGGGCCTCGGACTTCTTTGCCTCACGGGTCTTCTCGGCGGGCTTCTCCGACGGCGTGGCCGAGGGGGTCTTCGCCGGCGGCTTCGACGGGCTTGTGGAGGGCTCTGCCGTGCGGCTCGGCGACGGCGACGCCTCGTCGGTAGGGGAGGCGCTCGCGCCGCCCTGCGTCTGGAGCCGCGACGGCCCCTCGGTGCGTATCTCCGCGGGGGAGTCGCTGCCGGAGGAGCCGATGGTGTACGTGTCACCGCCGGGGACGAGCCCGGTGGTGACGGCCACGGCGCCGACGGCCATGGCGGCGGAGGCGCCGAGCAGCCCGGTCTTCACGGGCAGGCCCGCCCGCTTCCGGCGCGCGCCGCGGTGCCGGCGTGCCGACCCGTCCGCATGCTCTGCGGAGACGGGGGCGCCTGCGGAGCGTCGATGGCGACCCATCTGCTGTGCCTTCCTGGTTCGCGGCGCCGTCGCCGGTGCCGCCGGACATCGTCCCGAGCTCACCCGTACGAGTGAGCTCGGTGCGTCCGGACTGTACGCCATGGGGCAGCCGGGGCGATGTGATCCGTCCGCATTCGGCCGGTTACCGTGCACTCATGAACGACGATGCGCGACTCACCGCGTGGGTACGCGGCCGGGTACAGGGAGTGGGCTTCCGCTGGTTCACCAGGGAGAACGCCATGGCGATCGGCGGCCTGCGCGGCTTCGCCCTGAACCTGGACGACGGCCGGGTGCAGATCGTCGCCGAGGGCCCGCGTGAGAATTGCCACCGTCTGCTGGACTGGCTCTGCTCCGGCGACACTCCCGGACAGGTCGACGGCGTCACTGAGATCTGGGCCACGCCCCGGGGCGGATATCCGGACTTCGCGATCCGCTGAGCGGGACCCTGCGGGGTCGCTCTCCGGGGGGCCCCGAAGGACGCTCGGTGACCGCGCCGGACGTTCGCCGGAAGAGGAAAGCGCCTGGTGGTTGCCAAGAAGGGCTTGCCGTGCCAGGCTGCGGCGGGAAGGATGATCGCCACGCCCCCAGGGCCCCGCAGGTCAGGCACCGCCGCGTTCCGAGCGGCCGTACGCCCCCGGGCCGCCCGCCGATACGGGGCGTGATCGTGTTGACCGTCAAACTTTTTGGTGAGACGCTGGAATCCCCGCGCACCACAGCTGTCCGGCAGTGCGATCGCAGGCATCACGAGCAGGACAAGTAGCACAGCCGGAACCGCGGGTGCGAATCCCTCACGACCCACACCGCACCGCATCGGTCGGTCACTCATTGTGGAGGACCATCCATCATGGCAAAGGCGCTTCTCGGTTACGTCGGCGGTTCCGACCCGCGACTCCTCGCCGAGATGCGACGGCTTCAGCAGCGCGTCCAGGATCTGGAATCCGAGCTCGTACGGATCCAGACCGAGAAGGACGCGCTCAGCGCCGCCGTCGCTCAGCACCCGGCAGAGTCGCTGCTCGAAGGCATCGACATCGACGTGCCTCAGGCGGAGCCCGCTCTCACCTGAGTCAGGGCGCTGCCGGAGCTTCATCGCGCACCAGGATATGCAAGGGACGCCTCCGGCGTCCCTTCTTTCTTTGCCGCCCCCATCTGCCCGCCAGTGCCACCCCCGTGCGTGCGTCCTTACCGCATGATGTGCCCTGCGCGTTCAGTGGTGAAACCGTGAGTGAAAGGTAGAGTCCGGCGGCGTGCACCTCAAGGCCATGACCCTGCGCGGGTTCAAATCCTTCGCGTCCGCCACGACACTGCGCTTCGAACCGGGCATCACCTGTGTCGTCGGTCCCAACGGCTCCGGCAAGTCCAACGTGGTCGACGCGCTCTCCTGGGTCATGGGCGAGCAGGGCGCCAAGTCGCTGCGCGGCGGCAAGATGGAGGACGTCATCTTCGCCGGGACGACCGGGCGTCCGCCGCTCGGCCGTGCCGAGGTCTCCCTGACCATCGACAACTCCGACGGCGCGCTGCCCATCGAGTACGCCGAGGTCACCATCACGCGGATCATGTTCCGCAACGGCGGCAGCGAGTACCAGATCAACGGGGACACCTGCCGGCTGCTCGACATCCAGGACCTGCTCTCCGACTCCGGCATCGGCCGCGAGATGCACGTGATCGTCGGTCAGGGCCAGCTCGACTCCGTGCTGCACGCCGACCCGATGGGCCGCCGGGCCTTCATCGAGGAGGCCGCGGGTGTCCTCAAGCACCGCAAGCGCAAGGAGAAGGCGCTGCGGAAACTGGATGCCATGCAGGCCAACCTGGCGCGCGTGCAGGACCTGACCGACGAACTGCGGCGCCAGCTCAAGCCGCTGGGACGCCAGGCGGCAGTCGCCCGCCGGGCCGCCGTCATCCAGGCCGACCTCCGCGACGCCCGGCTGCGCCTCCTCGCCGACGACCTGGTGCGGCTGCGCGAGGCGCTGCACACGGAGATCGCCGACGAGGCCGAGCTCAAGCGGCGCAAGGAGAGCGCCGAGGCCGAACTGAAGGCGGCGCTGGCACGGGAGGCCGCGCTGGAGGACGAGGTGCGCCGGCTGGCTCCGCGGCTGACCCGCGCGCAGCAGAACTTCTACGACCTCTCGCAGCTCGCCGAACGGGTCCGCGGCACCGTCTCCCTGGCCGACGCCCGGGTCAGGAGCGCCACCGACCGGCCGGCCGAGGAGCGGCGCGGCCGGGACCCGGAGGACATGGAGCGCGAGGCCGCCCGGGTCAGGGAGCAGGAGGCCGAACTCGCCGCTGCCCTCGAGGCCGCTGAGCGCGCCCTGGAGGACACGGTGGAGCACCGCGCCGAGCTGGAGCGGCAGCTCACCGTGGAGGAGCGCAGGCTCAGGGACGTCGCACGGGCCATCGCCGACCGGCGCGAGGGGCTGGCGCGACTGAACGGGCAGGTCAACGCGGCCCGTTCGCGTGCGGCGTCGGCGCAGGCCGAGATCGACCGGCTGGCCGCCGCCCGGGACGAGGCGCAGGAGCGGGCCGTCGCGGCCCAGGAGGAGTACGAGGCGCTGAAGGCCGAGGTCGACGGGCTGGACGCGGACGACTCGGCCCTTGCCGGCGAGCACGAGGCGGCCAAGCGGGACCTGGCCGCGGCGGAGTCGGCCCTCACCGCCGCCCGCGAGGAACTCACCTCGGCCGAACGCCGCCGTGCCGCCGTCGCCGCCCGGCGCGAGGCCCTCGCGCTCGGGCTGCGCCGCAAGGACGGCACGGGCGTGCTCCTCGGGGCGGGCGACCGGCTCGGCGGACTGCTGGGCCCGGCCGCGGAGCTGCTGACCGTGACGCCCGGGTACGAGATCCCGGTCGCCGCGGCACTCGGCGCCGCGGCGGACGCCGTCGCGGTCACCGGCACCGCCACGGCGGCGGAGGCGATCCGGCTGCTGCGCAAGCAGGACGGCGGGCGGGCGGCGCTGCTGCTCGCGGGGGCCGGCGAGGACGGGCATCTCCCGGAGGGGGAGGGTGCGGGCGGCCATCCGTACGCGGCGCGACTGGTCGCGGGGCCCGACGACCTGATGCCGGCCGTGCGCCGGCTGCTGCGGGGCACGGTCGTCGTCGGCACGCTGGAGGACGCCGAGGACCTGGTCCACGCCAGGCCGGAGCTGACCGCGGTCACCGCCGAGGGCGATGTGGTCGGGGCCCACTTCGCCCAGGGCGGCTCGGCCGGTGCGCCGAGCCTGCTGGAGGTGCAGGCCTCCGTCGACGAGGCGGCCGCCGAGCTCGACCAGCTCGACGAGAGGTGCGCGCGGCTGACCGGCGTCCAGCGGGAGGCCGCCGCACGCCGGAGCGCCGCCGCCGCGCTCGTGGACGAGCTGGGGGAGCGCAGGCGCGCGGCCGAGCGGGAGAAGTCGAGCGTCTCGGGGCAGCTCGGCAGGCTCGCGGGGCAGGCGAGGGGCGCCGCGGGCGAGGCGGAGCGGGCGGGGGCCGCCGCGGCGCGGGCGCAGGAGGCCCTGGAACGGGCGCGCGAGGAGGCCGAGGAGCTGGCCGAGCGTCTGCTGGTGGCCGAGGAGACTCCCGTCGAGGAGGAGCCCGACACCCATGTCCGCGACCGGCTCGCGGCGGACGGGGCCAACGCGCGGCAGACCGAGATGGAGGCCCGCCTCCAGGTCCGTACGCACGAGGAGCGGGTGAAGGGGCTCGCGGGAAGGGCGGACGCCCTCGACCGCGGAGCCCGCGCCGAGCGCGAGGCACGGGCCCGCGCGGAGCAGCTGCGGGCGCGGATGCGTCACGAGGCGCAGGTCGCGGGAGCGGTGGCGAGCGGAGCCCGCCAGCTGCTCGCCCATGTCGAGGTGTCACTGGTCCGGGCGGAGGCGGAACGTGCCGCCGCCGAGGCCGCGAAGGCGGAGCGCGAGACGGAGCTGACGGCCGCGCGGTCCGCAGGCCGTGACCTGAAGGCCGAGCTGGACAAGCTGACCGACTCGGTGCACCGAGGCGAGGTGCTCGGCGCGGAGAAGCGGATGAGGATCGAGCAGCTGGAGACCAGGGCGCTGGAGGAGCTGGGGGTGGAGCCGGCGGGCCTGGTTTCCGAGTACGGCCCCGGCCGGCTCGTACCGCCGTCGCCGCCTGCCGAGGGCGAGGAGCTGCCGGAGGACCCGGAGCACCCGCGCAATCTGCCGCGCCCGTTCGTCCGCGTGGAGCAGGAGAAGCGGCTCCGCTCGGCCGAACGGGCGTACCAGCAGCTCGGGAAGGTGAATCCGCTGGCTCTGGAGGAGTTCTCGGCGCTGGAGGAGCGTCATCAGTTCCTGTCGGAGCAGCTGGAGGACCTGAAGAAGACACGGGCCGATCTGCTCCAGGTGGTGAAGGAGGTCGACGAGCGGGTGGAGCAGGTGTTCACGGAGGCCTACCGGGACACCGCACGCGAGTTCGAGGGTGTGTTCTCGCGGCTCTTCCCGGGCGGTGAGGGGCGGCTGGTGCTCACCGACCCGGACAACATGCTGACCACCGGAGTGGACGTGGAGGCGCGGCCCCCGGGCAAGAAGGTCAAGCGCCTGTCGCTGCTGTCGGGCGGCGAGCGCTCGCTGACGGCCGTGGCCATGCTCGTCTCGATCTTCAAGGCGAGGCCCAGCCCCTTCTACGTGATGGACGAGGTCGAGGCGGCGCTCGACGACACCAACCTCCAGCGACTGATCCGGATCATGCAGGAGCTCCAGGAGAGCTCCCAGCTCATCGTGATCACCCATCAGAAGCGCACGATGGAGGTCGCCGACGCGCTGTACGGCGTCTCCATGCAGGGCGACGGCGTCTCCAAGGTGATCAGCCAGCGGCTGCGCTGAGCGGGCCCCGCGGGTCGTGCGGGCGCCCGGGGGGAGTGCACGGGGCGAGCGGGGGCAGACGCACCCTGAGAACAACAGATCTTCAATACTTGAACTCATGCGCGGCGAGCTCTTGGTGAAATCGAGATCAGGCCCCCTCTTGACTTCGAAACTTGAAGGCATAGTGTCTGCAACGTTGCTTTTACCTTCAAGTGGTGGGCGGCCTGAAGTTGTGCGCCACTTGAAGGGCTCGCCCCCCACGCCCGGCGAAGCTGCCGGTGGCCCCAGGAGTACACGTGACCAGCACTGAGCAGCCCCCGGGATCGGGTGCCCGCCAGGCCCATCCCGAGAACCTCGGGCATGTCGTCTTCATCACGGCGGCCGCCGCGATGGGCGGATTCCTCTTCGGCTACGACAGCTCCGTGATCAACGGCGCCGTCGAGGCCATCCGCGACCGCTACGACATCGGGTCCGGCACCCTCGCCCAGGTCATCGCCATCGCCCTGATCGGCTGCGCCATCGGCGCCGCCACCGCCGGCCGCATCGCCGACCGCATCGGCCGCATCCGGTGCATGCAGATCGCCGCCGTCCTCTTCACCGTCAGTGCCGTCGGATCCGCGCTGCCGTTCGCCCTGTGGGACCTGGCGATGTGGCGCATCATCGGCGGCTTCGCGATCGGCATGGCCTCGGTGATCGGCCCCGCCTACATCGCCGAGGTCTCCCCGCCCGCCTACCGCGGCCGGCTCGCCTCCTTCCAGCAGGCCGCCATCGTCATCGGCATCGCCGTCTCCCAGCTCGTCAACTACGGCATCCTCCAGATCGCCGACGGGGACCAGCGCGGCGAGATCGGCGGCCTGGAGGCCTGGCAGTGGATGCTCGGCGTGATGGTCGTCCCGGCCGTCCTCTACGGCCTGCTCTCCTTCGCCATCCCCGAGTCGCCGCGTTTCCTCATCTCCGTCGGCAAGCACGCCAGGGCGAAGGAGGTCCTCGAAGAGGTCGAGGGCAGGAACGTCGACCTGGACGCCCGCGTCGCCGAGATCGAGACCGCGATGCACCGCGAGACCAAGTCCACGTTCAAGGACCTGCTGGGCGGCAGGTTCTACTTCCTGCCCATCGTGTGGATCGGCATCGGACTCTCGGTCTTCCAGCAGCTCGTCGGCATCAACGTCGCCTTCTACTACTCCGCGACGCTCTGGCAGTCCGTGGGCATCGACCCGACCGACTCCTTCTTCTTCTCCTTCACCACGTCGATCATCAACATCATCGGCACGGTGATCGCGATGGTCCTGGTCGACCGCATCGGCCGCCGGCCGCTCGCCCTGATCGGTTCCTGCGGCATGGCGATCGCGCTCGCCTTCGAGGCGTGGGCCTTCTCCGCCGACCTGGTGGACGGCAAGCTGCCGGAGACCCAGGGCGTGGTCGCCCTGGTCGCCGCCCACGTGTTCGTCCTGTTCTTCGCGCTCTCGTGGGGCGTCGTCGTCTGGGTCTTCCTGGGCGAGATGTTCCCCAACCGGATCCGCGCCGCCGCGCTCGGCGTCGCCGCGTCCGCCCAGTGGATCGCGAACTGGGCCATCACGGCCAGCTTCCCGAGCCTCGCCGACTGGAACCTGTCCGGCACCTACATCATCTACACGGTCTTCGCCGTGCTCTCGATCCCCTTCGTGCTCAAGTTCGTGAAGGAGACCAAGGGCAAGGCGTTGGAGGAGATGGGCTGATCCCCGCTGCCCCGCTCCTCTGACTGCCCCGGCTCAGCGCGTGAGCCGGGGCAGTCCGCGTCCTGCGGCGCACGCGGGGGCCGGGCGGCCCGCCGCCGGGGAAGCGAAGCCCCTCCAGGGGCGTCACGCATACTGGACGGACCATGGAAATCGTCATCCTTGCTGTAGTCATCGCCCTGGTCGCGATCGGCGCCATCAGCGGACTCGTGGTCAGCAGCCGCAGGAAGAAGCAGCTGCCGCCCTCGGCGCCGCCGAGCACGCCGACCATCACCGCTCCGCCCGCCGAACCGCACGTCGGCGACGAGGCGGAGACACCGCGGGACGAATCCCGCCGCACCATCGAGGAGGTCGGCCTCCCGACCGCCGAGGAGGCCGTCGAGGCGCCGGCCGCCGTCGAGGACCCGGTCGTCGCCGAGCCCGCCGCGCCCGAGATCGAGATCCCCGAGCCGACCGCCGGCCGGCTCGTCCGGCTGCGCGCCCGCCTCGCCCGCTCCCAGAACTCCCTCGGCAAGGGGTTGCTCACGCTGCTGTCGCGCGAGCACCTCGACGAGGACACCTGGGAGGAGATCGAGGACACCCTCCTCACCGCGGACGTCGGCGTCGCCCCGACCCAGGAGCTCGTCGAGCGCCTGCGGGAGCGCGTCAAGGTGCTCGGCACCCGCACCCCCGAGCAGCTGCGCACGCTGCTCCGCGAGGAGCTGCTGGCCCTCGTCGGCACCGACCTCGACCGTGCGGTGCGCACCGAGAGCGGCACGGACACCCCGGGCGTCGTGATGGTCGTCGGCGTCAACGGCACCGGCAAGACCACCACCACCGGCAAGCTCGCCCGGGTGCTGGTCGCCGACGGCCGCTCCGTCGTGCTCGGCGCCGCCGACACGTTCCGCGCCGCGGCGGCCGATCAGCTCCAGACCTGGGGCGAGCGGGTGGGTGCGCGGACCATCCGCGGCCCCGAGGGCGGCGACCCCGCCTCGATCGCGTACGACGCGGTCAAGGAGGGCATCGCCGAGGGCGCGGACGTCGTGCTCATCGACACCGCCGGCCGGCTGCACACCAAGACCGGTCTCATGGACGAGCTCGGCAAGGTCAAGCGCGTCGTGGAGAAGCACGGCCCGCTCGACGAGGTGCTCCTGGTGCTCGACGCGACCACCGGGCAGAACGGACTCGTGCAGGCCCGGGTCTTCGCCGAGGTCGTGGCGATCACCGGCATCGTGCTCACCAAGCTCGACGGCACCGCCAAGGGCGGCATCGTCGTCGCCGTCCAGCGGGAACTGGGCGTGCCGGTGAAGCTCATCGGCCTGGGGGAGGGGGCGGACGACCTGGCGCCGTTCGTGCCCGAGGCGTTCGTCGACGCCCTCATCGGCGACTGACGCACCACCTGGACGGAGAAGGCCCCGTGGCCGGCAGCGGCCGGCCACGGGGCCTTCGTCGCGGACGGCGCCGGACGTGCCGGCACCGCCCTTGTCAGCCGGCCGAGCGGTGGCAGACGTAGGCGAGGGTGCCCAGCAGCAGGCGGGCCGGGGGCGGTGCGGTCGCGGTGTCCGGCGAAGGGGCGCGCAGCCACCGCACCGGCCCGAGCCCGCCCCGGTCCGACGGCGGTGCCGTGATGTGGTCGCCCGGGCCCAGGCACCGCAGATCCAGGTCCGCGTCGTCCCAGCCCATCCGGTAGAGCAGCCCCGGCAGAGCGGCCGCCGCGCCCGGGGCCACGAAGAACTGCGCGCGCCCGTCCGGTGTCTCGGCGACCGGCCCGAGCCGCAGGCCCATCCGCTCCATCCGCACGAGTGCCCGCCGGCCCGCCGGGGCCGCGACGTCGAGGACGTCGAAGGCGCGGCCCGCGGGGAGCATCAGCGAGGCGCCGGGTACCGAGGACCAGGCGCGGCCGGCCTCGTCGAGCGTCGCGCCGGCGGGCACCTCGCCCGCGAAGCCGAGCGGATGGGCGCCGGGCGCCGGGCAGGCGGCGTCACCGCAGGAGCACCGGCCGGCCGAGGCTCTGGCACCGGGGACCACCGGCCAGCCCCACAGCCCGGTGTACTCGGCCACCACCGTGGCCTCCGCCGTGCGCCCGCGGCGTCTGGTGCCGGTCCGGATGTGGCCGAGTCCCCGGGTGCCGCCGATCGTGAAGCCCATGCCCCCTCCAACGGGTCGAGTGCGCCGGTGGTTACGACCCGGAGCGTTCCGGTGACGCTCCGTCGCAGGGCGTGCGGGGCTTCCTGCGGCGCGCGGATGTCCGGGAGGGAGTGCGGTCCGCGACACGCGCCCCTGCGCGCTACGGTCCGCCATCCCCGGATCGTGCCGTGTCAAGTGAATCGCGCCCGGCCTCAACTGAGTTCACCCGGAGGGGTGGCGAATGGTGGCGTTTCTGCAATCCCACTCGCCGAGCACGTGATCGTAGGATTACGTTCGGTGCACGAACCTGCAATTGCACCGCGTCGGCGGGTATGCCCGGGGCAACCCGGAGGGCCGACTCCGTGCAGGAGGGCTGCCGAAGGCCCCGGCGCACGGCATTCTGGTAGCGGTTCGGGCGGAGGGTCCGACGGATGGGGGCAGTCGAGTGAGCGGCAGCGGCGCAGACGGTACGAGCACCGGCAAGCGCCCCAACGAACAGCTGAGTTCGTGGTTCGTGCGCAGCGGCTGGTCGAAGGGCGAGCTCGCGCGCCAGGTCAACCGGCGGGCCCGTCAGATGGGCGCCCACCACATCAGCACGGACACCTCACGGGTCCGCCGCTGGCTGGACGGCGAGCAGCCCCGGGAGCCCATCCCGCGCATCCTGTCCGAGCTGTTCTCCGAGCGCTTCGGCAGCGTCGTCGCCGTCGAGGACCTCGGACTGCGCTCGGCGCACCAGGCCCCCTCGGTGTCGGGGGTGGACCTGCCGTGGGCGGGGCCGCAGACCGTCGCGCTGCTCAGCGAGTTCTCCCGCAGCGACCTGATGCTCGCCCGCCGCGGCTTCCTCGGCACCTCCCTGGCCCTCGCCGCCGGACCAGCCCTCGTCGAGCCGATGCAGCGCTGGCTCGTGCCCGCACCGGGCGGCGCCGCGCCCCCGCCCCAGGCCGCCGCCGGCGCCCGCCGGCCCGCCCGGCTCTCGGGACCCGAACTCGATCTGCTGGAGTCCACCACCGCGATGTTCCGCCAGTGGGACGCGCAGTGCGGCGGCGGACTGCGCCGCAAGGCCGTGGTCGGCCAGCTCCACGAGGTCACGGACCTCCTCCAGGAGCCGCAGCCGGCGGCCACCGAGCGCCGCCTCTTCCGCTGCGCCGCCGAACTCGCCGAGCTCGCGGGCTGGATGAGCTACGACGTGGGCCTCCAGCCCACCGCGCAGAAGTACTTCGTCCTCGCCCTCCACGCCTCCAAGGAGGCGGGCGACAAGCCGCTGGGCTCGTACATCCTGTCCTCGATGAGCCGCCAGATGATCCACCTCGGCCGCCCCGACGACGCCCTGGAGCTCATCCACCTCGCCCAGTACGGAAGCCGCGACTGCGCCACCTCGCGGACACAGGCGATGCTGTATGCGATGGAGGCACGCGCTTACGCGAACATGGGCCAGCCCAGCAAGTGCAGGCGGGCGGTCCGGATGGCCGAGGACACCTTCGCCGACGCGGGCCTCGACGGCGAGCCCGAGCCGGACTGGATCCGCTTCTTCTCCGAGGCGGAGCTCAACGGCGAGAACGCCCACTCCTACCGTGACCTCGCGTACGTCGCAGGCCGCAGCCCCACCTACGCGTCCCTCGCGGAGCCCGTGATGGAGCGCGCGGTGGAGCTTTTCGGCCACGACCACGAGCACCAGCGGTCGTACGCACTCAACCTCATCGGGATGGCCACCGTGCACCTGCTGAAGAGGGAGCCCGAAGAGGCCACCTCCTTCGCCGGGCAGGCGCTCGACATCGCCCGCAAGGTGCGCTCCGAGCGGGTCAACACCCGGCTGCGCAAGACGGTCGACACCGCGGCCCGCGACTTCGGCGACGTGGCCGAGGTCCTCCAGTTCACCGACCGGCTCACCGCCCAGCTGCCCGAGACGGCCGAGGCGGTCTGAGCGGCACGCGCCCGGCCGGCCCCGAGGGCGCCGGCCGGCCCCGTACCCCGGCCGCGGCACCCGCTGCGACGCACCGACTCGGCTCCCCCCGTGCCAAGTCACCCGCAGCGGGCGCCGCGGCCGGATGGTGATGTGGGCAGATGGTACGTCCGGGCCCCCCGGACGATCAGCACGTTCATGGCGACGTAACACACAGGACCCCTTCGTCACGGTCGCGAAACATCGTGCGGCATCGGCGGAAACCGCGCTGCGCGAATCTCATGGCGCATAACCGGCCCGCTCTACCGCCCGGCTCCGCCCGCACGCGGCCGCACGACGACGAGGAGACGCCGATGCCCCCAGGCATCTCGACCCTTGCCGCAGACGCTCCCGAGCTGTCTGCCGCCAACACAGGGTTCATGCTCATCTGTTCCGCCCTGGTGATGCTCATGACCCCGGCCCTCGCCTTCTTCTACGGAGGCATGGTCCGCGTCAAGAGCACCCTGAACATGCTGATGATGAGCTTCATCAGCCTCGGGATCGTCACCATCCTCTGGGTGCTGTACGGCTTCAGTCTCGCCTTCGGCACCGACTCCGGTTCGCTCATCGGCTGGAGCGCGGACTACGTCGGCCTCAGCGGCATCGGCGTGACCGAACTGTGGGACGGCTACACCATCCCGGTCTACGTCTTCGCCGTCTTCCAGCTGATGTTCGCGGTGCTCACCCCCGCGCTGATCAGCGGCGCCCTCGCCGACCGCGTCAAGTTCACCGCCTGGGCGCTGTTCATCGCCCTGTGGGTGACCGTCGTCTACTTCCCGGTCGCGCACTGGGTGTGGGGCTCCGGCGGCTGGCTCTTCGAGATGGGCGTCATCGACTTCGCCGGCGGCACCGCCGTCCACATCAACGCCGGAGCCGCCGCGCTCGGTGTCATCCTCGTCATCGGCAAGCGCGTCGGATTCAAGAAGGACCCGATGCGCCCGCACAGCCTCCCGCTGGTGATGCTCGGCGCCGGTCTGCTGTGGTTCGGCTGGTTCGGCTTCAACGCCGGGTCCTGGCTCGGCAACGACGACGGCGTCGGCGCGGTGATGTTCGTCAACACGCAGGTCGCCACCGCCGCCGCGATGCTCGCCTGGCTCATCTACGAGAAGATCCGCCACGGCGCCTTCACCACCCTCGGCGCGGCCTCCGGCGCGGTCGCCGGCCTGGTCGCCATCACCCCGGCGGGCGGCTCCGTCTCCCCGCTCGGCGCCATCGCGGTCGGCGCCGTCGCCGGTGTGGTCTGCGCCATGGCCGTGGGCCTGAAGTACAAGTTCGGCTACGACGACTCCCTCGACGTCGTCGGCGTCCACCTCGTCGGCGGCATCATCGGATCGCTGCTGGTCGGCTTCTTCGCCACCGGCGGCGTCCAGTCCGACGCCGCGGGCCTCTTCTACGGCGGCGGCCTGGAGCAGCTCGGCAAGCAGGCGATCGGCGTCTTCGCGGTCCTGGCCTACTCTCTGGTGGCCTCCGCCCTCCTCGCCCTCGTCCTCCACAAGACGATCGGCATGAGGGTCGACGAGGACGACGAGATCTCCGGCGTCGACCAGGTCGAGCACGCCGAGACCGCGTACGACTTCAGCGGCGCGGGCGGCGGTGCCGCATCCCGCAAGGCCGTGCCCGCACCGGTCGACACCGTGGCCGCAGCAGAATCCAAGAAGGTGGACGCATGAAGCTCATCACCGCAGTCGTGAAGCCGCACCGGCTGGACGAGATCAAGGAGGCCCTCCAGGCCTTCGGCGTCCAGGGGCTCACGGTCACGGAGGCCAGCGGCTACGGCCGGCAGCGCGGTCACACCGAGGTCTACCGCGGCGCGGAGTACACCGTCGACCTGGTCCCCAAGATCCGCATCGAGGTGCTGGTCGAGGACGACGACGCCGAGCAGCTGGTCGATGTGATCGTCAAGGCCGCCCGGACGGGCAAGATCGGTGACGGCAAGGTCTGGAGCGTCCCGGTGGACACCGCCGTACGGGTCCGCACCGGCGAGCGCGGCCCGGACGCCCTGTAGGAAGCGACCACGCGGCCCGCCCGTCCCCGGCACACCCGGGGACGGGCGGGCACCGAACAAGGAGCCGCCGGAGTGACGAGCCTCGACACGATCGACGAAACGGAAGACTCGGGACCCGGCGGCTACGCGGCGGCCCGGCTGCGCCTTCTCTCGGAGAAGGGGCGGTCCGGGCCGTCGCGCCGTGCGTCCCTCTCCCGGCTGACCGACGACTGGCTGGCGGCCCTGTTCGCCGCGGGCGCGGCGGACACCGGGGTCAGGGGAGCGGCGCTGGTCGCGGTCGGCGGATACGGCCGCGGCGAACTGTCCCCCCGCAGCGACCTCGACCTGCTGCTCCTCCACGACGGGAACGACCCCGCGGCCGTCGCCGCCCTCGCCGACCGGATCTGGTACCCGGTGTGGGACCTGGGCCTCGCCCTCGACCACTCGGTGCGCACGCCGGGCGAGGCCCGCTCCACCGCGGCCGAGGACCTCAAGGTGCAGCTCGGCCTGCTCGACGCCCGGCCCGTCGCCGGCGACCTCGGCCTGGTGGCCGCCCTGCGCACCACCGTCCTCGCCGACTGGCGCAACCAGGCCCCCCGGCGGCTGCCCGACCTGGACGCGCTGTGCCGGGAGAGGGCCGAGCGCCAGGGCGAGCTCCAGTACCTCCTGGAACCGGACCTCAAGGAGGCCCGCGGCGGGCTGCGCGACGTCACCGCCCTCGGCGCCGTCGCCGCCTCCTGGCTGGCGGACGCCCCCCGGGAGGGCCTCGCCGAGGCCCGCCGCATCCTCCTCGACGTACGCGACGCCCTCCACCTGTCCACCGGGCGGGCCACCGACCGCCTCGCCCTCCAGGAACAGGACCAGGTCGCCGCCGAACTCGGCCTCCTCGACGCCGACGCCCTGCTCCGCCAGGTCTACGAGGCCGCGCGGACGGTGTCGTACGCCGGCGACGTCACCTGGCGCGAGGTGGGCCGCGTGCTGCGCTCCCGCGCCGTCCGGCCGCGGCTGCGCGCCATGCTGAGCGGCGGACGGGCTCCCCAGCCCGAACGCACCCCGCTCGCGGAAGGCGTCGTGGAACAGGACGGCGAGGTCGTGCTCGCCCGCACCGCCCGGCCCGACCGCGACCCGGTGCTGCCGCTGCGCGCCGCCGCGGCGGCCGCCCAGTCCGGTCTGCCGGTCTCCCGCTACGCGGTGCGCCGCCTCGCCCAGGCCGCCCCGCCGCTGCCCGTGCCGTGGCCCGCCGAGGCCCGCGAGGAGCTGGTGACCCTGCTGGGCGCCGGGGAGGCGACCGTGCCGGTGTGGGAGGCGCTGGAGGCCGAGGGGATCGTCACCCGGCTGGTGCCCGACTGGGAGCGGGTGCGGTGCCGCCCGCAGCGCAACGCCGTCCACACCTGGACCGTCGACCGGCATCTCGTCGAGACGGCGGTCAAGGCCTCCGCCCTCACCCGCCACGTCGGCCGCCCCGACCTGCTGCTCGTCGCCGCCCTCCTGCACGACATCGGCAAGGGCTGGCCCGGCGACCACTCCGAGGTCGGGGAGACGATCGCCCGGGACATCGCGTCCCGGATCGGCTTCGACCGCACCGACGTGGGCGTCGTCGCCACCCTCGTACGGCACCACCTGCTGCTCGTCGAGACCGCCACCCGCCGGGACCTGGACGACCCGGCGACGGTGGAGTCCGTCGCCAAGGCGGTCGGCTCGGTGACCACCCTGGAGCTGCTGCACGCCCTCACCGAGGCGGACGCCCTCGCGACCGGGCCCGCCGCGTGGTCGTCCTGGCGCGGTTCGCTCGTGGCCGACCTGGTGCGCCGCGCCGCGGCCGTGCTGGCGGGCGACGCGCCCGCCGACCCGGAGCAGGCCGCCCCCAGCGCCGAGCAGGAGCGCCTGGCCATGGAGGCCCTGCGCACCGGCGAACCGGTGCTCGCCCTGCACACCGAGCCGGCCGCGCCCGCGGAGGACGGCGAACCGGAGCCCGTCGGCGTGGAACTGCTGATCGCCCTGCCGGACCAGCCGGGGGTGCTGCCCGCCGTGGCCGGGGTGCTCGCCCTGCACCGGCTGACCGTCCGGGCGGCCGACCTGCGCGCCATAGAGCTGCCCACGGGTGCCACGGAGCAGGCGGAGCAGTCCGTGCTGGTGCTCGACTGGCGTGTCGCCGCCGAGTACGGCTCGCTGCCCCAGGCAGCCCGGCTCCGTGCCGACCTGGTGCGCGTCCTCGACGGCTCCCTGGACATCCGCGGCCGCCTCGCGGAGCGCGAGGCCGCCTATCCGCGTCGGCGGGGCATCACGGCGCCGCCGCCGCGGGTCACGGTGGCACCCGCCGGGTCGCGGCTCGCCACGGTGATCGAGGTCCGGGCCCAGGACGCCCCGGGGCTGCTGCACCGGATCGGCCGCGCACTGGAGGGCGCCGCGGTGCAGGTGCGCAGCGCCCGGGTCTCCACCCTGGGCGCGAACGCGGTGGACGCCTTCTACGTGACCGGGACGGACGGCGCCCCGCTGGGCGACGCGGAGGCGAAGGCCCTCGCGACGGGCGTGGAGGAAGCGCTGCGCTGAGCCTGCGCGGCGCGGGCCGTGCGCCCGCGCCGCGCAGCGGCGGGAGCCGGGCCGGCGCGGGCCCGGTGCGCCGCCGTGCCCCGGCCGCAGCCCTCCGCGGCCCCGCTGCGCCCGCCCGTGCAGGGCTTGTGCCGACCGGATACGGCAGGCGAGGACGATTGCGCCGCGCGGCCGGATACCCTGGAGGGCGATCCAACGCCCCCGACCCTGAGGACCGACGCCGCCGTGTTCGACACTCTCTCCGATCGCCTCTCAGCGACCTTCAAGAACCTGCGTGGCAAGGGGCGCCTGTCCGAGGCGGACATCGACGGCGCCGCACGGGAAATCCGCATCGCCCTGCTCGAGGCCGACGTCGCCCTGCCCGTCGTCCGGGAGTTCATCAAGCAGGTCAAGACCCGCTCGCTGGGCGCCGAGGTGTCCAAGGCGCTCAACCCGAGCCAGCAGGTCGTCAAGATCGTCAACGAAGAGCTGATCGGGATCCTCGGCGGGGAGACCCGGCGCCTGCGGTTCGCGAAGACCGCACCGACCGTGATCATGCTCGCCGGTCTCCAGGGCGCGGGCAAGACCACCCTGGCCGGAAAGCTCGGCCTCTGGCTGAAGGGCCAGGGCCACTCGCCGCTGCTCGTCGCCTGCGACCTCCAGCGCCCGAACGCCGTCACCCAGCTCTCGGTGGTCGCCGAGCGCGCGGGCGTCGGCTTCTACGGGCCGCAGCCGGGCAACGGGGTCGGCGACCCGGTCCAGGTCGCCAAGGACTCGATCGAGTACGCGCGCACCAAGCAGTTCGACATCGTGATCGTCGACACCGCCGGCCGCCTCGGCATCGACCAGGAGCTGATGGAGCAGGCCGCGGACATCCGCGACGCCGTCCAGCCCGACGAGGTCCTCTTCGTCGTCGACGCCATGATCGGTCAGGACGCGGTCAACACCGCCGAGGCGTTCCGCGACGGCGTCGGCTTCGACGGCGTGGTCCTCTCCAAGCTCGACGGCGACGCCCGGGGCGGTGCCGCGCTCTCCATCGCGCACGTCACCGGCAAGCAGATCATGTTCGCCTCCAACGGCGAGAAGCTGGACGAGTTCGACGCGTTCCACCCGGACCGCATGGCGTCCCGCATCCTCGGCATGGGCGACATGCTCTCGCTGATCGAGAAGGCCGAGCAGACCTTCAGCCAGGAAGAGGCCGCCAAGATGGCCTCCAAGCTGGCGAGCAGCAAGGGCAAGGAGTTCACGCTCGACGACTTCCTGGCCCAGATGGAGCAGGTCCGCAAGATGGGCTCCATCAGCAAGCTGCTCGGCATGCTGCCGGGCATGGCCCAGATGAAGGACCAGATCAACAACATCGACGAGCGCGACGTGGACCGCACGGCCGCCATCATCAAGTCGATGACCCCGGGCGAGCGCACGGACCCGACGATCATCAACGGCTCCCGCCGCGCCCGTATCGCCCGCGGTTCCGGTGTCGACGTCAGCGCGGTCAAGAACCTGGTCGAGCGCTTCTTCGAGGCGCGCAAGATGATGTCGCGGATGGCACAGGGCGGCGGCATGCCGGGCATGCCCGGCATCCCCGGCATGGGCGGCGGACCCGGCCGGCAGAAGAAGCAGCAGAAGCAGGCCAAGGGCAAGCGCAAGAGCGGCAACCCGATGAAGCGGAAGGCCGAGGAGGCCGAGGCCGCGGCACGGCGCGAGCAGGCCCAGCAGGGCGGCGGCGCGTTCGGGCTGCCGGCGGGGGAGCCGGGCAAGGACTTCGAACTGCCCGAGGAGTTCAAGAAGTTCATGGGCTGAGCGGGACGCGTCCCGCGACCGGGGCCCCGTGACCGACGACGGTCACGGGGCCCCGCGCGTGCTCGCCGACCGTGCGCCGGGGCGTGTTCCCGTGCCCCGGCGCACCCGGGGCACGGGAACGGGCGGGCTCAGGGGACGCGGGCGATCAGGTAGCGGAAGACGTTCGGCATCCAGACCGTCCCGTCGGGCCTGCGGTACGGGTGGAGCGCCTCGGCGATCTCCTTGGCCACCTGGCCGGCGTCGCTCTCGCGCACCGCCGCGTCGTACAGGCCGGTCGACATCAGTCCGCGCACCGCGCTGTCGGCGTCCGCGTAGCCGAACGGGCAGGCGACCCGCCCCGAGCCGTCCGGACGCAGTCCCGCGCGCGCCGCCACGTCCTCCAGCCCGTCCCGGGGGGACGCGGGCCGGTCCGCCGTGCCGCCGGGACTGCTCCCGCGCGCCACCCGCAGCACCCCGGACGTCGCGCACCGCTCCGGCGGCCCCCAGGCCGTGAGCACCACCGCCGCGCCGCGCTCCGCGCCGGCCACCGCCTCGCGCAGGGCCGGCTCCAGCCAGGGGGCTTCCTCCGCGCCCCCGCCGATCGGCTGGAACGCGGTGACCAGGTTCCAGGCGGGCAGGTGCGCGCCGTCGCGGACACCGTCCGCCCCCGCGGCCAGCCGCGCCCGCGCGCACTCCGCGCCGGAGGCGGACATCCGCTCCCTGGCCAGCGTCAGCAGGCCGGGATCGCCCTCGGTGCCCGTGACCGCGGCGCCGCGGGACGCGGCGATCAGCAGGGCGAGCCCGGAGCCGCAGCCGATGCCGAGCAGGCGCGAACCGGCGCCCACCTCCAGCCGTTCGTACACGGCCTCGTACAGCGGCACCAGCATGCGCTCCTGGATCTCGGCCCAGTCCCGGGCCCGTGCCTGTGCGAGGAGGTCCTGGTCCCCGGGGACCACCGGAGCGGTCCGATCCGTCTGTGCCGTCGGAGGAGAGGACGCCGACGCCGTGCGGTGCCGGTTCCGGACGAGCGTGGATGCCATCAATACGCCCCATTCCGCCATGAGAGTCGGTTGTGCCCTGAAGGGCAGGCCCCTGGTGCGTTCGTACCGCGCTTCCGTATGCCAGGGAACTGCGCGTGCGCCCCCGCGTCCAGGGGTTGTGCGGTATTGCTTGCGCGCCCGGTGCGTGCGCCCCGGGGTGCTTGGCCGATTCCCGTCCCGGACCGGATCGCCGCAGCATGCGCGCCATGGCCGGGACACCTGTGCAGACGCCCGGCCGCCATGGCCGGGACACCTGTGCAGACGCCCGGGGGAGGACCGTGCGGGCCGCCACCAGTGACCTGATCGACGGAGCCGGACCGGCGGACGGCTGTCCGGTGCCCGGCACCGCGGCCGACCGCCCGTACGCCTGCGGCCGGCGGGAGCGGTCGCAGCACGAGACGGATCACCGCGTCAAGGACGCGAACGCTCGGAACGCCTGCTTCCCGCTCCTCGTCCCCAGTCTTACCCGACTCACGATGCCGGGCACGTCGGGGACTTGGCGCCCCCGGCTTCGAGGCGGCCGCGACGGCCGGGGCGGGAGAGGCGGGTGCCCGCGCCCCTGCGCACCCGGGGCCACGGGGCGGGGGCGGGAAGCCCCGGTCCGCGCGGTCCGGGGGCGACCCGCCGGGCCGGCGGGTCCCGTACGCGGGCGGCGGCCGAGGACGGGGCGGTGCGGGAGGCCCGCGACGCCCCCGGTACTGTCGCCGTCATGGCGCATGCCCGCGGAGAGGGTCGTGCGTGCGGCCCGGCCGGGGCGCGCGGAGAGCGGCGGTCCGAGCGGCCGCCCCGAGCGGGCGAGGCGCGTCGCGCGTTCCCCGTACGCGCTGGGGCGCGCGGTGATGCGGTTACGCACCACCTTGGTGTGAGCTGTGCCCGTTCCTCCTCGATCTCCCCCGATCCGCCCACCCGCCCCTGTCGGCGGCATCGGCCGCGAACTGACGGGTACGTGCAAAATATTTGCGATGCCCCGGAATGGAACCCGGGGGCCTCCCGGCTCGTTGTCACGACGTGAGCACGACACCACCTGTTCTCGCCGCAGAGCTGGCACAGGCGTGGGCCGACATTCAGCGGTACCACCCCGAACTGCCGGATCTGGCCGCGCCAGAGTCCCTGATCGGAGAGTCCTCGTCCGCCTGTGGCGCCGAGCTCTCCTTCGAGCGACTGCTCCACGAGGCAGTCCACGGCATCGCCGCCGCGCGAGGAGTCCGCGACACCTCTCGCGCCGGCCGCTACCACAACCGCCGCTTCCTCGCGATCGCCGAGGAGATGGGCCTCGACCACCCCGAGGAGCCGCATCCCAGCAGCGGCTTCTCGCTGGTCACGCTCAACCCCGAGGCCAAGCGGCGGTACCGCCCCACCATCGAGAGGCTGCAGCGCGCCCTGAAGGCGCACACCGCGGCGACGGCGTCCGACACCAAGCGTTCCTTCCGGGGACCGGCCGCACGGCACGGTTCGTCCGGCGGCGGTGTGCGGGTCAAGGCCGTCTGTGACTGCGGCCGCAACGTCAGAGTCGTCCCGTCCGTCCTCGCCCAGGCGCCGATCGTCTGCGGCGGCTGCGGCAAGCCGTTCCGCATCCCGGAAGTCGTCGGCGCCGCGAGCTGAGCGGGCGGGTGCGCACGAGCACTCCACCCGCCGGGCTCCGCCGGTCGCCGACGGGGCGCCGGCCGGGGCAGGCGGGTGAAGAGCCGCTGTGCGCATGTGGCACAATGGCTAGCTGTACTCGACAGCCGCACAGGAACCCTCTCGCCTCCGGCTGACGCGTCCATCGGGCACCCGAGTACCGCAACCCCACGTGGCATCTCGTTGTGCCCAACCACGTCAAGACCAGGAGACACCACTCCCGTGGCAGTCAAGATCAAGCTGAAGCGTCTCGGCAAGATTCGCCAGCCCCACTACCGCATCGTCGTCGCCGACTCCCGCACCCGCCGTGACGGCCGGGCCATCGAGGAGATCGGGCTGTACCACCCGACGTACAACCCCTCGCGCATCGAGGTCGACTCCGAGCGTGCGCAGTACTGGCTCTCCGTCGGCGCCCAGCCGACCGAGCCGGTCCTCGCCATCCTGAAGCTCACCGGCGACTGGCAGAAGGCCAAGGGCCTGCCCGCCCCGGAGAAGCCGCTGCTGGCCCCGGCCACCAAGGAAGACAAGCGCGCTTCCTTCGACGCCTTCGCCAAGGCCATCGAGGGTGGCGACGCCAAGGGCGAGGCCATCACGCCGAAGGCCAAGAAGGCCGAGAAGAAGGCGGACGAGGCCGAGGCCGCTCCCGCCGAGTCGACCGAGGCCTGAGCATGCTCGAGGAGGCTCTCGAGCACCTCGTGAAGGGCATCGTCGACAATCCGGACGACGTGCAGGTCGCCTCGCGCAATCTGCGCCGCGGCCGCGTACTGGAGGTCCGGGTGCACCCCGACGATCTCGGCAAGGTGATCGGCCGCAACGGCCGCACCGCGCGTGCCCTGCGCACCGTCGTGGGCGCCATCGGCGGCCGTGGCATCCGCGTCGACCTCGTCGACGTGGACCAGGTCCACTGATCTGAAGTGGAACACCGGCCCGGGGGTCCGCCCCGGGGCCGGTCGCAGCACCGGCTCGGGCCGGGGAGGGCTCCAGAGCCCTCCCCGGCCCGTCGTCGTATCACGCCGTACCCGCACCGCCCCTCCCCGCCGCCCCCGGCCGCGGGGGCCGGGCCGGCCGCCCGGGTCAACCGAAGGAGCAGCAAACGTGCAGCTGGTGGTGGCGCGGATCGGACGCGCCCATGGCATCAGGGGCGAGGTCACCGTCGAGGTGCGCACGGACGAGCCCGAGCTGCGGCTCGGACCGGGAGCCGTGCTGGCCACCGACCCGGCCGGCGCGGGCCCTCTGACGATCGCGGCCGGCCGCGTGCACAGCGGCAGGCTCCTGCTGCGCTTCGAGGGCGTCGCCGACCGCAACGCCGCCGAGGCGCTGCGCAACACCCTGCTGATCGCCAAGGTGGACCCGGAGGAGCTCCCCGAGGACCCCGAGGAGTACTACGACCACCAGCTGATGGACCTCGACGTGGTCCTCGCCGACGGCACCGCGATCGGACGGATCACCGAGATCAGCCATCTGCCGTCGCAGGACCTGTTCATCGTCGAACGCCCCGACGGCAGCGAGGTCATGATCCCCTTCGTGGAGGAGATCGTCGTCGAGATCGACCTGGAGGAGCAGCGGGCCGTCATCACACCGCCGCCCGGTCTGATCGACGACAGCCAGGCCGAGGTCGCCTCCGCCCGTGACGCGGCGGCCGGGGAGTCCTGATGCGGCTCGACGTCGTCACGATCTTCCCCGAGTACCTCGACCCCCTGAACGTCTCCCTGGTCGGCAAGGCGCGCGCCCGGGGCCTGCTCGGCGTCCACGTCCACGACCTGCGCGACTGGACCTACGACCGCCACAACACGGTCGACGACACTCCCTACGGCGGCGGCCCCGGCATGGTCATGAAGACCGGCCCCTGGGGCGACGCCCTGGACGACGTGCTCGCGACGGGCTACGAGGCCGGCGCGCACGGCCCCGCGCTGGTCGTGCCCACCCCGAGCGGCCGCCCCTTCACCCAGGAACTCGCCGTCGAGCTCTCCGCGCGCCCGTGGCTCGTCTTCACCCCCGCCCGCTACGAGGGCATCGACCGCCGCGTCGTGGACGAGTACGCGACCCGCATGCCGGTGTACGAGGTCTCCATCGGGGACTACGTGCTGGCCGGCGGCGAGGCCGCCGTGCTCGTGGTCACCGAGGCCGTCGCGCGGCTGCTCCCCGGCGTGCTCGGCAACGCGGAGTCGCACCGCGACGACTCGTTCGCCCCGGGTGCGATGGCCGACCTGCTGGAGGGGCCTGTCTACACCAAGCCCCCCGTCTGGCGCGGACGGGAGATCCCCGACGTGCTCGTCAGCGGCCACCACGGGAAGATCGCCCGCTGGCGCCGGGACGAGGCCTTCCGCCGCACCGCGGCCAACAGGCCCGACCTGATCGAGCGTTGCGACCCCGCAGCCTTCGACAAGAAGGACCGGGAGATCCTCTCGATGCTCGGCTGGGCTCCGGAGCCCGGAGGGCGATTTTGGCGCAGGCCGGAGCTCATGGAAGAATGAGCCGCTGCTGTGCGTCCGGCCGGCGCCCCTGCCACAGGGGGAACGACGCCCGCCCGACGTGAGCACCCCGAACTCCTCACGACATTCCGTCGATGACCTGTGGCATCGACGAGGAAGCAGAACACCATGGCTCACCTGCTCGACAGCGTCAACGCCGCCTCGCTGCGCTCCGACGTCCCGGCCTTCCGCCCCGGCGACACCGTGAACGTCCACGTCCGCGTCATCGAGGGCAACCGCTCCCGTATCCAGCAGTTCAAGGGCGTCGTCATCCGCCGCCAGGGCGCGGGCGTGAGCGAGACCTTCACGGTCCGCAAGGTCTCCTTCTCCGTCGGCGTCGAGCGCACCTTCCCGGTGCACAGCCCGATCTTCGAGAAGATCGAGCTCGTCACCCGCGGTGACGTCCGCCGCGCCAAGCTCTACTACCTCCGCGAGCTGCGCGGCAAGGCCGCCAAGATCAAGGAGAAGCGCGACAACTGAGCCCCCGCCCGCCCGGCCCGCGACGGCCGGACGGACCCGGAGCTCGTACGCGCGTCCGGTGTTCACAGGGCGGCCGGATAGGCTCTGTCCCCGATGGACACCGAAGCACAGCACACGGAGCGCGACCGCACCTCCGGCCCCGACGAGGGGGCCGCGCAGGAGCGGTCGCGCTCCGCGCGTTTCTCCCGGCTCGTCCGCCGCGGCGGGGGCCGTTCCCCCGGGGGGACGGCGTGGCAGCGCATCGGCTCCCGCGTCTCCCTGCGCACCGCGGCGCTCACCGGCGCGGTCTGCACCGTCGTCGTGCTGCTGTTCAGCCACTTCGTGGTCCAGCCCTTCCAGATCCCGAGCAGCTCCATGGAGCCCACGCTCCAGGTCGGCGACCGGATCCTGGTCAACAAACTCGCCTACGGGACCGACTCCCGGCCGGCCCGCGGCGACATCGTCGTCTTCGACGGCCGAGGTTCCTTCGTCCAGGCGGAACTGACGGAAAACCCCGTGAGTTCCGTAGTACGAGAGGGGCTCGCCGCTCTCGGCCTCGCGGAACCGGCCGACACCGACTTCGTCAAGCGCGTGGTCGGCACCGGCGGGGACCGCGTGGTCTGCTGCGACGACGAGGGCAGGATCGAGGTGAACGGTGCACCGGTCGACGAGGAGTACCTGCATCCCGGCGACGCGCCGTCCGAGGTGGCCTTCGACATCGTCGTCCCCGCGGAACGGCTGTGGGTCATGGGCGACCACCGGTCGAACTCCCGGGACTCCCGCGACCACCTCGGCGACCCGGGCGGCGGCATGGTCCCCGTCGACCGCGTGATCGGCCGGGCCGACTGGATCGGCTGGCCCGCCGGACGCTGGACCTCCCTCGAGCCGACCGGTGCCTTCCGGCACGTGCCGCCGCCCAGCGGCGTCGTGGGCGGACATGGGTAACCGCGGCCGCCCGGCGAGTCATCGCGCCGACACCCGGCTGCCGACGGGGACCCGTCCCACCGACGGCGGCCGCCCCCTGCCGGGCCGCGCCGAGCGGCGCCGGCTCGCCCAGAAGGTCAGGCGCAAGCGCCGGCGCTCGGCGGTCAAGGAGGTCCCCCTCCTCATCACTGTCGCCCTGCTCATCGCCCTGGTGCTCAAGACCTTCCTGGTCCAGGCGTTCGTCATCCCCTCCGGCTCGATGGAGCAGACGATCCGCATCCAGGACCGGGTGCTGGTCGACAAACTCACGCCCTGGTTCGGCTCCCGGCCCGAGCGCGGCGACGTCGTCGTCTTCAAGGACCCCGGCGGCTGGCTGCCGAGCGAGGAGAAGCCGGCCGGCGACGACCCCGTCGTCGTCAAACAGGTCAAGCAGTTCCTGACCTTCATCGGGCTGCTGCCCTCGGACGACGAACGCGACCTGATCAAGCGGGTGATCGCGGTCGGCGGCGACACCGTGAAGTGCTGCGACGCGAACGGCCTGGTCACGGTCAACGGCGTACCCTTGAACGAGCCCTATCTGCACCCCGGCAACGCGCCGTCGACGATCTCCTTCGAGGTCAGGGTGCCCGAGGGGCGGCTGTTCGTGATGGGAGACCATCGCTCCGACTCCGCCGACTCCCGTTTCCACCTGAGGGAGGAGGGGCAGGGAACCGTGTCAGAGGACCAGGTCGTCGGGCAGGCCGTGGTGATCGCCTGGCCGCTGGACCACTGGCGCCGTCTGGAGGAACCGGGGACCTTCGCGTCGGTACCGGGCGCGCGTGTGGGGACACCGGCCGCCGCGGCACCGTCGCATAGTGTGTCCTCCCAGGATCTGAACGGAATGGTCCTGCTCCCGACCCCTGCGGAACTCCCGCTCGTTATGGGAGTGGTGGGCCTGTTCCTCGTACGGGGCAGGCGGTTCGTACGGAGTGAGGAGTGGATGTGGGGGACGTGGCGGTCGGCGCACGGTCCGGGCACGACGATCCCGAGGAGAGGCCGGGGCGGTCCCCCGAGCAGCCCTCGGACGCGGGCGGAACGGCTCCGGCGGGCGGCGGTGACGACGATGCGCCGGAGGGCAGCGGTACGGGACAGAAGAAGCAGCGATCCTTCTGGAAGGAACTGCCGCTCCTGATCGGTATCGCGCTGCTTCTCGCGCTCCTGATCAAGACCTTCCTGGTGCAGGCGTTCTCCATTCCGTCGGATTCGATGATGAACACCCTGCAGCGCGGTGACCGCGTGCTGGTGGACAAGCTCACGCCCTGGTTCGGCTCGGAGCCCGAGCGCGGCGAGGTCGTGGTCTTCCACGACCCGGGCGGCTGGCTGGAGGGGGAGCCCACCCCCGAGCCCAACATCCTCCAGGAGTTCCTCAGCTTCATCGGTCTGATGCCCTCCGCCGAGGAGAAGGACCTGATCAAGCGCACCATCGCGGTCGCGGGCGATACGGTCGAGTGCAAGAAGGGCGGGCCGGTCAAGGTCAACGGGAAGGCCCTGGAGGAGGACTACCTCTACCCGGGCAGCTCCGCCTGCGACGACCAGCCCTTCGGCCCGTTCAAGGTGCCCGAGGACCGGATCTGGGTGATGGGCGACAACCGCCAGAACTCCCAGGACTCGCGGTACCACATGGAAGACGTCAACCGCGGATTCGTCCCGGTCGACGAGGTCGTCGGCCGTGCCGTCGTCGTCGCCTGGCCGGTGAACCGCTGGTCCACGCTGCCGGTGCCCGCCACCTACGACCAGCCGGGGCTCAATGCCGCGGCCGCCGCCGCGATCGCCCCGCCGGCCCTGGGTCTCGCCGCCGCCGTGCCGCTCGTGCTGTGGCGCCGCCGGCGTCTGAGCGTCTGACCGTCCGACCGTCGGACCCCGGTCGGACCGGAATCCGGCCGGGGTCCGACCGGGGCGGGTGCCGCCCGGGAGGCTGACGTCCCGGCTCGGGGCTCCGGGTGGAGCGGGCTGCGCCGGGCGCTGCCGGCCGGGCCTGTGGACTGCGGTGCTCGACGCCTGTCCCCCGAGCGGCTCCGCGACCGGTTCCGCGGGCGGGGGCGGGACCACTTCGGCCCCGCAGCGCCCGCCCCGGCAGCGCCCGGCAGCGCCCGGCCGTGCCCGGCCGTCACCGTCCGGGGCCTGATCCGGGTGCTGACCCGGGGCCGTACCGCCGGGTAGGGTGCCTCGCGGACCGCAGACCCCCGCGACGCGGCGGGGACGATCTCCGAGGAGCGCTGGATGGGCGGTACAGGACGCGAGGGTGCCGGCGGCGGCCGGCTGGGCAGCGCGCTGTCCGGCATAGCCGTGGCCGTCGGCTGTGTGCTCTTCCTCGGCGGCTTCGTGTGGGGCGCACTCGTCTACCAGCCGTACACGGTCCCGACCGACTCCATGGTCCCCACGGTCAACGTGGGGGACCGGGTGCTGGCCGAGCGGACGGACGGCGACGACATCCGGCGGGGCGACGTCGTGATCTTCCGTGACAAGGACTGGGGCAACCTCCCCATGGTCAAGCGGGTCGTCGGCGTCGGCGGCGACGAGGTCGCCTGCTGCGGAGACGACGGGCGGCTGACCGTCAACGGCCGGGCGATCGACGAACCGTATCTGCGCGCCGAGGGGCCGGCCGCCGAGAACTTCACCGCCAAGGTCCCCGAGGGCCATCTCTTCCTGATGGGCGACGACCGCAGGACCTCGCTGGACTCGCGTTCCCATCTCCAGGAGCGGGGCAACGGCTCCGTGCCGCGCAGCGCCGTCGAGGCCCGTGTCGACGCGATCGCCTGGCCGCTGGACGGCGGGATGGTGGCCCGGCCCGACGCCTTCGCCGAACTGCCGGGCGGGGTGTCCCGGCCCGGCCCCGTGAAGCTGATGCTGGCCACCGTGGTGACCGGCGCGGCGCTCATCGTGGGCGGTGCCCTGTACGGGCCCGTGGCCGCGCGGACCGGGCGGGCGTGCAGGCGGGAGCGGGAGGGCGCGGGTGTCGCCTGAGCCACCGGCCGCCGAGGGGCCGCGCAGGGTCGCCAGGGTGGTCCTGCTCGACCCGGACGACCGCATCCTGCTCCTCCACGGCCACGAGCCCGCCGACCCCGCCGACGACTGGTGGTTCACCCCGGGCGGCGGGCTGGAGGGCGACGAGACGCGCGAGCAGGCGGCGCTGCGCGAGCTGGCCGAGGAGACCGGGATCACCGAGGTGGACCTCGGTCCCGTGCTCTGGCGGCGCCAGTGCTCGTTCCCGTTCGACGGCCGACGCTGGGAGCAGGACGAGTGGTACTTCCTGGCCCGCACGACGACGACCGAGACCGCCCCGGCCGGGCTCACCGAGCTGGAGCTGCGCAGTGTCGCCGGCCTCAGGTGGTGGACCTCCGCCGAACTGTCGGCGGCGCGTGAGACGGTGTACCCGACCAGGCTCGCCGAGCTGCTGCGTACGCTGCTCGACGAGGGACCTCCGAGTACGCCGGTGGTCCTCGCCCCGGAAATCGCATAGGGGCGCGGGGCGCTGGCGCACAATAGGGGGACGCAAGGCTGAAGGGGAACATGCCATGAGCGCCGAGGACCTCGAGAAGTACGAGACCGAGATGGAGCTGAAGCTCTACCGGGAGTACCGAGATGTCGTCGGGCTGTTCAAATACGTGATCGAGACGGAGCGCCGCTTCTACCTCACCAACGACTACGAGATGCAGGTGCACTCGGTCCAGGGTGAGGTGTTCTTCGAGGTCTCGATGGCGGATGCCTGGGTCTGGGACATGTACCGGCCGGCCCGGTTCGTGAAGCAGGTCCGCGTGCTGACCTTCAAGGACGTGAACATCGAGGAGCTCAACAAGAGCGACCTGGAGCTCCCGGGCAGCTGATGCCCCCGCCTGGGGCTGCCGCGGCGGGGTGTGCTTGCCGCGCTCACCGTCGGCGCCGAGAGCGCCGACAGCGCCGTCAGCATCGAGAGCCACGTAATCCCCGTCAGCTCCGACAGCTCCGTCACCCGTGTGGGTGGCGGAGTTTTCCACAGCGGGGCCCTTGTCCACCGATTCCCGGCAAGATCCACATCATCCGGGCCGACGCCGCAGAGTCGGTGCCGGAGGTGGTGCCGACATGAACGCGACGCGCGCACTGGGACGGTACGGAGAGGATCTGGCGGCCCGGCTGCTGACCGGGTCGGGGATGCGGCTGCTGGCGAGGAACTGGCGCTGCGGAAGGGCCGGCGAGATCGACATCGTGGCCCGCGAGGGCGACGTGCTCGTCGTCTGCGAGGTCAAGACCCGCAGGGCCGGTGCGGCCCACGGACACCCGATGGCGGCCGTGACGCCCGCCAAGTCCCGCAGGCTCAGGCACCTCGCGGAGTGCTGGGCGGCCCGGCACGGCGGAGCGCCACCGGGCGGGATCCGCGTGGACCTGGTGGGTGTCGTGCTGCCCCGCAGGGGCGCCGCCGTGGTGGAGCACGCCAGGGGGGTGGCGTGATGGGGTTCGCCCGTGCCTGCTCCGTCGCCCTCGTCGGCGTCGAGGGCGTGGTGGTGGAGGTCCAGGCCGACCTGGAGCCCGGGGTGGCCGCGTTCACCCTGGTGGGGCTGCCGGACAAGAGCCTTGTCGAGAGCCGGGACCGGGTCCGGGCCGCGGTGGTCAACTCGGGGGCCGAATGGCCGCAGAAGAAGCTCACCGTGGGCCTCAGCCCCGCGTCCGTGCCCAAGGGCGGCAGCGGATTCGATCTCGCCGTGGCGGTGTCCGTGCTGGCGGCGGCCGAGCGCATCGACCCACGGCAGATCGCCGACCTGGTCCTCATCGGAGAGCTCGGGCTGGACGGCCGGGTGCGACCGGTGCGCGGGGTGCTCCCCGCGGTCCTCGCGGCGGCCGAGGCGGGGTACGAGCAGGTGGTCGTGCCGGAACAGACGGCGGGCGAGGCGTCCCTGGTCCCCGGCGTGTCCGTGCTGGGCGTCCGCACCCTCCGGCAGCTGATCGCGGTGCTCGCCGACGAACCGGTGCCCCATGAGGAGCCCGTCGCCGCCGGGCGGCGCGACCCGGCCCTCGCCGGGCTCCTCGTGCCAGGCGCCGGGGTGGGCAGCGGGGCTCGCACGGTGTCCGGGGTCGGCGGCGGGCCCGACCTGGCGGACGTCGCGGGCCAGCGGACCGCCCGCACCGGACTGGAGGTCGCCGCGGCCGGCGGCCACCACCTGCTGCTCACCGGGCCGCCGGGCGCGGGCAAGACCATGCTGGCCGAGCGTTTGCCGGGCGTGCTCCCGCCGCTGACCCGGCGGGAATCGCTGGAGGTCACCGCGGTCCACTCGGTGGCGGGCGTGCTCCCGCCCGGCGAGCCCCTGGTACGCACCGCCCCGTACTGCGCCCCGCACCACTCGGCGACCATGCAGGCGCTCGTCGGCGGCGGGCACGGGCTGCCCAGGCCCGGAGCCGTCTCCCTGGCCCACCGGGGCGTGCTCTTCCTCGACGAGGCGCCGGAGTTCTCCGGGAAGGCGCTCGACGCCCTGCGCCAACCCCTGGAGTCCGGTCACGTCGTGGTCGCCCGGAGCGGCGGCGTCGTCCGCCTGCCCGCGCGCTTCCTCATGGTCCTCGCGGCCAACCCCTGTCCCTGCGGGCGGCACACCCTGCACGGCTCCGGCTGCGAATGCCCACCGTCCGTCGTCCGCCGCTACCAGGCACGGATGTCCGGACCGCTGCTCGACCGGGTGGACCTGCGGATCGAGGTCGAACCGGTCCACCGTTCGGCACTGGCGGGCGGGGGCGGGGAGTCCACCGCCGTGGTCGCCGCCCGCGTGCTGGAGGCCAGGGCGCGGGCGGCTGCCAGGCTCCGGGGCACCGGCTGGTCGGTCAACAGCGAGGTCCCGGGCCATGAGCTGCGCACCCGGTGGACCGTGGCCCCCGGAGCACTGGAGGCCGTCGAGCGGGACATGGACCGGGGACTGCTCACGGCGCGCGGTCTCGACAGGGTGCTGCGCGTCGCCTGGACCATCGCCGACCTGCACGGCCGCGACCGGCCGGATGCCCGGGACGTGGCGCTCGCACTCGAACTGCGGACCGGGATCGCCCGGGGTGCTGCCGGCCTGGCCGGAGCGGCCCGGTGAGGCCGGGGCCAGGAGCGGACGGAACAGAGGCGCGCACCGGGGCACCGGAGGGGCCCGCCCCGGCGTGCGAGCCGCCGAGCGCGCCCGGCGCGGGCGCCGGCGGGCAGCGGGCGTCCGCTGCGGAGTCGGCGGCCGGCGCGGCGGGCGGGGGACGGGCGCCGGGTGCGGTTGCGGCCGCGGGTGAGCCGGCGGACGGCGAGGGTTGGCTGTCGGGTGCGGGTGCGGGTGCGGGCGGCGCCGGGCGGTCGTCCGGCGCAGGGGCGGTCGCCGGGACGGGTGAGCGGGCGTCGCCCGGTGCCTGCCGGTCGCCGGGGACGGCCGGCAGGGAGCCGGAGCGAGTGGCGCGGGCCGCGCTCACCCAGATCCTGGAGCCCGGCGACGAGAGAGGCGGCCGCTGGCTGCGCGCCATGGGAGCCGAGGAACTGCTGGCGCTGCTGATGTCCGATCGCGTACCGGCCGGCTCCCTGCCGGGTGCCACCCCGCGTGGCGTCGACGGACTGCGGGCACGGGCCTCCGCCGTCGTCCCCGGCAGAGCGCTCGACGCGGTGCGCGGGGCAGGGGGGAGGTTCGTGGTGCCGGGCGACGCCGAGTGGCCGACCCAGCTCGACGACCTCGGCGACGCCCGCCCGGTCGGTCTGTGGCTGCGGGGCGGATTCGACCTCAGGAGATGGGCCCTGCGGTCCGTCGCCCTCGTCGGCGCCCGGGCCTGCACCCCCTACGGGGCCCACATGGCCGCAGCCCTCGCCGCCGGACTCGCCGAACGGGGCTGGGTGGTGGTGTCGGGCGGTGCGTACGGTGTCGACGGTGCCGCGCACCGCGGGGCGCTCGCGGCGGGCGGTGCCACTGTCGCCGTCCTCGCCTGCGGGGTGGACACCGACTACCCGAAGGGCCATACCGAACTGTTCGGCAGGATCGCCCGGCAAGGGGTGCTCGTCAGCGAGCTGCCCCCCGGCGAGCACCCCACCCCGAGCCGGTTCGTGCTGCGGAACCGGGTGATCGCGGCGCTCACCCGGGGCACGGTCGTGGTCGAGGCCGCGTACCGCAGCGGGTCACTGGTCACCGCCCGCGCAGCGCAGCGCCTCGGCCGCTTCACCATGGGCGTACCGGGCCCGGCGACCAGCGGCTTGTCGGCGGGTGTGCACGAACTGCTGCGCGGCGAAGGTGTGCTCGTCACCGACGCGGCGGAAGTCGTCGAGCTTGTGGGGGACATGGGTGCGCTCGCGCCCGAGCGAGCCGGACCCGCCCTGCCGAGGGACGTCCTGGAACCCGCCGGCAGACGGGTGCTCGAAGCGCTGCCGGGCCGGGGCACGGCCACGGCGCGCGACGTGGCACGGGCCGCGGGCGTCCCCGAGGACGAGGCCCGCGGCAGGCTGTACGAACTCCTGTCGCTGGGCTTCGTCGAACGGCGCGGAACGGCCTGGAAGTTGGCTCCCCGGCCGATTCGGGGTTCGAACGCGCGGCGAGGCGGTGCTTGACCTGAAGCATTCGGGTGAAAGGGTGAAGCGATGACCTTCTCAGCCCCGTCTGTGACGCCTGAGGGGCCCGTGCACCGTGTGTCGGCCCCGATTCGAAGGTGTGGACGAGGGCGTATATCCGCCGGTGCCCGTTCCTCCGGCCTCGCCCACCGCGACCGCGCAGTCACGCTACGCTCGCAAGGTTCCGGCCTCGGCCGCCCTCCCCGCCCCCTCACAGCAGAACGGCTCAAGGCAACGCATGCCCCAGCACACGTCCGGGTCTGACCGCGCGGCAGCGCCACCCGCGGCCCGTGGCACCGTGCGGCCATCGGCTCCCTCCTCGCTCGAGGAGCTGTGGCGGTCGTACAAGGCCACGGGCGACGAGCGGCTGAGGGAGCAGCTGATCCTGCACTACTCCCCGCTGGTCAAGTACGTGGCGGGCCGGGTCAGCGTGGGGCTGCCGTCCAACGTGGAGCAGGCGGACTTCGTCTCCTCCGGAGTCTTCGGACTGATCGACGCCATCGAGAAGTTCGACGTCGAGCGGTCGATCAAGTTCGAGACGTACGCGATCACCCGCATCCGCGGCGCGATGATCGACGAACTGCGGGCGCTCGACTGGATCCCGCGGTCCGTGCGGCAGAAGGCCCGTGCGGTCGAGCGCGCGTACGCCACCCTGGAGGCGCAACTGCGCCGTACTCCGTCCGAGACGGAGGTGGCCGCCGAGATGGACGTCACGGTCGAGGAACTCCACTCGGTTTTCAGCCAGTTGTCGCTCGCCAACGTGGTCGCCCTGGAAGAGCTGCTCCACGTCGGCGGCGAAGGAGGCGACCGGCTCAGCCTGATGGACACCCTGGAGGACACCGCCGCCGACAATCCCGTCGAGGTCGCCGAGGACCGGGAACTGCGCAGGCTCCTCGCCCGGGCCATCAACACCCTCCCCGACAGGGAGAAGACGGTGGTGACCCTCTACTACTACGAGGGGCTCACCCTCGCGGAGATCGGCCATGTGCTGGGAGTCACCGAGAGCAGGGTGAGCCAGATCCACACCAAGTCGGTCCTGCAGCTCCGCGCCAAGCTGGCCGACGTGGGACGCTGACGCCCCGGGACGGCCGCCGCATCCGTAGAGTGGGGGGGTGCCCAGGATTCGAGCGGCCTCCGTGGCCGAGCACCGGACGATGCAGCGAGGCGCCCTGCTGGACGCCGCGCGCTCTCTCCTGTCCGAAGGCGGCACCGAGGCGCTGACCTTCCCCGCGCTCGCCGAGCGCACGGGGCTCGCCCGGTCGTCCGTCTACGAGTACTTCCGCTCCCGTGCGGCAGTGGTCGAAGAGCTGTGCGCGGTGGACTTCCCCGTGTGGGCGGCCGAGATCGAAGGCGCCATGGACCTGGCCGGCTCCCCCGAGGCCAAGGTCGAGGCGTATGTGCGCCGCCAGCTGGAACTCGTCGGCGACCGCCGCCACCGGGCCGTCGTCGCGATCTCCGCGAGCGAACTGGACGCCGGCGCCCGCGAGAAGATCCGCGCCGCCCACGGAGCCCTGATCGCCATGATCGTGGAGGCCCTGGCCGAGCTGGGGCAGGCGGAACCGCGCCTGTCCGCCATGCTGCTCCAGGGCATGGTCGACGCCGCGGTCCGCCGCATCGAACTGGGCGCCGCAGAGGATCCCTCCGCCATCGCCGACGCCACCGTCGCGATGGCGCTGCGCGGCGTCCGCGGCTGACGCGCGCGGGACGGGGGCGTCCGGGGCCGGCGGTACGCAGCGCGCGGTGCGCCGCACCCGCGGTCACCAGCAGCAGCCCCGCGTGCACCGCCTCCACGGGCGCCGCCGGGCCGCCGGCGGCCGGTGCCGGGCCGAGCGGCACCGAGAACACCGGCAGCAGCCGCGAGGGTCCGCGCCGCAGCAGCGCGGCGGGGAGCGGCGACAGCGGATCCAGGTAGGCGTCCCCGCGCCGCAGTCCCCAGTGCAGGCACGCCCCGGGGCAGTGGCCTGCGGCGCCGCCCGGCGGCCCGCCGTCGAGGGTGGCGACGACCTGCCCCGCCGTCACCGTGTCGCCCTCCGCGACCAGGGCCGTCACCGGTTCGTACGTCGTGCGCAGCGGCGGGTCCCCCGTACCGGTGAGAGCGATGCTGAGCACTCCGCGCCCCGCCACCGCGCCCGCGAACGACACCCGCCCGTCGGCCGCGGCGCGCACCGGGGAGCCGGGGGCCGCGGCGAGATCGACACCCCGGTGGCCCGCCCCGTACGGCGACGCCGGGGGATCCCAGCCCCTCACGACCACGGGACGCGGTGCGCCGCCGACCGGCCAGCCGTACCCGCCGCCGGCCTGATCCGCCCGTGCGGGGACGGCGCACAGGGCGAGCAGCAGCAGGGCCGCCGCGACCGGCAGCCGGAGGGTCCGGGCCAGCGCCCGGGGGCGGTCGGGGCGTGGTGCGGCGGGCGCGGGGCGCCGGTGCCGCACGGAGAGTGCGCGGTTCATGGCGCAACGATGACTCCGGCGGCCCGCCGCGAGTGGATCATGGTCCGGATCTGTGGACAACCGGCTCGTTGTGGACAGCGGCGTCACCCGGGGCTCCCGGGGTCCCGTACACTTCATCTGGCGATCCGGGTCACCGGGTCGACTTCGCACGCCCCGCCACCGGACCCTTCACGGTCGGTGGCCGCGCTCCTCGGTCCTTCTGTGGCACGGCGCGTCGGGGCGTCAGGACACAACCGAGAACCCAAGGAGATACGGCCATGGCCGTCGTCACGATGCGGGAGCTGCTGGAGAGCGGCGTCCACTTCGGTCACCAGACCCGTCGCTGGAACCCGAAGATGAAGCGCTTCATCTTCACCGAGCGCAACGGCATCTACATCATCGACCTGCTCCAGTCGCTGTCGTACATCGACCGCGCCTACGAGTTCGTCAAGGAGACCGTCGCGCACGGCGGCTCCATCATGTTCGTCGGTACGAAGAAGCAGGCCCAGGAGGCCATCGCCGAGCAGGCGACGCGCGTCGGCATGCCCTACGTCAACCAGCGCTGGCTGGGCGGCATGCTCACCAACTTCTCGACCGTCTACAAGCGTCTGCAGCGCCTCAAGGAGCTCGAGCAGATCGACTTCGAGGACGTGGCCGCCTCCGGCCTCACCAAGAAGGAGCTGCTGGTCCTCTCTCGCGAGAAGGCCAAGCTCGAGAAGACCCTCGGCGGCATCCGCGAGATGCAGAAGGTGCCGAGCGCCGTCTGGATCGTCGACACCAAGAAGGAGCACATCGCCGTCGGTGAGGCGCGCAAGCTCCACATCCCGGTCGTCGCGATCCTCGACACCAACTGCGACCCCGACGAGGTCGACTACAAGATCCCGGGCAACGACGACGCGATCCGCTCCGTCACCCTGCTCACCCGCGTGATCGCCGACGCCGTCGCCGAGGGCCTCATCGCCCGCTCCGGCGTGGCCACCGGCGACTCGAAGCCGGGCGAGAAGGCCGCGGGCGAGCCGCTGGCCGAGTGGGAGCGTGACCTGCTCGAGGGTGAGAAGAAGGCCGACGACGCCGCGGAGAAGCCGGCCGACGCCCCGGCCGCCGAGGCGCCCGCCGCCGAGGCCGCGGAGGCCCCGGCCGCCGACGCCGCGGAGGCTCCGGCCGCCGACGCCGAGCAGGCCTGAACCACGGCCTGACCTGCACAGGTTCGGTTGACGACGGCGGGGGCCCGGTGGCCCCCGCCGTCCACCCGTAGATCTTCCCGATCTTCGTAGATCTTTCAGACTTCGAGAGAGAAACCCAGACTCATGGCGAACTACACCGCCGCTGACGTCAAGAAGCTCCGCGAGCTCACCGGCGCCGGCATGATGGACTGCAAGAAGGCCCTGGACGAGGCCGACGGCAACGTCGACAAGGCCGTCGAGGCCCTGCGCATCAAGGGCCAGAAGGGCGTCGCCAAGCGCGAGGGCCGCTCCGCCGAGAACGGCGCCGTGGTCTCCCTCATCGCCGGTGACAACTCCTCCGGTGTCATCCTCGAGCTGAAGTGCGAGACGGACTTCGTCGCCAAGGGCGACAAGTTCCAGGCCGTCGCCAACGCGCTGGCCGAGCACGTCGCCAAGACGGCCCCCGCCGACATCGAGGCGCTCCTCGCCTCCGAGATCGAGGCCGGCAAGACCGTCCAGGCGTACGTCGACGAGGCCAACGCCAACCTCGGCGAGAAGATCGTCCTGGACCGCTTCGCGCAGTTCGCCGACGGCTACGTCTCCGCGTACATGCACCGCACCATGCCCGACCTGCCCCCGCAGATCGGTGTTCTCGTCGAGCTCGACAAGGAGAACGCCGAGATCGCCAAGGGCGTCGCGCAGCACATCGCCGCCTTCGCGCCGAAGTACCTGTCCCGCGAGGACGTCCCGGCCGAGGTCGTCGAGACCGAGCGCCGCGTCGCCGAGGAGACCACCCGCGCCGAGGGCAAGCCCGAGGCCGCCCTCCCGAAGATCGTCGAGGGCCGGGTCAACGGCTTCTTCAAGGAGGCCACCCTCCTCGGCCAGCCCTACGCGCTGGACAACAAGAAGACGGTCCAGCAGATCCTGGACGAGGCCGGAGTCGCCCTCAAGCGCTTCAGCCGCATCAAGGTCGGCATCTGAGTCCGTACGCCACGGACACCGGACCCCGGTAGGGTCTGAAGCAGTCGTCCGCGTCCGCGCCGGGCGACCGCAGATCTGACGAGGAGGCCATTGCCGTACGGGAAACCGCAAGGACCCCAGGGCAATGGCCTTCTTCGTATGTGCACGAGGAGATCTCCATGAATCAGGACGCCGCAAAGGGCGACGACAACCACGGCAAGAAGGCCGGCCGCTTCATGCTGAAGCTGTCCGGAGAGGCGTTCGCCGGCGGCGGGGGCCTGGGGGTGGACCCCGACGTCGTACACGCCATCGCACGTGAGATCGCGGCGGTCGTACGCGACGGCGCAGAGATCGCGGTCGTGATCGGCGGCGGGAACTTCTTCCGCGGCGCCGAACTCCAGCAGCGGGGCATGGACCGGGCGCGCTCCGACTACATGGGCATGCTCGGCACGGTCATGAACTGCCTCGCCCTCCAGGACTTCCTGGAGAAGGAGGGCATCGACTCCCGCGTCCAGACCGCCATCACGATGGGCCAGGTCGCGGAGCCGTACATCCCGCTGCGCGCCGTGCGCCACCTGGAGAAGGGCCGTGTCGTCATCTTCGGCGCGGGCATGGGCATGCCCTACTTCTCCACCGACACCACCGCCGCCCAGCGCGCCCTGGAGATCGACGCCGAGGCTCTGCTGATGGGCAAGAACGGTGTCGACGGGGTCTACGACTCCGACCCCAAGGCCAACCCCGACGCAGTGAAGTTCGACGCGCTCGGCTACGGCGAGGTGATCACCCGGGACCTCAAGGTCGCCGACGCCACCGCGATCACGCTCTGCCGCGACAACGCCCTGCCGATCCTCGTCTTCGAGCTCCTCGCCGAGGGCAACATCGCCCGGGCCGTCAACGGTGAGAAGATCGGCACGCTCGTGAGCGACCGGGGCACCCGGGCCTGACCGGGGCGCTCCCGGGGCCGCACCCCGGGGGATGGACAAAGTCCTGCCGGTCGGACACCGTGCAGGGAACACGCGACGCAGGTTCCGACGGACCGGGTCCGATGCCGGGCCCAACTCAAGACACGCAGGAGCAAGTGGTGATCGAAGAGACCCTCCTCGAGGCCGAGGAGAAGATGGAGAAGGCCGTCCTGGTCGCCAAGGATGACTTCGCCGCGATCCGCACCGGACGTGCGCACCCGGCGATGTTCAACAAGATCGTGGCGGACTACTACGGTGCCCTGACCCCGATCAACCAGCTGGCCTCGTTCTCGGTGCCGGAGCCCCGGATGGCCGTGGTCACGCCGTTCGACAAGACCGCGCTGCGCAACATCGAGCAGGCGATCCGCGACTCCGACCTCGGCGTCAACCCGAGCAACGACGGCAACATCATCCGCGTGGTCTTCCCCGAGCTCACGCAGGACCGCCGCAAGGAGTTCATCAAGGTCGCCAAGACCAAGGGCGAGGACGCCAAGATCTCCATCCGCGCCGTGCGCCGCAAGGCCAAGGAGACCATCGACAAGCTGATCAAGGACGGCGAGGTCGGCGAGGACGAGGGCCGCCGCGCGGAGAAGGAGCTCGACGACACCACCGCGAAGTACGTCGCGCAGGTGGACGAGCTGCTCAAGCACAAGGAAGCCGAGCTGCTCGAGGTCTGATGAACGACTCTTCCTGGGGGGCCTCGCCCGGCGCGGGATACGCCGGTGCATGGCCACCGCCCGACCAGGGGCCCCTCCCGGCGGGTCCTGCCCACGATGGGCGCGGGGCACAGCAGACTCGGCCCATGCCCATCGTGCCGGACTTTCCCGACGCAGGTAGAGACGCCCAGTCCGCTCCAGGCCCCGCCGGCCGAGCCGGCCGCGAGGTCCCCGACGGGGGTGCCGCACGGCTCGGCGGCCCTCTGTTCCGCGACGAGAATCCGCAGGAGCCCATGTCCACCCCGCCGTCCGCCCCCGCGCCGCAGCCGACGCATGCCGCGCCGCGGCCGGCGTCCTCTCCGCAGCCTCCGAAGAAGCGGGCCGGCCGCGATCTCCGGGCGGCCATAGGGGTGGGCGTCGGCCTCGGCGCGGTGATCGTGCTGTCGCTGTTCTTCGTGAAGGCCGTGTTCGTCGGCGTGATAGCGGTCGCCGTCGTCGTCGGTCTGTGGGAGCTGACCTCCCGCCTCCAGGAGCGCAAGCAGATCAAGGCGCCCCTGGTACCGCTGGCCGTCGGCGGTGCCGCCATGGTGGTCGCCGGCTATCTGCGCGGCGCCGAGGGCGCCTGGGTGGCGATGGCGCTGACCGCTCTGGCCGTGCTGGTCTGGCGGATGACCGAGCCGCCCGAGGGCTACCTGAGGGACGTCACGGCCGGTGTCTTCGCCGCCTTCTACGTGCCGTTCCTCGCGACGTTCGTGTCGATGATGCTGAGCGCGGACGACGGGCCCGAGCGCGTCCTCACCTTCCTGGTGCTCACCGTCGTCAGCGACACGGGCGCCTACGCGGTGGGCTGGCGCTTCGGCAAGCACAAGCTGGCCCCGCGCATCAGCCCCGGGAAGACCCGCGAGGGGCTGCTGGGCGCGGTCGGGTTCGCCATGGCCGCGGGCGTGCTGTGCATGCAGTTCCTGGTCGACGGCGGCACCTGGTGGCAGGGGCTGCTGCTGGGCCTGGCGGTCGCCGCCACCGCCACCCTCGGCGACCTCGGCGAGTCCATGATCAAGCGCGACCTGGGCATCAAGGACATGGGTTCCCTGCTTCCCGGGCACGGCGGCATCATGGACCGGCTGGACTCGCTGCTGCCGACCGCCCCGGTGGTGTGGCTGCTGCTGGTGCTCTTCCTCGGAAGCGGCTGACCTGCGGTTCCTCCGGTGAGGGCCCGTCGTCCACAGGGCGGCGGGCCCTCATCCGTATCTCTGCGACACTGGTAGCACCATGCCCAAGCCCGGAGAACTCACTTTCGTCGCGCCCCGCGGAGCCAAGCAGCCCCCGCGGCACCTCGCCGACCTCACGCCCGCCGAGCGCAAGGAGGCCGTCGCCGCCATCGGCGAGAAGCCGTTCCGCGCCAAGCAGCTGTCCCAGCACTACTTCGCGCGGTACGCCCACGACCCCGCGCAGTGGACGGACATCCCCGCCGCCGCCCGCGAGAAGCTCGCGGGCGAGCTGCTGCCCGATCTGATGTCGGTCGTGCGGCACATCTCGTGCGACGACGACACCACCCGCAAGACGCTGTGGCGGCTGCACGACGGCACGCTCGTCGAATCCGTGCTGATGCGCTACCCGGACCGGGTCACCATGTGCATCTCCTCGCAGGCGGGCTGCGGGATGAACTGCCCGTTCTGCGCCACCGGCCAGGCCGGGCTCGACCGGAACCTCTCGACCGCCGAGATCGTGCACCAGATCGTGGACGGCATGCGCGCCCTGCGCGACGGCGAGGTCCCCGGCGGCCCCGCCCGCCTGTCGAACATCGTCTTCATGGGCATGGGCGAACCACTGGCCAACTACAAGCGGGTCGTCGGCGCCATCCGCCGCCTGACCGACCCGGAGCCCGACGGACTGGGCCTGTCCCAGCGCGGGATCACCGTCTCCACGGTCGGCCTGGTCCCGGCGATGCTCCGCTTCGCCGACGAGGGCTTCAAGTGCCGTCTCGCCGTCTCGCTGCACGCGCCGGACGACGAACTGCGCGACACGCTGGTGCCGGTCAACACCCGCTGGAAGGTGCGCGAGGTCCTCGACGCGGCCTGGGAGTACGCGGAGAAGTCCGGCCGCCGGATCTCCATCGAGTACGCCCTGATCCGCGACATCAACGACCAGGCGTGGCGCGGCGATCTGCTCGGCCGCCTGCTCAAGGGCAAGCGCGTCCACGTGAACCTCATCCCGCTCAACCCGACCCCCGGCTCCAAGTGGACGGCGTCCCGGCCGGAGGACGAGAAGGCCTTCGTCGAGGCCATCGCCGCCCACGGGGTGCCGGTCACCGTCCGGGACACCCGCGGTCAGGAGATCGACGGGGCCTGCGGGCAGCTGGCCGCGCAGGAGCGGTGACCGGAGGGCCGCCCGCCACGGCTGGTACTGTGCCCGTGCATTCGCACAGATGAGCGTGTGCACCGAAGAACAACGAAACATTCCGACAGGGGAGCGCACAGAGCGCTGAGAGTGCGGCCCGGCCGCAGACCCTCGGACCTGATCCGGGTCATACCGGCGTAGGGAGTCAGCACCACATGAACAGCCAGCTTCGCCGTGCCGTCGCCATGGCGGCCGTCTCCGCCCTCGGCGTCACCGCCCTCGCCGCCTGCGGCGGCGGATCAGACGGCGGGAAGAGCGACGGGACGGCCTCCAAGACGGTCACCCTCGTCAGCCACGACTCCTTCGCGGTGTCCGACACCGTGCTCAAGGCGTTCACCGAGCAGACCGGCTACACGGTCAAGGTGCTCAAGAGCGGGGACGCCGGCACGGCGCTCAACAAGGAGATCCTCACCAAGGGATCCCCGCAGGGCGACGTCTTCTTCGGCGTGGACAACACCCTGCTCTCCCGCGCCCTCGACAACGACCTGTTCACGCCGTACGAGGCCAAGGGCCTCGACCGGGTCGCCGACGAGGTGCAGCTGGACGCGGAGAAGCACCGCGTCACCCCCGTCGACACCGGCGACATCTGCGTCAACTACGACAGGAAGTACTTCGCGGAGAAGAAGCTCGCGCCGCCGAAGACCTTCGCCGACCTGGCGAAGCCCGCCTACAAGGACCTGCTCGTCGTGGAGAACGCCGCCACCTCGTCGCCCGGACTCGGCTTCCTGCTCGGCACCGTCGGCACATTCGGCGAGGCTGGCTGGCAGGACTACTGGAAGAAGCTCGAGGCCAACGGCGTCAAGGTCGTCGACGGCTGGGAGCAGGCGTACAACGAGGAGTTCTCGGGCTCGGCCGGCGGGAAGAAGGCCGGCGCGGACCGGCCGCTCGTCGTCTCCTACGCCTCCAGCCCGCCCGTCGAGGTCCTCTACGCCGAGCCGCAGCCCGACGAGGCGCCGACCGGCGTCGCCACCGGCACCTGCTTCCGCCAGATCGAGTTCGCCGGACTGCTCCAGGGCGCGAAGAACGAGGCGGGCGGCAAGGCGCTGCTCGACTTCCTGATCGGCGACGCCTTCCAGGAGGACATGCCGCTCAACATGTTCGTCAACCCGGTGGTCGAGGGCGCGAAGCTGCCCGAGCTGTTCACGAAGCACGGCGCGGTCGTGGACGAGCCCGCGACGGTCGCTCCCGCGACGATCGCCGACAAGCGTGAGCAGTGGGTCCGCTCGTGGTCCTCGCTCGTCGTGAAGTAGCGGCGCCGTCGCGCGGCAACGCGGCGCGGTTCGTCCTGATGGCCGGGCCCGTCGCGTTCTTCGCCGTCTTCTTCGCCTACCCGGTGGCCGCCATCGTCGGCCGCGGCCTGCACGACGGCGGGACCTGGCAGTTCGGCCGGATCGCCGAGGTGGCCGGACGGCCGGAGATCCTGCGGGTGCTGTGGTTCACCACCTGGCAGGCGCTCGCCTCCACCGCGCTCACCCTGCTGATCGCCCTGCCGGGGGCCTACGTCCTCGCCCGCTTCGACTTCCCCGGCAGGCGGCTGCTGCGCGCGGTGGTGACGGTGCCGTTCGTGCTGCCGACCGTGGTCGTCGGCACCGCCTTCCTCGCCCTGATCGGCCGCGGCGGGCTGCTCGACGAGCTGTGGGGCGTGCGGCTCGACACCACGGTCTGGGCGATCCTGCTGGCCCATGTGTTCTTCAACTACGCGGTGGTCGTCCGCACCGTCGGAGGACTGTGGTCGCAGCTCGACCCCCGCCAGGAGGAAGCGGCCCGGGTCCTGGGGGCGGGCCGCTTCACGGCGTGGCGGCGGGTCACCCTGCCCGCGCTCGTTCCGTCGCTGGCGGCGGCCGCGCTGATGGTCTTCCTGTTCACCTTCACCTCGTTCGGCGTGGTGCAGATCCTCGGCGGCCCCGCCTTCTCCACGCTGGAGGTGGAGATCTACCGGCAGACCGCCGACCTGCTCGACCTGCCGACGGCCGCCGTGCTGACCCTGATCCAGTTCGCCGCCGTCGGACTGGTCCTCGCCGTGCACGCCCGGACGGTGCGCCGCGGGGAGAGCACGCTCCGCCTCGTCGACCCGTCCCGTACGGCGCGACGGCCGCGCGGAGCCGGCCAGTGGACCCTCCTCGGAAGCGTGGTCGCGACGGTGCTCGTCCTGCTCGTCGCCCCGCTCGCGGTGCTCGCCGAGCGGTCCTTCGACACCCCCGGCGGCTACGGCCTCGACTACTACCGGGCGCTCACGGTCGTCGACTCCCGGGGCGCCACGTTCCTCGTCCCGCCCGTCGAGGCGATCCGCAACTCCCTGGAGTACGCGGCCGCCGCGACCGCGGTCTCCGTCCTCGTCGGCTCACTCGCCGCGGCGGCGCTGACCCGGCGGGCCGGCCGGCTGACCCGCGGCTTCGACGCGCTGCTGATGCTGCCCCTCGGGGTGTCCGCCGTCACCGTCGGCTTCGGCTTCCTCATCGCGCTCGACGAACCGCCTCTGGACCTGCGCACCTCGTGGATCCTGGTGCCTCTCGCCCAGGCCCTGGTGGGAATCCCGTTCGTCGTCCGCATCATGCTGCCGGTGCTGCGCGCCGTGGACACGCGGCTGCGCGAGGCCGCGTCCGTGCTCGGCGCCTCGCCGCTGCGCGCGTGGCGCGAGGTCGATCTGCCGCTGGTGCGCAGGGCGCTCCTGGTGGCCGCGGGCTTCGCGTTCGCCGTCTCGCTGGGCGAGTTCGGCGCCACGGTCTTCATCGCCCGGCCCGACAACCCCACCCTGCCCGTCGCGGTGGCCAGGCTGCTGGGCCGGCCCGGCGAGCTGAACTACGGGCAGGCGATGGCCCTGTCCACCGTGCTGATGGCGGTCTGCGCGGCGGCGCTGCTCGCCCTCGAACGCATCCGTCCCGACAAGACCTCCGGGGAGTTCTGATGGCGCTGCTGCAACTGGAGGGCGTCACCGTACGGTTCGGGGAGCGGGCCGCGCTCGACCGGGTGGACCTCGCGGTGGCGGAGCACGAGATCGTCTGCGTCCTCGGACCGAGCGGCAGCGGCAAGTCCACCCTGCTGCGGGTGGTCGCGGGGCTCCAGGCCGCGGACGAGGGGCGCGTGCTGCTCGACGGGTCGGACCGCACCCGGGTGCCGGCGCACCGGCGCGGGGTGGGCCTGATGTTCCAGGACCACCAGCTCTTCCCGCAGCGCGACGTCGCGGGGAACGTCGCGTTCGGGCTGCGGATGCACAAGGTGGCGGCGGCCGAGCGGAGCCGCCGCACCGGGGAACTGCTGGACCTGGTCGGACTGCCCGGCGCGGAGCGGCGGTCCGTCGCCTCCCTGTCCGGCGGTGAGCAGCAGCGGGTCGCGCTGGCCAGGGCACTGGCGCCGGAGCCCCGGCTGCTGATGCTCGACGAGCCGCTGGGCCAGCTCGACCGGGGGCTGCGCGAGCGGCTCGTCGTCGAACTGCGCGGTCTGTTCGGGAGGCTGGGCACGACGGTCCTGGCCGTGACGCACGACCAGGGCGAGGCGTTCGCCCTGGCGGACCGGGTGGTCGTCATGCGGGACGGACGGGTCGCCCAGGCGGGGACACCGCTGGAGGTGTGGCAGCGCCCGTCGTCGGAGTTCGTCGCGCGCTTCCTCGGCTTCGACAACGTGGTGCCCGCCACCGTCACGGGCGCCGCGGCCGCCACCGCGTGGGGCAAGGTCCCCGTCCCCGACGGCGCGCCGCAGGGGGAGCGCACCCTGCTCGTGCGGCCGTCGGGCGTGCGGCTCGCCTCCCGCGGCGAGGGCCTCGCCGCGGTCGTGGAGTCGATGACCTTCCGCGGCAGCCGGGTGGCCGTACGGCTGCGGCCGGGCGACGGGCCCGTGCTGGAGGCCGAGTGCCCCCTGCGGGACGCTCCCGCCGAGGGCGCCGGCGTCTCAGTGGTGTTCGACCCCGAGGACGTCGTCGTCCTGGACGGCCCCTGAGCCGCCCTCGACGGGGCGGCCGGGCCGTGCCGTTCAGCCCTTGAGCCGCCCTCGACGGGGCGGCCGGGCCGTGCCGTTCAGCCCTTGAGCGGCGCGGCGGCGAGCGAGGCGACCAGCCAGGTGAGCGGCGCGAACACCACCAGCAGGGCCACCACCCTGAGCACGGCCGCCTTGCGCAGTGCCGGGGGCGGGCTGCCGATCCGCAGCAGGGCTTCGGTGACGCCGGCCCGGGAGCGCCTGGCCTCCAGTACCGCGGTCAGCAGTGCGGTCGTCGTGCAGGTCACGACGAGCACCGCCCCGAGCACGGTCAGCGGCCCCCACGGGCGCGGTACGCCCCCGTACACGGCGAACGCCGCCACCGCTCCCGAGCCGACGGCGCACACCACGCCGAGCGGGCGGCCCACCCGGCGGGCCTCCTGCATGAGGATCCGGCCCGCGAGCAGCCGGGTCGCGCCCGGCCTGAACGCCTGGAGCAGCCGGCCGCACAGATGGGTCAGCGCGGGACCCGCCAGCCAGAGGCCCGCCGCGGTGAGCGCCCAGCCCGCCAGTACTCCGCCCGGGTGGTCCGCGGCCTGCCCGGGCAGCGGCACCGCCGTGCCCGCGGTCCGGCCGCCCGCGTACGTCTCCACGGCGAGCCCGGCCGCGACGAGCGCGACGCCCCAGGGCAGCCCGGACGGCTGGGACGCGGGGGCGCCGTCCTCGTCGTCCGCCGCCTCGTGGCCGGGGCGCAGTGCCACGGCCGCCGCAATGGTGGCCGCCAGGGGCACGAGGGCCAGCAGGGTGAGCGCGGCGCCCAGCGGAAGCGATTCCTCTGCGGCCAGCAGGTCGGCGGCGGCGCCGTCGAACGGCAGTCCGCTGATGTCGCCCCGCAGATGCAGGAAGAACAGCAGCGCGAGGGCGCTGCCCAGGGTCGCGGCGACGGCCGTGGTCACCGCGGCCGTCGCGCTGAGCCTGGCGGGGCCGAGACCGACGGCGGACAGGCCCGAGCGCGGGTGGGTCCCGGGGTCGCTGCGGGCGACGGACACGGCGAAGTACACCGTGGCGGCCAGGGGGACCAGGCACCACAGCAGGCGCAGCGTGGCGGCCCGGGAGTCGGCCGGGTGGGACAGCGCGTACGTCAGTGCGCACAGCAGCAGGAAGCCGACTCCCGCCGACGCCGCGGCGACCATCAGACGGCGCAGCTGCACCAGGGGGTGCGCGCCACGGGCTAGACGGAGAGCGAGCACGCGGCCCGGCCTTCCGTGTCGTCGACCGTCGCCGTGCCGGTGCGGCGGCCGTCGCTGAAGGTGATCACCCGGTCCGCGACCGTCGCCGTGTCCGGGTCGTGGGTGGCGAGGACCATGGTGATGCGGTGCGAGCGCACGGCCGTGGTGACCGTGCGCAGGACGTGTGCCGCGTCCTTGGCGTGCAGGGTGGCGGTGGGCTCGTCGGCGAAGAGCACCGACGGGGTGGTGACCAGGGCGCGGGCCACGGCGACGCGCTGCTGCTCGGCGCGGAGCAGGAGGTGCGGGCGCTTCTGGGCGGCCGCGCCGATGTCCAGCCGCTCCATCCACTCCAGGGCGGTGGCCTTCGCCGCCCGGCGGGGGACACCGCTCAGGAGCAGCGGCAGGGCCGCGTTCTCCCAGGCCTTCAGTTCGGGGACGAGCACCGGCTCGGGGTCGATCCAGCCGAACCGGTCACGGCGCATTCGTTCGCGCTGCAGCGGAGGCATCGTGTGCACGGGGGAGCTGTTGAACCAGACCTCGCCCTGCTGGGGGACGAGCTGGCCGGAGAGGCAGCGCAGCAGGGTGGTCTTGCCGCTGCCGCGTGCGCCGCACACGGCGAGGATCTCGCCCTCCCGCACTCCGAGCGAGACGCCGACGAGCGCCGGCGTGCCGCGGTGGGCGTGGTGCAGCGAGCGAGCCCAGATCACATCGTTGTCCGGCGGGGCGACCATGCGTACTCCTCGGTTCTGATCAGATTTCCGGACCCCCGTACGGGGGAACGAAGACAGGGCCGATCGGTCACTGGGCACGCTAGGGAGTCAGCGGCGGCGTCCGGGGAAGCACGCGGCCCGGGTGCCGTCCATCTCACTCGGATGGATGCACCCGGGCCGTGTGCCGGGACGCGCGGGGGAGGCCGGGCCCGGGGAGGGGAGCCCGGCCGGGCGCCGCTACAGCTTGGTCCAGGCCTCCGTCAGGACCGAGCGCAGGATCTGCTCGATCTCGTCGAAGGTCCGCTGGTCGGAGATGAGCGGCGGGGCCAGCTGGACGACCGGGTCGCCGCGGTCGTCGGCCCGGCAGTAGAGGCCTGCGTCGAAGAGCGCCTTGGAGAGGAACCCGTACAGGACGCGCTCGGTCTCCTCCTCGTCGAAGGACTCCTTGGTGTGCTTGTCCTTGACGAGCTCGATGCCGTAGAAGTAGCCGTTGCCCCGGACGTCGCCGACGATCGGCAGGTCGTGCAGCTTCTCCAGCGTGGCGCGGAAGGCGTCCTCGTTGTCGAGGACGTGCTGGTTCAGCTTCTCCTTCTCGAACAGGTCGAGGTTGGCGATGCCGACCGCGGCCGACACCGGGTGGCCGCCGAAGGTGTAGCCGTGGAGGAAGGTGTTGTCGCCGCGGTAGAACGGCTCCGCCAGCCGGTCCGAGACGATGCAGGCGCCGATCGGGGAGTAGCCCGAGGTCATGCCCTTGGCGCAGGTGATCATGTCCGGCACGTAGCCGAACTTGTCGCAGGCGAACATGGTGCCCAGGCGGCCGAAGGCGCAGATGACCTCGTCGGACACGAGCAGGACGTCGTACTGGTCGCAGATCTCGCGGACCCGCTGGAAGTAGCCGGGCGGGGGCGGGAAGCAGCCGCCCGCGTTCTGCACGGGCTCCAGGAAGACGGCGGCCACGGTGTCGGGGCCCTCGAACAGGATCTGCTGCTCGATCTGGTCGGCGGCCCAGCGGCCGAAGGCCTCCGGGTCGTCGCCGTGGAGCGGTGCGCGGTAGATGTTGGTGTTCGGCACCTTGTGCGCGCCGGGGACCAGCGGCTCGAAGGGCGCCTTCAGGCCGGGCAGGCCGGTGATGGAGAGGGCTCCCTGCGGGGTGCCGTGGTAGGCGACGGCGCGGGAGATGACCTTGTACTTGGTGGGCTTGCCGGTCAGCTTGAAGTACTGCTTGGCCAGCTTCCAGGCCGTCTCCACCGCCTCGCCGCCGCCGGTGGTGAAGAAGACCTTGTTGAGGTCGCCGGGAGCGTGGTGGGCGATGCGCTCCGCGAGCTCGACCGCCTTGGGGTGCGCGTAGGACCAGACCGGGAAGAAGGCCAGCTCCTGGGCCTGCTTGTAGGCCGTCTCGGCGAGCTCGTGCCGGCCGTGTCCCGCCTGCACCACGAAGAGGCCGGCCAGGCCGTCGAGGTAGCGCTTGCCCTTGTCGTCGAAGATGTAGGTGCCCTCACCACGGACGATGGTGGGCACGGGTGCGTTCTCGTACGACGACATGCGGGTGAAGTGCATCCACAGGTGGTCGTAGGCGGACTTGGAGAGGTCGCTGCGGTCCTTGCTCACGGCTATCGGGTTCCCCACATATAGGTCTGCTTCTTGAGCTTGAGGTAGACGAAGCTCTCGGTGGAGCGCACGCCGGGGAGCGCGCGGATCCGCTTGTTGATCACTTCGAGCAGGTGGTCGTCGTCCTCGCAGACGATCTCCACCATCAGATCGAACGAGCCCGCGGTCATCACCACGTACTCGCATTCGGCCATGGCCGTGAGCGCGTCCGCAACCGGATCCAGGTCGCCCTCGACCGTGATGCCGACCATCGCCTGGCGCCGCAGACCCACGGTGAGCGGGTCGGTCACGGCGACGATCTGCATGACGCCCTGGTCGAGGAGTTTCTGGACGCGCTGCCGGACGGCCGCCTCGGAGAGGCCCACGGCCTTGCCTATCGCGGCGTAGGGACGGCGACCGTCCTCCTGGAGCTGCTCGATGATCGCGAGGGATACGGCGTCGATCGTCGGCGACGATCCGCCGCCGCTCCCGTTCCTGATGTCTGCGCTACGGCTGGCCACGAGCTCACTCTGCACCGGTACTCGTCGGTCTGGCAAGTCTTGAGCGATGAAATTCGTCGTTGAAGGCGCTCGTTCGTACTGAATCCGAAGTTGGCGAGGGTCGGGCCTGTTGAAAACGTCGGAGAACGGACTAGGGTGGACTGTCTCACCCATCGGACATCTGACAGGAGGGGTGGCAACAGTGACCACCGAGCTGCGTCGTCTGCGCAACTACATCAACGGGGAGTTCAAGGACGCCGCCGACGGCCGGACGATCGACGTCGTGAACCCTGCCACCGGTGAGGTCTACGCGACGTCGCCGCTGTCCGGCCAGGCCGACGTGGACGCGGCCATGGATGCTGCGGCGGCCGCCTTCCCCGCCTGGCGCGACACCACGCCGGCCGAGCGCCAGAAGGTGCTGCTGAAGATCGCCGACGCCTTCGAGGAGCGTGCCGAGGAGCTGATCGCCGCCGAGTCGGAGAACACGGGCAAGCCCCTGGAGCTCACCCGCACCGAGGAGATTCCTCCGATGGTGGACCAGATCCGCTTCTTCGCGGGTGCCGCGCGGATGCTGGAGGGCCGCTCCGCGGGCGAGTACATGGAGGGCCTGACCTCCATCGTCCGCCGTGAGCCGGTCGGCGTCTGCGCGCAGGTCGCGCCGTGGAACTACCCGATGATGATGGCGGTGTGGAAGTTCGCGCCGGCGCTGGCCGCGGGCAACACCGTGGTGCTGAAGCCGTCCGACACCACCCCCGCCTCCACGGTCCTGATCGCGGAGATCATCGGCGCCATCGCGCCCAAGGGCGTCTTCAACGTCGTCTGCGGCGACCGGACCACCGGCAGCCTGATGGTGGAGCACCCGACCCCCGCGATGGCCTCCATCACCGGGTCCGTACGCGCCGGAATCCAGGTCGCGGCCTCGGCTGCCAAGGACGTCAAGCGCGTCCACCTGGAGCTGGGCGGCAAGGCGCCGGTCGTCGTCTTCGAGGACACCGACATCGCCAAGGCCGTCGAGGACATCTCGGTGGCGGGCTTCTTCAACGCCGGCCAGGACTGCACGGCCGCGACCCGGGTCCTGGTGCACGAGTCCATCCACGACGAGTTCGTGGCGGCGCTCGCCAAGGCCGCTTCCGAGACGAAGACCGGCGCGCCGGACGACGAGGACGTGCTCTACGGCCCGCTGAACAACGCCAACCAGCTGGCCCAGGTCAGCGGCTTCATCGACCGTCTCCCGGCGCACGCCAAGGTCGAGGCGGGCGGGCAGCGCGTCGGCGACAAGGGCTTCTTCTACGCGGCCACCGTCGTCTCCGGCCTGAAGCAGGACGACGAGATCATCCAGAACGAGGTCTTCGGCCCGGTGATCACCGTCCAGTCCTTCGCCGACGAGGCGCAGGCCCTGGAGTGGGCGAACGGAGTCGAGTACGCCCTCGCCTCCTCGGTCTGGACGAAGGACCACGCCCGGGCGATGCGGATGTCCAAGGCCCTGGACTTCGGCTGCGTCTGGATCAACACCCACATCCCGCTGGTGGCCGAGATGCCGCACGGCGGCTTCAAGAAGTCCGGCTACGGCAAGGACCTCTCGGCCTACGGCTTCGACGACTACACCCGGATCAAGCACGTCATGACGTCGCTCGACGGCTGAGCTCCGGAGCCGGCCGGGCCGGCCGGGTCGGCCCGGCCGGCGCGCGGTGCGGCCCGTGACAGGCGGGGCGGGGGCGGGAAGCCCCCGCCTCGCCTGTCGTGCGTCCGGGGCGGGGCGCGTACGCGGGCCGCCCGTACCGCTCTTGATGCCTGCCCCGCCCATGACGCATACGCCCGCCCGTGACGCCTGCGCCGCTCGTGAAGCAGCGTGGCGAACCCACTTTTGAACACGTTCACATCTGGCGTAGAGTCAGGGCATGAGCGAGCGGCAAGCCCTCGTGCGGGGGATACGTGTCTGGCTGGTCTTCTTCGTCGTCTGCCTGGTGCTGAGCGGTGCCACGGCCTTTCCGCTGGTCACCGAGATGCGCTGGCTGGAGCGGTTGTTGAGCTCCCCGGCGTCGCCGGTGCCGGAGCACCTGCCGGGACTCATGGAGTGGGTGGCGAAGGTCCGCGAAGGTCTCGAAGCCACCGACGAGCGGTATCCGTTCGTCCTGTACGGGACGGACTGGCTCGCCTTCGCCCACCTGGTGATCGCCGTCGCCTTCTACGGTCCCTACCGTGATCCGGTACGCAACATCTGGGTGATCGAGTTCGGGATGATCGCGTGCGCGGGCATCATCCCGCTCGCGCTGATCTGCGGGCCCCTGCGGGGCATTCCCTTCTGGTGGTCGGTCATCGACATGTCCTTCGGGGTGTTCGGGGTGATCCCGCTCCAGATCGTCCGGCGGAGGATCAAGCGCCTGGAGGCGCTGGGGGAGGCGGCACCCGGGCCGGCCCCCGCCGCGGCCGCCGCGGGCGCCTGAGCCCCCGCTACGGTTGTCATCCCTCGTCGGGCGCGCCGAAAGTGCCCGTGATCAGCTCCATCACCACCGCACTGCGCTCCTGGCCCTTGGCGTCGGTCGAGTTGACGCTGTAGACCAGCGTGGTCGTCAGATCACGGGTGCCGCCCATGCCCGCGTTGTACCCCCAGCGGCCGCCCGTCTTGCCCCACACGTCACGGCCGCCGAGGCGCCAGTGCGTCAGACCCACGCTGTAACTCGCCGTGCCCTCCGCCAGGCGCGGGAGGGTGAACATCTCCTCCAGCAGGGGGCCGCGCACCACACGGCCGCTGAACAGGGCCCGGGTGAAGCGCTCCAGATCGGCGGTCGTCGAGATGATGTCGCCCGCGGCCCAGCCGTCCGTCACACTCCAGACGCTCACATCCCGCAGTTCGGTGGAGCCGTCGGGGAGGCCGAATATCTGGTAACCCCGGTTGTGGGGGCCCTGGATGCGCGGACTGCGCCCCGGGAGGTAGGTGTCGTGCAGGCCGAGGGGGCGCAGGATCCGCTCGGTGACCCGCTCCTCGTAGCTGTCGCCCGTGACGCGCTCGATCAGCAGACCCGCGATCGTGTAGCCGATGTTGAGGTAGTGCTGCCGTGCACCGGGCGCGAACTCGGGCTCCTTGGACGTCGCCGAGCGGACCATGGCACGGGGGTCGTGCAGCACGAAGCGGTTCCCGTACCACTCCTCGACCGTGGAGCCGGGGAAGTCGGGGGCCGGTATGCCGCTGGTGTGGTCGAGCAACTGGCGCACGGTGACACCCTCGTAGGCCGCCGGAACGAGATCCGGGAGGTAGGCCCGGACCGGACGGTCGAGCTCGACGGCGCCCTCGCTCGCGAGCTGGAGCACGGCGGCCGCGGTGAAGACCTTGGTCACCGAACCGGCGCGGAAGCGCGCGCCGGGATCGGCCGGGCGACCGGACCGCAGGTCGTGCACCCCTCCGCTGCCGTGCCATCTGCTGTCCCCGCCGACCCGGACGAGCGCCGCCGTGGCGCCGGAGCCCGCCGGATCGCGCACGGAGGCCACCGCCGCCCTCAGGACGCCGAAGTCAGGGGTGGACCGGGCGGATGCTCCGGGGGCGTCCGGGTGCCGGGCCGCGACCGGGACGGCGGACGCGGGGGAGTGGGCGGTGGCGGGGAGGACGGACATCCCCGTGACGAGGCCGGCGGCGAGTGCGACGGCGGCGGCGGTGCGAACCTTCATGACGGTCCTCCGGGAGACGGCGGCACCGGCGGACCCGTGACGCGATCCGGGAGCGGTGCCGTGCGATGTCGTGGTGACACCTCCATCCTGCTGATCCGCGGCCGCCCGCGGATCGCCGGAGCGAGCGGTCTTCACCCCGTCAGTTCCTCGCCCGCGCGGGGGAGTCGGACGAACCGTCTCACCCGAGCGGGGGAGCCGGCACCGTCACCAGACCGGTCTCGTAGGCGCAGATGACCGCCTGGATGCGGTCCCGCAGGCCGAGCTTGGCCAGCACGTTGCCCACATGGGTCTTCACCGTGTGCTCGCTGACCGTCATCCGCGACGCGATCTCCGCGTTGGAGAGCCCCCGGCCCAGCATCAGCAGCGTCTCCCGCTCCCGCGCCGTGAGGACGTCCAGCCGCGCCGCCCCGGCGGCGGCGCCCGCGCCTGCCGGCACGCCTCCCGGCACGCCCTGCCCCTGCCGGGTGTACTGCTCGACGAGCCGTCGGGCCACCGACGGCGCCAGCAGGGAGTCCCCCCGCGCCACCACCCGCACCGCGTGCACCAGGTCGTCGCGGCGCACGTCCTTCAGCAGGAAGCCGCTCGCCCCGGCGCGCAGCGCCTCGTACACGTACTCGTCGATGTCGAACGTCGTCAGCATCACCACCCGGCAGCCGCCCGCCGCCGTGATCTCGCGGCACGCCCCGATGCCGTCCATGACGGGCATCCGGATGTCCAGCAGGGCCACGTCCGGCGCGTGGCGGCGCACCGCCGCGACCGCCTCCGCCCCGTCACCCGCCTCGGCCACCACCTCGATGCCGGGCTGGGCGTCGAGGATCATCGCGAAGCCGCTGCGGACCAGTTCCTGGTCGTCGGCCACCACCACTCGCAGGGTCAACTCCCCACCTCCGCGCCGGAGCCTACGGCGTCCGTGGGCAGCACCACGCGCACCTCGAAGCCCCGCCCGCCCGGTCCGGGCCCCGCACTCGCGGTGCCCCCGTGGGCGGCGGCACGCTCCCGGATGCCCGCGAGGCCGTGCCCCGCCGCCGTCCGACCGGCCGGAGCCGCGCCGGAGGGACCGGGCGCCGCAGCGGCGACCCCCTCGCCCGCCGGTCCCCGGCCGTCGTCCGTGACGGTGATCTCCACCGAGTGGGCCGTGTTGACGAGCCGGACCGCGACCCGGCTCGCGGACGCGTGCCGGACCACGTTGGTCAGTGCCTCCTGCACCACCCGGTACGCCGTCGCACCCGCCGCCCCGGGCAGCCGGTGGGCGGCGCCCACCACGTCGTACGAGACGTCGAGCCCGCCCGACCGCACCCGCTCCACCAGCAGGGGGAGCTGGTCGACGTCCGGCTGCGGCTGATGCGGAGCGGGATCGTCGGTGCCGTCCCTGAGCACCCCCAGCATCCTGCGGAGCTGTGCCATGGCGTCCCGGCCCGTCTCCGAGATGGCCTCGAACGCCGCCTCCGCGCGCTCGGGGGCCGTGCGCACCGCGACCGGCCCCGCCTCCGCCTGCACCACCATCAGGCTCACGGCGTGCGACAGCACGTCGTGCATCTCGCGTGCGATACGCGCCCGTTCGCGGGCAGCTGCCTGCTCCGCCTCGATCCGGCCGGCCCGCTCCAGCTCGGCGGCCCGGTCCTCGACGGCGGCGACGTACGCCTGGCGGACGTCCGAGAGGCGGCCGGAGGCGTACGCGGCGCCCAGCACGAAGAGCGAGAACGTCAGCTCCCGCAGCGAGCGGGTGTTGAGCCACACCGACACCCCCGTGATGAGCGGCAGCAGCGCGAGCACCACCAGCCGCCGGGGCGGCGGGCACAGGGCGGCGACCGAGTGGACGACGACCAGCCCCGCGTAGGGCAGCGGCTGTCCCGGTCCGTCGCCCGCGACCTGGTAGAGCGCGCTGGTGGCGAGCACCGCCACGAGCACGGTGAACGGGAAGCGCCGGCGCCACACCAGGGGCAGCACCGTCAGTGCGGTGAGTCCGTACGCCGCCCACGTCGCGGGCGGCTGGTCGGCCGGCCGGGGCACCACGAACGGCATGGTCACCGCCGCCTGCACGATCAGTGCCACCCCGATGTCCACGCTCCACGGGTGTGCCGTGCCGAGCGCGCGTGCCCTGGCCCAGAGCCCCCGCACCCGTTCCGTCCCGCCCCGTCCGCCCACTACGGCTTGCGGGCCACGGCGCCGAACTGCGCCACCGCCCGCTCCGTGCCGTCGGCACGCCACCGGGCGCACGAGACGATGCCGGGCTCCAGGATCTCCAGCCCGTCGAGGAAGGAGGCGAACTCCGCGCGTGAGCGGGCGGTGATCGGCGGCTCGGCGTTCTCGTTCCAGAACGCCATCGCCTCGGCGTTGCCCTCGCCGCCCAGTTCGAGCGTCGGGTGGGTCAGCACCAGGTGGCTGCCCGGCGGGACGGCGTCCATCAGGGTGCGCACGATCGTCCGGGCCCGGTCCGTGTCGAGGACGAAGTTGAGGATGCCGAGCATCATCACGGCGACCGGCCGCGACGGGTCGAGGGTCCCCGTCATCGCCGCGACGATCTCCTCGGGGCGGTGGGCGTCGGCGTCCACGTACTCGGTGGCGCCCTCGGGCGATCCGGTCAGCAGCGCGCGGGCGTGGGCCAGGACGACGGGGTCGTTGTCCACGTAGACGACCCGTGCGTCGGGCGCGATGCGCTGCGCGACCTCATGGGTGTTGTCGGCGGTCGGCAGTCCGGTGCCGACGTCGAGGAACTGCCGGATGCCCGCCTCGCCCGCGAGGTAGGTGACGGACCTGCCGAGGAAGGCCCGGTCCGCGCGGGCGACTTCGCCGATGCTGGGGTAGAGCCCGGTGACATGGTCGCCGACGGCCCGGTCCACCGGGTAGTTGTCCTTGCCGCCCAGCCAGTAGTTCCAGACACGGGCGTTGTGCGCCACGTCGGTGCGAAGTCGTGCGGTCACGTGCCGAGTTCCTTCCCCCGCCGGCGGCGGCCCGGCGCGCGACCGGGCACGTCCGCACGGCTGGTGGTGATCGAGTCCACACCGCAGGCGCCCGGTCGGCGAGCCGTGCGCCGGGTTCCACGGTCCGTGCGGAGTCCAGCATGCCCTGTGCGCAGGGCTGTTGGGAGACGGGCGGGAACGGACGGTGAGAGGAGGCCGGGGTCGGCGCCCGTCCGGGCCCGGCCCGGCGCGGCGGACCCGCGGGCAGGTCACGGCAGGGGCGTGCGGTGCAGGGCGGTCGGCAGCCGCCACGGGGCGTGCGCCGCCGCCGCGCCCGCGCCAGCCCGGCCGCGTCGACCTGGCCGTGCAGCCGGTCCGCCGACAGCGCCGTGAAGGCGGCGGCCGCCGCCGCGCCCGGTCCGGGGCGGGCACGAGCGGCGAGGGCCACCGCACCCGTGGGTGCGGTGGCCCTCGTGCGCCGTCTCCGGGCCGGCGTCAGTGCTCCCGGGCCGCCGCCCCGTCCAGCACCCCGCCGAGCACGTCCACCCGGTTCGTCGTGATCGAGTCGACGCCCAGGGCGACCAGCCGCCGCATGGTGCGCCGGGTGTCCGCCGTCCAGGCGGAGAGCAGCAGGCCCTGGGCGCGGGTCCGCTCGACGGTGTCCCGGGAGACCAGTCCGAAGCGGCAGTTGAGCCACTTCGGGCGCAGCGCGTCCAGCAGCACCGGGCGGGGCGGGGCCAGGGTCGTCCACGTCAGCGCGATCTCGGCCGACGGGTCGGCCTCGCGGACGGCCAGCATGGTGGAGGCGCCCGCGCAGTAGTACACCCGCTCGCCCGCGCCGCACTCGCGGACGGTGTCCACCACCCGGCGCACCGAACGGGGACTCGCGCCCGGCAGGTCGAGCATCACGCGGTGCGCGCCCGCCTCCGCCAGCGCCTCCCGCAGGGTGGGCACCCCGCCGCCGGTCAGCTCCCGCACCTCGGCGGCGGTGAGCCGGGCCACCTGCCGCTCGTGCTCCCACAGGCGCTTCAGGGAGTCGTCGTGCAGCAGCACCGGGACGCCGTCCCGGGTGAGGCGGACGTCGATCTCGACGCTGTCGGCGCCGCGTTCGTACGCCGACCGCACCGAGGGGAGGGTGTTCTCCCGGAACCGGTAGGGGTCGCCGCGGTGGCCGACGACGGTCACCCGGCGCGCCGCCTGCTCCACGCCCCCGTTCACCGGGCGAGCCAGGCGTCCGTGTAGGCGTCGATCTCGCCGGAGATCCGGGCCTTGCCCGCAGGGTCGAGGAAGGACGCCTCCACGGCGTTCTTCGCGAGGCCGGCGACGCCCCGCTCGTCGAGCTCCAGCAGCCGGGCCGCGACCGCGTACTCGGAGTTGAGGTCGGTGCCGAACATCGGCGGGTCGTCGCTGTTGACGGTGACCAGCACCCCGGCCGCGACCATCTCCCGGATCGGGTGGGCGTCCAGGTCGGTCACCGCGCGGGTGGCGATGTTGGACGTCGGGCAGACCTCCAGCGCGATGCGGTGCTCCGCGAGATGCGCGAGCAGCGCCGGGTCGCGGACGGAGCTGGTGCCGTGGCCGATGCGCTCGGCCCGCAGCTCCCGCAGGGCGTCCCAGACGGTCTGCGGTCCGGTGGTCTCACCGGCGTGCGGCACCGAGTGGAGCCCGGCGGCGATCGCCCGGTCGAAGTAGGGCTTGAACTGCGGGCGTGCCACGCCGATCTCCGGGCCGCCGAGGCCGAACGACACCAGGCCCTCCGGCCGGAGGTCCACCGCGAGCCGGGTGGTCTCCTCGGCCGCTTCGAGGCCCGCCTCGCCGGGGATGTCGAAGCACCAGCGCAGCACCACGCCGAGCTCGCGCTCGGCGGCGAGCCGGGCGTCCTCGATGGCGGCCATGAAGGCCTTCTCCTCGATGCCGCGCCGGGTGGAGCTGAAGGGCGTGACGGTGAGCTCCGCGTACCGGATGTTCTGCCGCGCCATGTCGCGGGCGACCTCGAAGGTCAGCAGCCGGACGTCCTCGGGGGTGCGGATCAGGTCCACGACCGAGAGGTAGACGTCGATGAAGTGCGCGAAGTCCGTGAACGTGAAGTAGTCGGCGAGGGCCTCGGGGTCGGTCGGGACCCGGGAGTCGGGGTGGCGTGCTGCCAGTTCGGACACGATCCGCGGGGACGCCGAGCCGACGTGGTGCACGTGCAGTTCGGCCTTGGGCAGTCCCGCGATGAAGGGATGCAGATCGGTCATCGGGTTCCTCCGTGTGCGATGGGCCGCTCCTGTGAGGAGATCATCGCAGGCGCCGGGAGGGGCGGGGGACCGAGGCCGTAGCATGGCCGGACAACCGTTGGGGGAGAACCATGTCTGACAACCAGGAGCCCGCGGGCGCGCCGCAGCCGAACGACCCCTGGGCGCCGCCGGCCGCGAGCTCGCAGGACCGCGTGCCGCTGGACAAGCCGTGGAGCGCGCCCCAGCAGCCGCCGAGCGTGCACGACCAGCCCACGATGATCGACATGCCAGGGGCCCCCGGTGAGCCGGGCCAGGTCCCGCCGCCGCCGACGGCCCCCGGCGGCCCGGCCGCCGGGCAGCCCGGCGCCCCCGGTTACGGCTACCCGGCCGCGGGCGGCTACGGCTACCCGGCCGCGACCCCGCCGCCCGGCGCCGGGACCTCGGGCGGCTTCGGCGCCCCGGCGGACCCCTACGGCGCGGCGTACCCCGGCTACGCGGCCCCGTATCCCGGGCAGCCCCAGGGCTGGGGACAGCAGCCGGCCAACGGCCTGGGCATCGCGGGCATGGTGCTCGGCATCATCGCGACCGCGCTGTTCTGCCTGTGGCCGCTGGCCATCGTGCTGGGCATCCTGGCGGTCATCTTCGGCGCCGTCGGCCGCGGCAGGGTCCGCCGGGGCGAGGCCGACAACCCGGGCCAGGCCGTGACCGGCATCGTCTGCGGTGTGGTCGGCCTGGTGCTGGGCCTGGTGCTCCTGGTGGCCGTGGTCGTCGACGCGTCCAACGACGACTACGCCCCCTGGAACTCCCAGGGCCCCTCGCACACCGTCGTCGTCGACGTCGTCCGCTGAGCCGGGGCCGGGTCGGCCGGCCCGGCCCCCGCCGTGCCGTGACCAGGAGCCCGGCCCCCGGCCGGCCCGCCGGTGCGTGCCCGGGGCGCTGTGCGCTCCGGAGTGCGTTCAGCCGCGCGCCCTGAGCTCCTCGCGCGCCTCCATCAGCGCGAATCCCAGCAGGTTGAGACCCCGCCACCGGGCCGGGGCCTGGGCGCGCTCGTCGTCGGCGGCCAGCCCGATGCCCCAGATCCGGTCGACGGGGCTGGCCTCGACGAGCACCCGGTCGCCGGTGGCCAGCAGGAACGCGGCCAGCTCCGGGTCCTGGCCGAACTTGTGCACACTGCCCTCGCGGACGATGCCGAAGCGCTCGCGCTTCCAGGTGGTCTCGTCGAAGCCGCGCACGGTGCGTCCGGCCTTCTTCGCCTCCGCCGGCGTGCGGGCGCCGAGCGCGCGGGCCTCGGCCCCGGCGTCGCCGAAGAGGCGTGCCTTGGCCGCCATCATCCAGTGCTCCGCGGTCGCGTACCGCGTGCCGCCGACCTCGAAGGGCGACGGCCACCACTGACTGAGGCACCCCGGTCCCATCAGACCGTCACGGCGTGGCGTGTGCCCCCAGAAGTGCAGGTACTTGATTCTCTGCCCTGCGGCGGCCCGTTCGACGAGCTCATCCATCCCCATGCACGCGAGTCTGGCAGCCGCCACTGACAGTGCGTACCGGTATTCGGCCCGAGACCCGACACATGGTCGACCGAATCCGTCGCGTAATCAAAAGGCAACAACGGAATCCCTTGTTGCGTAGGTCACCCTCTGTCAGGATCGGCACTCAATTCGAGCTGGAGCAACGGAGAGCGTCATGGACATCCCCGATCGGCTGAAGGACCGTTTCGCCGCCGGCACGCAGTACATCGGCGGACGGCTGCGGGCGGGCACCTCGGGACGCACCCAGGACATCGTGAACCCGGCCACGGGCGAGACGCTGCTCGGCTACGAGCTCGCCGGGACCGCCGACGTCGACGCGGCCGTGTCCGCCGCCCGCGCCGCCCTGCCCGGCTGGGCCGGGGCGACCCCGGGCGAGCGGTCGGACGCGCTGCACCGCTTCGCCGGTGTGCTCGCGGAGCGCGCCGGGGAGCTGGCGCGCACCGAGACCCTCCAGTGCGGCAAACCGATCAAGCTCACCACCGAGTTCGACGTCCCCGGCACCGTGGACAACACCGCGTTCTTCGCCGGCGCCGCGCGTCACCTCCAGGGGCAGTCGGCCGGCGAGTACAGCGCCGACCACACCTCGTACACCCGGCGCGAGCCCATCGGGGCCGTCGGTTCGATCGCCCCCTGGAACTACCCGCTCCAGATGGCGGCCTGGAAGATCCTCCCGGCGATCGCCGCGGGCAACACCGTCGTCCTCAAGCCCGCCGAGATCACCCCGCTCACCTCGCTCCTCTTCGCCGAGGCGGCAGGCGACGCCGGCCTGCCCGCCGGCGTGGTGAACATCGTCAGCGGCGCGGGCCGCGACGTCGGCGAGCACCTGGTCGGCCACCCGGACGTCGCGATGACCTCGTTCACCGGCTCCACCGAGGTCGGCAAGCGCGTGGCGCGGATCGCGACGGCCACCGTGAAGCGCCTCCACCTGGAACTCGGCGGCAAGGCCCCGTTCGTCGTCTTCGACGACGCGGACGTCGAGGCCGCCGCCCACGGCGCCGTCGCCGGCTCACTCATCAACTCCGGCCAGGACTGCACCGCGGCCACCCGCGCCTACGTCCAGCGGCCGGTCTACGAGGCGTTCACCGCTGCGGTCGCCGACCTGATGGCCGGTGTCCGGCTCGGCGACCCGCTCGACCCCGCCACCGATCTCGGCCCGCTCGTCTCCTTCGCGCAGCGCGACCGGGTCGCCGGCTTCGTCGACCGCGCCCGCGGCTACGCGAGGGTCGTCACCGGCGGCGAGGCGCCCGGGGGAGCTCTGGAGCGCGGCGCCTACTACCGGCCGACCCTGGTCACCGGCGCCGCGCAGGACAGCGAGATCGTGCGGGACGAGATCTTCGGCCCGGTGCTGGTGGTGCTGCCCTTCGACACCGACGACGAGGGCATCGCCCTCGCCAACGACACGCCCTACGGCCTCGCCGCCTCCGCCTGGAGCCGCGACGTCTACCGGACCGGCCGGGCCACCCGCGAGATCCAGGCCGGCTGCGTCTGGATCAACGACCACATCCCGATCATCAGCGAGATGCCCCACGGCGGCTACAAGCAGTCGGGCTTCGGCAAGGACATGTCGTCGTACTCCTTCGAGGAGTACACGCAGGTCAAGCATGTGATGTACGACAACACGGCGGTCGTCCGCAAGGACTGGCACCGCACCGTCTTCGGGGACCGATAGCCCTCAGGCCGCCCGACCCGCGGCCGAAACCACCCGAAAGGGCAGAGCGCATGGAGAGTTACGAGTCCGAACGCCTCTCGGCGGCCCAGACCGCCGCGATGCGGCGCAGCATGGCGACGGGCAGGGGCGCGCTCTCCCGCCGCTCGCTGCTGCGCGCCTCGGGCGCCGGAGTGTTCGCCGCCGGCGGTGCCGGGCTGCTGGGCGCCTGCGGCATCCCGCCCGCCAAGCGCGAGAACGGGGCGGCGGCCTCGGACGACCACTCGGACACGGAGAAGCGCCTCACCTTCTCCAACTGGACCGAGTACATGGACACCAGCGAGGACGGGAAGACCCGGCCCACCCTCGCCGCGTTCACCAAGCGCACCGGCATCGCGGTCAAGTACACCGAGGACATCAACGACAACGTCGAGTTCTTCGGGAAGATCCAGCCCCAGCTCGCGGCCGGCCAGGACACCGGCCGCGACCTGATCAACGTCACCGACTGGCTGGCCGCCCGGATGATCCGCCTCGGCTGGGTGCAGAAGCTCGACGCCTCGCTGCTGCCGCACGCCTACGCCAACCTGTCCCAGCAGTTCCGCAGCCCCGACTGGGACCCGGGCCGTGCCTACAGCTACCCGTGGACCGGTATCCCGGCCGTCATCGCGTACAACGTCAAGGCCACCGGCGGCCGCAAGGTCGACTCCATGACCCAGCTGCTGGACGACCCCACCCTCAAGGGCCGGGTCAGCCTGCTCACCGAGATGCGCGACACCGTCGGCCTCACCCTCCTCGACATGGGCAAATCCCCCGAGAAGGTCACCGACGCCGACTACGACGCCGCGATCGGACGGCTCCAGAAGGCCGTCGACAAGAAGCAGATCCGCCGCTTCACCGGCAACGACTACACCTCCGACCTCGACAAGGGCGACATCGCCGCCTGCGTCGCCTGGGCCGGCGACCTGATCCAGCTCCAGGCCGGCAACCCGGACATCCGCTTCTCGGTCCCGGCGGCCGGCTACATGACCGCCACCGACAACCTGCTCGTCCCGGCTCAGGCACGGCACCGGAAGAACGCCACCCGGCTCATCGACTACTACTACGAACTCCCGGTCGCGGCCCAGCTCGCCGCCTACATCAACTACGTGACACCGGTGGCCGGCGTCGCCCCCGAGCTCGCGAAGATCGACCCGGAGCTCGCGAAGAACCCGCTGATCATCCCGGACGAGGCCATGGCGGCCAAGTCCCACTCCTTCCGCTCGCTCAGCAGCGAGGAGGAGACGGCGTATGAGGAGAAGTTCGCCAAGCTCATCGGCGCCTGACCGCCACCGACCCCACACCACCTGGGACGCGACCCATGACTGACAACACAGCGGGCGGGGACGTCCGCCTCGCCGGGATCAGCAAGACCTACGGCTCCTTCACCGCGGTCCACCACCTGGACCTCACCGTCCCCCAGGGCTCGTTCTTCGCCCTGCTCGGCGCCTCCGGCTGCGGCAAGACCACCACCCTGCGCATGATCGCCGGCCTGGAGGACCCCAGCACCGGCACCGTCTCGCTCGGCGAACGGGACGTCACCCATCTGCCGCCCCACAAACGGCCGGTCAACACCGTCTTCCAGAGCTACGCCCTCTTCCCGCACCTGAGCATCCACGAGAACGTCGCCTTCGGCCTGCGCCGCCGCGGCGTCTCCTCGGTGAAGAAGCAGGTCGGGGAGATGCTCGACCTGGTCCAGCTCGGCGACTTCGCCCAGCGCAGGCCGCACCAGCTCTCCGGCGGCCAGCAGCAGCGCGTCGCCGTCGCCCGCGCCCTCATCAACCACCCGCAGGTGCTCCTCCTCGACGAGCCCCTCGGCGCCCTCGACCTCAAGCTGCGCCGCCAGATGCAGCTGGAGCTCAAGCGCATCCAGACCGAGGTCGGCATCACCTTCGTCCACGTCACCCACGACCAGGAGGAGGCCATGACCATGGCCGACACGGTCGCGGTCATGAACGGCGGCCGGGTCGAGCAGCTCGGCGCCCCGGCGGAGCTCTACGAGAACCCGCGGACCACCTTCGTCGCCAACTTCCTCGGCACCTCCAACCTGATCGAGGCCGAGGTCGCGTCGGCGGCCGGCGACGAGGTCGTCGCCACCGCGGGCGGCACCGCGCTGCGGCTGCCGCGCCGCCGCTGTCCCGACGGCACGCGCACCGGCGGCCGCCTGCTGGTGGGCGTGAGGCCGGAGAAGATCTCGCTCCTCCCCGCCGGTGAGGCCGGCACCGTCGCACCCGGGCGCAACACCGTGACCGGCCGCGTGACGGACTCCTCGTTCATCGGCGTCTCCACCCAGTACGTCGTCGAGAGCCCGGCCGGGAAGGCCGTCGAGGTGTACGCCCAGAACACCGGGCAGCGCACCGGCCTCGGGCCCGGCGCCGAGGTGATCCTGCACTGGGACCCCGAGCACACCTTCGGGCTGGACGCGGCCCAGGACATCGCGGCCGGTACGGAGTCGGCGGAGGAGACGCCGTGACCGTCACCGAGGCCCCGCCGGCGCCGCCCGCGGAGCCCGTGGTCCACCGCACCCCGGTGCGCCGCCGGCTCGTCCCCTACTGGCTGCTGCTCCCCGGCATCCTGTGGCTGCTCGTCTTCTTCGCGCTGCCGCTCGTCTACCAGGCGTCGACCTCCGTGCAGACCGGCTCGCTGGAGAAGGGCTTCGAGGTCACCTGGCACGTCGCCACCTACTGGGACGCGCTGACCGAGTACTGGCCCCAGTTCCTGCGCTCGCTGCTCTACGCGGGCACCGCGACGGTGCTCTGCCTGCTGCTCGGCTACCCGCTCGCCTACCTCATCGCCTTCCGGGCGGGCCGCTGGCGCAACATTCTGCTGGTGCTGGTCATCGCACCGTTCTTCACCAGCTTCCTGATCCGCACCCTCGCCTGGAAGACGATCCTCGCGGACGGCGGCCCGGTGGTGGAGTTCCTCAACGCGGTCCACTTCCTCGACGTCACCAGCTGGCTCGGGATGACCGAGGGCGAGCGGGTGCTCGCGACGCCGCTGGCCGTCGTCACCGGCCTGACCTACAACTTCCTCCCGTTCATGATCCTGCCCCTGTACACCTCCCTGGAGCGGATCGACCCCCGCCTCCACGAGGCGGCGGGCGACCTGTACGCCCGGCCCGCGACCGTCTTCCGCAAGGTGACACTGCCGCTGTCCATGCCGGGCGTCGTCTCCGGCACGCTGCTCACGTTCATTCCCGCGAGCGGCGACTACGTCAACGCCGAACTGCTGGGCTCCACGGACACCCGCATGATCGGAAACGTCATCCAGTCGCAGTTCCTGCGGGTCCTCGACTACCCGACGGCCGCCGCGCTGTCGTTCATCCTGATGGCGGCCGTGCTGGTCACGGTCACCGTCTACATCCGCCGGGCCGGAACGGAGGACCTGGTCTGATGTCGTGGCTCAGGCGCAACCTCGTGGTCGTCGCGGGCCTGCTCACGCTCGCGTACCTGATCGTCCCGAACATCGTCGTGACGGTGTTCTCCTTCAACAAGCCGTCCGGCAAGTTCAACTACTCCTGGCAGCAGTTCTCCACCGACGCCTGGACGGACCCGTGCGGGGTCGCCGACATGTGCGCCTCGCTCGGCCTGTCGCTCCAGATCGCCCTCTGGGCGACGATCGGCGCCACCGTCCTCGGCGGCATGATCGCCTTCGCCCTGGTGCGCTACCGCTTCCGGGCGCGCTCCACCGTCAACTCGCTGATCTTCCTGCCGATGGCGATGCCCGAGGTCGTCATGGCCGCCTCGCTGCTGACCCTCTTCCTCAACCTCGGCGTCGAACTCGGCTTCTGGACCATCCTCATCGCGCACACGATGTTCTGCCTCAGCTTCGTCGTCGTCGCCGTCAAGGCCCGCGTGATGTCCATGGACCCCCGCCTGGAGGAGGCGGCGCGCGACCTGTACGCGGGTCCCGTGCAGACCTTCCTGCGGGTGACGCTGCCGATCGCCGCGCCCGGCATCGCGGCCGGCGCGATGCTCGCCTTCGCGCTCTCCTTCGACGACTTCATCATCACCAACTTCAACTCCGGCTCCACGGTCACCTTCCCGATGTTCGTCTGGGGCTCGGCGCAGCGGGGCACCCCGGTGCAGATCAACGTGATCGGCACGGCGATGTTCGTGATCGCCGTCCTGATCGTGATCGCCGGGCAGGTCGTCGCGAGCCGCCGGAAGAAGACCGCAGGACACTAGAGAGCACGGCACCGCACCGTGCCGGACCTCCGGGCCGGCACACCGAAGGAGTGGAAACCATGGCCCCAGCAGCCATGACCTTCGCCGCGTCCCTCGCGGACGCACAGCCCGTCCCCTTCTGGCTGGAGGACCCCGGCCGGCCCGGCGCCCTGCCGGCGCTCACCTCCACCGAGCGATGCGACCTCCTCGTGGTGGGCGGCGGCTACAGCGGTCTGTGGACCGCGCTGCTCGCCAAGGAGCGCGACCCGGCGACGGACGTCGTGCTGATCGAGGGCCGTGAGGCGGGCTGGGCCGCCTCCGGCCGCAACGGCGGCTTCTGTGCCGCCTCCCTCACCCACGGCCTCGGCAACGGGCTGGCCCGCTGGCCCGGCGAACTGGCCGCGCTGGAGGAGCTCGGCGCGCGCAACCTCGACGCCATCGAGGACGCCGTCGCCCGCTACGGCATCGACTGCGACTTCGAGCGCACCGGCGAGATCGACGTGGCCACCGAGCCCCACCACCTCGCCGAGCTGAGGGAACTGCACGACGACGCCGCCGCCCTCGGCATCGGCGGGACGGAACTGCTCGACCGGGACCAGATGCGCGCCGAGGTGGACTCGCCGACCTTCCTCGGCGGCCTGTGGGACCGCGACGGCGTGGCCATGCTGCATCCCGCCAAGCTCGCCTGGGGCCTCAAGCGGGCCTGCCTGGACCTCGGCGTCCGCATCTACGAGAACACCCGCGGCCTCGGACTGGCCCGTTCGGGACCGGGCCTGGCCGTCCGCACGCCCTACGGGCGGATCCTCGCGCACCGGGTCGCGCTGGGCACCAACGTCTTCCCGTCCCTGGTGCGGCGGGTGCGCCCGTACACCGTGCCGGTCTACGACTACGCGCTGATGACCGAACCGCTCGACGCGGGCCGGCTGGCGTCCGTCGGCTGGCGGCGGCGCCAGGGCCTGGGCGACAGCGCCAACCAGTTCCACTACTTCCGCATCACCGCCGACAACCGCATTCTGTGGGGCGGCTACGACGCCGTGTACCCGTACGGGGGCCGGCTCAGCGCGGAGATGGACCACCGGCCGGAGACCTACCTCAAGCTGGCCGGCCACTTCTTCCACTGCTTCCCGCAGCTCGAAGGGGTGCGGTTCTCGCATGCGTGGGGCGGGGCGATCGACACCTGCTCGCGGTTCTCGGCGTTCTTCGGCACCGCCCACGGCGGCCGGGTCGCGTACGCCGCCGGGTACACCGGGCTCGGCGTCGGCGCCTCCCGGTTCGGCGCCGACGTGATGCTCGACCTGCTCGGCGGGCGGCCGACGGAGCGCACCCGGCTGGAGATGGTGCGCAGCAAGCCGCTGCCGTTCCCTCCGGAGCCGGTCGCCTGGGCGGGTATCGGGCTCACCAAGTGGTCCCTGGCGCGGGCGGACGCCAACGGGGGACGGCGGAATCTGTGGCTGAAGGCCATGGACCGGTTCGGGCTCGGTTTCGACAGCTGACCGGGGCGGCGGACCGGCGTGATCCGGTTCACTCCGGAAAGCGGTCCGAAGTCGCGTAATGCCCGGGGAGCGGCGCGCTCTCAGTGGGTGGAACACCCTCCCCCCACGGAATGGAGAGCGCGATGAACGGCTCGGGCACCGGCAGTGCGGCGCAGTGGCTCGCGGGTGCGGCGCCGGACCCGCAGGCCTGCCTGCGGGAATGGCGGACCAGCACGCACCGGATCACCCTGCTGCCCGCCGGACGGCGCTGGGACGTCCTGATCCTGCCGGGCGGGCTGGGACATCCCACCCTCGACGTGCTGAACCGCCTGGTCGGCCGGCCCGGGCCGGTGCTCGCCGATTTCGGCGAGGCGCGGCTGGGCTTCTTCGTCCCGCCGGGGACCGCCGACCGCTGGATGGGCAGCGGCATCCGCACGGCCGGCCGCGGCACCTGGATCGTCGTGCCGTACCCCGGTCGCAGCGTCGGCAAGGTGCGGTGGCTGGTCGTACCGGACGGCTCCGGCACGCTCAACGACCCCGCGCTGCTGGAACTCGCGATGCACGAGGCGGCCGCGGTGGTGGCCCGTGCGGAGCGCGGCGCGGACGGAGGGCGGTGAGGCGGCGGCTGCCAGAGGTCTTGACAACCGGATTGGTCTGGACCATGTTGTGGCCGCCGCACCTCTCCATCACCCCCATGTCCGGAGGCCGTTGTGCACCGCACCAGACTCAAGGCTGCCCTGACGGCAGCCGCCCTCGCCGCGTCGGGGCTCGTCGCCACGGCGACGTCCGCGACCGCGGCCGACGCCGAACTCGCCCGGAACGGCGGCTTCGAGGCCGGTCTGACCGGCTGGAACTGCACCGCCGGAAGCGGCGCCGCGGTCTCGTCGCCCGTCCACGGCGGCGTCTCGGCGCTCAAGGCCACCCCGGCCGGCAGCGACAACGCCCGCTGCTCCCAGACGGTCACCGTGAAACCCGACTCCGCCTACACGCTCAGCGGCTGGGTGCAGGGAGGCTACGTCTACCTCGGCGCCTCCGGCACCGGGACCACCGACGTCTCCACCTGGACGCCCTCGGCGTCCACCTGGCAGAAACTGACGACGACCTTCCGCACCGGCCCCTCGACCACCTCGGTCACCCTCTACACCCACGGCTGGTACGGGACCCCCGCCTACCACGCCGACGACATCTCGCTCGTCGGCCCCGGCGGCGACCCGGCGACCGTCCCGGCCGCGCCCGGCAGCCTGCGCGCGGGCACCCCCGGCACCACCTCCGTGCCCCTGACCTGGAACGCGTCCTCGGGGGCCACGTCGTACCACGTCTACCGGGGCGGCACCCGGGTCACCACCGTGACCGGGACCTCCGCCACCGTCACCGGTCTGACGGCCGCGACCGCCTACAGCTTCCAGGTCTCCGCCGCCAACGAGGCGGGGGAGTCGGCCAAGTCGGCCGCCGTGTCGGTCACCACCGCGACGGGCGGCGGGGACGGCGGCGGCGCCGAGCTGCCCGCCCACGCCCTCGTCGGCTACCTCCACGCGAGCTTCGCCAACGGCTCCGGCTACACCCGCATGTCCGACGTGCCCGACTCCTGGGACGTCATCAACCTCGCCTTCGGCGAGCCGACCACCGCCACCTCGGGCGACATCCGCTTCTCGCTCTGCCCCGTGAGCGAGTGCCCGAACGTCGAGTCCGTCGCCGAGTTCAAGGCCGCCATCAAGGCCAAGCAGGCCGCGGGCAAGAAGGTCCTCATCTCCATCGGCGGCGCCAACGGCCAGGTCCAGCTCGCCTCCACCGCCGCCCGCGACGCCTTCGTCACCTCGGTGTCGAAGATCATCGACGAGTACGGCCTCGACGGGCTCGACATCGACTTCGAGGGCCACTCGCTGTCGCTCAACACCGGCGACACCGACTTCCGCAACCCCACCTCGCCGGTGATCGTCAACCTGATCTCCGCCGTGAAGACCATCAAGGCGCGCTACGGCTCCGACTTCGTGCTGACCATGGCTCCGGAGACGTTCTTCGTCCAGCTCGGCTACCAGTTCTACGGCTCCGGCCCGTGGGGCGGCCAGGACCCGCGCGCCGGCGCGTACCTCCCGGTCATCCACGCCCTGCGCGACGACCTCACCCTGCTCCACGTCCAGGACTACAACTCGGGCCCGATCATGGGCCTCGACAACCAGTACCACTCCATGGGCGGCGCCGACTTCCACATCGCCATGACCGACATGCTCCTCGCCGGGTTCCCCGTGGCGGGCGACCAGAGCAGGGTCTTCCCCGCCCTGCGCCCCGAGCAGGTCGCCATCGGCCTGCCCGCCTCCACCCAGGCGGGCAACGGGCACACCACCCCGGCCGAGGTGAACAAGGCCCTGAACTGCCTGACCAAGGGCACCGACTGCGGCTCCTACCGGACCCACGGCACCTGGCCCGCCCTGCGCGGACTGATGACCTGGTCCATCAACTGGGACCGCTTCAACCAGTACGAGTTCTCGAAGAACTTCGACGCCTACCGCTGGAGCTGACCCCGGCGGATCCGCTCCACGGGGAGCAGAGCACCACCAGTACGGCACCGAAGAGGCACCAGCTGCCGACGACGTCCAGCGGCCAGTGGTAGCCGCGCAGCACCAGACCGATGCCCGTCGCCACCGTGAGCACCACGGCGACGGGCACCGGCCATCTCCGGCGGGTGTACGGGGAGACCAGCAGCGCGGCGCCGGCGTAGGCGACCATGGCGGTCGCCGTGTGGCCCGACGGGTACCACCCCGTCCCCGGTTCCAGCGGACCCGGCCGCGCGATCAGCAGCTTCAGCGGCGCCACCAGTGCCGGCACCGCGGCCATCGCCAGCACGGCCGCCCCCGCCCGCCGCCACTCGCGGCCCCGCCACACCACGAAGACGACGGCGAGCGCCAGCACCGGCGGTGCGACGAGCATGCTGCCCAGATCGGCGAGCGGCTCGGCCACCGCGGCGGGCACGTCGTGGAAGAGGGACCGGCCCAGACGCTCGTCGGCGGCCCGCAGCGGGCCGTGGGCGGCCACCTGCCAGGTGATCAGGGCGAACAGCAGTCCGCACACGGCGGCGACACCCGCCCGCGAACGCCGAGAGGCCGGCCGCGCCGGAACAGGGGGGGTGGTTCCGGTGCGGCCGGCCGGACCGGTGTGCCGCGCGCCCCGGGGGGTGTGGGGCGGGCGGACATCCGATCGGTGAGGAGTTCCGGAGCGTGAGGCTCCAGCGGTGTGCGCGATGGCACGGCCGGGTCGGGGCTGGGGATGCTCCGGTCCGGCACCGCTCGCGGTCTCCCGCGGCGCGGGTGTTTCTCTCATCTGCACAGACCGTACGGCAGAGCGCGGGGGGACCGACAGACGGATTCCCATCCCGCCATCGGCCCCCCACACGTTCTTCACAGTCGTGCTCCGTCGCCCCCGGTCAGATGCCCGCGAACGCCTGCTCGATGATGTCCAGGCCCTCGTTCAGCAGGTCCTCGCCGATCACCAGCGGCGGCAGGAAACGCAGCACGTTGCCGTAGGTGCCACAGGTCAGCACCAGCAGGCCCTCGGCGTGGCACGCCTTGGCCAGCGCGCCGGCCGCCGCCGCGTCCGGCTCCTTGGTCGCCGGGTCCTTCACCAGCTCGATCGCGATCATGGCGCCGCGGCCGCGGATGTCGCCGATGGCCGGGTACTTCTCCTGCATCGCGGCGAGGCGGCCCTTCATGACCTCCTCGATCCGCCGGGCCTTCGCGTTGAGGTCGAGCTCCTTCATGGTCTCGATGGAGCCGAGCGCGCCGGCGCACGCCACCGGGTTGCCGCCGTAGGTGCCGCCCAGGCCGCCGGAGTGCACGGCGTCCATGATCTCGGCGCGGCCGGTCACGGCGGCGAGCGGCAGTCCGCCCGCGATGCCCTTGGCCGTGGTGATCAGGTCCGGGACGACGCCCTCGTCCTCGCAGGCGAACCACTGGCCGGTGCGGCAGAAGCCGGACTGGATCTCGTCGGCGACGAAGACGATGCCGTTCTCCCTGGCGAACTCGGCGATCGCCGGCAGGAAGCCCTTCGCGGGCTCGATGAAGCCGCCCTCGCCGAGGACCGGCTCGATGATGATCGCGGCGACGTTCTCCGCGCCGACCTGCTTGCTGATCATGTCGATGGCCTGCGCGGACGCCTCGGCTCCGGCGTTCTCGGCACCGGTGGGCCAGCGGTAGCCGTAGGCGACCGGCACGCGGTAGACCTCGGGCGCGAACGGGCCGAAGCCGTGCTTGTACGGCATGTTCTTGGCGGTGAGCGCCATCGTCAGGTTGGTGCGGCCGTGGTAGCCGTGGTCGAAGACGACGACGGCCTGGCGGCCGGTGTACGAACGGGCGACCTTGACCGCGTTCTCGACGGCCTCGGCGCCGGAGTTGAACAGCGCGGACTTCTTGGCGTGGTCACCGGGGGTGAGCTCGGCGAGCGCCTCGCAGACCTCCACATAGCCCTCGTAGGGGGTGACCATGAAACAGGTGTGGGTGAAGTCGGCGAGCTGCGCGGAGGCGCGGCGCACGACGGCCTCGGCGGAGGCGCCGACCGAGGTCACGGCGATGCCGGAGCCGAAGTCGATCAGCCGGTTGCCGTCGACGTCCTCGACGATCCCGCCGCCCGCCCGCGCCGTGAACACGGGGAGCACGGACCCCACACCGCCGGCGACCGTGGCCGTGCGGCGGGCCTGAAGCTCCTGCGACTTCGGGCCGGGGATGGCGGTGACGACGCGGCGCTCCTGCGGGATGGCGGTCATACGGGGCTCCTGGGGGGTGTATCCGGACGCTTGTCTCTTTCTCCGCAGGCTAGGCGTGCCGGGGGGATGGGGGCATGCGCCGATCGGGAGTGGTGGGGGGCGTGTCGTTGTCCGCGGCGGCCAAGGGGCGGGACGCGGGACGGGTGCGGGGGAGCCGGGGCGCGCGGGGCGGTGCGGTGCAGGCGGGCACGCGACGGGGTGCGTGCGGGCGGGTGCGCGCGGGCCGGTGCGTGCGGACGGGTGCGGACGCCCCCGTCCGGCGAACCCGCCGCACACCGGGCGGCACATCCCGGCCGACCCGCACCGCTCGCCCCGGAGATCGGTGAACTCCCCGCCGATGGGCACTAGATTGGCCGTGCACAGAGAGCGGGCCTGGCTGGTCAGGGGGCAGCGGTTCATGGAATCCGAAGGCACATTCGACGCGCGCGGCACACGCCATCCCGTGCCGCGCCCGGCCGGCCCGCCGCCGCGGGCGCCCGGTGCGCACGGCACGCCCCAGGCCCCGCCGTCGCCGCCCGGTGCCCCCGCGCGCCCCTCCCACGCCCCCCTCACCCGCCCGGCCGTCGCCCAGTGGCTGCGCACCCCGCGGCCCGCCGCGGCACCGGGCGTCTGGCGGTTCGGGCACAAGGAGCGGCCCCAGGAGGAGCCCGAGCTCGTCCCCGCACGCCAGCTGTTCAGCGGCGCCTTCATCGCGTACCTGTGCGGCTGGCTGGTCTGGTCACTGCTCTGGAACGGCTACCTCGAGGGCTGGTGGATCTTCGTCGACGAGTGGTGGCTGCTGCCGATGCTCTGGCTCGTCCCCGAGGACTGGCGGTCGGCCACCAGCTCCTACGTCGAGCTGTACGTGGCCGCGACCTACCTGTACAACGCCCTCGTCCTCGCCCTGCTCGCCCACGCCTTCGGCCGGGTCGGCAACTGGCGCGAGGTCTGGCAGCGGTACGGGGTGCCGCTGTGGCCGCTCTTCGTGCTGCTGCCCGGGGTGTGGCGGGAGATGCCGCGCACGTCGTGGCTGACCTGGGTCTCCAACGTCTACTACGTCCTCCTCGTCGTCGCCGTCGTCGCCGCCGTCGGCCGCGCGGGCACCTGGCCCGCCGTGCGGCGGCGGCTCGACGCGCGGGGCGGCGGCGCCGCCCCGCCGCCGGAGCCCGAGTCCGACCCCGTCGAGTGGCCCGAGATCCACCGGGCCGGCCTGACCGAGGCGGCCGCGGCACTCGGTGAGGCCACCCGCGCGGGAACCCTCGGCGACGTGGACTACGCCCGGATCCGGCGTGCCTGGCAGGGCGTCCACGCCCGGCCCGACCGGCTCGCCGCGTTCTCCGACACGGTGCGCAGGCTCGGTCCCGCCGCCTGCGCCCACCCCTCGGGTCTGCGTGACCTCCCGGTGCGCACGGCCACCCACGACCTCGCCACCGGCCAGGTCAGGATCGGCACCGCCGTCGACGACGCGCGCAACCCCTACGCCCGGCGCACCACCGGCGTCGCGCTGGAGCCGGCGCTGCTCGGCACCTCGCTGCTGGCGGTCGGCCCCTCCGGTTCCGGCAAGAGCGTGCGGCTCGTGCGGCCCGTGGTCGAGTCGCTGTGCCTGCTGGCGCTCGCCAACCGCGCCGCCGTCGTCGCGGTGACCGCCCAGGGGTCCGCGGTGGCCCCGGACGACGCCTTCGACCTCGTCGTCTCCGTCGGACGCCCCGACGCCACCCACGACCTCGACCTGTACGGCGGCGCGGACGACCCCGACGAGGCGGCCAGGACCCTGGCCGAGGCGCTCGTCGGCGACCTCGCCGCCACCCTGCCGGGCGGGGACAGCCGCCGGGCCGCCACCGCGCTCGCCCAGCTCATCGGCCCCTACCGCCGCGTCCACGGCCACTTCCCCGGCGTTCCCGACCTGAGGGAGCTGCTGGGCGGCGCGCCCGCCGCGCTCGACGGGCTGCGCACGGCGCTGCGCGACGCGGGGGAGGCCTCGCAGCTGCGCGAACTCGACGCCCGTGAGCGCCAGTCCGCCCGCGGGGACGACATCGGCGTGCTGCTCTCCGAGCGCATCGCCTTCCTCGACCGGCCCGCCTTCACCGACTTCTTCCGGACGGACGGCGGCGGGCGGCGGTTCTCGCTGCGGGCCATCGAGCACCCGCTGCGGGTCCGCGTCGACCTGCCCGAGCGGGGGCACGCGGAGGCGTCGCGGATCATCGCGCGGCTGGTGCTCGCCCAGTTCACGGACGCCGCTCTCACCCGTGACGACCGGTCGCTCTTCGCCTGCCTGGTGCTGGACGACGCCTCGTACACGGTCACCGCCGACTGCGTGCGCTCGGTGCAGCGGCTGCGCACCGCGAACGCGGGGGTGGTGTTCGCGCTGCGCTCGCTGGAGGACGTGCCGGAGCCGCTGCGCGGCCCGCTGCTGGGCGCCGTCGGCTGCCGGATGGCCTTCGCCGGGCTCGCTCCCTGGGACGGCAACCGCTTCGCGGACACCTGGGGAACCGAATGGGTGCAGACGCGGGACGTCACCAACCGGCAGATCATCTCCGACGAGCCGCTGACCAAGGCGCTGCACATGATGCGGCGCCTGGTCACCGGACGGGCCGCCACGGCCGAGGCGGTCACCGTGCGCGAGGTCGAACGGGCCCGCTGGTCCGCCTCCGACCTGGCCCACGCGGTGCCCGCCGGGCATGCGGTGCTGTCGCTGACCAGCGTGGGCGGGGAGCACGCCCCGCCGCTCCTGGTGGACCTGAGGACCTGACCTGACCCGGCCCGCCGGAGAGGCCCGGCCCGCTCCGGACCGGCCCGGCCTGCGTCAGCGGACGCCGCGACTGCTACGTCCTGGCAGAATCGGGGGAGGCCGTTCATACGGGACGGCGCAGTCCCCGTGCCCCGTGCTTCGGCGCGCCCCTCGAAGGTCACAAGGTCCCATGCCGCCCACTCTCGCCTCGCTCGTCCAGCACTCGGCGCTCAAGCTCACCGTGCGCGCCGGGGAGGACCGGCTGGAGACGCCGGTGCGCTGGGCCCATGTCAGTGAACTCGCCGACCCCGTCCCGTACATGGAGGGCGGGGAGCTGCTGCTGGTCACCGCGACGACTCTGGACGTCGAGGACCGGGACGCGATGCGCCGCTACGTGCGCCGCCTGGCCGGGGCGGGCGTGGTGGGGCTGGGCTTCGGCGTCGGCGTGCACTACGACGACATCCCTGGCGCTCTCGTGGAGGCGGCCGAGGCGGAGGGGCTGCCGCTGCTCGCCGTGCCGCGCCGCACCCCCTTCCTGGCCATCTCCAAGGCGGTCTCCGCGGCCATCGCGGCCGACCAGTACCGCTCGGTGACGGCCGGCTTCGAGGCACAGCGGGAGATGACCCGGGCCGCCCTCGCGGAGGGCCCCGCGGCGGTCGTCGCCCGCCTCGCGGCCCAGCTCGACGGGTGGGCGGCGCTCTACGACGCGTCCGGCGCGGTCGTGGCGGCCGCGCCGGAGTGGGCGTCCCGCCGGGCCGTGCGCTTCGCGGCCGACGTGACGCGCCTGCGGGAGCGGACCGCGCCCGCGAGCGCCGTCGTCGGCGGCGACGACGCGGGCGGCGACCGGGTGGAGCTCCAGTCGCTGGGCACCGGCCGGCAGGTGCGCGGTGTGCTGGCCGTGGGGACGGGCGGGCCGCTCGGCACGGCGGAGCGCTATGCCGTGCACTCGGCGGTCGCCCTGCTCACCCTCGCCACCGCCCGCTCCCGCTCGCTGCTGGCCGCCGAGGAGCGGCTGGGCGCCGCGGTGCTGCGGATGCTGCTGGCCGGCCAGAGCGAGATCGCCCGCTCCGTCGCGGGCGATCTGTACGGCCGCCTGCTCGACGCCCCCTTCCGGGTGCTGATCGCCGAGGCGGCGGACGGGGACCGGGGTGCCCCGGCGGCGCGGACGTCCGCGCCGGACCCGGGCGCCGTGGCGCTGCGGACGTTCGCCGAGGGGCTGGAGGCCGCCGCGGCGCGGTCGGGGGAGCAGGTGCTCGCCGTGCCCGACCTCGACGGCAGGCTGGTGGTCCTGGCCGCCGACGGGGGAGCGGTGGCGGCGCACTGCGGGGACGCGTACGGAGAGACGGAATCCGAGGAGTCCGGCATCGTCGTCGGGCTCTCCGCGCCCGCCGGACCGGTGGCCGCGGGCGGCGCGTACCAGCAGGCCGAGCAGGCCCTGTCGGTGGCCCGCCGCCGGGGACGGACGCTGGTCGAGCACGAGGAACTGGCGTCCGGCTCGCTGCTGCCGCTGCTCGCCGACGACGCCGTGCGCGCCTTCTCCGACGGCATGCTGCGCGGCCTGTACGCGCACGACGCGACCGGCCGCGGCGATCTGGTGGCCTCGCTGCGGGCCTGGCTCTCCCGCCACGGGCAGTGGGACGCCGCCGCGGCCGATCTCGGGGTCCACCGCCACACCCTGCGCTACCGGATGCGCCGGGTGGAGGAGATCCTGGGCCGTTCGCTGGACGACCCGGACGTCCGGATGGAGCTGTGGCTCGCCCTGAAGACCTCGGAGGCCCCCCGCCCCACCGGCTGACGCCCGCCGCCGCCCCCGGGGCGCCGAGTTCCCCGCAGCACCCGGCGCCCGCCCCCGGTCGCCGCCCTGCCCCGCGCCGTGAACCGCCCCCTCCCGCCCCGCGTCGTCACCCGAGCCCCTCCGCCCCGCCCGCCCGACGGCAACCGCGTCCGCGCCGCTGCTCCCCGGCTGCCCTGCCCGACCGGGCCCGTCCCGTCCGCGCCCCTGTCGCCGCCACGCGGCCGTCGCGCCAGGGCCCGTCCGGCCTGCGGCACCGGACGCCTCCACCCGCCGGCCGGCCGGCCCACGTGCCCACCCGCCGGGGACGCGTCGCGAAGCGGCCGTGCCGTCACCGGAGTTCCGCGGCGCGCCCGGCTCCGCGTCGACAACCGGCCATCCCCGGCGAGCAGTTCGGGACAGTGCCGATCACCGTGTGCCCACCGGGCATGGGTATGCTGCGGGCGCTCCTGCTTCTCGATCGTGTGCACGAGAATCGCGCACACGGCGCGTGCGGGCACCCCCTTGTCCCGAAACGGGGCCGCGGGCAGCCGGCCGGTGGTCACCGGCCGGGGGGTGCCGGCCCGGTCGGCAGGCGACCGCCGCTGTCCACGTTGCTGCTTCCTGGAGGCCTCGTGTCCACCCCCATGTCAGACCCCGCCGGCCACTACGGCGACACCCTTCCGCCTCCGGGGTGCCCGGCACACGCCCAGGGAGCCGGACCGCGGCGGATGTACGGGCCCGAGGCGGACGTCCCGTACGCCCTCTACGAGACCCTCCGCAAGGAGCACGGCCAGGTCGCCCCGGTGCTGCTCCCCGGTGACGTCCGCGCCTGGTTCGTGCTGGGTCACCGGGAGAACCTGGAGGTCATGCGCACGCCGTCGCTGTGGTCGTGCGACTCCCGGATATGGAACATCCGCCTGTCGGCCGACTCCCCGCTGCTGCCGGTCACGGCCTGGCAGCCGCTGCTCGTCTTCGCCGACGGCGAGGAGCACGCGCGGCTGCGCTCGGCCGTGACGGACAGCCTGGCCCGGTTCAACCGGCACGGGGTGCGGCGCTACGTCGTCCGCTACACCGACCAGCTGGTGGACGAGTTCGCCAAGGCCGGCCGCGCCGACCTGGTGGCGGACTTCGCGCAGAAGCTCCCCATCCTGGTGCTCGCCCGGCAGTTCGGCGTCCCGGAGGAGGACGCCCTGCCGCTCGGCGCCGCGGTCCGCGACATGGTCAAGGGCACCGAGACCGCGCTGCAGAGCAACCAGTACGTGCTGACCGTCATGTCCGACCTGGTGAAGCGCCGCAAGGAGAAGCCCGCCGACGACTTCGCGAGCTGGCTGCTGGCCCACGAGTCGGCGCTCACCGACGAGGAGGTCATGGAGCACCTGCGCCACGCGATCGTCGCGGCCCACGAGAACACCACCAACCTCGTGGCCAACACGCTCCGGATGCTGCTCACCGACCGCCGGTTCCGCGCGAACCTCTCCGGCGGCACCATGACCCTGCCGGACGCCCTGGACCAGGTCATGTGGGACGCCCCGCCGCTCGCCATGGGCGCCGCCCGGTGGGCACGCCGGGACACCCGGCTCGGCGAGCAGGAGATCAAGGCGGGCGACCTGGTCATGCTCGGCCTCGCCGCGGGCAACGTCGACCCCGAGATCCGTCCCGACCTCGGCGCGCCCGTCCACGGCAACCGGTCCCACCTCGCCTTCAGCAGCGGCCCGCACGAGTGCCCCGGCCAGGACATCGGCCGGGCGATCGCCGACACCGGCATCGACACCCTGATGGCACGCCTGCCCGACCTCCAGCTGGCGGTGTCCGAGGCCGACCTCAGCGTCACCCAGTCCCTGGTCTCCAGCCGGCTGAACAACCTGCCCGCCAAGTTCACCCCCCGTGCCGTCGGCCGCAAGGGCGAGGGGGCGGCGCCCGCACCCGCGCTCGGCCGGGCCCAGCCGCTGCCCGCCACGGCGCCCGCGGCTCCGGTGCCGCCGCAGGCCCCCGCCCCCGCACCCCGCCGCTCCTGGTGGCGGACGCTGCTCGGCAGGGGCTGACCCCGGCCCCTCCGGTGGCGCGGCCCGCTCCGCGCCACCGGACGCCACTCCCTCGTGCCCCGGGCCCCGCTGCCGCCGTACCCTTCACACGCCCCGTGCCGCCGCGCTTCCCGGCCGCTGCCCCGGCCCCGGACCCGGCCATTCGGGCCAGGCTCGGGCCGCGACCACTCCACCCCGGACAAACGACCGCGCCGGGTCCCGGCCCTACCGTGTGCAGTGAACGACGTGACAGCACACTCCCCACCTTCGGAAGGGCCGGAATCCGCGACATGACTTCCACCCACGCCTTCTGGCTCGCCGGCCGCCAGGCCACCGGCGAGACCGCCTTCGACGTCACCTCCCCCTGGGACGGCCGCCTGGTCGGCAGCGTCTCGGTGCCCACCGAGGCTCAGGTCGAGGAGGCCGTCGCGGCCGCGCACGCCGTGCTCGACGAGTTCGCCGCCACCCCGGCGCACGTGCGCGCCGCCGCCCTCGACCACGTGTCGAAGCGGCTCGCCGAGCGCACCGAGGAGATCGCGCAGCTGATCTCGGCGGAGAACGGCAAGCCGGTCAAGTGGGCCCGGGGCGAGGTCGGCCGTGCCGTGTCCGTCTTCCGGTTCGCCGCCGAGGAGGCCCGCCGGTTCAACGGCGGCGAGGCCCAGCGCCTCGACACCGACGCCGGCGGCCAGGGACGCCTCGCGCTGACCCGCCGCATCCCCAAGGGCGTCGTCCTCGGCATCGCCCCGTTCAACTTCCCGCTGAACCTCAGCGCCCACAAGGTGGCCCCCGCGATCGCGGTCGGCGCCCCGATCATCCTCAAGCCCGCCCCGGCCACGCCGATCTCCGCCCTGATCCTCGGCGAGCTGCTGGCCGAGACCGAGCTGCCCGCAGGCTCCTGGTCGGTGCTCCCGGTTCCCAACGACCGCATGCCCGCCCTCGTCCGGGACGAGCGCCTGCCGGTCATCTCCTTCACGGGCTCCGGCCCGGTCGGCTACGCGATCATGGACTCGGTGCCGCGCAAGCACTGCACCCTGGAGCTCGGCGGCAACGGCGCGGCCGTCGTCCTCGCCGACTGGTCGAGCGAGGCCGATCTGGACTGGGCGGCGAGCCGCATCGCCACCTTCTCCAACTACCAGGGCGGCCAGTCCTGCATCTCCGTGCAGCGGGTCGTCGCCGACGCGAGCGTCTACGACCGCCTGCTCCCGAAGATCGTCGCCGCCGTCGAGGCCCAGGTCACCGGAGACCCGTCCGACGCCGCGACCGACGTCGGCCCGCTGGTCAGCGAGGACGCCGCGAAGCGCGTCGAGGCGTGGGTCGACGAGGCCGTGCGCGACGGCGCCAAGCTGCTCACCGGCGGCACCCGCGACGGCGCGAGCTACGCGCCCACCGTGCTCGTGGACCTCCCGGCCGGCACCACGCTCGCCTGCGAGGAGGTCTTCGGACCGGTCCTCAGCGTGGCCAGGGCCGACGGCGAGACCGAGGCCTTCGCCGCCGTCAACGACTCCCCGTACGGCCTCCAGGCCGGCGTTTTCACCCACGACCTGCAGACCGCCTTCCGCGCCCACCGGGCCCTGGAGGTCGGCGGCGTGATCATCGGCGACGTGCCCTCGTACCGCGCCGACCAGATGCCCTACGGCGGCGCCAAGCAGTCCGGCGTCGGCCGCGAGGGCGTCGCCTACGCGATGGACGACTACACGTACGAGCGGGTGCTGGTCCTCACCGGCCTGGCGCTGTAACGCCGTACGCGACCACCGGAGCGGCCGGAGCCCGATGTGCGGGGGCTCCGGCCGCTCCGGCGTGCCCCGGGTGCCGTAGGCAGGCTGGTGGAGGTGCCCGTATTCGGGTAGTACGAACGAGTAGCACCGACTGGTACACGCCCCGGCAGTTTCCCCCGACTCGCGGCGAGGTGACCCTCATGTCCGCCCCACCCGACAAGCCGATCGACACCGTCCCGGGCACCGCGGCCCCCAAGGACCCCGCCGCGCCCAAGGTCTCCGAACGGGAGGCGCGCGAGGTCGCCGAGGCCGCGCGCGAACAGGGCTGGCGCAAGCCCAGCTTCGCCAAGGAACTCTTCCTCGGACGCTTCCGGCTCGACCTGATCCACCCGCACCCGCTGCCCACCGGCGAGGCCACCCGGCGCGGCGAGGAGTTCCTGTCCCGGCTGCGCCGCTTCTGCGAGACACGGATCGACGGCGCGCGGATCGAGCGGGACGCCCGCATCCCCGACGAGGTCATCGACGGCCTGCGGGAACTCGGCGCGCTCGGCATGAAGATCGACCCCCGCTACGGCGGCCTCGGCCTCACCCAGGTCTACTACAACAAGGCCCTCGCGCTGGTCGGTTCGGTGAGCCCCGCGGTCGGCGCGCTGCTCTCGGCACACCAGTCCATCGGCGTACCCCAGCCGCTCAAGCAGTTCGGCACCCAGGAGCAGAAGGACGCCTTCCTGCCCCGCCTGGCCCGTCACGACATCTCGGCCTTCCTGCTCACCGAGCCCGACGTGGGCTCCGACCCCGCCCGGCTCGCCACCACTGCCGTCCCGGACGGCGACGACTACGTGATCGACGGCGTGAAGCTGTGGACCACCAACGGCGTGGTCGCCGACCTCCTCGTCGTCATGGCCCGGGTGCCGCAGTCCGAAGGCCACCGGGGCGGCATCACCGCCTTCGTCGTCGAGGCGTCCGCCGAGGGCATCACCGTCGAGAACCGCAACGCCTTCATGGGCCTGCGCGGACTGGAGAACGGCGTCACCCGCTTCCACCGGGTCCGGGTGCCGGCGGCCAACCGCATCGGCCCCGAGGGCGCCGGCCTGAAGATCGCCCTCACCACGCTGAACACCGGCCGGCTCTCGCTGCCCGCCATGTGCGTGGGTGCCGGCAAGTGGTGTCTGAAGATCGCCCGCGAGTGGTCCGCGGAACGCGAGCAGTGGGGCAGGCCGGTCGCCCGCCACGAGGCGGTGGGTGCCAAGATCTCCTTCATCGCCGCCACCACCTTCGCCCTGGAGGCCGTCCTCGACCTCTCGTCGCAGATGGCCGACGAGGACCGCAACGACATCCGCATCGAGGCCGCCCTCGCCAAGCTGTACGGCTCCGAGATGGCCTGGCTGATGGCCGACGAACTCGTCCAGATCCGCGGCGGCCGCGGCTTCGAGACCGCCGAATCGCTCGCCGCCCGCGGCGAACGCGGCGTCCCCGCCGAGCAGTTGCTCCGCGACCTGCGCATCAACCGCATCTTCGAGGGCTCCACCGAGATCATGCACCTGCTGATCGCCCGCGAGGCGGTCGACGCCCACCTCGCCGTCGCCGGGGACATCATCGACCCCGCCAAGCCCATGGCCGACAAGGCCAGGGCGGGCGCGAACGCGGCCGCCTTCTACGCCCGCTGGCTGCCGAAGCTCGTCGCGGGGCCCGGGCAGCTCCCCGGCGCCTACGCCGAGTTCCACCCCTCGGGCCACCCCGACCTCGCCGCCCACCTGCGGTACGTGGAACGCACCTCCCGCAAGCTCGCCCGCTCCACGTTCTACGCCATGTCCCGCTGGCAGGGGCGGATGGAGACCAAGCAGGGCTTCCTCGGCCGGATCGTCGACATCGGGGCCGAGCTCTTCGCGATGAGCGCCGCCTGCGTGCGGGCCGAGCACCTGCGCGCGAGCGGCGACCACGGCCGCGAGGCGTACCAGCTGGCCGACGTCTTCTGCCGCCAGTCCCGGCTGCGGACCGAGGAACTGTTCGGCCGCCTCTGGTCCAACACCGACGACATCGACACCCAGGTCGTCAAGGGCGTGCTCTCCGGCACCTACACCTGGCTGGAGGCCGGCATCGTCGACCCCAGCAGCGACGGCCCCTGGATCGCCGACGCCACCCCCGGCCCCCCGGCCCGGGAGAACGTCCACCGCCCCATCCCCTGACACCCCCGGCCACCCCCGCGGGGCGCGTCCACACACTGGACGCGCCCCGCCCCCGTGCGCCCGGACCGGCAGGATGGGCACACGTGACCGTCATCGACATCCCCGGCTCCAAGTCCGTCACCGCCCGCGCCCTGTTCCTCGCAGCGGCCGCCGACGGGACCACCACGCTGCTGCGGCCCCTGGCCTCGGACGACACCGAAGGGTTCGCCGAGGGCCTGAGCGCACTCGGCTACGGGATCGAACGGGACACCGGGGCCTGGCGCATCGAGGGCCGGCCCGAGGGGCCGGCCGTCGCCGAGGCCGACGTCCACTGCCGGGACGGCGCCACCACCGCCCGCTTCCTGCCCACACTCGCCGCCGCCGGCGCCTTCGGCACCTACCGGTTCGACGCCTCGGCGCAGATGCGCCGCCGCCCGCTCGGACCGCTCACCAGCGCGCTGCGCACCCTCGGCGTCGACCTGCGCCACGAGGGCGCCGAGGGGCACCACCCGCTGACCGTCGCCGCCCGCGGCATAAAGGGCGGCGAGCTCACCCTGGACGCCGGGCAGTCGTCCCAGTACCTGACGGCGCTCCTGATGCTGGGCCCGCTCACCGCCGAAGGACTGCGGATCACCGTCACCGACCTGGTCTCCGCGCCCTACGTGGAGATCACCCTCGCGATGATGCGCAGCTTCGGCGTCGAGGTGGCGCGCGAGGGCGACGTGTTCACCGTGCCGCCCGGCGGCTACCGCGCCACCACGTACGCCGTCGAACCGGACGCCTCCACGGCGAGCTACTTCTTCGCCGCGGCCGCCCTGACACCCGGCCGCGAGGTCACCGTCCCGGGTCTCGGCACCGGTGCCCTCCAGGGCGACCTCGGCTTCGTGGACGTCCTCGGCCGGATGGGCGCCGACGTCCGGATCACCGAGGACGCCACCACCGTCCGCGGCCCCGAGCGGCTCGCCGGCCTGACCGTCACCATGCGCGACATCTCCGACACGATGCCGACCCTCGCCGGGATCGCCCCCTTCGCCGACGGGCCGGTCCGCATCGAGGACGTCGCCAACACCCGGGTCAAGGAGTGCGACCGGCTCGACGCCTGCGCCGAGAACCTGACCCGGCTCGGCGTCACCGCGCGCACCGGCCCCGACTGGATCGGGATCGAGCCCGGCACCCCCCGCGCGGCGGAGATCGCCACCCACGGCGACCACCGCATCGTCATGTCCTTCGCGGTCACCGGCCTGCGCACGCCCGGCATCACGTTCGACGACCCCGGCTGCGTGCGCAAGACCTTCCCCGGCTTCCACGAGGCCTTCGCGGATCTGCGAAAGGCCTGGCGGGCCTGAGGACGGGTGGCCCACAATCGTCAGGCGATCACCTCGCCGCGACCGCACGCGGACGGGCAGGGACACCAGGGGAGCGGGGCACGGATGTTCGGCAGGGGAACGGCCCGGAGGGGCCGCGCGGTGACCGGCGTCGCCGTGGCCGCGGTGCTGGCGACGACGGCCGCCTGCGGCGGGGGCGGCGACCCGGAGCGCGGGAGGCCCGCCTCCTCCGCGCCCGCCCCCGACCCGGCCCCGCCCGCGGCGGACGGCCTGGAGGCCGCGGCGCTCGCCGACGGGCTGCGCATCGGGCCCTACGCCGTGCGCGCGCCGGAGGAGCCCCCGTTCAGCGAGAACTACACCGCCGATCCCGCCTCCTGCCAGCCGCTGGTGAGCCTCGCTCCGGGCGCCACCGCCCACGACCCGGTCGCCGAGGTCCACCGGGAGGCCGACATCCCGGAGGAGGCCGTCGGCATCGGCGTCCTCGTCCAGCTGCGCACCTACGAGGGCGACGGCGCCGCCGCCGTCCTGCGCGGCCTCGCCGCCGCGGGGGAGTCCTGCGCCGGCGGCTTCACCGAGGTCCGCACCCTCGCCCGCGCGAAGGTGCTCTCCGTCGAGCCCGTCGAGGCCCCCGACCTCGGCGACGAGGCGAAGGCGTTCCGCATCACGGTCCGGGACGTGAAGGAGGACCTGAGGCTGTACGAGTACCTGACCGTCGTGCGGTCGGGCCGGACGACCCTCTCCTTCCGCGCCGACTACATGGGCACGAAGGACGTCGGCGGTGTGCCGGAGGAGATCGTCGAGGCCCAGTGGAAGCAGTTCACCGACGCGGGATCCGGCGTGGCCTAGCATTCGGGTCCCACGGGCGGGGGACACCCTGTCGGGACGGACAGCTTCTGCGTCCACAATGGGGGGATGAGCGACAGCCCATCACCCCTCGCCGATCCGCACCTGGTCTTCGACCCCACGCCGGGGCGGCGCGACGTCGTCGTCCTCGGCTCGACCGGGTCCATCGGCACGCAGGCGATCGACCTCGTCCTGCGCAACCCCGACCGCTTCCGCGTCACCGCGCTGTCCGCCGCGGGCGGCCGGGTCGGCCTCCTGGCCGAGCAGGCCCGCGCCCTGGACGTCCGGACCGTGGCCGTCGCCCGCGAGGACGCCGTGCCCGCGCTCCGCGAGGCGCTGCGCGAGCGGTACGGCGCCGAGCCGCTGCCGGAGATCCTGGCGGGCCCGGACGCGGCCACCGACCTCGCGGCCTCCGAGTGCCACACCGTGCTCAACGGGATCACCGGTTCCATCGGCCTCGCGCCGACCCTCGCCGCCCTCGAAGCCGGCCGCACCCTCGCGCTGGCCAACAAGGAATCGCTCATCGTCGGCGGCCCGCTGGTCAAGGCGGTTGCCAGGCCCGGCCAGATCATCCCGGTCGACTCCGAGCACGCGGCCCTCTTCCAGGCCCTCGCCGCCGGCACCCGCGCCGACGTCCGCAAGCTCGTGGTCACCGCCTCCGGCGGCCCCTTCCGCGGCCGCACCCGGGCCGAGCTGGAGAACGTCACCCCGAAGGACGCGCTCGCGCACCCCACCTGGGCCATGGGCCCGGTGATCACCGTCAACAGCGCGACACTCGTCAACAAGGGCCTGGAGGTGATCGAGGCCCATCTGCTCTACGACATCCCCTTCGACCGCATCGAGGTCGTCGTCCATCCGCAGTCGTACGTCCACTCGATGGTGGAGTTCGAGGACGGCTCCACCCTCGCCCAGGCCACCCCGCCGGACATGCGGGGGCCGATCGCCATCGGCGTCGGCTGGCCCGAGCGGGTGCCCGGCGCCGCCCCCGCCTTCGACTGGTCCACCGCCTCGACCTGGGAGTTCTTCCCCCTGGACGACGAGGCCTTCCCCTCGGTGGGACTCGCCCGGCACGTGGGCGCGCTGGGCGGTACGGCCCCGGCGGTGTTCAATGCGGCGAACGAGGAGTGCGTGGAGGCATTCCTCGCCGGACGGCTGCCGTTCAACGCCATCATGGATACGGTCACCGAAGTGGTTTCCGAGCACGGCGTCCCCGCCGCGGGAACCTCGCTCACGGTGGCGGACGTCCTCGAAGCGGACGCCTGGGCCCGCGCCCGGGCCCGTGAGACGGCAGCGAAGTACGCCCACAGCGGCGACGAACGGCCTGCGGAGGCTCGCGCATGACGATTCTGTTGACGGTCCTCGGCATAGTGCTGTTCGGCGTGGGGCTGCTGTTCTCCATCGCCTGGCACGAGCTGGGCCATCTGTCGACGGCGAAGATGTTCGGCATCCGTGTGCCGCAGTACATGGTCGGCTTCGGGCCGACCCTGTTCTCCCGGCACAAGGGCGAGACCGAGTACGGCATCAAGGCCATCCCGATGGGCGGCTACATCCGCATGATCGGGATGTTCCCGCCCGGTGCGGACGGCCGGATCGAGGCCCGCAGCACCTCCCCGTGGCGGGGCATGATCGAGGACGCCCGGTCCGCCGCGTACGAGGAGCTCCAGCCCGGCGACGAGACGCGGCTGTTCTACACGCGCAAGCCCTGGAAGCGCGTGATCGTCATGTTCGCCGGGCCGTTCATGAACCTGGTACTCGCCGTGGCGATCTTCCTCGGCGTGCTGATGAGCTTCGGCACGCCGGTGCAGACCACCGAGGTCGCGGGCGTCCAGCAGTGCGTCATCGAGCAGAGCGAGAAGCGCGACACCTGCGCGCCCGGCGACCCCGAGTCCCCGGCCGCGCTCGCCGGGCTGAAGGAGGGCGACAGGATCACCGCCTTCGCGGGCAAGCCGGTCGACGACTGGAACACCCTCTCCCAGCGCATCCGGGAGACCATCGGCCCCGCCACGATCACCGTGGAACGCGACGGCGCCGAGCAGACGCTCAGCGCGACGCTCATCGAGAACAAGGTCGTCAGGAAGGACTCCGACGGGGAGGTCGTCGAAGGCTTCGAGACCGCCGGCTACCTCGGTTTCGCCGCGAAGACGGAGATCCTCCCGCAGTCCTTCGGCGCCTCCGTCGAGCGCATGGGCGACATGATCGAGAACGGCGTCGAGTCGGTCATCGCCCTGCCCACCAAGGTTCCCGACCTGTGGGACGCGGCCTTCGGCGACGGCGAGCGCAAGGACGACTCGCCCGTCGGCGTGGTCGGCGCGGCCCGGATCAGCGGCGAGGTGCTGAACCTCGACATGCCGACGCAGAACATCGTCGCCACGTTCCTGATGCTGCTGGCCGGCTTCAACCTGTCGCTGTTCCTCTTCAACATGCTGCCCCTGCTGCCCCTGGACGGCGGCCACATCGCCGGCGCCCTGTGGGAGTCGGTCCGGCGCGGCTTCGCCAAGCTGTTCAGGCGGCCCGACCCGGGGCCGTTCGACGTGGCGAAGCTGATGCCCGTCGCCTACGTGGTCGCAGGCATCTTCATCTGCTTCACGCTGCTCGTGCTCGTCGCGGACATCGTCAACCCGGTGAAGATCAGCTGACGGGAGCACCCGTACGACGGCCGGACACCCTTCGTGTCCGGCCGTCCCCTTTGGGGGGACATCGGTGTGCGATGTGCCCGGCCGAACGCCAGTGCCGTAATCTCGGGTGCTGGAGCCCGCCGATCTCGGGACCTCGATCCATACCTTGGGGTTGCACAGCAGATGACTGCAATTTCTCTCGGAATTCCGTCCGTTCCGACGAAGCTCGCCGACCGGAGGGTCAGCCGGAAGATCCAGGTCGGATCCGTCGCGGTCGGCGGCGACGCACCCGTCTCGGTGCAGTCCATGACGACGACGCGGACGTCCGACATCGGCGCCACCCTGCAGCAGATCGCCGAGCTCACCGCCTCCGGCTGCCAGATCGTACGCGTCGCCTGCCCGACCCAGGACGACGCCGACGCGCTCGCGACCATCGCCCGGAAGTCCCAGATCCCGGTCATCGCCGACATCCACTTCCAGCCGAAGTACGTCTTCGCCGCGATCGACGCCGGCTGCGCCGCGGTCCGCGTCAACCCGGGCAACATCAAGCAGTTCGACGACAAGGTGCGGGAGATCGCCAAGGCCGCGGGCGAGGCCGGCACCCCCATCCGGATCGGCGTCAACGCCGGCTCCCTGGACCGGCGCCTGCTGGAGAAGTACGGCAAGGCCACCCCCGAGGCCCTCGTCGAGTCCGCCCTGTGGGAGGCCTCCCTCTTCGAGGAGCACGGCTTCCGCGACATCAAGATCTCGGTCAAGCACAACGACCCCGTCGTCATGGTCAACGCCTACCGGCAGCTCGCCGCCCAGTGCGACTACCCGCTGCACCTCGGCGTCACCGAGGCCGGCCCGGCCTTCCAGGGCACCATCAAGTCCGCCGTCGCCTTCGGCGCGCTGCTCGCCGAGGGCATCGGGGACACCATCCGCGTCTCCCTCTCCGCCCCGCCGGCGGAGGAGGTCAAGGTCGGCATCCAGATCCTGGAGTCCCTCAACCTGCGCCAGCGCCGCCTGGAGATCGTCTCCTGCCCGTCCTGCGGACGCGCCCAGGTCGACGTCTACAAGCTCGCCGACGAGGTCAGCGCCGGCCTGGAGGGCATGGAGGTCCCGCTGCGCGTCGCCGTCATGGGCTGCGTCGTCAACGGCCCCGGCGAGGCCCGAGAGGCCGACCTCGGCGTCGCCTCCGGCAACGGCAAGGGCCAGATCTTCGTGAAGGGCGAGGTCATCAAGACGGTGCCCGAGTCCAAGATCGTGGAGACGCTGATCGACGAGGCGATGAAGATCGCCGAGCAGATGGAGAAGGACGGCGTCGCCTCGGGCGAGCCCCAGATCTCCGTCGCCGGCTGACCGGCGCCGGGCATCACGTGGGCCCCGCGGCCGAGCCGCGGGGCCCACGCCCGTCCCCGCCGCATTCCGGCCCCGCGGGCACCCGCGCCCTCCCGCCGGAGGCAGACGGGCCGGGTCGGCGGGTACAGTGCCATGACCAGCGAACCGTATGGTGAGGCCCTCTCGTGTTGACGCACACCACCACCCGGGTCCTCGACCCCGGCGAACTCGGCGCCGCGCTCGCCGTCCTCGAGAGCGAACCCGTGGCGAATGCTTTCGTCACCGCACGCGTGCAGGTGGCGGGCCTCGACCCCTGGCGTCTCGGCGGTGAGCTGTGGGGCTGGTACGAGGGCGGCACCCTGCGGTCGCTCTGCTACTCGGGCGCCAACCTGGTCCCCATCTGCGCCGGCCCCGAAGCGGTCCGCGCCTTCGCGGACCGTGCCCGCAGGACCGGCCGCCGCTGCTCGTCCATCGTGGGCCCGGCCGAACCGACCGCCGCCCTGTGGCGGCTGCTCGAACCGAGCTGGGGCCCGGCCAGGGACGTCCGCGCCAACCAGCCGCTGATGGTGGCCGACCGGCTCCCCGACGACATCGCCCCCGACCCGTACGTCCGCCGGATCCGCAAGGACGAGATGGACCTGATCATGCCCGCCTGCGTGGCCATGTTCACCGAGGAGGTCGGCGTCTCCCCGATGGCGGGCGACGGCGGACTGCTCTACCAGGCCCGCGTCGCCGAACTCGTCGCCGGCGGCCGGTCCTTCGCCCGCATCGAGGACGGCAAGGTCGTCTTCAAGGCCGAGATCGGGGCCGCGACCGCCCAGGCCTGCCAGATCCAGGGCGTCTGGGTGGCACCCGAGTACCGGGGCCGCGGACTGTCCGAGACCGGCATGGCGGCCGTCCTGCGCCACGCGCTCGCCGACGTCTCGCCGCTCGTCAGCCTCTACGTGAACGACTACAACACCCCCGCCAGGGCCGCCTACCGACGGGTCGGCTTCCAGGAGGTCGGCACCTTCATGAGCGTGCTCTTCTGACCGTGCGACCGGCCGGAACCCGCACCCCGGCGAACCCGGTCCCGGCCGCCGTGCCAGTAGGGTGCGGCCATGGCAGCTGATCCCGACGTCGCCACCGGCCCCCTCGACCTCGCGGACCGTGTCGACGAAGCCCTCGCCGTCCAGGCCCTCGCCTTCGGGCTGAGCGAGGAGGAGATCGACATCCGCCGCTACATCGTGCTGCGGCACCTGACCAACCCCGGAGCCCGCGCCCTCGGCGCCACCACCCCCGACGGCCGTCTGGTCGGCTTCGTCTACGGCATGCCCAACGACCGCGGGCACTGGTGGTCCACCATCGTCGAGCCCTACCTGCGGGCGGACGGCAGCGACGGCTGGCTCGACGACTCGTTCGTCATCACCGAGCTCCACGTCCACCCCGCCCACCAGGGCCGCGGCATCGGCCGCGAACTGATCACCACCCTCACCGACGGGGCCGCCCAGCCGCGTTCCATCCTCTCCGCCATCGACACCGAGAGCCCGGCCCGCGCCCTGTACCGCAGCCTCGGCTACCGCGACCTCGCCCGGCAGGTCCTCTTCCCGAGCGCACCCAGCCCGTACGCGGTCATGGGCGCCCCGCTGCCGCTGCGCCGGGGCGGTCCGCCCGGCAACTGATTTCCGCCTGCCGGTACCGCCCGGCTAACCTCCTGCACATCACACGTTCCGAGCAGGAGTTCACCATGGCCCAGGTCCAGCGCATGTCCCGTCTGATGGTCAAGACACTGCGCGACGACCCGGCGGACGCCGAGACGCTCAGCCACAAGCTCCTCGTCCGCGCCGGTTACGTCCGCCGCAACGCCGCGGGCATCTGGTCGTGGCTGCCCCTCGGCAAGCGCGTCCTGGAGAACGTCAGCCGCGTCGTCCGCGAGGAGATGGACGCCATCGGCGCGCAGGAGGTCCTGCTGCCCGCCCTGCTCCCCAAGGAGCCGTACGAGGCGACCGGCCGCTGGCACGAGTACGGCGCCGAGCTGTTCCGCCTCAAGGACCGCAAGGGCGCCGAGTACCTGCTCGGTCCCACCCACGAGGAGATCTTCACCCAGCTGGTCAAGGACCAGTGCACGTCCTACAAGGACCTGCCGGTGATCCTCTACCAGATCCAGATCAAGTACCGCGACGAGGCGCGTCCCCGCTCGGGCATCCTGCGCGGCCGCGAGTTCCACATGAAGGACTCGTACTCCTTCGACACCACCGACGAAGGGCTCGCCGAGTCGTACGCGCTCCACCGCGAGGCGTACGTCAAGATCTTCGACCGCCTCGGCCTCCGGCACAAGATCGTCTCCGCCGTGTCCGGCGCGATGGGCGGCTCGGCCTCCGAGGAGTTCCTCGCCCCCGCCGCGGCCGGTGAGGACACCTTCGTCTACTGCCCCTCCTGCGACTACGCCGCCAACACCGAGGCCGTCACCTTCGCGCTCGCCCCCGGCGACGCGGCCGGCCACGGTCCCGTCGAGGAGCTCGACACCCCGGACACCCCGACCATCGAGACGCTCGCCGCCCACCTCGGCGTCCCGGCCTCGGCCACGCTGAAGAACCTCCTGGTCAAGGTCGACGGCGAGATCGTCGCCGTCGGCGTCCCCGGCGACCGCGAGGTCGACCTCGGCAAGCTCGGCGACCACCTGGCGCCCGCGACCGTCGAACTGGTCACCGCCGAGGACTTCACCGGCCGCCCCGACCTGGTCCGCGGCTACGTCGGCCCCCAGGGCCTGGACAAGGTCCGCTACCTCGCCGACCCCCGGGTCGCCCCCGGCACGGCGTGGATCACCGGCGCGAACACGGACGGCAAGCACGCGCGCAACGTCGTCGCGGGCCGCGACTTCGAGGTCGACGAGTACCTGGACGTCGTGGTCGTCGAGGAGGGCGACCCCTGCCCGAAGTGCGGGACCGGCCTGAAGCTGGACCGCGCCATCGAGATCGGCCACATCTTCCAGCTCGGCCGCAAGTACGCCGACGCCTTCCAGCTCGACGTCCTCGGGCAGAACGGAAAGCCGGTCCGGGTGACCATGGGCTCCTACGGCATCGGCGTCTCCCGCGCGGTCGCCGCCCTCGCCGAGCAGACCGCGGACGAGAAGGGCCTGTGCTGGCCGGCCGAGATCGCCCCCGCCGACGTGCACGTCGTGGCGGCCGGCAAGGCGCTCCAGACGGAGCTGGCGCTCGACGTCGCGGAGCAGCTCGGCGCGGCCGGGCTGCGGGTCCTCGTGGACGACCGTGCCGGGGTCTCCCCGGGCGTCAAGTTCACCGACGCGGAGCTCATCGGCGTCCCCGCCATCCTGGTCGCCGGCCGGCGCTCGGGCGAGGGCGTCGTCGAACTGAAGGACCGCCGCACCGGGGAGCGCGAGGAGCTTCCGGTCGCCGAGGCGATCGCGCGCCTCGCACGCTGACCCACAGCCCGCGGGCGGCGCACCCGGGAGCCCTCCGGCCCCGGCCGCGCCGCCCACGCGCGTGCGGTTCCCCCGCGGTGCGGGGCCGGAGTCTGCCCGGTGGTACGTCGTGCGCGCGGCGTCCTCAACCGCTGGGCGTGCGGGGGTGGTTCGTGGCCGGTGCCGTCGGGTGGCTCGGCCTTGTGGCCGGGTGTGCTGGGGGAACCAGCCCGTCCGGCGATTGAGGACACGGCCGCAGGCCGTGCCGCGGCCCCCGGGCCGCACGGGCCGCACGGGCCCAGGCTCCCCGAACCCCGACGCCCCCCGGGCCGGCCCGGACCGCCCGGGCCCAAAGCCCGACGCCCCCGGGCGTCACAACCAGGAGGCGAACTCCAGCGTGAGCTCCGCCTCCGCGCGGCGGTCCTCCGCCAGCGCACGCGTGCCCGACTCGACTGCGCGGAACAGCGTCCACCCGTGGAGCCGGTCCCGGTCGACCTCCAGGGCGTCCGCCAGCCGGGTCAGGCGGCGGCGGACCGCCGAGGCTCCCGAGGAGGAGGCGACCAGGTCCTCGACGCGGTCGCGCACCAGCCGTGCCAGGTCGTAGGCGGGCTCGCCCACCACCGGCTCGGGCCCGACCGCCAGCCACGGTGCCCGGTCCCCGGCCAGCACCTTGCCCTGCCGGAAGTTCCCGTGCAGCAGCCGCACCTCACCCGGTGCGGCCACCAGTTCCTCGCGTGCCGCCAGCGCCGCGGCGACGAGCGGTTCGCCGGCGGGGGAGGTCATCGCCGCCGCCTGGCGGGCGGTGCGCGCCGCCACGGTCTCGAACCCGTGGCCCGCCGGCGGCTCGATCCACAGCCTGCGCACCGTCCCGGCGGCCTCCAGCAGTGCCTTCGCCTCCGGCAGGGAGCGCAGGGAGACCTCGGGGTGGAGGCGCTCCATGAGCAGGCCGTCGTCGCCGTCGGCGAGGCGTACGGCGCCCCAGCCGTTCCAGGCGGTGAGCGCCGCGTGCTCCAGCGCAGGCGCGGCGGACGGCGGGGCGAGCTTCAGCGCGGCGGGGGTGCCGTCCGCCTGCCGGACGAGCAGCACGACGCTGCTCCGTCCCCCGGGCGCCACCAGGCGCTCGACGTCGAGCTTCCGCCGGTCCACCGCCTCCCGGACGGTCTCCGGGAGGTGTCCGAGCCATTCGGTGCGGTCACCGAGGGCCCGGAGCAGCCGCTGGGGCGGTTCGAAAGCCATACGTCGTGTGTTTCCCTTCCGGTTCAGCCGTTGCCGCCGTCGGCGCGCTCGGCGAGCCCCGGAAAGGCTACGCCGCCGCCGCGCCAGCGTGCCGCCCGCACGGCCGCCTCGCGCAGGGCGTCGGCGGCTCGGCGGCGCAGCGGGCCCTCGGACGCCCGGACGAGGTCGGCCCAGGCGCCCGCCACCCGGTCCTCCAGCTCGGCCGCGAGCCGCACGGCCGCCGCCGGGTCCGGGACGGCGAAGGGGAGGGCGTATCCGGCCGACGCGGCGACGGGCTCGCCGCCCAGGTCGCGCACGGTGCGGGCCAGCGCGTCGCGGTGGGCGCGGTGGGCCGCGTGCGCGGCGGCGGCCTCGTGCTCGCGTGCGTCGCCGACCCGTCCGCCGACGACGCCGTAGCCGTAGACCACCGCGTGCTCGGCGGCGAGCGCCGCCTGCGCGGCGGCCACCGTGGCGGCCTTGTCCACCTCGGTCATCGCGCGTCACCCTTCGTCAGCAGGTACGCATGCGCCGAGCCGGCCGCGGCCACGGAGGCGAGCAGCCTGGCCAGCTCGGGTTCGGCGTCCATCAGGGAGGCCGTGTGCTCGGCCGAGGTGCGGCGTTCGCTCGCGGCGAGCGCCCGCAGGGCCGCCGCGGGGTCGTCGGCGACGGAACCTCCGGCGATCGCGGACGCCGTGGCGGGAGCTCCGGAGGGCGCCCCGGAGGAAGCCGGCGGCGAGGCGGGCGGCCGCGGGGCCGCGGTGCCCGACAGGGCCCCCGCGTGGGCCGCGACGGCTTCCCGCAGCGGCGCCAACCGGTCCCGCAGCGCGGGGTGCCGGAGGACGACGGCGTCGTACTCGCCCAGCAGCGCGGTGCTCCGTGCCGCGAGGCGGCGGCGCAGCTCCGCGGCGGCCGCGGCGGGATCCGCGGAGGTCCCCTTCGTGCGGGGGCCCGCGGGGGTGCCGCTCGAACAGCCCGTCAACACGGCCGCGGCGGCCGCACCCGTCGCCAGCAGGGCACGTCGCCGTGTCGTCCCCGTGCGCCCCACGCCTGTCTCCTCGGCCCGAATGGTGATCATCGCCGCAGGCGAGCGTACCCGTGGGGGCGGCGCCGGTGGACGGCAACACCCCCCGCGACCGGATACCCTTTGACTCGACACGCGAGGAACCCACAACAGCACACGCGGCCGAGGAGTCACCCGGATGAGCACCACCCAGAGCGAGAGGCTGCGCGGGCTGCTGGAACCGCTCGTCAGCGCCGCCGGACTGGATCTGGAGGAGATCGAGGTCTCCCGGGCGGGCAGGCGCCGCACCCTGAGGATCGTCGTCGACTCCGACGACGGCGTGGAACTGGACGCGTGTGCGGATCTCAGCCGCGTGATCTCCCAGAAGCTCGACGAGACCGACGCCATGGGCGAGGACGAGTACGTCCTGGAGGTCACCTCCCCGGGCGCCGACCGCCCGCTCACCCAGCACCGCCACTACGTGCGTGCCGTCGGCCGCCTGGTCCGTTTCCAGCTGCACGAGGACGGCGAACTGGTCGCCCGCATCCTCTCCGCCGACGACGAGGGGCTCGACCTCGAGGTCCCGGGCGTGAAGGGGCGCAAGCCCACCGCCCGCCGGGTCGCCTTCGGCGAGATCGCCAAGGCGCGCGTGGAGATCGAGTTCAACCGCAAGGACAAGAAGGAAGAGGAGGCGTAGCCGTGGACATCGATGTGAAGCTCCTGAAGGGCTTGGCACTGGAGAAGGAGATCGCCTTCGACCTCCTGGTCGAGGCCATCGAGTCGGCCCTCCTCATCGCCTACCACCGCACCGACGGCAGCCGCCGTCACGCCCGCGTCGTCCTCGACCGGCAGACCGGCCATGTGACGGTGTGGGCCAAGGAGGACCCGTCCGACCTGGAGGAGGGGCAGGAGCCGAAGGAGTTCGACGACACCCCGTCGGACTTCGGCCGGATCGCCGCCACCACCGCCCGCCAGGTCATCCAGCAGCGTCTGCGGGACGCCGAGAACGACGTCACCTTCGGCGAGTACGCGCGCCGCGAGGGCGACGTGGTGGCCGGCCAGGTCCAGCAGGGCAAGGACCCCAAGAACGTCCTGGTCAAGCTGGACGACAAGCTGGAGGCCATCCTGCCGGTGCAGGAGCAGGTCCCCGGCGAGGAGTACACCCACGGGCTGCGGCTGCGCACCTACGTCGTGAGGGTGGCGAAGGGCGTGCGCGGTCCGTCCGTGACGCTGTCGCGCACCCACCCGAACCTGGTGAAGAAGCTGTTCGCGCTGGAGGTCCCGGAGATCGCCGACGGCAGCGTCGAGATCGCCGCGATCGCCCGCGAGGCCGGCCACCGCACCAAGATCGCCGTCCGGTCGACCCGCTCGGGCCTGAACGCCAAGGGCGCCTGCATCGGCCCGATGGGCGGCCGGGTGCGCAACGTGATGGCCGAGCTGCACGGCGAGAAGATCGACATCGTCGACTGGTCGGACGACCCGGCCGAGATGGTGGCCAACGCGCTGTCCCCGGCCAGGGTGAGCAAGGTCGAGGTCGTGGACCTCGGTGCCCGTTCGGCGCGGGTGACCGTGCCGGACTACCAGCTGTCGCTGGCGATCGGCAAGGAGGGGCAGAACGCCCGCCTGGCCGCCCGTCTCACCGGCTGGCGCATCGACATCCGCCCGGACACCGAGCAGGACTCCGACCGGGACTGAGGAAAGCGTCCGCGCGGGCCGCGCCGCCGCAGGGCACGGGCCGTGTGGATCAGGACAACAACCGTTCGAATCTTGCCCCGAAGGGGTGGGGTCGGTGCGGGGAGGTAGACTTGAACGTGTCTGGCCGGACGCCTGCCCGCGTGTGCCCTGTACGAACCTGTGTGGGATGCCGGGAGCGAGCGGCCAAAGACGATCTGCTGCGCATCGTGGTGATCGGGAGCGAGTGCGTCCCCGATGATCGCGGTACGCTGCCCGGCCGGGGTGCCTATGTGCATCCCGCCGTGGTCTGTCTCGATCAGGCGGTTCGCCGCAGGGCGTTCCCGAGGGCCTTCCGGGCCCAGGGACCGCTCGACACCGCCGGTCTCCGGCGGCACGTCGAGCAGACGGCACAGTGAAACGAAAGAGAAGTACGGCACGGAACCCCGTGCGGTCAGGTACCTCGCGAGTCGGAAGTAGGTCGAGATTGCGATGAGCACTCGATGAGTACGCGATGAGTACGCCCATGAAGTAGCGACGGTCCGGCGGTAACCCGGACCTAAAAGGAGCGAAGTGGCTAAGGTCCGGGTATACGAACTCGCCAAGGAGTTCGGTGTGGAGAGCAAGGTCGTCATGGCCAAGCTCCAAGAACTCGGTGAATTCGTCCGTTCGGCGTCCTCGACGATCGAGGCGCCGGTTGTACGCAAGCTGACCGACGCGCTGCAGGGCCCCGGCGGCAACGCCGGCAAGACCGCAGCGAAGCCGGGCGCGCCCCGCAAGGCGACGCCCAAGCCCCCGACGCCCTCCGCGCCGTCTCCGGCGCAGGGCGCATCCCCTGCCGCCAAGCCGGCCGGGGCACGTCCCGCTGCCCCGAAGCCCGGCGTCCCGGCTCCCAAGCCGGCCGCGGCGAGCGGCAGCACCCCCTCCGCGGCCCCGGCTCCGGGTCCGCGTCCCACTCCGGGCCCGAAGCCCGCACCGGCCAAGCCCGCTCCGGCGGCTCCGGTGCCCGCCGCCGAGTTCTCGGCGCCGGCCCCGGCCCAGCCCAGCACGCCGCAGGCACCGCGTCCCGGTGCCGCCCCCGGCCCCCGTCCGGCCGGCGGTCAGCGCCCGGCCCCGGGTGCCGGCCAGCGCGGCGAGCGTCCCGCCCGTCCCGGCGGCGCCGGCGGCGCCCCGCGTCCGGGTGCCCGTCCCGCGGGTCCCCGTCCGGGCAACAACCCCTTCACCTCCGGCGGTTCGACCGGCATGGCGCGCCCGCAGGCGCCCCGTCCCGGCGGCGGCCGTCCCGGCCCCGGTGGTCCCGGCGGCGCCCCCGGCGCCCCGCGTCCCCAGGGCGGTCCCGGCGGCGCTCCGCGTCCGCAGGGCCAGGGCGGTGCCCGTCCGACCCCCGGTGGCATGCCTCGTCCGCAGGCCCCGCGTCCCGGCGGCGGCCCCGCCGGCAACCGCCCGAACCCGGGCATGATGCCGCAGCGTCCTGCTGCCGGTCCCCGCCCCGGCGGCGGCCCCGGTGGCGGCGGTCGCGGTCCCGGCGGTGCCGGTCGTCCCGGCGGTGCCGGTCGTCCCGGCGGCGGCGGCGGCTTCGCCGGCCGTCCCGGCGGCGGTGGCGGTGCCGGTCGTCCCGGTGGCGGCGGCGGCTTCGCCGGCCGTCCCGGCGGCGGTGGCCCCGGTGGCGGCGGCGGCTTCGGCGGCGGTCGTCCCGGTTTCGGCGGGCGTCCGGGCGGTCCCGGCGGCCGCGGTGGCACGCAGGGTGCGTTCGGCCGTCCCGGCGGTCCGGCGCGTCGTGGACGCAAGTCGAAGCGGCAGAGGCGCCAGGAGTACGAGGCCATGCAGGCCCCGTCGGTCGGCGGCGTGATGCTGCCTCGCGGCAACGGCGAGGCCATTCGCCTGTCGCGCGGTGCGTCGCTCACCGACTTCGCGGAGAAGATCAACGCCAACCCGGCGTCGCTCGTCGCGGTCATGATGAACCTCGGCGAGATGGTCACCGCGACCCAGTCCGTCTCCGACGACACGCTGCAGATGCTCGGCGAGGAGATGAACTACGCCGTCCAGATCGTCAGCCCGGAGGAGGAGGACCGCGAGCTTCTCGAGTCCTTCGACATCGAGTTCGGCGAGGACGAGGGCGGCGAAGAGGCTCTGGTCTCCCGTCCGCCGGTCGTGACCGTCATGGGTCACGTCGACCACGGAAAGACCCGTCTGCTCGACGCGATCCGCAAGACGAACGTCGTCGCGGGCGAGGCCGGTGGCATCACCCAGCACATCGGTGCCTACCAGGTCTCGACCGAGGTCAACGGCGAGGACCGCGCGATCACCTTCATCGACACCCCGGGTCACGAGGCGTTCACCGCCATGCGTGCCCGTGGTGCGAAGTCGACCGACATCGCGATCCTCGTGGTGGCGGCCAACGACGGTGTGATGCCCCAGACGATCGAGGCGCTGAACCACGCCAAGGCGGCCGACGTGCCGATCGTGGTCGCGGTCAACAAGATCGACGTCGAGGGCGCCGACCCGACCAAGGTGCGCGGTCAGCTCACCGAGTTCGGTCTGGTGGCCGAGGAGTACGGCGGCGACACCATGTTCGTCGACATCTCCGCCAAGCAGGGTCTGCACATCGACTCCCTGCTGGAGGCCGTCGTCCTCACCGCCGACGCCTCGCTCGACCTGCGGGCCAACCCCGACCAGGACGCGCAGGGCATCGCGATCGAGTCCCACCTCGACCGCGGCCGCGGTGCGGTCTCGACCGTGCTGGTCCAGCGCGGAACGCTGCGCATCGGCGACACCGTGGTGGTCGGCGACGCGTACGGCCGCGTCCGGGCGATGCTCGACGACAAGGGCAACAACGTCGAGGAGGCGGCCCCGTCGACTCCCGTCCTGGTGCTCGGTCTCACCAACGTGCCGGGTGCCGGCGACAACCTCCTGGTGGTCGACGAGGACCGTACGGCCCGCCAGATCGCCGAGAAGCGCGCTGCGCGCGAGCGCAACGCCGCCTTCGCCAAGCGCACCCGCCGGGTGTCCCTCGAGGACCTCGACAAGGTGCTCAAGGCCGGTCAGATCCAGGAACTCAACCTCATCATCAAGGGCGACGCGTCCGGCGCGGTCGAGGCTCTCGAGTCCTCGCTGCTCCAGCTCGACGTCGGTGAAGAGGTCGACATCCGGGTCCTGCACCGCGGTGTGGGTGCGGTCACCGAGTCCGACATCGACCTGGCGATGGGCTCCGACGCCATCGTCATCGGCTACAACGTCCGTGCGGCCGGCCGTGCCGCGCAGATGGCGGAGCGCGAGGGCGTCGACGTCCGCTACTACTCGGTGATCTACCAGGCCATCGAGGAGATCGAGGCGGCCCTCAAGGGTCTGCTCAAGCCGGAGTACGAAGAGGTCGAGCTCGGCACGGCGGAGATCCGCGAGGTCTTCCGCTCGTCCAAGCTGGGCAACATCGCGGGTGTTCTCATCCGCTCCGGCGAGGTCAAGCGGAACACCAAGGCCCGCCTCATCCGCGACGGCAAGGTCGTGGCGGAGAGCCTCAACATCGAGGGTCTGCGCCGCTTCAAGGACGACGTCACCGAGATCCGCGAGGGCTTCGAGGGCGGTATCAACCTCGGAAACTTCAACGACATCAAGATCGACGACGTCATCGCGACGTACGAGATGCGCGAGAAGCCCCGCGGCTGACGCACACCTCACCGGGGCCGGTCGGCGGAAGTATTTCCGTCGATCGGCCCCGGCCGTTGCGTGTACCGTTCTGATGTTCCTGCCAAGCGCTGGCAGGCGTCATGAACCCGCACCGGCGGGACATCCGGACACACATGTATGTGGGGACACTCTCCTTCGACCTGCTTCTCGGCGACGTACGGTCGCTGAAGGAGAAGCGGTCGGTGGTACGCCCGATCGTCGCCGAACTCCAGCGGAAGTACGCGGTGAGCGTGGCGGAGACGGGGGACCAGAACCTCCACCGGCGGGCCGAGATCGGCCTCGCGGTGGTCTCGGGCGACACCGGGCACCTCTCCGAGGTGCTCGACCGGTGCGAGCGGCTCGTCGCCGCCCGGCCGGAGGTGGAACTGCTCTCGGTTCGACGCAGACTCCACGGCGACGAAGACTGAACGGGCACGGCACCGAGCAGCAGCAGTAGTAGCAGGCAGCAGTAGCAGTAGCAGCAGCAGGAACAGCAGCAAGAGGAGAAGGACCAGTGGCCGACAATGCGCGGGCGAAGAAGCTGGCAGACCTCATCCGGGAGGTGGTCGCCGAGAAGCTCCAGCGCGGCATCAAGGACCCACGTCTGGGAACGCACGTGACCATCACGGACACGCGTGTCACCGGTGATCTGCGGGAGGCCACGGTCTTCTACACGGTCTACGGCGACGACGAGGACCGCGCCAGCGCGGCAGCAGGGCTCCAGAGCGCCAAGGGCATCCTGCGTTCGGCGGTCGGGGCGGCGGCGGGCACCAAGTTCACGCCCACCCTCACCTTCGTGCCGGACGCGCTCCCGGAGAACGCCAAGACGATCGAGGACCTCCTCGACAAGGCGCGCGCCTCGGACGCCAAGGTGCGCGAGGCGTCCTCCGGCGCCGCGTACGCGGGCGAGGCCGACCCGTACCGCAAGCCCGAGGACGAAGCCTCGGAATGACAGAGCGCACCCCCACGCCCGACGGCCTTGTCATCGTCGACAAGCCGTCGGGCTTCACTTCGCACGACGTCGTGGCCAAGATGCGCGGCATCGCGCGCACCCGCCGTGTCGGCCACGCCGGCACCCTCGACCCGATGGCGACCGGAGTGCTCGTCCTCGGTGTGGAGAAGGCCACCAAGCTCCTCGGCCACCTCGCGCTGACGGAGAAGGAGTACCTCGGCACCATCCGCCTGGGACAGAACACGGTCACGGACGACGCGGAGGGCGAGATCACCTCCTCCGCCGACGCCTCCGCGGTCACCCGGGAGGCGGTGGACGCGGGCGTCGCCGAGCTCACCGGCGACATCATGCAGGTGCCGTCCAAGGTCAGCGCCATCAAGATCGACGGCAAGCGGTCGTACGCACGGGTGCGCGGCGGCGAGGAGTTCGACATCCCGGCCCGGCCGGTGACCGTCTCGTCGTTCCGCGTGTACGACGTGCGGGAGGCCACCGCGGAGGACGGCACACCCGTGGTCGACCTGGTCGTCTCCGTCGTCTGCTCCTCCGGCACCTACATCCGGGCGCTCGCCCGGGACCTGGGCGCCGGACTCGGGGTCGGCGGCCATCTCACGGCCCTGCGGCGCACGCGGGTGGGCCCGTACGGGCTCGACGCGGCCAGGACGCTGGAGCGGCTCCAGGAGGAGCTGACGGTCATGCCGATCGCAGACGCCGCCGCCGCGGCGTTCGCCCGCTGGGACGTCGATACCCGGCAGGCGAAACTGCTGGTCAACGGTGTGCGGCTGGAGATGCCGGCGCAGGAGCGGTCACCGGTCGCCGTCTTCGGCCCCGACGGGCGCTTCCTGGCGCTGGTCGAGGAGCAGAAGGGCAAGGCCAAGAGCCTCGCCGTGTTCGCCTGACGGCGGGGCCGCCGGTCGGTGACCGGCTCTTCGTGGAACGGGCAGCTGTGCTGCCCGTTCCACGACCCCCCTCGTTTCCCCCACACCAGGTCTGTCCGTCCGGCCGCCCGAATTCACCTCATCGTGCGGGCGCTCGGAGTACCTGCGGGCGTGAAAGGGGGGCGCATTCCCGTTGACCTGGGCATCGGCGTCCCGGAAACCCGGGGCAGCCGCGGAACCGGGGAATCCGCAGGACCGGCACCCCCGCCGACGGCTCGCACGGGGCGATCAGGAGCCGATGCCGACCGCGAGGGGCGGGCATGGCAGTCTTAGACCTGCGCATTGTCGGTATTCAGGAACAGGTTCGGGCGAGGAGCGGTCACAGTGCAGCGCTGGCGTGGCTTGGAGTACATCCCCCAGGACTGGGGGCGCAGCGTCGTCACCATCGGTTCCTACGACGGGGTGCACCGCGGGCACCAGCTGATCATCGGCCGTGCCGTGGAGAGGGCGCGCGAACTGGGAGTCCCGGCGGTCGTGGTCACCTTCGACCCCCACCCCAGCGAGGTCGTCCGCCCCGGCAGCCATCCGCCCCTGCTCGCCCCCCACCACCGGCGCGCCGAACTCATGGAGGACCTGGGCGTCGACGCCGTCCTCGTCCTCCCCTTCACGCTCGCGTTCTCCCAGCTGTCCCCCGCGGACTTCGTGGTGAAGGTGCTCGTGGACAAGCTCCACGCCCGCGCCGTCATCGAGGGCCCCAACTTCCGCTTCGGCCACCGCGCCGCCGGGAACGTCGGTCTGCTGCGGGAGCTGGGTGCCGCCCACGACTACGAGGTCGAGGTCATCGACCTCTTCGTGAGCGGCGAGGCGGGCGGCGGCGTCCCGTTCTCCTCCACCCTCACCCGGCGACTGGTCGCCGAGGGCGACGTCACCGGCGCCGCGGAGATCCTCGGGCGGCCGCACCGGGTCGAGGGCGTCGTCGTGCGCGGTGCGCAGCGCGGCCGGGAGCTCGGCTTCCCCACGGCCAACGTGGAGACCCTGCCGCACACCGCCGTTCCCGCGGACGGCGTGTACGCGGGCTGGCTGACGGCCGACGGCGAGCGGATGCCCGCGGCGATCTCGGTGGGCACCAACCCGCAGTTCGACGGCACCGAGCGCACCGTGGAGGCGTACGCCATCGACCGCGTCGGTCTGGAGCTGTACGGGCTGCACGTGACGGTGGACTTCCTCGCGTACGTGCGGGGCCAGCAGAAGTTCGACTCGATCGAGGCACTGCTCGTGGCGATGGGCGAGGACGTCAAGCGCTGCCGCGAGCTGACGTCGGCGTAGGCGAGCTGACGTCCGCGTAGGGCGGGCTGCGGCAGCCCCTCCTCCTCCGCCGTCGGGGCGGAGCTGTTCTCGGAGCGCCCCCACCGGCACGGTGGGGGCGCGGTCGCGCCCGGCGCGGTGTGCTCAGTCGCCGGACGGGCCCGGTCCCCCGGCCCAGTGGCAGGCCACCTGTGCCGCGGTGGTGTGCGGCAGCACGGGAAGCGGCTTCGTCCGGCAGGCGTCCGCCACCCCGGCGTGCGCCGCCTCCCCGGAGGCCAGGATCTGGCACCGGGCGTGGAAGCGGCAGCCCCCCGGGATGCGCGCCGGGTCCGGCGGCTCGCCCGTGAGGACGACCGGCGGCGTCGGCGACTCGGGCAGCACCGAGAGCAGTGCCCGGGTGTACGGATGCCGGGGCGAGGTGAGGACCTCCTCCACCGGACCGGACTCCACGATGCGGCCGAGGTACATGACCGCGACCCGGTCGGCGATGTTCCAGGCGAGCCCCAGGTCGTGGGTCACCACCAGCGCCGACAGGCCCAGTTCGTCGCGCAGCCGCAGCAGCAGCGCCAGGATCTCACCGCGCACCGAGGCGTCCAGGGAGGCCACCGGCTCGTCCGCGACGATGAGTTCGGGCTCCAGCACGAGCGCCCCGGCGATGACGACGCGCTGCCGCTGGCCGCCGGAGAGTTCGTGGGGATAGCGGAGGAAGAAGCGCTCCGGGGGGCGCAGGCCGGCCCGGGACAGGGCCGCGGCGACGGCCTCGCGTTCGTCGCCCGTGTATCCGTGGATCCGCAGGCCCTCGGCGACGGCGTCGTACACGGTGTGCCGGGGGTTGAGCGAACCGCTCGGGTCCTGGAGCACGAGCTGGACGCGCTTGCGGTACCGCTTCAGGGCGCGGCCGCCGTAGTCCAGCGGCGCCCCGCCGAAGGCGACCCGCCCGTCGGTGGGCGGCACCAGGCCCAGCAGGGAACGCGCCAGGGTGGTCTTGCCGCAGCCTGACTCGCCGACCAGGGCGACGATCTCGCCGGCTCCGATGTCCAGGTCGACACCGTCGACCGCCCTGGCGGGCGGGGCGCCGCGCCGCCCGGGGAAGGAGACGTGCAGGCCGGTGGCCGAGAGCAGGGCGGGGGTCCCGGTCACGGTGGGGCTCTTCTCGGTGGAGGCGGTCACGGCTGCGTCACCTCTGCTCCCGCATGGACGCAGGCGGCACGGCGCAGGTCGCCGGCGCCGACGAGGACCTGGTCCTGGTGGGCGCAGGTGTCGAGCGCCACGGGGCAGCGGGGGTGGAAGGCGCAGCCGCCGGGCAGGGCCGCCGGGTCCGGCGGGTCGCCGGGCAGGCCGCGCGGGGCACGGCGGGAGGCGGGGTCGCCGATCCTCGGGAACGCGGCGGACAGCGCCTTGCCGTAGGGGTGGCGGGCGGCGTCGTAGACGTCCCGCGCCGGTCCCTCCTCGACCACGCGGCCGGCGTACATGACGGCGAGTTCGTCGCAGGTGTCGGCGAGGACGCCGAGGTCGTGGCTGATCATCAGGAGGCTGATGTCCTTCTCGGCGACGAGCTGTTCGATCAGGCGCAGGATCTGCGCCTGGATCATCACGTCGAGGGCGGTCGTCGGCTCGTCCGCGACGATGAGCCGCGGGTCGCAGGCGAGCGCCATGGCGATCATGACCCGCTGGCGCTGGCCGCCGGACAGCTCGTGGGGGTAGGCGTCGGCCCGGGAGACCGGCAGGCCCACGTGCTGGAGCAGCTCGCCCACCCGGGTGCGGGCGGCCGCCGGGGTGGTGGTGCCGTGCAGCAGCATCGGCTCGGCGATCTGCTCGCCGACGCGGTGCACGGCGTTCAGCGAGTGCATCGCGCCCTGGAAGACGATCGACGCCCCGGCCCAGCGGACGGCCCGCAGCCGGCCCCACTTCATGGTGAGCACGTCCTCGCCGTCCAGCAGGATCTCACCGGACAGCCGGGCCGAGGCGGGCAGCAGGCGCAGCAGCGCGAGCGCCAGCGTGGACTTGCCGCAGCCGGACTCGCCCGCGACCCCCAGTTTGCGGCCGGCGGCGAGGGTGAGGTCCACCCCGCGCACGGCGGGCACCGCCGTGCGGCCGCTGCCGTACGTCACATGCAGGTCCCTGACCTCCAGCACGCTCACCGCGCGACCCCCAGCTTCGGGTTGAGGACGGATTCGACGGCGCGCCCGCACAGGGTGAACGCGAGGGCCACGAGGGCGATCGCGATCCCGGGCGGCGCCAGGTACCACCAGTGGCCGGAGGAGACGGCGCCCGCCTCCCGCGCGTCCTGGAGCATGCCGCCCCAGGAGACGACGGTCGGGTCGCCGAGGCCGAGGAAGGCCAGGGTCGCCTCGGTGAGGATGGCGCTGGAGATGCCGAGGGTGGTCTGCGCGAGGACCAGCGGCATCACGTTCGGCAGCACGTGGCGGTTCATGATGTGCCCGTGCCCGCCGCCGAGCGCCCTGGCCCGCTCGATGTACGGGCGGGACTCGACGGCGATGGTCTGGGCGCGCACCAGACGGGCCGTGGTGGGCCAGGTGGTGACGCCGATGGCCACGATGACCGTCCACATGCTCCGCGACATGACGGTCGCCAGGACGATGGCGAGCACCAGCGTCGGCATCACCAGGAACCAGTCGGTGATCCGCATGACCACGGTCGAGAACCAGCCGCCGTAGTGGCCGGCGACGACGCCGACGAGTGTGCCGATGGCCACGGAGAGCGCCGCGGCGAGGAGCCCGACCGTCAGCGAGATCCGGGCGCCCCAGACCAGCAGGCCGAGCAGGGAGCGCCCGAACTGGTCGGTGCCGAGCGGGAATTCACCGCTCGGCCGCTCCAGCGCGCTGCCGGGCGCGTTGGTCACGCTCTGCACGTCGGAGCCGACCAGCAGCGGCGCGGCCAGCGCCAGCAGGGCGATCACCGCCAGGGCGCCGAGTCCGAAGAGCCCGGCCCGGTGGGAGCGGTAGGCCGTCCAGAAGCGGGCGAGCGAGTGCCGCCGGCGCGCCCACGCGAGGGAGCGGGCGGAGCGGGCGCGCTCCGCGGCCGGTGCGTCCGGTGTCGTCGTCATCGGCCCACCCGGGGATCGAGCAGCGGATACAGCAGGTCGGCGAGGAGGTTCATCACGATCATCGCTCCGGCGAAGACGACGAACAGGCCCTGCACCAGCGGCAGGTCGGGCACGCTCAGCGCCTGGTAGAACAGGCCGCCGAGCCCCGGCCAGGAGAACACCGTCTCCACCAGGATCGAACCGGCGGCCACATGGCCGAGGTTGATGAAGACCATGGTCACGGTGGGCAGCAGCGCGTTCGGCACCGCGTGGCGGCGGCGTACGGCGTCGTCCCGCAGCCCCTTGGCCCGTGCCGTCGTCAGGTAGTCGCTGCCCATCTCGTCGAGCAGCGAGGAGCGCATCACCAGCAGGGTCTGCGCGTACCCGACGGCGACCAGGGTGATCACCGGCAGCACCATGTGGTGGGCCACGTCGAGGACGTGGGCGAGGCCGGTCTCGTTGCCGGACTCCATGCCGCCGGTCGGGAACATGCCCGGGATCGGGCCGATCCCCACCGAGAAGGTGATGATCAGCAGCAGGCCCAGCCAGAACGACGGAACCGACCACAGGGTCAGCGCCACACCGGTGTTGACCCGGTCGCCGAGGCTGCCGTGCCGCCATGCCGACCGGGTGCCCAGCCACAGGCCGATCGCCGAGTAGAGGAGGACCGCCGTACCGGTCAGCAGCAGGGTCGCGGGCACCTTCTGGAGGATCAGGTCGCCGACCGGCGCACGGAACTGGTACGACATGCCCAGGTCGCCGGTCAGGGCCTTGGCGCAGTAGTCGGTGAACTGCTGCCACAGGGGCTGGTCGAGCCCGAACTGGCGGCGCAGCGTGGCCATCTGCTCGGCGGACGTCGGCACGCCGTGGGTCATGGCCTTGACCGGGTCGCCGGGGATGATCCGGAAGAGGAAGAAGCTGGTGACGAGCACGGCGATCAGGGAGACCGCCGCGCCGCCCAGCTTGCCCGCCGCGTGGGCGAGGTAGGCGCGTACGCCGGCGCCGCTCGCGGCGCGGGCCCCGGGGGCCCGCGCCACGGCGGTCGTGGTGCCGGTGGTGCTCGTGGTGCTCATCGACTATTCACGGTCTTCCGCGGTGGAACGGCGACGCATCGCGACGAAGACCCCCGCGGCCGCGGCCAGCGCGACGGCCGCGCCGACGCCGATCAGGATCCCGGTCGAGGAGCCGCCGCCGGAGCCTTCCCCGGCCGAGGCCGGCTCCGCCGACCACCAGCTCCAGTAGCCGTCCTGCCCGTAGATGTTGCCCGCGGCCTCGGGCATCGTCGTGATCGACTTGATCTGGTCGGTACGGTACGCCTCCAGCGCGTTCGGATACGCGAGGACGTTCATGTAGCCCGTGTCGTAGAGGCGGGATTCCATCTGCTTGACCAGTTCGGTGCGCTTGGCGGCGTCGTACTCCACGGCCTGCCGGGCGTACAGGTCGTCGAACTGCTTGTCGCAGATGAAGTTGTCCGTGGCGCCGGTGTCCTTCGGGGTGGCCGGCAGGGCCGCGCAGGTGTGGATCGACAGCACGAAGTCCGGGTCGGGGTTGACCGACCAGCCGTCGAAGGCCAGGTCGTAGTCGCCCGCGAGCCACGGGTCGGAGACGTTGTCCAGGCACTCGACCTTCAGGCCGATGCCGAGTTCGCCCCACCACTCCTGGAGGTACTTGCCGATCGCCTTGTCGTTCGGGTCGGTGGCGTGGCACAGGATCCGGAAGTCGAGCGGCTTGCCGTCCTTGCCCGCGCGCTTGCCGCTCGCGTTCTTCCTGTAGCCGGCCTGGTCGAGCAGCTGCGCGGCCTTGGCGGGGTCGTAGCCGATCTTCTGCTCGGCCGACGGCTTCCAGAAGTACGAGGAGAACCGGGGCGGGATGTAGCCCTCTCCCTCGACCGCGTGGCCCTGGAAGACCTTGTCCACGATCGTCGTGCGGTCGGTGGCGTGGAACAGCGCCTTGCGGACCGCCGGGTCGAGCAGCGCCTTGTGCCCGTTGCCGAAGGTCTTGCCGTCCTTGGACCGGGCGCCGGGGTTGGTGGCCAGCGCGAAGAACCGGCGGCCGGGGGCGTCGTTGACCTTGATGTTCTCGGCGCTCTTCAGCGCGTCGGCCTGAGCGGGCGTCAGCCCCTGGACGAAGGAGACCTCGCCCTTCTGGAGGGCGGCGACCGCGGCGTCACCGTCCTTGTAGTACTTGAAGACCAGCTCGTCGAACTTGGGCGCGCCGCGCCAGAAGTCCTTGTTGGGGGCGAGCTTCACGTACTGGTCGACCTTGAAGTCCGTGATGACGAACGGCCCGTTGCCGACGATGGGGAACTGCTTGTCGTTGTTGAAGGTGGAGAAGTCGCCGACCTTCTCCCAGATGTGCTTCGGGACGATGGGCACGTCCAGCGCCGTCATCGTGGCCTGCGGCTTCTTCAGCCTGATGACGAGCGTCGCCGGGTCGGGCGCGGTGACCTCGGCGAAGTTGGCGGTGAAGCTGCCGTTGGCGGTGGCGGCGTTCGGGTCGGCCATCATCTTGTTGAAGGTCCAGGCGGCGTCCTCGGCCGTGGCCTTCTTCCCGTCGGACCAGGTGGAGTCGGACCGGATGGTGTACGTCCACGTCAGCTTGTCGGCGGACGGCTTCCACTCGGTCGCGAAGCCCGGGACGGTACGGCCGTCCTTGGGGTCGTAGTTCGTCAGGTACTCGTAGGTGAGCCGGTGGATGGACGTCGTCAGCAGCCGTGACGCGAGGAACGGGCTCAGGGAGTCCACGCTCTGCGACACGGCGACGGTGAGGACGTCCTTGCCGTCGGCGGCCCGCGCCGGGGCGAGCGCGGCGGTGCGGTCCTGCGGCGCCGCCTGGGCCTGCGGGACGATCAGGCCCGCCAGCAGCAGCGCGGACGCGGCGGTGCCGACGGCCGCGGTCCGCCGGAAACGGGAACGGAGCCGGGCGGTGGGTGGTGGAGCCTGTGTGACCATGGGACGGTGACCTCGCGTCATGACTCGCTCGGAGAAGGCGGGTTGGTGATCTCGGGTTCGCCAGCTGGTGAAGCGAAGGTTTATCAGTGTGGTCATGCCGCGTCAACGGCCGTCCAAACCCCGTGTGGGCTGCGGGAATACGCCGAGGGCCCGCACCGGGTGACCGGTGCGGGCCCTTATTGGTCCAGACCTCTGCAGCCCTACTGCTGAGGGGCTGGCGGCGCCTGCGGAGGCTGCTGCTGCGGCCATCCGGGCGGCGGCACCGGAGCCTGGGAATCCGTCTGACCTGGGGCGCCGGGATGTCCGGGCGCTCCCGGAGGAGGACCCGCGGGAGAGGGCGCCTGCGGAGGCTGCTGCTGCCATCCCTGCGGCGGATACGGCTGCTGAGGGCCGCCGTACGGCTGCTGCGGCTGCTGGGGGTAGGGCTGCTGGACGGGCGGCTGCTGCCCCGGGCCGGGCTGGTGCGGCACCTGCTGTCCCGGCATCGGCTGCCCGGGCACCGGCTGACCCGGAGCGGGCTGCTGCTGCCACGGCTGGCCCTGGTACCCCGGCATGGGCGGCGCGGACTGCGGCGGCGGGTTGCCGTCGGCCGTCCACAGCCCCTGCTGCTGCTGGGCACGGACGAAGTCCTCGGCGATCAGCGCCGAGAGGTTGAAGTACGCCTCGCGGGTCTTGGGGCGCATCATGTCGAGGTCGACCTCGGCGCCCGCCGCCAGGTGCTCGTCGAACGGCACGACCACCACGCCGCGGCAGCGCGTCTGGAAGTGCGCCACGATGTCGTCCACCTTGATCATCTTTCCGGTCTCGCGCACCCCGGAGATGACCGTCACCGAACGCTGCACCAGCTCCGCGTAGCCGTGCGCCGACAGCCAGTCGAGCGTCGTCGACGCGCTGCTCGCGCCGTCCACGGACGGCGTGGAGATGATGATGAGCTGGTCGGCGAGGTCCAGCACGCCGCGCATGGCGCTGTACAGCAGACCGGTGCCCGAGTCGGTGAGGATGATCGGGTACTGCTTGCCCAGCACGTCGATCGCGCGCCGGTAGTCCTCGTCGTTGAACGTGGTGGAGACGGCCGGGTCCACGTCGTTGGCGATGATCTCCAGACCGGACGGCGCCTGCGAGGTGAACCGGCGGATGTCCATGTACGAGTTGAGGTACGGGATCGCCTGCACCAGGTCCCGGATGGTCGCCCCGGTCTCCCGGCGGACCCGCCGCCCGAGCGTGCCGGCGTCCGGGTTGGCGTCGATCGCCAGGATCTTGTCCTGCCGCTCGGTGGCGAGTGTCGAGCCCAGCGCGGTCGTCGTGGTGGTCTTGCCGACGCCGCCCTTGAGCGAGATGACCGCGATCCGGTAGCAGGAGAGGACCGGCGTGCGGATCAGGTCGAGCTTGCGCTGCCGCTCAGCCTCCTCCTTCTTGCCGCCCAGCTTGAAGCGGGCCGCGGCGGCCGGGTTGCGGCTCGACTTCGGCTTCTGCCGGTTGTTGCGCAGCAGCCTGTCGGAGGAGAGCTCCACGGCCGCCGTGTAGCCGAGCGGCGCGCCCGGCACGGAGCGTTCGCGCTGGTCATGGGTGACCGGCGACGGCCAGGCGCCGCCGGCCCGCGGGTCGGCCGGCGCCCCGGGAGCGCCGGGCGCCTGGGGCGTGCCGCCCTGACCCTGCGGCGGCACCTGCCCGGGGGCATCCGGCGCTCCCGGCGGCACCTGCCCGGGGAACGGGCCGGGCTGCTGACCCGCGGGCGCTCCCGGCTGCTGACCGGAGTGCTGCCCCGGCTGCCCTGCCGGAAGCGGCTGGGCGGCGGCGGGGGAGTGCTGCTGCTGAGGCGGCAGCGGTGCGGGCGGGGTGGGTGCGCCGGGGTGGCCGGGCTGTGCGCCGGGGTGGGGTGCGGCTGCGCCGGGGTGTGCTCCGGGGTGGGGTGCGGGGCCGCCGGGGTGCGGGAAGCCGTAGCCGGCCTGCGGGGTGGGTGCGCCGGGGTGGCCGGGCTGGGCTCCCGGCTGGGGGAAGCCGTAACCGGGCTGGGACGCGGGAGCGGCGCCCGGGTGCGGTGCGGACTGACCGGGCTGCGGGAAGCCGTAACCGCCTTCCGGTGCGGGCGGGGTGGGTGCGCCGGGGTGGCCGGGCTGTGCTCCGGGGTGGGGTGCGGGGCCGCCGGGGTGCGGGAAGCCGTAGCCGGCCTGCGGCGCGGGTGCGCCGGGGTGGCCGGGCTGGGCTCCCGGCTGGGGGAAGCCGTACCCGGGCTCGGGGGCGGGCTGCTGTCCCTGCTGCGGGAAGCCGTGGCCGCCCTGCGGGGCCGGGGCCACGGGCTGCTGACCGGGCGTGGGGGAGGGCTGCCAGGGAGCGGGAGCACCCGGCGCCGGCGCGGCCGCGGGCGGCGCGGAGGCGTCGGCACTCGGTGCGGGCCACTGCTGGGCGGCGGCCGGGGCGGCGGGCTGGTACGCGGGCGGCAGCGGAGGAAGGCCCGGCTGGGGCGCCGCGGGCGCGGGTGCCCACGGCTGCGGTTCGGCGGCCGGGGGCAGCGCGTCGGGAGCCGCTTCCGGCAGGGACGCCGGCGGGGTGTCCTGCGGCTCCTCGGACGCGGGCACCGCGTCCCGGACGTCGTCCGGGGTCTCGGCGGTGTCGGCCGTGTCGTTCGCCACCGCGGGGGAGTTCGCGTCGCCGGAGCCCGATGCGTCGCCCGTGTGGTCCCGCGCGTCGTCGCCCGCGTCGGCGCCGAAGGCGTCCGCGGCGAAGACGTCCGAGCCGAAGGTGTCCGGTGCGGAACCGCTCGCGGGGCCGTCCGCGCCGTCCGCGCCGTGCCCGCTGTCCGAGGCGCCGTCGCCGTCCGCGGCGGAACCGTCCGCCTCGCGGTCCGCGACGGCCGCCGCGGCCGACGCGTCGTCAGGGGCCCCCTCGCCGTCGCCCCGGTCCGTGCTCGAGGGCGCGGCGTCCCCGGCGGCAGCTTCGTCGGCGGCGGTCCGCTCGGCGATCTCGCGCTTCAGGGCAGCGGCGGAGAAGCGCATCGTCGCGCCGCTCTCCACGTCACCGCTGCCGGAGCCGGAGCCGTCGGAGCCTGCCGCGTGGTCCGCCGGCAGGGCCGCGGGTGCGGGCTCCGCCGGCAGGGGGACGGGGGCCGGCTCGGGCGCGACCGGCTCGTGCGCCGACGGCGGCACGGCCGGACCCGGCTCGGGCGCGGCGGCGTCCTGCCCCGGCGGAGGCGTCGCGGACCAGTTGGGCTCGAACCCGCTTCCCGCCGGCAGCCCGGGCACGGCCACCGGCGCGCCCTGCGGCGGAGGCGGCGTGTGCGGTGCGCTCCCCGCCCCGCCCGACGTGTCACCCGATGCGTTCTGCGTGTACCAGGCGGGAGGGGTGTAGTCGATGGTGAACTCACCCGTCAGCTCGGCGGGATCCGCGTCGGACTCGTCGACGGGAAGGTTCCAGTCCCCGTGGATCTCGTCCCGATCGCCGTTCACTTTGCCTCCTGGTGTGGTCGAGCACCCTTGTGCCGTGGTGGGTGGGGGCGACCGCTGACGTCCGATCGGCCCGGCTCTCCCCCGAGGACGCGGTGGGCATGCCGGTAGGTTCTGCATGCCGCGCCCCGACCCACCCTAATCGCCGACGACACCGCTCCGGCAGGCCCGTCCGGCACCCGTGACCGTCCCGTGCGTCACGCGGGACCCCGACGTGACGCACGCACCCCGGAGCGTGAAGACGTCCCGGACGAACCGGTGCAAACGGACGGGGCCGGCCCGTTCCCGGCGGCCCCGAACCTTCACGTCGTCCCGACGGGCCGAATCCTTCACGCCGTCACGTCAGGTCGAACTCGCCGTCCCGGGCGCCGAGGACGAACGCCCTCCACTCGGCCTCCGTGTAGCGGAGCACCGTCTCCGGATCGAGGGACGAGCGCATCGCCACGGCCCCGTTCGGGAGGTGCGCGATCTCGACGCGCTCCTCGTCCGGGCTCGTGCCCGGCGCCCCCAGCCATTCGACACCGGAGATGTCCAGGGCGTACAGCTCGTCCTTCTCCTGCGCGCTGCCCATGTGGGCTCCTTTCGCTCACGGCCGGACGAACGCCCGGACCGTCACACGGCGCCGTGTGCGCGTCGGCGCACGGCGCCGCACCCCGCCCGATCGTAGGGCAGGCCGACCGTGCTCCGGAGGGCCTTCGCGCCGCCCGCACACGACCGGGTGGCGGGGCCCGCCGGTCCGTCCTGCCCGCCGGCGGCCCGCCTGCCGTCCTGCATGCCGCGCGGGTGCGGCCGGTCCGTCCTGCGTCCGGGGGCGGGACGGTCCGTCCTGCGTCCGCGGGTGGGCCGGTGCCGCGGGTGGGTCAGTCCATCCGGCGTGCCATGCCCAGCAGTCCGGACTCGGCATCCGTCCCGCTCGTCATCACCCAGTGGCGCTCGCGTCCCGAACACCACAGGGTCACCCCGTCCGCCAGCGTGGGCAGGGCGGCGACCTCCGGCTGCGTCAGTCCCAGGATGCGGCCGATCTGCTGGGCCTCCTGCGGCGACACCCGCTGCACCCCGACAAGCGTCGACGCCCGCATCAACCGCGGTGCGACGGGGCTCAGATAGGGGAGCAGGGTCAGCACCGACTGCCACGGCGACGACACCACCCGGCCCCGCGGGGGCCGCATGCCGCAGTCGCGGATCACCACGACCGGGCTGCCCACGGTGGCGCCCATCGGGGGCACCCGCCCGACGTCGTGCAGCGTGATGCACTCCAGGCCCGCGCCCGCCGCCTGCGCCAGCGTCGTCCACTCCTGCCGGCGTCCGGTCTCCACCACGACCCGCGCGCCGGTGCCGGCTGCCCTGAGGGCCAGCACCTGGGCGGTCCACAGGCCGCCGATGAGCAGGACGTCGTACGGCGTCGAACGGTGGAAGCCCACCAGTTGGGGGCGTCCCTCGGCGTCGTCGCCGACGACCACTCCGTCGTCGCCGACCGGCAGGGAGAGCGCGGCGAGATGGCCGGCGGGCATCGAGTGCCCCGCGTGGCGCGGTCCCACGAGGCCGCGCAGCCCCTTCGCCATTCCCGTACGGCCCATCAGCGGGCACCCCCCAGAGGCATCGTCGCCAGCACACCCGGCAGCTGTTCGCGGTCGAGACGCAGCAGACCGACCTTCGCGCCGCGCGCCGCCTGCTCCAGAGCGCGCCGCACGCCGATCAGTTCGGTGTCGGAGCCGCCCGTGATCCGCACGTGCCCTCCGATGTCCATCGTCCCCTGGCGGGTGCCGCGCCGGACGGTGAGGCTGATCGTGGTCGCGTAGGCGGGCACGGCCGTCAGCAGCGAGACCAGCTTCGGCAGCGGAGTCGCGGCCCGGCCGAGCTCCGGCCAGCGGCCCACCGCGTACGAGGTGTGCCAGCGGTCGTCGCACCGCCACACCCGGGAGGTCTCCGCCGTCCGGCGCTGCGGCGCGGCGTCGGGGCGGCCGGCCCGCGACGCCGCGCGCGGGCTCGCACAGGCTGCGGTCGCCACGGTGGAGTTGAGCTCCTCCTGGTCGAGCACCACGGCCTGGAACCCCGCGCCGGTCATGCGGCTGGCGACGTGGTCGGCGACGCGCACCAGGCAGCGCTGAGCACCCTCCATGCCGCCGCCGCGCGCCGCGACCGCCTCGGGACACAGCTCGGGGTCCAGCTTCACGGCGATCCACGTCATGCGGAGCGCGGGTGCGCCGGTCTTCTCCTGGAGCGGGGCGTACGACAGCCGGGCCACCGACTGCTGCGGCAGGTGGGGTGCGGGAGCCGCCCGCACCTGCTGCACGAGCTGCACCGACTCCATCACGATGTCGTCGACCTCGAGGGCGTCGCCGAGCAGCGACAGAGGCAGCGCCCGGGCGCCGAAGGCGGGGCGCAGCGCCGAACCGCTGGCCTCCACACGCACCACGGCCGTCAGGAACGTGCCGTCCCCCAGCATGCCGACCGTCCGGCGGTCGCGGTCCACGAAGGGGGAGGCGCCGAAGCCGGGCAGGCTCTCGGTGACGGGCGCCAGCGACGGGTCGGTGTCCGGACCGGCCGGGGCGCTGCCGCGTCTGCGCGCACGCAACGCGAGGGCCGTCGCCAGCCAGTCGGGAAGGGCGTGCCCGCGCCGGCGGATCACGGCCAGCAGGACGAGCAGACCGGCGACCGTGCCCGTGGGCACGAGCCACAGTCCGCCGCCGAGGGCGAAGCCCACCGCGACGAGGGCCAGCGCGAACTCGACGAGCAGGAGCTGCCGGAGCTGGACGGGGCCGATCCGGCTCGTCCGCGACAGGGGCCGCAGCGTCGTCGCCGCGGGCGCTCCCTGCACCGCGACCGAGGCCGCGGGGGCCTGCCGCCCGGGGTCGTTGCTGCGTTGCCCCCGGGAACTCCCCGTGTCCCGGCCGGTGGTCCGCCCGTGCCGCGTACGCGTCGCCGTACCCATCGCCGCGTTGCCCCCTCGTGTCCGTAATAAGCAATTTCCCATGGGCGTTGACCGGGCGACGAGCCTACCTGAGCAGGAGGACCCGAGCGCCGACAGGCATAGTAGGGGCGGCACGGCGGCAGGCCCTCACGGTGAGTGTGGGAACCTGGTCGCCCAGCGGGGAGAGGGACTGCGTACAGATGGCATCACGTCGGGACGAACTGAACGCCTACACCTTCGCGAAGCGAAGGCTCATCGCACAGTTCCTTCAGCCCAACGCGACGGGTTCCGAGGAGGGCGCACCCCGCCCGCTGCGCGCGGTCGTCCCCGGCGCCATCGTCGCCGTGGTGGTGCTGGCGGTGTTCGCGGCCTGGGGCATGTTCAAACCGGTGGCCCCCAAGGGATGGGACACCCCGAACGAGAACGTCATCATCGCCAGCAAGTCGACCACCCGGTACGTCGTGCTGAAGACGAAGGGCAAGGTCCAGCTCCACCCCGTCCTCAACATGTCGTCGGCGAAGCTGCTGCTCGACCCCGACAAGGGGAAGGTCATCAACGTCGACGAGTCGGTGCTGGACAACGGCAAGATCCCGCACGGCGCGACGCTCGGCATCCCCTACGCCCCCGACCGCCTGCCCGACGCCAAGGTCGCCGGCGTCGCCAAGCGCTGGGCCGTCTGCGAGCGCCCCGGCGAGGGCGGCCGTGCGATCCAGAAGGCGGCGTTCGTGCTCGCCGAGCGCGACGAGAAGAAGACCGAGGGCGCGAACCAGCTCACCGGCGGCGAACTCCTCTACGTGGAGGGCCCCGACGAGACCCGGTACGTCGTCGACGCCCGCGGGACCGCGTACGCGGTGGCCGAGGACGAACTGCTCCTGCGCCAGCTCGTCGGCCACAACCGGGCGGCGCAGCGCGTCTCCAAGGCCTGGCTGGAGACCCTCCACCGGGGCGACACCATCTCCTTCCCCGAGGTTCCCGGCGACCCCGGCGCACCGGCCGGCGCCCCCGGCCTCGCCGACGACGTCAACCGGATCGGCATGGTGCTGTCCGCCACCGACGGGACCAGGAAGCAGCGCTACGTGGTCCTCCAGGGACGCGTGGCCCCGGTCTCCGACTTCACCGCCAAGCTGCTGCTCAACAGCCGCCAGCTCGTCGAGCTCGGCCAGAACGGCCAGGAGACCGCCGTCAGCGCGGGCGCCTTCGCGCCGGGCGGGGCGTTCGGCCAGGACAAGAAGTGGCCGGCCGCCGCACCGGAGGCCGTCAACGACGCGAGCACCGCGCAGGGCAGCCGCAACACCGTCTGCAACGTGCTCCGCAAGGTCGACGAGGACACCGGCGCCACCACCCTGACCACCTGGGCGGGCACCGATTTCCCGGCGCCGCTGCCAACCGGTTCCACCAGCGCCTACGTCACCCCCGGGTCCGGTCAGCTGTTCCGGCAGTTCCAGGGTTCGGACACGAAGACGGGATTCCTCTTCCTGGTCACCGACACCGGGCTGCGCTACGCGATGCAGTCCAACGGCGACAGCGCCACCGACTCCTCCGGCATCGGCTCGTCCGGCTCCGAGGAGGAGCAGCAGGCCCGGCAGCAGGAGGCGGCCCAGGCGCAGAACCGCCTCGGCTACAAGGAGGTCACCCCGCTCCCCGTCCCGGCGCAGTGGTCGACCTTCCTGCCCACCGGACCGCGGCTGTCCACCGGCGCGGCGAGCCAGCCGCAGGGCTCGTGAGGGCGGCGGCGATGACGAAGAGGACGAGCCCTTCCGCGGGCGCCGCCGCGGCACGCCGCCTGCTCACCGTCACGGCCGCCGGCGCCCTCGCCGCGGTCGGGCTGCCGATGTCCACCGCGGTGGCGGACGACGTCACCCAGTGCACCTATCCGGGCCGGGTCTACGAGGGGCGGCCCTGGTCGCTCCAGCGCGTGCTCCTCGACGAGTTGTGGAAGCAGTCCACCGGCAAGGGCGTGCGGGTCGCGGTCATCGACACCGGGGTCGACGTGCGCCACCCGCAGCTGAAGCCGGCCGTCGACACCCGCGCCGGGATCAACCTGATACCGAAGGACGCCAAGGACGACAACGGCAACAAGATCGAGCGCGGCAAGGAGGACGGGACCACCGACACGGTGGGCCACGGCACCAAGGTCGCGGGCATCATCGCCGCCCGGCCCGCCAGGGGCACCGGGTTCAGCGGTCTGGCCCCCGCCGCGACGATCATCCCGATCCAGCAGAACGACGCGGACGGCCGCGGCACCGCGTCCACCCTCGCGCAGGCGATCCGGCACGCGATCGACAAGGAGGCCGACGTCATCAACATCTCCCAGGACACGGCCGACGCCGTCGAGCCCGCCCCCGAGCTGAAGGAGGCCGTCGACGCGGCGCTCGCCGAGGAGATCGTCGTCGTCGCGTCGGCGGGCAACGACGGCCTCGGCGGCAACGTGAAGCGGACCTACCCCGCTTCGTACGAGGGCGTCCTGGCGGTCGCCTCGTCCGACCGCAACAACGAACGGGCCTCGTTCTCCCAGTCGGGAGACTTCGTCGGCGTCGCCGCGCCGGGCGTCGACATGATCTCCACGGTGCCCGGCGGCGGGCACTGCGCCGACAACGGCACCAGTTTCTCGGCCCCCTACGTGGCCGGGCTGGCCGCCCTGGTGAAGGCCAAGCACCAGGACTGGACGCGGCAGCAGATCGTCGCCCAGATCCAGCAGACGGCCGAGCGCTCGGTGGCCGGCCACGACCGGCTGGTGGGCTGGGGCGTCGTCGACCCGGTCCGTGCCCTGACCGAGGACGACCGCCCCGTCGAGAAGCCCGAGGCCCACGAGGGCGTCACCCGCGCCGAGGCCCCGACCCCGGCCGAACTGCACCTCGGAGAACGCCCCGAGGAGCGCTCGGCCCGGCTCGCGACCTACGTGGTCGTGGGCGGCGGAGTGCTCGTCGCCGCGGTCTCGGGCGGCGCGGTGGCGCTGCGGGACTCCCGGCGGCGCAGGCGGAGGATCGCCCGAGGGGCGCTGTGACGAGCGGGTTGTAGCACAATCGGTACGGCATGGTGACTTTGCGGCAGCACATGGGCGGTGCTTCAGTTTTTAACGAATTCCTGTGACCAACAAGCCACTTGGGACTGTCGTAGCCGGTGGCTAAAGTGGTACCCGAGGCGATCAACGGGAAGCGGGACGCCGCGATCGCAATGTATGGCAGTGGTAGCAAACGGGGAGGAATGACTCGTGCCCAGGGCATGTGGTGACGGGGGCGGCAATGGCCATTGACCTCAAGCGCGGTGTCGGTGAGCTCAAGAAGTTCCGGGCCGCGGTCGACCAGGTGCTCTCCTCGCTGGAGAGCGGTGACGGCGGCAAGACGAAGGTGGCGGCCGAGCAGGTCACCCGGGGATCTTTCGGCACCGGTCTTCCCTTCGCGGAGGCGGACGGCTTCCACAAGGAGTACAACCGGGTCCACAAGGCCCTCGTCGACCTCTCGAAGTCGCTCAGCGAACAGATCGAGGTGCTCTCCATCGGCGTGCACGGAGCCGACGTCGGCTACGACAACGTCGACGACTACGAGCGGCAGCGCTTCCACTCCATCAACGCCCGCCTCGACGAGGAGCGCGACGCGATGACCGAGCAGGAGCAGGGTCAGAAGCCGGTCGCGCCGCAGGCGCCGCGCACGGATTCCAAGACCGGCACCACGGATCTGGGGTGATGAGTGATGAGTGACGAGAAGCAGCCCGCCCCGGGCACGCAGCCCCCGCCCGGCACCGAGAAGCCCCTGACGGCGGAGCAGCACGTCCAGGAGCAGACCGAGCAGCAGGAGCAGATCGAGGGCCAGTTCGCCGCCACCGACATGATGGAGCGCCTGCCGGACATGTTCGGCGGCCTGTTCGGCTTCGGGTCCAACGGCAGCGTCTTCGGCTCCACCGCCTTCGACGGCTTCAAGCTCAACGTGATGCTGGACTTCCTGGAGAGCGCCAACCCGGAGCACCTGGAGGGCGCGAGCGAAGCCCTGGTGAAGGCCAACTCCGACATCAACCGGGCCGCCGAGGCCCTCGCGAAGACCGTCGGCGATGTCGACTGGGAGGGCGAGGGCGCGGAGGAGTTCCGCCGCTACGGGGCCGAGGTGGTCAGCTACGCGTGGGCGATCGCCAAGATGGCCAACGCCGCGGGCACCCAGATGAAGGTGGCCAGCGAAGGCCTCGCCTCCGTCCGCAACTCCCGCCCGCCACGCGACAGCCGGCTGATCCAGAAGGACGCCAAGGACTTCACGGTCCCGGAGCGGACGGCGGACAACGAGGACTACCAGAAGGCCCTGCAGGTCGAGAAGAACCGGCAGGAGGCCATCAACCAGATGAACCGCCTCGCGTCGTTCTACGCGGTGTCGCAGGGGACGCTGGCGAGCCAGGAGATCCCGAAGCCGCCGCAGGGGTTCCGCGCGGCGGTGCCGCCGCCGTCAGGGCAGGACGGTGTCGGTCCCGGAGGCACACCCGGCAGCGCAACCTCGGCCCGGCCGTCCACCGCTTTCGCCGGCACGGGGCAGCCCGGCGAGAGCGACACCGTCCAGCGTCCGGGGGCGCTCGGCACCGTGGGCACCGTCACCGACACCTCGATGAAGATCGACAGCGTCACCACGGCACCGCCGCCGACGACCACCGGCCCCGGCCAGCAACACCCCGTGGTGACCACCACCAACCCCACCACCGGTCCGGTCGGCGGCCCGCCGGTCAGCCCGTTCGCGCCGCCCGGACGCACCACGGGTCCCACCACGGCCAACGGCAGGACGTTCAAGCCGGGCGGACGCGAAGGCGTCCCCGGCCCCACCCAGCAGACGGGCCGGTCCGCACAGGGCTACGGCAGGCCCATGACACCTACGACCACGGGCCCCTCCAACACCACCGGTCGCGGTCAGTCGCCGATGGTGGGGCGCCCGGGTGGCCCGGGTATGCCCGCGGGAGGTACGCAGAACCGTCAGACGCCCGCCGCCGGCCGGAGCCAGTCGCCGATGGTGGGCCGCCCGGGTGGCCCGGGCATGCCCGCCGGCGGTCAGAACCGTCAGACCCCAGCGGCCGGCCGCGGTCAGTCGCCCATGGCCGGCCGCCCCGGCGGCCCGGGGGCTCCGGCCGCCGGACGTCAGTCCCCTGCCACGGGCCGCGGCCAGTCCCCGATCGTGGGGCGCCCCGTCGGTGGCCCGGGGCAGTCTGCCAACGGACGCACTGGACCGGCCTCGCCCGCAGCCGGCCGCCCGAGCGGAATCGTCGGCGGCACACCGCAGCGCACCACCGGCAAGAGCGCAGGGTCGCAGCTTCCCAGGGGCACGGTTATCGGCACCGAGTCCCGGAACACCGGGAGCCGGCCAGCCGGCCGGTCCAACCAGACGGGCGTGGTGGGTGCCAACACCCAGAACCGGCCCGCAAAGCCTGCGGGCCGGGGCACGCCCAGCGCCAACGGCGTCGTCGGCACGCCGCGGGCGGCCGGTGCCCGCCCTGCTGACGCGCGGGGCGGCGACCAGCGCTCCGACCATCCGACCCAGGACGAAGAGACCAGGACGAATCTCCGGCGCGGCCCCGTCCCGCCGGTCATCGGCTGACCACGGGAAGGCTCGGAAGCAAGAATGACGGCACGAACTATCGAGGCCCGCAGTGCGCGGCGGGGGTTCGGCACCGCGGCTGCGCTGGTGGCGCTGACGGCAGGATTCGTCGGCGCCGCCCCCGCGGCACACGCCGCTGATGCGCAGTCGATGCAGTGGTACCTGGATGCCATGAACGCGGAGGAGATCTGGAAGACCTCCACGGGCAAGGGCATCACCGTGGCCGTCATCGACTCGGGAGTCGACCCGTCCACCCCGTCCCTGAAGGGGCAGGTGCTCAAGGGATGGGATGCTGCCGAGGCCGAGGGCGACGAGACCGACGATCGCACCGGACACGGTACGACCATGGCGGAGCTCATCGTGGGAACCGGAGCGGGCGGTGGAGTCAAGGGCCTCGCGCCCGGTGCCAAGGTCATTCCCTACCGCGTCAGCGACACCGAGCTGCAGAACAAGGAGAAGGTGAACGCCTTCGACCAGCAGGAGGCGATCAGGGCTGCCGCCGATAGCGATGCTCGCATCATCAACATGTCGTTCGGCAGCGACTTCTATATCTCGCCCATCCGTGAGGCGGTCAAGTACGCGCAGGAGAAGGGCAAGCTCGTCTTCGCCTCTGCGGGCAACGCAGCCACGGACGGCAACAAGAAGCATTACCCGGCTGCTTATCCGGAAGCCATCGCCGTGGCCGCGACTGGCAAGGACGGAAAGGTCGGGGACTTCTCCAACAACGGCGACTACGTCGACCTCGCCGCACCGGGTGCCAACATCCCCGGCTACTGCGACAAGAGCCTGACCCGCTACTGCGACCAGCGGGGCACAAGCCACGCCACCGCCATCGCCTCCGCCTCCGCCGCCCTCATCTGGTCCAAGAACCCCGACTGGACGGCCAACCAGGTCCTCCGTGTCATGTTCGAGTCCGCCGGACGCGGCGAGGACTGGAAGGAAGGCACGGTCAGCAACTACCTCGGGCACGGCATCGTCCGCCCGGGAGCCCACATCAACCGCGGCGTGGGCGCCCCCGGTGACCCGGACATCAGCCCGCTGACCAACACCAAGGTCGGCGGCAAGGGAGGCACCGCCGGCGGCGACGCCTCCTCCGCCACACCCGACCCGTCTGCACCAGCTTCGTCACAAGCCCCGGAGGACAAGTCCGGTGACGACGCCGTCGTGGCAGGCTCCTCCACGGAGTCGGACGACAGCGGCCTGCCGGTCTGGGCCATCGGCGCCGCCGCCGTCGTGGTGCTCGCGGGCGGAGCGTTCGCCGTCGTACGCAAGCGCCGCAGCGCCTGACGGAACGGCCGGGCCGAACAGGCCCGTTCAGACGTTCACCTCACGGTCGTGCACCACATCCGCCATCGGGGGCACGGCACGACCAGCCAGTAATCAAGAAGTTCAGAAGGGAACCCCATCGTGTCTCAGGGCCAGCGGCTTTCAGACCAGCAAGTCATCCAGCTCGAGAAGCAGCTCTTCGAGAAGTTCAACTCGATCAAGGGCCAGCTCACCCAGATCCAGGGCACGATCGACAGCCTCGAGGGTCAGTGGAAGGGCATCGGCGCCGGGGCCTTCAACACCAAGCAGCAGGAGATCAACACCTCCATGGTGCGCCTCGGCAACATCCTCGCGAAGTTCCTCGAGGCCATGAGCCAGTCGCGCAAGATCAAGGACGGCACCGAGGACGACGTCCGCGCCGCCGTGCAGGCCATCAACGTCGACCTCGGCGTGGGCACCAACGCCGCTCCCCGGTCCGGCCTCGCCGGCCTGTAGAGCCCACTGGGCGCACTCCACCCCGGCGGACGCCCGCCGGGTGACCACACCGCAGTGAGATGAGGGAATCATGGGCATGAACTCGGGCGACGAGCTCGTAGTCAAGTACGACGGCCTCGACGTGGCGGCGACCACGCTGGGCAACCAGGCCAAGAAGCTCGAAGAGGACCTTCGGGAGATCAAGACGGCCATGGCCACCGTCGCCGCCGGCTGGGAGGGCGAGGCGCACAACGCCTACGTCCAGGAGCAGGTGAAGTGGGACAAGGAGGCCGCCGACATCCACAAGGCCCTGATGCAGATCGGCCAGGTCGTGGCCAACGCGGGCGGCGACTACATGGGCGGCGACAAGAAGGCCGCCAGCTACTTCGCCTGATCCGTCACCGGCCCCGGCCGGGACACATCGGGACACCGCACAGGGGGTGGGCACGCGCGAGGGGTGCCCACCCCCTGGTGTGTCCGGAGGTCCGTCCGGGCACCACCCCGCCGCGTCGTGCGAGCTGTGTACCGGGATCCGCCGGGCCGTGATGAGTCCTGATGGGACCTGCGGGGAACGCGAGCCGCGCCCGTCCCGTCATCGCGAGGTGCACACGTCCGATGAACGTGTCGCCTCGCTGTAGGCGGTGATCAGTTGCTTCATCGCCGCCTTGTCGCCGTCCTCCACCTGTGTCTCGAGGACGGTGAACAGGTCTCCTCCGAACGTCGGGCTCGTGCAGCCGTCCACCCGCCCGACCGCACCGGTCCCCGAGTAGAGGTAGGTGCCGGTGGATTCGTGGTCGGCCATGTTCACCCGCTCGTGGTCGAGCGCGACCTCGGACGGGCGCTCGCCCTTCTCCCGCCACTCCGTCGCGGCTGTCAGTGCCCGCTCGCCGTCCACGGTGACCACGCAGCGCTTCACGCCTGCCGCGGGCTCGCCCTCGGTCCGGCTCGCCACCGCACTTCCGGACGGCAGGAACGGCGCCAGGAGGTCCGCCGGGACGGGGGTGCCGCACAGCGACGAGGGAACCGCGTACTCCCTGGCCTCCCCGTTCGACGCCGACGAGCACGCGCCGAGACCGCATGCCAGCGCGACGAGGGCGAATGCCCCGGCCGCGCGCTTGCGGAGCAGGGCCGGACGGGTGGACGGGGTGATCTGCAAAGGTGTCTCCTGGACGGTGCCGAGGGGCCCGGAAGCCCTCCGGCCGGGGCGGACCCGAGTGATGTCGCCGGGTGATGCTCCCATCAGATGTTCGTCTGGAGCTCCGGAGCCACCCGGTCGGAGAAGTTGCCTCCGAAGTCGTAGCCGTCGCGCACTCCCGAGCGGGCGTACTCCGCGATGTCTCCCGGATCGTCGAGCCCATGCGCCTTCGCCGCCGCATCGGCGGCGCCGGCTGTGTGCTTGATGTTCGTTTCGAGGCCGTTCTCCCAGTCCTTGCCCATCTGGGCTCCGGCACCCTCCTTGGCGTTGCCCTCGGCGTCCATGAAGAGGCCTTCGAGGATCATGCCGCTCACCGTCGACGCGGCGCCTCCGGCGGCTGCCCCGACCAGAGGACTCGCCACGAAGGAGGTACCGACGCCAATGCCCGTCCCCACGACACCCGAGATTCCGGACTTCCACATGGCAACCGACTGCTCGTATTCCTTGTCGGCGGTTTCCGCGTCTCCGGCTGTCGCTTCCTGCCTGCCGACGTTCAGAGTGGCGGACACCTCGCCGGAGGCATGGGCGATCTCCCGCACCACGAGCTGTCGATCGTCGGAGTACCGATCGGACGGCGGCAGGTCGGGGTTGAGGTGATAGTCCATCAGGTTGGCCATGTACGCCTTCTGACCGACCTCGACGGCTGCGTACCCCTCGGGGTCCTGGCCGACGGTGAGCAGGAAGCGGGAGACGTCGCGGTGATCCATCACGGCCTCGCTCCCCGAGATCGGAAACAGTCGTTCGATCCTCGCGCGGGCTTCCTTCTCGGCCTGGGTCGCGTTCGGGTCCGCGTTCGTCTCCGTCGTCGCGCGGTTGATGTCCGGCAGGTACTCGGAGGCGATCTGTCCCATGCTGTCGGACATGTAGCCGTGGTCGGTGAGCCGCTTGTTGTCCTCGGAGATGGAGTGGACAAGGCTCTCCATCAGGCGTGTCTGCTCGGCGTTGTGCGGCGGGGTGTCCGCCGTGGGGAGTTCGCCCGCCGGGTGCCCGGTCGTCGCCGCCTCCAGCGCCATGGCCATGTAGTTGCGGCCCGCGATGCTGTCGTCGCCCTTGTCGTCCATGTCCTTCGGCCAGTCCCGCTCCTCGAAGAGGTACTCGAAGTTGCTGAGCCCGACCTTGCCGTTCTTGCCGTCGCCGTCGGTGTCCCGCTCGAACTCGTGGTCTTCGTCCTTGGTGACGAAGTCGGCGCCGAAGAAGTCGGTCGCCGCGCCGGGGCTGTTGGCGAGCGCCCGCATGAACCCCGTCATCGGGTCGTACCCGCCGTCGGTGCCCGTGCGGTTGAGCATGGGGTCGACGCCCATCGGGTGCCAGGCCATGGGCTCGTGCCGGCCGTTGTCGGTCAGCTTCTTCTCGGTCTCGATGAGCCTGGTGCCGTAGTCGGTGAGGAACCGGTCGTCGAAGTCGCCGTACCGCATCAGGTTGCTCATGACCTGGAAGCCCATGGTGCCGCTGTGCTTGGAGACCGGCTGGTCCCCGAGGTTGACCATGTCCACCTTCCAGCGGGACATCTCGGGGGTGTCCGCCTGGGTGGCCTGGGCGAGGGTCAGGCTCAGGTTCTTCTGGAGTTCGCCGTACTTCTCGACCCGCTCGGAGCCGACCTCGTAGGCGAGACGCGGGTCGTTGAGACCGGCCCAGAAGTCGAGCGTGCCCTTGGCCCCCAGTTCGTCCGCGAAGTGCTCGGCGAAGATCGGGTCGTCGGCGTGCGTCTTCAGACCGTTGTTGAGGGCGTCGAAGTCGGCCGGGGTGAGGTCCTCGGGCTTCTTCCTCGCGATGGCCGCCAGGCGCTCGGCGTCCTTGACGGCGGCGGTCGCCGAGTCGCGGTCCTTGTACACCGCGTCGGAGAACCCGTGGTCCGTGAGGTCGACGAGCGCCTTGAGCGACGTGGAGGCCGTGGTGTCGATCTCGGTGGCCTTGTCCAGGATCCCCTGGAGCTCGTTGCGGAGGCCGGTGACGTCCTCCTGCCCGCCGGGCGCCTTCTGGTCCGGGTTCTCCCGGACGGTGAATCCGCCGCCGGAAGAGGTGACCGACAGGTGCTTGCCCCGGCCGCGCTCGATGGCCTCCTTGAGCAGCCGCTGCTGCGTCTTGAGCTCGTCCCTCGTGTCCCGCATGATGTCGCGGATCGAGGTCGCCTGGGTCACCGCGTCGCCGAACTCCCCGGACGTCCTGCCGACGAACTCCCGGCTGATGGTGGCGTTGTCGCCCGCCCAGTTCGCCTTGAGCGCCTTCTTCCGGAGACCATCGTCCGCGTCGCGCTTCAGCTCGCCGAGCTTGGTGATCATCGACGTCCAGTCGCCGACGGTGTCGTCGAGCGTCTTGAAGTTCGCCGAGTGCAGATCGTCGAAGTTCACCGGCCTACTCCCCGTCCTTCTTCGGCTTCTCGCCGTAGATCCCGTTCGGCTTGCCGGGGGCGGCCCATGCCTCGTCGAAGCCCGCGTCGAGTGTCTGGATCGAGCTGACGTGCCGCGCGATGAAGACCTCGTCACCCGCGTGCGCGTTCTTGGTGAAGTCCATGTGGTTGGAGATCAGCGCGCAGGCGTCCATCACGGAGCCGAGCTGCTTGTCCCAGCGCATCGACACGTGCTGGAGTGCCGCGCCCAGCGCGAAGCCCTGGCCGGTCAGGTCAGTGGCCGTGGTGTCCGTGCTGGTGACCCGGGCCTCCTTCCAGAGGCGGTTGTACAGCTTGAATGCCTCGTCGCCGATGGCCGCCAGATCCTGCTGGTCGACTCTCAGGTCACCGCCGGCCGGATTGCCCGAGTTGGGCCTGTCCTCTTCGGGTATCCCGTTGAGCTGCATCTGCGCCGACCCCTTGTCGGCCGCCGATGCCTTCAGCTGATCCCACTCGTCCCAGGCCATGTGCCGGGCTCCTTCCCCCGTACGACGATGGACGTTCGCATTCCGTTTCAACCTATGCGATGGGCGGCGGCTATCCGCAAGGGGCGTCCACGATGTCGGTACTGACGCGGTACAGAAGGCTGTCCAGCGCCGCGTCCCGCTCGGACTGCCCCGGCAGCGGCACGGCGTGGACGGTCAGACAGATCCCGCCGATCTCGTACCGCTCGGTGAACGGGCCCGCCGGGTCCGCCGCGCCGCCGGGCTCCGGCGACGCACCGCCCTGACGGCTCGCCTCCGAGTCCCAGTCGCCCTCCGCCTCCTCCTCGTCGACCAGCACCGCGACCGGGTCGTCGCGCTCCGGGCCCTTCAGCCGCGGATCGATGAACGCGTCCCACGCCCCGTCGCCGCCGGGCCACTTGTGCCGGCCCTCGCCGTCCTCGGTCTCCAGGTTCAGCGCCGCGTACTCCACCCGGTCGAGGATCTCCGCGTGGTCGGCGCCGGTCTCGAAGACCCCCGCCAGGCGCAGCGCGCCCACCGCCTGCCACCCCAGGAACAGCCCGAGCCCCACGAGCAGCACCCGGCGCCACAGGAACGACGCGGACGACGGCTCGTGCGCCCCGGGGTCGTCGAGTCCTGGCGCCCGGAAGCGCCACCACAGCCGGCGCGGGTCGACGAAGAGCCCGAAGGCCGTGAACGCCACCGCGAAGACCCCGGCGAAGACCGCCGCCGCGATCACGACGAGTGCTCCGCCGACACCAGACCCGTCTGCACGAGCGGGTTGCCCCGCTGCCGGGACACGAACACGCCGCGGCCGGGCGGCATCGGCCGCATCCGGACGCCGCCGAGGATGTCGCCCTCCGTCGGGTCGCCCGACAGCAGCACGCCCTGCGCGCCCAGCTCCGTCATGCGCTGCATGAACGCCTCGTAGCCCGCGCGGGACGCGCCCGCCGAACTGCGGGCGATCACGAAGCGCACGCCCACGTCACGGGCGAACGGCAGCATCTCCGTCAGCTTCGCCAGCGGGTTGCCGCTCGACGTGGACACCAGGTCGTAGTCGTCGACGACCACGAACACGTCCGGACCCTGCCACCAGCTCCGGTCCCGCAGCTGCTGGGCCGTGACCTCGGCGGACGGCGCCCGCCGCTGCATCAGCTCGGCCAGCGCGTCGACATGGTGGTCCATGTTGTTCGACATCGGCACGTACTCGGCGAGGTGCGAGGCGGGGGTGACGTCGAGCAGCGCACGGCGGTTGTCGATCACGAAGAACTTCGCGGCGTTCCCGTCGTACCGCTCGGTGATCTGCTTGATGAGCAGCCGCAGCAGGTTGGACTTGCCGGACTCGCTCTCGCCGAACACCAGGAAGAACGGGTCGCGTTCGAAGTCGACGAAGACCGGCTCCAGGTTGTTCTCGTCGATGGCGAACGCCACGCCGCGCCGCGGCTCCGCGAAGCCCGCCGGCAGCTGCTGCGCAGGGAACTCGCGCGGCAGCAGACGCACCTTCGGCGCCGTCGGCCCCGTCCAGTGGCGGCTGACCTCCTGCACCATGGCCGTGGTCGCCTCGGCCAGGTCGCTGTCCGACTGGATGCCGTCGATGCGCGGCACGGATGCCATGAAGTGCAGCTTCTCGGGGACCAGACCGCGGCCCGGCACGCCCTGGGGCACGTTGACGGCGAGCTTGCGGTCGACCTCGGAGTCCATGGTGTCGCCGAGCCGCAGCTCCAGACGGTTCAGCAGCTGGTCCTTGATGTTGGACCGCACGTCCATCGACCGCGACGCGGTGAGCACGACGTGGATGCCGTAGCCGAGCCCGCGCACCGCCATGTCGACCACGGCGGACTCCAGGCCCTCGTAGTCGTTGCGGAAGTTGCCCCAGCCGTCGATGACGAGGAAGACGTCGCCCCACGGCTGCTCGGCCACCGAGATCTCGCCCCGCGCGCGCAGCCTGCGGTACGTGTTGATGGAGTCGATGCCCGCGCTGCGGAAGTACTCCTCGCGGCGGGCCAGGATCCCGTAGACCTCGGCCACCGTGCGCCGCACCCGCTCGGGGTCGAGGCGCGAGGCGACCCCGCCGACGTGCGGCAGGCCCGCGATCGAGGACATGCCGCCGCCGCCGAAGTCCAGTCCGTAGAACTGCACCTCCTGCGGGGTGTGGGTGAGCGCGAAGGCGGAGATCAGCGTCCGCAGCAGCGTCGACTTGCCGGACTGCGGGCCGCCGACGATCTGCATGTGGCCCGCGGCACCGGAGAAGTCCCGGTAGAGCACGTCGCGCCGCTGCTCGAACGGCTTGTCGACGACGCCCAGCGGGACGACCAGCTTGCCCGAGCCCTCGAAACCGGGCTGCGTCAGGCCGCGCCCCTCCACCCCGGCGAGACCCGGCAGGATCTCGTCCAGCGGCGGCGGGTTGTCGAGCGGCGGCAGCCACACCTGGTGGGCCTCCGCGCCCCGGCCCTCCAGCCGGCGCACGATCACGTCCAGGACGGAGTCGGCGAGCGCGTCGTCCTCCGGGGGCCGCGCGTCCGGGACGCGCGGCTGCGCGGCCGGCTCGACGTAGCGGACCGGTACCGGAGCCGCGGTGAACGCGACGGGCCGCCGGTCGACCGGCAGCGGACCGCCGGGGACGACCGCGTGCTGGTTGCTCCGGTACACGCCGGAGACGTACGCCGCCTTGAAACGCACCATCTCGTCGGTGCCGTACTTCAGGAACCCCGAACCGGGGACGTTGGGCAGGGTGTACGCGTCCGGCACGCCGATCGCCGCCCGCGACTCCGCGGCCGAGAACGTCCGCAGACCGATCCGGTAGGACAGGTACGTCTCCAGACCGCGCAGCCGCCCCTCCTCCAGGCGCTGCGAGGCGAGCAGCAGGTGCACGCCGAGCGAGCGGCCGATGCGGCCGATCTGCACGAACATCTCGATGAAGTCCGGCATCGCGGTCAGCAGCTCGCTGAACTCGTCGATCACCAGGACCAGCGAAGGGATCGGCTGGAGCGGCGCGCCCGCCGCACGGGCCTTCTCGTAGTCGTGGATGTTGGCGTAGTTGCCCGCGTCGCGCAGCATCTCCTGGCGGCGGTTGAGCTCGCCGCGGATGGAGTCGCCCATGCGGTCGACCAGGGTGAGGTCGTCCGCCAGGTTGGTGATGACCGCCGCCACGTGCGGCATCTGCGACATGCCCGCGAAGGTGGCGCCGCCCTTGAAGTCGGCGAGGACGAAGTTCAGCGTCTCCGACGAGTGGGTCACCGCGAGGCCCAGCACCAGGGTGCGCAGCAGCTCCGACTTTCCGGAACCGGTGGCGCCGACGCACAGACCGTGCGGGCCCATGCCCTCCTGCGCGGCCTCCTTGAGGTCGAGCATCACCGGGCTGCCGTCCTCGCCGACACCGATCGGGACGCGCAGCCGCTCGGACTGGGAGCGCGGCCGCCAGGTGCGGGCCACGTCGACGGAGGCGGCGTCGCCGAGGTTCAGCAGGTCGGTGAAGTCGAGGTTGGCGAGCAGCGGCTCGTCGTCGTCACCGCCGCTTCCTATGCGCAGCGGGGCGAGCTGCCGGGCGAGCGCCTCGGCCGCCTCCAGTCCCAGACGGTCGGGGGAGCCGTCGTAGACGAGGCCGTGGCCGGACTCCAGCTGCAGCGAGTCAGGGTGCACGGTCACCGACAGCCCGCCGCGCGGGCCGTTGTGCTCGCCGGGCACGACCTCGACGATCGTGACGCCCTGGAGCCCTTCGGGAGCGGAGAGGGCCGACGCCTGCGGCACCGACTGCCCGTCCAGCACGACCACGATGTGCGGCTGGTCGAGGAGGGGGTGGTTGCCGCCCTGGAAACGCGGCCTGCCCTCCAGCCGGGTGGCCAGCATGTCCTGGAGCTCGCGCGGATCGGTGGTGATCAGCCGGCGGGAGCCGGCGCCGTCACCGGGACCGCCGTCCTGGACGTGCGGCAGCCACTTCGCCCACTCCCACTGGGGAGCGGCGGACGGCGCACAGGCCACGGCGACGACCAGGTCCTCGGGGGAGTGCAGCGCCGCCAGCGAGCCGACCATGGCGCGGGTCGCCGACCGCGCGGAGTCGGCGTCGCCGGTGACGGTCAGGTGGTAGAAGGCGCGCAGCGACACCGCCATGGGCAGGTTGTCCACGGTGCCGTGCGCGTTGACGAACTGCTGCATCGCGCCGGCGGTGAGCGGTTCCAGCTCGTCGACGGGACCGGTCTCGGGGGCGAGGATCGGCGTCGCGAGCTGCTGGCTGCCCAGCCCGACGCGCACCTGCGCGAAGTCGTCGTCGGCCACGCGCCGCTCCCAGACCCGGCTGCCCTCGGCGACCAGCGCCCACAGCTGCTCGGGCGACGGGTGCAGATAGAACTGCGCGTCCCGCTGGAGGTGCGCGGTCCGCAGCACGGAACGGCGGGTCTGCGTCAGATACTTCAGATAGTCGCGCCGCAGATCGGCGAGCTGCCCCTGGGTGCCGCGCCGGTAGCGCACGAGCATCGCGATGGCCATGGCGACCGTGGACGCGATCATCACCATGCCCATGATCCGCATGATCGGGTTCGGGGTCATGAAGAAGAAGACCACCGAACCGCCCATGCCGAGCATCGGCAGGAGCTGCATCAGGGCGCCCTCCTGCTGTCCGCGGGGCAGCTCGGGCGGTGGTTGCAGCTGCACCTGCTCGCCGGGCACTTCGGACGGCAGGGCCCGTGGTGGGCGCTTGACGACGATCTGACTCACAGCTCACCAATTCCCTTGGCGGAGGGAAACTTCCTATCGGCGCCCCCGTGGCGACGGGCCCCCTCCGCGGTCAGGGATCCTACTTGCGTCAGCAGCGACGGGTGGGCGGTAGGGTGGCGCGACGGATTTGCGCAGCCATGAACTACCGCAAAAAAAGGGTCATTCGGAGCGCAACGACGGGTGGGCCGGCCGGGACGGCTCCGACCGCCCGGATCGCATGTCAGGCCAGCCGGCCAGGATCACCACGAGGGGAAGCAACAGGTGAGTATGACGGCCCCAGCCACGACCCAGGGACCCGGCCGGTCCGCGCCCGCGACCGTGTCGGCATCGGGCACGGGCTTCTGCCGCGTGACGGTGGTGGCACCCGACGGCCGTGTCGACGTCGCGCTGCCCGAGGACATCGCCGTCGCCGACCTGTACCCGGAGATCCTGCGCCTGTCCGGCCAGACCCCCGAGCAGGGCGCCCCCGTCGGCTACCACCTGGTGCGCCGCGACGGCACCGTGCTCGACGGCGGCCGTTCCCTGTCGGCGCAGCGCATCCTCGACGGCGAGCTGCTCTCCCTGCGCCCGTTCGCCGACTCGCTGCCGCCCGCCGTCTTCGACGACGTGTCCGACGCGGTCGCCTCCGCGGTCGCCAAGGACCGCACCCTGTGGAGCGACGCGCTGATGCGCGGCGCCGGCCTCGTCGGCGGCTCGGTCCTGATGGTCCTGCTCGCCTTCGTGCTGTGGACGGCGGACCCCCGCCACGACATGCACGGCCTGCCCGGCATCCTCGCCGCCGTCACCGCCGTCCTGCTGCTCGCCCTCTCCGGCGTGCGGGTCCGCGTCTACGACGACCGCGGCTCCGCCGTCGCCCTCGGCATCGGTGCGATGGCGAACGCCGGGGTCGCGGGCGCCGGCCTGCTGCCGCTCGCCCAGGGCGAGGGCATAGGCAAGCTCCAGTTCCTGCTGGCCTGCGCCGCGGTCCTGCTCTGCTCCGTCGTCCTCACCATCCTGGCCCCGGCCGGGGACGGCCCCTTCGTCGCCTTCGTCTTCGCCTCCGCCATCGGCCTGCTGGTCACCTTCGTCGCCATCCTGACCGAGCTGCGGCCCTCCGAGACGGCCGCCGTCTGCGCCCCGCTCGCCGTCGGCCTCCTCGCGTTCCTCCCCGGCCTGTCCACCCGCTTCGCCCGGCTGCCGATCGGCTTCGAACCGCCCCGCACCGGCGTCGGCGGCTACGGCACGGACCCCGAGCAGCAGCAGGGCCCGGTGGACGCCGTCCGCATCGCCGCGCAGGCCCGCCGCGGGCACGAACTGCTCGTCGGACTGGTCGGCGGCTGCGCCCTGGTCGCCGTCGGCGCCGCGGCCGTACTCGGCTTCTCGGACAGCATCTGGGGACAGCTGCTCGCCCTCGCGACGGGCATCGCCATGCTGATGCGCGCCCACCTCTTCCGCTACACCGCGCAGGTCGGCTGCGCCCTCGCCGCGGGACTGGGCGCCCTGGTGCTGCTCGGCCTGGGCCTGTGCCTCAACCCGCCGGTGGAGATGATCCAGGCCGCCGTCAAGGGCGACGGCACGGCGCTGGACATCCGCACCGTCTGGCTCTCGGCCGCCATCGCCGGCGTCGCCGCGATCATCACCGCGATCGGCCTGGTCGTCCCGCGCAAGGGGGTCACCCCCTTCTGGGGCCGCTTCCTGGAGGTCGCGGAGACGTTCGTCCTGCTGACGCTGGTCCCGCTGACCCTCGCCGTCTTCGACGTGTACCACTCCATCCGCGCGCTGACCTCCTGATCCGGGCTGGTACGCTGTACGACGGCCGTTTGTGTACGCGATCTCCGGAAGCCTCCGCGCCTCTGGGACCCGCGCCCATCGGACCTTCGCCTCCGAGTCATGGAAGCTCCCCTGAGACACAGACCAGGGGCACTCGCGGGCGCATCGAACACATGAGGAGTACCGAGTGTCTCTCGACGCCGCTACGAAGAAGCAGATCATCAGCGAGTTCGGCACCAAGGAGGGCGACACCGGCTCCCCCGAGGTCCAGGTCGCGATGCTCTCCCGCCGCATCTCGGACCTGACCGAGCACCTCAAGACGCACAAGCACGACCACCACTCCCGCCGTGGTCTGCTGATCCTCGTCGGCCAGCGTCGCCGCCTGCTGCAGTACCTGGCCAAGAAGGACATCCAGCGCTTCCGTACGCTGGTCGACCGCCTCGGCATCCGCCGCGGTGCGGCCGGCGGCGCCAAGTAGCTCGCACGCAGGGGAGCGGTTCCCGTCGGGGACCGCTCCCTTTGCCGTACATGCGTCTGTGCGTGCGCGACATACGGCAGGGCAATTAGTCTGGTCACACAACGCACCATTCGGCGCGACGGAAGCCGCCTGATCGCCGCCGGTCCTCGGTAGTGGCCCCCGGACATCAACGTTCCGGGTGCTTCGATCGAAGACCGGCCCGCACACACGGCGCTTCCTCCCGCCACACCGCCCACTGCCACACGGGCAGCGGGCGAAAAGACGAACCCAGGAGAAATCGCTAGTGGAGAACGAGACCCACTACGCCGAGGCCGTCATCGACAACGGCACCTTCGGCACCCGCACCATCCGCTTCGAGACGGGCCGCCTGGCCAAGCAGGCCGCCGGCTCCGCCGTGGCGTACCTGGACGACGACACGATGGTCCTCTCGGCCACCACCGCGTCCAAGAAGCCCAAGGACCAGCTCGACTTCTTCCCCCTCACGGTGGACGTCGAGGAGCGGATGTACGCGGCCGGCAAGATCCCCGGCTCCTTCTTCCGCCGGGAAGGCCGCCCCTCCGAGGACGCGATCCTCACCTGCCGCCTGATCGACCGCCCGCTGCGCCCCTCCTTCAGGAAGGGCCTGCGCAACGAGATCCAGATCGTCGAGACGATCATGGCGCTCAACCCCGACCACCTCTACGACGTGGTCGCCATCAACGCCGCCTCCTGCTCCACGCAGCTGGCCGGCCTGCCCTTCTCCGGCCCGATCGGCGGCACCCGTGTCGCGCTGATCAAGGGCCAGTGGGTCGCGTTCCCGACGCACACCGAGCTCGAGGACGCCGTCTTCGACATGGTCGTCGCCGGTCGTGTCCTGGAGGACGGCGACGTCGCGATCATGATGGTCGAGGCCGAGGCCACCGAGAAGACGATCGAGCTCGTCAAGGGCGGCGCCGAGGCGCCGACCGAGGAGGTCGTCGCCGCCGGTCTCGAGGCCGCGAAGCCGTTCATCAAGGCCCTCTGCAAGGCCCAGTCGGACCTCGCCGCCAAGGCCGCCAAGCCCACCGGCGAGTTCCCGGTCTTCCTCGACTACCAGGACGACGTCCTGGAGGCGCTCACCGCCGCGGTCAGGAGCGAGCTCGCGCAGGCGCTCACCATCGCCGGCAAGCAGGAGCGCGAGGCCGAGCTGGACCGCGTCAAGGAGCTCGCCGCCGAGAAGCTCCTCCCGGCCTTCGAGGGCCGCGAGAAGGAGATCTCCGGCGCCTACCGCGCGCTGACCAAGAAGCTGGTCCGCGAGCGGATCATCAAGGACAAGGTCCGCATCGACGGCCGCGGCATCACGGACATCCGTACGCTCGCCGCCGAGGTCGAGGCCATCCCGCGGGTGCACGGCTCCGCGCTGTTCGAGCGTGGCGAGACCCAGATCCTGGGCGTCACCACCCTCAACATGCTCCGCATGGAGCAGCAGCTGGACACCCTCTCCCCGGTGACCCGCAAGCGCTACATGCACAACTACAACTTCCCGCCGTACTCCGTCGGCGAGACCGGCCGCGTGGGCTCGCCCAAGCGCCGCGAGATCGGCCACGGCGCGCTCGCCGAGCGCGCCATCGTGCCGGTGCTGCCGACGCGCGAGGAGTTCCCCTACGCGATCCGCCAGGTCTCCGAGGCGCTGGGCTCCAACGGCTCGACGTCCATGGGCTCCGTCTGCGCCTCCACCATGTCGCTGCTGAACGCCGGTGTGCCCCTCAAGGCCCCCGTCGCCGGTATCGCCATGGGCCTGATCTCCGACGAGATCGACGGCCAGACGCACTACGTCGCCCTCACCGACATCCTCGGTGCGGAGGACGCCTTCGGTGACATGGACTTCAAGGTCGCCGGCACCAAGACCTTCGTCACCGCGCTCCAGCTCGACACCAAGCTCGACGGCATCCCCGCCTCGGTCCTGGCCGCCGCGCTGAAGCAGGCCCGTGACGCGCGTCTGCACATCCTCGACGTGATGAACGAGGCGATCGACGTTCCGGACGAGATGTCCCCGAACGCGCCGCGCATCATCACCGTCAAGATCCCGGTGGACAAGATCGGCGAGGTCATCGGCCCCAAGGGCAAGATGATCAACCAGATCCAGGAGGACACCGGCGCCGACATCACGATCGAGGACGACGGCACCATCTACATCGGTGCCGCCGACGGCCCGGCCGCCGAGGCCGCCCGCGCCACGATCAACGGCATCGCCAACCCGACCATGCCGGAGGTCGGCGAGCGCTACCTGGGCACCGTCGTGAAGACGACGACCTTCGGCGCGTTCGTGTCGCTGCTCCCGGGCAAGGACGGTCTGCTGCACATCTCGCAGATCCGCAAGCTCGCCGGCGGCAAGCGCGTGGAGAACGTCGAGGACGTGCTGGCCGTGGGCTCCAAGGTCCAGGTCGAGATCGCCGAGATCGACTCCCGCGGCAAGCTCTCCCTGATCCCCGTGGTCGAGGGCGAAGAGGGCGACGAGAAGAAGGACGACGCCGCCAAGTGACGTCCCGTAGTCCGCAGGCGACGGCCCGCACCTCCTCGGAGGCGCGGGCCGTCGCCCGTACCCAAACACTCCTCAAGGGCAGGGACGGCATCGGCACCGTCCGCCGCACGGTCCTGCCCGGCGGCCTCCGCGTCGTCACCGAGACCCTGCCGTCGGTGCGCTCCGCGACCTTCGGCATCTGGGCGCACGTCGGCTCCCGCGACGAGACGCCCTCCCTCGGCGGCGCCACCCACTACCTTGAACACCTGCTGTTCAAGGGCACCCGCCGCCGCTCCGCGCTCGACATCTCCTCCGCGATCGACGCCGTCGGCGGCGAGATGAACGCGTTCACGGCCAAGGAGTACACGTGCTACTACGCACGCGTGCTCGACACGGACCTGCCGCTCGCCATCGACGTGGTGTGCGACATGCTCACCGGATCGCTGATCCTCCAGGAGGACGTGGACGCCGAGCGCGGCGTCATCCTCGAGGAGATCGCCATGACCGAGGACGATCCCGGCGACTGCGTGCACGACCTCTTCGCGCACACCATGTACGGCGACTCCCCGCTGGGCCGCCCGGTCCTCGGCACCGTCGACACCGTGAACGCGCTCACCGCCGACCGCGTCCGGCGCTTCTACCGCAAGCACTACGACCCCACCCACCTGGTGGTCGCCGCGGCCGGGAACGTCGACCACGCCACCGTCGTGCGCCAGGTGCGCAGGGCCTTCGAGCGGGCCGGCGCGCTGGACCGCACGGACGCCGTGCCGGTCGCGCCCCGCGACGGCCGCCGCGCCGTGCGCACCGCGGGCCGGGTGGAGCACCTGGACCGCAGGACCGAGCAGGCGCACGTGGTCCTCGGCATGCCCGGCCTCGCCCGCACCGACGAGCGCCGCTGGGCGCTGGGCGTGCTGAACACGGCGCTGGGCGGCGGCATGTCCTCCCGGCTCTTCCAGGAGGTCCGCGAGAAGCGGGGGCTCGCCTACAGCGTGTACTCGTACACCTCGGGCTTCGCGGACACCGGCCTCTTCGGCGTCTACGCCGGCTGCCGCCCCAGCCAGGTCCACGACGTGCTGAAGATCTGCCGCGGCGAGCTCGACCGGGTGGCCTCCGACGGCCTCTCGGACGAGGAGATCGGCCGGGCGATCGGCCAGCTCTCCGGCTCCACCGTCCTCGGCCTCGAGGACACCGGAGCGCTCATGAACCGCATCGGCAAGAGCGAACTGTGCTGGGGCACCCAGATGTCGGTCGACGAGATGCTGGCCCGGATAGCCGCCGTCACGCCCGACGACGTGCGCGCGGTGGCCGGCGACGTCCTGGGGCAGCGGCCGTCGCTGGCGGTCATCGGCCCCCTGAAGAACAAGCAGGCGGACCGCCTGCACGAAGCGGTCTCCTAACCGGTAAGGAAGCACATCGATGAGCAAGCTGCGCGTGGCCGTCCTCGGTGCCAAGGGCCGTATCGGCTCGGAAGCCGTCCGGGCCGTCGAGGCCGCCGACGACATGGAACTGGTCGGGGCCCTCGGCCGCGGCGACAAGCTGGAGTCCCTGGTGGACTCCGGTGCGCAGGTCGTGGTCGAGCTGACCACGCCGGCGTCCGTGATGGGCAACCTCGACTTCTGCGTGCGCCACGGCATCCACGCCGTCGTCGGCACCACCGGCTGGACGGACGAGCGGCTGGCGCAGCTGAACACCTCGCTGGCCGCCTCCCCGGAGACCGGTGTGCTCATCGCGCCCAACTTCTCCATCGGCGCCGTGCTCACCATGACGTTCGCGCAGCAGGCGGCGCGGTACTTCGAGTCGGTGGAGGTCGTCGAACTCCACCACCCCGGCAAGGCGGACGCCCCCTCGGGCACCGCCACCCGCACCGCCCAGCTCATCGCGGCCGCCCGCGCGGAGGCCGGCCTGGGCACGCAGCCCGACGCCACCCTGACCGCCCTCGACGGCGCCCGCGGCGCGGACGTCGACGGCGTCCCCGTGCACGCGGTGCGCCTGCGCGGCCTCCTGGCCCACCAGGAGGTCCTGCTCGGCGGCGAGGGCGAGACCCTGACCATCCGGCACGACTCGCTGCACCACAGCAGCTTCATGCCGGGCATCCTGCTCGGCGTCCGCCGTGTCACCTCCGCCCCGGGCCTCACCTTCGGCCTGGAGCACTTCCTCGACCTGGGCTGACCGGTGTCTCGGATGCGCGCAAAGATCACCTACTTCGTCACGGCTGCCGTCCTGGTCGTCTACTTCGTCCTGGCCGGCAGCCGCGGCGTGATGCTCATCCGGCAGGGCACCGCACTCACCGTCGTCTTCGGTGCGGCGGTGCTGATCCTGCCGGTGATCGGCGTCTGGTTCCTCTGGAAGAACACCCGGTTCGTCACCCGCGCCAACAGGCTCGCCGCGGAGCTGGACGCGGAGGGCGGTCTGCCCGTCGACGAACTCGTCCGCACCCCGGGCGGCCGGATCGACAAGGACTCCGCCGACGCGGTCTTCGACCGCCGCCGGGCCGAGACCGAGGACTCCCCGGACGACTGGCGCTGCTGGTTCCGGCTGGCCGTGGCCTACCACGACGCCCGGGACACGCCGCGGGCCCGCAGGGCGATGCAGCGGGCGATCGCTCTGCACGACGGCAAGCCGGTCTCCGGCTGAGGATCTCCGTCCGGATCACGGCACCCGACCCGGCCGGGATCCGGACGACGGACCCCGCGCGGCCGGGCCCGTGACGGAAACGGACCGGTCCGGACGGCTCTCGCCGCCCGGACCGGTCCGTTCGTGTGCGCCCGGCGGTGCTCAGCCGGCCCGGTACTCGGCGCCCCACGCCTCGACGGTGTCGGCCGCCCGGTCGAACGCCTCCAGGCGCGACAGGAAGTCCGCGTCGTGGTCGGTCATCAGCGGGATCTGCTCACCCCGCTGGGTGACCAGCAGCAGGGCCTGACCCTGGACCGTGCGCGGCAGGCCGAGCCAGCGCACCGGCTGCTGCACCGTCCGCAGCGCGGTCGACCGGTTCCACGCGAGAGTCGTCGTCGAGAAGAAGGCGACCCGCCGCACACCGTGCCGGCTCACCCAGGTGCCCATCCGCAGCAGTCGCAGCGACACCAGGACGATGAGCGCGCCGAGAGCCATGCAGAAGGCCGCGCCGGACAGGGCACCGGCGAACGCGATGATCATCGAGGCCATCAGCACGAACGACGCGAGCAGCAGCACCAGCGCCGCCGCTCCGACCCGCCACGGGCCCGGGCGGTACGGGCGCCGCCAGCGGTCGTGGTCGTCGAAGGGCAGCGCGATGTCGTCCGCTTGCGTGTCGAAAGCACGGTCGGCCGTCAGGAAGGGCAGGGGCACGAGCGATCCTCACTCACCAGCACGCTTGATTCGGCTGTGCCCGGTGAGGCTACCGAGGTGCTCGGTACGGGACCACCCCTGGGGGGCCATGGGGGTGGCTCAGCGGTTGCGGGACGCCTCCGACGACTGCGAGTGACCCGGCGAGGAGGTGCCCGACTCCAGCGCGGGCGTCCCCAGCAGCAGGGAGCCGACGAGCCCGGCCACCACGGTGAGGCCGATCATCGTGCGCGTCAGCACCTGCGAGGCGCTGGGCCGCTCCCGGGGCGGCGGAGCGACATTGCTGCGGAAGGCGTCGGCCTCGGCGACGAACGTGAACGGGACGGCCTCGCGCCGGAACATCAGGGACTCTCCTTGCGGGATTCGGGGCGGAACGCTGGCATCCGTACACAGCGGATCGCTTGTATCCGTACAGACGTGCATACGCGTCGTTTGGTGCCCGAATTCCCCGGATCGGCCGAACGACACCTGCCGGCGCCTGCCGGGCCCTTCGCCGTCCGCCGCGCGCCGTAGAGTGGGCGCCGCCCGAGCGACGCACATGGAAGGACCGCCGGTGAGCGAGACCCCCGCAGAGAACGTCAAGCCCAGCTACCGCAGCGATGTCACGGTCGAACTGGTGAAGCACACCGCCGGCGACTCCGACGTGCTGTGGGCCGCCCGGGTCTCCACCGCGGGTGAGCAGTCGCTCGACGAGCTCTCGAAGGACCCCGAGCGTTCCAAGGGGCTCATCAACTACCTGATGCGGGACCGCCACGGCAGCCCCTTCGAGCACAACTCGATGACCTTCTTCATCAGCGCCCCGATCTTCGTCTTCCGTGAGTTCATGCGCCACCGCGTCGGGTGGTCGTACAACGAGGAATCGGGCCGCTACAGGGAGCTGGAGCCGGTGTTCTACGTCCCCGCCGCCGAGCGCAAGCTCGTCCAGGAGGGCCGTCCCGGCAAGTACGTCTTCGTCGAGGGCACCCGGGCGCAGCAGGAGCTGACCGGCCGCGTCATGGAGGACTCGTACGTCCACGCCTACGAGGCGTACCAGGAGATGCTCGCCGCCGGGGTCGCCCGCGAGGTGGCCCGTTCGGTGCTCCCGGTCGGCCTGTTCTCGTCGATGTACGCCACGTGCAACGCGCGCTCGCTGATGCACTTCCTCGGACTGCGCACGCAGCACGAGGACGCCAAGGTGCCGTCCTTCCCCCAGCGGGAGATCGAGATGGTCGGCGAGAAGATGGAGCAGGAGTGGGCCAGGCTCATGCCGCTGACCTACGCGGCGTTCAACGCCAACGGCAGGGTCGCTCCGTAGGCACTGATGTGCGCCCCGGTGGCGAGGTGTCCGTATTGCGGCGTTTCGAGAAGTTCATCTAGGCTGATCAAACGGACCCGGCACTGCTTGAACCCCCGAGCAGGCAGTGCCGGGTTCCACCTGTCACGTCGTACGTCACGTCCCCCGAGGGGACACCCTGCACTGAGCAGCGAGTAGCGTGTTACCCATGGCTCCGATCTCCACTCCGCAGACCCCCTTCGGCCGGGTCCTCACCGCCATGGTCACGCCCTTCACGGCGGACGGCGCTCTCGACGTCGACGGCGCCCAGCGCCTCGCCGCCCACCTCGTGGACGTGGGCAACGACGGTCTGATCCTCAACGGGACCACCGGCGAGTCGCCCACCACCAGCGACGCGGAGAAAGACCAGCTCGTACGAGCGGTCCTGGAGGCGGTCGGAGACCGCGCCCACATCGTCGCCGGGATCGGCACCAACGACACCCGCCACAGCATCGAGCTCGCCCGCGCCGCCGAGCGCGCCGGCGCACACGGCCTGCTGGCCGTGACGCCGTACTACAACAAGCCCCCGCAGGAGGGCCTGTTCCGCCACTTCTCGGCCATCGCGGATGCCACGGAACTCCCCGTGATGCTCTACGACATCCCCGGCCGCAGCGGCGTCCCGATCGACACCGAGACGATCGTCCGCCTCGCCGCCCACCCGCGGATCGTCGCCAACAAGGACGCCAAGGGCGACCTCGGCCGCGCCAGCTGGGCCATCGCGCGCAGCGGACTCGCCTGGTACTCGGGCGACGACATGCTCAACCTCCCGCTGCTCTCCGTCGGCGCCGTCGGCTTCGTCTCCGTGGTCGGCCACGTCGTCACCCCGGAGCTGCGCGCCCTGCTCGACGCCCACCGCGGCGGCGACGTCCAGAAGGCGACCGAGATCCACCAGAAGCTGCTCCCCGTCTTCACCGGGATGTTCCGCACCCAGGGCGTCATCACCTCCAAGGCGGCGCTCACCCTGCAGGGACTGCCCGCCGGCCCCCTCCGGCTCCCGCTCGTCGGCCTTTCCCCCGAAGAAACCGGCCAGCTCAAGCTCGACCTGGCCGCGGGTGGGGTACAGCTGAAGAACACAGACTTCACAACTGAATAGGCGAGACCTGCCGGCGCGACCGCCACGGCGCAGAGCCCGACGCGCGGACCCGGCCCGACACTGACAACAGCACGTGCACGAATGTCATGTACGCCACGTGCCTCCGCGGCACGTGGCGTCCATGGTGAGGAGAGTCTTTTGAGTCATCCGCATCCCGAACTCGGCGCACCGCCCAAGCTTGCCAAGGGCGGCCTGCGCGTCACCCCGCTGGGCGGTCTCGGCGAGATCGGCCGCAACATGACGGTCTTCGAGTACGACGGCCGTCTGCTGATCGTCGACTGCGGCGTCCTCTTCCCGGAGGAGGAGCAGCCGGGCATCGACCTGATCCTTCCGGACTTCACCACCCTGCGGGACCGCCTCGGCGACATCGAGGGCATCGTCCTCACCCACGGGCACGAGGACCACATCGGCGGCGTCCCGTTCCTGCTCCGGCTGAAGCCGGACATCCCGCTGATCGGCTCCAAGCTGACCCTCGCCCTGATCGAGGCGAAGCTCCAGGAGCACCGGATCCGCCCGTACACGCTCGAGGTGACCGAGGGCCACCGTGAGCGCATCGGACCCTTCGACTGCGAGTTCATCGCGGTCAACCACTCGATCCCGGACGCGCTGGCCGTCGCCATCCGCACCCCCGCGGGCATGGTGGTCCACACCGGCGACTTCAAGATGGACCAGCTCCCGCTGGACCGCAGGCTCACCGACCTGCACGCCTTCGCACGCCTCAGCGAGGAGGGCATCGACCTCCTGCTGTCGGACTCGACGAACGCCGAGGTCCCGGGCTTCGTCCCGCCGGAGCGCGACATCTCCAACGTGCTGCGCACGGTCTTCGCCAACGCGCAGAAGCGGATCATCGTCGCCAGCTTCGCCAGCCATGTGCACCGCATCCAGCAGATCCTGGACGCGGCCCACGAGTACGGGAGGCGGGTCGCCTTCGTCGGCCGCTCGATGGTCCGCAACATGGGCATCGCCCGTGACCTGGGCTATCTGCGCGTCCCGGCCGGCCTCGTCGTCGACGTCAAGACGCTCGACGACCTGCCGGACCACGAGGTCGTCCTCGTCTGCACCGGCTCCCAGGGCGAGCCGATGGCGGCGCTGTCCCGGATGGCCAACCGCGACCACCAGATCCGCATCGTCCAGGGCGACACCGTCATCCTGGCCTCGTCGCTCATCCCGGGCAACGAGAACGCGGTCTACCGCGTGATCAACGGTCTGACCCGCTGGGGCGCGAACGTCGTCCACAAGGGCAACGCCAAGGTCCACGTCTCGGGCCACGCCTCGGCCGGCGAGCTGCTGTACTTCTACAACATCTGC